>CAWEMK010000005.1:0-446904 GCA_963810125.1 uncultured Alphaproteobacteria bacterium
GTGCCATTAGCGGACATTCGTCGAGCGCCTGCCACTGCCACGCTACTACCGCTTCCAATAGTGTTTCTGTGCGTCAGTCTGTAGCTCAGGCTGACTTTGCCACTGAGCGTAAGTATGAAATTGCTTGAACTTTTGGAACCCGTCTTGCGTTTTGTGTACTCACCTTGTGTACTCAATCAAGTTTTCAGAAAGATCGGCAATGCCGATGATTCCAATAGATTGGGCAAGCGTGAACTGGCTTTACGTCATTTTGCTTGCGTTGTTCGTTTTTCTATCCACATTGATTGGTACTGTCATCTCTTTCAGACGTGCTTTTCTGGGCGCCCTTTTGTCAGCGGTATTGTTTGCGGGAGTTTTCATCTTCTGGACCTATTACCCACACGGACTGCCATTACCAATATCGGCTAATGGACAGAAAACGGTAACACCTGTCCAAGCGGCGTCGCCGCCCGCTCCCGCTGCACCGGCCGTTCCGGCGCAGCCCAACAATCCGGTGAGGACAATCTCTCCGCCGCCAGCAGATGCGCAGTAGGCCGACTACTGAACGACGTCGAGTTTGACCTTCGCAACACCCCGTCCAACAATTCCTAACGTTTCGGCCGCTGAATACGAGACGTCGACAACTCGTCCGGGAACAAACGGACCGCGGTCATTGACGCGAACTGTCACGAATCGTCCTGTCGCCAGGTTTGTCACGCGCAACCGGGTGCCAAATGGCAATGTGGGGTGAGCAGCAGTCATTGCGTTCGGATTGAAGATCTCGCCGTTTGCGGTCTGTTGTTCATCTGAGTAGAAGCTGGCGACCCCGTATGGTGCAAATTGCGCCCTGGCTGCATTTCTTTCGACTACGAACGGAGTCTGCTTTGTCGCCTTAACCACTACGCGCGTGCGATTGTCGTTCAGTGACGCCTCTCGACTGGCGGTACGTAATTCATGTTTATCGGTAACTGCGGAGGACTGAGCGCACGCAGCAAGTGCCGCCGCCGTCAGAGTGGCAGGGAGCAGCCGAATAAGGTTCCGAAAAGCGAGAGACGCGCGCAAAGACGCGCCAGGAAAAATACCCTCAGCGAAAAGGCAAGAATTTCTGACACAGCTATTGGAAGACATCCCCACCCCCACTGATCGCAATCCGACAGACAATAAGGGCTAAAACGTGACGACAAAAAACAAGCGCACGTTCTGTTTTGCGATACGATTTTGCAGTGATCGATTTGTCAGAAGCTGCTGCCATTTTTTAAATTCTCACGCGCCTTTTGCGTAATAAAATACCACTAATCTGGTGCTGCTTCTCGTCCGAGTGGCACCGCGGCCGCCCGCTCCCACTGCCCCCAACCGTAGCTCGACAATCGGTGAGGACAATCTCTCAACCACCTGGCCAATGGTGTCCGCAAAGCGGCGTTACGAATTCATCCTTAGATCCCTTGATTTAAGTCAACGCAATCTTCGACCGTGCGGTTATTATTTGTGCGGGCTCTGGGGGGCGATAGCTACCCAGGAGATCGCCGATGTTAAAAATAGTAGCGGCTGGTGCGACTGCACTCTTCATTACTGCATCCCCTCTGGCGTACGCGCAAACCCCATCCGGTGCCGCACCCGAACGGTTAAGCATAGCGGCCTGGAATACACTGACGGACTTGCGGATAGATCTGGTCAAGGCTGCATTGCAGCTCACCCCTGAGCAGGCAAAATATTGGCCGCCTATAGAGAGCGCCATCCGCGCTCGGGCGCAGAACCGACAAGCCCGCCTGGCACAAATCGTCGAAACCACGGGAAAACGCGCCGATGAGAATACTGTCGAAGCCTGGCGCAGCCGCGATGCGGTAGCGTTCTTGAAACGACGCGCCGATGCGCTAGCACAACGATCCGCCGACCTTAAGAAGCTCGCGGATGCATGGCAGCCACTTTATCAAACTCTCAGCCCCGAGCAGAAGCAGCGCATGGGGGCCCTTACGCTCTTTGTACTGCACGATATGAGTGATGCTGTCGAACAGCGGCGCGCGCAGTCTGAGGACGAAGACTAGAAATAAGGTGCGCCAGTTCGAGGGTTTTGGCTAACTCCCCAGCTATCGCGGACCGATGCGATCAAAGTTCTGTTTCGGTCCGCGACTGGTCTTGTCGCGTGATCTCATCGTCGCCAGCGTTGTCCGGCGCGGTGGTTGGAAGCATAACACAAAAAACCGATCCATTCGGGCTGCGTGGCGAGACCGAAAGAGTACCCCCATGCGATTCGACGATTGAGCGGCAAATCGACAATCCCATCCCCATGCCCTGAGCCTTCGTTGTGAAGAACGCCTCAAAAACACGGTCCACATGGCTCGGATCAATTCCGGTGCCCGAGTCTTCCACCGTGATCTTGACGCCACCGGATTCTCCAATTTCGGATTTCACGATTAAGACGCGTTCGCGATTGATGACTGAATTCATCGCGTCGATGGCATTCATGACGAGGTTAAGAAGCACCTGCTGAAGTTGTGTCCGCGCCGCCAATATTGTTGGGAGCCTGTCGCTTAACTCACTTTGCAACGAGACCTGATGATCGACCAACTCCCCACGGACGACCGCCAAAACCTCGCCAATGAGGTCGTTCACGTTCACAGTGATCCTTGCTCCATGATCGTTTCGGAACATTGAGCGGATACCGTCGAGCACCGCACCGGCACGGTGTCCGTTATCTAGAATATCTTTCAATACCGCACGCGCATCGTCCAAATCAGGCTTTGTTTTGGCGAGGAATTGCAACCCGGCACTTGCATTCAGTATAATTCCCGCGAGCGGTTGGCTTACCTCATGCGCGATTGAGGCAGTCATCGCTGCCATCGTCATGTACCGACCTACCTCGGAAATTTCCCGGCGTGAGGCATTCCAGATGCGGACCCGCTCCTGCGCTTCTGCCGCGACGCGCTGTTCCAGTAATTCATTTAAATTGCGCATACTGTTCGGCGAGTTCGCGAGACTTGGCCTCACTTGCAGCAAGTGCCGCTTCCATCCGTTTACGTTCGGTAATCTCCTCAGATGCGACGTTGATACCGAGGATGCGGCCATCTGTCGTAATAAGAGGATACCAGTTGGTAATCCAAACGCGTTCCGCGTTTCCGCCGTCCGGTCGCTGGCCGCGGACCTCTACGCCTGTGATTGAATTTCCAGTCCGCAAAATCGTCTGAACGATATTTTCGACCTGTTCGGCAACTTGCGGAACCGTCTCTCGCACTGACCGGCCAATATGATCCTCGACAGAAATGCCGCAAATTTCGCACAAACGCCGATTGATCTGCTGATAGCGGCAATCTGGGGTGAGAAATGCGAGGCCGATCGGAGCAGTTTCGTAGAGCAGCCGCAACTCGGGCGTCCGCGCGCCACTCTGAATACCACCCAAAGAAACGGCCAGCTTGTCGTCGATCATTAGGGCCCTACAGCGAACACGAAAACCAGAAACACGATTGTCGCTGCAGCTAAAAGCGTTAGTTGACCTGCCGAAAACTAGCAAAAATCGGGAGGGCCGTTTTGAGCGTTCATGGAAGACCCTCTGACCCTCTTTACTCACAATCCGTTGTGTTATCTGATTAAACAATAGCCCAAAGCGACTAGTCTGTACCGGACGGAATCTCGTTTTTGGAGCGGGTGGCCAATGCGGTGCAAACGACTTCGCAAAAGACACATCGGGTCATGAAGAGCGCAGTCGCGACATTCGAGGCAATGAAGTCGCTGCCCGCGAGCGCTGTAGTTCTCGACGCCTCCGGGACGATTGTGGCGGTCAATAATACATGGAAGGAATTTGCCCGACGGAATGGATTGCGGGTTCCTCGTTGGGCAATTGGTTCTAACTACCTTCAATACTGCCGATCCGACGAACCCCGCTTACGTCGGTTCGTGCGGGAGCTGCGAGCATTGCTCGCAGGTCAGGTTGATCTTTTGACATTTATTTATCCGTGTCACTCGACTACCGAGGAACGGTGGTTCTCCCTCATCGGGATGCCGCTCTCGCTGGATACGCCAACCGGCGTGGCCCTCTTGCACGTAAACCTCACAGATATGCTGCCGCTTCCGGTCAGTACGCAACGAACGGAGATCGTGGGGAAGCGGAGAGGACATGTTCGCCCAGCGATTAATCTAGACGCGATCAGTGGCGCGATAGAGCGCTCCGTATCGGAAACGCTCTTCTCACAACTGAATGCAATGTTCACCGGTGGCTCCGCGCGCGACCAAGGCGTAGCGCGGGGGGACACTGAGACAATGTTCGTTCGTAATAAGTTGAGCAAACGGCAGATGCAAGTCCTGCGCCTGCTGGGCGAAGGCAAATCGAACAAGCAGATGGCAAAGGCGCTCTTTCTTTCACCGAACACTATCAAGCTGCACGTGTCAGCGATCTTGCAACGATTAAAGCTCGCGAGCCGTACTCACGCAGCCCTTCTTTCATCAAGACTTCACAAACAAGGTTTGGGCGCTGGAGGTGACCTCAATTCTTGGAAGAAGGTGCGTATCGCGGCGCAGCGCCGTCGGACCGGACGCACAATCCGCGCTAGAGTTTCCAATCAGCCTATCCACAAGATGGGTAGGTAGAGTGGTTAGCGCATGTCCGCTTTGGGTCATTAGCGGATATGTGCAGCGCACAAGCCGATGTCCGCTAAGTGCCAATAGCGGACGTCGGGAGCACTACACAGACCGGCCATGTCTATCCTCCAACGTCGCCGCCAGCTATTGTCCACACCGTTCAGAGTTATACCGGTCCAGAGTTTTTGAGGGGGATATCACCATGAGTGATGGACCGGATCACACCCGACGCTGGCTGATCAATGCTAGCGGAGCGGCATTTTTTTCAAATGTGCTTGCGAGTAGGCCGTCGCATGCGCAGGCCGCGGCCGGGCCGGTCGCGGAGGCCGCCAACGAGCCCGCTTCCACTGCGGACGGCCCAATCTCCCCCGTCACGACGGCACTCTGTGACTATGTGGCAGCGACGCTCGACCGCGACCTGCCGCCCGAGGTCGCCGCAAAGACCAAGTTGCATACCCTCGATACCATCGCGGCGATGGTGTCGGGCTCGCGACTCAAGGCCGGTAAACTGGCGGCCCGGTATGTGGACAGCCTGGGAGGAAAACCCGAGGCGACGGTCGTCGGCACTGGCATTCTGACCTCGACCGTTAATGCGGCGCTCGCCAACGGCATGGCGGCCCATGGTGACGAGACCGATGATTCCCATCTGCGCGGTCGTTTTCACCCAGGCTGCGGCATCGTGCCGGCGGCGCTCGCCACTGCGGAGATTGCTGACCGCAGCGGCAATGACCTACTGCGCGCGGTCGCACTCGGCTACGACATTGGTGCTCGGCTTATATTTTCGCTTGGTTTGGGCAAGCTCTACTCCGCCGGCCGTCACAGCACCCACACCATGGCCACGACGTTTGGTGCAACCGCAGCGGCGTCCGCAATGCTGCGGCTTGATTCGCGCGGGGTGCGCCATGCGTTCTCATTTGCGACTCAGCAAGCATCCGGCGTTCCGTACTGGGAGCGTGACCGCGAGCATGTGGAAAAGGCATTCGATTTTGGCGGCATGGGCGCCCGTAATGGTGTCACGTCGGCCACGATGATCGCGTCCGGCTTCACGGGCGTCGACGACTTCCTGAGCGGTAACAGAAATCTTTTTACCGCGGTTGGCGGCGAGAAGCCTATGCCGGACGAACTCGCCGCCGAGCTCGGCAAGCGCTTCGAGATCATGAATACGTCGATCAAGAAATGGACTGTCGGCTCGCCGCTACAATCGGTCTTGGATGCGGTAGCGATCCTGCTCGAAGATCCCGCGGTGCGCGCCGTCAAGGTCGAGCGTATCGTGGTCGACATGCCGGCGGACCGTCTGCACATCGTTGACAACCGTACTATTTCGGACATCTGCTTACAGCATCTCGTCGCCATGATGATTGTGGATGGCGGTGCGACCTTCAACAGCATTCACGACAACGCCCGCATGAGCGACCCCAAGGTTTTGGCTGTCCGCAAACTGGTCGAGGCAGTGCCCAATCAAGAACTGGTGACCGCAGTGCCGGCACGCCAAGCGATTGTGAAAATCGAAACCACCGACGGCCGCACGCTTAGCCATCGCACCTACGAGGTGCGTGGCACTCCGGGCAACCCAATGAATGCCGATGAGGTCGCGGCCAAAGCGCTCGACCTGATGGCGCCAGTCCTGGGCACTGGCCGGGCGAACGAGCTCATTGCGGCAGTCTACAAGCTCGACAATTTCGGCCCGGTGTCCGGGCTGCGGCGGCTCTTGCAGGCCTAGCGAATGCAGCTTTAAAAGCGCGGTTTACCGACTTCGAATTTGCAGAACGTAGTCGGGGGGCCGGCCAGTGCGCCGACATTCCAGCGCGTTTAGTTCGCAATTACGGGGCCCGATGTCCGACTGCTACGGCTTGTTGAGGGCAGGAATTCATGTAAGTTTGAAATCAGATTAAATCTCGAAAGCAATGCCCTATTTAATTAGAGGATTTTTGAAATGCCTCTCAGTGAATCGGCTTGCGCCATAGAAATCCGACGCCGCGATATTCTTGCGGCAGCAGCAGTTGGCTTGGCATTCGGCACATCGCCATTTGATGCGATAGGCCAAGAAAAAATCGAGAAGGGGCAAGCTACCCTCGCCGAGATCATTGCTCAGTACGCAACGAATCTACGATACGAAGACCTGCCGGCTGATGTCAGATGGACCGCAAAACGCGCCATTATAGACACATTTGGGTGCGCGTTCAGTGGCTATACCGCGGAGCCCACCAAGATCGCCCTGAAGCTCGCGAGCAATGCTAGCGCCCCACAGCCAGCAACAGTCCTATTCGCTGGTACCAAAACAACCCCGGACCTCGCGGTATTTACCAATGGCGTAATGATCCGATATTTGGACTTCAATGATGCCTATGTCAGCCAAACGAAGGGCGCCGGTCATCCGAGCGACACGATCGCGGCACTACTGACCGCGGCTGAGCTAAAGCAAGGAAGTGGCCGCGATCTTATCACTGCGACAGTTCTCGCCTACGAAGTCTTCTGCAAAATTGCGGATGTAATCGACTACTTAGGTAACGGCATTGACCATTCCACAATTACCGGGATGGGAGCGGTCGTCGGTGCTGGGCGGCTCATGGGTCTCACACCCGAACAGATGGTGCATGCGATTGGCATCACGGTCGGGGGCAATACGGCAACGCGCCAAGGCCGCGCCGACGAGTTGTCGAACTGGAAGGCCTATGCGGCTGCAGACGCTTGCCGGAAAGCCTTTTTTGCGGTTCAGCTCGCCCAGAATGGAATGACAGGCCCCAATAAAGTCTTTGAAGGAAGCTACGGATTTTTCAAAGTGATGGGCCATATGCCAGTTGTGCCTGTTCAGCTCGGCGAACCATTCGGCATTCGTCGAGCCTTCACCAAGCGCTTTCCACTTGGTCAGTTCTCCCAGACTGTGGCGCAGGCCGCTATCGAAGCGCGCTCATTCTTCAAAAGCCCGGACGACATCCAAGAGATCAACATCCATGTTTCGCGCTCGGCCATCAAGATCATGGCTGAAGGACCAGACAAGTGGCGACCGCAGACGCATGAGACCGCGGATCACAGCATTCCGTATGCCGCGGGCCTGGTGCTCATGTACGGGAACATCGAACCTGAATACTACGAAGATCCCTATCTCCACGACAGGGCGCTGCTCGAACTTGTAAGTCGCATCAAGTGTCTGCCGTCCGAGGAAGCCGAAACACCTGACCTCAATAATTTGTGCGAGTTGGAGATCGTTCTAAAATCCGGTGCGCGCAAGACCTTCCGCGTCGAATACCATCGCGGCCACTACAAGAATCCGATGACGGATGCCGAGATAGAAGAGAAGTTCCGTTTATTAGCAAAAAAGCACCTCAGTGCCGATCGCGTGGATGTCCTAGTGCGCCGCCTTTGGCGGATCGAAGACGAGCCACAGGTCAGCGGACTTATCGCTGCGACGCAAATATTAGCCTGAATTAACTCTCGAGCATTAGCCCGCGTTTGCCATCAATCCATGACGTCGCAGAGGGTCCAGCCTTGCGGCGGTTTGGGGATGTCTGCTTTGGGTCAAAAGCAGACATGTGCAGCGCACCAGCCGATGTCCGCTTAGTGCCAGTAGCGGACATGTGAGTCCTGCGATTGGCGGCGCCGCTTCGCGGCGCGGCCCACTAAGCGAAGCAGGATCGGGTCGCAGTGACCGCAAATTGGCGGGTGAAATGCAATTCTTAGGCCTGTAGCGCCGCGTCTTTTTGCTTCCCTAGCCCGCCCCAATTTGGCGAGCGGTGAGACAAAACAGTCAACGGGTGCCCGAGGCTGGCTGTGCTGCTGTGCGTCCGTTGGCCATTATTTTCTTTGGCGATGATGGCAGCGGAGACTCCTTTTCGGCCCCCTTGTTCGCGTGCTGCCCATTCGTTCCAACGTTGACAATCCGCTCTCCCGCGGAATCCCGCAGCGGCATCTGCTCTTGCGTCAGCCCGTTGGCTTCCCGCAGCGCGTCGACCACGTCCTTCGGATACATCACCACACTGGGCGCAACGGCGAGGAGGGGCGGCATTTTGACTTTGAGAAACGATGCCACATCGCGGCCGAAGGTAACGCAATTTGCTAAGAAGGCATTCCAAAAGCCTTTGTTGGCTTTGCGCTCATTGATGTACGCGATCAGGCTTTGATACTGCTGGGCGTCGACCCAAACACGGAAGCGGGCTAGCACGTACTGCTCTTCAAGATCACCGTCGCTTGCGCCGATTTCCGAGGGGACCGGCAAGACGTGACCGATCGTCCAATTATAGACGCTGCAGTTGACGCAGTTGCGGTCGTCTCCGGCCGGAAAGAAACCAGCGACCTCGCTTTTGATTATTTCGTGGCGATCGTTCACTTTGCCGAACATGACGTACAAGTGGCCGTAGCTGGCCGCGTTGCGCGCCCTAAACTCGACGAAATAGCGCCATTGCGGTGCGCCGCGGCCGATGTAGGGCTCGTCATTTACTGACCAGGCCTGGCGCTCCCCCACATGGCGTTTGACGTTCCTGGACGTTGCCGTGGATGCCGATGCAGAAGCAGGTGCGGACGAAGAAGCGGAAGCCTCGGAAGACGCGGCTTGCGCCCGAGCCGACGAAGCCGCCAAGCTCAGAGTAACCGCCAAGCCCACGCAAAACAGCAGGCTGCAGGCATTGGCTAAACCGAACCGCATGCATGCCCCCCTTCGCACCGATCTCAGCCGCAAATCAAGCAACGCGCCAAAGGGCACAACTGGTGCCCTTTCCACGACCCGTTAAAGTGGCGGACTAGGCCGAAAGAGCTAGCCTCTGGTCACGACCGGGGCTTTCCCCTTGCCCTTGCCGATAATCGGGGCCTTCCCCTTGCCGACCGGTGCGGGCGGCGGCGGCGGCGCTTTCATATCGGCCGCGAACGCTTGCCCCGACTTCACGGTCAAACCTGTCGGCCCCTTCACGACCTGGATGCCATCCAGAACAACGAAGCCCAGAGCCAAGGCACTTGCCACCGCAAGGAACTTTTTCATCGCACCCCACTCCTGAGTTAAACACATTAACCATTAACGAGAACGCCGGTCCTGACTAGTGCAAAAAAGTCACAACACCCCGTTAATCGCGAAAGCAGCGTATTCCGTCCACTGATTTTACTGGCAAAAATGCCAACCATGGGCCCGGTGCGGTCCCTTCGGAGGGCGGATCAACGGTATTCTTCACAGCTGCCGACCAGCGGATAGAGCTCCGGATACTTTTTCGCCAACTGCGATTCGGTGACTTTGAGTGCGGTCTCACATTCTTTCTGCGTCGGATAGCGGGCAGAGACATGCCGCTGCCCGCTCGGGCTGTTGGCCACGAACTGCCACCAGGCCGAGGCCGGCGACGCCGTGGCGGCAATTACAGCGCCAGCAACCAGCATTGAAAGGGCGACTTGAAGGTTCATGTCCACGCTCTCTCCATCTCCCTGCTCACCGCAATACGACAACCGGCGTGCCCAAACTGACGCGGTCATATAGATCCATGACGTCGCTGTTGTACATGCGAAAGCATCCATGAGAGACGAACCGACCGATCGAGCCTGGATTGTTTGTGCCATGGATGGCGTATTGGCCGCCCCCGCTCAGAGTTAAGGCCGCCGCACCCATCGGATTCGCAGAGCTGCCGCTCGGTATCACCGCCGGCAGCCGGGAGTAGTCACTTCTGATCGAGGCCGGTGCAGACCATGCCGGCTTTATGTATTTGCCGTCGATCGAAGTCGTTCCCGACCAAGCCATGCCCGCCCGCCCAACTCCTACCGGATAGCGGATAGCCTCACCCTCGCCAACGACATAGTATAGACGCCGCTCGTTCGTCTTCACAACGATCGTGCCGACTGAATAACCGCTGAAATGAATAATATCGCGGGCCTCTGATGGCGAGGCAGACAGCAGAGCAAGAGCAAATAACAACAGCCGGCTTGGACAAAGGGTACGCATGCTGGATCCTGGGTCTGACGGCATTTCAAATAAGTGATTTTTCTATTCGATCGTAGTTCCGTCAAGATCACTCGCGTGCAAATGCGACAGTATAGGGAAAAGAAACTCTCGTGATGGTCGAATTGGTTGCACAATGACTCCGTCGGCCGCAACGCTCATCTGGTTCGCTGGAGTGATCGGTTGGTATATCATCCGACATCCCTTTGCACGGAAGGCTAATAAGATTGGCGTGAGCAAGTCGTTAATCGACTGGCGGGAGTCGACCCTTCTCGCCATAGCATCGTTCGGCTTGTTCGTGGTTCCAGCGCTATACGGCTTGACCGGATTTCCCGCATCGCTCGATCGCGCATTTATCGCCCCAATCGCTTGGCTCGGGTTAGCACCGCTTTGCGGTTCATTGTGGCTGTTTCGACGTAGCCATGTCGATCTAGGCCGCAATTGGTCGATCTCGCTGGAAGTCCGCAAGCACCATACCCTGATAAAAACCGGCGTCTATCGGCTGATCCGGCACCCGATGTATTCCTCGTTTTTACTCTTAGGGCTATCTCAGATGTTGCTTTTGCCAAATTGGCTTGCCGGTGCATCCGGTTTGATCGGGGCAACCCTTCTCATTGTTTTTCGCGTGGGCCGGGAAGAGCATATGATGCTTCAAACCGTCGGCGACGAATATCGCGCTTACATGGCCACTACGAAACGCCTAATCCCGTGGGTCTTATAACTTCCCGGAGTGAACCGATGCGGGGGCGAGCCGTTCGATTGTCACTACCGCGACGCATTGTTGTGGACTTGCTGCATTTCGCCGCTGCTGTACCTAGTGTCCCAGTGCAAAGGCGGATGCGACTTAAAGCGATAGTCGATGCGAGAGCAGCTTGCCGCGATCGGCCGCGATGGACGGCCATATTTATAAAGGCCTATGCGCTGGTAGCGCGTGAGTTTCCCGTATTGCGGCGTGCTTATGTCAAGTTTCCGTGGCCAATGCTGTACGAATATCCGGTGAGCATTGCCAACGTTGTCATCGAGCGGGACTACGAGGATGAGCCCGCGGTCTTTTCAATCTTACTGAAAGATCCGGCAGCGCAATCGTTACCCGCACTCTTTCGCGTGCTTGAGCGCGCTTCAATTCGTCCTATTAATGATATTAAAGAGTTTCGGCGCGCGCTACGGATCTCTGCCCTTCCGCTTCCGCTGCGTCGACTTTTGTGGTGGATTGGGCTCAACATTGGCGGGCTGCGACCAAGATACTTTGGCACATTCGCCTTTTCAGTTTATTCCGCGCTCGAAGCGGAGTCGCTGCACCCTCTGGCACCCTTGACCACATTATTGAATTACGGAGTCATAGACAGCAATGGCGACGTGAATGTTCGGATTATCTACGATCACCGGGTGATGGATGGCGCGACTGTGGCCCGGGCTCTTAAGCGTCTGGAGGAGATCCTCAACACATCCATATTAGATGAAATAAGATCGCTACCAAAAAATGAACCGTCGGCAAGTGATCTCCCCACTTTAGGCAAGATGCATAGATAGCAAGACGATGATCTTTTACCGCCTTTGCATGTTATTTTTGCTTGGGTCGGTTTTATTTGTCTACAGCGGCGCGGGTTATGCGCAAGATCCGACGGACGCCTGCCTTGCGTTCAGAAGCGGACTGTCGCTTGGCGCACCGCTTCCGTACACCAAAGCTAAATTCGATACGGGCGGAACCCTGACTATTGTCGCGCTCGGCTCCTCGTCCACAACGGGTTTCGGACTGTTCAGATCGGGCGGTGCTTTCCCAGACGTAATGAAACGGGAGCTGCTGCGGTTACGACCCTCCGCACGGATCAAGCTCATTAATAGCGGACACATTATGGACGATCTGCCGGGAAACGTCGCGCGCCTCGACAACGATGTACTGCGCCACAAACCCGATCTAGTGGTGTGGCAGATCGGAACCAACGACGTGGTGTGGCGCGGAATCGCAAACAATGCGAAAGAAATGCTTAGTGATGCCGTGAGACGGCTCACAACCGCGAATACCGATGTCGTGCTGCTGGATTTACAATATGCGCCGCTGGTGCTCGCCTCGGGGCGGCACACCCGGATGGAAAAAATTATCATCGAGGTCGCGCGCGAACAGAAAGTCGGCCACTTTCCGCGATTTCTTCTGATGAAGCGCGCGATCGAAGGAAATGTCAGAGGCTTGGTCTTGTGGGACGGCCTCCATAATTCCGCCGAAGGCCACGAGTGTGTCGGAATTGCGCTGGCAAAAATGATCGATGCCGCAACACGGTAAGGCTGGGACAGGCTAATGAATGCGCAGCAATTCGGACGGCAACGCAGTACCGACCGCCCAACGCCAACGACCATAGGACCTAGGCCAGCGATGTCCGCTTTGGGTCAAAAGCAGACATGTGCAGCGCACAAGCCGATGTCCGCTAAGTGCCAATAGCGGACATTCGCAAGCTTATTCCAGGGACTGATTGGACTTCGGTCCAGCTTACACAGTCCTTCGCCCAGACAAATGACGGAACCACTGGCACCACGAAGTAGTTGGAACCAAGCCGATTACGGCTGATGCCTTGGCACCGCCCCAGCGCGTAGAAATCAAGCGGAGGGTAAAATGTTTAAAGTGCGAATGTACATTCTGGCAGCAGTCGCCACGGCTGGTATTGGACTTGGCGGAACCTTTGCCTCGGCAGCTCCAATCTACGGAATTCCAATAGGCGCAACTGCTCCCGCGCCTCAGCTACAGAAGGCTTACTACTACCATAGACACGCGCGCCGATATTACCGGCGAGCCTACCGCCGTGGCTACTACGGCGGCTACCCTGGCTACTACGGTGGCTACTATCCCGGCTACTACGGTGGGTACTACCGTCGTTATTAGCAATGTAGTGCCGGTAGCCTGACAGTTATCGCATTTGGCGCTGCATAGGCCCGGCTCATTTGCCCGGCTGTGTCGGCGCTTTTTCTTTGCCCTTGAGTTCACTTTTAGTTTCGGCACGCACGGCGGAGCCGCAACTCGATGTCCGCTTTGGGTCGAAAGCAGACATGTGCAGCGCACTAGGCCATGTCCGCTTGGTGCCAATAGCGGACATGCACGAAATGATCCGCGCAAACAGAAAGGTTGCCCCTAGCGCCCGCCGAAAGCGATCTTGCCGGGCCTCTCATTTCGGCCGCAGCGCCGGTCCGCTGCCCGGTGCCTTTCCTCCCCCTCCTGGGTGCGACTGCGGTGGAGGAGGTTTCGGGACATTCCTGGCCCAAGCGAGGCAGGTCGGAGTGAAGCCGTTTTCGACGATGCCAGTTCCCTCTCGCGTAGCGGATTGACCTGGACGCATCGGTCCCTGAAGTGCGAAATCCACCTCGCCGCCGTTTATCTCGTCCCGTTTGTAGGTCACATGCATTTTAGTGCCGACTGGGAATTCTTCGTTAGAGGAGTTAGTTATCTTGACCACGATGATCTCGTTGAAGCTGGCGCTGCATTGCAGCGGAAAATCGATCAGCGCGTCGCTCGCCCAGCCAGTCGAACCCGTCGCCATCCAGACAGCGGCAAGACCCGCAGCGGCAATACACACAATCCGCTTCATATTTAGACCTCGCCCTACGGTCGGATAACGGCTGCCCTTAGTCTGCACCGCCATCGCGAGACTAACTCGGCAACGACATGAATGATAGCGGACGGCGGGATTGCCGGTAAGGACTTACTCGTGTCCGCTTTGGGTCATAAGCAGACATGTGCAGCGCACAAGCCGAAGTCTGCTAAGTGCCAATAGCGGACTTGTCGGCCTTATCCCGGCACGCGGCCCTTCACCGCGTTTGCGAATGACTCGTAGACAATACGTCCATCCGGAGCGATCGGCAGGCGCTCGCGCAGGCGCGTGCGGAGTTGCTCTCTCACGCTTATCGACATGCTTTCGATTAATTTGCCCTGTGGTCCTACCGGCACAGTATTAGAATCCCAAAAATCATCGAAATTTGAAAACACGACGGGGATGCGGATCACCCGCGTGTCGACCGATTTAAGCCCAGACTGTTCCCATAACTCTTGCATGGCCTCGCGTCGTGAAATCGCAGGGTTTGGCGGAAGGGCAGAAGCCATGCCCAATGAACTGATCGCCTTATAGACAGGATCGACGGGCACGCCACCACCCAGAGTATCCCACATATAAGTTGCGACCCACCCGCCGGGCCGCACTACGCGTGCCATCTCCGCCACAGCTTGCACCGGGTCCGGGAGGAAAGAGATAACTAAGGCCATGACGGCAACATCGAAGCTACCGGCGCCAAAAGTCATTTTCTGCGCGTCGCCCACTCGAAATTCCGCTGCCTTCGCTTCGCGTCGTTTCCGCGCAAAGGCGAGTTGATCATCGGATGGATCAATCGCGATAACTTCGGCAGGAGCGCAACGAGCGATAAGTACTTCGGTAAAGGCGCCGTTGCCGCAGCCGACGTCGAGCCATCGAAGATCATTCGGAACGTCGAGCCAGTCGAGGAACACTTCGCCAACCAGACGACTCCAGCGGCCCATCAGCCGCTCATACGCTGCTCCATCTGTAAAAAGCTTGTCAGCTTGGCTCATATCCACCGGCTCACATCTATCGGGTGGCGCGATTGTAAGCGCGAAAATCATTCGCTTGAAGCGGTCTCAGGGGCTTACGCCACTTCGGCGCCAAGGTCCGCTTTGGGTCAAAAGCGGACCTGTGCAACGCACAAGTCCATGTCCGCTAAGTGCCAATAGCGGACATTCGATAATGGCGTCACCAGTCCGATCAACAAGCCAATCTATAGCCAGGGTCAGGATTGGGGTGACACGGAAGTTTTTTCAGAGCAGGATGATTCTTCAGAACCTCCTGCACGTTTACTTGGGGACGGTCCTTAAGAGCCTGGACGCAATCGACGACGAATTGCCGTCGCGACAGCAATTTGACCTTTTTCGCCTTGGCCTCCGATTTGCAGGATTGGATCGCTGCCTCGAGCAAACGCTGGTCTGCTTTTGACAATTTCGTTGCTTGAGCAAAGGCAGGCGTCATTGCAACGCCCGCGATGAACATTGTCGCGACGACGCTTACGAACAACAGCCTGGCGAAACGAGACCTGATACAAAACACGGCTACCTCCTTTTGTTACGCTTGCGCAGCAATTATGCTTTTTTCCGGATCGAGAACCATGAAAAGCTCACTAACGTAGCTGCACGATCCCGTGTCCGCTTTGTGCAAATAGCGGACATAAACCAGACAGACGATTCGCAGCGTTCCAAACTTCTTATTTCGTTGGCGAGCCGCCCAAGGCCAAGACGGCTTGGTGCATTGGCTGCGGAGAGATATGGATCAAACCTCCTAGCCCCTGCTCCAATTCGAGGATCATCCCAACCGCACCCGAGACGGCGAGCGCGCAGAGCGTAAGGGTGGCGGCAGATGTAAAATTGCGTGGTGCAAACAGGGCAAAACTCGCAAAAAGCAGCGTCAGCCAGAAGACCAGAAGCGCGACGAACGCTTTTGGCGTTCCTTGGCCCACCTGCTGCGCCAATATCCAGCGCGCATCGCCGATCTTGGCTGCCAATATCATGGCCTGACCCAGCCACCATTGATCGCGCGGATTTGCAGGTTTCAAGGCAAGGAGCGAGTCTTCGAGTTGTTGCAGCAGTTCATAGGTCACCGGATTGCCCACGCGTGGACGTGTGCGCCAATCGCTGGGGAACAGATCTTCGACCTTATATTCGGCGTACTGTCGCAGGATCTTTCGGGCTGGCTCTGTTTCCGGCCCGTACCGGTGCAGGATTTGGTCGAGGCGGATGACCTGCGCAGACAGGCTCGTCACTTGACCCCCGAGCGCAATGAACGAGCTGTTTGCGTTCGAGATTAGTAGCCCAAGAACTAGCGCCGAAATTGTGGTCACCACCGCCATGGAGACTGACACAAGATTTTTCGTCTCGTCGGTCAGGTCATCCCGTGGCAGAAGCCGCCTGACGCTTCGACCGGCGAACGTCCCTGTCAGGATGATCACGAAGACGAGAAGGCCTATGATCACTGGACTTAGCATGTTCGACATCTCGCTGATCCACGTGCGGAGCGAATTTAAAAAAGACATACCACCCGAAATTTAGATCGTAACGAGGGACGGCTCATCGGGGCAGCGTGTGTAAAAAGGTGTGACTTTATGGCCTACGCTCATTCTTGCCCCAATTCGGCAAAGCGCTATGCTCCAACAGTTTGTCATTGTCTGCCACGAGCAGACAAACAGGAGGACGCTATGCAGTCTGCAATCAAAACAGGGGTTCTGACTACGGTTATTGGTACCGTAATCATATTTTTTCTGGCGCTCGCAATGAACTCGCTGACGCTGTCCAGCGCACAGGCAACGCCCAAGTTGGCGAAAGGTAAGCCGTGCGGTACCTGCCATACAGGTTCGCCGCCAAGTAAGTCCAATTTGAAAAAATAGTCCTCCTGCCGACCGGACTGCCGCGCCTTCGATGTCCGCTATGGGTCAAAAGCAGACCTGTGCAGCGCACAAGCCGATGTCGAATTCACTCGCCCGGTAGAGGCCCCGAGTTTAGAGTGTTTACGGGGTGACGTTGTCAGAGTGGAGCCGGACAATGTCCAAGATCACTCGCCAGTTATCCCTTGCGCTGTTCACATGGGTAGCATTGGCAATGACGGCGTTGGTGCTGTCACCGTCGGCCGTCTCAGCACAGAAGTTTGAAATTAGGCCGGTCGCCGAGAAAAAGGTTCAGCAGTTACCGCCTGGACCTTTGTTCTGGCGGATCGACAACTTTCCAACGCTCGCGCAGGCGCAAGCGGCAGCGGGCCCGACCGGGCTCGCCGCCGAAGTGGCGGGCAAGGTTTGGCTATTTACGCTCGGTGCGAAAGGTGGATCATCTCCCGATGGCAGCAAGGTCGCTGAGATCGGACCTATCGCCCCGGTCACTGCGCCAGAGTATTTGCTCCGCATCAACAACACGGGAGGACAGCCGGGGGTCAAGACGCCGGTGCATACGCATCCAGGCTCCGAAACGTTCTACGTACTGAGTGGACAGCTGAGCCAGAAGAGTCCGCATGGCGTGAGCCATGTCGATGCAGGACAGTCCATGCCCGGTCATGGTCCTGACATGCCAATGGAAGTCTCAAGTAGTGGCACCAGCGATCTGAATGCCCTGGTCATGTTTGTTGTAGATGCCACTAAACCGTTCTCGTCGCCGGCCACGATGCCTTGAGGCAGAGGTCGATGTCCGCTTTGGGTCATTAGCAGACATTTTACGATGCCCGCGCTCGCGAAGCCTTAGCGTTTAACAGCAGGATCGTCGTCTTTCGGCAATGGCGTCTCGTAGCTCAGATCGAGATGACTGTTTTGCTCGGCTTGTAATGCCAGCCGAAGATAACTCTGTGCCAAATTTTCGAGGTCAGCTTTTATTTGAGCATCAGTCTCGCACGCAGCCCTAGCCCTTAGCTCGGCTGCCTTTACGCGGTACTCGTCCCAAGAGTTCATCTGCGGTCCCCACCAATGTGCCGCCTTGGCCTAGTAATGCGTCATTTGACATATCGTTCCGGTTAAGTTGAGGGAACCACAAGGCTTTTGGGATAACGATTGGGTATGGCGGTAGTGAGCGCGGCTCGGAGCGACGCACTGTCGAGTGTCAGGCCTGCCAAAACGAGTTGACCGAGTTCGCCAAATCTCGATAGGCGCGACCGATGTCCGCTTTGGGTCAAAAGCAGACATGTGCAGTGCAAACAGGCATGTCCGTTTTACTCCCGAAAGCGGACATCTAGAGCGCCCGATTACCGAACCGATGTTCGACGTGAAACCAACCGGTGCGGCGCGAATGTTTGTAAGTCTCGCAAGAAACCCTTTAGAAGCGCGTGACGCCAATAGCGATGTTTGTAAATCTAAGTCATTGAGAACATTGGATCGTGGCTTTTCAGCCGGGGTCGCCACCTTTGCACTACGTTAGTGGGTACCCGTTGCGGACAGGGACGCGGCGACGAGAACCGCGGTTACGCGGCGACGCGCGAAGATGCGATGACGAAATTTAAGTGCCGTGGATGAAGGCCAGTGTGAACTAGGCCACCCTCGCCGCCCGGCCTTCGTAGTAACCCCGCCTCAAATTGGAGGCGATTGCTATGAACAACTTTGATCCAAAGGCCGCCGAACAAAGCCACGATAATCGCACCGCCGCAGGGATAGCCACGATTTGGGGTGTATTGCTGGCGCTGGTAATCGGGTTCGAACTTGTATCGCTGGTGATGTCACGTTCGATGTTGGCGGGCGTTTTTCAATAGCGGCGGCCGGTCGCGCCGGCTGACGTCGCTAAATTACACCCCCCGGACTCTGGACAGCGCGCCAAGCGCAGACGACGTACAAACGCTTCGGGGCTATTGCCGCGGCAAACGCGAGATCGGTTCGCGGGTGCCTTGGTCATCTTGGTTTCGTACTGCGCGTCGATGCGGTGTCTTTTTTGTCTTTCGATTGGTCTGTCGAATGTCGTCAGATTTAGCCGCTGGACCATAACTTGGGGTACCGCCCAGGCTTGGCTCCATGATGTATTGAGCCGTGGTCGCCGCTGGGGTGGCGACGAGAACCGACAGTGCCAGTAAGTATTTCATGACTAGGCCTATGTCCGCTAAGTGCCATGAGGCGACATTAGCGCCTCGGCACACCGTCAACTTGCCCGGAAGGATACGGTATAGTTTTTTCCGAAAGAAAAAATATTTCAGATGCCGATTAGTTTTACCGCCACTTGTTTCGTAAAGAACGACACAGCCACGCTCGTACTGCTTGGTTTTTCGGTGCCTGTCTCCCGGTTTGGATAATGGAGGCTATTTTCGTTCCAAATGCCCGCCCTGGGTCAAGAGCGGACTACGATCTTGAGGAAGATTCGCTTGATGAGGCGCGCCAAGCCGCACATATTTATTTGCTTGACTGACGCAATCGGTGCGGCCCTAACGCGTGTGGTGGAAATATTTTCGTAGCGCGAATTATAATGTCAAACATCACAAATACGTTTAATGACGCAATTGCTGCTCTCAATAGTGGAGAGCTAAAACGCGCTGAAGAGCTTTTTAATCGTGTGATTAAGAATGATAACGCAAATGTTCCCGCGCTCAACTTGCTCGTTGTCGTTTTGATAAAGATGGGGCGCTTTGGTGAGGCAGAGCCATTTATAGCAAAAGCGATATCGCTAAATCAGAACTCAGATATATCTTTTTATAACTACGGGCTAATTTCCAAGCATCTAAATAAGCCCCGACAAGCATTAGAAAACTTCAGCAAAGCTCTCGGCTTGAACCCGAATGTCGCGGAAACGTGGAATAATCGAGGAACTGTATTCAACGATCTTAAGGAGTTTGACCAAGCGATTTCGGACTTCGACAAGGCGATCGCATTAAACAGTGTGTATGCCGAAGCGTACACCAATAAAGGAAAATCACTAACGCTACTCAAACGCTACGACGAGGCCCTTGCTGCTTACGACAAGGCTCTGTCGATCAAGCCTGATTTAACAGAAGCCTGGCTTGGTCGTGGCAGTATTTTCACAGATTTCGAACGCTACGATGAAGCCTTTGCTGCTTATGACAAGGCTCTGTCTATCAAGCCTGATTTAACAGAAGCCTGGCTTGGTCGTGGCAATGTTTTCTATAGCCTCCAGCACCGCGACGAAGCCATTGCTGCTTATGATAAGGCGCTCGCGCTCAAGCCTGATTTAGAAACTGCTTGGCTGGGTCGCGGCAATGCTTTCGCCGATCTCAAACGTTTCGACGAGGCCTTTGCTGCTTATGACAAGGCCCTGTCTATCAAGACTGATCTAGCTGAAGCTTGGCTTGGTCGCGGCAATGTTTTGACCGATCTCAAACGTTACGACGAAGCCTTTGCTGCCTATGACAAGGCCTTGTCTATCAAGCCTGATCTTGCAGCAGTCTACGCCAGCATGGGCGATGTGTTTTCAACTCTCGGGCGCGATGCAGACGCCCTCAAAGCGCATGATAAAGCTGTCGAGCTCGACCCGCGTAAGGCGAGCGCACATTTCAAGCGAAGTATAACGCTCCTGACCCTTGGCCGTTATGGCGAAGGATGGGAGGAGTTCGAATGGAGAAAAAAGCTACCCATCCTAATTGACGTCAGGACATTTAGTCAGCCTCCATTATCGCGAATAGAAAACGTAAAGGGTACTACCGTTTTTATTTATGGCGAACAGGGGCTCGGCGACCGCATTCATTTTTGTCGTTACGTTACACTGCTCGCGGAGCAAGGCGCCAAAGTTATCCTGGAGTCACACAAAGCCTTGTTTCAAGTGTTCAAAACATTAAATGGCGTCTCTCAGCTTATTGAGGCTGGACAGCCCGTTCCAGCGTTCGACTATCACTGTGCGATCATGAGTTTGCCGCATCTATTTAAGACAACTCTTGAAAGTATACCGTCGCGTGTCCCCTATCTTTCCGCAGAGACAGACAAAGTTGAGAAATGGTCAAACAGGCTTGGAAAAAAAGCAAAGCCGCGGATCGGCCTTGTTTGGTCGGGAGGCTTCCGCCCCGACCAGCCTGACCTGTGGGCTGTCAGCCAGCGAAAAAAAATACCACTCACGAAGTTTTCGCAATTCAAAGGTATCAACGCAGAATTCTATAGTGTTCAAAAGGGCGAGGCTGCTGTTTCTGAACTGAAAACGTTGCAAAGCGATCCTTGGGACGGACCTGCAATTATTGATTTCACTGACGAGATCAATGACTTTTCGGATACAGCGGCGCTGATAGAAAATCTTGATCTGATTATATCTGTCGATACATCAACAGCGCATCTTGCTGGCGCAATGGCGAAGCCCGTCTGGGTACTCAATCGATTTGATAACGATTGGCGTTGGCTTCCCAACTATCCTTGGTATCCGACTGCGAAAATATTTAAACAGAAAGAACCAGATAATTGGGATGACGTCATTGCGGCCGTAAGAACCGATTTGCTTCAACAGATCAAAAACGAATAAGGCCTTAAATATTTGATTTTACTACGCTAATCATCTTTTATGACCCGCGCCGATTTGATCGCGGGTTTTTTGGGATGGCGCCATATCGGACGCAACCAATTATGAAAAACGCATAATTAACAAGTTTGGCACACGAATAGGTGTTGGGGGACTGCTTCTATTCCCTCGGTTTGAGCGCGCCCGTAACGCATGACCGAGCCACCTGCCAAATCGTCGACCACAGCCGACGGCACACCTGCCGTCGAGGCGCCGCCGCTTGCTCCGGACGGCGCGCCGATTTGCTATGTCGTGGATGAAGAGCCCAGCATCCGGCATTTCCTGTCGTTGATTCTGCACGGCGCGGGCGTCGACACGGTCGAATTTCCCGACGGCAGCACGATGCGAAAGGCGGTTGAAGCCCGCCCTCCCGCTTTGGTGTTCCACAACATCTCTCTTGAATCCACCGATGCAATCGAATTGGTGATCGCGCTCGGCAGGCTGAAGTATCGCGGCGCAGTGCAGTTGATGAGCGCGCGCGGCGCGGCGGTCCTCGAACACGTCAAAGGCATCGGCGCACAGCACAAGCTCAACATGATGCCGGTGCTTAAAAAGCCGTTTGAAACCGATACGATCATCAAGATCATCCAGGAACTCAAACTTGGAATGCCGCCCGCGGTTGCAGCGCGTCTCGTGCTCGACGACTGCATCAAAAACAAGTGGATCGAATTTTGGTATCAGCCGAAAATCGCGCTCCGCAAAAAGCAGCTGGCGGGCGCCGAAGCCTATGCCCGGGTTCGTCACCCGCAACACGGGCTCGTTCTCGCGGGGGCATTCACCGCCGATGCCTCGGACACCGCGACACTTAAACTATCGGAGTTGGCGCTCGAAAGCGCGCTCAAGACCGGCGCTCACTTTTCAAAGCTTGGCGTCAACCTGCGGCTGGCCGTGAACATTCCAATGCCCGCGCTCGTCAAGCTGCCTATGGACGACATCATCAATGCGCACCACCCCGGCGACGACAAATGGCCCGGACTGATAATCGACGTGCCGGAAGATCAGATCGTCACCGACCTCGCGCTTGCGACCGAGCAGTGCAAGAAACTGGAACCGCTAAACGTGCGCATCGCGATCGACAATTTCGGCCGCGCCTACTCGGCGATGGCCAAGGTCGAAGAACTGCCTTTCGAGGAGCTCAAACTCGACCGCACATTCGTCGCCGACTGCGGGACCGATAAAGTGAATGCACCGTTATGCAAGACGGTGATCGACCTCGCCCACAATTTCGGGCGCAGCGTGGTTGCGGTCGGTATCGAAAAGGCCGCCGACGCCCTCGCCCTTGTCAGCATGGGCTGCGATTACGGCCAAGGTTACCTGCTTGGTCAGCCCATGCCTGAAGAGCGCTTTATCTCACTCCTGCGCCAGCGCGCGGCGACGCAGGGACGAAGCCTCGACGCAACCGCCCCGAAAACCGAGAAGCAGCCAGGCTGATCAGCGGCGCATTTCCTTTAGTGAGTCCACGCGTCGCGACGCTTGAAGGAAAAATTATCGGCGTAGGACATTGCGCGCCGTTTCTGCGGAGCCGTCTCAAATACGTGATAGGCAATACCGTAACGCTCGCAATAGGCGACCGCCTCTTCCTTGCTGCCGAAGCGCAAACGCAACTGCTGGCGCATATCGGCCGACGACGTCCAGCCCATTAATGGCTCGACCTGACGCGGAACCTCAGGTTCGAAGTCGAGCATCCAGGCTTTTGT
Organism: uncultured Alphaproteobacteria bacterium; assembly: GCA_963810125.1. Lineage (GTDB taxonomy): Bacteria > Pseudomonadota > Alphaproteobacteria > Rhizobiales > Xanthobacteraceae > Pseudolabrys. Next base: position 23,141 of record CAWEMK010000005.1, read on the forward strand.
ATTAGCAAAGCCCGATTGCATGGCAGTCTTGGATGGCTTGTAGATGCGGGCAGGCATAAAGAAAACCTCAGTTTAAGCGTGCGAATCCGTATAAACGGTGACCGAGAGCATAGCAAATTTTCAGTTTTATGAACCGGTACCTTGCCTCATATCGACGTCAGCTGGAGGAAGGCCCGCCTGATGACGATCAAATATGATTGCATATGCCTCTTCGATGCGCTGCGTAAACAATTGGGTATTGAAGAGCGCACAACTGGCCTGGCTACCCGACAGCTTCGTCTTTAACGAAGCCATCAGGGCCGGATCCGAAGCAATCTTCGACGCAAGGAGCTCGTAATCCGCCGAGGATTGCGTAATCAATTCTGGCATTCCAGCGGCGCTAAGCACGCTCCCGGCCATCCGTGAGGCAAAGGTTTTCCCTGAGCAGGTGACAATCGGCAATCCGGCCCAGAGTGCATCGCTGGCCGTTGTACCGGCATTGAACGGAAAGGTATCCAGAAACACATCAGCCAGCCTGTATCGGGCAAGATACTTGGCATACGAGGTCCGGGATGCAAAAACTATTCGATCAGGATTGACGCCTCGGGTTATTGCCTCATTGCGCAGATTGCGCTCGAGATCGCTGTCGCCTCCCAGGAGCCAAAGGACACTACCTTCTTTTTGGTGGAGAAGGCGCATCCAAATATCGAAGCAATCCGGCGTGATCTTATTGCTGCTATTGAATGAGCAAAACACGAAAGCGTCTTTTGGCAGACCAACATCGGTGCGCGAGATAGGCGTGCTGTCGATTTTGCGCTTGGAGTTGTTTCCCTGAAATGTTTCCGGCAGATAAATTATCTTTTCACTGTAGAACCCGCGTTGCAAATCCGGAACAACGTAGTGATCCGCTAAGATATAATCGATGTAGTCCGCACCCATTGTGCCTGGAAAGCCGAGGTAATTGATCTGGATGGGCGACGGACGAAGCGCAAAAATTGAAGTACGAGAACCTTTTGTAAAGCCCATCAAGTCGATAGCAATGTCAATCTCAAGTGTATGAAGCAGTCGTGCAACCTCAACATCGCTTTGGTGCTCCACATCTATAAACCGATCAAACGCCCCTTTTAGCCGCGCGAGCATTTCACTCGGATCGTGCGATTTAAATGAGATGGCAAATGTCTCAAAACGCGCACGATCATGTTGTTCAAACATGCCGGCCAGCAACGTGGTTACAGCATGTGACCCAAAATCAGCCGACAGATACGCAATTCGAATCCGATCGTGGTTGAAACGCCTCCCCTGCCAGGTGGGCTTTTCGGGGGTGATGTATATCTTTTCGCTGAGCAATCTGGCGGTCTGGAGTTGCACCTCAGGGGATGGCAAGACAGCCAATAGCGCAAAGGGATGACTTACAATCCCCTTGCCTAAGGATGAAATCAAATGCGCACATTCGGCGGCATAATTGCTCCAATCGCAAATGTGCATTTTTGCATGAAATCGGGCGCTTTCCGCATATTGGAGTTCGGGCGCTTGAGCCAACGCCTTGGCGTATGCCTCCGACGCGTCGGCAAAACGCTTGCACTCGGATAAAATATTTCCGCAATTAAAATGAAAGCTGGCGTTGTCGGGCTGCAGCGACAGCGCTTTCGAAAGTTCAGCGAGCGCCTCGTCGTTGCGTCCCAGGCGATGCAGAATGTTTGCGCGGCTTGCGTGAAATTCGGCATTTTGCGGATTAAGCGCCAACGCTGCGTCGCAGCTCACGAGCGCCTCGTCGAATCGCTTGAGCTCTTCCAGCGCATGACCCCGGTTGCAGTGCGCCTCGGCATAATTCGGATTGACGCCGATGGCCGCATCGAAGCAGGCGATCGCTTCCGCGAAGCTTTTTCGCAGCATCAGGATGTTGCCACGGTTGAGGTGTGCCTCAACCAATGCAGGATTGAGCGTCAGTGCATTGCCGAATGCCGTGAACGCGTCGTCAAAACGTTCCAGGCCGAGCAGCACATTGCCGTAGCTGAAGTGACTTCTGGGGTCTTTCGGATTGAGCCGGGTTGCTTCACGCAATTCGCGTTCGGCATCCACGTACCTGCCCCGCTCCGCGTACAGAATGCCAAGCATCATCAGCGCTGGATATTGTTGCGCGTCGACGTCAAGAACGCGGCGATAAAGCTTTTCCGCCTCTGCGAGATTGCCCGCCTGATGCGCCGCCATAGCCTGCTGAAAAATCTGCGTCGCAGCCGATGGCAATGGCCGGGTCACTCCAGCTGGGGGGCGTTTGCGTGTCACACTACGATACGCGGCCCCTACATGCGTGTACTAATAACAGATCAACAATTTTAACGTGCAATATTTTCCGGAAATTGGCGCCGCGGCCCAGCAGGAAAATGGACTGCAACTGCGCTGCCGACAATATGGCAACGAAAAGCCCCCGGCAGTTTCCTGCCGGGGGCCGTAGTTCAATCATCCATGATCAACCGATCAAGGATAGAAGTCGCGATGGACGCGGAAGCGGACCGACCAGTTGTCCGGATCCGTCTTCAGGACTGGCTCGAGATATTCGGCGACAAGGCCAGAGCGCCCAACGTCGGGCTAACCGTCGGCAGTCGCGCTTTCCAACTTGGAATACATCACGTCCAGACCCATGTAGAAGTCCTTGGTGACGTTCCACTGCGTGCGCGAACCGAGCCACCAGGTGTTCCAGTCCATGTCGCAGCCGTTGGTGACAACACCGCCGGTGCCAAAGCCGCACAGGATGCTGTTCGCATTGCTGCCGTAGCTGACAGCTGCGTAGCCGCCGTAGAGTGACGTGCGCCAGCGCGGGCTCCAGAAGTGCTCGTAGGCCGCGTTGACGTTCCAGGCAGTGGTCAGCTCGAGATCGGTCGCGGCGGCCGTGCCGGTGACCCGCAGCTGGCCGTTGTACACGGCATCGGACATCGGGCCGAAGCCGGCCGAGGTCCCGTCTTTCGTTAATCGCCCAGGAGGGTTGCGCGGTCTGGAAGAGATATCGCAGCGCGCCTTCCGTGTAGTTGACCTGAGCCTGGAAGTAGTCCCCTTGGCCAATCATCGGAGCATTGAGCTTGATGCCCGCGCCGACGACCCAACCGAGCTTGTCATCCGGGTGACCGCTGACCAAGCTGCCTACGGTAACCGCCAGTGCCGCTGTAGTAAGTCGCATTGACCTGATGCAGCGCACCCATGATCTGGGCGGAGCCCCATGCCTGGTCAACACGCAGGTTCGCGACGACGTCGGGAACCTGGAAGCCACCGTAGTTGGTTGGTGGGCAAGGTCGGCACAACGTGAAGCCATCAACAATCACAGTCTTGCGCGGCGCTTCCGCGGCGAGTGTCGCCGAGAAACCGTTGCCGAACTGCGCGGTATAGCCCATCACGAACCAGCCGCCGTCACCGGTATCAGAACCCGGGAACGCACCCCAATAAGAGGTCGCTGGATTGCTGTAGAAGTCGAAGAACGACTGTGCACGACCGAACGTGAAGCCCGCCCACTGGATGAAGGCGCGGTTCGCACTGAAGTTGTTCGATGCCGCGACGTCGCCGCCGTGCTCGTTCTCGGACAGACCGACCGCGATGTAGCCACGCACGGTGCCGTACTCGGTCTGGTTACGCGCATCGGCCGTGATGTAGCCGCGAGCGCGGAAATCACTGTTGTTGGTCGTGCGGTTATTGACGTTCGCGTTGGCCCAGCCCCAGGCAAAGTTGCCGTTCTGGCCGTAGCCGTATTCGGCGCGAACCCAGCCGCCGATCTTGATGCACATGTCGGTGCCGGGGATGTAATAGAACCCGACGCCGTACAGGCTACAAATCTTCACGTACTGGACCGGTTTGGCCTTGACGGGAAGATCGGCTGCCTGCGCCCCAGCTACAGCAACGAGACCCGCCGCCGAACCAAGGAGAAGACTTTTCACCATCTTCATCTTGAACCTCCAAAACATTGTTTCTTGAGAGGGTTCCGTATCCGCCCAGTGCGACAGCACCTGTTGGAACTTCCCCTTGCTCCCCGCTGGCCAGGTCGAAACCCGAGCAGCACAACAGGGGGATGCCCCCCTCCGTCGCTTGATCACCTTAATGGATGAGCCCCTCTAAGCAATGAAGAAGGGGCCTTTTCACAGCCCTTCAGAGCGCTTTTCGACAAGGTGTTGCGCAAAAAACACGCACCCTCTAAGTGCCCCGACTGCCCGCGATGTTATCCGGCTATAGTCTATTATTTTCAATTACTTATGGTGGCGATAGTGGGACAACCGGGCGTCGATAATTCGGCAGAACTTCTTCTTTTCGGTGCAGGCTCGCCGCCGCTTTCGGGGACGCCTTCGGCGTCCAAGTCCTTAACGTGAGCGCGCTGGGCCTAATTTTCAGGCAGCCGCCGAATACCAATTCGGGACACTTTGCGGATTGAAACTGGCGGAGCCGGAGGGATTCGAACCCTCGATACGCCTTTGGAGCGTATAACGGTTTAGCAAACCGCCGCCTTCAGCCACTCGGCCACAGCTCCGCAAGCTGGAAGGCGTATAGAATCCACAAACTGTGGTCAAACAGCGGATTTGAAAATTTCCAGCGCAACTGATTTTTTTGACAGCAGCTTCCGAGGAACTCACGGCCGATGAATCGAAAACAACGGCGCGCCACGCATAAGCATGGGCGGTCGGCCGGTTCCCTCCCCGCTGATTTTGCCGGAGTCCAAATTCAGCAGCTCCTCGTCGACGCGGCCGAGTGCGAACGCCTGCGCAAGTTCGATGACGCCGTGCGCACATACAAACGTGCGCTGCAACTCAAGCCGGATCACGCAGAGGTTTGCAACAATCTCGGCCGCGTGTTGCTCGCGCAAGGCAAGCCGAGGGATGCCTCCGCGTATTTCGCGCGATCGCTCGTGCTGATGCCGCAGCTTCTGAAGCAATACGCCGGCATATGCGCGACGCTGGTCGCCCTGTTGCCGCCTTTTGGAGACGCACTGCGCAAACAGGCGGAGGCCTGGCCAAAACAATTGCCCGAAAGCGAACTGTTTGGCAGCGGCGGGCTCGCTACGATTGCGGACAATCCGTTGCTGCTGCAGGTGATGCAATCGATCCCGGTGCAGGATATTGCGTTCGAGCGTCTCCTCACCGCGCTACGCCGGTGGCTATTAAGCGCCGCGCACACCGGGCAAGCGACTTCCGACATTGTGACCGGTTTTGCCTGCGCCCTCGCGCAGCAGTGCTTCATCAATGAATATGTTTTTGCGACCACCCCGGAAGAAGACGCCCGGATTAACGACCTCAGGCGCACACTTGGTGACGCACTTGCATCGGATGGCGCGGCCGATGCGATGCAAGTTGCGGTACTTGCGATGTACGAGCCGTTGCACGCGCAGGCGTTCACGCCCACATTGCTCGCCCGAAAATGGAGTCCCGCCCTCGACAACGTGCTGACGCAGCAGGTACGCGCGCCCGCACGCGAGATCGAACTGCGCGATTCAATGCCCCGTCTCACCACGATCGAGGATGAGGTTTCAAAGCAGGTGCGGCAACAATATGAGGAGAACCCCTACCCGCGCTGGGTCCACGCCGCCGGGCAAGTAACGCCTGTTTCGATCGACCAGTACGTCCGTGAACAATGTCCCGCCGGCGTACATGCCCCGCTCGGCAAGACCGATGCGCTCGAAATCCTTGTCGCAGGCTGCGGCACCGGCCAAATCGCCATCGCCTCCGCACAGAAATATCTCGGCGCACGCGTGCTCGCGGTCGACTTGAGTCTGAGCAGCCTGTGTTACGCCAAACGCAATACGCCGCCGTCACTGGCCGCGCAGATCGAATACGCGCAAGCCGACATCCTCAAGCTTCCAACGATCGGACGCACCTTCGACGTCATCGATTGCAGCGGCGTGCTGCATCATATGGCGGATCCGCTCGAAGGCTGGCGCATCCTGCTGACGCTGTTGCGGCCAGGCGGCCTCCTGCATCTGGGATTCTACAGCGAGGCCGGCCGCAAAGATGTGGCCGCGGCGCGCTCGTTCATCGCCGAGCGTGGCTTTGGCTCAACGCCGCCCGAGATCCGCCATTGCCGGCAGGAACTGCTGAAGACGCCGCTGGCCAGCGTGACACGCTTTACCGATTTTTTCAGCACCAGCGAATGCCGCGACCTTTTGTTTCATGTGCATGAAGCGCACATGACAATTCCCGTTATCAACACGTTTATTGGCCAACATCGTCTGAAATTTCTCGGTTTTGAGTTCGATGCACCGGCCATGCGGCATTATCGAAATCATTTCGCGGCATCGGGCTGGTCGTTGATCGACCTCGATCGCTGGCACGAGTTTGAAATGAAGTCCCCCGACACCTTCGCCGGCATGTATCAGTTCTGGGTGCAGAAGGCGCAGGCATCGCCGCCCGTCGTCCCCGCGTGAGCGGAGATCCATACGCAGCAGCCTGTCGATAGGCCATGGGTTATAGGTTCGATGCCCCTAGCGCGCGGTCGGGACGACCGCGACGACAACCGTGAACTAATGCGCGCCATCTGGGGTTATTCTGTCCAGGATACACAAGGAGAATTCGCCATGCGGTTCGCGCCTTTGGTCCTCGTGGCGTTTACGCTGACGGCCACGTTGATGCCGGCCTCGCGCGCCGGCGCCTACGTGATGCCCTACGATCCTTATCCGTGGTGCGCGGTCTACTCGGGGGATGGCGCAGGCGGGACCAACTGCGGATTCCTGACAATCGAGCAATGTAGGGCGACAGTTAGCGGTATCGGCGGGTTCTGCGCGCCCAATCAATTCTATAACCCGGGGCGACCGACTGAACGCGCGCGGCATCCCGCCCGGCGTTAGGCCGTTCACGGGGTTTTGAAACGCGCGCCGTGCGTTAGTACACGCAGAGTCGATTAATATCTTGCGCGCGGCGTTATTGGCTGTGAAGCCACAAGACAAAACCAGCGGAGATGTGCGATGCGCTTTCGACACATCGTGCTCGCCACGATCACGGTCCCGGCGGTATTGGCACAAGCGCCCGCGCGCGCCTACGAAATGCCATACGATCCTTATCCCTGGTGCGCTGTCTATGGCGGGCGTGGCGGTGGCGCATCGAATTGCGGATTCCTCACGATCCAGCAATGCCGAGATACGGTCAGCGGGATAGGAGGCTTCTGCGCGCCCAATCAATTCTATAATCCGCGGCCGGCCAAACGCACGCGCAAACACAAGTAACGCGGGCGCGCTGCTCGCATTGACTGCCCGTTGCGGGCATGCGCAATTTCGCCGCCGTGCAGTCAAAGCCCTTCAATATTGCGCAAACCTTGCAGGAGGCGGTGAGCCTCCACCAGCAGGGGCGCCTGCGCGATGCCGAGAAGCTCTACACGCGCGCGCTCAAGGCCGCGCCTGACAATTTCGATGCGCTGCATCTGCTCGGATTAATCAAGGCGCAAAGCGGCCAGATGGGCGAAGCCTATCGGCTGATGTCGGCAGCGCTGAAGATAAACCCGAACGCCACCGACGCGCTGATCAACATCGCCAACGTATTGCACGCGCTCAAGCGGGATACCGAGGCTCTTGAGTGCCTCGATAGGGCGCTTGCCGCGCGACCTGGCGATCTGGAGGCCCTGCTCTACCGCGCAAACGCGTTGAGCGCGCTCAATCGCCCGCAGGAAGCGCTTGCATGCCTTGATGCGGTGCTGGCGCGCGATCCTGGCCGCGGCGACGCACGTCTCAATCGCGGCTCCGTGCTCGCGACCATGGGACGCCATGCGCAAGCGCTCAGCGATTTCGACGCCGTGCTCGCGCAATCGCCGAACCATATCGAAGCTTTATACAATCGCGGAACAGCGTTGCTTGAGCTTGGCCGGCCGATCGAGGCGCTGGCAGCCTTCGATCGCACGCTGTCGCAAGCCCCCACACACATGCGCGCATGGAACAATCGAGGCCGCGTGCTGCAAACGCTGAACCGGCACGACGATGCAGCTGCAAGCTTTGAGAAAGCGATCGCGCTCGACAAGGACTATGCCGACGCCCATTCCAACCTGGCCCTTTCACTCCTCACGCTCGGCGGGCTGCAGCGCGGCTTTGCGGAATATGAATGGCGCTGGAAACGCGCCGGCATGTCCGACGCGCGGCGCGGCTACCGCGGCCGGCTATGGCTCGGCGAATTTCCTCTCGGCCAGCGCACGATCCTGCTGTCAGCCGAACAGGGTCTGGGCGACACGATCCAGTTCGTGCGATATGCACCGCTGCTTGCACGCGCCGGGGCAAAGGTCGCTCTGGAGGTACAACCCGAACTCAAGACTTTGCTCGTTGGCGTCGATGGAGTCTCGTCATGCCACGCGCGCGGCGAAACTCTGCCGGCTTATGACGTCTATTGTCCGCTCGGCAGCCTGCCGCTGGCATTCAAGACAGAGCCGACGACAATTCCTGCCGACATCCCCTACCTTCGCCCCGATGATGCGCATGTCGCGAAATGGCGGCCGGCCATTGAGGCGCTTCCTGGAAAACGCGTCGCGCTCGCCTGGGCCGGCCATGCGCGGCATCCGAACGACCGCAATCGCTCAATTGATTTGAAATTACTGGAGCCGCTGTTGGGGATCGAAGGTGTGTCCTTCATCAGCATCCAGCGCGAACTGCGCGACGACGATGCTGCATTGCTTGCGCGGCACACAAATGTCACTCACCTCGGCGCCGGACTTGCGGACATGGCCGATACCGCTGCGGTCACCGCGATTGCCGATCTGATCATCGCGGTCGATACATCGGTGGTTCATCTCGCCGGCGCCATGGGACGCGACGTGTGGATCTTGCTGCCCTTCTCGCCGGACTGGCGATGGACACTCACCGGCACGCACAGCCCTTGGTATCCGCGGGCGCGGCTGTTTCGTCAGCCCGCGCCAGGCGATTGGCCAAGCGTGATTGCTGCAACGCGCGATGCGCTGCTGCGCATCGCCAAAGCGGAATGATCCGGCCGATCAGGCCGCGACGCGGATAGCCCGAACCGGGGCCGGCGCCTGCGGATGGGCCTTGAGCCAATCGCGCGCCGCGCGCTGGGCACAGCCGATCTCCGCATCACTCATCTGTTCAGCGATTTCACGGCGCAACTGCGCGGCATCCGTGTGACCGCGCATAGCGGCGATGTTGAACCATTTGTGCGCCTGCACCAGGTCAACAGCCACGCCCGCGCCTGCGGAGAAGACCATGCCAAGGCCGAAACAATCTTCGGCGTTCGCAGGCTCTGCGCCCCCTGCAGCAATCTCCATGCTCGTCATTTTGCTCCCCGTTATTTTTCCGACCGGTGCGCCCCAAGCGACCGGTCGTTACGTCCCTTGCGCGGACTCTTCGTCCGAGCGGGGCGATCATCGGGAGAAAATTTGAATGGCAGTTTAAATGATGCGATGAATCGAACATGAACGCGCGCCGGCCCGCGCGGCTTTCCTCGCAAGAACGTCGCATTACCGCCGCAAATGGGCTGTTTCGGTGCCTATTGAGAGATCGGTAACCGCGCTCGTTCAGCGGTAAATAACCACCAAACGATCTCGCCATGATCTAGCCACGCTTCGCCTGCGTTTCGTATGTCCGCGCGTGCGTCAAACGGATGGATGTTGAAATGAAGTCTCTGGTTTTATCCGCTGCCGGACTTTTTCTTCTATCGAATGCTGCATTGGCCGCCTCACCCGAAGGCAACTGGATGTCCGAGGACGGCGGTACGAAAGTCCATATCTCCAGCTGCGCCGGCAACAAGCTGTGCGCCAGGCTGGTGTGGCTCAATCATCCGGTTGATCCCTCAACCGGCAAGCCGAAGACCGACAAGCTCAATCCGGATCCGGCCAAGCGCGACCGTCCGCTCATCGGTCTCGAGGTCGTGCACGCACTGGCGCCAAGCGGTCCCAACACCTGGTCTGGGCTCATCTATAACGCCGACGATGGCCACACCTACAAAGCAAACCTCAAGGTCGAGACCGAAAGCGTCGCGAAGGTCAAAGGCTGCGTTCTTGCCGTGCTGTGCAAGACCCACACCTGGACGCGCGCCAACTAAATGTCTTTCCGTTCGTCCCCGCGAAAGCGGGGACCCAGGACCAATAGAATCCTATGTTCACAACACTGGATTCCCGCTTTCGCGGGAACGAGCGGAGCAAGCTGCTAGGCTTGACCCTCACCCCACCCTTGCGCGCTGGTTGAACAGAACGGACTGCACCTTCGGATCCTTCATATCGATGCCCTGGCGCAGCTCGAGCCCAAGCGCCATGCCGCGTTTGACCGCGGGCCGAGCTTTCACGGCGTCGAGCCAGCGCTTCAGGTTCGGAAATTCATTCATGTCCTGCCCCTGCCGTTCCCAGCCGTTCACCCAACCCACCAAGGCCATGTCGGCGATGGAATATTTGCCGGCAATAAACGGCCGGTCCTTGAGGCGAATGTTCATCACGCCATAGAGCCGGTTCACTTCGTTGATGTAGCGGTTGATCGCGTAGGTCAGCGTCTCTACTGCGTAGTTCCTGAAGTGGTGCACTTGGCCGGCCATCGGCCCGACGCCGCCCATTTGCCAGAACAGCCACTGATCCACCTCAACGCGCGCGCGCTCGTCCGCCGGATAGAACTTTCCGGTCTTGCGACCGAGATATTGAAGGATTGCGCCTGACTCAAAAATTGAGATGGGCCGGCCGCCCGGTCCCTGCGGATCGATGATCGCCGGCATGCGGTTGTTCGGCGCGATCTTCAGGAAGTCGGGATTAAACTGCTCTCCCTTGGAAATATTCACCGGCTTCAAGACATACGGCAGGCCGCATTCTTCCAGCATGATCGAGATTTTGAAGCCGTTCGGCGTCGGCCAGTAATAAAGCTCGATCGGCTTTGCGGTTTTGGCCACGTTCTTCTTCTTTTGTTTCGATTTGGCGGCCTTCGAGGCCGACCGTCTCTTCGCGCGCGCCATGCCCTGCTCCATTCCCAATTGTTTTTCCCGGACAACCAGCCAGACCTAGGCCTGACGATCTTAATCCGCAACCGCCACAATCCGCGCCGGGCCTCATGCGATTGCAGGATGGAGCCTACAACCTATGCGGGTTATTCTGCGCTGCAGGTTGCGGACTTCGGCCGATTGCCGGCCGCTGGCGCCCGCGCCTTTGGAAGCCACGAAGGAAATGACGTCATGTACAAAGTTGTGTTTTCTGCAGCGCTCGCCGTCGCACTGATCACGGCGCCAATGCCGCATCTCATTCCGACCGCCGCTGCGCAACAGCAGGCGAGCGCGCCGGCAAAGGATGCCAAAACAAAAAAAGAACCGAGCGCGGGCCAGATCGCCGCACGCGAGCGGCAAAAGAAATGTGCTGCTGAATGGAAGGAAGCAAAGGCCGGCGGCAAAGTTGAAAAGGATACGACCTGGCCGAAATATTGGAGCGCCTGTAACAAGCGCCTGAAGTCGGCAGCCAAATAGCACGCGCAGATTTCAAACTGCGTTGGCAAACAGAAACAGATTTTAAAATGATTGAGGGCGTCGGCGAGACTTTAGGTCTCGCCGACGCCCTCGATTGTCATCCGGAACCGGGGCGCCGCGGAACAACCGCGTAGCGCAGATTACTCCATGACGCACACCGGCCCGTATGACTCAATCTCCGACACGTAAGGCCGAAGATCGGGAAGCGGCGTCAGACTAGAGCTTCCGCTTCCGGCGCTTCGTCTTCTTCGCTGCTTTCGCCGCTGCCTTCTTCCTACGTTTAGCCATTGCTGCCCTCCTAGCCATGAAGTCATGGCGGGTGTCGCATCAGCACGCGTCGCGAATCGACACGCACTGCATTCCATTTACTACAGCGCGATGGAAAAAAGAACGTTACCGCTTAACGAAACGTGTATGCGCGCACGATGCGACACGACTTTGCATCGTCGCGCGATCAAAACCGAAGTTGATTGCGCACGTACGCGACATGCGACATCCACTCGTGCGCGTGTCTGAAAAATTTAAAAACATCCGATGAAATAAGGCTTTTTGCATCGACGGTAATTTCCTGAGCGCGTGTTTTTGCAGCAAGTTTTTCACGCCGCGTGCAATGTTTTGCGCGTTAACTCTGTTTGCTGCAAGCGCGTCAATGTGCTGAAAATTTTTTGCACAGATGTCGATATGTAAGGCTCACTGACCGCCTGAATCGATCAAAATCGAGCGAATCAGTGCCGGGTGATTCGGGCTGATTCGTCTCCCCCGGACGCCAAACATCTCACCTGAACGAAGGACCACACAGGACGGCGACGTATTCTGACGCGGCGCGCGTCGAAACTGTTCGTGGGTGATGCTCAGCAAATCGGATTTGGCAAATGGAAGTGACGTCGCCGCGACGCGCGCGTCAAAGCCCAAGCTCAAAGCCCAAGCTTCTTTTTCAGAAGATCATTGACCGCCTGCGGGCTCGCCTTGCCGCCGGATGACTTCATCACCTGGCCGACAAACCAGCCGATCGCCTTCGGATTGGTCCTTGCGTCGGCGACCTTGTCCGGGTTCTTGGCGATGATTTCGTCGACAACCTTTTCGATTGCACCCAGGTCTGTGACCTGTTTCATCCCACGCTGTTCGACGATGGCGCGCGGGTCGCCACCCTCGGTCCAGACGATCTCGAACAGATCCTTGGCGATCTTTCCTGAAATTGTCCCGTCGGCGATCATATCAAGCACCGCACCAAGTTGGTCGGCCGAGACCGGAGAGGACGCGATATTTCTACCCTCTTTGTTCAGCCTGCCAAACAGCTCATTGTTCACCCAATTTGCGGCCAACTTGCCGTCGCGTCCTTTGGCAACGGCATCGAAGTAGTTCGCGGTTTCACGCTCAGCCACCAGCACGTCGGCATCGTATCCGGACAGGGAAAAGTCGCGCATGAACCGCGCTTTTTTCTCATCGGGCAGTTCGGGAAGCTTGGCCGCGAGCACATCGACGTAAGCCTGATCGAACTCCAGCGGCAACAGGTCGGGATCAGGGAAATAACGGTAGTCGTGCGCCTCTTCTTTGGTGCGCATCGGCCGTGTTTCTCTTTTGTTGGGGTCGTAGAGGCGCGTTTCCTGTTCGATCACGCCGCCTTCTTCGAGAATTTCAATCTGCCGCCGCGCTTCATGCTCAATGGCGTCGCCGATAAAACTGACAGAATTCATATTTTTGATTTCGCACCGCGTGCCGAGCGGCTCGCCTGGCCGGCGTACCGACACGTTGACGTCAGCGCGCAGGCTGCCCTTCTCCATGTCGCCATCGCAGGTGCCGAGGTAGCGCAGCACCGACCGCAATTTGGAAACAAACGCTTTGGCCTCTTCGGCCGAGCGCAGGTCCGGCTTCGATACGATTTCCATCAACGCCACACCGGAGCGGTTGAGATCGACATATGAGTACGTGGGATGACGGTCGTGCAGGCTCTTGCCGGCGTCCTGCTCGAGGTGCAGGCGCTCGATGCCCACGTTGACGCTCTCGCCACCGTCGAGATCAACCGTCACCACGCCCTCGCCAACCACGGGCGATTTGTACTGGCTGATCTGGTAGCCCTGCGGCAGGTCGGGATAGAAATAATTTTTCCGGTCGAACACGGATTTGAGATTGATTTTAGCTTTCAGGCCGAGGCCGGTGCGGATCGCCTGGCGCACGCATTCCTCGTTGATCACCGGCAGCATGCCCGGCATGGCCGCATCCACCAGCGAAACGTGGCTATTGGGCGCACCGCCAAACTCCGTAGACGCACCGGAGAACAGCTTCGACCGCGAGGTCACCTGCGCATGGACTTCCATGCCGATGACAACCTCCCAGTCGCCGGTCGCGCCTTTTAGGAGCTTTTTAGTGTTGGCGTGAACAGCCATATCACCCTGTTTCATGTTTGAGGCTGCCAACGGCCGCCCTTTGGTATTTCGTAGCGGCTCGCACCCGTCCGCCGCAAGCCGTCTTCGAGAACGCGGCGGGACCAAACAACATTCTCATGCTTTCGTTCCAGCCGGGAGTCATCACCATGGGTGACCACCAAGACCGTCCAGTCTTAGCGCTGCTACTCGAAGCCCTCGTCGCCACCGCGCTGATCGGCACATTCTTTGTGTACGGATATGCAACCACCGGCGCCGGTACTGCCAACGCACCCGGAGAGGTGGCCGGACTGGCGCTTCCGCGATAATTCGCAGTCCGGACATTCGCGCAACGCTGCTTTGCCTGTACTGCAAGTGCAGACGTGTGCATTTCCTCGAAATGGCCCCAATTCTGCGACGATTTTTGCCGAATTCGCGGCGCATTCCCGCGCGCAATCGGAACGCATACATGCGGCAGACGTTGGAATAACGTTATGAAGAAAGACAGCAACGGCACATTCGGCATCATCGTTGGCGGCGTCGTCGCCGTTTTAGCCGCCATCTTCATCCTCAGTGGCGGGGAACTCGGTGGCAAAAAAACCATCCAGGGCGATCAGGACCTGCCACCGGTTTCATCGTCCGGCGACTAGGCCTCTTTTCACCACCAGGGTTGCGGGCGAAATGTGCCCGCCGCCTGCTCGATCACGGACCCGAGCGAGAACAGCGTTTCTTCATCGAACGGCCGGCCAATCAGCTGCAGGCCCAATGGTAGTCCCTGCCCATCGAGGCCCGCGGGCACGGCAATGCCCGGCAACCCCGCCATATTCACCGTCACCGTGAACACGTCGTTCAAATACATCTCGACCGGATCGGCGCCACCCTTTTCGCCCAGCCCAAACGCGGCCGACGGCGTCGCGGGCGTCAGCATCGCGTGCACGCCGGCCTTGAAGCAGTCTTCGAAATCCTTCTTGATCAGCGTGCGCACTTTCTGTGCGCGCAGGTAATAAGCATCATAGTAGCCGGCCGACAGGACGTAAGTGCCAATCATTACGCGCCGCCTCACCTCTTCGCCAAATCCGTCGCTGCGCGTCTTCTCGTACATGTCGATGATGTCCTGGCCAGGCACGCGCAGGCCGTAACGTACGCCGTCATAGCGGGCGAGATTGGATGAAGCCTCCGCCGGCGCCACGATGTAATAAGCCGGCAGCGCATATTTGGTGTGCGGCAATGAAACCTCGACCAGCTCGGCGCCGGCCGCTTTCAGCCAGGTGCGCCCCTGCTCCCAGATTTTTTCGATTTCGGCCGGCATTCCATCCAGGCGATATTCTTTTGGGATACCGATGCGCAGGCCCTTCACCGATTTCCCGACCGCGGCTTCATAGTCCGGAACGGGGCGATCGGCGCAGGTCGTGTCTTTCGCATCCGGGCCCGCCATCGAGCGCAGCAGAATGGCCGCGTCCCGCACGCTGCGCGCAAACGGCCCGGCCTGGTCGAGCGACGATGCAAAGGCGACGATGCCCCAACGCGAGCAACGGCCATAGGTCGGCTTGATACCGACAGTGCCTGTAAATGCAGCAGGCTGGCGGATCGAGCCGCCGGTATCGGTACCGGTTGCACCGAGACACAGTTGAGCAGCGACCGCGGCAGCCGATCCGCCCGACGAACCGCCGGGCGTGAGCGGCGTGTTTGACCCCTTACGTCGCCACGGCGAATGAACCGGTCCAAAGTGCGATGTCTCGTTCGACGAGCCCATGGCAAATTCGTCGCAATTGGTCTTGCCGAGCAACACCGCGCCGTCGCGCCAGAGTTGGGATGTTATCGTCGACTCGTAAGTTGGCACGAAATTATCGAGGATGTGTGAACACGCGGTCGAGCGCACGCCCGCCGTGCAGAACATATCCTTGATGGCGAGCGGGATGCCTTCCAGCGGCCCGGCCTTGCCGGTGGCAATGCGTGCATCAGATGCCTTGGCCATGTCAGCGGCGCGATCCGGCGTTTCCAGCACAAAGGCGTTAAGCGCGCGCGCCTTCTCGATTGCCGTCAGATGCGCGGCGGTCAATTCGGACGCGGAGAAGGATTTTTTCTTCAGCCCGTCGCGCGCCTCGGTCAAACTGAGCGAAGTCAGTTCAGTCACGGCGTAGGCTCATCCGCGGCTTGCGGCGGCTGCTCACGCACAGTCGGTTCGGCGCCAGGTTCGCACGCAAACCGCGCCGCTGCCGGCGTGCCTTTTTCCTGTCCCCGCAACGCGTTTCGCTCCGCCTCGAGCGCGTCGACCATGGACCAGTATCCTAGCTCGCAGGCGATGCACATTACTCGACCACCTTCGGCACCAGGAAAAAGTTATCTTCGCTCATGGGCGCATTCTTGACGATATCCTCGGCAAGACCGCCGTCCGTCACCTCGTCCACGCGCTTTTTCATCGCCATCGGTGTCACCGATGTCATCGGCTCGACGTTGTCGACGTTGACCTCCGCAAGCTGCTCGACGAATGCAAGCATGGTGTTGAGCTCGCCCTTGAGGTGCTCGACCTCGTTCTCGGCCACGGCGATCCGGGCGAGGTGCGCGATGCGGCGGACGGTATCGGCGTCAACGGACATTGTATTTCCAAACCGGCGTTCACTTGGCGTCAGCCTATAGCAGAGGCGCTTTCACGGCGACAACCGGCTCCTAAGAAGGCCTTATGCCTTGATCCGGCGCAGCACGTCTTGCGTTTCCGAGACCAATTTAGCGACCAGTTCGCCGGCCGGCAGCTCGCGGCCGAGGGACGCGGCCTGCCCCGCGAGCATGGGCGAAAAGTCTCCCGACCCTTGCGCCTGCGCCTTGGCATGCAGGGGCGCCAAGGCGCCACTGGCCAGCGGGAATTCCGGAACAACGTCGCTAAACGGACCAAGTTCGCGGATCGCCCGGTTGATCAAGGCGCGGGCCGGCCGCCCGCTCAGCACATTGGTCACGACGGTGCTGTCGTCTCGCGCGGCCCGCAACGCTGCACGATGGGGCGGAAGCGTCTTCGCTTCCGGGCAGAACAGGAACGCAGTACCGATCTGTACAGCAGCAGCTCCCAGCGCGAACGCCGCTACAATGGCGCGGGCATCCCCGACTCCGCCACTGGCGATCACCGGCACCTTCAGGGCATCCGCAACCTGCGGCAACAGGGCAAACAATCCCACCTGCGTATCGACATCGTCGCTCAAAAACATTCCTCGATGCCCGCCCGCTTCGAGTCCCTGCGCAATCACGGCGTTGCAGCCCTGCGCTTCCAGAAAACGCGCCTCGGCAACTGTCGTGGCCGAACAAATCACCTTGCAGTCCGCGGCTTTCAAGCGCGCAACCAAGGCCGGCTCCGGCAGCCCATAGTGGAAGCTCACGACGTCCGGCTTGAGCTCTTCGACGACCGCACACATCGCAGCATCGAATGGCGTGCGACTGGCTGTTGTCGCGGGTGCCGCCGGATCAACTCCGAACTCGACATAATAAGGCTTGAGATTTTCTCGCCACGCATGCTCGCGCGCGTTGTTCGGCACCGGCATTTTGTGCGCCAGAAAATTGAGATTGATTGGCTTGTTGCCGGTGGCGGCCCGAAATTGCGCGACTTGGGCACGCAGCTGCTCTGCGTTGAGCATGCCGGCCGGGAGCGCGCCAAGACCACCGGCCCTGGCGACTGCGATCGCAAGCTCGGCATCCATGGCGCCGGCCATAGGCGCCAGCAGGATCGGATGATCAATTTTGAACAGATCGAGCAATCGGCGGTCCGGCCACATGGACGATGATCCCAGCATCGAAGGGGCCAGCCTATCGCGTTCTGCATCGCCAATAAATTCGCAATGGCCATACCGAGCATGGCCGTCGACACGAAGGCCCTGTTCGGCGGCTACGAAAATGCAGGCAAGCAGGCATGGAACCGGCTAACATTTGTCCATGCCGGCCCGCAGCCACAACCGCTACCCCTACTCTCCCATCGCCGCCCGCCCGGTCTACGACTGGCCAAGCGGCAAACGGCTGGCAATCTATATTGCGCTCAATCTCGAATGGTTCTCGTTCGGTGAAGGCCTGGGAGCCGAACTGGCGCCCGGCGGACCGCAACCGGACGTCCTCAATTACGCCTGGCGCGACTACGGCAACCGCGTCGGCGTCTTCCGCCTTGCCGACTTGTTTGCGGAATTAAAGCTGCCGGTGTCGCTGCTGGTGAACGCGCAGATGTACGACCATGCGCCGGCGGCCGTCGCGGCATTTCCCGGCGCCGAAATTGTCGGGCACGGCCGCAGCAATTCCGAACGTCAGGGCGAACTCACCGAGTACAAGGAGCAATTGCTGATCGAGGAAACAACCGCCGCAATCGAGAAGCATTCCGGCAAGCGCCCGCGCGGGTGGCTCGGGCCATGGATCTCGCAATCTCACCTCACGCCCGATCTCCTGCAGGAAGCCGGCTACACTTATTTGCTCGATTGGTGTCACGACGACCAACCCGTCTGGATGAAGACTCGCAAAGGCCGCATCCTGTCGCTGCCGTATCCGCAGGAGCTCAATGACATTCCGCAGATCGTCGCGCGCAAGCGCGAGGGCTCCGATTTCGCTGACATGATCGTCGATGCTTTCGAGGTCATGCATGAAGAGAGCAGCAAGCGTCCGCTGGTCATGGGCATCGCACTTCATCCCTACATTGTCGGCTGGCCGCACCGCTTCAAGCATCTGGCGCGCGCGCTCAAGCACATCGTGCACCGCGCGGATGATCGCGTATGGCTTGCGACCGCTGGCGACATCGCAGCATTTGCCGGCACGCTTCCACCAGGAACTGTGCCCTGATGTGTGGTAGCGCTTGAGCATGCCCGTTATCCTGCCACTCGTTGAAGCGGCCGCGCATTGGCCCGCGCGCGGAGCGCTTATCGGCCTCGATCTCGGCACCAAGACGATCGGTGTCGCGGTCAGCGATCCCGACCGGAAACTGGCAACGGCAGTCGAGACGATCGCCCGCACCGCCTTCACCGCCGACGCCCAACGCGTGCTTGCGCTTGCGGCCGAACGGTCGGTGGTCGGCTTTGTGCTCGGCCTGCCGCTGAACATGGACGGCAGTGAAGGACCGCGCGCCCAATCGACACGAGCCTTCGCGCGCAATTTTGCGAAACTGACCGAACTACCGATTGCATTGTGGGACGAGCGGCTCTCAACAGTCGCGGTCGAGCGCGATTTGATCGCCGCCGATGTCAGCCGCGCCAAACGCGCCGCCGTCATCGATCAGCACGCCGCAATTTTTATCCTGCAGGGCGCGCTCGACCGGCTGGCAAACCTGCAAAAAAGAAGCCGCTCATAAGAGCGGCCTCTTCTTCACAACGTATCACTCAAGTCTAGCGCTGCGAGTTGATCGAGAAGTTGTTCGTGTTGTGCTGGCTGGACCAACTGTTACCGTAGTAGCGGTAGCGTGGCGCGGGCCCATAGGCATACGAGCCGTCAACCGGACCGGGCTCATACGCATAATCAGGCGCGTAAGCATACCCCGAGTCCACGTAGCCAGGCGCGTATGCATAGCCCGGGTCCGCGTAATAGCCGTTGTTGTAGGCGGAGCTTGCGATCGCTGCTCCGGCTACTGCACCAACGCCAAATCCGATGGCGGCGGCGTTACGGCCGTTGCGTGCTTCACTCGGCGCAGCCGCAGCCAACGCAAGCGCGCCGGTCAGTGCCACAGTTGCGGCGTATTTTATGATCGTCTTCATGTTTCAGTCTCCTTTTGCATGCCGGCGTTCGAGTTATCGGAGTTCAACACGGGAACAGGGGCGACGGTTCCGTTTGGAATACGGTTGCGGCGTTTGAAGCGATCACGAACATGTGGTGGGAACAAAAAACTCCGCTCACGAAAAAGGGGCGGACCACGGTCCGCCCCTGCCACTTTGCAAGTGGTTTCTTTAGTCACCATGCAGTTCGCCGTTGTAGGTCGGGCTGAGCGCTGGATCATACGCCAACGGATTGGCACAGCTTCCCGTGTAGCCGAATGGGCGGCTTGCGTCCGTCGCTATCCAGCATTGGCCGCGCCGGGCCGTCATGGCGGCTGTCTGGGGCTCATAGGCATAAGAGGATGATGCCGATTGCAGCTGATAGCTGCTGTTCTGAGTTGCATTTTTGGCTTCGCGCGCGAAGCCGGGCGTGGCTGAGAGAGGCACAAGGACGCCGACAATGCTGATCGCTGATGCGTACACGAAGAACGATTTCTTCCGCTGCATTGGTACTCTCCATATTGCCCAGCCCGAACGCTCGCATCGATTGATTTTCAGTTTTGCCGCGATGGCGGGCGCACCGTGGCAGGCAAAAGCTGAGCTTTCCGGCCGGCACCCGCAATCCGGGAAACCACGATTGCGGTTATGTAGTTAAGGAAGCGCAGGCCCTTCCCGGTGCGCTGTCGCTAAATTTGACTTGAACCCGACACAAATCCGGGAGGCCGTTACCTGCACCCGCCATTAACGATCAAAATCATGGCCTTGTGGATCAACCGGTAAAACTCTTGCCGGGCAAGCCAGTTGCGCCTATACGACTGGCTTTAATGACCATTGCGCCGAAACCCTCATTCGTACTCAGCAGGCGGCATCTGTTGGGGATCGAAGGGCTTTCCCACGAGGACATCACCGGGCTCCTCGACCTCTCAGAAGAATTCGTCGAACTCAATCGACAGGTCGAAAAGAAGCGCACCTCGCTGCGCGGCCGCACCCAAATCAACCTGTTCTTTGAAGTGTCGACACGGACCCAGGCCTCGTTCGAACTGGCCGGCAAGCGACTTGGCGCCGACGTGATGAACATGTCGACGAGTTCGTCCTCGATGCGCAAAGGCGAGACCCTGATCGATACCGCGATCACCTTGAACGCGATGCACCCCGATATCATCGTCGTCCGTCACCACGCGTCGGGCGCGGTCGAATTGCTGGCGCGCAAGGTCGATTGCTCGGTGATCAATGCCGGCGACGGCGCGCATGAGCATCCGACCCAGGCATTGCTCGATGCGCTCACGATCCGCCGCAACAAGGGCCACATCGACGGCCTGCTGGTCGCGATCTGTGGCGATATCCTGCATTCGCGCGTCGCGCGTTCGAACATCATCTTGCTCAACGCCATGGGCGCGCGGGTGCGTGTTGTTGCCCCCTCCACACTCCTGCCGCCCGGCATAGAACGCTTCGGCGTCGAGGTTGCTCGCGACATGCGCGAGGGCCTCGCAGATGCCGATATCGTCATGATGCTGCGCTTGCAACGCGAGCGCATGAACGGCTCTTACGTACCGTCGATGTCCGAATATTTCCACTATTACGGGCTGGACGAAAAAAAGCTCGCCTATGCCAAACCGGGCGCAATGGTGATGCACCCCGGGCCGATGAACCGCGGCGTTGAAATCGACTTTCTCGTTGCCGACGGCGCCCAGTCCCTCATCCGCGAGCAAGTCGAGATGGGGGTCGCCGTGCGCATGGCGGTGCTCGAAGCGCTCTCTCGGAATTTGCCCAATGCGTAATAAATTTCTCTTCGTCATTCCGGGGCGCGCTGAAGGCGCGGACCCGGAATCCAGATGCTTGCACAAAGTTTGCTTCTGGATTCCGGATCGCCGCGGAGCTTGTCATCGGGCCGCGCTTCGCGCGGACCCGTTGGCGGCGTCCGGAATGACAGGGTGGGATTAATGATGCTGTCCGAACGCCGCCCGATCCTGCTCGCCAACGCCCGGATCGTCGATCCGTCACGCGACCTCGATATTGTCGGCGATCTTCTGATTGCAGAAGGCGTGATCCGCGAAGCGAAGAAAGGCATCGGCGCGGCTGGTGTGCCGGAAGGCACAGACGTCATCGATTGCCGTGGCAAGCTGATTGCGCCGGGGCTGGTCGACATGCGCGCCTTCATTGGCGAACCCGGCGAGGCCAGCCGCGAGACACTCGGCTCCGCGAGCCAGGCGGCGGCGGCGGGCGGCGTCACTACTATTATCTGCCAACCCGACACGTCGCCCACCATCGACAATCCCGCAACGGTCGATTTCGTCCTGCGCCGCGCGCGCGACAACGCGATCGTGCATGTGCATCCGATGGCCGCGATCACCAAAGGTCTGGAAGGCAAGGAGATGACGGAAATCGGCCTGCTCAAAGCGGCAGGCGCCGTTGCCTTCACCGATGGGGCAAAGAGCGTCACCAACGCGCAGGTGATGCGGCGCGCGCTGACCTACGCCGGCGATTTCGACGCGATGATTGTCCATCACACCGAGGATCCAAATCTGATTGGCGACGGTGTGATGAACGAAGGCGAATTCGCCACCCGGCTTGGTCTGCTCGGCATACCCAAGGCGGCGGAAACGGTGATGCTCGAGCGCGACATCCGTCTGGTCGCGCTCTCAGGCGGACGCTATCACGCCGCGTCCGTGACCTGCGCTGAATCGCTCGAGGTCTTGCGCCGCGCCAAAGATGCCGGGTTGGATGTCACTGCTTCAGCCTCGATCAATCACGTCACGCTCAATGAAATTGACATCGGACCCTACCGCACCTTCCTGAAGGTGACGCCGCCGCTGCGCGCGGAGGACGATCGCAAAGCCCTTGTCGAGGCGGTGAGCGCCGGCCTCATCGACGTGATCATGTCCGATCACAATCCGCAGGACGTCGAAACCAAGCGCCTCCCTTTCGCCGAAGCTGCGCCGGGCGCCATCGGTCTCGAAACAATGCTCACCGCCGGCCTCCGCCTCGTCCACAGTGGCGAGATCGACCTGACGACGCTGCTGCGCGCGATGTCGACGCGGCCTGCTGAATTGCTCGGGCTGCCCGGCGGCACGCTCAAGAGCGGCGCACCGGCCGACGTCATCGTGGTCGATATGGACTTGCCCTGGGTCCTCGACCCCAACGAATTGAAATCGAAGTGCAAGAACACACCGTTCGATGAAGCCCGGCTCACCGGTCGCGTCGTGCGCACGATCGTTTCCGGGCGCACCGTCTACGAATACGTATGACCGCCCTTCTCGCTTTCGCTTTTGGCTATTTGCTGGGTTCGATACCGTTCGGCGTGCTGCTCACGCGCGCGACCGGCGGGCCCGATTTGCGCTCGATCGGTTCCGGCAATATCGGCGCGACAAACGTGCTGCGGACCGGCCGCAAGGGTCTCGCCGCAGCAACATTGCTCTGTGACGTGCTCAAAGGGACGGTCGCCGTTGTCGCGGCGACGCATTACGGCCCGGATGCAGCGCTCGCGGCTGGCCTCGGCGCGTTCCTCGGCCACCTCTTTCCGATCTGGCTGAAATTCAAGGGCGGCAAGGGCGTCGCTACCTACATTGGTTTGCTGATCGGTCTTCATTGGCCGGCTGCGCTCATTTTCTGCGCAATCTGGCTCATGGTGGCCGCGGTAAGCCGCTACTCGTCGCTGGCCGCCTTGATCGCCAGCGCCCTCACCCCCCTCGGTCTCTGGCTGCTGGGCCGTCCTGACGCCGCAGCGTTGTTTTTGCTGCTGACCGTTTTGTTGTGGGTCATGCACAGGGCCAATATCGCGCGCCTGCTCAATGGCAGCGAAGGCAAGATCGGCGCAAAAGCCGCGGGCTCCAACTAAACTTAGGGTTGTATTCGTTCACGAACGGTTGTAGTGCTCTGCGCCGGGTCAGGCAGAGCGGGTGGCGCGTTGAGCAACCGGACGAAACTCAGCGACGAGCAACGGCTCGATTGGCTGCGCCTCATCCGCAGCGACAATATCGGCCCGCGTACCTTCCACGATCTCGTCGAACATTTCGGCAGCGTTGGCGCGGCTCTCACCGCTTTGCCCGACCTCGCGCGGCGCGGCGGCTCGGCGCGACCAATCCGAATCTGCTCACGCGCGCAGGCCGAAGCGGAGTTGAAGGTAGCGCATGCTGCCGGCGTCGAATTTTTGGCATTGGGCGAGCCGGACTATCCCGCGCGATTGAAAATGATCGACGATCCGCCGCCGGTTGTCGCAATGCGCGGCAAGCTCGAAATTCTGTTACGGCCGCTCGTTGCGATTGTCGGCTCGCGCAATGCGTCGGCGGCCGGCATGAAATTTGCCGAACGCGTGGCGCGCGATCTCGGCGACGCAGGTTATGTAGTCGTGTCCGGGCTCGCGCGCGGCATCGATGCCGCAGCCCATCGTGCAAGCCTTGCGACTGGAACGGTTGCAGTGCTCGCCGGCGGGCATGACCGCATTTATCCGGCCGACCACATTGGCTTGCTGGAAAAGATTCTGATCGCAGGCGTCGCCATATCGGAAATGCCATTCACATGGGAGCCGCGCGCACACGACTTTCCCCGCCGCAACCGTATCATCTCGGGGCTATCCGTCGGCGTCATTGTCGTCGAAGCTGCACGGCGCTCGGGTTCGCTCATCACGGCGCGGCTCGCCGGGGAGCAAGGCCGCGAAGTATTTGCCGTACCCGGCTCTCCCCTCGATCCCCGCAACGAAGGCACCAACGGGCTGCTCAAGCAAGGCGCGATACCAGTCACTGAGGCTGCCGATGTCATTGCGGTGATCGAGCCGATCCTCGGCCGCGGGCCAGAGCTGCCTTCGGTGCAGGAAGCAGCACAAGAACCGCTCGCGCCGGCGGCCACCGAACCTGGCGTGGATGAGCGCGCCCGCCTCATTTCCCTGCTTGGGCCGACGCCGGTCTTGATCGACGACCTGGTGCGCTTATCGCGCGCGTCGCCAACGATCGTACGCACCGTGCTGCTGGAACTCGAGATCGCAGGGCGGCTTACGCGCCACGGCGCAGGGTTGGTATCGCTTCTCTAACGTGCGATATGACCTCCTCCACCCGGATTCTCGCGGATTTTCCATGATCGGCCGCTGCCTCTTTGCCTTCGCGCTCCTGCTGACATTTTCGGCCGCGCCCTCGCGCGCACAAGACCAATCCTTCGCCGCTTTTGTGAATGCGCTCTGGCCCGACGCCCAAGCCAAGGGCGTGACCCGCGCCGACTTTCGACGCGGCCATGAAAGGCGTCACACCGGACCAACGCGTGATCGCCGCCACCAAACGGCAGCCGGAATATGGAAAGCCGGTCGGCGACTACGTGAACGCAATCGTCTCGAACCGCCGCATCGCCGATGCGCAACTCAAAGCACGCGAATGGGCGAAAACATTCGACGCCGTCGAAAAGAAATATCAGGTCGAGCGCTGGGTGCTGCTTGCCTTGTGGGGCATGGAATCAGATTTTGGCACCGAGAAGGATCGCTGGGACGTGTTCCGGTCGCTCGCCACACTGGCTTACGTGAAATACCGCGATCCTTATTTCCGCAACGAATTGATCGTCGCAATGCGCGTCATGCAGGACAATCATTTTGCCCGCGACAAGATGGTGAGCTCGTGGGCGGGCGCCATGGGGCAGACGCAATTCATGCCGTCAAATTTCGTCGACTATGCCGTCGACTTTTCAGGCGACGGCCGCGCGGACATCTGGACCAACGTGCCGGATGTGCTCGGCTCCACCGCGAATTATCTCCAGAAATGGAAATGGAACCCGGCACTCCCCTGGGGTTTCGAAGTCACGGTGCCGAAGGACTTCGACTACATGCACAGCCGCGCCACATTCGCGGAATGGCAAAAGCTTGGTGTGCGCCGCGCGGACGGGAAGCCGTTTCCGGATTCCGGCCTTGGAATCCTGTTCTTCCCGAGCGGCGCAAATGGCCCTGGCTTTATCGTCACCGAAAACTTTGCGGTCTTGAAGGAATACAACAACTCGGATGCCTACGCGATCGCCGTCGGCCATCTGGCCGATCGTATACACGGCGGCGGATTGATCAGGGCCGTCTGGCCGAAAGACGACCGCCAGTTGTCGCGCGACGCTCGCATCGCCCTGCAGAAAAAACTATCGGCACTCGGTTACAAGGTGACTGACTTCGAAGGTCACGTCGATTTCGACCTTCGCGACAACATCCGCAGCGAGCAAAAAAAGTTCGGCATGTTGCCCGACGGCAGTCCGACCGCCCAACTTTTGGAAAAGCTCGGGATCAACATCCCCTAGCCCTACCGCCGAGCTAACTTTTTGATAGCGAAAACAGTTTATACACGTTATGATTGCAGAGAATGGTGGTCTCTTTCGTGCCCCATTTGGCTGATCTGACACGGGTTCTTAACCCGCTCATTTGACACTAGGGGTCGCCTTCCCCATGTTCCGGGCCAATCATGCGGCCGATTCCGCCCTGATTCTCACGACTACAGGCGGATAACCCACTGGATTTCAATGAATATTGTCGTAGTCGAGTTGCCGTCCAAGGCGAAGACAATCAATAAATACCTCGGCTCCGGCTACGAGGTCCTGGCCTCTTTTGGCCATATCCGCGACCTCCCCCCAAAGGATGGCTCGGTCGATCCGGACAACAATTTCCACATGCTCTGGGAAGTCGACGCCCGGTCGAACCAGCGCATGAACGACATCGCCCGCGCGCTCAAGGGCGCCGACAAGCTGATCCTCGCCACCGACCCGGATCGCGAGGGCGAAGCGATCTCCTGGCACGTGCTCGAGGTGCTGAAGGAAAAGAAAGCGCTCAAGGATCACAAGATCGAGCGCGTTGTTTTCAATGCGATCACCAAGCAGGCGGTGACCGAAGCGATGCAGCATCCGCGCGAGATCGATGGCGCGCTGGTTGATGCCTATCTCGCGCGCCGCGCGCTTGATTACCTCGTCGGCTTTACGCTCTCGCCGGTGCTCTGGCGCAAGTTGCCGGGCGCACGCTCAGCCGGCCGCGTGCAATCGGTCGCACTACGGCTGGTCTGCGACCGCGAGCTCGAAATCGAAAAATTCGTCGCCAAGGAATACTGGTCGATCGTTGCGAAGCTGGCGACCCCGCGCAACGAAGTCTTCGAGGCGCGCCTGGTCGGCGCCGACGGGCAAAAGATCCAACGCCTCGACATCGGCTCGGGCGCCGAAGCCGAGGCCTTCACCCGCGACCTCGAAAACGCAAACTTCAAGATTACCAGCGTCGAGGCAAAGCCGGCCCGCCGCAATCCGCCGCCGCCCTTCACCACCTCGACGATGCAGCAAGAGGCAAGCCGAAAACTCGGCTTCGCCCCGGCGATCACCATGCGTCTTGCGCAGCGTCTTTATGAAGGTGTTGAGCTCGACGGCGAGACCACCGGCCTAATCACCTATATGCGCACCGACGGTATCGACATGGCGCCGGAGGCAATTGCCGACGTGCGCGCGATGCTGGGACGCAACTACGGCAAGGAATACGTGCCGGCTTCGCCGCGCGAATACCACAACAAGTCGAAGAATGCGCAGGAGGCCCACGAAGCGGTGCGCCCGACCAGCGCCAGCCGCACTCCTGCGGAAGTTGCCAAATACGTCGATCGCGACCAGGCGCGGCTGTACGAATTGATCTGGAATCGCGCAATTGCGAGCCAGATGGAATCCGCCGAGCTTGAGCGCACGACAGTCGACATCGTTGCCAAAGCCGGCGCACGCAATATCGAACTGCGCGCCTCGGGCCAGGTGATCAAGTTCAATGGGTTTTTGGCGCTCTACCAGGAAGGCCAGGACGAAACTTCCGAGGACGATGAATCGCGCCTCCTGCCCGTAATGTCGGAGGGCGAAACGCTCACCAAGCAGGCAATCACGTCGTCACAGCATTTCACCGAGCCGCCGCCACGTTTTTCAGAGGCTGCGCTGGTCAAGCGCATGGAAGAGCTCGGCATCGGCCGTCCATCGACCTACGCCTCCATCCTGCAGGTGCTGCAAGACCGCGGCTATGTCCGCATCGACAAGAAGCGGCTCATTCCGGAAGACAAAGGCCGCGTCGTCGTTGCCTTCCTGGAAAGTTTCTTCACCCGCTACGTCGAATATGATTTCACCGCCAGCCTCGAAGAAAAGCTCGACGAAATTTCCGCCGGTACGATGGACTGGCGCGCGGTGCTCGCCGAGTTCTGGGGTCAGTTCATCGGCGCGGTCAACGAAATCAAGGAAGTGCGCAACCGCGTCGTGCTCGATGCGCTCAACGATTTGCTCGAGCCGCATATTTTTCCTGAACACGCCGACGGCACGCCGCGTCGTCAGTGCCCGCAATGCAATACCGGGCAGCTTTCGTTGAAGACAGGGCGCTTCGGTGCCTTCGTCGGTTGTTCAAACTATCCGGATTGCAATTTCACGCGGCAGATCACGCCCAGTGCTGATGGCGTTCAGGGCAAGAAGGTGCTGGGCGAGGACCCCGTCTCCGGTCTTGAGGTGACGCTGCGTGGCGGCCGCTTTGGACCCTATTTGCAGCTCGGCGAACAAATCAAACCGCCGAAGCCGAAGAAGGGCGAAAAGAAACAGGAAGTCGAAAAGCCGAAACGCGCCAGCGTTCCGAAAGGTGTTACGCCTGACGACATCGATCTCGAAAAAGCGCTCGGTCTGCTGGCGCTGCCGCGCGAAGTCGGATTGTCGCCTGAAGATGGCGAGCCGATCCTCGCGGGAATGGGACGTTTCGGTCCCTACGTCAAACACGGCAAGACATACGCGAGTCTCGAAGACGGTGATGATGTCCTCACCGTCGGTCTCAATCGCGCCGTCACCTTGATCGCCGAGAAGAAAGCCAATCCGAAGAAGGGACGGCGCTTCGGTGCGGATCCCGGCAAGGAATTGGGAGAGCACCCGGACAAAGGCGGCCCCGTTGTCGTCAAGAACGGGCGCTATGGTCCCTACGTGAGCCACAATGGCATCAACGCCACTATCACCGGCGACAAAACTCCGGAGACGATCACGCTGACCGAGGCGGTCGTGCTGCTTGATGCCCGCGCCGAACAGCTCGGCTCACAGCCGCGCCGCGCGGCCGGCCGCAAGAAAGCCGGTGCGCCGTCGGAAGCACCGAAGGGCCGCAAGAAGAAGGCCACCGAAACTGCGGATACGGCCGAGAAAAGCGCCAAGCCACGCAAGAAGCCGGCAAAAAAGGCCAGCAAAATCACCGCCGCCGAATAACTGGCGAAGCTGAGTTTCAACCATTACATTTCATTCAATCGCGCCCCATTATGGGCGCATGACCTTGTCCGAAACCCGCCAGCGGGTTTTCGAGGCCATGCGCGCGGCGCAGGACTATTATTTTGAAAACCCAATCTAAGAAAACACCCTCCCTTCCCTCCAAGGCCGACATTCTCGCCTTTATCGGCAACAAGCCGGGCAAAGTTGGCACGCGTGAAATCGCCCGCGCCTTCGGCCTGAAAAACTCCCTGCGCGCCGATCTCAAGCGCATGCTGCGCGAGCTCGCCGACGAAGGCTCGATCGAGAAGCGGCGCAAGAAGCTGCATCATCCCGGCGTCCTGCCTTCAACCGTGCTTGCCGACGTGACGTCGCGCGACAGCGACGGCGACCTCATCGCCACTCCGGACGAATGGGACGAGGACGCCCATGGGCCTGCGCCGAAAATCCGGATTCATGTGCCGCCCAAGATGCGGCCTGGCGAAGCCGCAGGTATCGGCGACCGCGTTTTGTTGCGGGTCGAAGAGACCGAAGACGAAGATGGCATCCGTCACCGTGGCCGCGTCATAAGGATCATCGATCATCCCAAGCACCGTGTACTCGGAATATTCCGCGGAAATCCGCATGGCGGCGGCCGGCTTGAACCGGTCGACAAGAAGATGCTGGGCAAGGAACTTGCAATCCCCGCCGGTGCAACAGCTGACGCCGAAGACGGCGACCTGATCGCGGTCGAAACCTCACGCGCGCCACGGCTGGGATTGCCCACAGCCCGCGTGGTCGAACGCCTCGGCTCCCTACGATCCGAGCGCGCGGTCAGCCTGATTGCCATCCACACCCACGGAATTCCGTCGGTATTCCGCCGCGAGACACAACAGGAAGCCGATGCTGCGAAGCCCGCCACCTTGCAAGGCCGCGAGGATTGGCGGCACGTCCCGTTCGTCACCATTGATCCGCCTGACGCGAAGGATCACGACGACGCCGTGCAGGCCGAGCCCGATCCTGCGGCGAACAATCATGGTGGATTCATCGTCAATGTCGCCATTGCGGACGTGGCGCATTATGTAAAAACCGGCTCTGCGCTTGATCGGGAAGCGCTTGTGCGCGGTAACTCCGTCTATTTCCCCGATCGCGTCGTGCCGATGCTGCCTGAACGCATTTCGAATGACTTGTGCTCGCTGCGCCCGCGCGAGGACCGCGCCGCCCTCGCGGTGCGCATGGTCATCGGCGCAGACGGCCGCAAACGCGCGCACACCTTTCATCGCATCATGATGCGGTCGGCGGCAAAGCTCTCCTACCAGCAGGCGCAGCTCGCGATCGGCGGACGCACCGACGAAGAAACCGACACGCTGGTCAAGCCGGTACTCGCGCCGCTCTACGCCGCCTACGAGACGATGGTGCGCGCACGGACCGAACGCCAGCCACTCGATCTCGACCTCCCCGAACGCAAGATCCTGCTGAAAGGCGACGGCACCGTCGATCGCGTGACCACACCCGAGCGGCTGGAGGCACACCGGCTGATCGAGGAATTCATGATCATGGCCAACGTTGCGGCCGCCGAAACGCTCGAGAAGGCGCGCATCCCCTTGATCTATCGCGTGCACGACGAGCCCTCGATCGAAAAGGTCAACGCACTGCGTGAGTTTCTCGCAACGCTCGACATCCCGTTCGCCAAGGGTGGCGTGCTCAAGCCGGAAGCCTTCAATCGTATTCTCGCGCGTGTCAAAGGCCGCGATGCCGAACAGCTCATCAACGATGTCGTGCTACGCACGCAGGCGCAGGCTGAATATGCCGCGGAAAATTATGGCCACTTTGGACTGAATCTGCGCCGCTACGCACACTTCACTTCGCCGATCCGCCGGTATGCCGATCTGATCGTGCACCGCGGTCTGATCCGTGTGCTCAAGCTGGGCGGCGACGGACTGCCCGAGGCGACCGATGTAAAAGCATTGGCGGAAGTGTCCGCGCAGATATCCGCCACCGAACGCCGCGCCATGCTCGCCGAACGCGAGACCAACGACCGGCTCATTGCGCATTTCCTGTCGGATCGTATCGGCGCAACTTTCGATGGTCGCATTTCGGGCGTTCACCGCGCCGGACTATTCGTAAAGCTGCGTGATACCGGCGCCGACGGCTTCGTGCCGGCGCGCACCATCGGTGACGAGTTTTTCCGGTATGACGAGAAAGGCCATGCGATGGTCGGGGCGCGTTCCGGCGAGAGCTACCGGCTCGGCGACCCGGTAACCGTCAAGCTGGTGGAAGCGGCGCCGGTTGCCGGCGCACTCCGCTTCGCGCTTTTGTCGGAAGGCCGGGCCGGACGCCCCGGCCGTGGCATTCCCCGCGAAGCGCGACCGAATGACCGCTATGTTCCAAACCGGCATCGCCGCAAGCAACGGAAGACCTGATGACGAAAGACTTCGGAAAACTTATGTCCGAGCGCATGACGACTGCTGAGCGCGATACGTCGTTTCCTGACAGTGAACCGCGCGATGCGGCAACGTTGATGCTGATTGACCGCTCCGGACCCAGGCCAAAAATTCTGCTCGGTCGCCGCCACGCCGGCCACAAGTTCATGCCGGGCAAATTTGTCTTCCCTGGAGGCCGTATCGAACCGCTCGATCGTCAGATGAGTTCGGTGAGCGAACTGCACCCCGACGCGCTCGGCAAACTGATGGAACGGGTCGCGGAGCCAAGTGTGGAGTTTGCGCGTGCGTTTCCGCTCGCCGCGGTGCGCGAGACCGCCGAGGAAACCGGGCTTCTGCTGGGCGTGAAGCGCGATCGGCCACCGCAGGTGCCGGGCGAAATCTGGGCCGAGTTTGCCAAAGCCAACGTCCATCCCGACCTTGGCCAAATCCATTTCATCGCGCGCGCCATTACGCCACCACGGCGACCGCGGCGTTTCGATACGCGTTTCCTGACCGCCGATGCTTCGGCAGTTGCCCACACGATCGAAGGCGTTGTGGGGCCGGATTCCGAGCTGGTCGAACTCACCTGGGTCCCGATCGAGGAAGCAACGCAACTCGACATGCCGACCATCACCGGCGTCGTGCTCGAAGAGCTGCTGGCGCGCGTCGCGGCCGGCATGGCACACGACCTGCCAGTGCCTTTCTATTTCATGGCCGACCAGAAATTCCGCCGGGAACTGCTGTAAATGCGGAAAAGCAGCGCGTTTCTTGACATTTGCCGCCTCGGCGCTAGGTTCCGCGCCAAAGGCACGTTCGCCACCGCACATTGAGTTTTAAGGGAAAATTCCATGGCCAAAGCCGCCAGTCTCAAGATCAAGCTCGTCTCCAGCGCCGGTACCGGCCACTACTACGTGACCCGGAAGAATTCGCGGACACAGACCGACAAGATGAAGAAGCGGAAATACGACCCGATCGCCAAGAAGCACGTCGAATATTCCGAGTCCAAGATCAAGTAGTCGCGGGAGGCATCGCCGATGCTTCGCACCTTGTTCATCGCACTGGTATCGCTGCTGTCACTCGCGCTGACGCCCGCGAGTGCCATCGAAAAACATCGGCTCGCGTTGCAGATCAGTGACGACGACGCCGCGAAGATGAATGCGGTGCTCAACGTCGCCGCCAACGTGTCGAAGTATTATTCCGACAAGGGCGAGGAGATCGAAATTCAGGTGGTCGCCTTCAATGCCGGCCTCAATATGCTGCGCCAGGACAAGTCACCCGTACTCACCAGATTGCAATCCTTCAAGCAGGGCATGCCCAACGTTGCGTTCAAGGCTTGCGAGAACACGCTCGAAGCCATGACCCGCAAAGAAGGGAAAGAGCCGCCGCTGGTTGAGAATGCCGAGCGCGTGAAGGCCGGCGTTGTCACGCTGATCGAGCTCGGTGAGCAAGGCTGGACGATCGTCCGGCCGTAATGAGTTGATTGTTTTGAAATCTCAACTGTCATGGCCGGGCTTGTCCCGGCCATCCCGCGTGGCGGGCACGGCATTGCTTTCCTAAGCGAAATCACCGGGACAAGTTTACAGCCGGGCCGGCCAGCGACCGGACCCGGTTGCCCGGTGATGACGTAGGTGGCCGGCCGGAAGCGGCGGCGTGAGGCCACCCGCACCACTCCCCGGCCGGCCGAACCCCACGGACCCAGGAGATGCGGCGGACCTGAGCACTCCGTAGGGTATTCCCATAGCGCGTCGAAGACTCGCGTAAACGCGCTTAGGGCGCGTCGAGACGCGCGTGAACGCGCTTATGGCGCGTCGAACCCGGCGCGACTGCTGTTTGCGCCGAATCAGTTGGCTCATTGGTAAAAGTAGACCAGTCGCCCGCGCACACCAATCCGCCCGCCCAAGCGCCGATAAATGCAGGTTTTTAGCTGCCATCGCGGACGCCGGCCCTATTTGTCGGTCAACCAACGCGACCTCAGGCCGCGTCTGGCACCACGCGGTTACGACCGTCGCGTTTGGCGCGATAGAGCGCCTGATCTGCCCGCTTGAGGATTGTGGCGGCGTCGTCGCCGACGCCCGACAGCGCGGCAATTCCGATCGAAATCGTCACCTCGAGGTGGCGCGCACCTTTCTGGATCGCAAACGGCTCAGTCGCAATGCGCCGACGCAGCCGCTCGGCCACCGCCGTGGCAACCGCCATGTCCGTCTCCGGCATGACGATAACGAATTCCTCGCCGCCATAGCGGCAGGCAAGATCGATATTGCGGGTGGCCTTGCGGATGCGGAGCGAAAATTCGCGCAGGACATCATCGCCGGCATCGTGGCCGTAACTGTCGTTGATCGCTTTAAAGTAGTCGATATCGAGTACAAGCACCGTAATCGGCTTGCCGCGGGCGGCTGATTGGTCGACCAAGGTGCCGAGATGCGTTTCCATGTAACGGCGGTTGAACAAGCCGGTGAGACCATCGGTGATCGCCAACTCAATCGACATTTGCATGTTGTCGCGGAGCCGCTCGGTGTACCGCTTCTTCTTGATCTGGGTCCGTACGCGGGCGAGCATTTCATTCTTATCGATCGGCCGCACCAGGTAGTCGTTCACTCCAATCTCGAGACCGCGGACAAGCTTCGCCGTGCTGTCGGATTCTGCGAGTGCGAGAATTGGCAGATTGCGCGTCCGCTCAAGCGAGCGAATCTGGCTGCATAGACGCAGGCCGTCGAATTCCTGCAAATTAAGCGAGACGAGGACCAGGTCGTAGTTGCCTTCCGCCGAGCGGAATAAGGCTTCATTCGGATTGGGTTCGACATCGACGGTATGTTCCGCCGAAAGCGTCGTCACGATGCGCTCATAGGAGCTTGGACGATCATCGACGATAAGGACGCGGCCGCCGCGGCCGGTATCCAGTACCGCCTCGCGCTCCGGACTCTGCAGGCCGATTTCCTTGGAGGTGACCGCGCGCATACGCAATTCGTCAGTCACCATTTTCAGTCGCGCGAGCGAACGCACGCGTGAGATCAGCGCGATGTCCGTCACGGGCTTGGTGAGGAAATCATCGGCACCGGCCTCCAGTCCGCGAACACGGTCGGAGGGCTGGTCGAGCGCCGTCACCATCACAACCGGAATATGGTGCGTGAGCGGATTAGATTTTATTTTGCGGCAGACTTCGAAGCCGTCCAGTTCCGGCATCATCACGTCGAGCAATATGATGTCGCACTCGGCCCGCTCGCATAGCGCCAGCGCCTCGATGCCGTTGCTCGCCGTCGTCACGTCGAAATATTCCGCCGACAGCCGCGCCTCGAGCAGCTTCACGTTCGCGGGGACGTCGTCGACAACCAGGACACGAGCGGTCATTACTGCACCATCACGCCGGCCCGAGGAAATGACGGATGGTCTCGATGAATTTTCCCACCGAGATCGGCTTGGACAGATAGGCCTCGCATCCACCCTCGCGGATGCGCTCCTCGTCGCCCTTCATGGCGAAGGCCGTCACAGCCACGACCGGAATGGTCTTGAGTTCGGGATCGTCTTTCAGCCACTTGGTCACTTCTAGTCCCGACACTTCCGGCAGCTGGATGTCCATCAAAATCAAATCCGGCCGGTGCTTGCGGGCGAGATCCAACGCTTCGATCCCGTTACGCGTACCGACGGTTTGGTAACCATGTGCTTCGAGGAGATCGTGAAAGAGCTTCATGTTGAGCTCATTGTCTTCCACGATCAGGACGGTCTTCGGCATACCCCTCCCCGCCCATTTGTCCCCAATGATGCGCACAAAGCGCGCTTGCGGCGTCGCCAGGTCATGCGCGCTCGGGCATGATGCACGGTAGTGCGGATGTGTTACGGAAAGGCAAATTTGACCGATGAAGCAGGCCCCGCGGCTGACGCAAGATCGAGCAGAAGCGCTTGCGATTCAGGCGCTTACCTTCATCGCCAGCGACAGCGAACGGCTTGGGCGTTTCCTCGCCGTCACCGGAATCGGTCCGGCCGAGATTCGCGCCGCCGCGGGTGAACCAGGGTTTCTGGCGGGCGTGCTCGAATACATGGCGTCAGATGAACGGCTGATCGGCGCCTTCGCGGACGAAAACGGCCTCGATCCGGGCGACGTAGGCAAAGCCCGCGCGGCGCTTGGCGGCCAGCCTTGGGAGCGCGAGTTGCCATGAGCTTTTGCCGCGATTGCCTGGCCGACACGCCGGAGACCGCTCCACGCTGTCCGGCTTGCGGCTCGCCGCGGCTGGCTCGCCATCCGGAGCTCGATACGCTGGCCATCGCTCACGTCGATTGCGACGCCTTCTACGCAACCATCGAGAAACGCGACGATCCTACGCTGGTCGACAAGCCGGTCATCGTCGGCGGCGGCAAGCGCGGTGTGGTCGCCGCCGCTTGCTACGTCGCGCGCACCTACGGAATTCGTTCGGCGATGCCGATGTTCGAGGCCAAACGACGCTGCCCGCATGCGGTCGTCGTCAAGCCGACGATGGCAAAATACGTTCAGGTCGGCCGTGAAGTCCGCAAGGCCATGTTTGCGCTCACGCCATTGGTCGAACCGCTGTCGATTGATGAAGCCTTTCTCGACTTGTCGGGGACGGAACGCCTTCACGGCATGAGCCCGGCAAAGGCGCTGGCGCGCTTTGCCGGCAATGTCGAACGCGACCTCGGCATTACGGTGTCGATTGGCCTGTCCGCCAACAAATTCCTCGCAAAGATTGCGTCTGACCTCGACAAGCCGCGCGGGTTCGCGGCGCTTGGACAAGACGAAGCTCCCGCCTTTCTCGCCGGAAAGCCGGTCGGTTTTATCTACGGCGTTGGTGCAATCAGCGCGGCCAAGCTTGCCGCCGACGGTTTTCGCACGATCGCCGATTTGCAACGAGCAGACGAGCGCGACCTCATGCGGCGCTACGGCGAGGAAGGCGCGCGGCTTTGGCGGCTCGCCCGCGGCCTTGATTCCCGCACGGTCGATCCTGAACGCGACACCAAAAGCGTTTCGGCGGAAACCACCTTCGAGCAGGACATCGGCGAGTTTCGTCCCCTTGAACAGCATCTGTGGGATCTCACCGAGCGCGTTTCGATGCGGCTCAAGGCCAGTGCGCTCGCGGGCGCGACCGTGACGCTCAAGCTCAAGAGTTCGGATTTCAAGACCCGCACGCGCGCGCGCTCACTGGGAAGTCCAACGCAGCTCGCAGCCCGCATTTTCGCCGCCGGCCGCGATCTGCTCACCCACGAAATGGGTACGACGCGCTATCGCCTGATCGGTATCGGCGTGAGCAATCTGGAAGACGTCGAAGGCGACGAATTCGCCGATCTCATTGATCGTCGCGCAGCGGAAGCCGAACACGCGGTCGACAGGCTACGTTCGAAGTTCGGCCGCGACGCTAGTCGTAAAAGGTCTCGCGCTCGACGAGGACCCGCCCGAGGCCTACGGACAAGGCTTCGAATTTTTCAGTTCGAGCGAGGTCATCTCGCCGCTGATGGTGAAGTCGGTGTAGTCGAGAACGAGCGCACGCGAGATGCCGTTTTCATACAGCTCAAAGCCGATCGAATAGACCGGCGTTTGCTCGCCCCCCTGCTCGGTCTTTTCGTCGGTTTTGTCGAAGTAGCTGATGGTCACGGGCCAGCGCGTCAGCTTTGCAAATGCCGGCAATTTTGCCGTTGCGTCGCTCGGCGTTTTTTCACCGGGAGGAATGGCGCGGCCGATGACGGTGAGCGTGTTGTAAAGCTTCTCACCGGTTTCCGAACCGTCGTAGACCGGAAATTCAAGAACTGATTTTCCTTCGCGCGCGGCCGCAATAATGCGGCGCATGTGCTCGGTCGGAAACACGGCCCCGACAGGCACCGAAAAACTTTTCGTTTTCGGCTTGCTGAGGCTCACCGCGACTGTTTTTGTACTGCGCTCGGCATGGCCATCCACGGCGTCGGTCTGATGCTCGTTGAACAGATTTTCCGAATTGAAACGGAATTTCGTCGCCTCACCGTCTTCCCAGGTGGTGGATCGTAAGTCGCTCAGCGCCGCTTTACCTTCGCCAGAGTCGAGTTCGGAAACCTGACGGAATTGCAGTTCGTAGCCCTCGCAGGCATTCCCGGAAAAATCATAGAGGATGCGTCCGCGCACGCCTTCGATGCCGCGGCTCCCGCGGGACTTGGACAGCTTGAGATCGTAGATCGCCCGATGCGGCGCAAGCAGGACCTGATCGGCAGGAGGCGCTGCCAAAGCCGGCCAGTCGACGGCCGCGGCGGCCATACCTATGGCGAGAACGGATAGAATCCAAAATTTGGCGCCAGTCGTCATATTCATGAATCCGGGCCTCTCCGTCGCCCCATAGTTGCGACGCGCCACAGCAGAAAGGTGCAAGATCTGGGCAAGATAGAGGCCGCAGCAGATTCCGGCAACCATGACCGGAACCCAGCTTGCGCCACAGCGGCCAATCGGCCAAGAATCGCGGCCAAGGATCGCGCCGGTTGTCACGCCGCGGAGGAAAACATGGCCGGTTCGGTCGAAAAGAAACTCGCAAGTCTGGGTGTCAGCCTGCCGACTCCCGCCAGCCCCGTCGCCAACTACGTCCCATTCGTCCGCAGCGGTAATACCCTCGTCGTTTCCGGCCAACTTTGCTTCGGCGCCGACGGCAAACTCATCGCGAAAGGGCAACTCGGCGGCGGCGTTTCCATTGAAGATGGGCAAAAAGCCGCGCGCGCCTGCGCAATCAATTTGCTGGCCCAACTCAAGGCCGCGCTTGGCGATCTCGACAACGTAGTGCGCGTGGTGCGCCTCGGGGGCTTCATCAATTCGGCAGCGGGCTTTACCGACGGCCCGAAGGTCATGAACGGTGCATCGGATCTGATGGTCGAAGCCTTCGGTGACAAGGGACGTCACGCGCGCAGCACGGTCGGCGTTGCGGCGCTGCCAGCGGACGCAGCTGTGGAAGTCGAAGGGCTGTTCGAAATATCCGGCAAATGAAGGGCCGATGCCTGACCTCGATTGGCTCACCGAACGACCGTTCGCCCATCGCGGCCTGCACGACGCCTCGAATGGCGTGATCGAGAACACAGCCCCGGCCTTCGCGGCAGCGATGGCTGCCGGATATGGCATCGAAACCGACCTGCAAATCAGCGCCGATGGCGAGGCCATGGTGCATCACGACGATGCGCTCGGCCGCCTGACCGAAGGTACTGCCCGCCTGGCCGACTTGAGCGCTGCGGACATCAAGGCTGTCCGTTTCAAGGGCAGTGGCGCGCGTATCCTCACTCTTGGCGAGCTGTGTGAACTTGTTGCCGGCCGATCGACGTTGCTGCTGGAGCTCAAAAGCCGCTTTGACAACGATCTGCGGCTGGCAAAGCGCACCGCAGACCTGATCGCGCGTTATTCGGGGCGCGCGGCGATCATGTCGTTCGATCCGGTCCTGATCGAGGCTGTTCGGCAGGCCAATCCCATGCTGACGCGGGGTATCGTGGCCGAGCGCCATTATTCCCATCCCGAATGGGACCAGTTACCGCTCGCGCAGAAGCAAAGCCTGGCCTGGCTGCTGCACACGCCCGGTAGCCGGCCGCAATTTCTCGCCTATTCAGTGCACGACCTCCCGGCGGCCCCCGCGCTGCTCGCCCGCACGCTATTCGGGCTGCCGCTGCTCACCTGGACGGTCCGCAGCGACGATGATCGCCAGCGCGCGGCACGCTGGGCCGATCAGATTATTTTCGAGGGCTGGCGGCCCTAGAATGGAGCAAAAGGCTGAGGAATTTCGAACGATTTTGGGCATAAAGTCCGGCTAGAAGCCGCAACCCCGATGGCAGAAATCGAACTCCGCATTCGCATTGTGCAATCGCTCGCCGATGTACCGGCTGAAGCATGGAATACTTGCGCCCGCGGCGCAGTCGCGCAGCCAATTAAAGCAAAACATGAAATTAAACTAACATCTGAGGATAACTTGTCCCCGGATTTATGCACACGAGAACAAGTTCATAACCCATTTGTTTCCCATGAGTTTCTGTCGTCCTTAGAGGGATCCGGATCGGTCGGCGGCCGCACAGGCTGGCAGCCGCGCCACCTGCTGGCGGAAGACGCCCACGGCGCCCTGCTCGGCGCGGCGCCCTGCTACGTGAAGACCCATTCGCGCGGTGAGTACGTCTTCGACCATGGCTGGGCCGAGGCGTTCGAACGCGCCGGCGGCGACTACTATCCCAAGCTCCAGGTCGCGGTGCCGTTCACACCGGTGACTGGTCCTCGCCTGCTCGCCCGTCCCGGCCCCAGCGCCGACGCCGTGCGCGGCGGGCTCGCCGATGCGCTAGTCGAACTGACCTCCTCAAACGAACTGTCATCCGCGCACGTCACATTTCTCACGGAACCTGAGTGGCGCGCACTCGGCCCGCACAATTTTCTGCAGCGGACAGACCAGCAATTTCATTGGGAAAATGGTGGGTACAGTTCTTTCGACGACTTTCTAGTGGCGCTCGCGTCACGCAAGCGCAAAACAATCCGCCGGGAGCGCAAGGAGGCCTTGAGCCCCGGTATTGAGGTCTGCTGGCTCACCGGCAATGACCTGACCGAAGCAATCTGGGACGCCTTCTTCGCCTTCTACATGGAAACCGGCTCGCGTAAATGGGGCCGGCCGTATCTCACCCGCGAGTTCTTTTCCATCGTCGGCGAAAAAATGCGCGAGCGGATCCTGCTCGTGATGGCCCGCCGCGCCGGCCGCTGGATCGCAGGAGCCATCAATTTCATCGGTTCCGATACACTCTATGGCCGGAATTGGGGCGCGATCGAGCACCACCCATTCCTGCATTTCGAGATTTGCTACTATCAGGCCATCGACTACGCGATCGCGCACGGCTTGCGGCGGGTCGAGGCCGGCGCCCAGGGCGAGCACAAGCTCGCGCGCGGCTACCTGCCTCACACCACTTATTCCGCGCATTATATTGCCAATCCGGCGC
This sequence comes from uncultured Alphaproteobacteria bacterium, assembly GCA_963810125.1. GTDB lineage: Bacteria > Pseudomonadota > Alphaproteobacteria > Rhizobiales > Xanthobacteraceae > Pseudolabrys. The sequence continues at coordinate 63,058 of CAWEMK010000005.1, forward strand.
TGCGACGGGCCGTCGCCGACTATCTCTCGCGCGAGCGCGCTTATGTACAAGCCGCAGCCGAGGAGCTTGCGGCGGCCGCGCCATTCCGTAAGGATTTGGTCGAACAAGAATAGGCAGGCGTCATGGCCGGGCTTGTCCCGGCCATCCACGTCTGGCTTTGCTACGCAGAAGACGTGGATGCCCAGCATAAAGCCGGGCATGACGAGATCATTGAGGCGCCCGATGCCGAGCTACGATCCGAACAACATCTTCGCCAAGATTCTGCGCGGCGAGCTGCCCTGCTACAAGGTCTACGAGGACGACAGGACGCTCGCATTCCTCGACATCATGCCGCGCGCACCGGGCCACACGTTGGTGCTGCCGAAGGCCCCGGCCCGCAATATTCTCGATATCGGCGCCGACGATCTCGCGCATGTCGCAACGGTTGCACAAAAGGTCGCCAAAGCCGCGATCAAGGCGTTTTCCGCCGACGGCATTACCATCCAGCAGTTCAACGAAGGTGCCGGCGGACAAGTCGTGTTCCACCTGCATCTCCACGTCATTCCGCGTAAGGCTGGCACAGCCATGAAACCGCCGGCCAGCGAGAAAGAAAAGCCGGACGTGCTGGCCGAAAACGCCAAGAAGCTCGCGGCTGCCATCGCCGAAGGTTGACGCCTAAGAAGCGAACAGAAAGCCGCCGATCAGCAGAGCCAATTCCCCGGCAGCAACACCGACGAATACCGACCGCTTCCACGCGAGGAAGGCAAGAAATCCGCACACCGCAGCCGCTACCCGCACCGATAGCGGAATCGTATCGAGCGCGCCCGTCGAAAACAGGATCAGCTTGGCGATGACACCGGCGAGGATTGCGGTCGCCACCGCGCGCGACCACACGACAACTTCAGAATCCTCGTCGAGCCCGCGCGCCAGCACGAGCCCGAGCACACGCCAAATCTCGTTCGGCAGATAGCCGACCAGGATCAGAACGAAATACGGCCATAGCTCGTTCCAGACGGCACTCATGCGGCCGCCTCGCGCAAGCGATGGACGATGTAGACGAACGTCCCGCCGCCAAACCCGGTCCACATCAGGTCGAACTGAACCTGCTTTGCGGCCAGCACCGTTCCAAGCACCAGACCGATCACAAGCGCCAGCCGGTCCACCATCAGTCGCGCGTTGCGCGCGGTCGACATCAGGAACGACATGGGCGTCAGAAACAGCAGGGCGCCGGCCAGCAGCGGCGGCAGTTCGGCCGCAAGGTGATAGCCGACGAAGCCGAAACCCGCGGCCGTGCTCATGTAGCCGACCGATAGCCCGTTGCAGTATGCGATGCGCCGCTCACGTGGCACGGCGGGCAACAACCGCAGCAACTCCACCCACATGCTGACCGAAGTGAAATGCGTCGGCAGCAGCAGGTCACGCAGCCGCGTGCCCTCCCCGCGCAGCAAAGGCAGCAGCGCCACCACCATCGGGAATAGCCGGATTGCGCTCAGGGTCACCGCCAGTGCCACTTCGAGCAATGGCGCGCCGCCACCAAGCGCGCTGATCAGGATCACCTGTGCCGGCGCCGCCCACACCAGCACGGTCGAGAGCGCGAACCACCACGCGCCGACCCCGAAACTATGCGCCAAGGCGCCGATGCCGATATAAGTCCCGGCCAGCACCAGAAAGAACGCCGACGTCCAGGCCGATTTGATGCCGCGGAAGAAAGCGGCGGAATCAGAATCGAAGGAGGCTGGCGCGGCCATGGCCTAAGGCTGTCCCATAGCGCGATCACCGCCGCAACTGGGTCGCGGCCGATGCATGCGCGCCCCGCAAAAATGCGAAGGCCGGGCACGAAGCCCGGCCTTGCTGATATCGGATGTTGCGCTGCCTAGACCTTTGCCAGCGGCACCTTCGGCACCGAACCACGCTTCGGCTTTGGCCGTGGCGGGCGCCGTTTGGCTTTCGGCCGCGCCGGCAATTTTTCCGGCTTGGGCGTAACCGGCCCGTCTAGGTATTGGAAGCCGAGCTTGTCGCGGCCCTCCTCATCCTTGTCGACGATGACGCGGACATGCCCGCCGTTCTTGAGGTGGCCGAACAGCACCTCGTCGGCCAGCGGCTTCTTGATGTGCTCCTGGATCACGCGCGCCATCGGCCGCGCGCCCATCAGCTCATCGTAGCCATTGGCGATCAGCCAGCGGCTCGCTTCATCGGAGAGCTCGATCGTAACATTGCGGTCGCCGAGCTGGGCCTCGAGCTGGAGCACGAATTTCTCGACCACCTTGGCGATCACGTCCTGCGACAGGTGCGCGAAAGTGATGGTGGCATCGAGCCGGTTGCGGAATTCAGGCGCGAACATCTTGTTGATCGCTTCCTGATCGTCGCCTTCCCGCTTGGTGCGCGTAAAGCCGTAAGCCTGCTTGGCGAGATCCGATGCACCCGCGTTCGTGGTCATGATCAAGATGACGTTGCGGAAATCGACCGACTTGCCGTTGTGATCGGTGAGTTTGCCGTGATCCATGACCTGGAGCAGCACGTTGAACAGGTCGGGATGCGCCTTCTCGATCTCGTCAAGCAGCAGCACGCAATGCGGATGCTGGTCGACGCCATCGGTCAGCAAGCCGCCCTGGTCGAAGCCGACATAGCCCGGAGGCGCGCCGATGAGACGCGAAACCGTATGCCGCTCCATGTATTCCGACATGTCGAAGCGGATCAGCTCGACGCCAAGCGACGCAGCAAGCTGTTTGGCGACTTCGGTCTTGCCGACGCCGGTTGGCCCGGAGAACAGGTAGCAGCCGATCGGCTTTTCCGGTTCACGCAAGCCTGCACGCGCCAGCTTGATGGACGCCGAGAGCGCGTCGATTGCCTTGTCCTGACCATAGACCACGGTCTTCAAGGTGTGCTCGAGATGCTTGAGCACCTCGGCATCATCCTTGGACACGGTCTTCGGCGGGATGCGCGCCATGGTCGAGATCGTGGTCTCGATTTCCTTGATCCCGATGGTCTTCTTGCGGCGGCCTTCCGGCAACAGCATCTGCGCCGCGCCCGAACTCGTCGATCACGTCGATGGCCTTGTCGGGCAATTTGCGATCGTGGATGTAGCGCGCCGATAATTCGACCGCCGCCTTGATCGCCTCGTTCGTATATTTGAGCTTGTGATACTCCTCGAAATAAGGCTTGAGGCCTTTCAGGATTTCGATGGCGTCCGGCACCGACGGCTCATTGACGTCGATCTTCTGGAAGCGCCGCACCAGCGCGCGGTCCTTCTCGAAGTATTGGCGATATTCCTTGTACGTCGTCGAGCCGATGCAGCGGATCGTGCCCGACGCCAGGGCCGGCTTGAGCAGGTTCGACGCATCCATCGCGCCGCCCGACGTCGCGCCGGCGCCGATCACGGTGTGAATCTCGTCGATGAACATGATCGCGCCGGGATAGGCTTCGATCTCCTTGATCACCTGCTTGAGACGCTCTTCGAAATCGCCGCGATAGCGCGTGCCGGCAAGCAGCGTGCCCATGTCGAGCGCGAACACCGTCGCGCCCTTGAGCACGTCGGGGACTTCGCCATGAATGATCCGGCGAGCCAAACCTTCCGCGATCGCGGTCTTGCCGACCCCGGCTTCACCGACGAACAGCGGATTGTTTTTTTGCCGCCGGCACAGGACCTGGATCGTGCGGTTGATCTCGGCATCGCGGCCGATCAACGGATCAATCTTGCCGTCCTTAGCTTTCTTGTTGAGGTTGACACAGTAGGCTTCGAGCGCGTCGCCCTTCTTCTTGGGTTCGTCGCCGCCCTTGGTGTCGGATTCTTCCTCAACGCCGCGCACGGGGCGCGACTCCGACAGGCCCGGCCGCTTGGCGATGCCGTGGCTGATGTAGTTGACGGCGTCGTAGCGCGTCATGTCCTGCTCTTGCAGGAAATAGGCGGCATGGCTTTCGCGCTCGGCGAAGATCGCTACCAGCACATTGGCGCCAGTCACCTCCTCGCGTCCCGATGACTGCACGTGAATGACCGCGCGTTGAATCACGCGCTGAAATCCCGCCGTTGGTTTTGAGTCCTCGGCACCATCGGTGATCAGATTTTCAAGCTCCGACTCGAGATACGCCGTCAGGCTACGCCGCAGTTTGTCGAGGTCGACATTGCAGGCGCGCATGACCGCCGAGGCGTCCTGATCGTCAATCAGCGCCAGAAGCAGATGCTCAAGCGTCGCGTATTCGTGGTGCCGCTCGTTGGCGAGCGCAAGCGCACGATGTAGCGATTGTTCGAGACTGCGGGAAAATGTCGGCATTCAGTTCTTCCAGTTCATTTGTATTGAGCGCTTCCGAATCTCACTTCTTTTCCATCACGCATTGCAAAGGATGCTGATGTTTGCGCGCAAAGTCCATCACCTGTGTCACCTTGGTCTCTGCAACTTCATACGTATAGACGCCACATTCGCCGATCCCGTGGTGGTGGACATGCAACATAATTCTTGTGGCGGCTTCGTGATCCTTGCCGAAGAATCGTTCCAGCACGTGCACGACGAATTCCATCGGCGTGTAGTCGTCATTGAGAATGAGCACGCGGTACAGATTCGGCCGCTTGGTTTGCGGCTTGGTCTTGGTAATGACCGCGGTGCCGGGCCCGCCTGGTTCATTCTTGCGCTTGCGGTCGTCATCCGCCATCCGCGGCCCGGCGTCGCACACCAAGGCCGAAGGGGCTGAACAGATCTTATGGTCTGAAGACTTCATGACGGGCCGTAGCAGTGATGACTTTCCTTGACGTTGCACCATAGACGCGCCAGCGCGTGGCCATGCACCATCATAGAGACGCACGGACAACGATTCCAAGCCGGCACTTCGCTTAAGGGTGCCCCGTTCCGGGACAAGGGCCCACACTTTCGCGGTTTTGCACGCCAAATCCAGATAGCTATTGCTTAAACGATCGCAACCCGTTTGCGGGCAAATTGAAGCGACTTTCCCCCAAATTCGCGCCGTCCTTCTCACGTTTTCTCAAGGCGGGTACCCCCATATGGGGGAACTTGGTCGTAGGTAGTTTCCACAATCATTGGGTGAATCCGCATGTTAGCCCGTTTTCTCGACAACACCCGGGGCGGTGTAGCCCCCCTGGCTGCCGTAGTCGCCCTTCCGCTGATGATCGGCGTTGGCGTTGCCATGGACTATTCGAAGGTCAACGCCGCCCGTTCGGCGTTCCAGGTCGCCCTCGATTTCGACCGCATTGATGCTCTCGAAAGATGCGGCGATGGAATCGAAAGACCAACTCCAAACCGAGGCCACAAATACTTTCAACGCGCTGTTCAGCCATCCGGACGTGGCCCCGTCATCCGTTCACGTCACGCCAAACTTCACAACGTCGGGCGGATCAACACTGACGCTGACTGGTAACGCCACCGTCAACACCAGCTTCATCAGCGTCATTGCCAGCACGGTCAACATCTCGGCAACGTCGGTGTCAACCTGGGGCAACACGCGTCTACGCGTGGCGCTGGTACTCGACAACACCGGGTCAATGACCGATTCCGACAAGATCGGCGCACTCAAGACCGCCTCACATAACCTGCTCACGCAGTTGAAGGCGGCAGCCGTTCATCCGGAAGACGTCTACGTCTCGATCGTTCCGTTTGTGAAGGATGTGAACGTGGGCCCATCCAACTACAATCAACCTTGGGTACGCTGGGATCTCTGGGACGAGGTCAACGGCAAGTGCAGCAATACGACTTATAAAAACAAGACGAACTGCGTCTCGCACAGCAAGGTCTGGACGCCGGCGAACCACAACACCTGGAACGGCTGCGTCACCGACCGTGATCAGAACTTTGACACAAAAAATGATGCCCCGGTCGCAGGCGCCACGCTGTACCCGGCGGAGCAATATTCATCTTGCCCGTCAGCGTCCGTGATGGGGTTGAGTAACAATTGGACTACGCTCAACGCCGCAATCGACACCATGACGGCGGCCGGCAACACCAACCAGGCGATCGGATTGCAGCTCGGTTGGCAAACCCTGACGGCCGCGCCGTTCACAATTCCGGCGATTGATACTGACTATAAATACCAGACGGTCATTATCCTGCTGACCGACGGTCTTAATACCCAGGATCGCTGGTACTCAACCGCGTCGTCGATCGATACGCGCCAAAAGAAAACCTGCGACAACATCAAAGCCGCGGGCATCACCCTCTACACGGTGCAGGTCAATACCGGCAGCGACCCGACCTCAACGCTGCTGCAGAACTGCGCCACCGATGCAGGCAAGTTCTTCCTGCTGACGGAAGCCGGGCAGATGGTGACCACTTTCGGTCAGATCGGCACGTCGCTCTCGAAGCTGCGCCTGGCAATGTAACAAGCGATCCGCGGCGCCGAGGTGTTCCGACACGGGATACCTCGGCGCCGTTGTTTTTTATCGGGAAGGCCAGATTCGCGCGTTCGGCCAACCACACGTTAACGACGCGCATAATAAACTGTGTGGCATTCGCGGCATTCTCAGCAAATGACGTTTACCAGCGAAGTCCCTGAAATAACGCAACTAAGTCCGGACGGACGCCGAAAAGCCTTACCGCTGTAACCGGATTTGGCCCCTAACCATACACCAGCCCTTTAACAACGCGGCCTATCACGTAACCGGGTTCAACTCATTCCTCGTTTGGTGGATCGCCATGATGATCGCCTGGAAGAATCTTCGTCAGAAGTTGTCGGCCTTCGGGGCCGATCAGCGGGGCAATATCGCCCTCACCTTCCTCCTAGTCGCATTGCCCGTCATTGCCTTCGTGGGCGCTGCGGTCGATTACAGCCGCGCCAACTCGGTCAAGGCCTCGATGCAGTCGGCGCTCGACGCGACCGCGCTGATGCTGTCGAAGGAAGCGGCGACCGACACCGATACCCAGCGCAATGACAACGCGCTTAAATATTTCTCCAAGCTGTTCGATCCTCCTCAGGTGACCGGCGCCAAGCTCGACGCGAGCAACATCAAGGTCGAGGTGACCTTCGATCCGAACAACAACTCCCAAATCCTCCTCAGTGCCTCGGCGCAGTTGCCAGCCGAGTTTGTGAGAGTTCTCGGCTTCGACACCTTCACGGTGAAGGCCACTTCGACTGCAAAGTGGGGCATCACGCGGCTGCGCGTTGCGCTCGTGCTCGACAACACCGGGTCGATGGCTGACAACAGCAAAATGGCCGCCATGCAGACCGCGACCAAGAATCTTCTCACGCAGCTTCAGAATGCCGTGACGACCGCCGGCGACGTCTATGTCTCGATCATACCGTTCGTGAAGGACGTGAACGTTGGGCCCGCGAATTACAATACTGACTGGGTTTACTGGGGCACCTCTTCGGTGGACAGTAACGTCAACAATCCTGCAGGCGTGGTTCAGGATGCGACGGGCACCGACAACGTATCATGGAATGCTACCAACGGCGTATGCACTGACGCTGGAGGGACGGCCCACAACACCCAGAATACCCGAAGCAAATGCTTTGCTAACGTAGGCACCTGCAGCAACACGACCTACACGACGCAAAGCAACTGCACGGGTAACGGGACCTGCAGCGTGGGCGGCACGACATCACAGAACACCTGTAACTCGTCCGGAACGTGCAGCATCTCGGGCAACAATTCGCAGAGCAACTGCACGTCAGCGGGAACATGCAGCCTGTCAGGCCACAGTACCCAGACGAGCTGCAACAATGCGGGAACGTGCAGCCTCTCGCAATATACAACGCAGAACAACTGCACGAGCAACGGCGTGTGCTCGAAATCGCAGTACACATCGAAAAGTCAGTGCAAGAATAACAATGGCACCTGGACCGTCGGTGTCTGGACCTCGACGCCGGGAACGTGGACGGCCGGCGTCTGGACACCTGCCACCTTCACGGCCTTCGTCTGGACGCACGGCACATGGACGGTCAAAAATCACAACACCTGGAACGGCTGCGTAATGGACCGTGGCTATCCGGCCTCTCCGAGCAATCTAGGCGGCCAAAGCGGGCCGGACACGACGTATAGCTACGACGTCAATGCCGTCTCGCCGGACCCGACGACACCACGCTGGTCGTCGCTCTATCCGGCCGAGCAATACAGCTCGTGCCCGCAAGCCGTTAAGGGCCTGAGCTACGACTGGTCGGGCATGACATCGCTGGTCAACAACATGTCACCGGCCGGCAATACCAACCAGGCCATCGGATTGCAGCTTGGCTGGATGTCGCTGGTCGGCGGCGGCCCCTTCTCAGTCCCGCCACTCGATCAAACCTTCCAGTACACGCAAGTCATCATTCTGCTGACCGACGGCTTGAACACGCAGAACCGCTGGTACACCGATCAGAATTCGATCGATACGCGCGAGCAGATGACCTGCGACAACATCAAGGCGCAGCACATTCAGCTGTACACGATCCAGGTCAACACGGGCGGCGATCCGACGTCGACGCTGTTGCAGAACTGCGCCACCAGCCCCAGCATGTTCTACCTGCTGACGTCAGCAGATCAAATGACTGCAACCTTCAATACGATTGGTACCAACCTGACCAAGTTGCGGGTGGCGTACTGACCGCGGCGATTACGACGAGCGGGCAGGATTTTTGCCCGCTCGTCATCTCTAAATACCACTTTCGTCCGCGACATTTGCGCGCTGCGTTTCCAAGTTGGGTGGTATTCCGGGTTTGCGATTAACTACCTAGACCGCCGACGTCGTTGAGCATCCCGCGCCATGCAGGCGCCGTGGTTGACGATGCTCATCTCATTTGCAGCAATCAATTATACGCCCCGTCAATGACGAGGCCTACGACAGCAGCTGGATCAATTGCTGTCAGTCAAATCAAATGTTGAAAGTTATCAAACGTCCTAAGAAACGCATGCGTGCGTGGCTTCGGCTCATGCGCGCGCGCCGCGGCAATGTCGCCATCACCTTCGCGTTCACGCTCATCCCGCTGCTCGCTCTGGTCGGGGCGGCTGTCGACTTTAGCCGCGCCAACTCGGTCAGGACTTCGCTGCAACTGGCGGTCGAACTCGACTGCATTGATGCTGTCGAAAAAGGCGGCAAGCGCCACCAGCGATGAAATGCAGGGACTGGTGGAAACCTATTTTTCCGGTCTTTTCAAACGTCCTTTCGAACCCCGTAAAGACGTCACGAACATCAAGGTCAGTGCCATTTATTCAGCGACGGGCGGCTCCCAGGTCGTCGTCAGCGGATCCGCCGACATGGCCACCGAGTTCATGAGCATGATCGGCTACAAAACGATAAGCCTCAGCGCGACGTCCACCGCCAAATGGGGCGCGTCCCGGCTGCGTGTGGCGCTGGTGCTTGACACGACCGGATCGATGGCCAGCGACGGCAAGATCGGTGCACTCATAACGGCTACGAAAAAGCTGTTGGACCAGTTGCAATCCGCCGCCTCGGTCGATGGCGACGTATATGTTTCGATCATACCGTTCGCCAAGGATGTGCGGATCGAAAACAACTACGACGCGACGTGGGACGATTGGATCTATTGGGACAACCAGGCGAAAACCGACCAGAATTCCTGGGACGCGACCCATGGCAAATGCAACACTTCGGGCAGCGTCCTGCTCAGGAGCAACTGCGTCAGTGCTTGTTCGCTTTCGAACTACACGACCCAGAGCACGTGTACGGCCGCGGGAACCTGCACGATATCCGGCAACTCCAGCCAATCAGCCTGCACGAATGCCGGCACCTGTTCGGTATCGGGCAAAAACAGCCAGAGCACTTGCACGAATGCCGGCACCTGCTCGATTTCAGGCTACTCAACCAAATCCGCGTGCAATTCGGCGGGGGTCTGCTCGCTGTCGCAGCAAACGACGCAAAGCAAGTGTAACCAGAAAGGTGGAATCTGGACCTTCGGTGTCTGGACCGCGGGTGTCTGGACCGCGGGCGTGTGGACGCCAGGCGTCTGGACCGTTGGCGTATGGACGCCCGATCTTCTATCGCGCAAAAGCTGGTCAGGTTGCACAACGGACCGTGGGCCACTCCCACCTGTAAAGCCGCCTTCCGGTGGCAATGCGTATGATCAAACCCTCAGGCCGCCGAGCTTGAGCGACGACACATCCAGATATCCGCCGGAAGACAAAGTCACGTGCCCACCGGCAATGATGGCGCTGAGTTACAAATGGTCGGCAATGAAAACGCTCGTTGACGGCCTTGGCACCAACGGCAGCACTAATCAACCCATCGGGCTGGTGTGGGGGTGGCTGTCACTCGTCGGTGGGGGCCCATTCACTGCGCCGCCGAAGGATGCCGCCTACCAATATGTCGATGCCATCATCCTGCTATCGGACGGGTTGAATACGCAGAACCGCTGGGACGGCAACGGTTCGAGCACCAGCACCGCGGTCGACGCACGCATGCGCGACTCAAGTGGCAACGGGACCTGCGCGAATATTAACGCCGCCAACATCAATCTCTACACCATCCAGGTCAACACCGGCGGCGATCCGACATCGACGCTGCTCAGGAATTGCGCGGGCACCGCGCCGACCGAAACCGTTGCACGGAGGTTTCCGGATCCGAGCAAGTTCTCCCTTCTGACCTCGGCCGACCAGATCATCACAACGTTCGACAAGATCGGGACTGAGCTGACGAAATTGCGCATCGCGCGATAGCGCCCGGCAAACAAAAAGCCCGGCCAAGTGAGCCGGGCTTTGTATTCCAAACGCGTACGCGACTTTACGCTACGCTACTACCAACGCACAAACCACGCGACGCAACGCTACTTATTTCGCCTTCGCAATGATGGTTTCGAACGGCTTGTAGGTCTCTTTGGCCAGATCGGCATAAAGCTCACCAATCTTGGAGGCCTTCGCTACAAAACCCTCGTAGGCAGTCTTGGCATATTCGGTCTGCACTTCGATCGCCTTATCAAGCGACTTGACGCCGAACAGCTTCTCGAGAGCAGCACTGCCGTCCTCGAATGCCTTTTTCGAATAGTCTGCAACCTCGACCGCGATCGCCTGCGTGCCCTTCGACAGAGCGCCCATGGCTTTCAGGGTGACGTCGACGTTGTCTTTGCTGACCTGCTGGAGGTCCTCTAAATTCTTGACCATTGGATCCCTTCCCGGCCCGCCATGCGGTGCCAATGTGCTGAACTTTGAACCCGGCCTCTCCCGGGAATAGAATTAACTTATATTGCACTGCACAATAAGTCAAGAGATTTTATCGCAGTGCAAAAACTCCTTTAGAATCCGGGGGATTGCCTTAATTATTTGTAAACCGCGTTCTCCTACCGTCATAAATTGTCGCGGCGCCGACAGGCTACAAAATGGCCACGATAGCGGCCTAGGGGACCGCCACCACAAAACGGGGTTTGGGGAGAGCGAATGCCGCGTGGGGGAGTTTTTGGCCGTCGTGGCTTGCGCTGGGGCATCCTGGGCCTGACGGCCTGCGTCGCCGTCGCTTCCCTGACCGACAGCGCCGATGCCCGCCGGCATTTCCGGGCGCGCTCCGATAGCGGCGAAAGCTACAACCCGTCCTACGCCTCGATCGTGGTCGACGTGAATTCCGGCGCCGTGATGCAGTCGAGTAATCCCGACAGCCCGCGCCATCCCGCTTCGCTCACCAAAATCATGACCCTTTATCTGCTGTTCGAGCGTCTCGAGCAGGGCAAAATCACGCTCAACACCGACCTGCCGGTATCGGCCCATGCCGCCGTGCAAGCCCCGTCCAAGCTTGGGCTCAAGCCCGGAGATTCGATCCGCGTCGAGACCGCGATCCGCGCGATCGTCACGAAATCGGCGAACGATGTGGCCGTCATCGTGGCGGAAGCGCTCGGCGGCGATGAACCGAACTTTGCCAAGATGATGACCGCGAAGGCGCGCGCGCTCGGCATGACGCAGACGGTCTACCGCAATGCCTCCGGCCTGCCCGACGACCAGCAGATCACCACGGCCCGCGACCAGGCGACCCTTGGCCGGGCGATCCAGGATCGCTTCCCGAACTATTATCGCTATTTCGCAACGCGTACGTTCGACTATCGCGGCAATTCGATCCGCAACCATAATCATCTGCTCGGCACGGTCGACGGCGTCGACGGCATCAAGACGGGTTACATCCACGAGTCCGGATTCAACATCGTCACGTCGGTGCGCCGCGCCAACCATCACATCATTGCGGTCGTGTTCGGCGGCCGCACCGCCAATGCGCGCGATGCGCGCGTGCGCGGCCTGATCGAAAGCAACGTTAATGTCGCGGCGGTCAAACGAACCGCTCCGCTGGTCGTTGAAGGCTGGGAAACCGCGCAAGCTGCTAGAGATATTGCGCGAAAAGATATCAAGGACAGCAAGGAGGACGATCGCACAGGCTCAGCGCCCGTGCGTGTCGCCTCGGTCACGCCGACGGCGGTGGCCGCCGATGCGCCTGCGCCTGGATCCACCGAACCGATCAAACCGAACACGGTGAAAACCGTTATCGTTCATCCGGGCAGCATGCAGACGGCATCCCTGTCGCCGCTGCCGTCCGACAACAGACAACTCACCCCGGCCCCTGCGGTCGCCACTGCGGCGAACATCACCACGATCAACACCGTGAAAAGTGAGTCATCTCCCCCACAATTGCCGCCGCCTCAGCTGCCTCCACCGCAGGCGCAACCACCGCAGGTTTCTGCGGCCGCACCACCACCGCCGGGTGCCAGGCCCGGAATCCTCGGCACGCTACCGGCGAAAGTCGCGTCCGTGAGCAAGAACGTTCCGGTACCGGTCGCAGCCGCTGCCGAACCAGTGGTTAAACGCAGCGGCTGGCTCGTACAGGTTGGCGCCTTCGACGACGAGAAGGACGCCAAGCAGCGGCTGGACCTGGCTCAAAGCAAAGCCAAGGACCTGCTCGGCCGCGCCGAGCCTTTCACCGAAAAAACCAGCAAGGGCGAGAAGACCATGTTCCGCGCCCGCTTTGCGGGGCTGGAAAAAGACCGGGCCGAAGCCGTTTGCAAGCAACTTAAACGCAACGAAATTCCGTGCATGTTTCTAAAGAATTGACGGACAAAAAGAATAATAGGGATGCGCCAATACCAGGAGCCGCTGATGGTCAAGTTTGTGGAGTACCTCAGCGATGGTTGCGAAGAAGGATTTCTTTGGCCTCATTGATTCTGGCCGCGAGATACGTCGAGCCCCCCTGGTCGGGATGCATTTTCTTCATCAGCGTGCGATGCGCGCGGCCGATGTCGTCGGCGCTCGCACCGGGCTGCAGGCCAAGGATCTGATAGGCCTCCTGTTCCGACATTTTTCCGGTGCTCGTGGCATGCCGCCCCGCTGTCGCGTGCGCTTGCGCGTGCTCACTCCAGCCGGGATCCCGGCGGTCAAGATAAGCCACAAGTAGCGCGCGGCTTTCCTCGTCGATCTCATTCAGCATTTCGACTAGCGTCTTGACGTCGAGGCGTTCAAGCTCCGCGCCTTGATGGCGGCCTGCGAGCACACGTCCGCGCATCGCGCCGCTATCATGGTCGAGTTCCAGATCGAAATAGGCTGAGCGCACGCGCGAGGTCTGCCCGCCACTCTTTTGCGTGCGGGCGGAGAAGCCGGACGGTCCGAACGGCACCCATCCGAGCAGCCCCAGTCCAAACGCGCCAAGCGGAATGGCAATACCGACTTCCCCGCGCAATCCGAGGAATACGCCAAAGCCGAGCGCAAGCAGGCCACCGCCGATTTTCGTGACGCGCGCGGCCACCTTCGGGTCGACTTTGGAAATAACGCTGAGTGCCCACAGCACGAGCACCAGCGCAAGCGCACCAAAAATCAGGGTCGGCATGGCTACTTCAACTGGGTCAATAACATCTGCGCGGCAGACGAGCGTTTCTTCGACAAATCGGCAAGCGCCTTGATACCGCCCGCGGCATAGGCGGCGACGGCACGCAAAAGTTCGCCGAGTTGATGCGCCGATCCCGCATCGAAGCGGCAGTAGGCGCCGTGCGAGAGGCGCGCAATTTCACGGTATGCATTTTCTGCCACGGGATCATTGCCTTCCTGAAACATGAAAGTCCGCACGCCAAGCAGCCCCAACTCGCCGGCGGCCTGGCAAAGATGGTCGATTGGTTCTTCCATGGCATCCCCGACGAACACCAGCGCCTGTACTCTTTGGCGGGCCTGTTCCTGCCTGGCGTGACTCAAAATCTTTCCGATCTGGGTCTGCCCTCCCCGGCAATCGATCCGCGACATCAATTCGGCCAACCGTTCGCTGCCGGCAACCCAACCGGATGCGCGGCATTCGCTCAGGCCCCGGAAATAAACCAGCTGGATGTCGAGACCGCCGATACTCGCGGCCTCGCGAAACATGTCGGCCTGCAACGCACAGGCTGAGTCCCAGGTTGGCTGCCGGCTCATCGTGGCATCGAGCGCAAAGATCAACCGCCCACGCGTTGCCCGGAGCGGCTGCCGGTCCTAGCGCGCGAACGCGCTCGACGAACGCCTCGATGTCCGGCTTCGACGAGACCGGCGCCGGCGTATGGTGTGGGTCCTTGCTCATGGGAAAATTCTACACTGAAACGCTGTAGCGCGCGCGGCCTCCGCGGCAATCTGCCAACAGGTGGCGACATTCACGTCCGTATTCAAGCTTAACGGGTTCTATATGATAATATCGTGGACCTGCAGCGGCTGGTCCATGACCGAGTACCACTCCGCGCGCGCGGCAGCCCGCCGCTTGCCGTTCTCCGACAGCGGCAGACTCAGCGAATTGAGCAGCGTGATGACTTCCTCGCGCGCTGTCAGATGCGACATGTTCGGACGCGTGCCGAGTGTTTCCTCATCGAGGTCGTCAAGTGCGGTCAGACCACGCGGAAAAAATTCACGATAGACGACGCGCTCGGCAAAGCCTTCGATACACCGGAAGCCCATGCGCTTCGACAATTCGTTAATGCCGTCGCCGACCAGGCGCTTGTTGCGCGAGGAAAGAGTGGAAAGACGGTTGCGCACGACAATCCAGTCGGTGAGCGCGACCGTCAACCAGGCGCCGCTGGCGGCGTGCTTCGCGCACCATCTCCGCGTAATGGCTCTCACCCGTCACGCTGAAATTGGTCGGGTCCAGCGTCGCCAGCACATCAAAGTCGAGAAAGCTGTCGTTGAGCGGCGTCACCAGCGTATCCGCCATCGAATGCGCAAGTCGCATTAGATATGTATCGGCGCCCGGCGTATCGATCACGACCACGTCGTGGCTGTGTTCGATCGCGCTGATCGCCGCGGAGAAGTTGGCGAACTCCTCCGCCTCATTCGCTTCCAGCGAATTGCCTTCGGCGCGCGCGATACAATAATGCGTTGGCAGTTCGAGTTTGATGCGTGCGCGCGATGCCCAGGCGCGCCGGTTATCGATGTAATGCGTGAAGCTCTGCTGGCGCGAGTCGAGATCGATGGTGGCGACGCGCTGGCCTGCCTTCAGCAGAGCGACAGCGATGTGCAATGCGGTCGTTGATTTGCCCGAGCCGCCCTTCTCGTTTCCGAGAACAACGACATGCGCAGATTGGACACTTTCCGGGATCGGTTGGATCAGCATGCCGCCCCCCACGACCGGCAAATCTCAAGATATTAGTGTACTTTAGTCAAGTTAATCCCGACTTGATCACCAATTTGCTTGGCCCCCTTCG
Organism: uncultured Alphaproteobacteria bacterium; assembly: GCA_963810125.1. Taxonomy (GTDB): domain Bacteria; phylum Pseudomonadota; class Alphaproteobacteria; order Rhizobiales; family Xanthobacteraceae; genus Pseudolabrys. Next base: position 78,586 of record CAWEMK010000005.1, read on the forward strand.
GCCCGCCTTGCTAGGTCGTAGTCCGGTTTTGCGACAAATCGCCGACAAGGTTCCAAATTATGGCAACCCGCCTGAAAGTTCTGCGCACGGTTCCTTCGCTGCGCCGTGCATTGGAACTCTACCGGAAGTCCGGCGACCGGATTGCGCTGGTGCCAACCATGGGTGCCTTGCACCGCGGCCACATGGCGCTGGTGCGCGAAGCGCGCCAGCGCGCAAAGCGCGTTGTGGTTTCGATCTTTGTCAATCCGACCCAATTTGCACCGCATGAAGATTTCGCGAGCTATCCGCGCAACTTCGCAACCGATCTCAAGACCTTGCGCGAATCAAATGTCGATCTGGTTTGGGCGCCGTCGGTGGAAGCAATGTATCCGGCTGGATTTGCGACGCGGCTTTCGCCCGAGGGCGCCGCCAAAGTCGGCCTTGAGGATGAGTTCAGGCCGCATTTTTTCGGCGGCGTCGCGACCGTCGTGGCGAAACTGTTTACGCAGGTTTCGCCGGATTTCGCACTTTTCGGCCAAAAAGACTATCAGCAACTCCGTGTCATCACGCAAATGGCAGCCGACCTCGACCTCGCGGTGAAGGTGATCGGAGTTCCAACCGTACGTGAGCCGGACGGTCTCGCGCTGTCGTCGCGCAATGTCTATCTTTCGGCCGGTGAGCGTGCGGTCGCGCCCATGCTCTACCGCGTGCTCAAGGATTGCGCGGGCCGTATCAAAAACGGCGAGAAGATCGACCGCGTGTTGAAGGTTGGACGGATCGAAATTGATCTCGCTGGATTCACCCTGGACTACCTCGAAGCGCGCCACGCGCTGACGTTGATGCCCATCGAATCACCCAAAGACGGCCCGGTCCGGCTGCTGCTGGCCGCCAGGCTCGGGAAAACGCGACTGATCGACAATATCGCTGCCTAGAGCAGACCCAGTTCCTGCAATTCGCGCCGCATGCTCTCCGGCATTCTGGCCGCGCCCGGCGCGGCGCGCGACAGATCGCGTGGCGCTTCTTTGGCCTCAAGGTAGCGCCAACCCTGGAATGCAGCGCGTGATCTCGGCTCCACCAGCACGACTTTCCCGTCAAGGACGACGCGGCAGCGGCCGATGCCGTCTTTGTCTGTAAAAGGCCGGATGTCGAGAATTCGCTCGCGGCATGCGACCTGGCCCCGGACTACCCAATAGAGCGAGCCACCGTCCGTAAGCTCCGCGGCGCGCTTGGGCACCATCCGCGTCGTATGGATGTGCTCCGCTTTTTGCCCGCGCCTCTTCTTTTCTTTCAGCTTTTGTTTGATCCAATCCTCGAGATCGGCAACCGAATCACAGCCAACACATAGTTTGATGAGATGAAGCGGCATGCCCGGCTACTCGTTTGCCGTCGCGACGATAATCATAACCTTGCCGCCTTCGGCCACCTGCGCATCCTGCGCAACCGCGATCTCCGCGACCGTGCCGTCGATCGGCGCCACCAAAGTATGTTCCATCTTCATGGCCTCAATGACAGCGACCCGCTGGCCGCGCGCAACGCGCGCGCCGTGCTCCACCAGGAGGGAAAGCACCTTGCCATGCATTGGTGCGCGTACAAGTCCGCTTTTGTCCTGATCCCCAGCCTCGTCAAGCGTTGCGTCCCGCAATTTGACTTTTGTCTGACGGCCATGGCGCAAGACGTAGATCGCGTTTTGGTCGGCAACCGCCACCGCATCGGGAGCCGGCCCCACGCCCTCCACCGAAAGGACAAGCCCTTGCGGCCCGTAAATAATCTCCGCAACGAGCGTTTCGCCCTCAGCAGTGATCGGAAGCGCCAGCCGCCGTGCTCCTGACAACTGGAACGCGTCGGTGGCATCCCAAGGTGAATTCCCTCGCGAAACAGGTTCGTCCGCCTCGCGCTGCTGCGTCTCATTAAGACGGACCTCCTCCAGTGCCAGGAGTTCCCTCGCACCAAGCGCCACGGCGGCGCGATCGATCTCTTGGGGCGCTGCGCCAAGGCCGAGCAGGTTCTGGTCGATAAAACCGGTATCGAAATCGCCTTTACGGAAAGCGGGTGCCCGGCAAAGATTCGTAAGAAAGCCAACATTGCTCCGGGGACCGATAACGATGGTCTTATCGAGCGCGCCCGCCAGACGATCGAGCGCTTCGCCGCGGGTTTTCCCGTGGGCGATCAGCTTGGCGATCATCGGATCGTAGAACGGCGTAACTTCGCCGCCCGCCTCAACGCCGCTATCGACACGTACGCCCTCGGATTTGGGAAATTCCAGCGCTATGACGTGGCCGGTCGAAGGCAAAAAGCCGTGCTCCGGATCCTCCGCGTAAAGTCTCGCCTCCACCGCATGACCATCAAATTTCACTTGTTGCTGCGTCAGCGGGAGCTTTTCGCCGGAGGCGATGCGGAATTGCCATTCGACCAGATCGAGCCCTGTGACGGCCTCTGTGACGGGGTGCTCGACCTGCAGCCGGGTATTCATCTCCATGAACCAGTAGCCGCCGGCTTTGAGGCCGTTCGAGCCGTCGGCGATAAATTCGACCGTACCGGCGCCGACATATCCAGCCGCTTTCGCCGCTGCGACGGCCGCGGCTCCCATCGTCGCCCGCAAATCCGCGCTCATGCCCGGCGCTGGAGACTCCTCGATGACTTTTTGGTGCCGACGCTGGAGGGAGCAATCGCGCTCGCCAAGATGAATCGTGTTGCCATGCCCATCGGCAAAGACCTGCAGCTCAATGTGGCGCGGGCTCGGCACGAATTTCTCGACAAGGACGCGTCCATCGCCGAATGACGACTTGGCTTCGCGCTGAGCGCCTTCCAGCGCCACATCGAAGTCGGCATGGCGATCGACACGCCGCATGCCTTTGCCGCCTCCGCCGGCGACTGCCTTGATTAGGATCGGGTAGCCGATCTCGTAGGCTTTCTGCTTGAGAAATTTTGGTTCCTGCATCTCCCCGTGATAGCCGGGGACGACCGGAACCCCGGCCTTCTCCATGATCGCCTTGGCGCGGTCCTTTAGGCCCATGGCGCGGATCGCATCGACAGGCGGGCCTACAAACGCAATGCCGGCATCAAGACAGGCCTGCAGCAAATTCGACATTTTCTGAAAGAAATCCGTATCCGGGATGGATACAGTCGGCACGCGTGGCCGTGGCGCACGCGATAATTTTGTCGATCATCAGATAACTTTGTGCGGCAGGCGCTGGCCCGATGGCATGCGCTTCGTCACATACGCGCACATGCAGCGCGTGCCGGTCCACTTCCGAATAGACTGCAATGGTGCGTAGACCCAGCCGCTGGGCGGTCCGGGCAATACGGCAAGCAATCTCACCGCGATTTGCGATCAGGACGGATTTGAACATGAGGGCCCGCGTTACGTCGGACCCGATACTAGCGCGCGGGCGGCGTCGCCGCTTGGGCCTGTGGACGCTTCGGCGGCACGGGCGGATTGCCGGTGGGCTTGTCGGCAGCCTTATCAGCGGCCGCAGGTGCCGCTCCGGCGGGTCCGGCTACGTGATCTTTCGAGACCGGCGGCTCGGCATTCATGATGCTGACGGGCGGGATCGAAGCGGCCGACGGAAAGTCGTACCGCGGATCAACTGGATGACCGGTCGGGAGCGCTTCGGGGCCAGCGCTGGCAACCGGCGACGGCATAGGAACGGCCGCTTGCGGCTGTTTGTCCGCGGCGGGATCCTTCTTGCCCCAATCAGCGGCATATCGGCCGACGTAAGTATCGAAAGCATGCACCTTCAGGTTAGCCTTGAGCGCTCCGGTATCCTGGAACATGGCGAATGCGGCGCAGCGGTCGGCGGTGCACCCTTCGCGCTCCGCCAGGACATGCGCGGCAATGCCATAGCGGTCGAGCTCGATGGCGCGGCGCGTGCTCGCGAGCACGGCTTGCAGATCCGGGCCGCCGTGCTGGGCGGCGGCAAATACGTCGGACAGCAGCGACAGGCGCGCGCCGATATAGGCGACCGCACTCGCTGCGCTTTGTGCGTCGGCGAACACGGATTTCTCACACGCGGTCTCGATCTGCTCGCCCGCGGCCCCGTCAAGACAGGCCAGGGCCGAACCGGGCGCCACGGCACTCAAACTGAGCTGCGTGTGACGCAAAAGCAGGGCGCGTTGCTCGGCCATCCGCTCGTTGGTTGCCAGGCGCTCGAGCACGCCAATCACGGCAATCGCGGCAACCGCAATTGCCGTCAGCGGAATTAGCAGCCGCGCGCCACCGCCGCTCGCCGCGCGCCGTATCGCGATCACGATGATCACGACAAACAACGCCGCCAGCGCACCCGCCAAAGAGGCCGGCAGCACCAGCGGCGTTGAAAGAAGGCCGTTTATGAACGCGCCATCGATAGTTGGCATCGGCTTTCGATATGTTTGCGCATGACTTTTTCGAAGCCGATTATGGCTTTTCGAGATCGCGCGCTATTGGATCTTGGCTCCCGATACTTTTACCACATCGGCCCACTTTTCGATGTCCTTGCGCAGGTAGGCGTCGAATTCCTCAGGCGTCTTCACCAGCGGAATTGCACCTTGTTTGAGCCAGGCTTCCTTAACATCGGGCCGATTGATGACCTTGTTGATAGCTGTGTTGAGGAAGGCGATGACGTCCTTGGGTGTTCCCTTCGGCGCCATCACGCCTAGCCAGATGGTCGCCTCATAGCCCGGAACCGTTTCAGCCACGGTCGGCAAATCGGGCGTCAATGGATTGCGCTTGTCACCGGTGGTGGCGAGCGCCCGCACCTGCCCGCCTTTGGCGAGCGCGGACATGGTGGTCACAGCGTCAAACATCATCTGAACCGTGCCGGCGATCGTGCTGTTGCGCGCATCACCGGACGCCTTGTGCGGTACGTGCACGATGTCTGTTTGGCTCATGGCCTTAAACAGCTCACCCGCCATATGATAGGGCGTGCCCGGACCGGAAGAGGCGTAATTGAGCTTGCCCGGTTCCTTCTTTGCCAATTCGATGAATTCCTTGACGGACTTGGCCGGAACGGATGGGTGAATCACCATCAGCAAGTCGGAATAGTTGATCGTCGCGACCGGCACGAAATCGCGCATCAATTGATATGGCTTGTTGGGCAACAACGACTCGTTGGTCGTATGGGTGTTCGACATCACCAACAGCGTGTAGCCATCGGGCGCCGACTTTGCGACCGCATCGGTACCAATGACGGAGCCCGCACCGGGCCGATCTTCGACAATAAAGGATTGCTTTGTCTCTTCACCAAGATATTGAGCGAGAACCCGGGCATAGACGTCGGCCGGACCACCCGCCCCAAACGGAACAATCATTTTGACGGTACGGTTTGGGTAGGTCTGGGCCGCAGCTGGCCATGCCAGGAAAACCGGCAATATGACGGTGGCCAGACGCAAAAAAACGCGCATGAATTCTCTCCCCTTTTTTCGTTGGCTTCTGTTCAGGTTGTCTATAGCGCCGTAATACTTTTGTTTATTCCATCGAACCGAAAGCTAGGTTCCACCAGCCGACTTGAAACCGTGTGAAAGATCGCTCGCCGCCGCAAAAGCGCCCTTTGCTTCAACCGATGTCATGGCGACCGTCGTGCACAAGTCGGTGACACCGCCACCACTCCCTGCCGCCAGCAACGCGGCCGCCATTTGCACGTCATTCGGCGCTTCAGCGATCGCCAGGAAATCGTATTCGCCGAACGTGAGATAGTAACCCAGCAACCGCCCCCCTACTTTCGACAAAAGGCGCGCAATGGCGTCGGCGCGATCCTCCGGCTTGACAATCATGCCCTTGATCGCATCGCGCGTATAACGCCCCTGTGTGATGTAAATTGGCATGCCCTGATCTCCTGCGACGCGATACCCGCGCGGTTCAGGGCATCATAGGGCGTGGCCACGGCGAAATAGCGACAGCAAACCGCCGGCCGTCAGGCCCGGTCGAGTTGGCTTTCCTTCGCGACGCGTTCGAAGGCCTCACCGGAACTCTTGATCCGGTACTGGTAGTCGTCACCCTCCGACGGCAGCAATTTGACTACAATGTAGCTACCGGTCGCGGCTGCACGGCCGAATGTCGGCGACGTATAGTAGACCGTCTCGCCAACCTGGTATTTGTGCAAGCGTACCGGAATTTCGTGCGCCGCCACCGGCTGTACCGGCGGGCTCGACGTGCGGATCATTTTCACCGATTTTGCCACTGCACCACCCGCTCGCGCGGCGCGGGTCGTTTTGCCAACCGGGAGACGGGCCGATTTCGATGCTTTTTTTGCCGCCACGCGCGAGGCTTTCTCGCTCTTCTTGGCGGTACGCGTGGCGGTCTTGCCAGACCGTCCAGCGGGTTTTGTTGAATGTCTGCTCATATACTCAATATAGCAGCAAATTTTGATTGCGGGCAAAGTTTTTCAGACCAGAACTATAGCATTTTCAATAAGTTAGAACGCGTTTGGTAAGCGCACAAGGTTAACGTGAAGGCCCCAAAAAAGGCAGCTCCGGGCCGCAATCACACCAAAAAGTCCCCGTCAGCCGTGGAACAGCGTCATCGCGGTTGCGTTTGAGCTAGGGGGATGGAGATTCTTCATGCGCGTCCTTATCGGAATCATTCTCGGCGCCGTTTTGACCATTGGTGGTGCATATCTCTACGACTCCCATAACGCGCTTGCCGTGGCCGGGGCGCAGCGCCCAATGGTGAATTGGGACGTCGTCAACACCAAGTGGGACCACCTTACCGAACGCGCCCGCGCGGAATGGACCCGGCTGACCAGCTGACATCAGTTCTTGTCAGCAGTTCTAGTCAGCGAGCCCGCCAACCTGCTCGCGCTCGCCGATGCGCAACGCGTCGACAATTGCGCGCCGATTCATGCGCGTCCCATCATCCCCCTCTATCCAAAGAGGAACGCGGCCGGTGCGTTCGACATGCCGTACCCAGGAAAGCGCCTCGTCGAGAGCGTTAAACTGCTTGAACAATAACTGCGATTTCTCAATCGGTGTAACTTCGGCTGGCCCTTTCGGGCCGCTATACACACGGTAGGTCATGGTAAGCCTCGTTTTGCTGCCCACCCCGCGATGCCCCCTTTCAGGATCACGCACCAGCACAACGCCTAAATGTCTTTGCGGTTCAGAGCCTGATAGTCCGGCCGTTGCGGCATGCTATCGTCCGGTTCCGGAGGTGCACCGTGCAAGCTGTCTATTATGAACGAAATGGAACCGCACGCGACGTCCTGTGCGTCGGCGATGTAGAAACGCCTCATGCTGGCGCGGGCGAAGTCCGCATCAAGCTGGCAACCTCCGGCGTCAATCCCTCCGATGTCAAATCGCGCCAGGGAACGACCAGGAAAATTGCTTACCCACGGTTGATCCCGCATAGCGACGGGGCTGGCGTCATTGACGAGGTCGGCGCCGGCGTCAGCAAAAGTCGTGTCGGCGAGCGCGTTTGGGTCTGGAACGGCCAATGGAGGCGATCATTCGGCACGGCGGCCGAGTTTATTGTGTTGCCCGCCGCTCAGGCAGTACCCCTCCCTGACAAAACCAGTTTCGAAGCCGGCGCCTGCCTGGGCATCCCGGCAATGACTGCTGTTCACGCCGTCGCTCTGGCGGACGTCACCAAAGGCATGACGTTGTTTGTGTCCGGCGGTGCCGGCGCCGTCAGCCAATACGTCATACAATTCGCGAAGAAAAAGGGTGCGAAGATCGTCACCACCATTTCATCGGCCGAGAAAGCCAAAGCAGCCCTGGAAGCCGGCGCCGATCACGCCATCGATTACAGGCGCGAAAACGTGGGCGAGCGGGTGATGGACATCACCGGAAAACACGGCGTCGACGCCATCATTGAAATGGATCTCACCGCCAACGCCAAACTCATCCCAGGCGTCCTGCGGCCCAAAGGTCGTGTCATCATCTACGGGACTGGACCCGAGGCCCCCCTGCCGGCGGCGTTCTGTCTGGTCAATTCGATCCGCCTGCAATTTTTTCTGGTCTATGAACTCGACGCCGCTGAACGCGAACGGGCCATTTCTGCAATCGATGACATGCTTAAAGCAGGCCAATTACTCAGTCGGGTCGCGCACCCGACTTATACCTTGGCCGATACCGTAGCAGCTCACGAAGCAGTCGAGCGCGGCACACTGGGCAATGTCATTGTAACGAACGCGCGCTAGGCCGCCGGTGGCGCCACAACCGCATCCGGAAAGCCGGCGGCATCGAGCGCCCGGCGCACCAGTCCAGACGCCTTTGCAACCTCGAGCAGTTCGCTCGCAATTTTCAACGCAACCGGACGGCCCTTTGGCACCGCCACGGCGATGCCGGTTTGCTGAAAATTGCCAGACAGCACGCGCGCACCCGGCAATTTCGGCAACAGGCCGGCGAAGGAGTCATGTGACAGGGCAAAAGCATCTCCCTGCCCCTTGCCCGCCATCTCGGTCATCTGATCGACGCTCGGCACCTCTTCGACGCTCGCATTGGGAGCCGTTCGTCGCGCGCTGCGCGCGGTCGTGGTGTTCGAGATAGCCACGATGCGACGCCCAGGGCGGTTGACCTCGTCGATCGTTTTTATGGTCGAGCCCGCCGGCACGAGGTACGTGCTTTCGATGAAGTAATAGGCCGGGCCGAAATCCACCCGTTTCGCGCGCTCCGCATCCTGCGGCATGAAGGCAATGTCACATTCGCCCTTTGCAACCGCCTCGGTTACCTGGCCCGAATTGTCGTAGACCTTCAACTCGAGCGGCAACTTCAGCGCAGCGGCAAATCCACGGACCAAGTCGACGGTTACACCCTTCACGTCTCCGCCTCCACTTTTGATGGCGAAAAAGGCCGACGCTGCGGGCGCGGCGACGATGCCGCCGCGCAATTTTCCGGTAGGTGCGAGTTGTTTGAGGTCGTCGGGGCCGGTCATAGCGCACGCATTTAGCATGCGCCATCGCGGTGGGCTACCGCGTCAGGCGAGACGATCGAGCCGCGGCAGTTGGGTATTGTCCGCCAGACTTACAGCCTTTGTGGTTGCGAGTGCTCCGTCGAGAATGCTCGCCGGCTGGTCCGCGAACCCCGAACTTCTGTTCTTGCCCGATACACCCGGCGGCGATCCGGGTGGCGCGCTCGGGTCCTTGCCCTGTTTGGCGCTGGCCACTTCACAGGACGTCGTGCAGACATAGCCGTTGACGATGGAAATCATATGGAAGGCAGCCCCTACGCAGCACTGCCATAAGCCCGGCCCGTAAACGGTTGATGAATTGGCCGATCACACCCGCGTGACGTGCCTACCTATGGGGCCGGTAGTCCTGGTTGGTGAATGCAGGCTGCGTCGGCCGTTTGATCACGACGAAGCCATTTTCAGTGCTCTGATGGCAGGCGTTGCAGGCCTGCGTGAGCTTGTCGTAGCCCGCGGTGAAGCCTCGATAGTCTTTTGCCTCGATCGACTTCTCGAGCGCAGCGATCTCCTTTGTGATTACTGCATCGAGCATGTCGGCCAGCGGGAGATTCTTGAAGATCGGCACGAAATCCTGCACGTCCCCCATAATCTCCTTGATTTCGCCAAGCTGATATTCAGCGAGCGCCCAATTGCGCGCCTTCGCGGCAAACCAGAGCTTGTTGTGTTCGATCAAGATCACATTCATGAATTGCTCAAGGCCGGGCACATAGACCTTCGACACTTCTTTACCGGTCGGCTTGGGTGGTTCTTTTGGCGGCGAAGACTGCTGTGCCGCCGCGATGAACGGCACTAGCGTTGCAACAAACAGAACGACTATCCGGATCATGGATCGGCCTCGCCTCACGATGCGTATTAATGCATCTCTGTCACCACGCCCGGACTGGCGCAAGCCGTCGATAAAACATTGGAATTTGTCTAATTCGATATTCGGTGGTGGCAAATCTACGCGCGTCTATTTAGTGTTCGAACCGCATAGATAAACGCCGGGAGGTTTGCTTATGAGGTTTATTTTCGGAGTTTTTGTCGGCGCCGCGCTGATGCTCGGCAGCGCCTTCCTTCATGACAAAGGTGTCTTACGCGCGGGTCCAAAGCAGCCCTTCGTGAATTGGGACATTGTCATGGGGATGTTGGCGCGTTGAACGGTGTCTAGAACTTTTCCACCCACGGCCGCAGCTCGATTTCCCAGGACCACGCACTACGCGGCTGATTGAGTACATGAACATAACTCTGCGCGATGGCGTCGGGATCAAGCAATGAATCCGGTTGCTCCGGAGAACTCCGCGCGGCGGCCGCTGCGAATGCCGCCATCGATCACAAAATGAGCGATGTGAATTCCTTGCGGGGACAGTTCGCGCGCCATGCTTTGGGCCAACCCGCGCAATGCGAACTTGCCCATGGCGAAAGGCGCCGACTGCGCATAGCCTTTGATACTGGCAGAAGCTCCGGTGAACAAAATCGCACCGTGCTTGCTCGGCAGCATGCGCTTGACTGCAGCTTGAGCCACCAGGAAACCCGCAAAGGCCGAAACCTGGATCGACTTCTCGACCTCGGAGGGGTCGAGATCCGCTACGGGCCCGCGCGTGCGGTAACTTGCATTGTATACAACAACGTCAGGTGTCATTCGTGCCGCATCAAGGTCGGAGAATAACTTGTCCACCTGATCGCGCTTGGTGGCGTCGCAGGAATAGATTTTCGCACCGGTTTCCTGCGCCAGCGCGGTCAGTTTGTCGGTCGAGCGTGCAGCCAGCGCGACCGTGATGCCGGCTTTCGTAAATGCACGCGCGAGCGAGGCGGAAAGGCCGGAACCAACGCCAACAATAAGGGCAACGCGATAGGTCATGTCATGTCCAATCTACAATATACGACTGCTGCGCAGCTATTTCCCGTCAACGCTTTTTGCAACTATCATGGCAGCTATGAACTTGACGCTAGGGCTTGTTACGGGCGCCGCGGTATTCGCTGCATTGGTTTCGGCCGTTGGAGCTCAGACGGCAGCGCCACTCCTGGAGCCCAAACCCACATTCATTCCCGGCCTCTACGAAACCGAGAGCCGTAATTCCGCGTTTCAAGACCAACCGGTCAAGAGCAAGACCTGCATTCCCTCAGCCGACTTCGATGCCTTCCGAAACGAGACCATGGCGCAATATCAGAAGGCACCGCAATTCTCGAACGGCTGCCAACTCAGCGACACCAAATCGTTCCCGAACGGTTTTGCTTTCGCGATGCAATGCAAAGGCGTCAAGACGGTCCTCACCTTTCGTTTCACGAAGGACATGGTGAGCAGCACGATCGAAACGTTGATCGTGGACGCCCCCAAATATTCTTCTTCGATCCTCACGATGATGCGGCGCGTCGGCGACTGCCCGGGCCAAACGCCAGGAAAGCCCCTTTAACGGGCCTGACTCACATTCTGAATACGCCGAACTTCGTGTCCGGCACTGGCGCGTTCAGTGCAGCGGAAAACGCCAGCGCAAGCACCCTGCGCGTTTCGGAAGGCGCAATGATGCCGTCATCCCAAAGCCGCGCCGTCGCATAAAATGGATTGCCCTCGGTTTCAAACTGGTCGCGCAGCGGCTGCTTAAACTCTTCTTCCTCGACCTCCGACCATTTGCCGGCACCAGCTTCGATATTGTCGCGCTTGACGGTTGCAAGCACGCTTGCGGCCTGTTCGCCGCCCATCACCGAGATGCGCGCGTTGGGCCAGGTAAACAGAAAACGCGGACCATAGGCACGCCCGCACATTCCGTAGTTTCCGGCGCCGTAGGAGCCCCCGATGATGACGGTGACCTTTGGCACTTGCGCGCAGGCGACCGCCGTCACCATTTTTGCGCCGTCCTTGGCAATTCCGCCTGCCTCGTAATCGCGTCCAACCATGAAGCCCACAATATTCTGCAGGAACAGCAATGGAATTCGGCGCTGACAGCACAATTCGATGAAGTGTGCAGCCTTGAGGGCGCTTTCTGAAAACAGGATTCCGTTATTGCCAAGAATTCCGACCGGCATGCCATGGATATGCGCAAAGCCAGTGATCAACGTTGATCCGTAGAGCGCCTTGAATTCGTCGAACTCAGACCCATCCACAATCCGCGCGATCACCTCGCGCACGTCGTATTGTTTCTTCAAATCCACCGGAACGATCCCGTCCAATTCTGATGCGTCGAGCGCGGGCTCGCGCGATTTCCGCAGCGAAATGTCCGCGTTCTTTGACCCGTTCAGGTTGGCAACGATCCGGCGCGCCAGGCTCAGCGCATGATGATCGTCCTGTGCATAATGATCGGCGACTCCCGACTTGCGCGCATGGACGTCGGCGCCACCCAATTCCTCAGCACTGACAACCTCACCGGTTGCTGCCTTCACCAACGGCGGGCCGCCGAGAAAGATGGTCCCCTGATTTTTCACGATGATCGTTTCGTCCGACATCGCTGGCACATAAGCACCGCCCGCAGTGCATGACCCCATCACCACTGCGATCTGAGGAATCCCGAGCGCGGATAACGTGGCCTGATTGTAAAAGATGCGGCCGAAATGCTCCCTGTCCGGGAACACCTCGGTCTGATGCGGAAGGTTCGCGCCGCCGGAATCCACCAGATAGATGCACGGCAACCGGTTTTCGCGCGCGATTTCCTGCGCACGCAGATGCTTCTTCACCGTCATCGGGAAATAGGTGCCACCCTTGATCGTGGAGTTGTTGCACACGACCACACATTCACGACCCTCGATCCTCCCAATGCCCGTGATAATTCCCGCAGCATGGATGGCGTCGTCATACATGCCGTTAGCGGCAAGCGGCGATAGCTCGAGAAACGGCGAGCCGGAATCGATCAGATTCATCACACGATCCCGCGGCAACAATTTGCCGCGGGCAACGTGGCGCTCGCGCGCGCGCTCGGCTCCGCCCAAAGCCGCTTCACCGCGGCGCGCTTGCAATTCGGCAACCAACGCGCCCATGCGCTCCGCATTGGCGCGGAACTCGGCAGCATTTCGATCAATCGATGACGCGAGAATCGCCAAGGCTCCCTCCCCGATTGAGCCAAAAGGTGCCTTGGTGGAACCCGGAAGGCAATGGCGGCCCGCGACGTTACGCTTCGTCAATGTGTGGAACCGACAGGTCGGGCGGAACGTTTGTGGTGATCAGGTCCCGACATCGTCGGGAATTCGGGGGCATCCAGAGGAGACGTTCCGTGAAGAAAGCGAAACTGTTGTCGACGGTAGCGGCCGTGTTGCTGTTGGGCGCCGGCGCCGCATCGGCACAAGGCATGAATAAGGAAGCCCCGCAGCAGGCCCCCGCAGCGCAGCAGAATGCGCCGGCGGAAAAGGTTGCGCCGTCCGTAAAGCCTGGCGAGCATAAGGCGCCGCAAACCACCGGCCAGGCGACGCCGGATGCGAAGTCCGCCAAGCCGCACGAGACGACTGGGCAGTCGCCGAAGTCGGATGCTGACGACAAGGCGCTCGACCCAGAACCGCGCCGTGGACAAAACTGGATAAGTCCATGGAAAAGGACAAGTCGGGTGCCGCGGCCACCGGAAAATCGGACGTCCGTTCGAAGAGCGAGGAAAGCGGTGCATCGTCACGTTCGAGCCAGACGACCACCGAGCAGAACCGCGCGACGACCGGTCAGGGCGCCGCCGCCGGCTCTGCAAAGCTGACGACCGAGCAACGCACGAAGATCACGACGGTCATTCGGCAGCACAAGGTTGAACCGGCTCACCTCAACGTGTCGGTGAGCGTGGGAACACGTATTCCGACCAGCGTGCACGTGTATCCGCTGCCGGTTGAAGTCATCGCGGTCTATCCGGATTGGCGCGGCTACGACTACATCCTGGTGGGTGATCAGATCGTGATCATCAATCCGCGTACGCATGAGATCGTCGCAATCGTCGAGGCGTAAATTCTCATTCCGATGATCTTGAGCCGACGGCCGGGAACTTTCCCGGCCGTTTGCCATTCCCACGCACTTTTTTAGAACATTTCCCAAAAAACGACCGGGTTCCGGGAACACTGTTCTTCCCGCACTGTTGTCCGGAATGCCACACGCCGGCATCCCAAAATAAGGAGGCAGACGATGAAACTTTTGACCACGCTTACCGCCGTTACCGCGCTGGTCGCGGGTATTTCCTTCGCCCAGGCTCAAGGCACGATGGGCTCGCCCTCATCGGGCAGCAGCATGCAAAAGTCGCAGACGATTGGATCGTCACCGTTTTGTATCAATACGTCCGCGAGCGGCGGATTGAATTGTAAATATGCGAGCATGGCCGCCTGCGAGAAGGATGCGAAACCACAAAACCTGAATTGTTCGCCGAACCCGAACAAGAGCACCACTGGCTCCAAGCAGTAACGCGTTAACACGAGTGACGATGCCCCGCGTCGGTCAGACTGGCGCGGGGCTCTGGCGCGTATACCGGAATAGTTGGCCCGCATTGAATGGATCGCGGGACTCGCTGCGCGGAACGTCTTTACGTGTCGCGGCGTTGACTCCACAGTGACCCCCAACAACCAGAAGAATGAGGACGCTATGAACAAAGATCGCATTCAAGGCAGCGCCGAGCAGGCCAAAGGCAAAGTAAAAGAGATCGCCGGTAAGGTCACCGGAGATGCCAAGCTCGAAAGCGAAGGCAAGGCAGAGAAGGCCGCCGGCAAAATTCAGAACACGGTGGGCGGTATCAAGGACGCCGTTAAGGAAGCCCTCGACAATTGACGCACGTCACACATCGCATACAAAAAGCCCGGCGCTTGCGCCGGGCTTTTTATTTGGTGCGCTTCACCTTGGCGTCGGTGTTGTACTAGGCTGTCGCTTCCACTGCGGAGAGGAATATGCAGACCGCCCTCGGCGACTACAAATCACTCAAGCTGCAACTCGACGGGATTGTGCCGCCAGGGCACGGTTTTCACCGGAATTTGCTGCTCGATACACTCTACGCGTCGCTCCCGCGCGACCCGCAAGTGAAGGTGCAGATTTACAACGCCGAGATTGTGCCGGGCGGTTATACAAACTGGCACTGCCATAACGGCGCCGCTTTTTTTGTGGCGCTGCAGGGTCTGTTCGAGGCACATTTTCAGGAGGGCATCCTGGTCAAGGCAAAGGCCGGCGAATGCTATGCCGAGCCAATCGCCAAATTCCACCGGGGCCATAACCCGCACGCGGAGTTATCTTACCTGTGCGTGGGCATCTGCCTGACCTCGCCCGACCGTGAGCACGTTACAAATTCGGTCGAACGTCCCTGGTAGTCGTCGATCGAATCTCACAGTAGCGCGCGACTAAGCTGTCGTTCATCGCTTTCGCGCTATGATACCGCGACTCCGCGCACCAGCGGCCAGTCCGGCTCATTGCCTTTCATGATCCATGGCTCCTTGAGCGCCGCCGCTCGCCATTCATTCCACGCCGGCAATGCCATGATCGCGTCCATATAGCTGCGCGTCATGCCGTCAACAATGACGCCGTAAGTGTTCAGGCGCGCGACGATCGGAGCATACATCGCATCGGCCGCGCCGAAGTCGCCGAACAAGAAGGGCCCTCTTTGTCCGAACCGCTTCCGGCAATCGGCCCACAGCACAGCGATCCGCTTCACATCGGCCATCGCGTCCTCCGGCAATGGCCGCGATTTCACCGGCAGCCAGAGATTCATCGGACAGTTTTTGCGCAAGGCTTGAAAGCCTCCGTGCATTTCGGTCGCCACAACGCGCGCATGACTGCGCGCACGCGCGCTATCAGGCCACAGCTTTGCCTCGGGAAATTTCTCCGCCAGGTATTCAAGGATGGCGAGCGATTCCCAGACGCGGTGGTCGCCCTCAATCAGCACCGGCACCTTGCCGGCCGGCGAATGTTGCAGGACCTGTTCGCGACTCCCCTGTTCGTAGAGCGGGATCACCTTTTCATCGAATGCAATGCCGGCGACCTTCATGGCGATCCATGGCCGCATCGACCACGACGAATAGTTCTTGTTTCCGATAATGAGTGTGAGGGTCATGAGCGACGTATTACGCCTTCTTCGCCTCGCCTGGCGCGGGATCCGGTACATCCACCGCACCCCCCGCTTTTTTCCAGGCACCGAAGCCGCCCTGCACATGCGCGACCGGCTTTAGGCCCATCCGTTGCGCCGTCTGGGCGGCAAGGGCCGAACGCAGGCCGCCGGCGCAGAAGAAGACGAACTTCTTGTCCGCCGCAAACACCGGCTTGTGGTACGGGCTTTGCGGATCGATCCAGAATTCGAGCATGCCGCGCGGACAATGGAAGGCACCCGGTACGCGCCCCTCGCGCTGCAATTCGCGGATGTCGCGGATATCAACGAGGACCGTGTCGTCGCGGCCGGCCAGCTGGACTGCTTGCTCAGCCGGCAAGGTCTCGATTTCGCGCTCGGCCGCCTCGCACAAGTCCTTGTATCCGATCGTTATGGTCTGGGCCATTCCACGTCTCCTTGCGGGCCGGCATGCTGGCAGAGCCCCGCGCCGCACTCAAGCCGACCGGTTGAAGCCAGCCGCGCAAGCAGGCACCATCGCCGATGTGGAGAATACCGACGCCGATGACACCCCTCTCCCTGCCCGATCTTGCCGCCTTCGCCTGGTTTGCCGGCGCGTGGATTGTCTATTCGATCGTGATTGAAAAGACCGCAAAGGGTCGCACCAGCCTCAACGCGCTGATGAATGCCTATCGCGACGAATGGATGGAGCAGCTGCTCATGCGCGACATGCGCATGGTCGATGCCCAGGTCACGGCTGCTCTGCAAAACGGTACCGCCTTCTTTGCGTCAACGAGCCTGATCGCCATCGGCGGCGCGCTGACATTGCTGCGCTCCAGCGAAGAAATCATAACAGTGATGTCGCTACTGCCGTTCGGCGCAACGCCGTCGCGCGGGTTGTGGGATTTGAAGATGATGGGACTGATCATCATCTTCGTCTACGCCTTCTTCAAATTTGCCTGGTCGTACCGGCTCTTCAATTACTTTGCCATTATGGTGGGCGCCGCACCGCCGCCAAGGGAAAAAGATACGGCTGCCGCGCAGGCTTTTGCTCATCGCGCTGCGAAAATCTGCGCCGACGCCGGCCGTCATTTCAACCGCGGCCAACGCGCGTTCTTTTTCGCTCTGGGTTATCTCGGATGGTTTCTCGGACCATTGCCGCTCGCGCTCACCACCACGGGAGTCGTAATCGTGATGTGGCGGCGGCAGTTCGCCTCCGATGCGCGCAAAGCCTTCGAGGCAGAGCCCGCACCGGCACGCCGTCCAGGAAAAACGATTAAGCCATTCCCATCAGGACGGCGATAGCCGCCACGATCATCACGCCGAGCGACGTCGCGAGGATCGTGATCAGCTGTTCATGCCGACCAACGAGCCGCCCGACTTCCTGAAAGCCGATCGACTCCTCCGTCGAGCCTGACTGGGTGTTGAGTGTCATGGGCGCCCCCAATAGCATCGTTTCGATGGTGCACGAGCACGCCAACGCGGACTCGGGCGCACGAATCGCCCTGACGGGCAATATTACACTAATTTGACAGCCGGAATTTTCTTCACGCCTGCTGCGCGGCAGCAAGATCCGAGAGCCGGAACTGCACGCGCTCTTCGCCCTGCCAGCGATCGATAGCGATTTGGCCGGCGGCGTGCACAGCTCGACCACGGTTTTCCAGCAGCGCCTTGCCGAGCGGCTGACCTGCGGCACGGAACGCAATCGCGTTCACAAACTTTCCATCGCCTGAACGGAAGCGCGCGCGGATATGGCTCTCCCCGACCGGATCGGCGTAAGCGAGCGTATGCCCCGGGAGAGCCAATACCGGTTCGGGGTTGCCCGCACCGTACGGCCCGGCTCGCGCCAGCAGTTCTGCGAGCGAAAGATTAAACCCGCCGGCTGAAACCGCTCCGTCAATCAATAACGAGCGATCTCGCCGGGCAGCTTCGACCGGCGCCGCCAATGTATTTTCGAGAAATGCGCGGAACGCGCTCAATGCGTCCTTCCTGATTGTCACGCCCGCAGCCATCGCGTGACCACCACCCTTGAGTAGCAGGCCATCACGCACTGCCTGCCGCACCGTGCCACCAAGGTCGACGCCAGCAATCGAGCGGCCCGAGCCAGTGCCGGTGCCACCAGGCTCCAGGGCAATAGCGAAGGCCGGACGGCCATAGCGCTCCTTCAAACGCGCCGCCACCAGCCCAACGACACCGGGGTGCCAACCTTCCGATGCAGTAACGACAACGGCCCCCTTCTCTTCCAGCCCGAGCGCGGCCAATGCCTCGGCTTCCGCCTGGGCGACTGTCGCCTGTTCGATTTGCTGGCGTTCGCGATTGAGCCGATCGAGCTCGGCGGCGATACGCGCCGCTTCGCTCGGATCTCCCTCGAGCAGGAGGCGCACGCCGAGATCGGCGCGGCCGATCCGGCCGCCGGCGTTGATGCGCGGGCCCAACAGGAATCCAAGGTGCCAGGGCTCCGGCGGGCCGCTGAGGCGCGCCACGTCCATCAACGCAGTGGGTCCAAGATGCTCGCGGCGGCGTAATGCGATAAGTCCCTTGGCGACGAAGGCACGATTGAGACCTTTGAGCGGCACCACGTCGGCAACCGTGCCGAGCGCAACGAGATGCAGTTGCGACAGCAGGTCGGGCTCACCGCGCGAGCCGGTCCAGAAGTCGCGCCGGCGCAACTCGCGCGTGACCGCGACTAATGTGAGAAAGACCAGCCCGACGGCGGCCAGGTAGCCGAGGCCCGACAAATCGTCGGCGCGGTTTGGATCGACGACGGCTACCGCATCGGGAAGTTTCTCGTCGGCCTGATGATGGTCGATGACCACGGTATCGAGACCAAGTTTTTTTGCTTCGGCGAGAGGCTCAAGGCTGGTGACGCCACAGTCGACCGTGATCAGCAATTTCACGCCGCGTTCGGCAAACGATCGGATGGCATCAACATTCGGCCCGTACCCTTCGAAGATCCGGTCCGGGATGTGGACGATCGGATCCAGCCCACATTGCCGGAGATAGCTACATAGCAATGCTGCGGAGGTGGCGCCATCGACGTCGTAATCACCGAAAATGGCAACGCTCTCGCCGCGGATCGCCGCTTCGGCAATGCGGCGTGACGCAGCGGCCATGTCCGTGACCGAATGGGGATCGGGCATCAGCCGCTTGATGGTCGGATCAAGATAGCTCTCGACATCATCGACATCGACATTCCGGCTGGCGAGAACGCGCGCGAGCAATTCATCGAGCCCGTAGCGTTGCGCAATTGTCAGCGCACGTGCCGACCCACGCTCGTCGAGACGGTCTTTCCAGGCGCGCCCACTGAATGAACGTTCGACGCCAAGAAAAAAGCGATCGCTTGAACTCAACGGAATAGCGGGCAGTGCCATTGCCATAGGCCATAACACGGGGCCGTCATGGCCCCGGGGGAATCGGATTGCGAAAGTCTCATATAGTGACGAAGGCTGCGTGAGCATGCCAGCCCATGTCCGCCCAGGTTAGCCGGCCGCTTCCGCGTGAATTCGCAGTAAATCCGGGATGGTCGATGGATCCCGGCGGCCAAATCCGCATTCGGTGGCGATCGAAAAGCGCCCGGTATGGCGTTCTGCCGCGGCCAGCCGCTTTTGTGTCCCGGCGAAGCCATCCGTGTAGTGCACCAGGCCCAAACAAAGCTCGGTTTCGGGCTTCATTTGCAAACGCTTGAGAGGCGCAAAGTAAGCGTCATCGCTGCGGTCGCGCGGCACCGGCATATGGATGAGCTGAATTGTACGCTTGATATCCGCACACAACCTGTTGGCGACATCAACCATGTCCCCCATGTCGGTCGGCTCGACCACATGCTTGTGGTTGGAATCTCCATAACAGAAGTGGAACATGAGCTCGATATCGCTGGGTACATGATCCGCTAGATCAGTCAGAATGTGCGAGAACGCGGCCAGCATTTCCGCCCGCGTCTTCCCGTATGCATTTGGCTCGCCACGCTGCAGCCGCGCGAATACGGCCGAAGCCACATCGAACTGGATGGCTATCTGATCATGCGGAAGCGCGGCCCCAATCTTGTCAATCTCGCGCTTGAGCGCCTCGTTGAAGACCGGGTCGAGCGGCTGATGAAGGTCGTCCTGTAGGAAGAGCCAGATGACCGAATGCGCAGGGACCAGGTCGATCTGGAAACGGCACTCTTGCGGGACCAAACCTTGCCGCTTCAATTCGGCAAATTCAGCGTAAGATTCCTTTGCGATGTCCGCGTAGAAAAGATTTTCGAAGCGTACATCGTGTGCGCTCTTGCCCGCGCGCAGGCGATACCGGATGCGCGCCGTGCCTGTCGCATGGATGCGGAACAGTTCGTCGGATTTTTCCAGTGCCGGATTGTTGGCGAAGGCAGGCTCTAGCCACGTGATCCAGTCCGAGCGCTCGCCAGTCTCGCCATCGGGAATTCGCTTCAAGTGCGGTCCGAGCGCAGCGCTAACGGTCGTGAAGACTTCGCGCGCATCGCGAAGCGGCACGCTTCCGACAAGATGAATGTGGCGCATCGATTCGTCAGTCGAGATGAAATTTTTCAAATTGCCGATGTTCAGCCACCACACGCCGCACGGTGCCGGTCACCGACCGCATCACGACCGTTTCGGTCTCGATGACATCCTTGCCGAATTTTACGCCGCTCAACATGGCACCGCTGGTAACGCCGGTCGCTGCAAAAAGGCAATCACCGCGCACCATGTCTTCAATCAGATATTTCTTCTTCGGGTCCTTGATGCCCATCGTGCGCGTGCGCTCGCGCAGTTCCTCGGTATCGATGATCAGGCGTGTCTGCATCTGACCGCCGATGCAGCGTAGCGCGGCGGCGGCCAACACGCCTTCCGGCGCGCCACCAATGCCGAGATAGATGTCGATGCCAGTCTTCGGTTCGGCACAATGGATCACACCGGCCACGTCGCCATCGCTGATCAGGCTGACGGCAGCTCCGGTCTTGCGCACTGCCGCGATGATGTCGGCGTGGCGCGGCCGATCCAGCAGGATCGCGGTAATCTCGCTCGGCTTCACGCCTTTGGCCTTGGCGAGGTTGCGGATATTTTCATCGGGGGGAGCATCGAGATCGATGGTGCCCTTCGGATAGCCCGGCCCGATGGCGATCTTATCCATGTAACAATCGGGTGCATGCAATAGCGTGCCGTCATTTGCCATGGCGATCGTGGCGATCGCTCCCGGCATGTTCTTGGCGCATAGCGTGGTGCCTTCGAGCGGATCGACGGCGATATCGACTTTCGGCCCCATCTTGGTGCCAACCTTCTCGCCGATGAACAGCATCGGCGCTTCGTCGATCTCGCCCTCGCCGATCACAACCGTGCCGTCGATCGGCAGCTTGTTGAGTTCGCGCCGCATGGCGTCGACCGCAGCCTGGTCGGAGGCTTTGTCCTTGCCGTGACCGCGCAAGCGCGCCGAGGAGACCGCCGCACGTTCAGTCACACGCACGATCTCGAGGCTGAGAATGCGCTCCAGCACCAATTCTGGCTGGACGGTAATACTCGCCATTAGACGCTCCCCTCACAAACGCGGATCTCGCAACAGCGGGCCGCTCAGTTCTTTTCGATCCGGATCACTTGCGGCCGGCCTGAGATCACCCTATCGCGCCCCACCGCCGCAAGGGCCTTGCGCACGGCATCCTCGCTGGTCGCATAGGTAATGAGAATAACGGGGACGGAACCCGCCTTGGTATCGCGACCAAGGTGGGCCGGATCGTGTCGCTGCACAATCAACTCCAGGGAAATCTCCTGCTCCGCAAGACGTTTTGCGATCGTAGCCGCAGTTCCCGGCTTGTCCCGCGCGACAAGACGGATGTAATAGCCCCCTTCGTGACGCTGCATCGGCGCCTTGCGCACGCTTGTTAGCCTTGCGGTCGGCCGCCCGAATGGCGCGGTGCGAACGCCGCGGGCAATGTCACCAATGTCGGAAAGGACGGCCGATGCGGTCGCCGCACCGCCGGCACCCGGACCGACCAAGGTCAGCGGATTGATATCGGTCGCGTCAATTGTCACGGCGTTGGTGACACCCATCACCTGGGCAATTGCGGAATCCTTGCGCACCATCGTGGGATGGACGCGCTGTTCAATCCCTTTCGGCGTCTTGACCGCCACCCCGAGCAGTTTCACGCGGTAGCCGAGCTCGTCGGCCGCCGTCAAATCGGCGGGCGTGATTGATGATATGCCTTCGACGTAGATCGCGCTTTGGTCGACCTTGGTGCCGAATGCGAGGCTCGCCAAAATCGCAAGCTTCTGCGCGGTGTCGTGGCCCTCGATATCAAAACTCGGGTCCGCTTCCGCATAACCCAACCGCTGGGCTTCCTTCAGGCATTCGGCAAAGGCCATTTTCTCCTGCTCCATCCGCGTGAGGATGTAATTGCAGGTACCGTTCAGGATGCCGTAGATGCGTTCAAACGAATTGCCGGCCATTCCTTCGCGCAAAGTCTTCACGATTGGAATGGCACCGCCCACTGCGGCCTCAAAATTGAGCGCGACATGTTTGACTTCGGCAAGCGCCGCGAGCTTGCCGCCATGCTTCGCGAGCAACGCCTTGTTGGCCGTCACCACCGATTTGCCGGAGGCAAGCGCGGCCTCGACGGCGGTCTTCGCCGGATCGCCCGCCCCGCCGATCAATTCGACAAATACGTCAATGCCCGGCTCACGCGCGAGCGCGATCGGATCGGAAAACCATTTCAGTTTCCTGAGGTCAACGCCACGGTCCTTAGCGCGCGAGCGCGCGCAGACTGCGACTATTTCGATCGCACGGCCACAACGTGCGGCCAAAGCATCGCGCTGACGCGTCACCTGCGCGACCAAGGCCGCGCCGACTGTGCCTAAACCGGCGACTCCCACTTTCAGCGCTGCGGCCATGAACGTGTGCGTCCGTGGTTAGCGCCGCGTGGCGAGCGGAACGACGTTGTGCAGTTGCTCCGGCGCGTTGTCGAGGAAGCGTCGGACGTTGCGGGCGGCCTGGCGGATGCGCTGCTCGTTTTCGACCAGCGCGATGCGCACAAAACCTTCGCCGTATTCACCAAACCCGATACCCGGCGATACCGCAATATCGGCCTTCTCCACCAGCAGTTTGGAAAATTCCACGCTGCCGAGGCTCTTGAAAGGCTCGGGGATCGGTGCCCACGCAAACATCGACGCGCGCGGCGCTGGCACGTGCCATCCGGCACGTCCAAAACTTTCGACCAGAACGTCGCGCCGGCGCTTGTAGGTCTCGCGCATTTCTTTGATGCAATCGTCGGGCCCATTGAGCGCGGCGGTCGCCGCCACTTGCACCGGCGTAAAGGCACCGTAGTCGAGATAGGACTTCACGCGCCCCAGCGCCGCGATGATGCGTTCGTTGCCAACCGCAAAGCCGATCCGCCAACCAGGCATCGAGTATGTCTTCGACATCGACGTGAATTCGACGACGATGTCGTTGGCGCCTGGCACCTGCAGCAGCGACGGTGGCGGATGGTCGTCGAAGTAGACTTCAGCATAGGCGAGATCGGAGAGCACGAGGATTTCGTGCTTTTTCGCAAAGGCAACCAGGTCCTTGTAGAAATCGAGCGTCGCAACATAGGCGGTCGGATTGGCCGGATAACAGACAACAACCGCGGTGGGCTTCGGGATCGAATGCACAATCGCGCGTTCAAGCGTGTGAAAGAAATTTGCTGTCGGCTCGGACGGAACGGAGCGGATCGCACCGCCCGCCATTAGAAAACCGAAGGCATGGATCGGATAGCTCGGGTTCGGCACGAGCACGACATCGCCGGGCGCGGTGATGGCTTGCGCCACGTTCGCAAAGCCCTCCTTCGACCCGAGCGTCGTGACGATTTGCGTGTCGGGATTGAGCTTCACGCCGAAACGGCGTTCGTAATAAGCCGCCTGCGCGCGTCGCAATCCGGGAATGCCGCGCGAGGCCGAATAACGATCGGTGCGCGGCTTGCCGAGCGTTTCCTTGAGCTTCTCGATCACATGCGCTGGCGCCGGCAGATCCGGATTGCCCATGCCGAGATCAATGATGTCCGCTCCCGCGTTGCGGGCCTTCGCCTTGGCTTTGTTCACCTCTTCGAAGACGTAAGGTGGCAAACGGCGAATACGGTAAAACTCATCCATCGCTCAAACCCTAAAGGCTACGGTCTGCCTGCGCACGGTTGTCCGAAAAACCAGTTTCAGCCTTTCAAAACCGAGCGCTGACTGCCCTCTCAAGCCGGCAGACATT
Organism: uncultured Alphaproteobacteria bacterium; assembly: GCA_963810125.1. Lineage (GTDB taxonomy): Bacteria > Pseudomonadota > Alphaproteobacteria > Rhizobiales > Xanthobacteraceae > Pseudolabrys. The sequence goes on from CAWEMK010000005.1 coordinate 102,607, forward strand.
ACCCCGGCTGGCTTTTATCACGGGTTCGCCTTCGCGCCAGTATTTTGCCCATCATCAGCGTCTTTCGGCGGCTTTTTGGCAGTTAAAGGGGGCTTTTTCCCGGGGGGCGGACGGCCTTCCTGTCGGTCGCGCTGGGTCGCCAGGTCCCTTTCGAGCCTGAGCTGCTCTTCGTCGGTCATTGGGACCGATGCACGATCCGGCGGCATGTCGTGCACTGCAGGATAGTTGCCTGGCGTCTCCGGACGCGCCGGAGCACCCGCAGGCAGGCCCATTATATCCGCCGGGATCTTGTCGATGATCGGGCCGGGCGAGCAGCCGCTGAGCCCGGCGGCGAGCCACACGGAGGCCCATAGTCTACGTTCCAATACACGCATGCGTCCGCGAGGCCCTGCCGGCTGAACGGGAAATCGATGTAGAACTCAATGAATTGTAACATAGTCCTGCTACCCGGCTAATATGGCCGCAGCAAGGTCACGCGGCGCTAACCGATTGGCTGAACACCGGCGAAACCATGCGCCGAAACGCGGCTTGCGATGGAACGCCGTCCGGGCCACTTCTGTTGGCAGGGATCGAGCGGAATTCGGATGGACAAGCCAACCAAAGACCCAGCAAGCATCGGTGAGGTCGACATCGAGGCCTTCTCGCACAACCTTGCTCGCATGGTTGAGGAAGGCGGCAAGGCGCTCGCGGCCTATCTAAAACCGCGCGAACAAGGCGAGATTTCCGGCGATCTTTCCGAAGATGTCACCGATGCGGTGAAGTCGCTTGGCCGTGTCGCTGAATATTGGTTGTCCGATCCACGTCGTGCGCTCGAAGTTCAGACCAGCCTCGGCCGCGCCTATCTCGATCTGTGGGCCGGCGCAGTCAAACGCATGGCCGGAGAACAAACGGTGCCGGTCGCTAAACCCGATCCGAAAGACAAACGCTTTGCCGATCCAGAATGGTCGCAAAACCAGTTTTTCGATTTCCTGAAGCAGGTCTATCTGCTCACAGCCCAGTGGGGTGACCGGCTGGTCAAGGACGCGGCCGGCGTGGACGACATGACGCGCAAGAAGGCGGAGTTTTACGTCAAACAGATCGCCAATGCGATCTCGCCATCAAACTTTGTGCTGACGAACCCGGAACTGCTGCGCGAAACCTTGTCGTCGAATGCGGAAAATCTCGTGCGCGGCATGCATATGCTCTCGGAAGATATCAAGGCTGGCCACGGCAACCTCAAGATCCGGCAGTCCGATCCGTCGATGTTTGAGATCGGTCGCACACTCGCGCTCACACCAGGCAAGGTCGTTTTCCAGAACGAGCTGATGCAGCTCATCCAGTACGAAGCCACGACGAAAGATGTGCTGAAGGTTCCTCTGCTGATCGTACCGCCATGGATCAACAAATTCTATATCCTCGATCTCACGCCGGAAAAATCCTTCATCAAATGGTGCGTCGATCAGGGAATTTCTGTTTTTGTGGTGTCCTGGGTCAACCCGGACGCGCGGCTCGCCGGGAAAAGTTTTGAAGAATACATGCGCGAAGGCGTGATCGCGGCACTCGACGCGGTCGAAGGCGCCACGGGCGAAAAACAGGTCAACGCTATCGGCTATTGCGTCGGCGGAACGCTATTGTCGATCACCCTCGCCTATCTCGCTGCGAAAAAACAGAGCCGCGTCAAGTCGGCGACATTATTCGCCGCACAGGTCGACTTCAGCAACGCCGGCGATTTGATGGTGTTCGTCGACGAAGAGCGCGTCAAGCAGCTCGAAGAACATATGAAGAAGCAAGGCTACCTGGAAGCCTCGCGCATGGCGAACACCTTCAACATGCTGCGTTCGAACGACCTGATCTGGCCATACATCGTCAACAATTACATGCGCGGCAAGATGCCGTTGCCGTTCGATATCCTGTACTGGAATTCAGACGCCACACGCATGCCGGCTGCCAATCACTCATTTTATTTGCGCAACTGCTACCTCGAAAACAGGCTGACCAAGGGCGAAATGGAAATTGCCGGGGTCACGCTCGATCTGCACAAAGTGAAGGTCCCGGTTTACAATCTCGCGACCGTCGAGGACCACATTGCGCCGGCTAAATCGGTGCTGTTCGGCTCGCAATATTTCGGCGGCCCGGTGAAATACGTGCTGGCAGGCTCCGGCCATATCGCTGGCGTGATCAATCCGCCTGGCAAGCCGAAGTACCAATATTGGACCGGCGAGAAGCCGACGGGTTCCAGCGTCGACGACTGGCGCAAGACGGCGGCCGAGCACGCAGGCTCCTGGTGGCCTGACTGGCTGGAGTGGCTCAAGAGCCAAGATCCCGAAACGGTGCCGGCGCGCAAGATAGGCGGCGGCAAGCTCAAGCCACTCGAAGACGCGCCCGGCTCTTACGTTAAAGTCAAAAGCTGGGAGTGATATCGCGCTGCGAAACTGGTTTTGGCGGGCGGGACAACGACTGCGACATCGCTTATGCTGCGCCCGGTTTTGTAACAAGACTGGGGAACGGCGATGTCCAAGGAACTGCTCTGGCTGACGCTGACCGTCATCCTGACCGGCGTGATGTGGATACCCTACATTCTCGATCGCATCGTGGTGCGCGGGCTGATGGGGGCCATGGCCAACCCGGCACGCAACGACAAACAGCAATCGCCCTGGGCGCAGCGGCTCTATTTTGCGCACACCAACGCAGTCGAAAATCTTGTTATCTTTGCAACTCTGGTCCTGATCCTCGACGCGCAAGGCTATTCGACTGAAGGAACCGTGATCGCCTGTGCGGTCTATTTCTGGGCACGACTTGCCCACGCCATCGTCTACACGATGGGCGTCCCGGTTCTGCGCACCCTCGCCTTTGCTGCCGGGTTCGTGGCGCAAGTCACGCTCGCACTGGCCGTATTCGGAAAAGCCTAGCTGGTTGGGGCGGCGCGTTCGACGATTGCATGCAGGTCCGTTCCTCGCGGCAATAGACCGAACACTGACCCGCCCTCGCCATCGAGGCGGGACGCGCAAAATGCGTCTGCCACCACGGCTGGCGCATGTTTGATCAGTAGAGCGGCCTGCAACGCTAAGACCAGCTCGCGCACCAGCGCGCGTGCCTGCGCCTCGTCGTTACGGTCGGGCGCGCCAAGCCGTTTTACCAAGCGATCGGCAAAGGTCTTCAGGCGCGCATCGCCACCGAGTTCACTGCGCAGGACGTCTGCCATATTCGGGTAGCGCCCCATCGCGCGCAGCACATCGAGGCACATGACGTTGCCCGATCCTTCCCAGATCGAGTTGACCGGCGCCTCGCGGTAGAGCCGCGGCATGATGCTTTCCTCGATGTAGCCGGAACCGCCCAGCACCTCCATTGCCTCGTAAGTAACGAATGGCGTGCGCTTGCAGATCCAGAATTTCGCCGCTGGCGTCATCACGCGACGGACGATCTGTGCTGCCTCGTCGTTCTCGTCGTAAGCGCGGGCAAGGCGCATCGTCAGCGCGAGCGCAGCCTCAGCTTCGATCGCGAGATCGGCCAATACGTTCGTCATCAACGGCTGGTCGACCAGTTTTTTCTGGAATGCCATACGATGCCGCGCATGGTGGATCGCTTGCGTCACCGCCTGACGCATCAGCGCCGAAGATCCGATGCAGCAATCGAGCCGCGTGTAGTTTCCCATCTCGATAATGGTCGGAATTCCGCGCCCGTCCTCACCCACAAGCTGCGCATAGGCCCCATGGAATTCGACCTCGCTCGATGCATTCGAGCGGTTTCCGAGCTTGTCCTTGAGACGAAGAATATGGATGCCGTTGCGTTCGCCTTCGGGTGTCCAGCGCGGCATAAGAAAACAGCTCAAGCCTTTTGCCGATTGGGCAAGAACCAGGAAAGCGTCGCACATGGGCGCGGACATAAACCACTTGTGGCCGTACAAACGGTAAGTTCCGTCGCCCGCCGGCTCCGCTCGCGTGGTGTTGGTGCGCAGGTCGGACCCACCTTGGTTTTCGGTCATGCCCATGCCGATCAGCGCGGCACTTTTGAGCCGCGCCGGGCGGAAGCGACGGTCATAGTCGCGCGAAAAGATCCGCGGCAACCATTCCGCGGCAATCGCCGGTGCGTTGCGCAGTGTCGGCACCGAACCGTACGTCATCGCGACGGGGCAGTAGACGCCGCTTTCGATCTGCCCGAGCATGTAGGTCCCGGCGGCGCGCGCCACGTGCGCACCAGCCCTCGGTTCCGCCCAGGGGCTTGAATGCAGCCCGGCCTTTAGAGCGAGTTCAAGCAGTTCGTGCCAGGCCGGATGAAAATCGACCTCGTCGATACGGTGACCGTAACGGTCGAGCGTACGCAGCTGCGGCGTGAATTTGTTGGCGTCGAAGCCGAGCTGGATCGTTTCCGGCTTGCCAAGCGTTGCGCCGAGCGCACTTAGTTCGCTATCGGCCCAACCCGCCGCTTCACGCCCCACGGCTTCGCGCAGCGCACGGTCGCTCAAAAACAGATTGTAGGGCTCAAGCGGCGGCGGCTGGTTCTGGACCTCGAACATCGGCCGTAGGTCTCCGACATAGGCCCTGCATTGTACCAGCCGAATCAGGGGAACAAGGCCACCTGCTCCAGACCCACGGTTTCGGCCCAGCCCATGACGAGATTCATGTTCTGGATGGCCTGCCCGGAGGCGCCTTTCACCAGATTGTCCAGCGCCGAAATAACGATGGCCCGACCGGGGATGCGATCCTTGGCAACGCCAATAAAGGTCATGTTCGAGCCGCGGACATGCCGGGTTTGCGGCGTTTCACCGAACGGCAGCACATGCACGAAGGATTCCTTCATGTACGACTTTAAAAGTATTGCATGAAGGTCCTCGGGCGTCCGACCACGCCGTCCCCGCACGTAAATTGTCGAAAGGATGCCCCGGTTCATTGGCACCAGGTGCGGCGTGAAGGTCACAATGACCTCCCGTTCGGCCGCCAGTGAAAACTCCTGGTCGAGTTCTGCCATGTGCCGGTGATGGCCGACGCCATAGGCATGGAAGCCTTCCGAGACCTCCGAGAACAGCATGGCCTCTTTCGCGGCGCGCCCCGCCCCCGTCATGCCCGACTTGGCGTCGACGACAATTTCGTCAAGCTCGATCGCCTTGTTCTTGATCAGCGGAATGAGCGGCAGCTGCGCGCAAGTGGTGTAGCAGCCGGGATTGGCGACGAGACGCGCCTTCCTGATTTCGCGCCGGTGAATTTCGGTAAGACCGTAGACCGCCTCTTTTTGCAGCTCAGGTGCGTGATGTTCGTGGCCATACCATTTCGCGTACGCGGCTGTATCCGCGAGCCGAAAGTCGGCCGACAGGTCGACGACCTTTGTCGCCGGCGATTGCTTGAGCAGATCCTTCACGACCTTCTGCGTGGTCGCGTGCGGCAAGGCGCAGAACGCCACATCGAGCGCGAGCCTGCTCCAGTCGAGGCCGTCGACCGCGACAAGCTGCGGCAAGGGAAACGGCGAGAACTGCGGAAATACATCGCGCATCGCCTTGCCGGCGCTGCGCTCGGCCGTCAGCAGGACAATCTCGGCGCGCGGGTGGCGCAGCAACACGCGAACCAGCTCACCCCCGGTATAACCCGAGGCTCCCAAGACGCCGATCTTCGCTTTCGTGGCCATGACTCGATCCTTATCCAGAAGTCTTAAAGAACTACCGGAAGAAGGCCAACAGCGGTTTTAGTCTGGGGATTGTGCCGCGGCCTCAAATCCGGCGGCACGGGAAACGACGATGCTACGCCCGTGCCGTGGTGGCACGGCGGCGGCGGAGCGTCCTGGCTGCAAAAAGCATCGTCATGGACGGGGCATATAGGCTGCACCCTTGCCCCGGTCAAGCCGCTGTCCAACCAGCGGCAGTGGCTGTTCATTGAGCATTGCCTTGACGACAACTGAACGCGCCATCGCCGGGTCGATCCGGTAAGCCTCGATCATATCCTTGCAGTCGGCCACGATCGCATCGGCGTCCTGCATGATTTTCAGACGTTTAAAATGATCGTCGTGATGAAGCCCCATGCTGGCGCCTACAATGTCCAGAATGTTGATGATGCGGAATGGCCAATCCCGCTCATGCGCGCATAGTTCACGATGGTCGACATGATAAATCGCCACCAGCGCGTCGACGCCGGCAGCCTCGGCGGCTTCCAGTTCCGCAAGCTGAAGACCGCGTTTGTAGTCCGGAAGCGCGTTCAGCGCGTTGCTCATGAGCCCGACCGCAGGCTGATGCAGATCAACGATCTCGATGCCGGGCACCATGCGCAACAGTTCGGTGCCGGCCTCGACCACGCCCTTGACCCCGGGATGCTTGTGCAGGGCTATCCGGATCGGCACCGGATTTTTCAGCATCGGCCGAAGGTCTTCGAACCTGGCCTTCAGGAATAACATGAACGGAGTCATTTCGAACGGCCGCGACCCCCTCACCTTCTCGACGGTCGGGATCGTAGTCTCGGTAAACTGCACGTGACAGCTCGCACACCACGAGATGACGCCCGTCTTTCCTTCCGCAAGTTTGTCGAGCGAGCTGGTGGCGACGCGGCCGGAGACGTCGGTATCGCCGGCGCGTATCTGGATCACGCCGCAGCAATGGGTCGGTCCACCCATGACCCGATAGGTCACGCCGAGTGCGTCCATCATATCAAGCGCGATCAGCGCCATATGCGGCGTCTTGAGCACGTTGCAACCGGTGTAGAAGACGAAGTCCGGCCGCTCGCCGGGCTTGGCAGTCGATCCATTCTGCAATCGCTCGTTCACCTGCTGCCCGAGGCGGGCGAGTTCATCTTCATCGAGCTGCATGCGGGCCAGCACGTTGACTCCGTCCGCGATCAACCGGAAATTCTCGATGCCCTGCTTGCGCCTGTCGCGCAGCTCAACTGACTGTTTTGCAAGAGCCACGCGCGCCATTGCCAACAAGAACCGCGGATTGACGCCGTCGCCGCAGGCGGTGATGCAATCGCCAGTCAGCGCGCAGCCTTTGGCCCAGGCCTTCGATGCTGCCGGCCCTTCGCCCGTACGAACGATATCGAGCACGCCGGAAATCACGCTTTCTGGAGTCGCGTCGCCGACGCCCGCGGGCTTCGCCACGGGACAGACCTCGACACATTTCCCGCAACGCGTGCAGGCGTCGAGCATATCCGCCGTGCGCGCCGTGAGTGCAGCTTCGAAAGCGGTTTCGGCCATGGCGGCGTGCAATAACCCCTGATGTCAGGCCATATTCCTTATCCGGAATACGGCAAACCATATAGGCGAATGCCAAACGGTTGGCTAAGCTGCTCGCAGGGATAGTCCTGCGATACCCAATGCAGGACAAGAGCCCAACCGGGTCCACCGGGACAATCAATCACTTGGGAGGGAGTAATTATGCGTCGTTTGACAGTGTTAGCGGGCGCCCTGGGCACCGCGCTGCTGATGAGTTCGGCCGCTTTTGCGCAAGTGCCGCCCGATCCGGCCAATCCAAATGAAGCCATACCTGAAGCCGCAAATCTGCCGGCCTATGGCGAGTCGATCAATATTGAGAACGCCAAAAAAGCGGCTGCGGCCGCAATCGCAGAAGCAAAAAAACGCAACTGGAATATCATGTGCATCGCGGTCGTCGACACGCACGGCGAACTTGTCTATTTCGAGAAACAGGACAACTGCGCTCACGCCTCCACGGCAATCTCGCAGCACAAAGCACGCGCTGCGGCGCGCTACCGGCGCCCAACATTGGTGTTCGAGCGTTTGATCGGCAAGGGCCCCTTCTTCGCCTATCTGACAACGCTCGACGACGTCATCGCATCGCGCGGCGGCAATCCAATAATGGTCGACGGCAAGGTGGTCGGTGCGATTGGCGCAAGCGGTGGCACCGGATCGCAGGACGACGCCGTCTCACAGGCGGGTGCTACGGCATTGAAGTAGTCACCAGTAGTTAAAACGAAGCTCCGCCGGGACCAAAATCCCGGCGGAATTCTGCACGATCTTTGGGGGAACAATCATGAACAAAATAATTTCCGTTACCGCGCTCTTGGGCGCCTTGACCGCACTTCAATTGGCGGCCGCATCCGGCGCATCGGCAAAAGATTTGAAAGTGCTGTCGGACAAAACCGTCACCGGCTTCGGTCACATCGAGTCCGTAGGTTATGATCCGAGAGGCAAGGCATTTTACGCAAGCGACTTTGGGCCCGAACTCAAATCGGCCGACAAAGACGGCAAAGGCAAGATCACCAAGCTGTCACTCGACGGGAAGGTCCTCGAAGACAAGTTTCTTCCGGTCAGTGGCCAGGTGCTCAACAAGCCGAAAGGAATTTGGATCCGCGGCGATCGGCTCTGGGTGACCGACATCAACTCGGTCTGGGTCTTCGACCTCAAGACCAAGGAAGGCAAGAAACTGGAATTGCCGGGAGTAACGTTTGCCAATGACGTGACCTGGATGAAAGGCGTGCTCTACGTCAGCGACAACCGCTCCGACCAGTTGGTCAGCGTCGAGCCCGCCGACTTCCTGAAATCAAAAGCTGCCGCCGAAGATCAGCGTGCTCTTCAAGGACAAGGCGATCAATCCGAACGGGGTTTTCCCGGGCAAAGGCGGCGCCCTGCTGATGGTGGGCCTCAAGGACAAGGATAATCCTCGGGCGATCTATTCAATGGCGAAGGGCAAAGATCCGGTCGCGCAGACGGATAATTTCGGCCTGCTCGACGGGCTCTACCAGATGCGGAATGGCGATATTCTTTTTACTGACTGGAAGACGGGTTCCCTCACGCGCTGGAACAAGAAGGATGGGATGCAGAAGCTTGCCGGTGACTTCAAAGGTCCGGCAGATTTCTGTGCCTTCCCGAATGAGCAAGGAACATTCGTCGCTGTGCCTGATCTGGTCAAAGGCGAGATCCGCCTGATTCAGCTCAGCAGATAGGTATATCGCTCGATCATCCGCCGGGCCAAAAGCCCGGCGGTTTTTTTATTTGCCTACCACCAAATCCATCGCACGGCCTTGGATATGCCATCGCCGATGGTGAGTAGCACCGCAGCCCAGACAAAGGCCGAGGTGAAATTGGCGAGTTGAAAGCGCCAGAACGGCATTTCGAAAATCCCGGCGATCAGTGGCACGGACGCACGCAACGGCCCAAAAAAACGACCAATGAAGATGCCGGGCATGCCCCACTTCTTCATGAAGATTTCGCCGCGCGGAATCAGATCGGGGTGACGCGATAGCGGCCACACATGCGCGACGGTATGTTCGAGCTTGAGCCCGATCCAATATGACAGCCAGTCGCCGAAAGCGGCACCGAGCGAGGCCGAGACCCAGATCGGCCAGAATTTGATTCCACTCGACCCGATCAATGCGCCGATCGCGACCAGCGCGCCCCACGCAGGAATCAAGAGCGAGATGAAGGCGAGCAACTCGCCGAACGCCAGAGCAAAGACGACCGGCACCGCCCAAGCCTGGTTGGTGCGGACAAAGTCGACGGTATCTTGGACGATTGCGTGAATATCCATCGGGGGGATCGAGCGGAGCGCGGTCCCCAGTGTCTAGCCCGCCCGGGTCCGCCACGCTAGGCCGGCAATTCCCGGCCATCTTCGGGAAACAGATGGTCAATCACGACCAGCGCCATAATGAGCAGCGGCACGGCCAGGAAGGCGCCAATCGGGCCCCACAACCACGTCCAGAATATAAGCGACAGGAACACCGTGAGCGGATTGAGCGTCAACCTGCGTCCCATGATGCTCGGCGTGACAAAATGTCCTTCCAGCGTCGCCAGTGCGAGGAACAGCAGCGGCGCGATCAGCGCATGTGTCAGCGTCGGGAATGTCACCAAACCGACCATGAACAATGCAGCCTCCATGATCAGCGCGCCGATATAGGGAATGAAATTGAGAATAAATCCGAGCACCGCCCAAGCAACAGGATCTGGAAGTCCCGCCACCCACGCAGCAATGCCGCCGCAAAGCCCAACCGCAACATTGATCACCGCGACGATGCTCAAATAGCCGGTCAGATTATGCTCGATGTCGTTCATGATCTTGAGCGTGCGCAATCGCGCGTCGCGCTGGTCGAAAAATATCACCAGCACGCGCCGAAGATGGGAGCGGCCGAGCAGCATGAAGAACAGCGTCCCGAAAAAGATAAAGGTCTGACCGATTGCTGGCGTAACGACCAATACGGCCGGCTGAACGAAAGTCATGATATCGACGCCGAGGCTGCCTTTCTTGTCGGACGGCAAAAGTGCATCGCGCATCTCCTGAAGCGCCGCGAGGGGCCGATCGAGCACGTGCAATTTTTCCTGGATGTTGCGGCCGATGTCAGGCGCTTTGCCGATCCAATCCACCACCGGCGCCGCCAGAAGCACAATGACGCCGTAGAACACCGCGATCACCAGCAGCCACAGCACGATTGCCGACAGCAACGACGGGATGCGATAGCGCTCCGCGCGCGCCGACAGCGGCCCAAGCATCATGGCCACAACGAAAGCCGATGCCACTGGCAGCAGGATGGGACGCGCGAGATAGAGCGCCCCGACCAGAACAATAATGAACATACCAATGGTCGCCGACTGGGCGGCGGTCCGCCAAATCCGCGCGACGTCCGCTACCGGTTGTGGATCGCTGACCGCAAGCGCAAACCGCGCTGCACGAGCGCGGCGGTCCTCATCGGGCCGTTCCGCGCGCCGTTGTGCTGCCTTGGGGGTGCTTTGATCCATGGCCTTGATAACGGGCGAAGTTCCATTTGGTTGCCATGTAAATTTCTGGGCTTTGCCATCGGTGAAAGCACTGCAGTTAGGCCAATAAGAGGCTCAGCCCGACTTGCCGTCTGTCAATTTGCCTTGCCCAGGACCGCCCTCACGGTGGGATGCGCCAGCAATGTATCCGTGCCCGCCTGAGCGACCAGATCGACTTCTTCTTCCGGCAAATGAAAACTGGTCGGCACCTGGTCAAGCCTTGCGGCGCGCGCCGCATCCATTTGTGCGAAGGAAATCTCCACGACATCAAAACTGATATTGCTGCAGCGCCAATCCCCCCTTGCGCCGAGCTTTGCCGCTTCGGCCCGCGACAATCCGCACCGCCACTTGCGCGTGTCGCCTTCCCAGTTCTTCACCGTGAGCCGAAACGCATCGAAGCCGCTGCGCACCGCAGAATTGATGGCTGTGTCGGTGAGCGCGCCGATCATCTCTTTTCCTGACGGGCCTTGTACGGTCTGCGCCCAATCTCCCCGCGGTGCCAAACCGGAGTTGACCACGATGAAAACGAGGTGACGCAATTGCACGGCCCTTTCGCGCGTCAGCGGCGCATAAGGCAACCCTGCGGCCTCGCGGGCGATGGTTACGCCGGAGAGCCCGAAATTGTCTGTAATGCCGCCATCGGCCAACTTGACGAAGCGGATTTGTGCAGGGTCACGATATCGCGTGAGTGCCTGCGCAAATGCGCGGACCTGAGCGCCGGAATTCCGGTCGGCCAGGACGCGATTGACCCAGGGCGGCAACGGCGCGCCACACGAGTCGGAGAAACTGGCGAGCACGATCGGAACGAAGGCCACGGGAACGGCAGCTGAAGCAGCGACCGCTTGAGAAATCGGATATTTGCGCGGGTCGCTGCACAAGGCCTCGAAGGTGACCGGAGAAAACAGAAATGGCGTTCGATTGTAGAGATCCGATGCGTTGAGCCAGATAATCGGTTTCCCCGGTTGATAGAGGTCCGCAAGCGTCGCTCCCCCATACAGGTTTTGATCGAGCCAGCCCGCAAACCGCGACGCGTCGTTGACGCCGCCTCCAATACCTCTGGCCAGGTTCACGACATTAATACTGGTATTGAGCTCTTCCTCGGCGTTCCGCAGCAGAAATCGTTCGCGAAAGTCGGCGAGCGCCGCACGTCCCTTCAAACCGAAGTAGGCGGCGGCAACCGACCCGCCCGACACGCCGGAAATGAAAATGACCCGGTCAAAATAGGTCCCCTGTCCCCTGGCTGGCAGGTGGTCGAGACCGCGCATGGCACCATAAGCAAATGCCGCTGCGCGTGTGCCACCGCCGGAAAATGCCAGCGCCACCACCGTATCGCCCGCCACGTCGGGCGGCGTCAGCGGAGGCACGATTGTCGCGTTGGAGGCCACAGGCAAATTAATCGGCTCTTTGAATGTGGCTGCGCACGCCGGAAGCAGCAGCGCAAGTGCGGCAATCGACGCGCGGTACGCCATTTTACCCATTAGCAAACGCCCTCGAGCGGAAGTCATCGCGATCACGGACTGAGCGGCGGCAAAGCGCCACGCATTTGTGCGCTGGGAATCCGCATCATTCCGTCAAACGGTCTGTTCATATCCAGAATCAGGAAAATCGAACCCGACACCGACACCGCGCACAGCAACATTATGACAGCGACCAGTACGTTGAGCCGCGTCAGCAGGCCAAAGATGCCGAATATCACGGTGAGCCAGAACACCAGTATTGTCAGAAACGGCATGGAAATCGTATCGCGGCCCTGCACGAAGAGCGACAGTCGGCCTTTCGCGACTTCGTTGGCGATGTTCACAATTTCTGTTTTCAGCGCGCGTTGGAAATCCGTCGCTGCCGGAAGATTGACGAGGCTCTGGATGAATGAGTCAGCCGCGCCCGTCATCTGGAACGGGCTCGGTCCCCGCGATGCCGAATTGTTTTCGTTCCATATCCGGTCGACCATCAAATTGAAGGTCCGACGAAGCTCAACACGGGCATTTGCGACTTCATTCCCATATTGCGCGAGCGTTTGATCCAGCAGGACGGCGTTAGCCGCGATTTGCCTGACTTGCGTGACCCTTGCATCGAAAGATGTCTTTCCGGTTGCAATCAGCAACCCGAGGACGAGGGCCGAAAGTGTCGCAATCAGACCGACAGACATCTTGATGACATCTTTGGTCTCGGTGTTCAGATGCTCTTCAGACAAAAATGTCCGTGCAAACGCGCCGAGCAGCGCGCCTGCGATAATCAGCGCCAGAACGATTAATGAAATGACGGCAGTATGCACGACCAGATATCCCGCAAATTCGCGCTTAATTTCGCGCGTCCCCGATCGCAGCATATATCAGGCCGCATCAATCCAGAAACGCACTTGCACTGTCGGGATCAGCGAGAATTCGCTAGGCTGTTACAATGGCATCCCGGCGTTCAAGGACGAAAATCGCACTTATCGCCGTTGCTGCAATTCTCGGCGGCTACGGCCTCCTCGCCTACGTTGTACTGCCGCTGGCGTGGACGCATTACGAGCATCAAAAGGGCCTCGCGGGCCTGCCCATGGTGACGCGGACAGCCCAGGGCATTCCCGGTGATGCGATCAATGTCGGATTGGTCGGATCAAAAGAGGATGTGCTGTGTGCCATGCACGCGGCCGGCTGGTATCCCGCCGATCCAATTACGCTGCGATCGAGTCTCGCGATTGTAGGCAGTGTCGTCCTCGATCGGCCGTACCGGGACGCCCCGGTGAGCACACTCTTTTATCAAGGCCGAGCAGAAGACTTGGCGTTCGAAAAGCCCGACGGAAAAAGCGCCGACCGCAGACAGCATGTACGGTTCTGGGAGGTGCTGAAACGGGGAGACGAAGGCAGGCCCGTGTGGCTTGGCTCCGCGACGTTCGATCGCGGCGTAGGCCTGAGCCACCTGACAGCGCAGGTCACCCATCACATCGCGCCCGATATCGATGCTGAGCGCGACCGGCTCACCGCTGACCTGAAAGCCGCGAAGGTTGTTGAGGCGATCTATGAAGTCTCCGGCGTTGGTCCCACACTGAATGGCCGGAACGGCGAAGGCGACCGGTATTATACGGATGGCGAAATCAAGATTTCACGACTTGTCGAGGGCTGCAACGTGAAAACCGAGACAACGGCGGAATTCGACAACCCGCCGCTCGTCGACTTGAAAAATGTTGCGTGGGAGACAATCGCCGCCGTCCTCTCGCCCGGGCCGCAAGCCACAAATTCGAAGTAGAGCGCCTATCGTTCAAATCCTTACTTTTGATCAAGATCAAGATCGACCCTGTGCGCGCGAATAGCCTGATTTGCTACGCTAGCACCTTAGCGCTGCTGAATTGTTTCGCACCTCCAAATCAGGGACCAAACCATGCGCACAACGAGGAGCATTTCGCTGGCGCTGCTCGCGCTTATTATAAACGCGACCGTGATATTTGAGGTTGCTGCACAAGAAACGGCAAAAGAACTACTCGCAATTCAAATTCGCGACCAGGGCCAGCGGTGCGATAAACCGGTCAGTGCAAAGAGAGATGCAAAACGTTCAAAACCGGATACAGCGGTATGGGTCCTTCGCTGCGAACATCGTTCCTACCGGATGATACTGTCCCCTGATATGGCCGCGCGTGTGCAACGGCTGAATTAAGATGAGGTTTTTGGATAACGGGCGGGTTGCGCGGGCTACTCATGACCAAAAGCCGAATTTCGCGGTAAGCGGTGCCGGCAGTGCACATGCCCCTTGAGGCAATACTGTCGCCCCACCCCTTGTAATAAAATAACAGCGTTGCACACAGGATGGGCAATTCGGCTCGGTTCAGGAGAAATCGTGAAAACAGTCTTCCTGGCAGGCATCGTGGCTCTTGAATTGCTCGGGGCATCCGCTCTTGCGTCAGATCTGCCCACGAAAGCTCCGGTCAACAAAACCCCAACCGCGCCGCCGCCCTACAACTGGTCCGGGTTTTATGTCGGCGCGAATTTTGGCGGAGGCTGGGCAAGTGGCAGCCTGAACATTCCCGGCAACAACTTCTATGGCGGCATCACCGAGCTCATCGGCGGCGTTCAGGCCGGTTATAATTTTCAAGCCGGCCACGTTCTGCTGGGGGCCGAAGCCGACGTCGATTGGGCAAGTTTCAATCATCCGACACTTTCCGCTCCGACGTTAGGCTCAGTCAGCAACCACTGGATGAGCACGGTGGCGGGCCGTGTCGGCCTCGTGAACGACCGCTGGCTTGTTTTCGCCAAGCTGGGCGGCGGTTGGGTGCGAAGCGAGGCTATCGCGAACCTGCCGGGCTCGCCGAGTTGGAGCGGGTCGAGCACCAATGGTGGCTGGCTGATTGGCGGCGGCATCGAATACGCCTTCAAGCCGCATTGGACCGTCAAGCTCGAATACGACTATCTCGCGCTTTCAAGCTGGAATTCGACCACAGCCCCGGTGGTGGCGCTGAGCCATGACGTTCAGATGGTCAAGTTTGGTGCCAACTATAAATTCGAGAGCGGCGTCACCGCTGCGGCTGAGCCGGCGCGCGCCAGACATCCGGGTGCGCCCGGAAAAGACGAAGACCTGCAGAAGCAATCGCAAAACCCGATCGCGGATCTTGTGAGCTTGCCATTCCAGAGCAACACGAATTTTAATTCGGGGCCTTTCAACCGCACGCAGGAAATACTCAATATCCAGCCCGTCGTTCCAATGCACCTGAACGAAGACTGGAACGTCATCTCGCGCACCATCATTCCGTTGGTAAGCCAGCCCGATCCGGCGATAGACAGCAGCACCAGCGGTATTGGCGATATTACCCAATCCTTGTTTCTGTCGCCGACGAACCCGGGCAAACTGATCTGGGGTGTTGGCCCTGTCTTCACTGTTCCATCCGCCAGCGATCCTATTCTCGGGACAGGCAGAGTTTTGTTCGGCCCGACGGCCGTGTTCCTGACGACGCCAGGGCATTGGGTGCTCGGCGTGCTGCTCAACAATCAGTGGTCGGTTGGCGGCAATTCGTTGCGGCCGGCGGTGAATACCGGCCTCGCCCAGCCATTCGTCAACTACAACATGGAGCACGGCTGGTACTTGACCACGTCACCGATCATCACGGTGAACTGGCTCGCAGCGGCAGATGAGAAATGGACCGTGCCGGTCGGCGGTGGCTTCGGTCGCGTGTTCCGAGTGGGCGATCAACCGATAAACGCATCGATTGCCGCGTACTACAATGCAATACGCCCGACCGGCACATCGGATTGGCAATTGCGGACTTCGATCGCTCTTCTTTTCCCGGTCAGGTAGATGTCCAACGCAACGACTGTCGAGCCCATTGTCGCGACGAAGGAAAACAGGAGCAATAAACCGCCCACCAGAAGGAGATTGTCAAATGCGTTTGTCACTCGTTCTCGTTGCCTGCGCTACTTGCCTTCTTGCTGTGCCCGCCGGCGTGGCCCTAGCCCAGACGGCGTCACAACCGTCTAACGAGCTGGCTGCGAAGAAGGGTAAATCGGAAAAAGCCTGCTATACGTGTTGTCGTAACAATCAGATCAAAATGGGATTGCCAGCGGACCAAATCGAGCTATGCGTCCAAAGGTGTATGATCGGAACAGCACGCAATTGCTGACAACATTCGGGGGCCAAGCCATGAACTGCAGCAAGCGTTCGTTTGCCGTCGTCTTCGTACTCTTCGCGGTACTTCTGTTAGCAAGCCAGGGAACAGTTATTGCGCGGGACGCTGATGGCGCACCCACCGTCTTGGCTGCCGCTCAGACCGCAAAACAGCAATGTATAAATGCCTGTCGCGCACGATATCGCGACTGCCGGTCCTTGAAGCAGATATCATCTTCAGAGTGTCGGGCCGTCTACCAGGATTGCACCCGCTTCCAGTGTACTGCCGTGCGCGGATGACCGTCGCGCCTTATTCCACCGGCAGACCTTGCTTTCACGGATATCAAAAATCCGGCTGTAAAATGCTGTCCATGCTTGGGTAGATATTCGCGGGGACGTAGGGCTCGGGGACATCGCTGTCGATCGTCTGCAGTGCATTGTTGGGGCCACCGGCGCCCGGATCAAACGGTCCGTTCTGATAGGCCGCGTAGGCCTGTGCCGTTCCGACATAGGCGCAATTGCAACGCGCCGCATCGGCGTACACGTAGTAGACGATTCCATCCTTTGTCCGCTTGACGAGCTTGTCGGGCGGCAATGAATTCAGGAGTGCGCGCTTTTCCGGCGTGGTCGCGTACTTCACCATGAAGCCTGCAGCTGTAAACATATTGTTCGGAATAACAATAACCTGTTGTTGTTGCGCGGCCACAACGGAAGCGCTGAAGCCCAGCAACACAAACCCTGTGAGCGCGCGATAGATCGGCATCATTGTCTCCATCACAAACCGCAAATACAACTCGTTACGGCGGAGGCCCTGGCCCCGCTGAGCCACTAAGTCCAGGCGGGGGACCCGGATTCTCCAATTGGAGAGGCAACAAGCCCTGCGCATTTTCTGAAGATGGCGGGGCTGCTGGCACTTGCGGGCCGCTGCCAGCCGGATTGCGAATGCATTCTCCGCCAATGCCACTCAAGGTTTGTCGGCATTGTTGTTCGCTGGCGTAGGCACAATTGAGGTTGCCGTCGTTGTCCGCAATAGCGCACCAGGAAAGATTGTAGTTCTGCGCATGGGAAGATCCGACAACGAAAAAAGTCGCCACAACAGCAAGCCAAATTCGTACGCATTTGCCTCGCATCACGTATTGCCTTCGGCGAAAGATCATTACTTCGCGATGATGATGCCGCGCTCGGCCCGCCACTTCTTGAAGACGATGTCGATGGCCTCGATGATTTTCACCTGCGGATTTGCTTTACAGTACACGATCACCTCGTGTTCCGTTTCCTTCGACCGGCCGATGTTGAGATAGTGCTTCTTCGCAAGTCCGTTGTACCAGCCGCTATACCAGGTCGTGAGCAGATCGGCCTGGTCTTGCCACGTTCCGGCGAGTTGCGCGCAGCTCAATGTCTGAACATCGAGGTATCCTTCAGCGTCCGCGTAAGTGCTCAGATCAACTTGAGCGTTGGCATTTGTATTGATGAGCGACAACGTGAGGCCCGCCGCAGTCAGGATCAGAGTTTTTCGCATACGATTTCTCCCAAATTCTTTTGAACGTCCGGGACGACGGGGTAATTGCCGCAAATGGCGATTTCGCGCGCCTACAATCCGCCGAACCGATAGTTCAGGCCGGCGCGTATTTCGCTGTGATGCGAGATGTCGAGTGAGGCCGCCGTGATGTAGAGATATTCGAGCTTTGCACTGACATTTTGCGTGATGCCGTATTCAACGCCAGCGCCAAGCACCGCGCCGACTTGTTTGCTCGTCCCCGAGCAGTTGATGATTCCAAATGTGCCGCAGGAAACGCCGGCCGCCGGAACGAAGGTGGATTTAGCGCCTAGCAATGCAAGTCCGCCGGTCGCGTAGAACAGCCAGTTCTCCTGGGCGTAGCCGACGCGCATCCTGGCCGTTGCTTCCCAGTCGATATTGGTGCTCGCACTCACGGCGGCGGGCGTAATCGGTATGCCGCCGGCGCTCGCAACAAACGTGCCGGATCCCTTCATGTTGGCCCAATCGAGGTCGGCTTCAAAACCAAGAACAACGTGGCCCGATTGAATTTGGGCACCGGCGGTTCCGCCGAATACGCCGCCGGAAAATCCAACGGACTGGCCATCGAAGCGGTTTGTGATCAGGTTAAGGGGATCCTGCTGACCCCAGCCGCCGCCGCCGTTCAATCCAAAATAGATCCCCGTCCAGTTATAAACGGGTGTAGGCGCCAACAGCGGGGCCGGTGGCGGGCGACGCGGCAAGTCCGCGGCTGACGCGGTTTGTACGAGCCCCGCCGCCAATGCTGCGGCAACGAAAAGTGCTGATCGGGTCTGGCGCATCGTGTCCCCCATTTCGAGTTGTGACCCGGCCCGGAAATATTCCGCCGAGATGAAACCGCTAACGGAACGGTCGTCGACCTTCGCGCTCAGGGCAGCGGCCGCAACTTGAGTGCAGCGACTCCCACAGCAACATTGACGGCAACCGACCCCTCGACCGAAACTGGCTGAAGCGCAATCGTGCGTCCGGATCCGCCGACCAGGACGTTGGCGCCGACTCCAAGACCGAGGGCGGCATCCGCACTCGCGCCCACATAATCACCGGCGAGCGCGCCGAAAGGCACCCCGACTGTTGGAGCAAGAACAGCCCAGGCAAGAGCGCCACCTGCCGAAATTCCAATATCGATGCCCACTGTATTGAGTGCGCCGGCATACGGTTGCGGCGGGACTTGTGCATTCTGCGTAAACAGGCACTCCATCGACTGATGGCCCGCGATGATGAACCCGATGCTCGGATTGAGCCGGCAACGCAGCATGCCCGCCTGCGTCCAGTTGGGTGATTGAGCCTCGGCAGCCGCGGCCGTCAATGCGATCAGAGCGAGTGCGAGCAGTGCTGAATAAGTTCGTGACATTGGATGAAATTCTCCAGTGAATTTTGATCGCGCCGTTCCAGACGCCTCAGTAGCAAGGCGGGTAAGGGTAATAACCGCATGCGGGACGAGCGTAATAAGGCGCTGGATATCCGTACGCGCCCGCGCCGTAAGCAGCAGCGGCGCCATAGGCGGCCGCCGCGCCAAGGCCGACAGCTCCTGCATAGTACGCGCCACGGAAAGCGCTCCGGCGGGCGACACCAGCAAAGGACAGCGGTGTCAATGGCCTGCCAATAATGTCGATGAAGACCGCCGCTGCGCCGTCGGCGCCGTTCAGGCTTCCCTCAAGCACCTCGACGTCGAACGTGAGCCGGTCGCCCTCGAGCTTGGGCGTCTTGAGAACGACCACCGCATCCCGAATTGTGGAGCTGTTCTTGCTGAATGCGGACACGGTTGCATTGGGGGGATCTTTTGCAAAATTGTCGCACCGGCGCCCCAATCTTCGACGATATGACTTGTAAGGTCATGCCCAGCCGCACGGACCGGCCGGTCGGCGAATACGATCGAATTTGGCGATACACCAGTCAACACCAGTTTATTGCTCTGCAGACTGGCGCCCTGGGAATTCAGAACGATGAGCGACGGAACGACCTCCGTCTTGGGGGCGCCACCGATCGTTTTTTGGAGCGGCACGTGCGCAGGCGGTGTTGGCGTGGTCTGCGCTCGCGCCATCCCGGGCACGCAAAGCATAGTGACGACGATTGCGGTTACAGCTGCAATGCGTACCATCGTAGATTCCCCTCTGTCCGCGTGGTTTGTTTTGATCACTCGCTCTGATGCCCGGCCGCCTGCATGGCCTTGAGGATGCCGTCGAGGTTGTAGGTTTCCGGCGCCTGCATTGGCGGGAATTCCTTGTAGGACATCAGCTCCTTCGTCCACAGCAGTTGGCCGATCGGCAAGATATTCCAGTCATAAAGGTAGGCGGTGCTTGGCGAGCCGATCGAACCGGCATAGCCGAGCAACGACTTGGCATCGGCGCCGACTGTCTGCTCGAACGGGTCGCGCTTGATATTGGCGATCTGTGTCCAGTGATAGGTGGTGGCCCCGTACAAACCGCCGGTGCCAGTGTCGGGCACCATCGTGTAGTAGAACTTCCAGTTCTTGTAGCGCACGGCCGATGGTTGCGAGCCCGTGTAGTAGAAAAAGACTTCACGCGCCGATTTTTCCGATGCGCCTTCGAGGTAAGCGCGCTGATCGACACCATCGAGCGTGGTCTTGACGATGCCGGGATAGGTGCCGGCTTCGATCTGCTTCTTCAAGGCGTCGCCCTTGGGACCGCCGGCGATGTCGACCAATGTCGGCAGCCAGTCGAGAGCCGAGAACATCTCGTTCTTGACCGTGCCCGGCTTGATGTGTCCGGGCCAGCGCACGACCAGCGGAGCGCGCATGCCGCCTTCCCAGGTGGTCAGCTTGCCGCCTTTGAACGGCGTCGTGCCACCGTCGGGGAATGTGATGTTTTCCGCGCCGTTGTCAGTCGTGAAGACCACGATCGTGTTATCGAGCTGGCCCATATCCTCAAGCTTCTTGAGGACGTAGCCGATGTTGTCGTCCATCTGCTTCATGCCGGCTTCGTTGAGACCCCAATCCTTGCCACCGGGCTCACCGATCATCGCCTCGTACTTCGGCGGCAGCACGGTCGTGATGTGCATGCGCGCCGGGTTGTACCAGACGAAGAATGGCTTGCTGGTCTTCTTCGGGTCGTTGCGGTCGAGGAAGTCGATGACCTTGGCCGAAATCTCCTCGTCCACCGTCCGCGAGCGATCGAGTGTCAGCGGGCCTTCGTCCTTGCAGGTCTGATTCTTCTGTGACCCGTCGGAGGATTTGCACGCAAGCACCGGTCGCGGCGGCGTCAGGCAAGTCGCAGTTCTGGGATCGACGGCGCCCGGAACTTCCGCGAGGCCAGGGACCGGCGAGTTCTTGCACGGCGGTGCAACGCCCTGCACGGTTGGCGACTTGTTGATGTCAGGGAAGCTTACCCCCTGCATTGCGTCGAGGTGATACAGGTAACCCCAGAATTCCTGGAATCCATGCGCGGTCGGTAGCGCTTCGACGTTGTCGCCCAGGTGGTTCTTGCCGAACTCGCCGGTGTTGTAACCTTGATCAAGCAAAAACTTGGCGACCGCCGGGGTACCGGGCCGCAGCCAGGACGGGCTGCCGGGAAGCTGTGGCGGGATCATGCCGGTGCGCAACGGATGCATACCGGTAAAGAATGCATTGCGTCCGGCGGTGCAGCTTTGCTCTGCGTAGTACGTCATGAAGATCGCACCCTCATTGCCGATGCGATCGATGTTGGGCGTTTCACCGACCATCAAACCCCGGTGATAAATGCTCGGCTGCATGATGCCGATGTCATCACCCATGATGAACAAGACGTTGGGTTTCTGAGGGAGCTGCGCGGATGCCGGCATACAGGCGGCGATCACTGTGACAACGAATGTAAGCAGGCCGATACAAACTTTCCTCATGGCAGACCTCTCCAAGCTGTCGTTGTTCGCTTTGCCTTCAGGTCGTGCAATAGAATTGATCGGGAGCGCGCACCTAGCGGCATCAACCTGCCGAAAAACATCGCTGTCCGAAACTTCCCTTTGAGGCAGGCTCGGCCCGTCACATGTTCGTGATTAGTTCGTGGTAAGCGCCGCCACTGGCGCTGATTTAAAGCCGCAACGCACAATCGTGCCTTTGTGGTGGTGGCGATTTGCGTCGAAGGCGTTCGGAAAACACTCGTATTGCTAGTAAGGTTGTCGGGGTTGCTTTTGATGCAACTTGGGGCAAATTTTCAGTGATTACTCTTGCCTTCAGGCAGACATGCTCGACGCTTTTTCAGCGTGTAGCCTTATTGAAGGCGAACTGGATGCGCGCGGGTTCGACATCCTTCGCCCTTCTGATTGCGGCGACCATTAGTGTTTCGGCCGCGGAGACGCAGCTGCGACGAATTTATTTTCTGGAAAGCCTTTCACCCAACCAGCCGGCCGCAATGCGCACCATCGAGGCATTCAAACAGCGCCTCAGCGAAAAGACGACGGAGCGTTTCGAGATATTTATCGACTACATGGAGCTGGTGCGGCTTCCAAGCCAAAGGCATATCGATCAAACGGCTGAATATCTTGCTGGAAAGTATGCGGAAGCCCCGCCCGATTTACTGATCGCACTGGGCCGCGCCGCAATTCCGTTCTTGGCCAAGAACCGCAATGCTCTCGCTCCGAACGTCCCAACCATCATTGCCAATGTGCCCGCAAGAGAGGTCACAAAGACAGACCACTTCGACAACCTTTTCTTTGTCGCTACAGAATACAGTTTTGCGAGGACTTTGGAGCTGGCACGGCAGCTCCAACCGAAAGCCCGCGATGTTGCCGTCATCGGTGGAGCGAGTGACTACGACCGACAATGGTTGGATGATGCGCGCCGCGAGCTGCAACCATATAGCGACCGCTATACAATCAAATACATTGAAGGCCTCCCATACGATGAGATGCTAAAACAAGTCTCGCAGCTGTCGAAAGATTCGATTGCAGTCATGTCGTATGTTTTCGTCGATGGCTCCGGGCGGGCGCGTGTCCCGCCCCAAGTAGCTGCAAGTGTCGCAACGATTTCGCCCGCGCCCGTTTATTCGCCAATCAGCAGCTATTTGGGCGTGGGAATCGTAGGCGGATATATGGACAGCTGGGAGCAGCAGGGTGCAGCGACGGCGGATCTCGCATTGAAACTTCTGTCGAGCAATAATCTTGCTACAATTCCTCGCCAAACAATTCCCACTCAGATGTATCGAGTTCGACGAACGACCGATCAAGCGGTGGGGGCTGAGCACATCCCGGCTGCCGTCGGACAGCGATATCCAATTTCATCAATTTGATCTCTGGGAACAGTACCGTTGGCAGATAATTTCGATTGCGATCATCGTGCTCGCGCAGGCCGCCGTGATCGGAGGATTGATTATTGAGCGCCGCCGCCGCCAGGCCGCAGAATTAGAGTTGCGCGACCGGCTACTGGAAGTCATCCATTTGAACCGCACAGCCGTCGCCGGGACTTTGTCGGCCTCCATCGCGCACGAGTTAAATCAACCTCTCGGTGCCATCCAGAGCTACGCTGAGGCCGCGATGCTTTATCTCGGCGCTGATCCCCCGAACGTCGCAAGGGCCGAACAGATACTTTCCAATATCCTTCGGGACAATGATCGCGCCGCGCAGATCATCAGTCACCTGCGCGCGCTGCTGAAGAAAAAAAGCGAAGATGAGCTGGAGGAAATCGATCTTAGCGAGGTCGTTCACGACACCCTTCAGATCGTGGGGCCCGAGGCATTGAAGAAAGGAATCGGGCTCGTCGCGGATCAGGAGATCGGCCGCTTTGTCGTCCGCGGCGATCGCATCCATCTCCAGCAGGTCATTTTGAACCTTGCGATGAACGCAATCGATGCCATGCAGACCTGCGAACCAGGCACGGGAAAAATGTCGATCAAGGCCGCGCTGAATGGCGATTCCGCGGTCAAAGTATGGGTCGAGGATTCCGGAATGGGTATTCCTCCCGACAAGCTGGGCAAGATTTTTGACGCATTTTATACGACAAAAAAACAAGGCACCGGACTTGGGCTTTCCATCGCACGCACGATCATCGAGACTTATGGCGGCAGGATCTGGGCTGAAAACCGGCTTGGGGGTGGCGCAATATTTTGCTTTACGGTACCGTTGTTGAAGGTGGTAACCACATGACTGTACCGTCACCGGTCATCCACGTTGTCGACGACGACGCGTCGTTCCGCACCGCGATCGGGGACTTGCTTGGGGCTTGCGGCTATCGCGTATCGCTCTATGAAACGGCGAAGCAACTCCTTGCAACACCGCCGAACGGCGAACCCGCCTGTATCCTGCTCGACGTACAAATGGCCGGCATGACCGGCCCGCAATTGCAGGCCCAGCTGGCGGACCTGGGCTGTAAGCTACCAGTCGTCTTCCTCAGCGCTCACGGTGATATCCCGACGACTGTCAGCACGATCAAGGCCGGCGCGGAAGATTTTCTGACGAAGCCGGCGACTAAAGAACAATTGCTGGAAGCAATCCGGCGCGCCCTCGCCCGGTACGAAGAGACACTAGCTCGTGGAAACGAGATTTCCGTTCTTCAGTCGCTTTTTGCCAAGTTGACTTTCCGTGAACAGGAGGTCTTTGCCCTGCTCGTGCGTGGAAAACCTCACAAGCAGATTGCCTATGAGTTGGGAATATCGGACCGAACGGTCAAATTGCATCGGCACCAGTTGATACAGAAACTCCAGGTCCGCTCGCTGGCCGAGGCCGCGGTCATTGCCGAACGTCTTGGATTGTTACCGCATGGCGGGACAGTCGCAGACGCCGTAGCAGCACACGTCGAACGCAGCGCCCCCAATACACCGCGATAACCCTGAGCCAGCGGAATTTTATTCCCATTTTACGGTTCTCCCATAAGGGCAGGTTGGCTCGGGCAGCTTTTCTGTCACAATGGAAACAACATGGAGATGGCTTTCCGACCCGGTTTGTCTGGACCAGATGGTCATAAAGTATCTATGCAAAGGCAACGCAGGGTCGTGGCCATCGTCGATGACGACCCGAGCATGCTCAGGGCCACCAAAGAACTGTTGGACGCGCAGGGATTTCTGACCGCGGTCTTTCCGTCTGCCGAAGAATTCCTCGAGAGCACGTTTGGAACAAAAGCCGACTATCTGCTTCTCGACATTCATCTCGGTGGCATGTCCGGCATTGAATTGCAGCGACAGCTTAAGGCCGCTCACTCCGCCGTTCCCATCATCTTTATGACCGCGCTGGATGACGAAGCCATTCGTCGCCAGGCCCTTGAAACCGGCTGTGTCGACTGCCTGCGCAAGCCCTTCCCGGCCCGCCAGTTGTTTGATGCGATTGAGAAGGCTGGAACACGGTAAAATGAGGCCGTGCAAAAGTATGCACCTGGCGGCTATCGCCGCTAAGCGTGGATGATTTGAATCAATTCACTTCGTGCGCCCGTGAAACTCTCACCGCCGCCATATTTTGCGACCTTCCTCTTTGGGCAGTTTAACCTGCCCGATTCCGGTGTGAGGATACTTTGGTGTGAAGTCATAGATGACGCGCCGTAGCGCGAGCACATGTTTTGGCCAATTTGATCAAGATCAAATTGCCGAGCGGGCTGCCCGCGTTAATTGAACCATTCGTTCGGCAGGACAACGCTTCGACGCGGTGAGCTTTTTTGACTGTCAGCAGCAAAGGGATAGCGCGAACATGAGTTTAATCAGAAACACGTGTTTCGGTCTGTTGGCTTCGGCCATCGCAACAACTGCGATGATCTTGCCAGTGGCCGCACAACAGAAGCCCAACATCGTCGTCATCATGGGCGACGACATCGGCATGTGGAATATCGGTGCTTATCATCGCGGTCTGATGGCGGGCAGAACACCCAACCTCGACAAAATCGCGAAGGAAGGCATGTTGTTCACGGACTACTATGCCGAAGCAAGCTGCACGGCGGGTCGAGCGAATTTCATTACCGGCGAGCTGCCGATCCGCACTGGCATGACCACGGTCGGCCAGGCCGGCGCGTCAGTCGGCCTCCCGGCCGAAGCGGTGACGATTGCGACCGTGTTGAAATCGATGGGTTACGCTACCGGCCAGTTCGGCAAGAATCACCTCGGCGACAAGAACGAATTTCTGCCGACGGTGCACGGCTTCGATGAATTCTTCGGCTATTTATATCATCTCGACGCGATGGAAGATCCGGCGCATCCGAACTATCCGCAGAACCTGCTGAACGTGGTCGGCCCGCGCAACATGGTTCATAGCTGGGCCACCGACAAGGATGATCCCACGGACATGCCGCGCTGGGGCAAGATCGGCAAGCAACGGATCGAGGACGCCGGCACGCTCTATCCCAAGCGCATGGAAACAGTGGACGACGAAATCCGCGACTTCGCGCTCAGCTTCATGGACAAGGCCAAAAAGGACGGCAAGCCGTTCTTTGTCTGGCTCAATCCGACGCGCATGCACATCGTCACGCATCTGTCCCCCAAGTATGAGGCGCTGCGTAACTCGGAGAATGGCTGGTCGGAAGAAGAAGCCGGCATGGCCCAGCTCGACGACGACATCGGCCTCGTGATGAAGAAGATCAAGGACCTTGGCGTCGACGACAATACCATCGTCGTCTTCACCACCGACAATGGCACCGAAGTCTTCACCTGGCCCGATGGCGGCCAGACGCCGTTCGCCCAATCCAAGGGTACAGTCCTCGAGGGCGGTTTCCGTGTGCCGGCGATCATTCGCTGGCCGGGCAAGGTGCCGGCGGATTCAGTGCAGAACGGGATTTTCTCCGGCCTGGACTGGTTGCCGACCTTTGCAGCCGCTGCCGGTAATCCGAACATTGTCGACGAGTTGCTGAAGGGCAAAACGATCGGTGACCGGACCTACAAGAACCATCTGGATGGCTACAACCAGTTGGCCGCCATCACCGGCAAAGGACCGTCCGTGCGTCACGAAATTTTCTACCTCGGTGAAAGCACAGTCGGCGCGGTGCGTATTGATGACTACAAGTTCCGCTTTATCGACCAACCTGCGGGTTGGTTGGGCGAAAAGACCAAGCCGGACGTGCCTTACATCACGAACCTGCGCCTGGATCCATTCGAGCGCACCGGTTGGCCGAACAACGGCACAAAGGAAGGCGGGCAGCAGTACTTTGATTGGTTCAAGTACCAGTTCTGGCGCTTCGTATTCGTCCAGCAAATAATGGCCAAGGAAATCCAGACCTTCCTCGACTTCCCGCCGATGCAGCGAGGCGCGAGCTTCAATCTCGACGCAGTCAAAGCTGAGATGGGGAAAAGGATGGAGGAGGCCGAGAGAGCAAGCAAAGGCACCGGCCAGTAATTGAAATGATCTTCGTGGCGGGCGACCTGCAAGCACAGGGCGCCCGCCATCAAGCGTTAAAGGGCAGGATCTGAAAATGAAATCAACCTCATCTTCGTCCGGCCTCTGCCGTCGTACTCTCGTTTCAGCGCTGGCGTCGCTTCCTATTTTGTCCGGAACGCTCTCTTATGCATTCGCGCAAGCACGGACTCCTACAGGCGACCCGCTCCCCTCCTGGAATGACGGCGCTTCGAAACAATCGATCTTCAATTTCGTCACCGCGGTGACACGCGACGGTTCACCGGATTTCGTGCCGGTGCCGCAGCGCATTGCGACCTTCGACAACGACGGCACGCTGTGGTCGGAGCACCCCATGTATGTGCAACTCGCCTTCGCGCTCGATCGAGCCAAGGCGATGGCGCCCCTGCATCCGGAATGGAAGGACAAGCAGCCCTTCAAGGCCGTGCTGGACGGCGACATGAAAGCCTTGGCCGAATCCGGCGAGCACGGCCTCATGGAATTAATAATGGTGACGCATGCCGGCATGACCAGCGATGAATTCTCGAAGATCGTCACCGACTGGCTCGCCACTGCGCGTCATCCCCGCTTCAAGCGGCCCTACACCGAGCTCGTCTATCAACCGATGCTCGAAGTGCTCGCCTATTTGCGGGCCAACGGTTTCAAAACCTACATCGTGTCAGGCGGCGGCATCGAGTTCATGCGGCCGTGGAGCGATCGGGTTTATGGCGTTCCGCCCGAGCAGGTGGTGGGCTCGTCGATCAAGACGCGATTCGAAACGCGTCAGGGCCGGCCCGATTTGTTTCGCCTGCCGGAAATCAATTTTATCGATGACAAGGCGGGCAAACCGGTCGGGATCAATCAGTTCATCGGCCGCCGCCCGATCGCCGCATTCGGCAATTCGGACGGTGATCTCGAAATGCTACAATGGACAACGATGTCTGGTGGCCGCCGTTTTGGCTTGATCGTTCACCACACCGATGCGGAACGCGAATACGCCTACGATCGGGACACATCCTACGGCCGTCTCGACAAGGCACTGGATGCAGCGGCCGTGAACAAATGGACGGTCGCGGATATGAAGAACGACTGGAAGGTGATTTTCCCCCCAGCGAAATAAAGATCCTGCGTCTCGCGGGCCTATCGTATTTGTGTCACGCTACGCGCGGGAGATCAGCTCATCGATGGCCAGTTCGAACCGCGGGCCGCGGCAAAGGTTTAAGCCGAATAAAAACGAAGGCACGCCGTCCGGCGGCGGCCCTCCCCGGCCGGCCTCCAGTCGCATCCTATGGATCCTCGTTGGAATCGTCCTGATTCTCGCAGGTGCCGCGACCTGGTTGATCGGCGGCGGCGGCCCGTGGACGGCGCCCATAGCGGAAAATCCCAAGACGCCGGCGGCGGCAGCTTTCGTCGGCAGCGAGACCTGCGCCGGTTGCCATCAGGCCGAAGCAAAACTCTGGCAAACCTCGCAGCACAAGAAAGCGATGGCCCACGCCACAGACAGGACGGTGCTGGGCGATTTCTCTGGCGTGACATTCGACTATCACGGCGTGACGTCACGCTTCTTCCGAAAGGATGGAAAATTCCTGGTCGAGACCGACGGCCCCGACGGCAAGCTCGCAACGTTCGAGATCAAATACACGTTCGGCGTCGATCCCTTGCAGCAATACCTGATCGAGTTCCCGGACGGGCGCATCCAGGCGCTATCGATTGCCTGGGACTCTCGGCCGAAGGATCAAGGCGGCCAGCGCTGGTTTCATCTCTATCCGAACGAAGACATACGCCACGACGACGTGCTGCACTGGACCAAGCTGAACCAGAACTGGAATTTCATGTGCGCCGAGTGCCATTCAACCGGCGTGCGCAAGAATTACGATGCGGCAACGGATCATTTCGCGACCACCTGGAGCGAGATCAGCGTCGGTTGCGAGACCTGTCACGGAACCGGATCGGACCATGTGACATGGGCGCGCAACC
Organism: uncultured Alphaproteobacteria bacterium; assembly: GCA_963810125.1. GTDB lineage: Bacteria > Pseudomonadota > Alphaproteobacteria > Rhizobiales > Xanthobacteraceae > Pseudolabrys. The sequence continues at coordinate 131,576 of CAWEMK010000005.1, forward strand.
AGCAGAGTTGGTGGCCGTTCGGGAAACGTGAAGACCGCAACAAGGGCCTCGCGGTTCGCTTCGACGAACGCGCAAACGTCACGTGGATGGCAAACCCGCAGACCGGCAGGCCTCAGCGTAGCATTCCGCCGGCACTCCTGCGCACTGAGGTCGAAACTTGCGGCTTCTGCCATGCGCGGGGCGGCGCATTTTCTGAGGATTGGGTGCCGGGGCGTTGGCTATCCAATACACATCGTTTGTCGCCGTTCGAACGCCGGCTCTTCTTTGCCGATGGTCAGACACGCGACGTCGAGGAGCCCTATAACTATCAACCGTTCAAGCAGAGTGCGATGTTCGCCGCGGGCGTGACCTGCAGCGATTGTCACGAGCCACACAGCGCCGCTCTGCGCGCGCCCGGAAACGGTGTCTGCGTGCAATGTCACGCCGCCGATAAATTTGACACTGTCGCCCACCGCCATCATGACGATGTGAAGCCGGCGATTGCATGCACGTCCTGTCACATGCAGGCGCGCGACTATATGGTCGTCGACCCGCGGCATGATCACAGTTTCCGCATCCCGCGGCCCGATCTGTCGGCGAAAATCGGCACGCCCAATGCCTGCAACAACTGCCATCGCGATCAGTCACCGCAATGGGCGGCGGCGGCCGTCGAACGCTGGCATGGGCCAAACCGGAAAGGTTTCCAGAACTACGCGGAGGCCTTCCACGCTGCATGGACGGAACAGCCGGACGCCGAAAAGCTGCTCGCCGCAGTCGCCTCCAACGGTAATATGCCGGCCTATGTGCGCGCCGGCGCATTGGCTGAGCTGAATGCCTTCGTGTCTCCGGCCAATCTCGATCTGGCAAGAAAAGGTCTTGCCGACCCCGATCCGATGGTGCGTATCGGGGCCCTCGACATGCTGGAAGGGATCCAGGTTGAAGGTCTCTGGCCCCTGCTCTCGCCGCTGTTGTCTGATTCCGTCCGCGGCGTTCGTCTGCGAGCTGTGTCATTGCTGGCCGCGGTCCCGACATCAAGGCAGCCGCCGGCCGATCGCGATCGCTTTGACCGCGCAGCGGCCGAATTTATTGCCGCGCAGCGTTTCAACGCCGATCGTCCCGAAGCGCGCACGGCGCTGGGATCGTTCTATGCGCATCGCGGACAAACCACCGAGGCGGAAACCGAATTCTCGGCGGCCTTGCGGCTGAGCCCGCAATTTGCACCCGCAGCGATCAATCTCGCCGATCTGTATCGGCAGCGAGGGCGCGACGCGGAAAGCATAAAGATTTTAGAAGACACGATCGCCGCGACGCCGCGCGACGCAGGCCTTCATCACGCGCTCGGGCTGGCGCTCGTGCGCCTCAAGCGCAACGACGAGGCGCTTGCCGAATTGAACAAAGCCAGCGAGCTCGACCCCGAACGCGCGCGATATGCCTATGTCTATGCCGTTGCCTTGCACTCGGCCGGTCGGGTTCAAGATGCGCTGACCGTTCTGAAAAGCAATTTCGCGCGTCACCCGAATGATCGCGACACGCTGTTGGCACTGATCAGCTTCAGCCGCGATAGCGGTGATGCGAAATCCGCCCTCGACTATGCGCAGCGGCTGGCCCAGATCGTTCCTGCGGATCAGGGGCTTACCACCCTGATTGATACTCTGAAGCGCCAGGTTGATTCCGCGCCGGGGTCACCGCCCCCTTAAACCTTCCCTTAAGCGACGGGGCGCAGGCTGCGGCGGTCAAATTCGCACAACCGTGGCATATTGGCTGGTAACTGATTCGCCGCATTCCTATCTGAAGGGCTCAATGGCCAAGTCAGCGACCAAGAAAAAATCCGCAAAACAACCCGATCTGTTTGATTCGGCGCGGAACCCGAAATCGTCAGCCCGCAAGACGCCGAAGGCGTCGGCGCGCGCCAAGACCAGTGCGCGGGGAAAACCTGCGGGACGCCCGTCAAGCGCCGAGGCCGGCTATACCGCCAAGCACATCGAGGTGCTGGAGGGTCTCGAGCCCGTCCGCCGCCGCCCCGGCATGTATATCGGCGGCACAGACGAAAAGGCGCTGCATCATTTGTTTGCCGAAGTGATCGACAACGCCATGGACGAGGCGCTCGCCGGTCACGCCGACTGGATTGAAGTCGAGATGGAAGCGAACGGCTTTGTCTCCGTCACCGACAATGGCCGCGGCATTCCCGTCGACCCGCACCCGAAGTTCAAGAGCAAGTCGGCGCTCGAAGTCATCATGTGCACGCTGCACGCCGGCGGAAAATTCAACTCGAAGGTCTATGAGACGTCGGGTGGCCTGCACGGCGTCGGTGTCTCGGTCGCCAATGCGTTGTCCGAACGCATGGAAGTCGAGGTCGCGCGCGAGCAGCAGCTTTACCGGATGGCGTTCGAGCGCGGCAAGCCGAAGGGCAAGTTGGAAAAGGCCGGCCGTGCGCCCAACCGGCGCGGCACCAAGGTCCGCTTCAGGCCGGACCCGCAGATCTTCGGACCGAAGGCTGCGTTCAAGGCCGACCGCGTATTCAAGATGACGCGCTCGAAGGCTTATCTGTTTGGCGGCGTCGAAATTCGCTGGCATTGCGACAAGGCCCTGCTCAAGGGCCTCGAGGACGTGCCCGAAAAGGCGACGTTCCATTTCGAACAGGGCCTCAAGGATTATCTTTCCGAGCAGCTCAAGGACGCCACGCTGGTGCATCCGGAGATCTTTTCCGGCACGCATGGAAAAGTTGGCGCGCATGGCGCGGCACAATGGGCCGTCGCCTGGACCGCCGACATCGACGGCTTTCTCAACTCATACTGCAATACCATTCCGACGCCCGATGGGGGCACCCACGAATCCGGCCTGCGTTCGGCGCTCCTGCGCGGCTTGAAGGATCATGCCGCCCGCATCGGCCAGGAAAAACGCGCCGCGCCCGTCACCAGCGACGACATCATGACCGGTGCCGGCTGCATGCTGTCGGTGTTCGTGCGCGAGCCGGAATTTCAGGGGCAGACCAAGGACCGCCTTGCCACCGCCGAAGCGCAACGCATCGTCGAGCAGGCGATCAAGGATCCGTTCGATCACTGGCTCGCAGGCAACCCGTTGCAGGCCAACAAATTGCTCGATTTCGTCATCGAGCGCGCCGAAGAGCGCCTCCGCCGGCGCCAGGAGAAAGGATATCGCACGCAAGACCGCAGTGCGCAAATTGCGCCTGCCCGGCAAGCTTGCGGACTGCACCTCGTCCGCCTCGGAAGGCTCGGAGATTTTCATCGTCGAAGGCGACAGCGCCGGCGGCTCAGCCAAGCAGGCGCGCGATCGCCGTACCCAGGCGGTCTTGCCGTTGCGCGGGAAGATTCTGAACGTGGCTTCCGCCGGCAAGGACAAGCTGGCGCAGAACGCCCAGCTTGCCGACCTGATCCAGGCACTCGGATGTGGCACCGGCACGCACTATCACGAGAAGGATCTGCGCTACGAGAAGGTCATCATCATGACCGATGCCGACGTCGACGGCGCGCACATCGCCTCGCTGCTGATCACTTTTTTCTATCGGCAGATGCAGAAGCTGATCGAAGGCGGCCGGCTATACCTCGCGGTGCCGCCGTTGTTCCGTCTGCAGCATGGCGGCAAGATCGTCTACGCGCGCGACGACAAGCACAAAGATGCGCTGCTCAAGAAGGAATTCCACGCCAACGCCAAAGTCGAGGTCAGCCGCTTCAAGGGCCTGGGCGAGATGATGGCTGCGCAGCTCAAGGAAACCACCATGGACCCCAGCAAGCGTACATTGCTGCGCGTCGTCCTGGCGGACAAAGAGATGAAACCCACCGCCAGGGCAGTTGAGCGCCTGATGGGCACCAAAGCCGAAGCGCGCTTTGAATTCATCCAGGAAAAGGCCGAATTCGCCAGCGCGGAATTGCTGGACGTGTAGTTGCCGGCCGAGCGCAACAAGGCTTAGTGGCTGACCGCGCCCTCCTCGCACTTCCTTAGCAGCGGCGTCTTGCTGCCACGCGCGAGCGCGATGCCGTCTTTGACGCGCACTGTCCCACCATCACCCTGATTGAACATCGTGCGGCGCGTGTTGTCGCGCACCGAGAAAACGAGCTTCTGCCGCTCCTCGACCTCTGTGCCGGGCTGAAATATCACCTCGACCGATATGCTGCTCGCGGAAACACGTTCGGCCGACAAAACGCTGTAGCGGTTGACAGAAAAATCGGGACCGAGGTCGTGATCTTCGAGCACCAGACCCGCGCTCGGCGTTGTAATGCTGACACGCGGGTTGGACGGCGTTGCCGGCCTGCTGCAATCGGCCGCCCAGGTTCCAAACAGGCCAAATTGCTGGAACAGCTCGTCGACCGACCCTGCACTCGCACCAGCAGACACGACGAAAGTTGCCACAACCGCAGAAACTGCCAGCAAGCGCATGTTACCACTATCCCAAATCTCAGATAACAATAGCAGTGGCAGGCGCGGCGGCAATTGATTTAGGCCAATGCGCGACGTGCGGAGCGGTGCTCGATGGTTATAACGTTGATGACTACTTAAAGGTCAGTTTGGCGGCCTTCACAACGTCGGCAAATGTCTTGATGTCGGCGTCGATGCGCTTTCTGAACGCATCGCCAGTCGGCCCACCCGGTGTCACGGCCATCTTCTTCAGACCTTCCTGCACGCCGGGATCGGCAAGCGCCTTACCAAGTTCCGCGGTTAGTTTGGCCACAATGGGCGCGGGCGTGCCGGTAGGCACGAAGAATCCGCTCCAGAGCTGGGTATCAACTTCCGGAAAACCGGCTTCCGCCATGCTGGGCACGTCAGGCAGCTCTGGTGAGCGTTCGGAACCCGTAACCGCCAGCGCGCGAGTCTTGCCGCCCTTGACCAGCGGGATCGCAGGTGGCCCGTCGGAGATAGTGAACAGACATTGACCAGCGAGCACGCTCAGATTCGATTCATTGCTGCTCTTGTACGGGATCGCGACCGCCGGCATTCCGGTTTTGAGTTTGAGCAGCTCGCTCGCAATGGTGAAAGCCGGCGATGAGGTCCCGTAGTTTGACTTGTCGGGATTGGCCTTTGCCCATGCGACGAGCTCCCTCACATTCTTGACCGGATGGTCCGCAGGCACAACCAGCACCAGAGGGAATGATGCGATCATATTGAGCGGAATGAAACTGCTGCTGGCGTTATAGCTGAGATCGGGAAATATCGCGGTAGCGATCGACATCTGCCCGGTAGCGCCGACCAGCACCGTATAGCCGTCGGCGGGCGCGCGCGCAGCGAACTCGGCGGCGATGCGCCCACCCGCGCCAACCCTGTTGTCGATCACGGCGGTCGCGCCGGTGTTTTCCTGAAACTTTTGCACGACCAACCGGGCAAACAAGTCGTTTCCGCCGCCGGCCGCAAAACCAACGATGAAATGGATCGGGTGGTTCGGAAAGTCGGATTGGGCACGCGCCGGTGCCGTGGAAAAAGCGGCGAGCGACGCCGCCAGCGCGCAGATAATGGTTTTATGAGCCCTCGTCATTGCATCCCCCTTTTTGCGCACCGTCCCCCTCGGCCGCGCTTGCGAAAAGCGTACACCGGGCGCGGCCATACGAAAACGCTTTTGTCGAATGTGCTATTGTTTGCCCATCAACGTTCCCACCCGACCTGAATTATGAGCGCAACAAGCGCAAATCCCCCATACAACCGCCCCGTGAAGGCCGACATTTTCGGTCATCCGCGCGGGCTAGCCTATTTATTCGCAACCGAAATGTGGGAGCGCTTCTCCTATTACGGGATGCGCGCGCTGCTCGTTCTCTACATGGTCAAATACCTGCTTGATCCCCAGCGAATGGACAGCGTCGTTGGGCTCGGCTCATTCAAGGTCATGCTCGAAACCATATTCGGCCCGCTGGCAACGCAACCCCTCGCCTCGCAGATCTACGGTTTCTATACGGGCCTGGTCTACTTAACGCCGATCTTCGGCGGGTTGCTGGCCGACCGCGTGCTGGGACAACGTCGCACCGTCATTATCGGCGCAACCCTGATGGCTATCGGGCATTTCATGATGGCCTTCGAACAGCTATTTCTGTTCGCGCTCTGCATTTTGATTCTGGGCAACGGCGCCTTCAAACCGAACATTTCGACCCAGGTCGGATCGCTTTATCCGCCAGGCGATCCGCGCCGCGACCGCGCCTTTTCGATCTTCTATGTCGGCATCAATCTTGGAGCCTTCCTCGCCCCCCTGGTTTGCGGCACGCTCGGTGAAGAGGTTGGCTGGCACTATGGCTTCGCCGCTGCCGGCGTCGGGATGACGCTCAGCCTCATCATTTATCTATGCGGGGCGTCGCATTTGCCTGAAGACGCTCTTGTAAGACGGGCGCCGCTGCAACAGCCCCTCGACCGAAGCGCCTGGCAATCCATTATTGCGTTGCTGTTGCTGTTCGCACCCGTGAGCCTGTTCTGGGCCACCTACGAACAGCAAGGCAACACCATTGCACTCTGGGCCGATCAGTTTACCGACCGCCATTTCCTTGGCGGCGAAATTCCGGTGACCTGGTTTCAGGCATTCAATCCGTTCATGATTTTTGCCTTCACGCCGCTCATCGTCGCATTCTGGCGATGGCAAGGCCATCGCGAACATTCCACCATTACGAAACTCTCGATCGGCTGCCTGCTGAACGCACTGGCCTATCTGGTCATGATGGCCGCGGCATGGAGTGCCGGTGGAGGAAAAGCGAACTGGCTGTGGCTATTCGCTTATTTCGTCGTCATCACCGTTGGTGAAATTTATCTCTCACCAACCAGCCTCTCGCTGGTCACGAAGGTGGCTCCGACATCCCTGCTGTCGATGATGATGGGCGTCTGGCTTTCGACAAGTTTCATTGGCGGATTTCTCGCCGGCTATCTTGGCACCTTCTGGTCGAGCATGGGCAAAGGCAATTTCTTCCTGATGCTCGCGCTGCTCTCATCCGTGGCCGGTGTCGCAATTATGCTTCTGCGTCGGCCGCTCCGCGCGGTGCTCAATGACTAATCCAGCGGCAATCCGACATATTGTTCGGCCAGCGAGGTCGCCGCAGCATTAGAGCTTGTAATGTAATCGAGATCGGAGAGTTGGCGGCGGTGATCGAAAACCGATTCACCGGGAAAACGGTGCATGATCTGCGTCATCCACCATGAAAACCGTTGCGCATACCAGACACGCCGCAGACACTTGGCGGAGTAATTTTCCAGCAATTCGTTCCGTTTGCTTTTGTAGAACGCATCAAACGCGCGCGACAGCTGCACGACATCCGCAAAAGCCAGGTTCATGCCTTTGGCGCCGGTCGGCGGCACGATGTGCGCGCTGTCGCCGGCGAGGAACAACCGCCCATATTGCATGGGCTCGACCACAAAACTGCGCATCGGCGTAATGCCCTTTTGCAGCATTTTGCCTTCGACGAGCTTACGAGCGCCGCCAAGGCGCTTGTGCAACTCGTCCCAAATCCGAGCATCCGGCCAACTATCGATGTCTTCGTCGTGGCCGCATTGCAGATAGAGCCGCGCTAGCGTCGGCGAACGCATGGTGTACAACGCAAATCCGCGATCGGTGTTGGAGTAGACCAATTCGTGGTCAGGCGGGGGGCTTTCGGACAGGATCCCGAGCCAACCGAAGGGGTAATCGCGTTCGAACGTACTCAACACGCCATCGGGAATGCTTGGTCGGCATATTCCGTGGAAGCCGTCACAGCCGGCGATGAAATCGCAATCGATCTCGTGCGGCCGCCCTTCATGCGTGAAGCGGATTTTCGGCTGCGCGCCGGTCATTTCATGAATGCTGACGTCGTCGACCTCGAACAATAGTGAACCGCCATCCGCCAGCCGTTGCGCGACCAGATCCTTCACTACCTCTTGCTGTCCGTAGATCGTCACCCGCTTGTTCACGAGTGCCTTGAAATCGATGCGGTGAAGCTCGCCGTTGATGCCCACATTGATGCCCCAATGCAGCATGCTTTCACGCTGCATCCGTGCACCGGCACCCACGTCGACCAGTAGATCGGCTGCCCAGTGCTCGATGAGGCCGGCACGAATACGGTTTTCGATATAATCGCGGCTGCGATTTTCGATAACGATCGACTCAATACCCTGCAGACGCAGCAGCCGTGCGAGCATCAGGCCCGCGGGGCCCGCGCCGACAATTCCGACCTGCGTACGCATGAGGTGTGTCCCGGCAATTGGTTTCAGCGTTCCCTATAAGCATCCGGCGCGACCGAGGCAAAGGGACGAAGGCCGGAAAGACTTGCACAATCTCTTGGTTCAGAACGGCAGGCCATAGCGAGGTACGGCGTCCCTATAACGGCGGTAAGCATCGCCAAACTTCGCTTCGAGGTACCGTTCCTCGCGTTTGACGACTCCAAAATGGATCAGCAGGGCCGCGACCACGAGCATCACCAGCGTCCAATCGGATGCGAGCGCAACGCCAATCCCTGCAACCAAGCAAGCCAGGCCGACATACATAGGGTTACGCACGTAGGCAAAGATGCCGTTCGTCACCAGCACGCTCGACGGTTTGTACGGGTTTACGTGGGTGCCAAACCGCACAAAGGTCCCGCGCCCGGCGAGCGCCAGCGCCATGCCCGCCGCGATCAGCAACACGCTGATGGTGATCCGCCCACTCCGGGTCAGCACCGCCGACAACACATAGGCTGGCATCAACCAGTCGAGCAGCATGCCCAGAATGACTGCACCCAACGCAATCAGCGGCGGCGGCGCGATTACGCCAGCTGTACCCCGGATCTCCGTCATGACTGCTCCGTCACTTCAATGAAGGGTGGTTCACCTTTTCAGGTGGAAATCCACTCCGCCAGCGCGGCATTGACTACATCAGGTTTTTCGATGGTCGATAAATGTCCACATTCGGGGACAACGACGAGACGCGCGCCCGAAATACCGGTGCATATTTCTTTCGCGAGTTCCGGTGGCGTGAGTTCGTCTCCATCGCCGACTACAACCAATGTTGGGCAGCGGATGCTTGCAAGCAGCGGACGTGAATCGGGCCGCGACATAATAGCTTTTTGCTGCCGCACGAATGCTTCTGGACCGGTATCGGCCGCCATGTCCCGCACCACTCGCTTGAGCGCTTCATTGTTGTGGTGACTGCGATGCAGAAAGCGCGGGGTGAGCGCTTCAACGATGTCGCTCAGCTTGCCGGACTCGGCCATCCCGATAAATTTTTCGCGTCCCGCGGATTGCTCCGCAGTGTCGGGCCGCGCCGACGTATCGAGAAGCGCAAGCTTCGCAATCCGGTCGGGCGCCTGCCGCAACATTGCGAAGGCGATGTACCCGCCCATTGACAAGCCGGCCAACGCGAAGCGCGGCGGCGCGTCGGCAAGGATGCGCGCGGCGATCGCAGCCATGTCGCTGTCGCGGCGGTGGTCGGCAACGGTCACCGAACCATGCGGCCAAAGCGCCGCAATCTGCGGTGCGTAAAGCCGGGCGCTGCAAAGCAGTCCAGGGACCAGAACGAGCGGTAAAACGGGCGACATATGCGCTCCAGAGACGAAAAGATTAAGAATTAATATGACTTATCACGTTGCGAAGCATTGACTTTAGCCCTTTGCCCCCTATGTTCCCAAGCAACCGGTCAGACATGAAGATTCGGCCGTCCCCCGCGCAAAGCAACTGGTTTTTATTAGTCCGGCGCGATCTGGGCGGCTTCTGAGGATATATGGCTTTTTCCCATCTCGGCTTATCCGCCAAAGTTCTCGCCGCCATCGAAACGGCAGGCTACAAAACCCCCACTCCGATCCAAGATCAGGCCATTCCGCACGTGCTTGCACGTCGCGATGTGCTGGGCATTGCGCAGACAGGCACCGGCAAGACCGCTGCCTTCGTATTGCCGATGCTCACCATGCTCGAGCAAGGCCGCGCGCGTGCGCGGATGCCGCGCACGCTCATCCTTGAGCCGACGCGCGAACTTGCCGCGCAGGTCGCCGATCACTTCGAGAAATACGGCAAGAACCACAAGCTCAATGTCGCGCTCATCATCGGCGGCGTTTCATTCGACAATCAGGACGCCAAGCTTGTTCGGGGCGTCGATGTGCTGATCGCAACGCCCGGACGCCTGCTCGACCACTCCGAACGTGGACGCCTGCTGCTCTCTGGCGTTGAATTGCTGGTGATCGACGAAGCCGACCGCATGCTCGACATGGGCTTCATTCCCGACATCGAGCGCATCGGCAAACTGGTGCCGTTTACCCGGCAGACCTTGTTTTTCACGGCGACCATGCCGCCGGAAATCCAGCGAATTGCCGATAAATTCCTGCACAATCCTGTGCGCGTGGAAGTCTCGAAGCCAGCGACCGCAGCAACCACCATCACACAATTGCTCGTTTCGACCGGCCGCGATCCGCACGAAAAGCGTGAGACATTGCGCCGCCTCATTCGATCGGCCGCCGGCTACAAAAACGCTATCGTGTTCTGCAATCGCAAGCGTGAGGTCGCACAGCTTCACCGTTCGCTGCTGCGTCACAAGTTCAACGCGGTCGCCCTGCACGGCGACATGGACCAGTCCGCACGCACGGCCGCGCTCGAGCAATTCCGCAAGGGCGAAGTCACGGTGCTGGTCGCCTCCGACGTCGCAGCGCGCGGTCTCGATATTCCGGAGGTGAGCCACGTCTTCAATTTCGATGTGCCGCATCACGCCGATGATTACGTTCACCGCATCGGCCGCACCGGCCGCGCCGGCCGCAGTGGCACTGCCATCACCATCGTTGCGCCAATCGACGGCAAGGCAGTCGGGGCTATCGAGCGGCTGATCGGCGAGACCATTCCCTGGATGACGGGCGAGCCCGGTCCTGTCGCGGCGCAAGAGACGAGCCCCGCGCAGGTGGGCGAGCGGCCTGCCCGCTCGGAAGAACGCCCACGTGATCGGCATCGTGGCCGTCAGCCCGCTGCGCGGCGACCAAAAAGCGAGGCGGCCCACAAGCCGTCGCACCTGGCGCAGCCACACCAGGCACCCACGCAGAAGGCGCCAACCCATCAGCCGCCAGCGCCCAGTGAGGACGCCGAAGGCGGCCATCTGCCGGCCTTTCTGTTACGGCCGGTCTCGGTCAAAGCCTAAGGGCGTGACGCTGCGCAGCCTTGCGTTTGGCGCATAAGTTCCAAATTTACCCCTGATTCATCTCCCTCGAATACCGTTTCGCTGAGAGACGCCATTCGTGCCGTCCTCCGCGGGGTGCAGCCCTGCTATTGGGGGTCCTATCCATGACCGGGCGTGCCGAGGATTACGAACGCACGATCGCGTTCGCGGACATCGCTCTCGGGCAGATGAAGGCGCTGCGCCAACCCGCCAGCCCGCGCAATTACGAGATCTGGTACACCTACGCGACCGGCTTCCACCCCGCGCTCAATCAGCAGGTCAACGCGACAATCAAAGCCACGGGTACGATTTCCGAATCTGACCTCGCCAAGATCTATGAGAACCATCTAACGCCGGCACGGCTGACCGAGCGCATCGATGAAGTCGGCAGCCAGGTGAAGGGCGAGATCGATCAGGTCATGGCAATGATCGACGCTGCCGTCGGCTCGGCCAGCAGCTATTCAGAAAGCCTCGCCGGCGCCACTGAACAACTTGACCTGTCAAAGGACCGCGAAGGCCTGCGCGCGATCGTCGAAAGTCTGGTGCAAACCACCAAGGTCATGGAGCTCTCCAACCAGCAATTGGAAGAGCGCCTGCTCGCCTCCAAGCGGGAAATCAATGAGCTGCAGGAAGACCTGGAGGTCGTGCGTACCGAAAGCCTCACCGATCCGCTCACCCAGTTGGCCAACCGAAAATTCTTTGACAGCACCCTGGAAAAGGCGATCGCGGATGCAGTCGCCACCAACGAGCCCCTCTCGTTGCTGATGACGGACATTGATCATTTCAAGACCTTCAACGACAATTTCGGCCACCTGACAGGCGACCAGGTGCTGCGCCTGGTGGGCATGTCGGTGAAGCACAATGTCAAAGGCAAGGACACCGCAGCGCGCTACGGCGGCGAGGAATTTGCCATCATTTTGCCGAGCACGGTGCTGCGCGCGGCAATCACGGTTGCGGAACACATCCGAAGCGCTGTGATGACCAAGGAACTGATGAAGCGCTCCACCGGCGAGCACCTCGGCCGCATAACGATTTCGATCGGCGTCGCCACCTTGCGCGAGGGCGACAGCGCGCAATCTCTCGTGGAGCGCGCCGACTCATGTCTTTATGCCGCCAAACGAAATGGCCGCAATCGCGTGATGTGCGAAACTGATCCGGAAGTTTCAGCGGCCGGCGCCACGTCGCAAGTGGCCTGACGGCCTTACTCGGCGCTTTTCGCCGGCGTCAGTTGCACCGATTCGCCGCACCCGCAGGCGCTGGTCTGGTTCGGGTTGTTGAAAATAAATTGAGCCGACAGCTTTTCGGTCTTGTAGTCCATCTCGGTTCCCAGCAGGAAAAGGACGGCCTTGGGATCGACGAGAATCTTGACGCCCTTGTCCTCGACCACCTCATCGGTCGGCTTGATATCAACGGCGTATTCCATGGTGTATTCCATGCCGGCGCAGCCGCCGTTCTTGACGCCGACCCGCACGCCGGCAACCGGTTTGTCGGCCCGGGCCATCACATCCTTGATGCGCAGCGCCGCGGCGTCCGTAAGCCGCATCACCTGGGGTCTCGGTCGTGCAGTAGCCATGGCAGTCCTCTCGGTCGTCGCCTCTATCTAGTGCTTAATTCTAAAAATTCATCTCACCACATATTCAGCACGAGTCGTGCCTCGTCCGACATCCGGCTCGGGTCCCAGGGCGGGTCCCACACCACCGCCACCTTGGTTTCCTTGACGCCCGGTACGCTCGACACCGCATTCTCGACCATGATCGGCAATTCCTGCGCGGCCGGGCAATTCGGCGACGTCAGCGACATATCAACCTTCACCCCGCGATCATCCCCGATGTCGATCTTGTAGATCAGGCCCAACTCATAAATGTCGGCCGGGATTTCAGGGTCGTAGACCGTCTTGAGCGCAGCGACGATATCGTCGGTGAGCTTGTTGAGTTCATCCGGCGGCACCGCCGCGGATGCAACCACGGCGGCGTTTTCCGGCGGCTTCTCCGCCGTGGGCGCGGTGTCGGCTTCGGGTGTGTTGTCGGTCATGTGAAAAATTCCTGCGCCTTGACGAGCGAGGCGGCAAGTGTCTCCACCTCATCCTTGGTATTATACATGGCAAACGATGCGCGACAGGTGGCCGTCAGACCATAGCGGGCCAGGAGCGGCATCACGCAATGGGTCCCGGCGCGCACCGCAACGCCGGCACGGTCGATGATGGTTGCCACATCGTGCGGATGTGCGCCTTTCAATTCGAACGAAACGATCGGTCCCTTGCCGGGCGCGTTGCCAATGATGCGCAGCGAGTTGATCTGGCCGAGCCGCTCTTGGGCGTATTTGACCAGCGCGCCTTCATGCGCACGAATGCGCGCCTTGCCGACCGAATTAACATAGTCGATCGCGGCGCCGAGCCCGATCGCTTGCACAATCGCCGGCGTGCCCGCCTCGAATTTGTACGGCGGATCGCCATACGTAATCCGGTCTTCGAACACATCGCGAATCATTTCACCGCCGCCATTGAACGGCGGCATGGCCGCAAGGTGCTCGTATTTGCCGTAGAGCGCGCCGATCCCGGTCGGCCCGTACAGCTTGTGTCCTGTGAACACGTAGAAATCACAATCGAGGTCGCGTACGTCGACATCCATGTGCACGGCCGCCTGCGCGCCGTCGACCAGCACAGGAATGCCGCGCGCATGCGCAAGCCTCACGACGTCCTTGACCGGAACGACGGTGCCAAGCGCATTCGACATCTGCGTGATGGCAACCATCTTGGTTCGCGGGCCAAGCAACTTCTCGAACTCATCAAGGAGAAAGTTACCCTCCTCGTCGATCGGCGCCCACTTGATGACCGCGCCCTGACGCTCACGAAGAAAATGCCACGGCACGATGTTGGAGTGGTGCTCCATGATCGAGAGCACGATCTCGTCGCCCGGCTTGATGTGCTCGCGTCCAAACGTATAGGCCACGAGGTTTATTGCCTCCGTGGCGTTGCGGGTGAAGATGATTTCTTCCTTCCGCTCAGCGTTCAAAAACGCACGCACCGTTTCGCGAGCACCCTCATAAGCTTCTGTGGCCTCGTTCGCCAGATAGTGCAGCCCGCGATGCACGTTGGCATATTGCTCGGTATAGGCCTTCTGAACCCGTTCGAGCACCTGCTTGGGCTTCTGCGCCGAGGCCGCGTTGTCGAGATAAACAAGTGGCTTGCCATAAACCTGCATTGCCAGCGCCGGGAAGTCGGCCCTGATCTTGGCAATGTCATAGGAACCGTTGCTGACAGCCGGGTGCATGTTCAGCTCCGCACGCCCAGCCATTTCAGGCTGGCGATCATCAGCGCTTCGCGAATGCCGTCATTGGCGATTTCCTCGAGCGTCTCGCCGATGAAGGCCTGGATCAGCAATGCTTCGGCTTCCTTCTCGTGGATGCCGCGTGACATCAGGTAGAATTTAAGGCCCGGATCGAGCGCGCCGGCCGTCGCACCGTGGCCGCAAACAACATCGTCGGCAAAGATCTCGAGCTCCGGCTTGTTGTCGGCTTCAGCCTCATCGGAGAGCAGCAACGCGCGCGTCATCATCTTCGCATCGGTCTTCTGCGCATGCTGCTTAACGACGATTTTGCCTTGGAACACGCTGTGACTTCTGGTCGTCCAGCACTGCCTTGAACTGTTCGCGGCTCTCGCAATGGCCGGCGGCGTGTTCGATCAAAAGCGTGGTGTCGACGTGGTCCTTGCCGCGCAGCAGACTGACGCCGCGGATGCCGGCCTTGGTACCTTCGCCGGCAAAACGGATGAAGGCCTGATTGCGTACGAGCTGTGCGTCCGCGGTGAAGGCAAAACTGTTGAATTGCGCGCGCGCGCCGATCGTGGCGAGCAAAGTGGCGACATGCACGGCACGGGCTTGCGTGATCTTGATATAGTCGACCTGCGCCTCATCGCCGACCACCATCTCAAGCGTCGCATTGACCTGCGCGTCACCACTCTCATGGGTCTCGATGATGGTGGCTTTTGCACCCTTCTCAACCATGACCAGCGAGCGCACGAAGGCAGAGCTGGGCTTTTCGCTGCCGGTCGCAAATACCAGATTGATCGGCCGTTTGGCCGCGGCGCCGGCGGTAATGCGGATCACCGCGCCATCGCCCATCAAAGCGGTGTTTAGAGACACCGCCGCATCGTCGGTCACGAAAGTACGACCAACATGGTCGCTCACCAACGGGTCGCCCTTGCCAAGCGCCTCGGCCATTGAACCGACTGAGACGCCTTGCTCCGGCGAAAGATCCGACAAGTCTGGCGCGAAAGCTCCGTCGACAAAGACCAGGCGTCGGCAGTCAACGCCGCCCAGCAGCTTGCCGGCATTCTTTGCCCGCGCGCGTGTCGTCGCATCCGGTGCTGCAGCCAGTGGATTGAGATTGCGCATCAGCGCGCGCAAATCCGTATATTTCCATTCCTCGACGCGCCGGTGCGGCAATCCGCTGGCGTCGAATTTGCGAAAGGCATCCTCGCGCAGGGTCGCGAGCGCGCCTTTGCCCGGCAGCGAGCCGCGCGCAGCCACATAGGCCGCGCTTAATGCCTGCTCGGCATCGGTCTTGAGGTTGCGGACGTCGGCGTTCATCGCTCAGGCCGCCTCACCCGCAAATTGCGCATAGCCCTTGGCCTCGAGCTCAAGCGCCAGTTCCTTACCGCCTGACTTCACGACCTTGCCTTTGGCCAGCACATGCACGACGTCGGGGACGATGAACTCGAGCAGCCGCTGATAGTGAGTGATGACGATCATCGAGCGTTCCGGAGAACGTAAACGATTGACGCCTTCCGCGACAATCTTGAGCGCGTCGATATCGAGACCGGAATCGGTCTCGTCGAGCACCGCCAACCGCGGCTCCAGGATCGCCATTTGCAGAATCTCGTTGCGCTTTTTTTCACCGCCGGAAAAACCGACGTTGACAGCGCGGCGCAGCATCTCCTGGCTGATGCCAAGTTGGCCGGCGGTATCCCGCACCAGTTTCATGAATTCAGGCGTTGAGAATTCCTTCTCGCCCCGCGTCTTGCGTTGCGCGTTGAGCGACGTACGCAGGAACGTCATGGTCGCAACGCCCGGCACTTCCACTGGATATTGAAACGCAAGGAACACGCCCTTCGCCGCACGCTCATCCGGCGGCATGTCGAGAATGCTTTCACCGTTCAGCAGCACGTCACCTTCGGTGACCTTATAATTGTCCTTGCCAGCCAGCACGTAAGCGAGCGTCGACTTGCCGGAGCCATTCGGCCCCATGATTGCCGCGACCTGCCCCTTCTCGACTGACAAGGTCAGGCCGTTGAGGATTTTCTTGTCCTCGACTTCGACATGCAGATTTTTAACTTCCAGAAAAGCCACGTCTCTACCTCACAAATTTCATTCTATCGTGCCGCATCAGGATTCTGTCTTGCTTGAGCTTTCGCCCCACCGCCACTGCCATTCGCCGTCAGTACGGCGCCGGCAGATTTGGACGAAAGACAAAACCAACACCGCCAAAATTGCCGCCCAAACGATCCACGCAACAAAATTGGTCCTATCGACCCACAAATTCATCACTACGATCGAACCAGCAATGAGCGCGGCCGCCACGACAGTGGCCAACCAGCCTTCCCATGTGGCCGGCGCGGCGCCGTAACCGTAACGTCTTGCTTTGAACCAATAGCGCGTCATGGTCGCTATCCCACCGAACCCTCAAGGCTGATCGAAATCAGCTTTTGCGCCTCGACCGCGAATTCCATTGGCAATTGCTGCAGCACATCCTTGACGAAGCCGTTGACGACCAGCGCTGTCGCTTCCTCGGCCGACATGCCGCGCTGGCGGCAGTAGAACAGCATGTCCTCTGAGATCTTCGAGGTGGTGGCCTCGTGCTCGAACACAGCGGATGAATTCTTCGCTTCAATGTAAGGCACGGTATGCGCACCGCAGTCGTGGCCGATCAGCAGCGAGTCGCAATTGGTAAAGTTACGCGCGTTTGTTGCCTTGCGATGCGCGGTCACCAGGCCGCGATAGGTGTTGTTGGATTTGCCCGCAGCGATGCCCTTGGAGATGATACGGCTCGTCGTGTTCTTGCCGAGATGCAGCATCTTGGTGCCGCTGTCGACCTGCTGCCGGCCGTTGGAAATCGCAATCGAATAGAACTCGCCGCGTGAATGATCGCCGCGCAGGATGCAGCTCGGATATTTCCAGGTGATCGCCGAGCCGGTCTCGACTTGCGTCCACGAGATTTTCGAGCGCGCTCCGCGGCAGTCACCGCGCTTGGTCACGAAGTTGAAGATGCCGCCCTTGCCATCGGCATCGCCGGGATACCAGTTCTGTACGGTGGAATACTTGATTTCGGCGTCGTCGAGCGTCACCAGTTCGACCACCGCCGCGTGCAACTGGTTCTCGTCGCGCATCGGTGCGGTGCAGCCTTCGAGATAGCTGACGTAGGAGCCCTTGTCGGCGATGATCAGCGTGCGTTCGAACTGGCCGGTGTTGGCCTCGTTGATACGGAAATATGTCGACAGCTCCATCGGGCAGCGCACGCCCGGCGGCACGTAGACGAACGAACCGTCGGAGAACACCGCCGAGTTGAGCGTCGCGAAGAAATTGTCCGACGTCGGCACCACGGAGCCGAGATATTTCTTCACCAGTTCGGGATGCTCGCGGATCGCCTCAGACATCGGCATGAAGATCACGCCGGCCTTCTTCAACTCTTCCTTGAATGTTGTGGCGACCGATACGGAATCGAACACAGCATCGACCGCGACGCGCCGCTCACCCTCGGGACGCACGACACCGGCGAGAATCTCCTGCTCGCGCAGCGGAATGCCGAGCTTCTCGTAGGTCTTGAGGATTTCCGGATCGACTTCGTCGAGCGACGCCAGCGCATTCTTCTTCGGCGCCGAATAGTAATAGGCGTTTTGATAATCGATCTTCGGATAATCGACACGTGCCCAAGTCGGCTCACGCATGGTGAGCCAGCGCTTAAAGGCTTCGAGCCGCCAGGCCAGCATCCACTCCGGCTCATTCTTTTTGGCCGAAATGAAACGGACGGTATCTTCCGACAGGCCCTTCGGGGCCTTCTCGGATTCGATATCGGTGACGAACCCGTATTTATATTGGTCAACGTCGATACGGCGGACCTGTTCGACGGTCTCTTGTACGGCCGGCATTCTTCCCTCCGCTCACGGTTTCAAGGACCGCGGGTTGGATTTGTCGGTTATGGTCGTTCGCTTATCGCGTTGCGATCATCCCAGGTGGCGCCGCGTTATGCGGCATTGGCTTGCTTGTTAAGTAATGACGAAACCACTGTATTCCAGGCATTTAACAGTCTTTCGATATCCGCTTCGGTGGTGCTCCAGCCGAGACTGATGCGCACCGCGCCGCGCGCAAGGTCGGGTTCCACACCCATCGCCGCCAGCACGTGCGAAGCCTGCACCTTGCCCGACGAGCAGGCGGAACCCGAGGATACCGCTATCCCATTGAGGTCGAATGCAATTATCGCGGTTTCCGCCTTCAGGCCTGGAACCGTAAAAAGGCTCGTATTCGGCAGACGGGGTGCATCCGCGCCGAAAAACACCGCCTGCGGCGCCGCAGCCCTAATTTTCGCTTCCACTTGCGCCCGCAGGGCGGCCATGCGCGCGCCATCCATCTGCTTTGCCGCGGCCGCAGCCGCACCGAAGCCTGCAATAGCGGCCACGTTTTCGGTTCCCGCGCGCTGACCGCGCTCCTGTCCGCCGCCCTTGATCAAGGGCTCGGTGACGTGGATGTCGCCGCGGCGGACGAGTGCGCCCGCGCCCTGCGGACCGCCAAGCTTGTGTGACGAGAGCGACAGCAGGTCGGCACCTAGCGTCGTGATGTCGCAAGAAATTCGGCCCGGTGCCTGCACGGCATCAACATGCAGGACGCCAGCGGCGGCGTGCACGATGTCAGCAATTTCCGCGATCGGTTGAATCACACCGGTTTCGTTATTGGCGAGCATCACGGAAACCAACGGCCTCTCGCATTTGGCGAGCAGGCGCGTCAGCGCGGCGAGATCAACAAGCCCGCGCGCGGTCACCGGCAATTCTTCAACCTGAGCGGCGGCGAAGCGGCCACCGCTTCGGACGGACGGATGTTCGATCGCAGAGATAAACAACCGATCGCGCGGTTCCTTGCGGCCGCCAACTTCGATCGCCGGCGTCAGCGCCAACATGTTGGCTTCAGTGGCGCCGCTCGTGAACGTGACGTTTCTGGCTTCGGCACCGGTCAGGTCGGCAACGTGTCCGCGCGCCTCTTCGACCACGCGGCGTGCGGCACGGCCCTCTGCGTGCACGGACGACGCATTCCCGGTCAGGGTCAGCGCCGCAGTCACGGCCTCGCGCGCCTCATCGCGCAGCGGGGCTGTTGCATTCCAGTCAAAATAGGCCCGTTCCACCATTGCTTTCGCCAATACCTAATTACCGTTTTTCGTCTAGACCCCGCAAAAAGCTTGCTTTTTGCCCTGGTGATCGTGGTAGAAGCCCGAAATTACCCGGCCCTTATAGCGTGTGTTGTGGCTGGGAACAGCGGAAATCACATAATTAGAATTATTCTAAACTACCCGCCGGGTCTTGTTAAGTTCCGCCGGGCACACAACAAATCCCGCTGCTGCCCGTTGTGGCATGCGCGGTCCGAGGTCGACAGCAATGCCTGAGATTATCTTCACCGGCCCCGCCGGACGTATCGAGGGGCGCTATCACCCAGCGCGCCAGAAGAACGCCCCGATCGCCATCGTCCTGCATCCGCACCCGCAATTCGGCGGGACGATGAACCACCCGATCATTTATCAACTCTACTATGCCTTCGTGCACCGCGGATTCTCCGCCCTGCGGTTCAATTTCCGCGGCGTCGGACGCAGCCAGGGTTCCTTCGACCATGGCCAGGGCGAATTGTCAGACGCAGCAGCAGCACTGGACTGGGCGCAAACCATCAATCCGGAGGCGAAAAGCTGCTGGATCGCCGGCTTCTCGTTCGGCGCGTGGATCGGCATGCAACTTTTGATGCGCCGTCCCGAGATCGAGGGCTTCATCTCGATCTGCCCACCGGCAAACCTCTATGACTTTTCGTTCCTGGCACCCTGCCCGTCGTCGGGCCTGATCATTCACGGCGACAAGGACGCCGTCGTCCCGCACAAGGACGTCACCACTTTGGTGGACAAGCTCAAGACCCAAAAGGGCATCGTGATCGAACAAAAAGTTGTGCAAGGCGCCAATCATTTCTTTGACGGCAAGGTGGAAGCGTTGCTCACTTCGATCAGCGCTTACCTCGACAAGCGCCTGAAGACCGAACGCAAGCCGGCGGCCTGATACTCCGTCGCCGGCTGGCTACATGTTCGGCCAGCGAACGGTGACGCGCGGATGCCCGTCCGCGATGATTGATCATGTTGCTTGTCAAAACTTATCTGGACAGAAGCCCGATTCACGGGCTCGGCGTTTATGCCGACGAATTCATTCGCAAAGGCGCCAAGGTCTGGCGTTTTGTTGAAAGCTTTGATCGGGTCTATTCCCCACAGGAATTCGCCAAACTACCCAAGCCGGCGCGTGACTACATCAGAAATTATGGCTACCGGGTCGATGGCGAAGTGTTGCTGACCATCGACCACGATCACCACATGAATCACTCGGAAGACGCCAACACCCATTGGCGCAACGGTCACATCGTCGCCAGCCGCGACATCCGCAAGGGCGAAGAGATCACCAACAATTATCGCCTGTTCGACGCAGCGTTTTGCGCGGCATTTCTAAAGCCGAAACGCCGATTGCCGCGAGCTCGTTCTAGGGCCGCGCAACGACCCCGCCCGTAAGTGGCGCCGCCACCCCGGTCGTTTTCGGAAAAGTGATCGGCAGGTCATTGAGCGTGCGCACCGCAAGATAGGCGAATGCCTGGGCTTCAAGCGCGTCGGATGACCAGCCTGCCTGGTCCGCGGTCTCCACCGTCGCCGGCGCAAGGCGCTGCTGCAGCATCTTCATCAGCGTGCGATTGCGTGCGCCGCCGCCCGCAACGATCCAGGCTTTCGGCACTGCCGGAAGGTGAGGAACAATTCGCCCGACCGCCTGGACTGTCAGCGCAGAAAGGGTCGCCGCGCCGTCAGCGACCGAATAATTCGGCAGTCCTATGTTGCCGAACGCAAACGCATTGCGGTCAAGCGACTTCGGCGTCTTAAGTTCAAAAAACGGATCGGCAAGAACATTGTCGATAAATGACTGGTCGGGTTTGCCGTCAGCCGCCGCGTCCCCGTGATTGTCATAGGGCGCACCAACTCGCGCGCGCATGAAGTCGTCAATCAAGGCATTGCCAGGTCCGGTGTCGCACGCGATGGGATCGCCGCCATCGACAAAGGTGACGTTGGCGACCCCTCCAAGATTCAGCACCGCCATTGGATGCGGCCGGTCAAGATCGCGCGCCAACGCTTGGTGGAACACCGGCACCAACGGAGCACCCTGCCCGCCCGCCGCAACGTCGGCCGCCCTGAAGTCATGGGCTACGGGCAGACCGAGACGCGCGGCCAGCTTTTCGCCGTTGCCAATCTGCACCGTCAGCCGGGCGGCCGGGCGGTGCAGGACCGTCTGCCCATGGAAACCGACAATATCGACATCCGATTTCTTGATGTGTTCGGTTTTAAGGAAGGTCTCGACCGTTTCGGCGTGGACACGAGTTACGAACTCATCGGCTTCCGCCAGCACGCCCGGCCTCTGCCAGCGATCGGATAGCGCCACGCCAGCCGCTAGCGCCTGCCGCAGGAGATCACGTTCCAATTCGGAATATGGCCGATAGCCCGTCGGCCCCAAAGCTGCGATGTGTTCGCCGTCGGTCTCGATCAACGCCACATCGACGCCGTCGAGCGAGGTCCCGCTCATCAGGCCGATCGCCCTCACCAACCCCAACACCCACCTCTTTTGTCCGTGCACGTTGGTTGAATCCAACGCCGGACCTGTTACACCACCCGCCGACGCAAGCGACAAGGCCGCGGCCGAGATAGCAGCAATGAGCGCCTATAAATCGGATTTCCTTAACATACTGGCCGAGCGCGGTTTCATCCACCAGGTCTCGGAGCCCGAGGTGCTGGACGCGCGCGCCAAAGCGGGCGCGATTACCGCCTATATCGGATTTGATTGCACGGCGGCCTCGCTGCACGTTGGTTCATTGCTGCCGATCATGATGCTGTATTGGCTCCAACAGACAGGTCATCGGCCGATCGCGCTTATGGGCGGGGGCACCACCCGCGTCGGCGACCCATCCGGCAAGGATGAAAGCCGCCGCGTCCTCACTAACGAGGCGATCAACGAAAATCTCATAGGCATCCGCGCGATCTTTTCGAAATTTCTGAAATTCGAAGGCGCCGGCGGTAATGCCATCATGAGCAACAACGCCGACTGGCTCGACGCGCTCAATTACATCGATTTCCTGCGCGATGTCGGCCGGCACTTCTCCGTCAACCGGATGCTCTCGTTTGATTCCGTCAAGTTGCGGCTCGACCGCCAGCAGGAACTGTCGTTTCTCGAATTCAACTACATGGTGTTGCAGGCCTACGATTTCGTCGAACTCAACAAGCGCCACGACTGCATTCTGCAGATGGGCGGCTCCGATCAGTGGGGTAATATTGTCAATGGTATCGATCTCGGCCGACGCATGCGCAATGCGCAACTATTTGCGCTCACCGCGCCACTGATCACCACGTCATCGGGCGCCAAGATGGGCAAGACCGCTGCTGGCGCCGTCTGGCTCAATGCCGATCTGGTGAGCCCTTACGACTACTGGCAATACTGGCGCAATACCGAGGACGGTGACGTCTCGCGCTTCCTCAAGCTGTTCACCATTCTTCCGTTGCCAGAGATCGCCAAACTGGCCGCGCTCAAGGACAACGAAATCAACGAGGCGAAGAAGATCCTCGCCACCGAGGCAACCGCTCTCGTGCACGGTCGCGCCGCCGCCGATAGCGCGGCGGAAATCGCGCGCAAGACCTTTGAAGAAGGGTCGACTTCACTCGCGTTGCCCACCGTATCCATACCGTCCAAGGATCTTGCGGCTGGAATCGGTGTGCTCAACGCCTTCGTAATTGCAGGTCTTGCTGCTTCCAACGGGGAAGTCCGGCGCGCCATCAACAACGGCGCAATCGCGATCAACGATATACGGATCACCACCGACAAACATGTGATCGCCGCAAAAGACGTGACGCCGGATGGCGTTATCAAGCTATCACTCGGCAAAAAGCAACACATACTGTTGAAGCCGAGCTGACGAACTCTCACCGCAAGGGAGGCGCGAAGTTCGGGTCGAACGTGCCCGGCGACGGGATAAATTTGCGCAGCAGGCCGGGCGCGATCGCGCTGACCGGATTGACGGAGATGCGCGGCGACCCCGGCGGACCGACTGCCTCATAGTTGATGCCGACCAATCCCTCTTTGTTGCCGCCGCCGAGAAACAGGCCGACGATCGGGATCTGCCCGAACATATTGTTGAGGCCGTAGAACGGCACAAAGGTGCCGCGCAAATGAACATCGTCGCGCGTATAGTCGATGTTGCCTTCGACCGTGGCGCCCACCAGCGGCCCACGCACGACGCCGTCGCGGACGGACATCTTGCCCGGGAAGCGCGTGAAATCGGCACGCATTTCACTGAAATCAACTCCATTGGCTCCAGGGGTACCCGGCGCGCCCGACACCACCCTCTCAAGCGCCGGCTCACCGCGCACCACGAAACTGCGGATAAAGAGCGTCCCGATTTGCGGCGATTGCTCCTGCGTCGGCGGGTCCATCGCCACCCACATCTGGCCACCGAACATGCGGGGATACATGTCGGTGAATCGGAACAGGGAGCCGGCGTCGTCGGTCTCGAAGTAGATAACCTGATGGTTGTCGCGCGCGCGCACGCGCAGATCGCCGCTAAGTGGCGTATCGCGCCCGATCTTGCTTGTCATGTTGAATGTGCGAATGCGGCCGCCGCGGCGCGATAATTTCAGGTCAAGCCCGCGCAGCGTTTCACCGTTGTGACCCGCGACGGTGCCGACCTTGATTTCGAGATCAAGATCCTCCTGCTTTTGCTTGGCCTTGTCGGTATTCGCAAGCGATGATTTGACGAAATTGCGTCCGTCGTAAATGTCCCCGCGCATTGCCACGCGTAATGCCCCGTCCGGACCACGGTCGGCCCGCAACGTGACCTTGTCGCCATCGGACAAGGCGAAGACCGGGAAATTTGCCGAGACAACTTCGTTCGCGTTGTCGAGTTCGACCGAGCCGCGAACGGTCGCGCCCGAGCCGTCGATGCTCAGGTCGTCGATCCGCGTCGATTTGCCGTTTTTCAACAAAGTGTACGTCGCGCGCGCGGGCCGCCCGGCCGGCTTTACCCAACCTGGTAACAGATTGTCGATTTTTACGGGCGTGAGATCGGCCTCTACGCTCATTCCGTCATCGGTCGAAGAGTCACTCACTCGTCCAACGACCTTGATAGGAATGGAGCCGGTAACGGTGGAGCCGAGATCCATCCCGAGTTTGCGCCGCGCCGCCTCGTCGATGGTCGACTGCATGTGCAATTCGGCGTCCGCTTCGCCTTTCTGCTTACGTAGATCGATCGACGCGGGCGTCCCATTGATCTTCACATCGCCTTTGATCTGGAACCCGTCCCCGGTAGCCACAGCCTTGAGCGTATTGGCTTCCACTTTCTGCCCGAGCAGCATCTTGTCGGCAGAAAAATTCGTGAGGTCCGCGCTGATCAGATAGCTCGACGCGTCCTCTGGCATCGGCTCGGCGATGGCCAATTTGACCGCGACCTGCGCGGAAATCGTACCGCGAGTCGTGGCGGGATCGAGCGTGATGCCGACTTCGTCACGCAATCCGTCGCTTGCAAGCAACGCAGCCGCAGCCGGCACACCGCCATCGATACGGAAACTCGACCGCGCCGGCGCCGGCTTGGGATGGGTGTCGGGCACCTCGAACACGCCACTCGCAATGTTGAGCTTTCGCCCCGGCGCCGCTTCAACGGTGCCGCGGCCGAGATTGATGATGGCGTTTCTGCCGGTAATACGAACCGTGAGATCGGCGTCGCGGATGGGCGGCAAATTCGAGATCGGACGCAACGTTGTTCCGCTCGTCTCGATGTCAACCGACAGCCCATCCTCCGGCACTGGCGGACCGTTATGCTTGAAGTCTTCCAGCGGAGCATTGCCGGCGACCACAACGCGCTCGACCATGCCGCCGGAAATATGTTCCTCGACCCATGACCGGACGGCGACGGCAGCAAAAAAAGGCCAAAGTCGTTTCAACGCCGACATCGGCATGCGCGTGCCGGCAACGCCGAAAGCGATGTGCGGCTCGGCGCCCGAGTAATCGAAGCTGCCCGTGACGGCGATTCCGATGTTGTGCGAGGGACGCGTATCGATGCGGCTCAAATCGCCCTGTTCCAACTCAATGCGTTTACGGTTCGTGTCAATGCGCGCCCGCACGGCGACCCTGTTGATCGCGATGCCCTCGTCGTCGGCGGTGGCCCCGGGCGCAATAATAATCGGGTCAATCACCGGATCGCCGCGCACCACACCGAGCAACCAGGTGCCGTTCTGTTCCGGCGATCCCTCAAGCGTCGCGCGCATCGTGAACTGATTGCCGCCCGAATTTACCTGGAATGGCACGACCAGGCTTCGCCGCCGCGCATCCCAGTTAAATCGAAAATCTGCACGATCAATATTCAAGCTGACTTTGGTGTTGTCGCGATCAACGATCGTGCCAGCATCAGCGATCAATTGCCCCTGTACCATCTGTGGAGTGCCATCAGCCGCGACATCGGCTCGAATACTCGCCGACAAAGGCAGGTCGACATCGACATCGCCAGCATTCATCCGCATCGCGAGCAAAATATCGCGCGTCGAAACTTTACGCGCCTCGATACCGACCGCACGCATGCCGTCGGCCATTGGACGCATCGCCGCGCTGATTACCCAGGGATGCTTGGGATTGTCGGACTCAAGGCGAAAAACAACACCGCCCTGGCGCGGACGGGTCAAACTCGCGTTGATCCCGTCAAAAGTCCACCGCTTTCCGTTGCGCCGATCGTCGACGACAAGATTTCCGTTTTTAAGACCGAGCTCCCGCAAATCGTGACCGTCGAGACCTGTCTCACCGACGGCGTCGAGCCGAGCCATCATGCCCGCAATATTTTCGAACTCCGCGCCGAGCGCACCTTGCGGTGCGGCGTCCGGCCCAAGCCCGCCCGGCCGTACAGGCTTGACCGTTGGTGCAGCCGTCGCGATGGGCCGATTGTCGGCGCCGGCGAATACGGTCAGCCGCCCGTCGGGCTCGATACGCACAGACATTTCCGCGCCGACCAGATTGAGGCTTTGGGCGCGTAGTTGACCCATCAGCAAACTTCGGCCGGACAAGCCAACTTCAGCCTTGGGTGCGCTCGCCACGATCGTCCCGTCAGAATCACGCACGACGATGTCGCGCAAGCGCAGGGACGTGCGGCCCCGCTCGTCACGCTCAAGCTGAGTGCCGCCGACCTCTACACTATGGTGGCCGCCGAAATTCTCCTCGATCGCGGCCTTCAGCCAAGGCGTCGCCACATCAAGTGGAATGGGTCCGCTGGACAACCGCCACCACAAGCCGAGTACCACAACGGTGGCAAGCGCCCCGCAGATCGCCAAGCCCCAAAACAGACGCCGCATGAAAGACGAACGAAGCCAGCCGAGCGCCCTGTAACGCAGGTTGTTCCAGCGACGGCCACCGAGGGTACGCGCAACCCGTCGGCGATGCGGGGCGTGGCCCACAGCGACGGCATGGGCGCGATGACCGTGCTCCTGCTCGCTCCCCGTCATGCGTTTGGCCGCGCCCCTCGTCTGACGCTGTCTACGTATCGCACCGGCCACCCAACGACTACGCGGCGCGGCTTACGGCACATATCTGTGGAACCCGTTGCGCCCCTCCGACGCAAATGGCATGTGCGACATGACCGCTCGAAAACGACGAAAGGAAGGCACATGGCGCGAGAACTCGTTGCGGGTGCGAAGGCTCCGGCCTTCACCCTGCCGCGTGACGGCGGCGGCAAAGTCTCGCTCAAGGACTTCAAGGGCAGCAACCTCGTCCTCTATTTCTATCCGAAGGCAGACACACCCGGTTGCACCAAAGAGGCTATCGCATTCTCGCGGCTACGCACTGACTTCTCCAAGGCCGGGACGGCGATTCTCGGGGTTTCGGCAGACCCGGTGGCGACTCAGGACAGATTTAAAGCCAAGCATAAATTTGCCATTGCCCTCGCATCCGACGAAACCAAGACGATGCTGGCAGCTTATGGGGGCTGGGGCGAGAAATCGATGTACGGGCGCAAATTCATGGGGGTCATCCGCAAGACGTTTCTGATCGACACGGCCGGGCGCATCGTCCGGATTTGGCCGAAGGTGCGCGTGCCAGGCCACGCCGAAGAGGTTTTGGCAGCCGCCCGTAGTCTCTAATTCCCGGCAAATACTAGGGAATTAGGATCATACCCCGGGGCATTTACCGGTTTCTTAACCATATCGGTTTGATATCGCCCTGCTGGCTGGTGGTTCGATGACCGCCAAGCCGGCGCGGAGCGTCGATGCTGCATTCGTCCACTTCCTATCATCCGGCAACCAACCAGACCGCCCGCCCCGCGCACGCTCCGGCGCGACCGGCCGGAATGATGTCGCGCCATCTGCACCGCGGTCACGACGGCTACACGCTCACACATGCCGGACATCAAATTCGCATTGGGCCGGTCGCGTTCTGGATTGTTGTCGGCACGCTGGTCATCATGGCGGTGTGGTCGATCGCGACCGGCACCTATTTCGCATTCCGCGACAATGTTCTCACCCGGCTGATCGGCCGGCAGGCCGAGATGCAATTTGCATATGAGGACCGGATCGCCGAATTGCGCGCGCAAGTCGACCGCATCATGAGTCGACAACTGCTTGACCAGGAGCAGTTCGAGAAAAAACTTAATGTCCTGCTGCAACGCCAGTCGACGCTCGAACAGCGCGCCGCCGCGCTTGGCGGTGATGTTTCAAGCACGGGCTCCATCAAGCCAGCGCGGATCGCACCGCCATCGGCGATGCAGACGCCACGGCCTTCGCCTATCAATGACACAATCATCTTTGTCGCACCGCCGGACCGCGAGGCGCGCCTGCAATCGCGAGAACTGCAAACGAACGCGACCCGGGTCGCCGAACGCACGACAACAGGCGGCCTCAATGGAATGCTCGCGCGCGTTTCGCTCTCGCTCGACAAGGTCGAGCAAAAACAATCTGCCGCACTCACGGATCTTGAAGAGCGCATCGACATCAAGGCACGCAGCATGCGCAGTGTGCTCGCCGACCTCGGCGTCGATGCCGCCAGGATGCCAGCTGACGCATCGGTCGGCGGTCCGTTCGTGCCTTTGAAACCACCACAATCCGGCGCCAGCGCGTTCGAGCGGCAGCTTTACCGCATCAACGTTGCGCGTGCGCAAGTTGATCGTTTTAGCCATGCGCTGATTGCGGTGCCGGTACGCAAGCCAGTCATCGGCGACGTGGATATGAGTTCGCCCTTTGGCATGCGTATGGACCCGTTTTTGGGACGTCCCGCGGTTCACACCGGCATCGATCTGCGTGGTGAGATCGGCGAACCGGTGCGTGCGACGGCCACAGGCCGCGTGTCCGTCGCCGGCCGCGAGGGTGGTTACGGGAATATGGTGGAGATCAATCACGGCAACGGCCTTGCAACGCGATACGGCCATCTGTCCCAGATCGACGTGAAGGTCGGCCAAACCGTACGGATCGGCGAGGTAATCGGCCGGATTGGATCAACCGGACGCTCGACGGGGCCGCATTTGCATTATGAGACGCGGGTCAATGGCGAGGCGATCGACCCGCAGAAATTCCTGCGCGCCGGCCTCCGGCTAGGCAGCATTTGAACCGCGCGAGCGGACCCATTGCCATTCGTCCTGCCAGATACCAAAAGTCATAGATCGCCAGCCTAGCCCGGGGACGAAATCAGTATGCGGAACAAGCCACGCCATTCATGGCTTGGGGCTGCCGGCTTCAAGGCCGCCTTGACGTTGTTTGATCCGTTCTTTCGGCGGCGGCATATTTTTCGCGCCGACAGCGCGTTTGCGCGGGCACGATTTTCGGCCATCAGAGAAAAGATCGAGCGCGGCGAGACCGCCTATATTGCTGGCGTATCGGCCGTCGGGATCCATAATTCGGGCATCGCGCTCGTTGAGGTCACGCGCGACCGCGGGCCGCGGTTGATTTTTAACAACGAGGAAGAACGCTTCTCGGGCGAGAAACACACCAATGCCTATCCGCGCCATTCCATCGACGCAATGCTTTTGGCCATGTCCAGAATGGGCCTCGGCGTCGGGCATATTGATGCCTGGGTTGCCTCGTGGGATTACGTGGCGCTGTGGTCGACACTAATTCGCATCACGCTCGACGAGGCGCCGGCAAGTTTCAGCCTGATCCGCGAACAGGACACACCCGCATTCAATTTGCGCGCTGTCGACCGCGGCATGCGCGCGTCGCGTCACATCACCGAACATCTGGGCCTGAGCGAGCCGGTCGCACTGATTGGCACACCGCATCACGATAATCATGCGTGGTTTTCCTTCGCCGCGTCGCCGTTTGCACGCGACAAAGACCCCACAATGGTGGCGGTGCTCGACGGCTTCGGCGACATGGGCGCGGTCTCACTTTATGTGTGCCAAGACGGCCGTATGGAGCGTATCTACTGCAACAACAGCATTTTCGACTCGCTCGGCGTTTTCTACTCGGTGATCAGCTCGACGCAAGGCGGCTGGACTTGGCTCTCCAGCGAGGGCCGCTACATGGGCGCTACCGCCTACGGCAATAACGACCGCAATACGAACTCTTACTACGCAGCGCTGAAGCCGATCTTCGACTTCGCAGCCGATGGACAAATTTTTCTCAATCGCGACCTTGCGAATTGGCAGCGCGATATTCGGGACAAACCCTATACCGACGCGCTCACCCGCATTCTGGGCGAACCGATTGCACAAAAGGATATGTGGAACCCGGATGCGGTCCTTCGCGTCGAAGACATTCGGCACAAGGAAAATACGCAGGAGCGTCTCGACAAGGCCGCAGCAACTCAAATGGTGTTCGAGGACGCGCTCATCCACGTGATCGCCCACTTTATCCGCACCACCAAGTGCGACCGACTGGTGCTCACGGGCGGCACCGCGCTCAATGCCCTCGCCAATATGCGGTTGCTCGAGCATTTTGACGAAGACTTCTATCGGCGCGAGCTGGGACGCACCGGCCGACTCCACCTTTGGGTGCCTCCTGTCCCGAGCGATACCGGTGTGACCGTGGGGGCGGCGTACATGGCCGCCTACCTCACCGGCCATGGAATGGGCGAGCCGATCGAGCACGCCTTTTATTGCGGATCGCCGCCGTCCCATCGCGAAATCCGCGAGGCGCTTGGCGCAAGTCCCGACCTTGAATGGGTCGAGCTCAAGTCCGCTACTGACCCCGACATGCAATCACAGTTCGCGGATTTCATGGCCTATATGACCGCGCAGGACGCGATTTTCGCGCTCTATCAGGGCGCCGCCGAAACCGGGCCGCGCGCGCTCGGCCACCGCTCGATCCTTGCCAATCCGTGCAACCCGAAGACCCGCGAAAATCTCAACGCGCGGGTCAAGTACCGCGAAGCCATTCGACCGCTGGCGCCGATGATGACGCTCGAAGCGGCGAAGCAGTTTTTTGAACTATCGGATGGCGCAAGCGACGCCGATTACAACGTCTACAATTACATGGTGCTCACAGCGCACGCGAAGCCAGAGGCGCGTGCACGCATTCCATCCGTCGTGCACGCCGACGGAACCGGCCGCATCCAGATCGTGCGCCAGAAGACCGACCCGCTCACTTTCATGTTTCTGAAGGCACTTGGCCGCCGTATCGGCGTCGAGGTCGCCGTGAATACGTCTTTCAACGTCGCGGGCCCCATTGCACAGACGCCGGCTCAGGCGCTCGACACACTGCGCCGTTCCAAAGCACTCGATGCCGTGCTGATGTTCCCCGAAGAAGGTCCGGTGTTTGTCGCACTGCACGGCGCGGCGCAAGTCGGCGGCACGCGCTTCCGTCAGTGGCTGGCAGACTGGCAGAAAGAAACCGGGCAGCGCCTGGAGCTTTAGCAGCTACTCCACATCCTCGACCTGCTCTGGTCCGCCACCAAAGGCTTTTTGCGCCAGCGCTGCCTGCATGAATTCGTCGAGATCGCCGTCAAGCACGCCGGCCGTATCTGATGTCGACACGCCGGTGCGCAGATCCTTCACCATCTGGTAGGGCTGCAGCACGTAGGAACGGATCTGGTGGCCCCAGCCGATGTCGGTCTTGGCCGCCTGCTCGGCCTCCGCTATCGCTTCGCGTTTTTTTACTTCCATCTCGAATAGCTTGGCGCGCAACATGTCCCAGGCCATGGCGCGGTTACGGTGTTGCGACCGGTCCTGCTGACATTTGACGACGATGTTGGTCGGAATGTGCGTCAACCGCACGGCAGATTCCGTTTTGTTGACGTGCTGACCGCCGGCGCCGCCCGACCGCATGACGTCGGTACGGACGTCATTCTCGTTGATGTCGACCTTGATGCGGTCATCGACGACCGGGAACACCACGACACTGGCAAATGACGTATGCCGCCGTGCATTGGAATCGAACGGAGAGATACGGACCAGACGATGCACGCCATTCTCGCTCTTGAGCCAACCATAGGCGTTGTGGCCCTTGATCACGACGGTCGCCGATTTGATTCCGGCACCCTCCCCCTCGCTCTCCTCGATCCAGTCAACCTTGTAACCGTGTTGCTCCGCCCAGCGCACATACATGCGCATTAGCATGCTGGCCCAATCCTGGCTCTCGGTACCGCCCGCCCCGGCATGCACTTCGAGATAGCAATCGTTGGCATCGGCCTCGCCGGATAGCAGCGCCTCAAGCTCGCGTCTCGCGACTTCGGCTTTTAGCCGCTTGAGGGCGGCTTCCGCTTCGGCGATGGTTTTGTCATCGTTCTCGCTATCGCCGAGCTCAATCAGGGTGACCTGATCGTCAAGCTCCTGCTCGATGCGGCCGATGGCCTTGAGCTGATCGTCGAGCGCATCGCGTTCACGCATAACACGTTGCGCGCGGGCCTGGTCGTTCCAGAGATTAGGGTCTTCCGACTCTCTATTCAGTTCAGCGAGGCGTTGCGTCGCGGTGTCGACGTCAAAGATGCCTCCTCAGCAGCCGCACGGACTGCTTGATTTCTTCGACCAGATTTTGGGTTTCCGCACGCATATCGAATTCCATTGCCGCCGAGCGGCCCTTTGAGTCGTGTCTGGGGGATTTAACGTCGCAACGGCGCAGGCGCAACACTCGAGGTTTCAGGCCTCAATAAAGCCCGCCTGTGCCCGAGCGAACGGCTCGATCCGCATCAGGGCTGACACCAACGCCCCAGCCGCGCCCACCACCACCACTATCGCCGGGGTCACCGCCGTTGCCGACGACCGAGTAGTTATCAGGTGGCGCAGTCCCCGGTTTGAATGCTTCAAGGATCGCGCGTTCGGTGCCGGGGCCAGCGCGCATCCCGCTTTTCAGGTCGACGCGAATAAGCTTGATGCCTGGCGGCACGCGGAACGGCACTGCTGGCTTGTTGGCGAGCGCGACTTTCATGAAGTCCTTCACGATTGGCGCCGAGAGATGGCCGCCGGTCGCGCCGCGGCCAAGATGGCGTGGCTTGTCGTAACCCATGTAGACACCCACGACGAGATCGGGCGTAAAGCCGATGAACCAGGCGTCCTTCTCGTCATTGGTGGTGCCCGTCTTGCCGGCCACCGGCTTTCCGACCTCTTTCTGAAAGCCCGCGCCTGCCGCCGTGCCGCGCAGGACAACACCTTCCATCATCGACGTGATCTGATAGGCCGTCATCGGATCAAGCACCTGTTGGCGCCGATCGATCAGCGACGGCTCGGGCTGGTCTTCCCATTTCTTCGCATCGCAGCCGACACACTCGCGTTCGTCGTGTTTGTAGACCGTGTGGCCATAACGATCCTGGATGCGGTCGATCAGCGTCGGCTTAATTTTCCGTCCGCCGTTATCAAACATCCCGTAAGCGGTCACCATGCGCAGTAACGTTGTTTCGCCTGCACCAAGCGCGAAGGACAAATAAGGTGGCAACTCGTCATAGATACCGAAGCGCTTGGCGTATTCGGCGATCAGCGGCATGCCGATGTCCTGCGCCAGCCGCACCGTCATCACGTTGCGCGAATGTTCGATGCCGTAACGCAGTGTGGAAGGGCCGGCAAAACTGCCCTCGTAGTTTTCAGGTCTCCAAACGCCAGCGCCAGGCCCTTGGTCTATCTCAACCGGCGCGTCGAGGACGATCGTGGACGGCGTGTATCCG
Organism: uncultured Alphaproteobacteria bacterium; assembly: GCA_963810125.1. Taxonomy (GTDB): domain Bacteria; phylum Pseudomonadota; class Alphaproteobacteria; order Rhizobiales; family Xanthobacteraceae; genus Pseudolabrys. The sequence goes on from CAWEMK010000005.1 coordinate 164,983, forward strand.
TTATCGAGCGCGGCGGCGTAAACGAGCGGCTTGAAGGATGAGCCCGGCTGCCGTAGCGCCTGGGTGGCCCGGTTAAACTGGCTTTGGTCGTATGAGAAACCGCCGACCATCGCGAGCACGCGGCCGGTCAACGGATCCTCCACCACCATCGCGCCTGAAACCTCCGGCACCTGGTGCAGAACGAATTGGCCGTCGGATTTCGCGGGCTCCACGTAAACGACATCACCAGGTGAGACCACCTGACTGACTTTTCCGGGCGCCTTGCCACTGGTCTTGGCCCATTTCACCCCTTCAAGGGGAAGAATACCGATTGTGCGCTCTTTGCTGACGAAGCCGCCCGGCTCTCGTCCCGGCTGCAAGCCGATGCGAGCCGATTGATCGCCCACTTCCAGCACGACCGCGAGCCGCCACGGCGCGATGTCGCTCAAGGCTTTCACTTCGGCGAGCTTGACGCCCCAGTCGCCGGCAATATCGATCTTGGTGACGGGCCCGCGCCAGCCTTGCGCCTCGTCGAAACGCACCAGGCCATCCGTGAGGACCTTGCGCGCGAGGACCTGGTACTTGGTGTCAAGCGAGGTACGAACCGAGAGACCGCCCTCGTACAGTTTCTTTTCGCCGTACCGCTCATAGAGCTCTCGTCGAACCTCTTCGGTGAAATATTCGGCGTTGAAAATATGCCCGCCAGCCCCCTTTGTGGTCACGCCGAGCGCCGTACGCTTCGCCTTCTCTGCATCGGCGGACTTGATGAACCCCGCTTCTGCCATACGGTCGATGACCCAATTGCGCCGCTCAAGGCCGCGCTCCCGCTGACGGAACGGATGAAAAAGATTTGGACCCTTTGGCAGCGCGGCAAGATACGCGGCTTCCGGAATGGTGATTTCGTTAACAGCCTTGTCGAAGTAGACAAGCGACGCGGCGGCAATGCCATAGGCACCAAGGCCAAGATAGATTTCATTCAAGTAAAGCTCGAGGATCTTGTCCTTGCTGTAAGTGCGCTCGATTTTGAGCGCGAGTAGCGCTTCCTTGACCTTGCGGGCGATGGAAACTTCGTTTGTCAGCAGGAAGTTCTTGGCAACTTGTTGCGTAATGGTTGAGGCGCCTTGCGGGCGACGGCTCGATCCATAGTTCTGAAGATAGACGAAACCGGCGCGGGCGATGCCGGTGAAATCAAGCCCGCCATGCTCGTAGAAATTCTTGTCCTCTGCGGCGAGGAAGGCGTTGATGACCAGCTTCGGCACCGCTTGTATCGGGATGTAAAGCCGTCGCTCACGCGCATATTCCCCAACCAGCGACCCGTCGGCCGCGTGCACGCGCGTCATGACCGGCGGCTCATAATCCTGAAGCTGCGAATAGTCCGGCAGGTCCTTGGAGAAATGCCAGAGCAGGCCGGCGGCGGCCCCCACACCCACCACGAAGAGGATGGTGCCTGCCGCGAACAGGAAGCCTAAAAAGCGCAGCATGAGCTTCATGATCGAATGGTCCCGTCTTGGGCCCGGTTAAAGGCTTCGTCCGCCGTTGCAGCGAGCCACAAGACTGGCAGGAACCTTACCACCGCCAAGCCGCCGTAGTCCTTAACAAAAGCTGCGGCGCGGTCCTGTGTTTGCCGGGTTTTATGTTGAAACTGAGGCCGGTAGCTCATGTCAGTTGCGCCCTCCTCCGGCTCCGGCAACCCGGGGCGTAAAGAAGGTATCGACAGCCTGCACCAGTGCCTGAGCCGTGCGGGTGCGCCAGACCGGCGAATTGAGCTGCTTGAGGTCGTCCTTGGTCGACATGTAACCCAACTCCACCAGGACGGACGGGACGTCCGGGGCCAACAGCACCTTGAAGCCTGCCGATTTGAGCGGGTGCTTGTGCAGCCGCGCGGCGGTCTTGAGTTCGCCAACCGCGGTACGGGCGAACTGCATTGAGAAGGTCTTGGTTTCGCGCTGGGCGAGATCGACAAGGATATTGGCAACGTCGTCGGGCTCGGCGGTCAAATCAACGCCGGCGATAACGTCGGCCTTGTTCTCGGCCTCGGCCAGCCGCGCCGCTTCCGCGTCGGAGGCATTCTCCGACAGCGTGTAAACCGTTGCACCCTCGGCCTGCCCTTCGTTGCGCGGCAGAGCGTCGGCATGGATTGAGATAAATAGCGCCGCACTGCGCGCGCGTGCAAAACGCACCCGCTCCGCCAGCGGAATGAAAGTGTCGTCCGAGCGTGTCATTGCCACCCGGTATTTGCCGCCGCTCTCGAGTTTTTCACGCAGCGTTTGCGCGAAGGTCAGCACGATGTCTTTCTCGTTTTCTCCACCGGAGCCCTTGGTGCCATTGTCGATGCCGCCATGCCCGGGATCGAGCACGACCAGCGGGCGGGCGTCGCCATCCGGCTTCGGCGGCGCTTCGGTCGGCTTGTTCGTCGCGCTGTGCGCCGGACGATTTTCAAGCGCGATATTGCGCAGGAAGCTCGCGCGATCCGTAACCGCCATGTCGAGGACGAGTCGCGCTGGCTGGCCCTCCGCCGCGTCGAGCACAAAAGCCTTGTCGAGATGCACCGGTCCTTTGGTGTCGATGACGATGCGGGAGCCGCCCTGCATGATCACTCCGTAGCGAAAAGCCTTCACAAGTCCCCGGCTTTGCTCGGCAGCTTTGGCCGGCAGGTTGAAGGTGACTTGCGGGAGGTCGACCACGACGCGATACGGGTCAGCGAGCGTGAATGCGGCCACGTCGATCTTGCGATTCAAATCAACAACGAAGCGCGTCCGCTTGTCGTCCCCGCCGATGCGCATATCGGTCGCGACCACCGGCTGCTCCTTTGGTGCCGGCAGCGCCCGCACGGCCACATTGCTCTCGGCGGCCAAGCCGGCCGAGTCGCAAAGCAGCGCACACGCCAGTGTGCCAATGATCGCAGTCGCACGGGCTGTCACGAATCCGGACCCATTAAAGTCCCTTTTTAACCCATTAAGGCCCGCTTCGGTTAACGGAACTTGAGCGGCAGGGCTATTCCCTGTGCGGGTGTGGCCGAACTGCAAAGCTTCCCTTGCCAGAGGTGGTTCAGGGCCGTATGTAGGGTGTGCTTATGGTTAGAGTTCCGGTTGTGCCGCGTTCGGGCCCCGGCCGCTTCGGTCCTGTACCGCCCCCCTCGAGGAGGTCGGCGGACGGCCAAGCGAAACGAGCCGAAACCCTTGTGAAGGACATCCGGATCAGTGCGCGGCCAGTGGGCCGTTCGCGACTTAGCCGTGAGTGATGAGAAACCTCGGTTCGCGCCTTTGAGGCGCGACCGCAGCGCTACGGGTCGTAAGTTTCATGCTGCCACTGACGCAGCAAAGGTATTTTGAGATCTATCGCCCACGCGCCGCCATAACGACGGCGCGCGCTGGCGGAGCTCTCGGCCACGCGGCCCTCCCCTTCCACACCAATCAGGCCTGTCTCCCCATCAACCGTCTTGCGCTGTCTTTATCGCGCGAGCGCGCGGGGATTCCGGGCCCAGTGAGATTTTACAATGGCCGACAAAATGTTGATCGACGCGACCCACCCGGAGGAGACCCGGGTCGTCGTGCTACGCGGCAGCCGCGTCGAAGAATTCGATTTCGAGAGTGCCAACCGCAAACAGCTCCGCGGTAATATCTACCTCGCCAAAGTCACGCGCGTTGAGCCGTCGTTGCAGGCGGCCTTCGTCGACTATGGTGGTAACCGCCACGGCTTCCTGGCGTTCTCGGAAATCCACCCGGACTACTATCAGATCCCGGTTGCCGACCGACAGGCACTGATCGCGCAGGAAGAGCACGACCAGCGTGCCGCCGACGCAGAAGCCGACAGTCGCGCCGGCCGACGCGGCCGAAATCGACATCGCAGCGCGGGCCGCCATCGCGAGCGAGACGTCGTGCAAAGCGAGCCGCTTGCGGCCGAAGGATCCGTGCCTGAAGCGGTGGAAACTCCCGCAGGTGACACGTCATTTGGTGAGTCTGCTCCCGAGCCCTTCGCGGATACGACAGCCCACATGCCGGAGCCCGATGCGGCACCGGCCGATTTTTCCTCCGAGGAACACGCCCACGAACAGGCCGACCATCAGCCGGAAGAGGACTTCAACGCTCCGCCTGCTGCATCTGAAGCGAGCGAGGCACCCCTCGAAGCCCTCGCGGAGGGCGAACAGCCTTCAGCTGCCGCTGAAGGTGCGCTCACCACCGAAGGCGCCGTTCCCGAAACAGCCGACGGTAACGGTGAAGACCACCACGACGACGAAGCCGTCGAATCCGTCGGTGGCGCCGACGCCCTCGAGGAAGCGCAGGAGCGCACGCCGCGCTTCCGTCGCCAGTACAAAATCCAGGAAGTCATCAAGCGCCGACAGGTGATGCTGGTCCAGGTCGTCAAGGAAGAACGCGGCACCAAAGGCGCGGCACTAACGACCTATCTCTCGCTTGCAGGCCGCTATTCGGTTTTGATGCCGAACACTCCACGCGGCGGCGGCATTTCGCGCAAGATCACTAGCGCCGAGGATCGCGGCCGCTTGAAAGAAATCGCGCAAGAGCTGGAAGTGCCGGAAGGCATGGGGGTGATCCTGCGTACCGCAGGTGCAAGCCGCACAAAGATCGAAGTCAAACGTGACTTCGAATATCTGCTGCGGCTGTGGGAAACCGTGCGCGATCTCACGCTCAAGTCGACCGCACCCAAGCTGGTGTACGAAGAAGGCTCGCTGACCAAACGGTCAATCCGCGATCTCTACGGAAAGGACATTGAAGAAATCGTCGTGTCCGGCGAACAGGGCTATCAGGAAGCGCGCGAGTTCATGCGCATGCTGATGCCGAGCCACGCCAAGCACGTGAAGCACTACAAGGACCCACAGCCGCTCTTCACCCGCTACGGCATCGAAAGCCAGCTCGACGCCATGTTTTCGCCGGTGGTGCAATTGCGCTCCGGCGGCTACATCGTGATCAACCAGGCGGAAGCGCTGGTCGCGATCGACGTCAACTCAGGCCGCGCCACGCGCGAGCATCACATCGAGGACACCGCGCTCAAGACCAATTGCGAAGCCGCGGAGGAAATCGCTCGGCAACTTCGCCTGCGCGACCTCGCTGGCCTTATCGTCATCGACTTCATCGACATGGATGAAGGTCGCAACAACCGCACAGTCGAACGGCGGCTCAAAGAGGCCCTCAGGCATGACCGCGCACGTATCCAGGTCGGCCGCATCTCGCATTTCGGCCTGCTGGAAATGTCGCGCCAGCGCATCCGCACCTCGGTGCTGGAGAGTTCGACCGAGAAATGCCCGTTGTGCGGCGGTTCGGGTCATGTCCGGTCGGTGTCGTCGGTCGCGCTGCAATTGCTACGCGCCATCGAGGAAATGCTGAACAAGGGTGCGACCCACAACCTGATCGTGCGCACGCGCGCCGAAGTCGCGCTCTATGTGCTCAACCACAAACGCGCCCATCTGCGGGCGCTCGAAGAGCGCTTCCGCGTCACCCTCACGGTGTCGGCGGATCCGACCGTGACCGGCCAGCAGTCCTATGTGGTCGATCGCGGCGAGCAAGTGCACACCGTGGAAGCCGCAAAAAGTATTGCCGCTTCGCAGCCGGTACCGCCCCCAACGGTCGAGGAAGACGATTTCATTGCCGACGAGACCGAGGAAGGCATCGTCGAAGCACAAGAGCACGACCAGGACCAAGAGGCTGTCGCTCCTGCGCAAGCTGACGAAGAAGCGCCGCGTCGCGACAGCGAACGCGAAGGCGGTCCTCGGCGCCGGCGGCGGCGCGGTCGCGGCGGCCGAGGCCGCGGTAGCGAACCGCGCGAAGGCGCCCCCGCGTTCACGCATGACACTGTTCCAGAGCATGTGGTCACCCACGAAGACCACGATGCGGGCGCACCCGAAGAAGAAGGCTTCAGCCCGCCACAGCCCCGTCCGGAAGGCGGCCAGCCCGGCGAAAGCGATCGCGATGGCGTGCGCCGTCGGCGTCGCCGCGGCCGCCGCGGCGGCCGACGCAACCGTCCACACAATGGCGAAGCGCCGTTCCGGTCCGCCGAAAATGGTGTGGAACCGGAATTGCAACATGCCGTCGAGGACCTGGATCGTCCGCCGAGTTACGACACGGCCCCGGCCGCATCCTACGCTCCGCCAATCGAACAACGCCCGGCACCAGCAGCAATGGAGCCTCCGGCAGCTGCTGCAAACGCGCAGGAGCCGCCGCGCCGACGCTCGACGATCCGCGAGCCCGCGCCCTTCGCCAGCGAGCGAGCACCCGTGCCGTCGTCGCCCGCGGCGCCATCGACTCCGGTGATATCCAGCACCGGGCCTGAGGAGCCAGCAACGCCGAAGCGCGGCTGGTGGGGCAAACGCCTCCTCGGCGACAAGAGCTAACCACCGCAAAAGGAGCAACAATAATGCTGCGAACTTTGGCCATTGCCCTTGTCACCGTTGTGCTGGCGGCAGCGCCAGCGCTCGCCATCACCGCGCAGGAAAAAATGGAAACCTGCAAAGTGGGCGCGGAAAGCCAGCAGCTCGAAGGCGCAAAGCGCTCGTCTTTCATCAAGAAATGCATGGCACAAGGCAATTACGAGCCGGCGGCCAGGAAGAACGCGAAAAAAATGACGGCGCCGCCGCCGAAGCCGCAGTAGCGAACGCGCGCTCCCGGACTATCTCGGGCTTCACGCTGCCGATTGTTTGGCGGGACGCTCAACCGGTTTCACGGTGAACGTGCGTAACTGGCCGCGGCGCAGTACGTCAATTGCCACGCCACGTCCGATCCTCTCCCGATTCAGCAACCGGATCAGGTCATCAACTCCGGTCACGGGTTCGCCGTCGGCACGAACGATCGTGTCGAGGCTCATCAGTCCGGCGAGCGCCGCCGGGCCATTCGGCTCGGCTGCTGTGATCATCGCGCCGGAACTATTCTCGATCTGCGCCGCGCGCGCATGCCGTCGCGGCACCGCGGTTGTCTGTCCCGACACGCCGATATAGCCACGTCGCACTCGGCCGTGCTGGATCAACTCGCTCAACACAAAGTGCGCGGTGTTGCTGGCAACGGCAAAACAGATGCCCTGCGCGCCCATGATGACGGCGGTATTGATGCCGATCACCGCGCCGCGCGACGAAACCAATGGTCCACCGGAGTTACCGGGATTGAGCGCAGCGTCGGTCTGGATCACATCCTCAATCAGCCGCCCGTTGCGCGAGCGCAATGATCGGCCGAGTGCCGAGATCACCCCGGCTGTCACGGTGGATTCGAATCCGAGCGGATTGCCGATGGCGACGACAAGCTGCCCGCGCTTGAGCGTCTTGGAATCGCCAAGCGTGGCGCAAGGCAGATCGCGCGCCGAACCTGCGCGTAAAAGTGCCAGATCGGTGTCCGGATCCTCGCCCAGGCTGCGCGCTTCCATGACGCGGCCCTCGGCGTCCTGCAACTGGACGTGCTTGGCGCCTTCGACGACGTGACAATTGGTCAGCACAAGACCGTCAGGCGCGATGATCACGCCAGACCCGACGCCGCCGCTGCGGCCATTCCCTTTGCCAACCTCCACGCGCACCACCGCCGGACCGACGCTGTCGGCCACGGTGGTTACGGCGTGGGAATAGGCGTCGAGGATTTCGGTGTCGGAGGCCGACGGCGATGCGGCCTCGCCGATGTCCCCGACATCGGTCGATGAAGCAAAATCAAGCATGGCGGTTTCGGAGGTTTGAGAGACGTCACGAGATGTAGGTATTGGCCAGCATGAATAAAAGATGGCGCTTCGATTGCGGCATTTCCTTCAAATTGAAATGATTTCTTCAGGCTTCCTCAAATCGCAAATGGTAAATATTCAAGCAAACTGAAGGCCTTAATTACGGACCGCGTCATGGCCACAGCCGCTGCAAAAGGCAAAAACCGCCGCGCCAAAAACGGCGTTTCGGCTGGCGAAGGCTTGCGCGCCGTGATCGCAACGGCGGCCTTTGCCGGTATCCTCATTCTGGCGATCTTTGTAACTGCCGGTTCTTATTTGTCTCCCGATCGTGTTGACAGCAAATCGGTCGCAAAGATCACACCGCTGCCACCGTCCGGCGACCAAAGCGCAGCGGCCCACAGAGCCGCGGCCATCGTGGTCGAGACTGACAAGAAAGGCCGTTGCGAGGAGCGACGCTTTGACAATCGCACCGGCAAAATCGTCTCGTCGAATTTCGTGGACTGTGATGCGCGACTGGACCGTGACACGACACCGTCGGAAACCATCAATAGCGAGCGGATCCGCACCATCCTCGGGGCGTTCAAGCGGTAGCGCGTCCATCATCCGCGCGCGGCATACTCAATCACTCTGCAAAATGATGTTCTTGACGATCGGATAGATCTGGTTCTGCCAGGTTCTTCCGGAAAAGACGCCATAGTGTCCGACGCCAGCCTGCATATGGTGGCGTTTACGATACGGACGCAATGACGAACACAGATCGTGAGCGGCGAGCGTCTGGCCCACGGCGCAGATGTCGTCCTTTTCGCCTTCCACCGTAAACAGCGCGGTCCGCCTGATCGCCCGCGGCTCGATCTTTCGATTTTGATAGGTCAGGTCGCCCAGCGGCAGCGCGTGCTCCTGGAATACCAACCGTACTGTTTCCAGGTAAAACTCGGCGGTGAGATCGAGCACCGCGAAATACTCGTCGTAAAAGGCTTTTGTCTGCGCCGCTTTCTCGGCCTCACCCTTCGCCAGGTTTTCATAAAGTTCGTGGTGAGCCTTCAGATGCCGCTCGATATTCATGCTCATGAACGCTGCAAGCTGCACAAAACCCGGATAGACATGGCGGCCGCCGCCGCCATAGCGATAAGGCACGCGCGCGATCAAGTGCTGTTCGAACCAGTCGATGGGTTTTGATTTCGCGAGGTCGTTGACCTTGGTGGGGTTGACGCGCGTGTCGATCGGCCCCGCCATCAGGGTCATTGACCGCGGTTGCGCCGGATTGTCGCTTTGCGCCATCACGCTCGCCGCCACCAGCGCTGCTACACAGGGCTGGCACACAGCGACAATGTGAGCACCCGGACCGATCGTCTCGACGAATCGGATCAAGTGTCCAATGTATTCGTCGAATCCGAAGCGGCCGTGCTCGAGCGCAACATCGCGTGCGTTGTGCCAGTCAGTAATGAACACATCGTGGTCGGGCAGCATCGTGCGGACCGTCGCGCGCAGCAGCGTTGCAAAATGTCCTGACAAGGGCGCGATCAGCAGAACGCGCGGCTGCGCCAGCACGACATCTTTTCTGAAATGCAACAGCGTGCCGAACGGGGTCACATCGGCCGCTTCTTCCGTCACGACCACTTCACGGTCGCCGACCATCACGCGGTCGATCCCGTAAGGCGGACGCACATGTGTAAGGCCGGCGCGGGCAATCAATTCGTAGGCGGCGGTCAAATTGCTCAAGACGGTCGGGCGCGCCGAACCATTAAGCCGTGCCCCCACCGATCGGGCGGCCATGTCGGCTAGGCGACGCACCGGCCCCATGATGTCGGTGTGGGCCTGATAGGCCTGATAAAGCATCCAGTCCCCGGCGGTCCCGGCGAACCGCACTGAAACGCTAGAGCATTTTATGTTGCACTGCGAGATAAAATTCGCGGTCTGCCGAACGATGCCTGTAAATTGGGGACAATCCGCCTACTCGATAATTTTGCACTACGGGAAGGTATTGAAAGAGCAATGCTTTCGTCTAAGCTGCCAAATGCCGGGCCGTGATGAACAAGGGACACTCGCGCCCCATGGCCAAGGCTACTCTCACGATCGCCAGCAAGAATTACGGCTCCTGGTCGCTCCGCGGCTGGCTGCTCTGCAAGATGGCGGGGCTTGATTTCACGGAGCAGACCGTCGCGAGCGACGATCCTTCAACGCGCGCCGAGTTGCTTTTGCTGTCGCCATCCTTCCTGGTGCCCTGCCTCACCCATAACGGCATCAAGGTCTGGGACACGCTTGCGATCGGCGAGTATCTCAGCGAGATCATGCCGGCGGCCGGCTTGCTGCCGAAGACGCTCGCCGCGCGCGCGCGCTGCCGCTCGATTTCCGGTGAGATGCATTCGGGCTTTTCCAATTTGCGTTCGGCGCTGCCGATGAACCTGAAGGCGCATCATCCTGGGTTCAAGGTCTGGGCCGGTGCCCAGGCCGATATCGAACGTATCGTCAGTATCTGGCGCGAGTGCCTCGCAACCGACAAAGGTCCATTTCTTTTCGGCGCGTCGCCCTGCATGGCGGACGCGATGTTTGCGCCGGTTGTCTCGCGCTTCCTGAGTTACGACGTAAAGCTCGATAGCGATTGCGCCGCCTATTGCGCAACGATCATGGACATGCCGCCGATGCGCGAATGGGTTGCTGGCGCGAAGGCCGAACCGGATGAGGTCGTCGAACTCGACGTCGAATTTTGACGCCGGTCATTCCGGGTTCGCGCTTTCAGCGCGCCCCGGAATGACGATTACCTCTTCAACCAGTTGCCGATCCGCTCGACGGCCTCGCGCATATCCGCCGCCGAACCGGCGTAGCAGAAGCGCAGGAAATGTTTGCCGTCGATCGGATCGAAATCGATACCGGGGGTCGCCGCGACGCCCGCTTCGTTCAGCATACGTTTTGCGAAATCCAGACTGTCGCCGGAAAAGCGAGCAATATTTGCGTAGAGATAGAACGCGCCGTCCACCGGCAGAAATTTATCGATTCCCGTTTTTGGCAAACCTTCGGTGAGAATACGACGGTTTTCTTCATAACTGTGTTTGACCGTTTCCATTTCTTCACGACCGTCGAAAGCCGCTTCCGCCGCGAATTGCGCCAATGTCGGCACCGAAATGGCCAGATTGCCCTGCAAGCGCTCGACCGAACGGACGAGACTGTCCGGAACAACCATCCAGCCGACGCGCCACCCGGTCATGCAGAAGTACTTCGAGAACGAGTTAATGACGAGCGCACGTTCCGACACGTTCGCCGCCGTCTCCGCCGCAAAGGCATAGTCGAGCCCATGATAGATCTCGTCGGAGATCACGCGAATGCCCTCGGCCTCGGCAACCGCGATCAATCGCGAGAGCGCATCCGCATCCATCATGGTGCCGGTAGGATTGGCGGGGCTCGCCACCACCAAGCCTTGCAACGGCTTGCGCCGGTGTTCCGCGATCAGCGATTTCGGCGATAACGCCCAGCGCGTCTCATCCGACGTCTGGATGAGGACTGGTTCGCATCCGAGCGCGGACAGAATGTGCCGATACGGCGGATACCCGGGATTGGCAAGCGCGACGCGATCGCCCGGTTCGAACAACGCCAGAAACGCCAACACAAAACCGCCGGACGAGCCGGTCGTCACCACCACGCGCGCGGGATCGAGAACGAGATCGTAAGTATCCTTGTAATGCTGCGCGATTCGCGCCCGCAGCGACGGGATGCCGAGCGTCTCAGTGTATCCGATCCGGCCATGCACAAGCGCGGCCTGGGCCGCCTTGATTGCCGTGGACGGCGCGGGCGCCGCCGGCTGACCGACTTCCATATGAATGACACGCGCACCCAGCGCCTCGCGCTGCGCCGCCGCCGCCATGACGTCCATAACGATGAACGGCGGAACATCGCTGCGTTTGGATGGTTTCAAGAGCTGTTTTGCCGCCTCAAGCATCGTTTCCGGCCCGTTAGGCCTCAATCCCCCGCCCCGCTCCTGCCGCATTCGCCGGATTGTTTGCGAACGGCGCTGTCATGACCCAGTCGCGATGGCGTGCCGCGTTGACCGCCCCATGGGGCGTCACTAGTTTCACGCCCAATCGGTAGTTACATGGCCATTTGGGGCCAAAAAATCGCATGTCCTTGAGCGGCACACCTATCAGGACGCGGCGCGGGGCGCCAGCAGCCCGCGCGATCGCGTTGCTGACCGCCATCGCCGTCGGCGCCGCCGCCGGACCGACGACTATTCCCGCGCGCGCGCAAGACAGCGCAACGCGCGGCCTGCCGGTGATCCGTGACGCTGAAATTGAACAGCTACTGCGCGACTATGCCCAACCGATCCTGCGCGCCGCCGGACTTGCCAAGCAGAACGTGCGGGTCGTTGTTCTCGGCGACCGCTCGTTCAACGCCTTCGTCATGGACGGCCGCCACATCTTTGTGAATGCCGGCGCGCTTTTCGATGCCAAGACCCCGAACGAAATCATCGGCGTGTTCGCGCACGAAACCGGACATCTGGCGGGCGGCCATCTGCAGCGCCTCCGGGAGCAATTAGCGTCCGCGCAAACAGCATCGATCATCGCACTGATGGCAGGCATCGGCATGGCGGTTGCTGGCGCGCGCAGCGGCGGGTCCGGCAATGTCGGTGCGGCCGCGATCATGGCCCCGCAGGCCGCAATCATGCGGTCGTTGCTGGCTTATGTGCGGACACAGGAAGACCAGGCCGATCACGCCGGTGTGAAATTTCTTAATGCCACAGGCCAATCGCCGCGCGGTATGGTCGATCTGTTTAAACGTCTGAGCAACGAAGTATTGTTCAACTCTCGCTATATCGATCCGTACATGCAGAGCCACCCCATGCCGGCTGACCGGGTCGCGGCGCTCGAGACCCTCGCGCGGTCGAGCCCTTATTGGGACCGCAAGGATTTGCCCGAACTGCAATTGCGGCATGACCTGATGCGCGCAAAGCTCTCGGGCTTCCTTGAGCGGCCGGAATCAGTTGCGAACCGTTACCCGCTAGGCGACCACAGCCTGCCCGCGCGTTACGCCCGCGCGATCTCGACCTACCGTCACGGCGACTTGCGTCAGGCGCTCACGCAGATCGACGGGCTGATCCAGGTGCAGCCCAACAATCCCTATTTCTACGAACTCAAGGGCCAGGCTTTGGTCGAGGGCGGCAAGCCCGCGGAAGCGGTCGGGCCGCTGCGTCAGGCCGTCGCGCTCTCGCACGACACGCCGCTGATCGAAATTATGCTCGCGCAGGCGCTCAACGCCACCAACAATCCGAAGCTCGCAGAAGAAGCGGTGGGTCTCCTGCGCACAGCGATCTCCCGCGAACCTGAAGCGCCAGAGGCTTACTCACAATTGGCCATGGCCTATGGCCGCAAGGGCGACCTCGCCAATGCCGACCTCGCATCGGCGCAAGCCGCCTTTACGCGCGGCGATATCAAGACTGCACGCCAGCTTGCGACGCGTGCCAAGACTCGGTTACCCATCGGCTCGCCCGCCTGGGTTCGTGCAGACGACATCGTCAACGTCAAACCACCAAACTCAAACGCCGGTATTCAATAGTCACAAGGACAAAATTTATGACCTCGTTCTCACGCTTCCTCACCGCCGCCAGTGTGGCGTTGCTGGCGATCACGGCGCCGCAGATCTCACGCGCCGACGAATTCTCCGGCCCGCAGCGCGGCGAGATCGAGCGCATTGTGCGCGAATATCTCGTCGCGCACCCCGAAGTGCTTCAGGAGGCGATGGCCGAGCTCGAAAAGCGCCAGAGCGCGGCTGAATCCGAAAAGCACAAGGCCGCGGTCAAGCAATATTCGCAGGCCTTGTTCAGCTCGCCGCGCCAGGTGGTGCTCGGCAATCCGACCGGTAACGTCACCTTTGTTGAATTCTTCGATTACAACTGCGGTTACTGCAAGCGCGCCATGGACGACATGCTCACGCTCCTGAAGAACGATCCCAAGCTCAAGGTCGTGCTCAAGGAATTCCCGGTGCTCGGCCCCGGTTCGGTGGAAGCTGCCCGCGTCGCGGTAGCCGTGCGCATGCAGGACAAGACCGGCAAGAAATATCTCGAATTCCACCAGAAGCTGCTCGGCGGCCGCGGCCAGGCCGACAAGGCGCACGCGCTCGCGGTCGCCAAGGACATCGGCCTCGACATGGGCCGGCTCGACAAGGACCTGGAGAGCCCCGAAGTGAAGGCCACGCTGGAAGAAAGCTTCAAGCTCGCTGAAGCGCTCGGCCTCAACGGAACGCCTAGCTATGTAATTGGCGACGACGTCGTGATCGGCGCTGTCGGCATCGACGCGCTCAAGGAAAAGGTCAACAACTCGCGTTGCGGCAAACCGAGCTGCTAGACCTCGCGCTTTATTCCAGGTTTGAAAAGTAACTTCGCCGCGTCCCTCAAGGGGCGCGGCGAATTTTATAGAGAACGAAGCGCCGCGAGACGACGAGTTCGTCCAGCAGATTGGGCAGCGGGTTGTCGACGTGCGGTCCGAGCAAATAGAGATAGTCGAAGTCGCGTGGCCAGGATCGCAGGTAAATCGGCACTGCGTCCGAGGTTTTGCCTGCGGCAATCGCAGCAAGGATGCCAACCGGCACGGGACTGCTCGCCCCGTCATCGAGGCGTTCGTACGCACGACGTGGCCGAACCGGTTGTTTGCCCGCCGCAGTGAACAGGTCCGGCACAAAAGCCGCCGCGTAGTGAACGGCCAGTGTGGGCGCGTGGCTGATCGGATAGGCCGCCAGGTTATCAAGCGGCGGATCATCGCCGGACTTGCTGCCGCCGACCAGGACCAGCGAGCCCCTTTGCAGCTTGCCGAAGGACTGAATCATTGCCGCATAGTCTGCGCGATATGAAAGCCAAACTTTGGATACGGCGGCCAGGTTCGGGAGCGTCACGGCGACGACGCAGGCGAGCGCCGCCAATTTCCACCGCCGGTCGGGCAAGGACAGTGACAAAAAAGCGGGCAGGATAAACGCCGCCGCGACAATCATCCGCAAGTCGACGAAGGCGGTATCGAAAAGCCGCGAAGGGATCGCAAGATAGAAAATGAAAAATCCGGCCGCTAGATATTTCCCGGCAGTCTGGATTTTGAGCATGCCGCGCTTGCCGGCAATATAGAGGAAGCCGATCAACAATACCGAAGTCGCTGCCGACACCATCGTGCTGTAGCCGTTCATGATAATAAACGGCCAGATCACTTTGAATTTCAGGTGCCAGATGTTCTCCCCTCCTCCGATCGCGCCGCCGGTGAGCTTCATGACGGCGAGCAGGATTGCCGCAGGGATCGCGAGGATGACCAGGCGCATCGCCGTTTCGCTGTAAGGCGCTTTCTTCTCCCAGGCTCGCCACAGCTCGAGGATACCGAGGGTCAGCCCGTAGACGCCCAGCGCGAAGAAATGAGAGGTGAACAGCACGGCAACAAAGATCGTGTTGACAGCGAGACGGCTCGCCCATGATCGCTCGAACACCAGAATGCCAGAGGCAATGCCCCACAGCGCCACAGCGAGACCGAATTCAAAATTCAGGAACCCCCAGGTAAACGGTAAGGCGTACAGGAACATCAGCGCCGCCGCGGCGGAAAGCTGGATGCGTCCCTTCACCGCCCACTCGATGGCCATGGTACCGCTCACCAGCAAAAGCTCGCTCAGCAGCAGAAAAAGCCGGGTCGCGTTTTCAACCCCTGTTACCCGCGCCATCTGCGGGATCACCAGATCCATCGCCAAATTCGGGTAGAACGCCCATGCCGTCTGGTAAAAAGGATTAGCCGAGGGCGTTCCGGCGCTCGCAAGGATGTACATGCGCGCGAGATGGTTGGGATAGTCGACCATGGCCGGGATCGCCACGAACAGCAGCGGGCTGAGCGAGACGACGAGCAAAACCGCGAAGACGATTTTTGCGATCAGATTTTCGGAGCGGTCCAATGACATTCCGCGCACGGCATATGAATTGAGGAAAGCCATTTCACGAGTGGTATTGGGGGTGATTCTTCACATTCCGCGCAAGAGGTGCGCGCGCGACGTGCACCCGGATTCCATAGCAAACTGTAAAATAATCCCTTAATAGTCGGGGCCACCTGCCTTTTCGCTGCGGTCATCGACCGACGCACCGCGCTTTGCTGAACGCCGAGGGACACTGCAAGGGAACCGGGGACCGCTCCAGAGGTTGTTGCGCGCATGTATACGGTGGGCATGGAAGAGGAATACTTCGTGTTCGACGCGAAGACGCGCCACGCGGTGCGCCGCTCGAACAAGAAATTCCTCGCGCGCGCGCAAAAGCAGCTTGGCGACCGCGTCATGACCGAAATGCTGCAGTCGCAGATCGAGGTCGCGACACCGCCTTGCGCTAGCATGAAGGAAGCGCGCGAACACCTCTCGCACTATCGCCGGACGCTCGGGCAAGCGGCGTCCGAGCATAAACTTGGCCTTGCGGCCATGGGCACGTTTCCGCTCGCGTACTGGCCGGAGCAGGTGATGACCCGCAAGGCACGCTATGCCCCCATCATGGATGACCTTCAGATGATCGGCTACCGCAACATGCTGTGCGGAATGCACGTGCATGTGGCGGTGCCGGACATCGACACCCGCATCAACTTGATCATGCGGCTGACGGCCTATCTTCCGCTGCTGCTCGCGCTGTCGACCTCGTCGCCATTCTGGCAAGGCCACCTGACCGGTCTCGTCGGCTACCGGCTTGCGGCTTACGATGAGCTGCCGCGCACCGGGCTGCCCGAACTCTTTCGCACCAATGACGACTATCGAGAATTCGTCGCGGCGCTGACCTGGGCAAAAATCATTCCGGATGCGAGCTATATCTGGTGGGCGGTGCGGCCCTCCCTCAACAACCCGACTATCGAACTGCGCGTCGCCGACAGCTGCACGCGGCTCGACGATGCGGTTGGCATCGCCGCGCTGTTCCGCTGTCTCGTGCGCGCGCTCGATCGCGACCGTGCGCTCAACGCCGGTTTCGACCGCGTCGGCCGCGCTATCACACAGGAGAATAAGTGGCACGCCCAGCGCTACGGTATTGCCGCAACATTTGTCGAGCCGTTTTCGCGCTCTCCGCTCACGCTCGTGCAGTGGCTCGATCAGGTGATTGATTTCATCGCCGAAGATATCGAGGCACTCGAATGTGCGGGCGAGATCAGACATCTTCACACCATCGCCGCGCAAGGCACCAGCGCCGACCGCCAGATCGAAATCTTCGGCAAGGCGCGCGAATCCGGCCGCAGAAGGTTAACGGCGCTCAAGGAGGTGGTCGATTGGGCGGCAGCCGAAACTCAGGCACTGGGCAGCGCCAAATCCTGAATCTGCAAATCCTAAATCCGAATGCGATCCGGGCTTCCCCTAAACGCCGCAGCCACCTATAAAGCCCGACAGTTCCACGCGCTCGCAAGCGCGCTCCGGACGGGGACCCATGGCAAAGACAATTTACGTCCTCAATGGACCTAATATGAACCTGCTTGGCACGCGCGAGCCGGAAAAGTACGGTCACGCAACCCTTGCCGACGTGGAAAAGCTTTGCCGCGACACCGCCGCGCGCTTCGGACTCGACGTCGTCTGCCGCCAATCGAACAAGGAAGGCGAGCTGGTCGACTACATCCAGGAAGCGCATGCCAAGAAGGCGGTGGGCATTGTCATGAACCCCGCCGGTTACACCACGACGTCGATTGCCATCATGGATGCCCTGCTCGCTGTGCAGGCGACGGTGCCGACGGTCGAAATCCACATGACCAATATCCATCAGCGCGAAGCCTTCCGGCATAATTCATATGTCTCGAAGGCCGCGAAGGCTGTCATCGCCGGGTTCGGCATCGACGGTTATGCGCTGGCGATCACCGGGCTCGCCGGCCTGACTGGCGCCAAGGCAAAAGATTGAGCGCCGGCCAATGGCAAAGCCCACCAAGACCATTGTCGACCGCGAGTTGATCGAAGAGCTTACGAAGCTTCTGGATGAAACCGGGCTGACCGAAATCGAAATCGAGCAGGACGGAAAACGCGTGCGTGTTGCGCGCGCCGCGACCGCTGCTGCCGCGCCGGCGGCTGTGCGGGTTGAAGTGGCACCGCAACCGCCCGCCGAAGCCGCTGTCGTGCCACTCGATTTGTCCAAGCACCCCGGTGTCGTCATCTCGCCGATGGTTGGTACCGCTTATGGTGCCCCCGAACCTGGCGCCAAGCCGTTCATCGAAATCGGCAGCAAGGTCAAAGCAGGCGACACGTTGCTGATCATCGAAGCAATGAAAACTATGAACCAGATTCCGGCCCCGCGCGCCGGCACTGTGATCCAGATCCTGTTTGAAGACGGCCAGCCGGTCGAGTTCGGCGAGCCGTTGGTGATTGTTGAGTGAGGGCAGCCACGACCTCTCATTCGTCATCGCCGGCCGGGACAAGCCCGGCCATGACAGGTTCTGAATTCGCACAATCGCAACTGAGTTTGCGGCCTGACGATGTTCGATAAAATCCTGATCGCCAATCGCGGTGAAATTGCCTTGCGCGTGCTGCGCGCGTGCAAGGAGCTCGGCATTCCGACCGTGGCGGTGCATTCGACCGCCGATGCGGACGCTATGCACGTGCGGTTCGCCGACGAGAGCGTGTGCATCGGTCCGCCGGCAGCCAAGGACAGTTACCTCAACATTCCCGCCATTTTGTCGGCCTGCGAGATCACCGGCGCCGACGCCGTGCATCCGGGCTACGGGTTTCTGTCGGAGAACGCACGCTTTGCCGAGATCCTCGCCGACCACGGCGTGCAGTTCATCGGGCCGAAGGCCGAACACATCCGGCTGATGGGCGACAAGATCGAAGCCAAACGCACGGCCAAGAAACTCGGCATTCCGGTCGTGCCGGGATCGGAAGGCGGGGTCACGTCCGACACAGAGGCGACCAGGATTGCCGCCGACATTGGCTACCCGGTGCTGATCAAGGCCGCCGCAGGCGGTGGCGGACGCGGCATGAAGGTCGCGCGGTCGGCCGGCGAGCTTTCGACCGCGCTTTCGACGGCGCGCTCCGAGGCGAAAGCAGCTTTTGGCGATGACGCCGTCTATATCGAGAAATACCTGGAACGCCCGCGCCATATCGAGATCCAGGTGCTCGGCGACGGCAAGGGCCACGCCATCCATCTCGGCGAACGCGACTGCTCGTTACAGCGCCGCCACCAGAAGGTGCTCGAGGAAAGCCCCTCGCCTGCCCTCAATGCCGCCGCCCGCGACGTCATTGGAGAGACGGTGGCGAAAGCGATGCGCGAGATTTCCTATCTCGGCGTCGGAACCGTCGAATTCCTGTACGAAGACGGAAAGTTCTATTTCATTGAGATGAACACGCGCATTCAGGTCGAGCATCCGGTGACCGAAATGATCACCGACATCGACCTGATCTTCGAGCAGATCCGCGTTGCGGCCGGCTCCGAGCTTTCACTCAAGCAATCCGACGTGCGCTTCCATGGCCATGCCATCGAATGCCGCATCAACGCCGAGAACCCGGTGTCCTTTCGGCCCTCACCCGGCAAAATTCTGCACTATCACCCGCCGGGCGGCCTTGGCGTGCGCATCGATAGCGCCGTCTATCAGGGTTACACGATACCGCCCTATTACGATTCGCTCGTCGGCAAGCTGATCGTGCATGGCAAGACCCGCACCGAATGCCTGATGCGACTGAAACGCGCGCTCGACGAAGTGGTGGTTGACGGTATCGAGACGACCCTGCCGCTGTTCCGCGCACTGGTGCGCGAAAAGGACATCATCGACGGCAACTATCACATCCACTGGCTTGAACAGTTCCTCGCCCGCGGCGGCATGGAGCCTTAGGCTCGGAGCCTTGAGCGCGGAACCTTAGTTTCGCGTCCCCGCCGCCGTGAGTCGCGTTAGTAGCGCGCAGACATCGGCCGGGTCGTAGGGCTTGGCCATGAACAATGAGCGCGGCACCAACGGCGCTATGTCGGACAGCTTGAAACGTCCTGAAGCGTAAACGATCGGCATTTCCGGGCGGCGTTCGCGCGCACGTGTTGCCAGTTCAGCGCCATCCATCCCGCCGGGCAAATTGACGTCGGTGAACAGCACATCGATGTTGGCGCCAGAATCGATGTAGCGCAGCGCTTCATCGGCGGTGGTCACTTCGTGGACCGCAAAACCGGACGCGGTCAGGCAATCGGCAACGAGATTGCTGATCAGCACTTCATCTTCGACCAGCAAAACCGAAATCGGCGCCATGGTCTCGCCCATGCATCCTTCTCCCCGTTTCGCCATTGTCCCCTGCAAACCAACGCAAAGGGCCGCCACGCCTTCAGAAATTCGCTGCAATTATGGTATCCAAAAGGTTAACAAACGGCTGACGCGACCCCTTCCTCGCTCCTCAAACCGGGAGCAACAGCCTAAGTTTTGGTCATTGCTGGCGCGAGCGCACGATGGCAAACCGCGAAAACACATTCATCGAAATCACGCCGGAAGTGCTGCTCAAGGCCTATGCCTGCGGTATTTTTCCGATGGCCGAAAGCGCGGACGATCCGGCGCTCTATTGGATCGAGCCGGACATGCGCGGAATTATCCCCCTGGAAGGGTTCCACGTGCCGGGGCGACTCGCCCGCACCTTGCGCACAACGTCATGGACGGTCTGGGTCGATCGCGACTTCGACTCTGTGGTCGAAGGCTGCGCGGAACCAAAACAAGACCGCGCGCGCACCTGGATCAACATGCGCATCCGACGCATCTATCGCGCGCTTTATGAACGTGGTCATTGCCACACTGTCGAGGTCTATGACGGCGACGAGCTTGTCGGCGGCCTTTACGGTGTATCGCTCGGGCGCGCGTTTTTCGGAGAGAGTATGTTTCACCGCGCGCGCGACGCGTCCAAGGTCGCACTGGTGCATCTGGTCGCGCGGCTCAAGGCAGGCGGCTTCCGTCTGCTCGACACACAATACGTCACCGCACATCTCACGACCTTCGGCGCGGTTGAAGTGCCCAAGCGGCGTTACCATCGCATGCTGGAAGAGGCCTTGATTGGCGAAGGCGATTTCGCTGCGCTGCCGTTGGACCGCCCCATCGCGGGCAGCCAGGCGCTCGCGATTATTCAGGATGGAGTTTAGTTCCGTCATTCCGGGGCGCGCGCCTCTGGCGCGTGAACCCGGAATCCAGAAACCTACACTGAGCTTGGGTCTGGATTCCGGATCGCGCGCTACGCGCGCGTCCGGAATGACAGGAAAATTACCGCGGCGGCGGCAGGAAACCCGGCGGTGGCCCGCGCGGTGGCGGCGGCGGTTGCCTCCGTTGTGGCGGCTGCGGCTGCGGCGCGCGCGCCGGCGGTTTTGGCGCCGCATCGGGAGGTACTTCGGCGACGTTCGGGTTCTTCCCGCCTTTGCAGTCGGTGACCCACACGTCGTAGATCGGATGCTCGACCGCGTGCAGACCCGGGCTCGCGGCAAACATCCAGCCACTGAAGATACGCTTGATCTCGCCTTGCAACGTCACCTCGTCGACTTCGACAAAGGCGTCGGTGTTGGGCGTCTCTGTTGGCGGGCGTGAATAGCAGACGCGCGGCGTGACTTGCAGCGCACCGAACTGCACTGTCTCGTTGATAGCGACATCGAACGAAATGATGCGGCCGGTAATCTTGTCGAGACCTGAAAACACAGCGGTCGGATTGGCGATGCGCTGCGGTGGCGGCGCGACCACGACTTCGTCGTTCGGCTGCGGCGCGGTGTTAGTTTGTTGGGGGGCATTGCGCGGCGAACCAGGTCCGGGCGGCAATGCCGCCGGCGGTGGTGTAGCGCTTTGTTGCGGCTGACCCGGTTGCGGCGGCGGCGCGGATTGCGCGCCCGGCGGTGGTGCCAGCGGCTGCGACTGGATCGTGCCGCCCCCCGGCCGGTTCGATGGCGGCAGGCTCATCGGGGCCGGCAGCGGTTGCTGCGGCGGACTGTCGGCGCGGCCGGGATAATATGGTTGCTGGTCCGGCGGCGGACGCGATGACGGCGAATTGGGCACGTCAGCCGGCGGGCGCGGCGGACCGTCGCTGAAGATCGAGCCAAATTGCGCGGCGGCGGGATTCGCCACGAAAAGCGCGGCGACCGCAAGGAACACGACTGAACGGATGCAACGCGCCATTAAAATCCGGCTTTTGCGGCTGGCCGGCGTGGATTCGCCTGACGCCGATCGCAATGCCCGGTTAACACGGGGAATACGGCGTTGGAAGGGCGGCGCCCGGTCCCCTCAGGCCATGGCTTCAGCCCCGGCCGTCAGGGCTCCAGGCCTTGTAGTCACCGGTTGCCTTGGGGCGGCGGCCGGCCGCAAGCGTCGAGCCGGGCGGACGCAATGCACCGGGCGTACCGGTCATGTTGGGCCGGTGCGGCTTTTGCCACGGGTGCGGCTTGTAGCTTTCCTGTGTCGGCGGCGTGTCGACGGTGTGGTGCAGCCAGCCGTGCCAAGACGGGGGCACCGATGACGCTTCCGCGTAACCGTTGTAGATCACCCAGCGCCGCTCGAAGCCGAGCGTCTTGTCGATTTTGCCGCCGATGGTGCGGTAATAGCGATTGCCGAATTCGTCATCCCCGACCGGTTCGCCATACAACCAGGTCCAGAGCTGGGTGCCGAAGGTCTGGGAATTCCACCAGGTGAAGACTTTGAGGAGGAAACTTTTCATTGCCGCCGCGCATTGAAAACGATTGGATTGCAGGCGTTTTGCCACCTCACCGGGACCTTGTCCAGCCGCGCGGGATTTCATCCGGAATCGGCGGCGATATAATCGCTCTCCTTCTCCTCAACGCATCATGGTCACATGGAATCCATCAGAGCGGCGCTGACCTGGATCAAGGATCTTCTCAACTGGCTGCCTGACCCTGTGGTCGCGCTGCTGATCCTCGCAATCGCCGTGCTCGTTGCACTCGCGTTGCACCGATGGGCGCGCAAGCTGGTGCGCAGCACGCTTGCCGGCCGCTATCCTTATGTCTTTTCCACCTTCACGCAGACCCGCGGGCTCTCGCGGCTCGCGCTGCTGATCCTGGCGATGATCATCGCCATCCCGGTTGCGCCGCTGCCGCCCGGCACGGCGGCGATACTCGCGCGATTGCTGGCGGTCGCGGTGATCGGCCTGATCGGCTGGGCCGCGATCATCGCGCTCCACATCGCCGCCGATCTCTACCTGCGGCGCTTCCGCCTCGACGTCGACGACAATCTGCTGGCGCGCAAGCACAACACCCAGGTTCGCGTGCTGTCGCGCACGATCGACGTGCTGCTCGCCATGATCACATTAGGCGCCGCGCTGATGACCTTTCCCGCCGTGCGGCAATACGGCATCAGCCTTTTCGCCTCGGCCGGCGTCGCGGGTATCGTCGCGGGCCTCGCCGCGCGGCCGGTGTTGAGCAACCTGATGGCGGGCGTGCAACTCGCCATGACGCAGCCGATCCGCCTCTATGATGCGGTGACCGTGGAAAACGAGCACGGCACGATCGAGGAAATCACCTCGACTTACGTCGTCGTGAAGCTTTGGGATTGGCGGCGTCTGATCGTGCCGCTCACTTATTTCATCGAAAAGCCCTTCCAGAACTGGACGCGCGAGGGCGCGGCCCTGATCGGCACTGTGATGATCTATGTTGACTACCGCGCGCCGGTCGAACTCATCCGCGCGAAGTTCAACGACATCCTCAAGCAGTCAAACAAATGGGACGGCAATGTCGCCGCCTTGCAGGTGACCGATTTCAAGGAAGGCAGCATGGAACTGCGCTGCCTGATGAGCGCGCGTACCGGTGGCACCGTTTTCGACCTGCGCTGCGAGGTGCGCGAAAAGCTCATCGCCTTCCTGCAAAGCCAGCATCCAGAAGCGCTGCCGCATGCCCGGCAGATCAGCGTCGACGGCAACGAGGGTTCTCCGGAGCCGCAGCCGCCGAAGGCTGCGGCCCGCAAGCGCACCGGACGGTGATCGTCGTAGGCGGGCGGCCCAAATTGCCTATGTTGCAGTGCATGTTGCGCGGAGACGCGGGCTGCGGCTATGGTGCCCAGGAATTCATCAGCGCGGACCTTGAGTCGCCCACGTTTTGGCTCGCCCACGCTGAGATTCGGAATGACAGTGCCGGTAAAAAAGGCGGACACCATTCGGGTCCGCCTTTTTTCATTCACGTGGCGTCCAAGACCGCATAAGCGGCTGAATGCGCGTGCCTACGACTTGGAGCTGCGCTTCATGTTGCAGTTCGCCACGCATTTCTGCATGCACCAATTCTTGCTGTTCGCCATTTTACAAAAATTCTCGAGACAAACCTCCTGACACGATTTCTTCTGCGCAAAGGCGGGCGCAGACACGATCAGGATTCCAAGCGCCGCAACGACGGATAAGACCTTCATCATTCGTGTTTCCCCCAAAAACGACAGTGGCAAAGCCTAACGCGCTGCCGCAATGCGGGCCACGTCCGAACCGGGACCGGCGTCGTTTTTTATGCCGCCGTGATACCGGACCGCACCGCAAAGTTGAATTCACAGGCGTGGGTATCGTCACCGGCCATAAATCCACGCGTCGCTTCCTGCGTAAGGCACTGACTTCGTTTCGAGAATCAGAGAACTCCGGACCGGGGTTCCGCTGATTTTTCCCGCCTTTGTCCCCGGCCCCGCACGCGCCCGGTTTTGCCGGTGCCGCGCACGGAAGTCCCATTTTTCCGTCATTTTTCTGTCATGGCCGGAGGCATAAAAACCTACTCGCTGTGCCGAGAAAAAAACTTCCCGGACGGCCGGGATGGCCCAATACTGGCTGTGTTCTTGCGGTCCGTTGTCCCCGCAGTTCACCGGGTGGACACAAGATTTAGTGTTTGATTCAGATTTGACGTCTATCTCTTGTTGACGCGTAGGCAGAGTCCACTTAGCTTTGGTGTGTTCGGTGGCGTTGAGTTTCAGGTTCCCTCCGGACCCTCAGAACGGCTTTCCAGTCGCGAGCTCAACCCACGCCAGGACAATGGCGTTTGGGACAGGGACTTGCTTGTGCCCGGGGGTAAAAAACCCCGGATCGAACCGGTGCCGGATCAGAGCATCGGGCCTAAATGAGGTGGGACGGGTCGGACGAGTAAGAGCAACGGCGGCGGACCGGGACAGGTTCGCCCGAAACAAAAGGGCGGTGTTAACCGCCCGGAATTTGGGGCTAGAGACACATGCGAATTGAACGGCGCTACACCAAGGATGGACAGGGAAGCCAGGATGCGGCCTACGCGGGTATTGAGTTCCGCCTCACCACCAGCGAGATCCGCAACCCGGACGGCTCCGTGGTGTTCAAGCTCGACAATGTCGAGGTGCCGGAATTCTGGTCGCAAGTCGCCTCCGACGTGCTGGCGCAAAAATACTTCCGCAAGGCCGGTGTCCCCGCCCGCCTGAAGAAGGTCGAAGAGAATTCAGTTCCCTCGTTCCTGTGGCGCTCGGTTGCCGACGAGGAGGCGCTCGCGGCGCTCCCCGAGAAGGAACGCTACATCGGCGAACATTCCTCCAAGCAGGTGTTCGACCGTCTCGCCGGCACCTGGGCCTATTGGGGCTGGAAGGGCGGCTATTTCGAAACCGAGGATGACGCGCAGGCCTACTTCGACGAGCTGCGTTACATGCTGGCCGCGCAGATCTGCGCGCCGAACTCACCGCAATGGTTCAACACCGGCCTGCACTGGGCCTATGGCATCGATGGTCCCGGCCAAGGCCACTATTACGTCGATCCGTTCACCAGCAAGCTGACGCGCTCGAAATCCGCTTACGAGCATCCGCAGCCGCACGCCTGCTTCATCCAGTCCGTCAGTGACGACCTGGTGAATGAAGGCGGCATCATGGATTTGTGGGTGCGTGAGGCGCGCCTGTTCAAATACGGCTCCGGCACCGGCTCGAATTTCTCCAAGCTGCGCGGCGAAGGCGAGAAGCTCTCCGGCGGCGGCAAGTCATCCGGCCTGATGTCGTTCCTGAAAATCGGCGACCGCGCCGCGGGCGCGATCAAGTCGGGCGGCACCACGCGCCGCGCCGCCAAGATGGTGATCGTCGACGTCGATCACCCGGATATCGAGACCTACATCAACTGGAAGGTGATGGAAGAGCAGAAGGTGGCGGCGCTCGTCACCGGCTCCAAGATCAACCAGAAG
This sequence comes from uncultured Alphaproteobacteria bacterium, assembly GCA_963810125.1. Lineage (GTDB taxonomy): Bacteria > Pseudomonadota > Alphaproteobacteria > Rhizobiales > Xanthobacteraceae > Pseudolabrys. The sequence goes on from CAWEMK010000005.1 coordinate 190,655, forward strand.
CACCTCAAGGCCGTGCTCAAGGCCTGCGTGAATTGCGAAGGCTCGGGCGACGACTGCTTCTCGCCGGAGAAGAACCCCGCGCTCAAGCGCGAGATCAAGCTCGCGCGCCGCTCGATGGTGCCGGACAACTACATCAAGCGCGTGATCCAGTTCGCCAAGCAGGGCTACAAGGACATCGACTTCCCGACCTACGACACCGACTGGGACAGCGAGGCCTATCTCACCGTTGCGGGCCAGAACTCGAACAATTCGGTGCGCGTCACCGATGGCTTCCTCAAGGCTGTCGAGTCTGACGCCAAGTGGGACCTCACTTATCGCAAGAACGGCAAGATCGCGAAGACGCTCGACGCCCGTGATTTGTGGGAGAAGATCGGCCACGCCGCCTGGGCCTCGGCCGATCCGGGCCTGCAATACCACACGACCGTCAATGACTGGCACACCTGCCCGGCCTCCGGCGAAATCCGCGCCAGCAATCCGTGCTCGGAATACATGTTCCTCGACGACACGGCCTGCAATCTCGCCTCGCTGAATTTGCTCACCTTCCGCGATGAGAAGACCGGCCAATTCCAGGTGGAAAGTTACGAACACGCCGTCCGCCTGTGGACTGTGGTGCTGGAAATCTCGGTGATGATGGCGCAGTTCCCCTCGCGCGAGATCGCGGAGCGTTCGTTCGAATTCCGCACGCTCGGCCTCGGCTACGCCAACATCGGCGGCCTGCTGATGACCTCCGGCATTCCGTATGATTCCGATGCTGGCCGCGCCATCTGCGGCGCGCTCAGCGCGATCATGACCGGCATCTGCTACGCCACCTCGGCCGAAATGGCCGAAAAGCTCGGGCCCTTCCCCGGCTATAAGAAAAACCGCGAGCACATGCTGCGCGTAATGCGCAATCATCGCCGCGCCGCCTACAACGAGCGCACCGGCTACGAGAAGGTGTCGCAACCGCCGGTGCCGCTCGACCACGCCGCCTGCCCCGAACAGACGCTGATCGCGCATGCCAAGGCCGCATGGGACCGCGCCATCGCGCTTGGCGAGAAGCACGGCTACCGCAACGCGCAGTCGACCGTGATCGCGCCCACCGGCACCATCGGCCTGGTAATGGATTGCGACACCACCGGCATCGAGCCCGACTTCGCGCTGGTGAAGTTCAAGAAGCTCGCCGGCGGCGGCTACTTCAAGATCATCAACCGCGCCGTTCCGGAAGCGCTGCGCACGCTCGGCTATTCGGAAAGCGACATTGCCGAAATCGAGGCTTACGCCGTCGGCCATGGCAACCTGGCGCAGGCGCCGGCGATCAACCACACCACGCTCAAGGCCAAGGGCTTTACCGACGAAGCAATCGCGAAAGTCGAGAAGGCGCTGCCGACGGCGTTCGACATCAAGTTCGCTTTCAACAAGTGGACGCTGGGCGAGGAATTCTGCCGCGACAAGCTCGGCATCTCCGCCGAGGATCTCGCCTCCCCGTCCTTCGACCTCCTCGCCGCGATTGGCTTCGGCAAGCGCGAGATCGAGGCCGCCAATATTCACGTCTGCGGCGCCATGACTGTGGAAGGCGCACCGCATCTGAAGGCCGAGCACTATCCGGTGTTCGACTGCGCCAATCCGTGCGGCCGCACGGGAAAACGCTATCTCTCGGTCGAAAGCCACATCCGCATGATGGCGGCGGCGCAGCCTTTCATTTGCGGCGCCATTTCCAAGACCATCAACATGCCGAACGAGGCGACGGTCGAGGATTGCAAGGCGGCGTACCTGCTCTCCTGGAAGCTCGCACTCAAGGCCAACGCGCTCTACCGCGACGGCAGCAAGCTCAGCCAGCCGCTGAATTCGCAACTGATTGCGGATGAAGAAGACGAAGACGACGCGATCGAGGCCTTCATCGAGCGTCCCGCCGCGGCGCGCGCCGCGGGGCTCGCCGAGAAGGTCGTTGAGAAGATCGTCGAGCGCATTACCGTGCTGCGCGAGCGTGAGCGCATGCCCGACCGCCGCAAGGGCTACACCCAGAAGGCGGTGGTGGGCGGCCACAAGGTCTATCTGCGCACCGGCGAATACGATGACGGCCGCCTCGGCGAGATCTTCATCGACATGCACAAGGAAGGCGCGGCGCTCCGCTCCATCATCAACAACTTCGCCATCGCGATCTCGCTCGGCCTGCAATACGGCGTGCCGCTCGAGGAATATGTCGACGCCTTCACCTTCACCCGCTTCGAGCCGCAAGGCCCGGTGCAGGGCAACAACTCGATCAAATACGCCACCTCGATCCTTGACTACGTATTCCGCGAGCTGGCGGTTTCCTATCTGGAGCGCTTCGATCTTGCCCATGTCGACCCGAGCGAGGCCGGCGGCTTCGACGCGCTCGGCAAGGGCGTGGAAGAAGGCAAGCCCACGCATAATTACGTCTCCAAGGGGCTGACGCGTTCACGTACCGACCGCCTGTCGGTGGTGAGCAGCGACACGCAAGCCGTGGCGACGGGCGGCTCCAACGTGACGGCGTTCTCGGGGGCAGCGACCGCGCTCAAGGTCGAGCCGGAAGCCAAGCTCTCGCCGGCGCAACAGCTCGAGCAGATTAACACCGGGGATGCGCGCGTTCATGCCAAGCAGGCGGCATCCGAGAAGCGTGCGGAAGCCCGGGCAAAAGGCTATGAAGGCGAAGCCTGCGGCGAGTGTGGGAATTTCACCTTGGTCAGAAACGGCACCTGCATGAAGTGCGATACATGCGGGTCAACGACGGGATGCTCGTGAGTACACCGAAGAACACAAAGGACATGGAACGCGCACAAGCCGCGTTCCATAAGAAGGAAGCCCAGGCCCGCGAAGGCGCGACCGCCATGGCGGAGTACAAGGCCGCCACCAACGCGGAGCGCATAAAAACAGAGCGCCTGCGCGCGCTCCGGCTCGCCAAGGAAGCGGCCGAACGCGAGGCCGCGCTCAATGCACCGCCGCCCCCGCCCAAGCCGGCGAAGGGTGCGAAGGCGCCGAAGATGAAGATCGTGTCAAAAGCAAAGGCGCCGGTGAAGAAGAAAAAGTGAGCGCGGCGGCGGTACAAAGGCATCCGAGTTGAGGGGGAAATTCAATGCCGATAAAGGTCAATCTTGAACTGATTATCGTCTGGTTTTGCGTGGGATTTTTCACAGGTGCGGGCTGGGCCGTTGCCACGTGGCTTGTCGGCCGCATCCTTGGCCTCACTCATCTATAAATACTGAGCCTGCATCCGCTTTCCGCTCAATTGGCAACAGATCGGCTTCAATTTCCGCTAAGTGCCAATAGCGGACATTGCAAATTCAAGACGCACGTATTGCCTTGCGAGCAATTGCTGAAAAGGAGAAGGTGCCTAAGCTGATCTACTTTCCGCTGAACAACAGGTGCACTTTGCTTTGCAGACAAACAAAGCTCGCGTTGGGTGCCGTGAAACCCTTCCTCGTTATGATCACCGTCATCCTAATCGTATCAGGCTGCGCCCGCGAACCATGGGGCCCTGATACGGATCCTAACATAGTCGCTTGTCAAAGCACTTATGGTTTCACTCCTGGCACCCCGGATTATGACCAATGCATGCAGAAATTTAAGGACATAGAGTCTCGAAAAACAAATCGATCTATCTTGTGAGATACTTCCTAAACTGACGCCGCGCCGGTCATGTCCGCTTTGGATTATGAGCGGATATTACGGTGCATCCGCACGAGGTCTGCTTTGCCCCTAAAAGCGGAAAATCCCCGCAAGGAGCGGCGCGTCCGCGAGTGCCAATAGCGGACGTGACGGGCCAAAGTGTAACTCTCAATCGGCTCGCTGCCGCGCAGCATGATCGAGAAATCTCTCAAGCGCTAAAATACATTCACGATCACGATAAATTCGTTGCTTTCTTTCTGCAATTTTTTGGCCAATCGCATGCCGTTCATCAGGATGGTTCGCTAGTCGCCCCGCGATTGAGATATAATCATCAATTGTGCCGGCGATCGTCTCTTCAATACCCATCATTTGTAGAATGGCAGCGCTATGGCGACCGCGCATAAATGGTCCCAGCATCGTCACGATCGGGATGTTATGCGGCAGACTCTCCAACGTTGAATTTCCGCCTGACCAGAGAATGCTGTCCAGAAACACATCGCACTGCCCAATCGCGCCAACGAATTGCCCAATTTTCAGACGCGGTAGCAATACGCAATGGTTTGATGCCTCGAGACCAAACGCCGCAAATGCACGATTTAGTCTTTCCTGAAACAGTTCAGTGATCTTTGGCGAAAAATGTTTTATGAACACAAATTGACAATTGAGCGCTTCGTTGGCAATACGCGGAAATACATGATCAAATTGCGGTAGATATTTGAATAATGATTGCCCTGACCAAAAGACCGTCGCATCTGAACGCAAACCAAGTTCCTCACGCGTCATCGTAATGGTATCTGTTTTAATTGGCTCGTAATAAGTGGATAGATTCGGAAGCCGGACTAATCGCTCACTATAATGCTGCTCGGCAGCCGAGGGCTCCATGAGGTCACTGCTGAGAAAATAATCAAGCGTTGGCATGCCGCTCGTCGTGGGGTGGCCCCATGAATTACACTGTACCGGCGCTAATCGTTGCGCCGCGAGTTGAATAGAAATATTCTCCATCAACTGTCCTGGATATATCAGTACATGCGGCGCATCTGCTAAAATTTCGCGCCGGCAATCTTTAACAGTCAAAACGCGGACAAAACGATCGCAGATAGCGGCAGCAATATCCGTTTCCGCGTCTTGATACGTTCCGATGTGGTAGCCGAAGATTCGGAATCGCTTTCGATCCAATTGGCTAATCCAGCCCTTGATCAGAAGGTTCCAAACCGGATGCTGATGAAAAAAAGTGCTGACGATCCCGACCTTTACTGGCTCTTCAGCCGCAGGCGGCTGAGGTAGGGAAGGCGTCGGATATTCACGCTCTATTATGCGGCAAACTAATGAGCCATAAAGTGTTTGGAGATAACAATCATTGAGGCCTTGATAGGCGAGTTGAAATGGCTGTCTAAATTCAATCGCTTTGACAAGGTCGCCTTGCACCCGTCCAGCTTCAACGTCAGCGCAAATTGCAAGTAACTTTCTTTCATAAGCTTCGCGACGCAGAACGATTTCATCTTCGTTGGTATAAAGGATTGGCAATTCAGCAACGCACGCTGCAAATCTTGCTTCGATGGAATTTGGATTAATTTCAACGGCTCTTTGGAAATCCGAAATTGCCTTGTTGTTGAGGTTAGTTTCATAGAAAACAATGCCGCGACCGAGCCAGGCATCGGTAATATCGGGCTTGAGCGCAATCGCTTTATCATAAGAAGTGAGCGCTTCTTCATAGCGACGAAGATTTCGCAGCACATCCCCTCGTGTGATCCACGCCTGGGCGAAGTTGGGACCTAGCGCGAGCGCCTTGTCGCTCACAGCGAATGCCTCTTCGAGGCGGTTGAGATCAAGTAGCGCACTGACCTGATTGCAATAAGCTTCGATAAGAAACGGATTTAGTCCGATAGCCTTTACGTAATCAGCAATTGCTTCGTCGAAATGCCTGAGCTCCAAGAAGGTATTGCCTCGATTGTTGAATGCCTCGGCATAGTCTGGCTTGAGTTCAATCGCCTTCCCATAACTTGATATTGCATTACTAATTTGTTTTAGAGTCCGTAAAACATTGCCTCGGTTGTAAAAGGCTTTAGCAAAATCCGGTTTGAGTGTGATCGCTTTTTCATAACTCGCAAGTGCCTCATCCAAGCGTCCAAGTTTAACCAATGCATTGCCACGATTATTGAATGCGTCGGTGAAATTGTCATCGAGGGCGATGGCCTTATCGTAATTTACCAGTGCCTCTCCCGGCCGATTCAACTCCAATAGAGCGTTGCCGCGATCATTGAATGCATTGAAGGCATTGGGATTGATTTTGACGGCTCGACTGAATTGTTTTTCCGCATGCTCGAATTGGTCGCTTTGCAGAAAAATCAGGCCTAAAAGATAATTCACATCGAAATTGCGGGGGGCCACCCTCAATATCGCGCGATATCTCTTCTCGGCATTGGCAAGATCGCCAAGCTGGTGAAGGGCTAATGCTTTCTCGAATTCACGTTTGGGGTTCACTTAACCCTCGCCTTCCGCCACGGGACGCGGCTTTTAACCGCGACGGTGCTAAATCTTAGCGCTCTGCGGATTTAAATCTAACGGCTACTTTCTCTCTAGCAAGCTCGAGGATATTGGAACGCCTTGCCGATGTCCGCTTTGGGTCAAAAGCAGAAATGTGCAGTGCGATAGGCCATGTCCGCTAAGTGCCAAAAGCGGAAATTGGCTTGATCGGACCTCGTTGCATCGGGGTCAAATGCGGGATTCCGCGGCGCCACGCTCCAGCCGCGACTGGGCATTGAGGCGTATCGAAGCGTTGACAGCGCCAAAGCCTTTGTAGCCGCGCCGTTCCACAATTTCGAAAAAGAACAGATCCTTGAAGCTCTGCGTGTAGACTTGCAGATATTCGCCGTCGCCGTCTTTGTCGTAGAGAATATTGTTGGCTTTCAGGACCCTCAACTGGTCTGTCGGCATGCCGACTCGAGCCTCGAGATCGTCGTAGTAGTTTTCGGGAATGCTCAGCAGCGCTACGTCGTTCGCTTGCAGCCGGGCGACCGTCTCCACAATATCGTTCGTTGCAAATGCAATGTGCTGAACGCCCGAGCCGAAATATTCGTTTAGGAACCGCGACGATTGCGTGCGCTGGCTTTGTGAGGCGTTCAGCGCGATACGCAGCTTCCCATCAGCGGCCTCAATCACCTGGCTGCGCACAATGCCGCCCGGATCGGAAATATCAACCTGCGGCGTTTTTGTAACGTCCAGAAGCGACGTGTAAAACAACAGCCATGACAGCATGTCTTCGTAGTGCATCGATTGCGAGATGTGATCGACGACCACTAGCCCGGCGCTGGCGCTCTTCTCCGCCGCGTTGGTTCGCTCGAACTCGACGTCCCAAACCTTGGCGAGTTTGCTCGTCGGATCGAGGAAATAGACCAAACTGCCGCCCACGCCCCGCACGGCCGGAATCTCCAGCTCGCCAGGGCCGACCTTTTGGCGAAACGGCGTGTCGCACAACTTTTCGGCGCGATCGAGCGTGGCAGCTGCGCTTTCTACTTTCAGACCGACGGCGGCAACGGAAGGCCCGTGAGTAATGTAGTGCGAATGCGCGAAGCCTTCCTTTTCCTTGTTTATGACCAAGTTGATCGAACCTTGCGTCAAGCGCGTCACTGCTTTCGACTTGTGCTGTGCCGCCTTTTGAAAGCCTAGACCGTAGAGAAATTGCGCCAGTTCATCGGCAGATCGGTCGTCCACCGCAAACTCGATAAATTCAACCCCAAGGCATTTGGAACGCGGCGGCAGCGCCGGAATATCAAGCGAGCCAGTGCCGCTTTTTCCGCGCAACTGGTCCATCAGATAGATCAGGGAGCGTTGTGCATCGACAGCGACCGAGCGCGGCGACCCGGCACGAAATTGGTCGTTGAAAATCTCCAGAGAGAATTCACCGTCATACCCGGTGGCCAGCACCGCTTCCATGAATTCGACGAGCGGCATGTCGCCCTGCCCGGGGAAGCAGCGGAAGTGCCGGCTCCAGGACAAAAGATCCATCTCGAGCCAAGGCGCATCCGCGAGTTGAACCAGGAAAATGCGATCGCCAGGAATGGCATGCAGCGGCTTCAGGTCCGTCTTGCGTGCGTAAGTGTGGAAGGAGTCAAGCACGAGACCGATTGCAGGGTGTTCGGCGCGCCGTACCACCTCCCAAGCGTCACGATAGTCGTTGATATGGCGTCCCCAAGCGAGCGCCTCGAACCCAACGCGCAAGCCGCGTTTAGCCGCGCGTTCGCCAAGCTGGCGAAAATCCGAGGCCGCGCGCTCGATACCGCCAAGCGACTCCGGCGAAACGTTACTGCAGACCATGAGCAGGTCGCATCCAATTTCCTGCATGAGGTCGAACTTGCGCTCAGCGCGGTCGAATGTGCGCAAACGTTGCGTGTCCGGCATTCCCTCAAAATCACGGAACGGCTGAAACGTGACGACCTTCAAGCCCAAGTCGGCCACCTCCTTTGCCACATCGGCGGGCGTGCCACTGTATGAGAGCAGGTCGTTTTCGAAAATTTCGACACCGCGGAATCCAGCTGCGGCAATCGCCTGCAGCTTTTCGCTGAGTCCTCCGCTTAGACAGACCGTGGCAACCGACGTCTTCATGGTTTTTCCTCCAGTTTCCTAGCCCGGGATCAAACTGCTTCAGTCACTGCCGCGTCGCGCGCAGTCGCCGCAATCGCAAATATGCAATGCAGGCGCGAGAGATCAGGCTCGATGCCGGTAAACAGCCGGAACGCTTGGATCGCCTGACGCAGCGTAAGCATCGGTCGGAGCGAAAAAGGGCCTGTGGTGCGACAGCCAGCGTAACATGTCTTGCATAGCAGGCCACCCACAATGCCATTAAGGCTTGGCCGCGCATTTAGGCTGTACGCGAGGATGTCCGCTTTGGGTCATTAGCGGACGTCACGCCTTTAAATTGAGACGTCTGCTTTACCCCAAAAACGGCATTCGGGGCGGCGACCGCCAACCTTCGCTGCTGTGTCGAGATCTGTTCCTGACACGCTCGGGTGTTTCAAAATCCTGCATTGCGAGACTTCAATCGCCCTATAATGCCCTGCAACGTCGAGTCGGCGTGAAACGCGCGCAATGGCCGATCAAAAAATACGGACAGCAGCCTCACGCATGGGCCCGCAGACGCCGCTCGCCGCAAAAGACGATTCCGCATCGACCCAGGACAAATTCCGCCAGGGCGTCACCCTGCATCAGCAGGGCTGCTTTGCCGAGGCCGAGCAGATCTATCGTGACGTCCTCCAGCAACACCCAAAGTCCTTCGAGGCGATGCACCTGCTGGGCGTCATTGCGCTGCAGACCCGTAAGACGCAGCAAGCCGTCGAGCTGATCGGCAAGGCCATCGCGCTCAACCCGGCCGTCCCTACCGCGCACTGCAATCTCGGCTCTGCGCTCACGACCTTGCAGCGCCACGCGGAAGCGCTGGCGAGCTTCGACAAGGCAATTGCGCTGAAGGCCGACCTCGCAGATGCGCATGGCAATCGCGCCGCGGCCCTGATCGCCTTGAAGCAATACGAGCCGGCGATTTCGAGTTGCGACAAGGCCCTCGCGCTCAAGCCAGAATACCCGGAGGCGCACAATAATCGCGCCCATGCCTTGAACGCGCTCAAGCGCCATGAGGAAGCAGTTGCGAGCTGCGACGCAGCGATTGCATTGCGGCCCAATTACCCCGAAGCGCACAACAACCGCGGCAATGCGCTCAATGCGTTCGCGCGCCACACGGACGCGATCGCGAGCTACGACAAGGCGATCGCCTTCGCGCCCAAATATGCCGAGGCCTATAACAACCGCGGCAATGCGCTCTATCACCTGGGGCGCGCTGATGAGGCGGCGGCGAGCTACGAACTGGCGATCGCCATCCGGCCCGACTATGCGGAAGCCTACAACAATCGCGCCAATGCCCTGACTTCGTTGCATCGCTGCGAACCGGCACTCGCAAGCTACGACCGGGCGAACGCGCTCAAGCCGGATTATGCCGAGGCTTTTTTCAACAAGAGTGTCCTCCTGCTGCTGACGGGACGCCTGGCGGAAGGCTGGCGTCTCTACGAATGGCGGAAGAAGAAGGCCAACCCGATCGCGGTGCGCGACTATCCGCAGCCACTGTGGCTAGGAGACACCGACCTCGCCGGCAAGACGATCCTGCTCACTGAGGAACAAGGGCTCGGCGACACGATTCAATTCTGCCGCTACGTCTCGCTTGTCGCGCAACACGGGGCGCGCGTCATCCTCGAAGTGCCGCCACAACTCACGCGCCTGGCCGCAAGCCTGCCGGGTGTGGCGCAGATCGTGGAGACGGGACGCCCCCTGCCCGCGTTTGACCTTCACTGTCCGCTGCTGAGCCTGCCGCTCGCGTTCAAGACCGAACTTGCAACCATCCCGGCGGCGACCCCATACCTGAAAGCCGATCCGGACCAATCAAAAGCATGGAGGGACAGGCTCGGCGCGAGAACAAAATTGCGCGTGGGATTGGTATGGTCGGGCGGCATCCGCCCCAACCAACCGGTGTCGGTCAATCAACGCCGGAATATTCCGCTCGCCAAATTCGCCACGCTGAAAAACCCGAATGTCGCCTTCTACAGCCTGCAAAAGGGCCAGCCCGGCGAAGCCGAACTCGCTGACCTCACGCACAATCGCTGGAACGGACCCGATATCGTGGATCTGACCGGCGCGATCGGGGACTTCTCCGACACCGCGGCCTTTATAGATAATCTGGATCTGGTGATCACCGTCGATACCGCAGCCGCACATCTTGCCGGCGCTTTGGGCAAGCCGGTGTGGATTCTCAACCGCTTCGATACCGACTGGCGCTGGCTGCTCGAGCGGACAGACAGTCCCTGGTACCCGACCGCAAAACTTTACCGGCAAGATACCGCCGGCGATTGGGACAGGGTGCTGCAACGAGTCCAAACCGATTTAAATGGTTTTCAGTTCGAAGCCCACTGAACGCGTGACGGTCGTGTTTCGGCCCGCTCCCCGCCGCAATGGCCGGCTATGCGGGCACGATGAATTCTCCCTTCAGCTGGCACTGGGACTATGACCGCGGCGAGACTCTCGCCGACGCCGTCATTCATATCCTCGGCATCGCTCTGGCGATCGCCGGCGCTGCGGCACTTTTCGTCAGCACTGCGCGCCATGGCAGCCACGTGCAGTTCGCCGCGGTCTCGATCTATCTGGCCGGATTACTCTCGATGTTCGGATTTTCAGCGGCGTATAATCTGTGGCCGGTCTCGCCGTTCAAATGGTGGCTGCGCCGTCTCGATCATTCAGCGATCTACCTGCTGATCGCGGGAACCTACACCGCCTTCGTGCTGCCGATGCGTGGCGCCGTTCCTGCGATCGTGCTTTCGATCATGTGGGCCACCGCGCTCACCGGCATGGCGATCAAACTACTGTGGCCGGGTCGCTTCGACCGCACCTCGGTTGCCCTTTATCTCATCATGGGCTGGAGCGGCATTTTCCTGTTCGAGCCGATCGCTTCCGCGCTTGCGCCGGTGACGCTGTCGCTCATCGCCATCGGCGGCGTGCTCTATTCAGCCGGTGTCATATTCCATGTGTGGCGAAGCCTGCGCTTCCAGAACGCGATCTGGCACGGATTCGTGCTCACCGCCGCGCTCGTTCACTATGCGGCCGTTGTGACCTCGCTCACGGTGTAACGGTCAAAGCGCCTGCACCGCCTTGCGGCAGGCAGGCGGCAAACGCTTCACATGCTCTTTCAGGCAATTGAGCGACTCAATGCCTCCTGTGGGCACGTTCTTGCAGTAGCGCTTGTAAGAGCCGCCGCAATACTTACGCGCAGCGTCCGCTGCATTGTACGGCTCCGGGTCCTTCGCCAGCGCGGGTGCAGCCGTCGCGCACAAAGCCATTGCGAGCGCACCGGCGGCGATCGCCACCAATTTGTTGGATACGGCCATCTCATCCTCGCTCGTTTAAAATTGATCGGCAACAAATTGCAGCTACGGGGCAGCGAAGGCGCCGCGGCGCCGAGCCCACCTATTACATTTTAGCAAATTTGTGAAGCGGAACGAATTTCACGCGTAGCGATAGCCCGGCTGCAAAACCGTGCGATTTCCGCTTTAAATGATTCAAAAGAATTCTGCTCCTCGATGTGAGCCAATTCACATCCGACCTGTCGTTACAATCCTAAGCTCCCATCGGTTTCCTGGCCAGAATCGGGGGAATGCCATGCTTAGGAAAGAGCGCGTGATTGCGACATTCTGCGCCGCCGGAATCGTCATGTATGCAACCGCAGCCAGCGCTCAATGCGCAGCGCGAGATGCTTTGAATACGGCCCCGCCGAAAGCCCCCTCGGTTATTCCGTCCGCGGCAGTTCACAAAGCGGGTGACGTTCTGAACATATGGAAGACAGTTGCATTGGGGAAGTTTGCAAATTCATTTGCACTTCGTAATGCACTAGACGTCGCAGGTTGCGGCACCGGAGACCTAGCCGAGAAAGTTCTCGCTCGACCAGCATTTGCCCTGGCCTCGGCCAAAACTGAAGTCGATCTCGTCGTCATCTCGGCAGCCGAACTTGGACTTGCAACAGAGTCCGTGTCGTTGAGAGAAGTTTATAACCGCGCTGAGAGCCTTGGGTTAAGCCTTGCGCCAGCTGAAGTTGGCCCCGAACTGAGGCTTCAATATCTGGATCAGCCAGTTGGAGAATTTCTTCACGTCGGAATGAAGCCGATCATGACGTGGGAAGGTGACCCGGTCATCTTCGTCGTTGTGAACGGCGGCGCAGGGCTAATTCTCATCGGCAAAAATGCCAGTGCCGACGCTCAAATGCCCGCCACGTCCACTTTTCTGTTTGTACGACCCCGCGAGCTTCAAACAGTCACTAGGGACCATGTTCGGGCTGGCAGATAAAGTTTAATGCAGCAAAGTGGCGGGTGGGCCGGGGCTATGCCCGGCCCACCCCGCAGCGAAAGACGCCAGCGTTCACGCGCCGCGCGGATTGACGATCGTGTAACCGCTGATCGACACCACGTGTTCGCGGGTCAGGCCGCCGCCGGAATTGCCGTCGTGCACCAACCAGTTGTTGCCTTCGACATGGCTCATCAGCACCATCACGTGGTGGTTGCGTACAGCCGCCATGCCCGGCGCCGGTGAGGTGTGCGGGAATTTTCTGGCCCAGTTCGACGCCAGATTGAGATCGGCACGGATGGCGCCGAACAGATAAAGCGATGCTTCACAGCCGCAGAAGGCGTGCGGGCAACCGCCAGGCCGGCGGCTGATGACGGTGGGCCCTGGATTGCCGTTGGCATCCATTGCAAACGCAGCAGCCGCAACGCCCGCCTGCGCAGCGTGGTCCGAACAACCGCGCTCGTCACAGACAACCGGGCTATGCCCGCGCAGATGTCCATGCCGCGGCTTTGCATCCGCCGTTGCAGCAACGACGGTCGAAAGAAGAAGCGCCCCGAGAATGATTGTAACGTTTCTCAACATCCATACTCCATCAATCAAAAGCGGTGCGACCGAGTGATCGGTTTCTCCGCCTGTGGTCCATTCTGTGGATGGGGGCTTCTAACGGCGTGTGCTGCGGGAGGCGAGCAGTTCCGCCCGGTAAGCACACCAAGTAAGGTTAAAGAGCCGCAGAAATGTGCGTGAAACGACGAGTTCCGCGAAAAATGCGACAGCGCGTCGCAGCGGACAAAACATTAACGGCGCGCACTCAGCTACGCAGCAGCCGCAACGACGTCACGCGCACAATAAAGATTTGCCGCTAGCGCTTCTGCTCGGGCTCGACCTGGATGATGCGGGCAAACACGCCCGAGCCGGTCAGCGGAAAAATCTGCCCGAGAAACATCACCGTCTGTTGCGGTTCCGACCACGCCCACAGCGCGCCGTTACGCTTGTCGAGAATGATCACCTTGTCGGTCGCACCGCGGACATTCTGATCGCGATGCCGCGCAGTGCTGGTCCCGAACGATGCGTTCTCGTATTGATGCGTGGTGACCATCTCATAGGCGCCCTGATCGCGCATTTGAGCGGATGCCGGCGCCGCAAAACTTGCAAGCAATCCGGCGAGAGCCAGCGCAGACATTTTTTTCATAGAATATTCCCCTGCCCCGAGTTGTCGCAAAACGCCACGTCGACAAGCAAGCGCAATTCAGCCAGTCGCGCAAGCGGTTACCACCAACCTCAAATGCGGCACCGGCGTTGACCCATTGACCCAGATCAACGCCACCGCCTGCTATCAGGCCGATGCTTTCGACACGGTGGAAAGCGCTCTTATGGGGGCTGATTGCTTCACCACCGCGCCGAGACGCAATCAGGCAAACATATTGCCGGAAGATGTCTCGCAGCCGGAAAGGCGGACCCCGTCCCCCGTCCCCTCCCGCCTTTCGGCTCTAACCTTCGACGGCGTAAGCCCCCAACTACGCCGCCATTTTTTTACGCGTCAGGCGTTCGAAAAATAAATGGTGATCTTGTGACTCACGTCACAGCGGGAACGCGAACCGAGCGTTAGCCTGATCATGTTTTTCGGAGCCATCAAACAGCTTCGAAAAAAGGGGCCGCACGTCCACAGACGGCGGCCCCAAGATGAGGCCACCGGCGGGTGATGACGCCGGTGGCCAATTATTACCAAAAAAGCATTGCCTCGTTCTTTTTATGGCGAAATTGAAGATGTCCCCAACATTGCGTATCCGCGATGCGCCTGCGGTATCATGGTCCCATTTTCCGCAGCGCGTTCGTCAATCAAACGCTTTTCGGGGAGCTGGCTGCACGCCACGCGTGCGCGGCGCGCGCAATTGTTTCAGCGCCTGACACAGCCGCGCACAAACTGGCGGCGCTTGAGATAACTCAGTTTCTGCGCGCGCGCTTCGTGCTGGCAGGCCGCGCGTTTCTCCGCCTTGTCCTTGTCGATCGCGGCTATTTCGCCCGGGCTGGTCGGCTTCGGTGCCGGATATTGTGCAAGCGCCGGAAAAGTGACGAGCGACAGCAGCACCGCACAGACGGAGATACGCAAGAGTTCGTGGCATTGGATCAAACCCCCTATCGCGAAATTCAAACGAAGAACCTAACGCGCCCCACATGTCATTCCAACCGGTAGCTCCCGCCACTATGCTTTTTGCCGATCGTTATCGATCGGGATCACCTGTCCCGAGATCGACTTCGCTGCATCCGAGGCGAGAAACACGGCGAGCTGCGCGATGTCTTTCGGGTCGATCATATCTTTGATCGATGACGCCGCCAGCGCGTCGGCCTTTACCTCATCAAGTGACCGGCCGCTGATCTGGGCCCGCCCCTGGAATACCCGCACGATACGATCCCCCTCCACCGCGCCGGGCGCAATCGCGTTGGCGCGAATGCCCCACTCACCCAACTCCATCGCCAAGGTTTTGGTCAGCCCGATTACGCCCCATTTGGTTGCGGCATACGGACTGCGGTTGGGAAAGCCATAACGCCCTGCGATCGATGACATATTTATGACACAGCCCGCCTTCGACTGCTTGAGATGTGGAATGGCAAGCCGCGACACGTCGAACATCGCGGTGAGGTTGACGGCGACAACCTTGTCCCAGTCGTCCGGCGGATAGTCGGCGATGGGCAATGTCAGGCCCGCGATGCCGGCATTGTTGATGAGCACGTCGAGCCCGCCCAGCGCCGCAACCGCCTCCGGCACCATGCGCTCGATCTCGGCACGGCTCGCCATGTCACAGCGGCGCGCGATCAGTCCTGGAATTTCATTGACGATGGCTGCGAGCGCCTTGTCGTCGACATCGCAGACGAAGACCTTGGCGCCATTCGCGGTGAAGGCGCGCGCAAATTCGCGGCCGATGCCGGATGCGCCGGCGGTGATCAGCACACGTTGCGGCATTGTTTTCTCCCTTTCACCGATTTCTACCTGCTATTGGGTTGCTCAGGTGCGTCTCAGTTTTACCACGAAAAAGGCGGCCAACTCGCGCGCTCGCACCCTACTCCTTGACTGCGAAAGGTCCTCAATGCCGCGCCTGATGTCAGCCCTCTTCGCCGTCGCTGCGTGTCTGCTGCTGGCGTTGACCGCCACGGCGGCGGCTGAGCAGGCGTCGCCGGCTCCCAAAAAACGGCAAGTGACCCGTCACGTCACCCGGCACTGGCACGGCTACGGCTTCCTGCCGGGCTACCGCCCGCCAGAGGTGATCGAACGCGAGCGCGCGGAGCACTATTACCGGACGCACGGGCCGCAATATTACGGTCCGGCCTGGCCCGGCTTCTATCGCGGACGCTGGAATGGCGGCGGCTTCGGACCCTGCTACACGCAGACCCCGATCGGACCGATGTGGAATTGCGGCCGCTGACGACGGAGACCGGCGGCCAACGTCCGGATTCACCCATCGCGGGCACGAATTGGCTAATGTCCATGCAGTGATTCGGTCATCGATATTGCGCGCCGGGGCGGTTCGGTTCCGGGGCCGGTTTGTTTTGAAATCAGTGCTTCCGGAATAACTGAATTGCGGTGCAGTGCCCAGAGTAGGCCACACCATCGAGGGAGCTCCACGACATGGCGAAGAAGCGAAAGGCCGCGGCCAGGAAACGCGCGACACGCAAGCCGGCCGCGCGCAGACGGCGCGCCAGCAACCCGGACTCAACCATCAACGCGCTGGTCATCCTGGTAGTGATCGTGATGGTGCTCGGGGGACTGTATCTCTACGTGCAGAATAAGAAGCAGGCCGCACTGCTGCCCTCGCTGGGCCATGCGGTTGCAACCCTCGTCGCACCCGTCTTGGCACCACTGTCAGCGGCAATCACGCCAGCGCCTCCCGCAATCATCGCGCAGGCGCCGCAGGCCGCTGTACAGACGCTTGAACCGGCAGCGGGCACAGATGCGCCCCGGCCGGTGGCAGCGGCTGAGGCTCAGTAGAGCGACGCACGCAAGCCTGACGCGCCCACAAGCGCGTCACCACATCAGACGCGAGAGACAATCAGCAAAGTGCGCGCAGCTGCGCGCGCTTTGCATGTCTGTATCTCATATTTTGCTGATAATACCGCCGCCGCGCCTGTCGACCCAGGTAACGCTGGCTTTTGCAGAATTACTCGCAGTCTAGGCGCAGTATTCGCTTTTTCGTAACAATGACGCGAGAATAACCGGCGCAAAATAAGCACTTATGTACCATTCACGGTACTCCAATACGACTTTCGGCGGCTAAGTAACGCTCCTTAAGGACATCCCATTTATTTACTGCAGTGCAAATAGAGCGCTTGGCTTGCGTTGAATAACCGAACGGGGAGATATCATCATGCGCCGAACAGTAATACTGACAGCGACCTTGCTCGCGATCGGTGCCAGCCAGATCGCATCGGCGGCTGACTTGCCGCGCAGACAGCCCGCCTACCTGCCACCGCCGCTTCCGGCCTACACGTGGACCGGCTGCTACATCGGCGTGAACATTGGTGGGGCGTTTGGAAACATTGATGCGACCGACGTCAGCACGGGCGCGAGCGTCTCGCCAAGGAACAGCGGCTTTGCCGGCGGCGGCCAGGTCGGCTGCGACTACCAAATGAGCCAGTGGGTCATTGGTATTCGCAATATTTTCGACGGAACAAGCATCAGCAACGGCGCGACGATTTCAGACTCATTGTTCGCCGGTACCATCAACAGCCATCTGCACTGGTTTGATGCCCTGACAGCGCGCGCCGGCTACCTCGTACAGCCAAATATCTTGCTGTACGGACAAGGTGGCGCAGCGTGGACGTCATGGGATGTGACCGCTTTCAATTCGGCGGGCGCGCAAGTCGGCCAGATATCGGGCGGCAACCGGACCGGGTGGACGGCTGGCGCCGGTGTTGAGTGGATGTTCGTCCCGCACTGGTCGGTCTTTCTCGAGTATAACTTCATGGGCTTCGGGACACGAAGTGCCGCCACCACAGCTTGCGTTGGGGCAACCTGCGCAAACATCAGCGCCAAAGCTGATCTCCAGAACGTTCTGGTCGGCGTGAACTACAAGTTCTAGGACCGATTTCATAAGAAGAAAGGGCGCCGTCATTGACGGTGCCCTTTTTCTTTTAGCGCGTCTGATACGCGGAATTTGAATTGGTCGAAGCGCGTCAGCTTCACTGACA
This sequence comes from uncultured Alphaproteobacteria bacterium, assembly GCA_963810125.1. Lineage (GTDB taxonomy): Bacteria > Pseudomonadota > Alphaproteobacteria > Rhizobiales > Xanthobacteraceae > Pseudolabrys. Next base: position 208,307 of record CAWEMK010000005.1, read on the forward strand.
GCGTGTCACCGTGACCTGGCGCGTCCCACCCTCTTCCGAAGGGACGGTCATCGCCTCCTGCACCTTATGGCAACTCGCCACACGGACCGGCACATACATCACGGGCACCGAAGACGTCACGGCATCATCGCCCGAGGTGGAAGCCGGAAGCGTGTAATAGCCGTATCCCCCGTACCACCAAAGGTTCTGGTTCTGGTTCTGATTGTGGTTATGGCGTGCGAAATGCCCGTGACGATGGAACGGCCGGAAATGGCCGCTGACATGCATCGCATGTCCGCCCATGCCGCCGCCCCGCGCGCTGGCCGCAAAGTCTGGCTGCACAAGGACCAGCACCGCAAAGGCAGAGGTCGCCGCGAGGACGCTTTTCAGGAGCTTTTTCATACGGCCATCATTCAATAAAGGCCGCACGAGATCAAGCGATGCCGCCCACTCGCCGGGTACAGCAACGGGCCGAAGCTGCGACCCACATTTTATTGGCAATTATCGCGCCGACCGGCGGGCCCATAGCTTCGCATCGAGGCTCCACGGGCCACCGCCGGCGAAGGCGAAATAGAGGAAGATGAAGCAATACAAAATTGCCGCGTCGCCCCGATTGAGGATGGGAAAGAAGCTGTGCGGGGCGTGGCTGAGGAAATAGCCGATCGCCATCTCGCCGGACATGATGAATGCCGCGGCGCGCGAAAACAGACCGATGGCCAAAAGACCACCGCCCACGAACTCGATCGCGCCCGAAAACCAGGCCAGCGAAAAAAGTGCCGGTGGCGGCATCGGTTGAGGAAAACCGAACATCTTCGACAGGCCGTGTTCAAAGAAAAGAAGCGCTACGACAATACGCACGATGCTCAGGATATAGGGCGACCAATGCGACCAGGCTGTCGACGGTTGCGTATGTGATGTCAGTTCGGATTGGGTCATTTCTTGCTCTCGAGTTGTCCCTAATGTTGTGATCGCATCGGGTGATTGAGTTGCGGGATGGAACAGCTTGCACACTGCCGCCAAATTTGGCGTCAATATGAAACGAACACCGAAGTCGGCTCGAACGTTCGCGCATCGCGATCACAACACCGTGTGCGATTTGTCGCGTGCGGCCGACTGTCGCGCGCGATAAGCAAAAGTTGCATGGTGGTATTGCGCCAAGCGCAGACGCGCGACGCCGCAGGCCGTATTTCAATTACAAACGACGCGACATAGTCCGAAGCTGTTGCAAGCAAGGTGCGTGCCGCGCCCGCCGCAGAATCCAGCACGGTCAGACCCGACGAAGTATTGCCCGACATAGTAATGATTGTAATAGCTACGGCCGGTGCCGGCATAGTTGCCGTCATAGATCGTTTCGCATCCGTCGTAGGGCCCGCGATGTACGCCAAGGCCGCATCCACTCGCAACACGGATGCTCAAGGCCGGAGCAGTCGTCGGCCCAACCGGCATGGCTTGCGTTTGAGCAGCACACATCGTCACGCAGACGACGAGCGGAAGAAAACAATACCGTTTCATTGAGTCCTCCTTACTCTTCCTTCTCGGTCGTGAAATAAAGCGGATAGCCTTTCGAGCGGCCCATGTCGGTCGCCTCTTTCGCCTTGGTCTCCGCGACATCGCGGGTATAGACGGCGATCACGCAGGCGCCTTTCTGGTGCGCGGTCATCATCACCTTGTAGGCGTGGCTCTCGTTCATTCGGAAGACCGCCTTGAGCACAAGCACGACGAATTCGCGCGGCGTGAAATCGTCATTGAGCAGAATAACCTTCCACAGCGGCGGCCGCTGCGTTTTCGGCTTCACCTTCGTGCGCGGTTTCTCAGCGGTCTTCTGGCTCATGGAAGCCCAACGCTGTGGTGCGTGAGGTATTTCAACGCCCCGCGGCCGCGTTGTCTACCGGGGCCGATGGTCGTTCGGCGCGCGACCGTGTAACCTTCTGACCTTAATATCGAAGTCATTCCATCCACCTCGGAGCGCATCATGCTCTATCTCACCATCAAAGCCGCGCTATCAGGCATCATTATTGCGGTCGTATCGGAGGTCGCGCGCCGGTCGCCGACTCTCGGCGCGCTCATTGTCTCGCTTCCGCTCGTATCGATTCTCGGAATCCTCTGGCTGTGGCACGACACCAGCGACGCAGAGCGCATCGCCGCGCATGCGCAATCGACATTCTGGTACGTGCTCCCCACCCTGCCGATGTTCCTGGTCATGCCGGCGATGCTGCGTCAGGGCGCTGGATTCTGGCCAACGCTTGCCGCCTGCTGCGTGCTCACCTTCGTGCTCTATCTCGGCACGATCTGGCTGCTCGGAAAATTCGGCGTAACGCTGTGATGGGACGCGAAAACTTTTCAAACCGGCAAAACAACATAAAGTTTTCGGTACTGCCGCGAAAACTTTTGAATCCATCTTGATCGTTCTGACGCAAAAATTTCACGCGGCGCTGGTAGGTTATGTCAGTGCTGCTGCTTTATTCGCGCTTGGCCCCTGCACTAAAGTTGAAGACGACGGACAACCCGAGGGAACGGGGCCAAAGCAAAAGTGTCGGGAGGAGCCCCATGGAATTATCACCTGAGGTCACAAGGTTTGTGCGCTCACGCCCCGTAATTGAATGTGCGCAGTGTGGCGAGCGCATTTACATTCCCGAGTGGTCTGAATGTCTCGACGGTTGCCGCGTGCGCCATCTATGGCAATGCGACGCGTGTGGCACATCCTTTGAGACTACGGTGCGCATCGCGGCCTAGTTCCGGCTCCAGCTTCTTCCATCGGCACTAATGCGGTCGTGCATCTGGGCGCGGGCGCTGTTCTTCACGTAATTTTGCGCAGCGGGCGGCGAGGAGCCGGGCTATGATACCGGCCATGATCGATCGTCGGCATGTCCTGCTTTTGGGCGCTGCGTCGCTGTCTGGCCTCGCGCCCCGATTGGCAAAGGCGGCGGCCATGAGTCGTATTACCGCCTATGCGTTCACCTTCAAGGGCCTGGACGGCGACGAAATCCTGCTGTCGTCCTATGCCGGCCATCCATTGCTGGTGGTCAATACGGCGTCACAGTGCGGCTATACCCCGCAATATGCGGGCCTGCAGGAGTTGTGGGCGCGTTTTCACGACAAGGGGCTGCTCGTGCTCGGCGTCCCGTCCAATGACTTCGGCGGGCAGGAGCCAGGTGGCGCGACCGATATCCACGCGACCGCGCAGGGGGAGTACCACGTCACCTTCCCGATCACCGAAAAAGTAACTGTGAAAGGCCGCGATGCTCATCCATTCTACCGATGGGCGGCGGCGGAACGGCCGCTGGAGGCGCCCCGCTGGAATTTCCACAAATATCTGATCGGGCGCGACGGGTACCTGAAGGCGGGCTTCACCTCGGCAATCGAGCCAACTGATCCGCGCGTGATTGCAGCCATCGAGACAGAACTGGGCGCGGAATAGCGGCGCGCGGCGCAGTTATTTATCGCCCTTGTCACACAACTGAAAAATTCAATTGACGAATCAGCGGGCACATGACGGATTGTGCCCAAGATACAGTCACGTGGGCCGGCGGCGTTGACCAGCCGACCCGTTACGAAGTTCCTCCCGCGTGGCGTTTAGACTGGGCGGCCGCAAGGCCGCCCATTTTCATATCCGCCGGCGGCACCTTTTCAATAGCAGTAGCGACGCGACACGCTGTGATAGCTGCCGTCGCCATATCGTACCCAACAGCGGTCGTTGTACCAATAATAGCCGCCTGGGCGCGGCTCGAGCTGCGAGCCAATCATCGCGCCGGCTGCGGCGCCAATGATCCCGCCGGCAACGGCGCCCCCGGCCCTGCCGGTCGCCGCACCGCCGATAATGGCGCCGGCCGCACCGCCGAGAATCGCACCCCCCATCGTGTTGTCCTGTGCCGCCGCTTGCCGCTCGGGGACAAGCCCGAACACAACAAGCGCAATCGCCACTATTGCGAATCTAATCATGGACATTCCCTCCGTCTCCCCGTCCTGCCTTTTTAAGGGAATCGCCGGCTCCAATCAAATCAGCCGGCTGGCGAAGCCCGTTGAGCGCCGCGCGTCAGGCCGACACGGCGCGCAAGCGCTCGTCGGCAGCAGGCGCGGCCGTGTCGGTGACCGGCTGTGCCAGCGGCGCAATGGCCTCGACCAGTTGCAGGAAGGAACTGCCGGGCAGCGCCGGTGCAAAGACATAGCCTTGCGCCAACCGCACGCCGAGCGCGCGCAAATGCATCACCTGCTCGAAATTCTCCACGCCTTCTGCCACGACATCCATGCGCATGTTGCGCGCCAGGTCGACCAGAGTTTCAACGATCGTGGTCGAGTTGCGGTCGGTGCCGATCGCGTCAACGAACATCTTGTCGATCTTGATGATATCGACCCCAAGCTTGAGCATGTACGAAAGCCCGCTGTGGCCGGTGCCGACATCGTCGATGGCGATACGCACGCCCAGCCCCTGCAAGGCGGCAATGATCTGGCGGGTTTCCGTAAAATTTTCGATCGGATCGCGCTCCGTCACTTCCAGTACGACCTGCGAGAATTTGATCGGAGAATTCGAGAAGATATTCTGTACATCTTTCACGATCGTCGGCTCACTGAAAAGCTTGCCGGCAAAATTGAACGAGATCTTCAGGTCCGGCCGGCGGCCGAGAGTCGGGCCAGCCTCGACACAAACCTTCTGCATCAGGTTGCGCGTGAGCTTGTGAATGAGATCTCCCGATTCCATCAATGGAATAAACGCCCCCGGGGACACCAGCGTGCCATCCGGCTTGCGCCAGCGTACCAGGACTTCTGCGCCACACAGCTGACCGGAGCGAATATCGACGATGGGCTGATAGTAGGGAACGAATTCGCCTGCATCGAGCGCGTTCTCGATCTCGGCCAAAGGGTTGCGTGGCGCGCGGCGCGGCATGAGCGCACCAATACCCGCGAAGGCAGTCATGATGACGCCGGCGCCGAGTATTCCAAACCACTTGAGGTCAGCCCGCTCGGCGGCGATGCGGGCGCGCGGCGTCAGAATTTCTACGGTGAAGCCGAATTTTTCCGACCGGGTATTGGCGCTAAAATTCGGACCGGCCTCCCCGAGGGGCCGCTCGCCGGCTTCACCAATAACCGAGCCTTGCCGGGTCATGATGCGCGCATAGGCGCTGAATGGGCCGCCTTGCGTGGACACCTGCGGAAGGAACAGTGCCGCCGGCACCAATGCGGCCACGCTGTTGGGACCCGCCCCGACCTGGCGGCGCAGCCGCACCATGCGTTCGCCATTCGCCATAGAGACAATGTCAAACGAATAGCCCGCGGGATTCTGCAGCGGCTCCGATGAGATCATCTTGCGCTCACCGGATGGTATTCCACGGTCAGTGCAGAGCGTTTCCCCGCCCGGGCCGACAATGCTCACTTCCTTGACCGGGATGGTACTGAAGGTGGCGTGCCGCATCGCGTCGATCAAATTGGATTCGCAAGAATCGATGCCACGCGTGGCGAGACCATCCAGCGTTGCGACCGCATCTCCGACGCGCGCCTCGGCGAGCGCGAGCGCGCGCCTGGCAGAGGTGCCCACCTCTACCTCGCCCTGACGGTCCACCAAACTGTCCAGCCAGAAATTAAATGCGACCAGTGGAACGCCGGCCAGAAGGGCACCGACGACGACCGCAAAAACATTCCGGCGCGTAAAAGCGCGCACTAAGTACCCCATTCCGACCCAGACCAGGGCCACCCATCCTGGTGCCCTGGTAGTGAGCCACGGGGCCGTAAAGACCACCTTAAGCTTAAGACCGCGTATGCCCAACCAACGCGCGAGCGCGCCCCTGCAGGCGGCTATGGTTAGCAATGAGTTAATCATCGCCGACCGAATGCCTCACGTACTAAAGTGAGGACGGAGCAAGGCACAGGAGCGATGGATGAGTTTTTTCCCCGGCAAGGATCCGGCCGCAGGCGATACCTATCAGTGCGACGCCATCGACCAGGTGATCGTGCCGCGGACTGTTGACCTCGGCGACTTCGCCGTACGGCGCGCGCTGCCCTCGGCGCGCACGCGAATGGTTGGGCCGTTCATTTTCTTTGACCATTTCGGCCCGGCCGAATTCCATGCGGGAAACGGGCTCGATGTCCGCCCGCATCCGCATATCGGCCTCGCTACCGTGACATATCTATTCGACGGTGAGATCATGCATCGCGATAGCCTGGGCACTGCGGTCGCGATCAGACCCGGCGAAGTCAATTGGATGACGGCCGGCCGCGGCATCGTCCATTCTGAACGCACGCGGCCCGAGCGCCGCGTCGACGGCGAGCCTATCCACGGCTTGCAGATGTGGGTGGCGCTGCCAGCCGCCAAGGAAGAAATGGATGCGAGGTTCGCGCATCACGCGACCGCCGAATTCCCCGTGATCAACGACAACGGAAAAAATGTGCGCGTGGTGGTCGGCTCGCTTTATGGAGCGTCTTCGCCCGTGCCGACTGTGCACGAGACCATCTTTGGCGACGTGCATCTCAAAGCCGGCGCGACGCTGCCGCTCGATGCCGACCACGAGGAACGCGCCGTCTACATCATTGACGGCGTGCTCGATATTGCCGGCGACAAATTCGAAGCTGGACGCCTGCTGGTGTTTCGTCCCGGCGATACGGTAAGCATTACCGCTGCGACCGACACACACTTTGTAATTGTCGGCGGCGCGCCGATGGACGGCCCGCGTCACATCTGGTGGAATTTCGTTTCCTCGCGCAAGGAACGCATCGAACAGGCCAAGGCCGAGTGGAAAGCCGGCCATTTCGGCAAGGTGCCGGGCGACGAGATCGAATTCATCCCGCTGCCGGAGAAGTGACCGCATCTGCGGTCATCACCGGGCCGCGCGAAGCACGTGACCCGGTGATCCCGTTTAGGGACGCACTGGATCCTCCTAAGCGAGATGCCCGGCACAAGGCTGGGCATGACGGAGATTATTTCTTCGGTAAATCCAACCGGATGTGCAGCTCCTTGAGCTGCTTCGGCGTCGCCTCCGACGGCGCGCCCATCATCAGGTCCTCGGCGCGCTGGTTCATCGGGAACAGCACAACCTCGCGCAGGTTTTCCTCGCCGGCGAGCAACATGACGATGCGGTCAATGCCGGGCGCGATGCCGCCGTGTGGCGGCGCGCCGAGCGAAAGCGCGTGCAGCATGCCGCCGAATTTCTGTTGCAGAACCGTTTCGTCATAGCCGGCAATGGCGAAGGCCTTTTTCATCACCTCGGGGCGATGATTCCGGATCGCGCCCGACGACAATTCCACCCCATTGCAGACGATGTCGTATTGAATCGCCTTGATCGCCAGAAGCTTGTCATTGTCTTTCGGATCGAGCGCCAGGAATTCCTCGACCGGCATGTTCGGCATCGAGAACGGGTTGTGCGAGAAATCGATTTTCTTTTCTTCTTCGTTCCATTCATACATCGGGAAATCGACGATCCAGCAGAACTCGAAGCCGCCTTTAGCGATGAGGTTGAGCTCTTCCCCGACTTTTGTGCGCGCGGGGCCCGCAAATTTCACGAAATCCTTCGGCTTGCCGGCAACGAAGAAGCACGCATCGCCGACCCCGATCTTGAGTTGATCGGCGATCTGTTTCGTCCGCTCGGGCCCAATGTTCTTGGCAAGTGGTCCTGCGCCACTTTCTTCGCCCTCGCGCCAGAATATGTAGCCTAGACCTGGCTGGCCTTCGCCCTGCGCCCAGGAGTTCATGCGGTCGCAGAAGGCGCGATTGCCGCCTTTCGGCGCCGGGATAGCCCATACTTGCGCGGCGGGATCGTTCGCCAGGATATTGGCGAAGATCTTGAATCCTGACCCGCGGAAGGCTTCGCTCACGTCCTGCATCACGATCGGATTGCGCAAGTCGGGCTTGTCGCTACCGTATTTGCGGAGCGATTCCGCGTAAGGAATCATCGGAAACTTTTTTGTCACCGGCTTGCCGTTCGCAAACTCCTCGAACACGCCACGGATCACCGGCTCGACCGCGTCGAATACGTCCTGCTGGGTGACGAAGCTCATTTCCAGATCGAGTTGGTAGAATTCGCCGGGCGAGCGGTCGGCGCGCGCATCCTCGTCGCGAAAGCATGGCGCGATCTGGAAATAGCGATCAAACCCCGCGATCATGATCAGCTGCTTGAACTGCTGCGGCGCCTGCGGCAGCGCATAGAATTTTCCAGGATGGATGCGCGAGGGCACCAGATAGTCGCGCGCGCCTTCGGGCGACGACGCGGTAAGGATCGGCGTCTGGAACTCAAAGAAGCCGCCTTCCTTCATGCGGCGACGGATGGAGTCGATCACCTTGCCGCGCAGCATGATGTTCGCATGCAGATGATCGCGGCGCAGGTCGAGAAACCGGTACTTGAGACGGATCTCTTCCGGATAGTCCTGTTCCCCGAACACCGGCATCGGCAATTCGCCGGCAGGCCCGAGTACCTCGATCTCGTCGATATAAATTTCGACCTGGCCAGTCGGCAGGTCCGGATTCTCGGTACCGGCGGGGCGGCGGCGAACCTTGCCGTCAATGCGGATGACCCATTCCGCGCGCAGCGTCTCGGCAAGCTTGAAGGCCTTGCTGTCGGGGTCGGCCACGACCTGCGTGAGCCCATAATGGTCGCGCAGATCGATAAACAGCACCCCGCCATGGTCGCGGATGCGGTGGCACCAGCCCGATAGGCGAACGGCCGTGCCGATGTCGCTGTCGCGAAGCGCGCCGCAGGTATGTGAGCGATAGCGATGCATAGGTGATTCTTTGGGTATTTCCGGGACGATTCAGGATCTGGATGTGAAGCGGGCGAAAAGCGCATGGGGTGCCGGCTTTGTCAAGCATCGGCGCCCCGCCTGACACGGTCCGGCACACGGCCAAACGTGATACGATTCTCGCTCGTGCAACCAATACCGCAGCCAATGGCGAACCTCGCATTTCCAACCCTGTGCACAATGCTGGTCGCGGCCGCGTTCCTTGCGCTCGAACGCCTCGTGCCAGGCCGCGAGTTGCCGCACGCGCCCGGGTGGTACGCGCGCGCAATTTTGATCAACCTGACGCAAGCCGTCATTACGTTCGGCACCAATCGCCTTTGGATTGATCTGCTGTCCGGCGTTTCGCTGTTCCACCTGGCCGCGCTACCTACACCCTGTGCTGCAAGGCTTCATCGGCTGGTTCACTGGCACGTTCTTTTTCTACTGGTGGCATCGCATCCGCCACGTCCATGGTTTCTGGCTCATCTTCCATCAGGTGCACCATTCGCCAGCGCGCATCGAAGCGATCACCGCATTCTACAAGCATCCGATCGAAATCCTGGCGGACAGCGCGCTGGCAGCGGTCATTCTCTACCCGCTGCTTGGCTGCTCGCTCGAAGGTGCGCTCTGGTTCAATTTTTTCGCGGCATCGGGCGAGCTGTTTTATCATTCCAATATCAAGACGCCGCCTTGGGTCAGATACTTTATCCAGACGCCCGAGTTACATTCGATCCATCACGAGCTCGACGTGCATCGTTTTAATTTCTCGGACCTGCCGGTCTGGGATCGTTTGTTCGGGACATATCGTGACACCGAGACGTTCGCTGCGCGCTGTGGATTCCCACGCCACAATGAACGCAAGCTTGGCCGCATGCTGCTTTTCCGCGATGTCTACAAAGACTAGCGCACGGACTTGCGGTGCCCTCGACAGGACGCCGGCAATCTGCACATTGGGCGCCTGATAGCCGGAAACTGCCATGCGCAAGACTAAAGCCAAGGCCAAATCCAAGAAAAAGCCGAACAAAAAACTCGGGTCTGTTGCGATTGACTTGACGACCGGCGAGGCCGCCGTTGCCACGCTGCTCGCGCATGGGCTCGACACCGTCTATGCCCTGCCCGGTGTCCACAACGATCACCTGTTTGATGCCTTCCAGCGTGCGGGCGACAATCTTCGCGTCGTTCACGCCCGCCATGAACAAGGCGCGGCTTATATGGCGCTCGGCGCGGCGCTGGCGACTGCCAAGCCGCAGGCCTACGCCGTCGTGCCGGGCCCAGGCCTGCTTAATTCCGGCGCCGCATTGCTCACCGCCTATGGAATGAATGCGCCTGTGCTTGCAATCATCGGGCAGATCCCGTCGGCCGCAATCGGCAAGAGCCAGGGACATCTGCACGAGATCCGCGATCAGGCCGGCATCATCGCGCGGCTGGTCGATCATTATTCGCACATCAAAGGACCAGCCGACGCGTCGGCGAGAGTCGCCAAGGCGATTCAGTCAATGCACCAGGGCCGGCCCGGGCCCGCCGCGATCGAATGTGCGATTGACGTGTGGGGCAAACGTGGCCCGGTCGAAGCCATCGTACCGCCCTCGCCCGCACGGGCCCCAAAGATCAACAGTGACAAAGTGCGTGCCGCCGCGAAGCTTCTCGGCAAAGCCAAGCGCGTCCTGATCGTGGCAGGTGGCGGGGCACAAGATGCATCGCCCGAAGTGACGTTGCTCTCGAGCATGCTGCAAGCGCCTGTGCTCGGCTATCGACGCGGCCGCGGCGTGCTCAACTCACGTGACCCGCTCAGCGTGACGTTGCCGCTGGGCCGCGACTTGTGGGCCGAAGCCGATGTGGTCCTAGCGGTGGGAACGCGGCTGCATACGCCGCTGACGGCATGGGGCGTCGACAAGAATTTGCAGATCGTGCGCGTCGATGCCGATCCGGAACAGCCTGCGCGCCTGCACAGGCCCAACGTGGCACTGATTGGCGATACCGCGCCCATCCTGAGATCGCTCATCGATGAACTCGCCAAATTCAACATACGGCGGGCGTCGCGACGCCACGAGATGCAGGAGCGGCAGGCGCAACTCCGGCAGCGGCTCAACAAGATCGCGCCTCAGCTGGCATTTCTCGACGCGATCCGCACCGAGCTGCCGGAGGATGGCATCTATGTCGACGAAGTCACCCAGATCGGCTTTGCCGCCCGCCTCGCTTTCCCCGTTTACAAACCTCGCACGTTTCTCTCACCGGGTTATCAGGACAATCTGGGCTGGGGTTATGCCACCGCGCTCGGCGCGCAGCATGCAAGGCTGGATGTACCGGTGCTCTCGATCAATGGGGATGGAGGCTTCCTCTATACCGGCAATGAACTCGCCACCGCCATGCGGCACCGTATACCGCTTGTCGCCGTGGTCTTTGCCGATGGCGCTTTCGGAAATGTGCGCCGCATCCAGCAAGAACAATTCGGCAACCGGTTGATCGCCTGTGACCTTGCGAATCCCGACTTCGTGAAATACGCCGAAAGCTTCGGTGCGGCTGGCCGGCGCGCAAGCGGACCCGACGAGCTGCGTCTTGCGTTGCGCGAAGCTTTCGTGCGGCGTGAGCCAACCGTGATCGAGGTGCCCGTTCCGGCTATGCCAAGTCCCTGGGAATTCATCCACATGCCCCGCGTCCGAGGCCACTGAAACATGGTGCATAATCCGTTGCCCACCCTTTGCGATCATGTGCAAGACGAATTGCCATGACAGACCCGGATCGGGTTAGGCTCGCCCCTACAATGGATCTGGTCAGCACCACCGAGGAGCTTGCCGCGGTTTGCTCGCGCATGGCGCGGCATCCGTTTGTGACCGTTGATACCGAGTTTTTGCGGGAGACGACCTACTACCCCCTGCTGTGCGTGGCGCAGATGGCGTCGCCCGACGAAGCGGTCGTCATCGATGCACTCGCGACCGGCATCGACCTCGCGCCATTCTTTGCATTGATGGAAAACGAAGGCGTAACCAAGGTATTCCACGCCGCGCGGCAAGATATCGAAATCATCTGGAACATGGCCGAGACGATTCCGCACCCCATCGTCGATACCCAGGTCGCTGCCATGGTGCTCGGTTACGGCAATTCCATCTCGTACGACCAACTGGTCCAACGCATCACCGGCGACACACTCGATAAATCGCACCGCTTCACTGACTGGACGCGGCGGCCACTGAGCGACGCGCAAGTCACCTATGCTTTGTCTGACGTGACCCACCTGCGTGATGTTTTTCTGGCGCTCGCCGCTGACCTTGAAAAGCGCGGGCGCAGCAGCTGGGTCGAGGCCGAGATGGACGTCCTCACCTCGCCCGAAACCTATCGCGCCGATCCGGAGCGCGCATGGGAGCGGCTCAAGAGCCGCGTGCGCAAGCCGAAGGAGTTGGCGGTGCTGATTGAAGTTGCCGCATGGCGTGAACGCGAAGCCCAGACGCGCGACGTACCGCGCGGCCGGGTGATAAAGGACGAAGTGATCGGCGACATTGCGGTGCAGGCCCCCACCACGATCGAACGGCTGGGCCACCTGCGCTCGCTCCCGAAAGGTTTCGAGCGCTCGCGTTGGGGCGACCAGATCATAGAAGCGGTCAAACGGGGACTCGATCGCGACCAGAAGACATTGCCGCGGCTGGAGCGCTTCCGGCCGGCGCCGAACGGTGCTGCGACTGTTGAACTGCTCAAAGTGCTGCTGCGAATGACGGCCGAGCGACACGGCGTCGCCGCGAAAGTCATCGCGACGGTCGACGATCTCGATCGCATTGCCGCCGACGACGAAGCCGATATCCCGGCGCTAAAGGGCTGGCGCCGCGAATTGTTCGGTGAGAAGGCGCTGGCGCTCAAACACGGACGCCTGGCGCTCGCGGTCGACAAAGGCCGCGTGGTGACCGTCGAAAAGACCTAGCTCTCGATCACGGGATCGCGGCCGATAAGACGCGCGAGCTGGCGGAGACGGCCGGCGAGACGATCGCTGACGAGCTTGCGGTAGGCTCCGGGCAGCTTGAGTGTCAGCTTGCCACGCTTGACCTGCATTGGCGTCTTCGGAAGGACGCCGCTTTGCCCGGCCGTGAGGATATAGGCAACCCGCATCGCCGCGCCGAGTACGCGCGCGCGATCCAGCATTCGCGTGGTGGCGAGCTCGCGCAACCGCGGTGAAAGGTCCTCTTCGCTCAAACCGGCGTGACGGAAATACACGGACAACGCCAGATAGGCGCGCCCCGGATGGTCGATCGCAACGAAGGCCCCATGGGCAATGATGTTCATCGACTGCTCGCCGCGGTAATCCGGATGAGCGCGCCACCCGATATCGCCGAGCAGACAGGCAGCGTGCCGCAAGCGCCGCTCATCGGCGGTCTCTTCCAACCCGGATGACGTCATTAAACGGTCAGTCCAGGCAATCAGCTCCTCGCCATGGTGCGGCGATCGCGAGCGCAAAACGTTGAGATCGGCAGCCGCCGAGATCAAGGGATCGCGCGCCCGTTCGCGTGGATTGAGCAGCGAATACAGAAGCCCCTCACGCACGCCGAGCACCGAAATGACGACCTGTTTCGGTTTGATCGTCCGCACCAGGTTTTCCATCACGAGCGCGGCATAAGCCAGCAAAGGCCGGCGGGCCGCATTCACCACCTCGATCTTGGACAGCGTCTCGGTATCAACATGATGCACAAGCCGGGAGAATTCCTGCGCTTCGCGTGCCGAAATCCGGTAGTTGTGCATGACGTGAAACGGATATCCGGTCTGCCACATGTGCAGCCGTGCCAGCGCGCGCCAGGTGCCGCCGACCGCGTAGAACGTGCGGTCCTCTCCGTCGTGCAACATGTCCAGTTCTTCGAACGCTTCCTCGACGAATTTCTCCGCCTTCTTGAGCGATTTTCCGGTGATGTCCTGAAGCGCGAGGCCGCCGAGCGGCAATGTCACTCCGCTGCGCACGCGCGAGCCATGCACATCGACAAGTTCGAGCGACCCGCCGCCGAGATCGCCGACAATTCCATCCGGCTTGTGGATGCCAGAGACAATCCCAAGCGCGGTCAGATGCGCTTCGCGCTTCCCTGACAGGATCGTAATGCTGGTGCGGCAAATCCGCTCAGCTTCGGCGATGAACGCGCGGCCGTTTCGCGCATCACGGCAGGCCGCGGTTGCAATCGCCCAGATACGGCGCACATGCAGAATATCGCACAGGGCGCGAAAGCGCCGCAGGGCATCGAGTGCGGTGTCAATGGCATCAGCCGACAGCAAGCCCGTCGATTGAACCTGCCGACCGAGGCCCGCCAATACCTTTTCGTTGAAGATCGGCGTCGGCGCGCGCGTCAGCCCCTCATAGATCACGAGGCGTATCGAGTTGGAACCGATATCGATGACAGCAACCGGTGGCCCGTGATCGAGGCGGCCTTTGGCGGATGGCGTAATCGCAGGCGAGCGCTTACGCGCCTTCGATGAGGCGGCGTATAAGGCTGCGCGGCGACAATTCCTTGAGCGATTTTCCACGGCCCGACAAACTCGGATTGGTCATGAAATACTTGTGGGCGTTGAAGGGTTCCTCGCCCGGGGCGGCCTTTATGCGCGTGGAACTTCCATCCGGCAAGAGCTTCCAGCTTTGCTCGTTATCCTTGAAGTTCGCGACCATGATCTGGCCGAGAACCTGCTCATGCACGGTGGCATTGAGAATCGGACAAAGTACCTCGACCCTGCGGTCGAGATTGCGTGGCATCATGTCGGCCGATGAAATGTAGATGGCCGCTTTTGGGTGCGGCAGCGGATGACCGGCACCGAAGCAGTAGATGCGGCCGTGCTCGAGGAAGCGGCCGACGATCGACTTAACGCGGATATTTTCCGAAAGGCCCGGCACGCCCGGCCGCAGGCAGCAGATGCCGCGCACCACGAGGTCGACAGAAACGCCAGCAGCCGACGCGTCATAGAGCGCGTCGATAATTCCAGGGTCGACGAGCGAATTCATCTTCATCCAGATGGAGGCCGGCTTTCCGGCCTTGGCGTGCGCAATCTCCTGCGCGATGTGGTCGAGGATTCGTTTTCGCAGGTTGATGGGCGATATCGCCATGCGCTCAAGCTCGGCGGGTTCCGCATAGCCGGTGATGTAATTGAACACGCGTGCAACGTCGCGGCCGATAACTGGCTCAGCGGTAAAAAAAGAAAGATCGGTATAGCTGCGCGCGGTGACCGGATGGTAGTTGCCGGTGCCGACATGCACGTAAGTCGCCAGTTCCCCGGCCTCACGGCGCACGACCAGTGACAGCTTGGCGTGGGTCTTGAGCTCGATGAATCCATAGACGACCTGGGCGCCGGCGCGCTCGAGGTCGCGGGCCCAGCGAATATTGGCCTCCTCGTCGAAACGCGCCTTGAGCTCGACAAGTGCTGTGACCGATTTGCCAGCCTCGGCTGCCTCGACCAGCTGCTTCACGATCGGTGATTCCGCTGACGTCCGATAGAGCGTCTGCTTGATCGCTACGACGTTGGGATCCCGCGCGGCCTGCTGCAGGAACTGCACCACCACGTCGAAGGACTCATAAGGATGGTGAACGATCAGATCCTTCTGGCGGATCGCAGCGAAACAGTCGCCGCCGTGATCGCGGATGCGTTCGGGATAGCGCGGATTGTAGGGTACGAATTCGAGATCAGGGCGATCGAGCCTGGTGAGCTGCGCCAGATCATTCAGCGCCAGAACACCGTCGACCATGAAAACCTCATCATCGGCGACGGCCAGCGCGCGCTGCACGAAGCTGCGCAATTCAACCGGCATTGTGGCATTGAGCTCCAGCCGGATCACCGAACCGCGACGACGCTGCTTGAGCGCGGTCTCGTAAAGCCGCACGAGATCTTCCGCCTCTTCCTCGATTTCAACTTCCGAGTCGCGGATGGCGCGGAAGGCGCCCTGCCCCTTTACTGTGTAGCCAGGGAAAAGCCGGCCAATATGCAACGCAGTCGCTTCCTCGAGCGTAATCAGGCGAATAGCCTGATCGCCGCCTGGCAGCCGGATGAAACGATCGATCTTCTGCGGCATGCGGATGAGCGCGTTCATCGCCTTGCCGTCTTTCACGCGCGCGAGCTGCAACGCGATGGAGAAGCCGAGATTGGGAATGAACGGGAACGGATGCGCGGGATCGATGGCCAGCGGCGTCAGCAACGGAAATACATGGGTGAGGAAGCGCTCCTCCAACCAGGTACGTTCCGGCTTCTTAAGCTCGCTTCCGTCGACCAGAACAACATTGGCCGCCGCGAGCGCCGGACGAAGCTCGAGCCAGCGCTTCTGCTGATCGCTGGCGAGCTGGGAGACCGCTTCTCCGATCCGTGTGAGTTGCTCAGAGGGCGTAAGCCCGTCCGGGCTCTGGGTCGTGATGCCCTGTCGCTGCTGGCCCTTGAGACCGGCGACGCGCACCATGAAAAATTCGTCGAGGTTGTTCGCCGAGATCGACAGGAAGCGGACACGCTCCAGCAACGGGTGCTGCTCGTTCTCCGCCTCTTCCAACACGCGCCGGTTAAAGTGCAGCCATGATAATTCGCGGTTTATGAAACGTTCCGGGCTCGACGCCAGGCTTTGAATAGGGGTCACTACCCCTGTCCGTTCCACGGCGGGGACAATTTCCTCAACCTGGGCAATAGCTTGTGCGCGATCCGCCATTGTAAACAATGCCTGAAAGATTGAAGCTTTAGCCGACAAAAATGGCCGGTGGATGACAGTTCGCGCCTGAACTGCCGGTCCCGTCAAGGATGATGGCACAGCTGCGTTAAGGAGTGCGAAACAGCTCAGCGGCCAGCGCCCGCGTCACCGGCCTATGCTGGCGCATGGCCTCCTCATCCAGCCGGTGGACCGCCGCCCGCGCGGCCGCAAATGATCGCTCAATATGGTTGGCGAGGTAATTGACCAGCGTTTCGTCCACCGCAATTTGCCGGTCGGCCGCGAGCTTGACCATCAATGCGCGCAGCAAAGTGTCGTCCGGCGATGTCAACGTAACGCTCGGTAACGCGCGCATCCGCGAAGCGAGATCCCGGATCTCCACCGGGAATGTCGATAGCGGAGAGCGCGACGTGATGAGAACGAAGGCGCGGTGCTCGCGCGCGAGATTGAGAAAATGAAACAAAGCGCGCTCGTCCAGCCCCGCGAATTCCAGATCCTCAAGCACCAGCGCACCGGTAACGAAAGCCGCAGGGAGATCGGTGACCGGCAATAATTTTGCCGACAATACGCGGGCGCCGGTAACGTTCGCCCAGATCGAAGCAAGGTGACTCTTGCCTGAGCCCTCCGGACCGACCATGGCAACGATCCGATCCGGCCAATCCGGCCAGCGCTCGACGAGAGTCAGCGCCGCCGCGTTCGAGGGGCCACGCAGAAAATCCTCAGGTGCGAAACTGACGGAATGATCAAGCGCGAGCACAAGCTGACGCGGAGCCAATGAATTGCTCATGTCGCTCAACTCGTTTCCTCGCCTGTGTAAAATGAACTTTGCAGATAGCGGCGGAGCGCAAACCGGCAAAGGACGCCAATCGTGGCGGCGAGCGGGACGGCCACCAACAGGCCGACGAAACCAAACAGATAGCCGAAGGCAAGCAGCGCGAAGATCAGCCATACCGGATGCAAGCCGACACTTTCGCCAACCAGCTTCGGGGACAGCACATAGCCTTCGACGAATTGGCCAACCAGGAAAATGCCAAGCACGGTCAGAATCGGTCCATAATTTGGCCAGAACTGCGCAATCGCTACACCGAGGGACAACACAAGCCCGGTCATCGAGCCGACGTAGGGAATGAAAGTTATGAGGCCGGAAATCAGGCCGATCAGCAGTCCAAAATTGAGGCCGGTCAGTGTCAGGGCTAATGCATAGAATGAGCCAAGGATCAGACACACCCCGGTTTGTCCCCGCACAAAGCCCGAAATCGCTGCATCGATCTCGATCGCAAGCGCTCGCGCAGTGTGTCGCTGCGCAAGCGGAATCCAGCCATCGACCGTGCGGATCATGCGATGCCAATCGTAGATGAGATAAAACGCGACGACCGGGGTGACAACGATCAGCGAGAACAACGACACCAGCGCACGTCCACCCGACCACAACGAGTGCAGAAATGAGGTCAGCCAGCCGACGCCTTGCGTCACCAGATCGCCAATCGATTTGTCCGCGCTAAAGCTGGCGCCCAATAGTTTTTGAAGCCAAGGACGACTCGGATCGCTTAGCAGTGTCTGCAATTTTGTAACGTTGCCGGGAACGCTCTCGATAAAGGACGACAATTGGCCGCCAAGAATCGGCGCGACGAGCAAAATCAGATAGACCAGAAGTAGTACGACGAATGTTATGATCAGCAGCGCTGCAGCGAGCCGGTTGACGCCGACGCGCTCGAGACGATCGGTGAGCGGCGTGAGCAAATAGGCGATCGCAAGGCCTGCGACGAACGGCAGCAGGATCTCGCTGAGCAACCACAGAGCCAGCACGACCACGACGAACGCGCCCAGCCAGAAAATGACCTGGCGCTGGATGGCATCTCGGCCACCTGTGGCAAACTCGCGGCGCTGACGCGATGTTGCGCGCGGGCTCATGGTTTGGCGATGGTGGAATTCATGTGGCGCACCCACTCAGCCACATAGGCAGCCACCGATAACAACGTGAGGGCCGCGACCAGCACCATGAGCGCCAGCGTGAGTCTCGGAAGTTCATAGTCAAAGCCAAGCGTGCCCAGCACCACGCATGCAAAGACGATCTGTGCCGCGGTATTGAGTTTAGAAACAACCAATGGTTTGACCTTGAGTGGGCTGCCGATCAGCCAGGACAGCATGAACGCACCGACAATCATGATATCGCGCGACACCACCAGAATGACGAGCCATCGCGGGATATCCCCGTTGATCCCAAGCGTCAGATAAATCGAGACGATCAGCGCCTTGTCGGCCAATGGGTCCAGATAGGCACCGAGCTCGGTGGTCATGGCGAAACGTTTGGCCAGGAAGCCGTCGACTGCGTCGCTGACCCCGGCCGCCACGAACAGCACAAAGGCAATCCACATGGCGCCAGGCGTCGAGATCGCCCAGACCACGATCGGCACCAGCAGAATGCGCCCCAACGTAATGAGGTTCGGAATACTCAAGGCAATCCCGGCTCGTGGACGCGGCCCAGCCCCACGGGCCGGAACTGCGCCAATCCCATCGGCAGAGTATAACGATGCTTGGACCATTGCACGACTTGCGATTCCAACGTACGACCCGGCGCGGACGAGGACTTATAATGGCAGAAAAACCGCGCGGTCTCACTTACGCGCAGGCCGGGGTTGATATCGACGCCGGCAACCGGATGGTCGATCTGATCAAGCCACTGGTGCGCGCGACCGCCCGCCCCGGCGCTGACGCTGAAATTGGCGGCTTCGGCGGACTCTTCGACCTCAAACGGGTGGGCTACCGCGACCCGATCCTCGTCGCGGCAACAGACGGCGTCGGCACCAAGCTCAAGATTGCAGTCGACACCGGCCGCCACGACACCATCGGCATCGACCTGGTGGCGATGAGCGTGAATGACCTGGTGGTACAAGGCGCTGAGCCGCTCTTCTTCCTGGATTATTATGCTTGCGGCAAGCTCGAGCCCGAGATTGGCGCCGCCGTGGTCGCCGGCATCAGTCTCGGCTGTCGCGAAGCCGGTTGCGCGCTGATCGGCGGCGAGACTGCGGAGATGCCGGGCGTCTATCAAGGCGATGACTATGATCTTGCTGGTTTTGCAGTCGGCGTTGTCGAGCGCGATGGCGTGCTGCCACGCAACGACATCGCGGAAGGCGATGTCATCCTTGGTCTTGCCTCGACCGGCGTGCACTCCAACGGCTATTCGCTGGTGCGCAAGGTCGTCGAAAAAACCGGACTTTCCTGGACCGCGCCGGCACCCTTCGTGTCGGGGCAAAGTCTCGGCGAAGCGATCCTGACGCCAACGCGGATTTACGTGAAGTCATGTCTTGCCGCGATCCGCGGCACCAAGGCCGTCAAAGGTCTCGCGCACATCACCGGCGGCGGATTTCCCGATAACATCCCGCGCGTATTGCCCGACGGCCTCGGCGCCCGCATCAATCTTGCAGCGGTACCGGTGCCGCCAGTGTTTCAATGGCTCGCCAGCGAGGGCGGCATTGCCGAACATGAAATGCTGCGGACTTTCAACTGCGGCATCGGAATGATCGTTGTTGTATCGCCGAAGGATGCGGACGCGGTCGCGCAAGCCTTTACGCACGGCGGAGAAACAACTGTAACACTGGGCAAGATTGTCAAGGCGGCCGGCGATGCGCGTGTCGTCTACGACGGCAAACTCAAACTCGGGTGACGCATGAGCCGCAAGCGCGTCGCCGTCCTCATTTCCGGCCGCGGCTCCAACATGGCGGCGCTCATCGAGGCCGCGAAAGACAAGACCTATCCCGCCGAAATTGCGCTTGTACTTTCAAACCGTGCCGATGCGGGCGGCCTTCTTGTGGCGCACGCGGCCGGCATTGCCACCGAAGCTGTCGAACACACGCAGTTCGGCAAAGATCGCGCAGGTTTCGAGCGCGCGATGCAGGCAACGCTCGAAAAACACCGCATTGAGATCGTGTGTCTTGCCGGGTTCATGCGTCTCCTCACGGCCGAGTTTGTCGGCCGTTGGCAGGGCCGCATGTTGAATATCCATCCTGCTTTGTTGCCTGCTTTCAAAGGCCTCGACACCCATAAACGCGCCCTTGAAGCTGGCGCAAAGGTGCACGGCGCCACCGTGCATTTCGTCGTCCCGGAAATGGATTCCGGACCGATTATTGCGCAGGGCGCGGTCAGCGTCGCGACGGGCGATACTGAAGAATTACTCGCCGCACGTGTCCTCAAGGTCGAGCATCGAATCTATCCGTTGGCTCTCAAACTGCTTGCGGAAGGCCGAATCCGCGTCGAGAATGGCCATTGCCTGATCGACGGCAAGCCGGTTCCGGACGCTGGTTCTCTGATCGCCTCGCCCTGAATTCCTCTCAATACAACGTGAATTCACCCGCCGGGTGCGGTGTTTATAGTTGGGATGCCACCGATCAGAGTGGCCACATAGAAAATTGGGGGAGTTACGTCATGAATGGACGGGCGAGCAGCGAACCAAAACTCATTTTTCCAGGCCTAGCTGGCTTCTACAGCGCCGTTTCCGATCTCTGGTACCCGATGATCCGCATCGCCGCTGGCGGGTCTCTCCTGTTTCACGGCTGGGGCAAACTCGCGGCCGGACAGTTCACGATCGCCCCATCGCTTGTGAAATACGGCATCGGCCCAGCCGAACCGTTAGGACACATCGTCGTCATCCTCGAAACGATTGGCGCCGTTTGCATCATTCTCGGCTTGGCCACCCGGTTTTTCGCTGCGGCGATCGCGATCGAAATGGCGGTCATCGCTTTCGTGGTGAAGGGATCACTCGGCTTTGCGCAGATGGAGCTCTTCGTCCTTTTTGGAGTCATCTTTTTCGCCATCGCACTGCGTGGCGGTGGGCCCTACTCTCTCGATCGCATGATCGGCAAAGAACTCTAGCCGTTTCACCGTCGAGCTATTCAACGCAACTTTTGGGGCAGTCATGAACGATATGATTCAGCTTCTTGCGCGCGCTTTGATATCTACGGTCTTCATCGTTTTTGGCTTTCAGCAATTCACCAATATCGCCGGCTACACGGCCAACCCGAACATCGTAAAATTCTCCGGCATGACTGCCGGAATTCTGGCGCCGGTGGTGATTGCGTATTTGGTCGCGGCGATCGATCTGATCGGTGGATTGTGTGTACTCGTCGGCTTGAAGACTCGTTGCGCATCCATCGCGTTGATTATTTTCGTGATTCTGACGCTGTTCATCGCGCATAATTTCTGGGTCATGGAAGGCGCCCCCCGAGTGGGCAACCAGGTAAATTTCTACAAGAACCTGGCCATCATCGGGGGTCTTCTCCTGCTCTACGTGCACGGGCCGGGGCGATATTCGCTCGACAATCGCTTCGCAAGGAGTTGACCGGCGGTTGCAAGGCAAGCAACAATTATCGACCAAAACAAACTGAACTGGGGGGAGACCATGGCTAAAGGATCATCACATCCACTGCTGTCTCATGCCGACGGCGTCGCGACCGGCATGACCGACAGTCTACTGTTGATCGGGCGCATCCTGATCGCAGCGATGTTTTTCTTCACTGTTTGGTTCGGATCGCCAAATGTTGGCTATCTCACATCCATCAACTACGTGAATCCGGAAATGATGAGCTTGCTGGCCCGCACAGCCGAATGGGTCATCGTTATTTCGCTCGTGCTCGGTCTTGGCACACGGTACGGCGCATTGCTTGGGCTTCTCTTCGTCGTTATCGCGACTGTGACGGCGCACCGCTACTGGGGTTACCCGCAGGCGGTCCAGTTGATGCAGTACACCTTCGGCGTGAAGAATCTCGCCGCAGCTGGCGGGCTCATCGTGCTGTTCGTGACCGGTGCCGGCCGCTTCAGCATCGACGAAAAGCTAAAGGGCTAATTGCGGACGCCTTGCGGGGCCAGCCGCCGCACCCACACTTTGCTGTCGTGGACGGCAGCCCCGCCATAGGGCGCAATTGAATCGGCGCCGACGAGTGTGTTGATGCCACACCCGTCGGCGTAAGCCGAATTCGGCCAGATCGATTCCGCGATCAGCACACCTCGCCTGACGCCATCGTACACCTTCGCGTGCAGGCGTACTTCGCCGCGCGTGTTGCCAAGCACCACATAATCGCCATTGGCGACCCCGTTGGCCGCCGCATCGTCAGGATGAATCATCACCGTCGGCCTCTGCTCTTGGGTCAGTGATGTCGGCGTTTCATTGAATGTCGAATTGAGGAAGCCGCGCGCCGGCGATGTCGCAAGGCGGAACGGATGCTCTTCATCCGCCTGTTCGATCGAGGCCCAATGATCAGGCAAGGGCGGCATGGCATCCACGGGTCCGCTCTTGTAAGGGCTGCGGAACGGCACATTGGGCCAATCCGCCTTGAAGCGGAATTTTCCGTCCGGCCACGGAAAGCCGTCGAGATAATGCGATTGCCGGAACGGCGGCTGGCAATCAATCCACCGATTTGCTTCGATCTCGGCGAGCGTTCCGCGTTTTGATACCTGCAGCATCTGGTCGATCAACTCGCGCGGGCTCATCGTGAAGCCCCGATGTTCGGCGCCAAGCCGCGCTGCTAGTGCGCAAATCACCTCGTGGTTGTTGCGGCATTCCCCCGGTGGCTCGACCAGCTTTGGGCCCAGAATGAGGTATTGGTGGCCGCCGCCGCGATAAATATCATCGTGTTCAAGAAACGTCGTTGCCGGAAGCACCACATCGGCCATGCGCGCTGTTTCCGTCATGAACTGCTCATGGACACAGACGAACAGGTCTTCGCGCGCAAACCCGCGTTTCACCTGCGTCTGGTCCGGGCAAACCGAAACCGGATTGGTATTCTGGATGATCATCGCGTTGACCGGCGGCCCGCCGTGCAGGGCCTCGCTGTCGCCAGTCAGAATCGCGCCAATGCGCGACTGATCGAGCATGCGCACGGATCGGTCCCAAACATCGAGGCCTTCAATCAAAGTCTTGTCGAGCTTGAAAATATCGGCGCTGATGTGGAACGCACCGCCGCCTTCATATTGCCAGGCACCGGTGACCGCCGAGATGCAGCTTGCAGCATGCATGTTGGCGGGGCCATTGCGCGAGCGAGAGAATCCGTAACCCAGCCGGAAAAAGGCACGTTTGCGCTCGCCGATCAGCTGCGCAAATGCCTCAATCGTTTCGACGGGTGCGCCGGTTATTGCCGAGGCCCAGACCGGATCGCGCGTGCGCAAGTGTGCCTCCAGTTCGCGCGGCACGTCAGTGTATTTGTCGAGATAGTCCCAGTCGGCTTTCCCGTCGCGGAACAGGCAATGCATCACTGCGCAAGCCAATGCACCGTCGGTACCCGGCTTCACCAGTACCGGCAGATCGGCCTGCTCCATGGTGCCGTTCATATAGATATCAACCGCCGCGATCTTGGCGCCACGTTCTTTGCGCGCGCGCACCGCGTGTGTCATCACGTTGACCTGGGTGTTCACCGCATTGGTGCCCCAGATCACCACCAGATCGGATTTCGCCATTTCGCGCGGGTCAACGCCGGCGATGCGCCCTACTCCGGCGGCGTAGCCGGCATAGGCCGGATTGACGCATATCGTCGAATGGAAGCCCGAGTATTTTTTGACGTGGCGCAGACGATGGATGCCGTCGCGCATCACGAGGCCCATGGTCCCGGCATAGTAATAGGGCCAGACACTTTCGGCGCCCGACCGTTGCTCGGCCTGTCGAAATTTCTCGGCGACGAGATCGAGCGCGTCGTCCCAGGATATTTGCTCGAACTGACCTGCGCCCTTGTCGCCTTTGCGCCGCAATGGATGCAGCAGCCGCTCGGCATGGTGTTCCCGCTCGGCATAGCGGGCAACCTTGGCGCAGATCACGCCCGCCGTGTAATCGTTGTCTTTCGAACCGCGGACACGCCCGATTGTTCGCTCGTCGAGCAGCTCGACCTCGAGGGCACAGGTTGACGGGCAGTCGTGCGGGCAAGCGGTTGCCCCGATGCGAACCGCCGAACCGACGCCCCGCACCGCTTTGTTCATCGCGCAACCGCCTTTCCGGCTTTTTAGGGATCGCCTATACCGGCTCTTCCCGCAGGCGTCGTGATTTGACCAGATACAGGCCCATCAGCACGACGAAGATGGCGCCGGCAATTCCGCACACGATATCCAGCATTTCCGCCGTCGCCTCTGAAAAGTACTGCGCAACAACCGGGTCCTCCGGCAGCAATCCACCGGCAATCCAGCCGAGCAATGCGCCGCCGCCCCACACGACAACCGGGAAGCGTTCAATGATCGCGAGGAACAAGGCGCTGCCGGCAATGACGACAGGGATGCTGACCGCAAGCCCAAGGCCGAGCAGAAAATAATTGCCCTTGGCGGCTGCCGCGACGGCAATCACGTTGTCGAGACTCATTACGATGTTAGCGACAACAACAACGCGCACAGCGCGCCACAAATCCTCGACCGCTTCTGGCGTATCTTCGGCATCGTGCACCTGCGGCGTCACGAGCTTGACCGCGACCCAGAACAGCGCAAGCCCGCCGGCGAGCTTCAGGTAGGGCAATTGCATCAGTGTCGCGACGATGCCCGTAAACAGAATGAGCAGCACAGCGGCCGCGCCGGCGCCGAGAACCATGCCCCAAAAGCGTTCCTTCGGCGGAAGCGCGCGGACTGCGAGCGCAATCACGACCGCATTGTCGCCGGACAGGAGAATATTGATTCCCATGATCTGCACCGCGGCCAGCCAGAATGCCGGGCGCATCACTTCGGACATCAAAGCATCCACAGTTCCGTCCCCCTCGTTCCGTCGTCGGTATTCGCCGCCAATCGGCAGCGGCGACGACGTGTTTTATCGGTTTGTTATCAGCCTATAAAGCCAAAAGGGAGGCCCCGATAGCGAAAGTGCGGCGCAATGCCGCCGGATGCCCTAACCGACAAGCTCATTTTCGGAGAAAAACTGGGCCATTTCCCGCACCGCCGTCTCTGGCGCATCGGAACCATGGACCGAGTTCTCGCCAATTGACTTAGCGTGGGTCTTCCGGATCGTGCCGGCGGCGGCCTTGGCCGGGTCGGTTGCGCCCATCACTTCCCGATATTTAGCGATCGCATTGTCCCCTTCGAGCACCTGCACCACGACCGGGCCAGAAATCATGAAATCGACCAACTCACGAAAGAACGGCCGCTCGCGATGCACAGCGTAAAACTTTTCCGCCTGTTCGCGGGAAATGCGAACGCGTTTCTGCGCGACAATCCGCAGTCCCGCTTTCTCGATGATCGCGTTGATCGCGCCGGTGATATTTCGCTCGGTCGCGTCGGGTTTGAGGATCGAAAAGGTACGCTCGAGCGCCATCGGATATTCCTTCACTAGAACTGATCGGAAAGTTTACGCAGTTTCATTGGAGCAGCGGGGCCGCGCGGCTTATACCGGGGTGCTTTTCGGGCGGCAAGGTCACCGGCCTGAAATCCCGAAACTGCTTGCAGGAGCGCAACATGTTGGCCCGCTATCAGATGTTTGCCGGCTACAATACCTGGTGCAATGAGCGCCTCTACGATGCGGCCGCTCAGATCCCGGATGCCGATTATCGCGCCAACCGCGGCGCCTTCTTCAAGTCGCTGCACGGTACCCTCAATCATCTGTTGGTCGGCGACCGCATCTGGATGCGGCGATTCACCGGCCGAGGCGACACACCGCCGAGCCTCGATGCAATTCTCTACGACGATTTCGCACAATTGCGTGCTGCGCGACGTGCCGAAGATACACTCATCAGCAGCTACATCGGCAGCTTGCAGGAAGACGATTTAGCCAAAGCAATCCGCTACCGGACAGTGGTCAATCCGCAGGACATCGAGCAGATACTCTCCCCGGCTCTCGACCATTTCTTCAATCACCAGACGCATCACCGGGGCCAGGCACATGCACTGCTCTCGGCCGCAATTGGCAACGACCGGACTCCAAGCTTCGATCTGATCATCTATCAGCGCCAGACCGGGCAAGGCGGCCTGCGCCAGGTTAGCTAACGCCGGAGATCGAAGGGGTTGCGTCACACCGCGCAGTCGGCCAAAAGGCGCGGGTCATGCTCATCATCGATGATCTTACTGTCCGCATTGCCGGCCGCGCACTGCTGGAAAATGCGTCGGCCCGCATTACGCCCGGTGCCCGAGTTGGCCTAGTCGGACGTAACGGGACCGGCAAGTCCACGCTGTTCAACGTGATCGTCGGCGATATCTCGGCCGAGCAAGGCAATGTCGAGTTTCCGTCGCGCTGGCGTATCGGACGGCTAGCGCAGGAAGCGCCGAACGGGCCCGAAAGCCTGCTCGATGTCGTGCTAAGGGCTCATCGCGAGCGCGATGCGTTGCTGGCGGAAGCCGAGACCGCACAGGACCCGCACCGCATTGCCGAAATCCAGACCCGACTCATCGATATCGGCGCGCATGCCGCCCCTGCCCGCGCAGCGTCGATTCTGGCCGGACTCGGCTTTTCCACCGCCGACCAGCAGCGACCTTGTTCGGAATTTTCCGGCGGCTGGCGGATGCGCGTGGCACTTGCTGCCACGTTGTTTGCGGAACCGGATCTGCTGCTCCTCGACGAGCCTACCAACTATCTCGATCTCGAAGGGACACTCTGGCTGCAAGACCATCTGGCGCGTTATCCGGCGACGATGATCGTCATTAGCCACGACCGTGATCTGCTCGACAATGCGGTCGACCAGATATTGTCGCTGGAAAATCGCAAGCTCACGCTCTATCGCGGCGGTTATACCGACTTCGAACGCCTGCGCAGTGAGCGCATGGTCCTCGACCAAAAGATGATCAAGAAACAAGATGCGCAGCGCAAACATTTACAGGCTTTCGTCGACCGCTTCCGCGCCAAGGCCAGCAAGGCTCGGCAGGCGCAGTCGCGCATCAAGATGCTGGCCAAAATGCAGCCGATCAATGCGCTGGTATTGGACGAAGTGCGCCCGATCCACTTTCCGGCGCCGGACAAGCTGCTGTCGCCGCCAATCATCGCCACCGACGACGTGGATATCGGATACGATCCCGGCCACCCCGTGCTGTCAGGATTGTCACTGCGCATTGACAATGACGACCGCATCGCGCTGCTCGGGTCCAACGGCAATGGCAAATCCACGCTGGTCAAGCTGCTCGCCGGCCGGCTAGCGCCCGAACACGGCGCGGTGACACGCGCAGCGACGCTCAAGGTCGGTTATTTCGCCCAGCATCAGCTCGATGAGCTAGACGAGGATCGAAGTCCCTACGACCATGTCCGCGATCTGATGCCGGATCAGCCGGAAGCGAAAGTGCGCGGCAAGGCCGGCGCGATTGGATTTTCCGGGCCCGCTGCCAACAACGCCGTCAAGACGTTATCCGGTGGCGAAAAGGCACGGCTGCTGCTTGGACTTGCAACATTCAATGCACCGCACCTTGTCATCCTCGATGAGCCGACCAACCATCTCGACATCGACAGCCGCGCGGCGCTGATCGAAGCGATCAACGATTATCCAGGCGCGGTGATCGTCGTCTCACATGACCGCTATTTGCTGGAAGCCTGCGCGGACCGGCTGTGGCTTGTACAGGGCGGCAAGGTGAAGCCGTACGACGGCGATCTCGACGATTACCGGCGCCAGGTGCTGTCCGGCGAGAGTCAGGGAATTACGGTCGGCGCAAAATCACCCGCACGTGATCCGGTACAGGCCCGGCGCGCTGCGGCTGAAAAGCGAGCGGAGACGGCACCCCTGCGCAAGCGAATTTCGCAGGCCGAGGTCGCGATCGTGCAACTCACCCGCCAGCTTCAGAAACTTGATACGACACTTGCCGATGGCGATCTGTTTGCACGCGAGCCGGCACGGGCAGCCGAGCTGTCGAAGACGCGCGCCAATGTCGTTGCTGCACTGGCCAAGGCGGAAGAAGAATGGCTCGCCGCCAGCGCGGCGCTGGAAACGGCGTGACCGGCTAGCGCACCACCGCGCGTTCGATTTCGTGGCTGGCGGTCTTCGGTTTCGCGGGTTTCTTCTTTGGCGCCGCTTTCGCCGGCTTCGGCTGCTCAGGTGCGCGCTCAATGACTTTGAGACGCCCATCGTTGAAGGTGTAAATGCCGGGCCAGGGCCCGCTCAGATAAGTCAGCACCACTTTGCGCTCGCCCCGGTCACCAGCGCTGATCGCCACGTTGTTGGGTGCGCCTGCACGCTGAGCGGTCTGGCACTCGGTCATGCCAAGGGCGATGCCGCCGGACACCACTGGACCGGACGTGGCCGGCTCCAATCGCTGCAACCCGGGATCGGCGGACGCTTTTGTTGCAGCCGGCATCGGTGCGCCAGCGAGATCGCCCGCGACTGAGCCGACTGGGCGATCGGCAGGCGCCGGCGGCTGAGCAGGAACCGGTTCGGGCGCTTGCGCGAGGGCGGCCGTCGGCGTTGCGCAGCGTCCGTCCGCGCTGATCATGTCTTCGGGTGCGACCGGACCTTGTGGGCCAAGGTTGACGCTGTTGTTTGTCGGCCGAGCCCAGTCGGGCTTGGCCAGCATGTTGACCGGCTTGGCAAACCAGCCGCCCTCGTTCTGGTCCTCAAACACCTGCGCCGAATTCTTGCAGCCGGCCGCCGCGAGCGCGGTGACACAGGCAATCGCAATACCGACGATGGCGCGATGGCGCGGCAAAATGGCTGTCCCTGACCGGTTTATCTGTTTGTCCCTTAAACCGTATTTTGCGTCATCACCATGGCAGGCGGCAAGTCTTGCTCGCCCAAAGGGTTACCAGCCATGTCGGCCATTGGCCGGTCATCCATTGGCCTAGTCAATCCGTAGGCAGCCCATCTTACGCTTTCTTCGCCCAACGCCCCTGCTCGTCCGTCTGCCAATAGGTCGCGTCGATACCCTTTTCCTTGACCGCGGACCAATGCTCGCGCGCCGCAGCCACGGCATCTTCGTCCTCCCCGTCGAACAGCAGCACGATGCGCTGATAGTTCTGTGGATCGGAAGGCATGGGCGCACCGTCTATCAGAAAGCGAACCGTTGCGGCATTTGGGTTGCTGTCGGTGAGCGTCAACAGCACCGGCTGTTGCGCAGCCTCTGGCTCACGCCAGGTGCCGTGCGGCAGAAACCCGTCGTCGCGGTAGGTCCACAAATGCGCATCGAGCGCGTCGATGCGTTCCTCGGACGATGCTTGCACGGCAACTTTCCAGCCACGCTCGAGAGATTTCTCGATCAATGCGGGCAGCACGTTTTCGAGTTTCTGTCTTTGCAGATGATAGAAAAGTACTTCGGTCATATACCCGCACTCGCCGCCAATTCTGCAACTATCTCTCGTAGTGATCCGCCACCAGCCGGTCGAGCAAACGAACGCCCCAGCCGGAGCCCCAACTCCTATTGATATCAGTCTGGCGTGAATCAAATCCGGTCCCGGCTATATCGAGATGTGCCCAGGGCGTTTTATCGTCCACGAACCTCTTGATGAATTGTGCCGCCGTGATCGCCCCGCCCCAGCGGCTGCCGCCGGTATTTTTCATATCCGCAAATTTCGAATTGATCATCTTGTCGTATTCTGGCGCGAGCGGCATGCGCCACACCAACTCGCCGGTCTCGGTACCTGCCTTGGTTAATCGCTCGGCAAGCTGATCGTTGTTGCAGAACATGCCCGCGTATTCCTGACCGAGCGCAACGATGATGGCCCCGGTTAGTGTCGCCAAATCCACCATGAATTTCGGCTTGAAACGCTGCGCCGTGTACCAGATGGCGTCCGCCAGCACGAGCCGACCCTCGGCGTCGGTATTGATGATTTCGATCGTTTGGCCCGACATCGATTTGACGATGTCGCCGGGACGCTGCGCATTGCCGTCCGGCATATTCTCGACCACCCCGATGACGCCGACGGCGTTCACCCTTGCCTTGCGCGCGGCAAGTGCATGCATCAATCCGACGACGCAGGCGGCCCCCGCCATGTCGCCCTTCATGTCCTCCATGCCGGCAGCCGGTTTGATCGATATGCCTCCGGTGTCAAAACAAACGCCTTTGCCGATGAACGCAACCGGCGCATCGCCTGCCTTGCCGCCATTCCAACGCATCACCACGACGCGGCTGTCGCGCGCCGAGCCTTGGCCGACGCCGAGCAGCGCGTTCATGCCAAGCTTTTTCATAGCCTTGATGTCGAGCACCTCGACCGAAACACGGAGCTTCTTGAGCGTGCTTGCGCGGCGCGCGAATTCCTCGGGGTAGAGAACGTTGGCGGGCTCATTGACCAGATCGCGCGCCAGTAAGACCCCGTCCGAGATCGCGGCTCGGGGATCGTAGGCCTTGCGCGCGGCCGCAATGTCGCCAGTCGCGATAGTGACGCTACGCGTCGCCGGCGGCTTCTCTTCGTCCTTGCGCTTGGTCTTGTAACGGTCGAATGAATAAGCGCGAAGGCGTACGCCTTGCGCTAGATCCGCGACCTGATCGGATTTCATGGCGCCGCCCGGCAATTCGGCAAAGATCGTCGCATCACTCGCGGCGGTCGGCAGCTTGCCCATCGCGAGACCACCAAGCCTGAGAATATCCTTCGCCCTCAGCTCGCCGGCCTTGCCAACCCCAATAACGACCAGCCGCCCGACCTTGAGACCCTCCGGGACGACCAGCTCAAGTGTCGTGTTTTTCTTGCCGGTGAAACGCTCGGCTTTGGCGGCGCGATCGACCACTTTGGCGGCCGAGCCCAGCGTATTGCGGGTGGCGGGACCCAATTTGAGGGCGTCGTCGCAGAACACCACCAGGACGCCCGATGGACCGGCTTTGGCCGGAGCAGCAAAGTTGCCAAATCCGAGCTTGAGGGCGTCGGTCATCGATTGAGGTCCTTTTTCCTGATGGTCTGGCTCGCGGAAGGGCTATCGAAGCCCATATGGCCCGCTGCCCGGGCCTCTGCAAAGGCCCGATTGGTCCGATTCAAGGCTTTTCCAAGCGGTTGGCACAAAAATTTGCGAAAACCCCTCCAATCTGACGGTATTTAGATGCCTTAAGCCGACGGCCAAAACCGCGATCCGGGGCCGTGTCCGGCCCGGCCACATTTACATTTTGTTGTGCATGTTCAACGGCTTTGCCTTTGCCCGGCCACTTTGTCAGGCGATCAAGGTAAATCTGACGGGGGTTGGGTTTTAAGCTGGAAACGTTTCGCGTCCGGTGGGGAAGCCGCACGCGGGATCCGGCTTGCGCCGGATCAGGGGACGATGCTGCGGATGGGGTCTATCAACCGATACATCTTCCGCGCCACGCTGGGCGCGTTCCTGGTCGTGCTGGTCAGCCTGACCGCAGTGATCTGGGTTACCCAGGCGCTGCGTGACATCGACATCATGACCAGCCAGGGCCAGACCATTCTCGTTTTCGTCGGCATCACAGGGCTGATCATACCGCTGCTCGTCCTCGTGATCGCGCCGATCGCGCTGCTGATCGCGGTCGCGCACGTGCTCAACAAGATGTCCAACGATTCCGAGATCATCGTGATGAATGCGGCCGGTATGTCGCCGTGGATTTTGTTTCGCGCGTTCGTAGCCGCAGCGCTCGTGGTGTCGCTGCTGGTCGGAGCGATCAGCGCTTATTTCGCGCCCAAGGGGCTGCGGATGCTGCGCGACTGGTTGACTGAAGTGCGTGCCAACGTGGTGAGCAGCATCGTGCAGCCGGGCCGCTTCACTGCGATCGAAAACGGCGTCACCATTCACATTCGCGAGCGACGACCGAACGGACAACTCGCCGGTATTTTTCTTGATGACCGGCGCAATCCGAACGAACGCATCACCGTTCTTTCTGAAATCGGCGAACTGCTCGATAACAACAGTGGAACTTTTCTGGTTCTCCAGAAAGGCGTTGTGCAACGGCACGAGACCGGACAGCGCGACCCGGCCATGGTGGCCTTCGACCGATACGCGTTCGATCTCTCGCAGTTCGCTGGTGGCGCACAAGCCGTGAAATATTCGATCCGCGAGCGCTACCTCTGGCAATTGCTGTTTCCCGATCCGAAAGATCAGTTTTACGTCGAGCAACCCGATCAGTTCCGCGCCGAATTGCACGACCGACTGATGGCACCGTTTTATCCACTCGCCGTCGTGACAATCGCCTATGCCTATCTTGGGGCTCCGCGCACGACACGGCAAAGCCGCACACTCTCGATGCTCGGAGCCGTCGGCGGCGTCGCACTTTTACGACTGATCGGCTTTGCCTCAACCGTATTCGGTGCAACTGTGCCATGGCTGCTGTCGCTGCAATATCTGGCGATGGCTGCCGCTTTCGGCCTCGGATTATACGTTATTCGCCGCGGCTTGATCCTGGAGCCACCCGCCTTCATTACCGACTGGCTGACAGCACTCACTGAGCGCATCAGCCGGCGTTTCGCCACACCATGATGTGACGCATGCCGATTATTTTTGGGACGTTGGCGAGATATTTCGGACTGCGCTTCCTGACCG
This sequence comes from uncultured Alphaproteobacteria bacterium, assembly GCA_963810125.1. Lineage (GTDB taxonomy): Bacteria > Pseudomonadota > Alphaproteobacteria > Rhizobiales > Xanthobacteraceae > Pseudolabrys. The sequence goes on from CAWEMK010000005.1 coordinate 240,959, forward strand.
CAGTGCTGGTGGTGTTTGCCGGAATCTTCGCGCTGGTCGCACTGATCGATTACATCGAGCTGATGCGCCGTGCCGGCGACATCCCGAATGTGTCGGCGACACTGGTGGCAAAGACGTCGTTCTACCGCGTGCCGCAAGTGGTCGAGCGCATTCTGCCGTTCTGCGTCCTGATCGGCGCTATGTCGTGTTATCTCGATCTGTCGCGGCGCCTGGAACTGGTGGTCGCCCGCTCTGCTGGGGTGTCGGCATGGCAATTCGTCACGCCGGCTCTATTGGTGGCCTTCGCCTTCGGCATCGTAGCGACCGCAATCTACAACCCGATCTCCGCGATACTCCAGGAGCGCTCCAAGCGTTTCGAGTTTGAACTGTTCGGACAAACCGCAAACGCCCCCAACCGGAGCAGCGGCACCTCATGGGTCAGCCAGCGCACAGACGACGGCCAGGCGATCATCAATGCTGTTAGCAGCCGGGACCAGGGCATCAACCTCAACGGCGTTTCGGTGTTTACATTCGATACCGAAGGCCGCTTCAAGCAGCGCATTGAGGCACGTGCCGCGGTCCTCGAGCCCGGCGTGTGGCGGCTGCGCAATGCCAGGGTCTACGCAGTAGGGGTACTGCCGGCCAATCAGGCGGAATACCTGCTCAAGACGAGCCTGACGCCTGAACAAGTGCGGGAAAGCTTTGCTACGCCAGAAACTGTCCCTTTCTGGGAACTTCCAACGTATATCAAGATCGCGGAACACGCGGGTCTGGTCGCTTCAGGCTATAGATTACAGTTCCAAAAGCTTTTGGCCCGACCATTTTTGCTGGCTGCAATGGTTCTTCTTGCGGCTGCCGTCAGTTTACGGTTCTTCCGCTTCGGCGGGGTCCAAAAAATGGTTTTAAGTGGCGTGGCGGCGGGGTTTCTGCTTTACGTTTTGTCGAAAGTGACTGAGGATTTGAGCAAAGCTGAGCTGATGCACCCTGTTGCAGCGGCTTGGCTGCCCGTGCTCGTCGGTGGCGTGACGGGGTTTATTGCGTTGTTGTACCAGGAGGACGGGTGATGGCGGGGCTGGTTTGCGCTCGTCCATCAGCGCCGCGGCGGCAACGTCGTGGCGCCGCAATACTTGCCGCCGTCCTGAGCCTGCTGGCTTGCGGCGGATTGATCGCGCCTGTCTCGGCGCCCGCGCAAGAATTGCAATTCCCGCAGCGGCCGCCGCTTCCAAAAAAATCCCAGATCGCCATCGACCGTGAGAAGGCCGGTCAAAAGCAGATGCTCGTGCAGGCGACCGAGATCAACTACGACTACGCCAACCACCGCGTGGCCGCCGTGGGGAATGTCCAGATTTATTACGGCGACTCCACACTTGAGGCCGATCGGGTCATCTACGATCAGAAGACCAAGCGCTTGCACGCCGAGGGCAATGTCCGTCTGACCGAACAGGACGGCAAGGTGACCTACGGCGAAATCATGGATCTGTCCGACGACTATCGTGACGGGTTCGTCGATTCCCTGCGGCTTGATGCCCCCGACCAGACCCGCATGGCGGCGGCACGCGCCGAGCGTTCGAGCGGCAACTTCACCGTGCTTCACAACGGTGTCTACACAGCATGCGCGCCTTGCAAGGACGACCCGCGAAAGCCGCCGCTGTGGCAGGTCAAGGCTGCGCGTATCATTCACGACCAGGGCGAGAAGATGATGTACTTCGAGGACGCGCGCCTCGAATTCTTCGGCACGCCGCTCGCATGGCTGCCGTACTTCTCCGCGCCGGATCCGACCGTCAAGCGCAAGACCGGCGTATTAACGCCGGCGATATCGTCGAGTTCAATCTACGGCGCCGCGTTCGAAGTACCGTATTATTGGGCGCTGGCGCCCGACTATGACGCCACCTTCGCGCCGATGATCACGACCAAGCAGGGCCCACTGCTGGAAGGTGAATTCCGTCAGCGCTTGATCAATGGCGCCTATTCGATCCGCGCCGCGGGCATCCGCCAACTCGATAAGGATTATTTCATACGCAGCGACGGCTCGACGACGCCCGGCTATCGCGATTTCCGCGGCAGCCTGGAAAGCTCAGGCATGTTCGCGCTCAACAATAATTGGGTATGGGGCTGGGACGGCACCCTGCTCTCCGACCGCACCTTCCTGCAGGACTACAACCCGCGCCTGTCGCGGTATCGTACCTACGACACGTTCCAAAATCCGGCGAGCGAAGCGGTTTCCCAGCTCTACCTCTCGGGCAAAGGTAATCGCAGCTTTTTCGACGCGCGCACCATTTACTACCTCGGTTTCTCGGAAGCGGATGTGCAAAGTCAGATTCCGGTCATCCATCCGGTCGTCGATTACAACTACGTCTTCGATCATCCGATTCTGGGCGGCGAGCTTGGCTACAAGATCAATTTCACCAGCTTGACGCGCAACGAAGCAAACTTCGACCCGATCACCCAGAGCGCACTCAACAACGGTACGTGTACGCAGACCGCCGACCCCGCAGTCAAGACATCGGCGAGCTGTTTGCTCCGCGGCGTCCCCGGCACATACAGCCGCTTTTCGGCCCAGGCAGACTGGCGCCGCAGCATCACCGACCAATTCGGCCAGGTCTTCACGCCATTCGCGACGGTCCGCGTCGATGCCGCTTCCATGCAAATCAAGAACGATCCCTCCGTTGGTAACTACATGGACACAGGCGACAGCAATCTGGTTCGCGGCATGCCGACGATTGGTTTGGAATACCGCTATCCCTTCATCAACGTGCAATCCTGGGGCACACAAACAATCGAGCCGATTGCGCAGATCATCGTGCGGCCGAATGAAACACAGATTGGACGCTTTCCGAACGAAGACGCGCAAAGCCTTACCTATGACGATAGCAACCTGTTCCGGGTCGACAAGTTTTCCGGATGGGACCGTGTCGAGGGCGGTGGACGCGCCAATTACGGCTTGCAATACACCGCGCAAGTCAATCAAGGCGGCTTCGTCAATGCGCTGTTCGGTCAATCGTACAGTTTGTTCGGGCAAAATTCCTTTGCGTACGGTGGCCCCACCAATACTGGTCTCGACACCGGCCTCGATACCACCGCATCCGACTACGTGGCGCGAGTGTCATATCAGCCAAACAGCACGTACATGTTCACGTCCCGATTCCGCTTCGACAATGACACCTTTAATGTGAAACGGACCGAGATCGAAGCCCGCGCCAACTTCGACCGCTGGAGCGGCAGCCTGCTCTACGGCGACTACGCGGCCCAACCCGAATTGGGCTTCCTTGACCGGCGCCAGGGCGTGTTGGGAACCGGCCAGGTCAAGCTCGACGCCAATTGGGTGCTGATAGGTGCCGCGCGCTACGACATCAATGCCGGCAAGTTCGATCAAACACGCGTCGGAGTGGGCTATGTCGACGATTGCCTCATCCTCGGTCTGAACTACATTACGAACTACACATATAGCGGAAATGTCGCCGCCAACCATACGATCATGCTGCAGTTGAGCTTGCGCACATTGGGTGGCACGTCGGTTAGCCAGGGCGTAGGCCGGTCGACGCCAGTAGCCGGATCTTCGCCGCGAAACTCTGAGACAGTGGATACTACGATGCCGAGAATAAGCGTGAGATGTCGTCGATGGTTGACGGGCGCAGCCTTCGCCCTCGCCTTCGCCGCGCCATCAATCGCGCAGGCGCAAGTCGTTGTCATCGCGAATGGTTCGCCGATCACCGAATTCGATATTCAGCAGCGCACAAAGCTCATCACAATTTCCACCCACAAGCCGCCGACGCGCCAGGAAATCATTAACGACCTGATCGACGATCGACTCAAAATCAGTCGTGCCAAAGTATATGGGCTCGAGGTATCCGACGCCGAGGTCAACGGTGCCTTCGACGGCATGGCATCCCGCCAGCACATCACGCCGGAACAATTCAGCCAGGTCCTGGAACGCGCCGGGGTATCGCCAAATACGGTGAAGGCGCGCATCCGCGCCGAACTGACCTGGCAACAGCTCGTCCGCGGTAAATACAGCTCCTCACTTCAAGTCGGCGACAGCGACATCGCCAGTGCGCTTAAGGACCGCAATGAAAACGAAACGGCAGCCGTTGGCTACGTTTACACCCTCTACCCCGTAATGGTCGTTGTCGCGCGTGGATCGAACGAAGCTACGATGGCAGCCAAACGCAGCGAGGCCGAAAACCTGCGCAGCCGCTTCGTCTCTTGCAATGAAGGCCTTGCAATGGCGCGCGGCTTGCGTGACGTCGCAGTACGCGAACCGGTTACGCGCAGTTCTGCCGACCTGTCACCCCAGCTGCGAGATCTGCTTGGCAGCATGCAGGTCGGCCGTTTGACGACGCCGGAAGTCACAGCGCAGGGCCTTCAAATGTTTGCGGTCTGCAACAAGAAAGAAAGCTCAACTGAATCCCCGCTCAAGCGCGAACTGCGGGAACAGATTTTTACCAAACGTTTTGAGTCCGAATCCAAGAAGTTTCTGGATGAAGTCCGAAAATCCGCAATGATCGAATACAAGAACAAACAATGAGTGAGCCCGCCGCCCTTCCTCTCGCCCTGACACTGGGCGAACCTGCGGGAATCGGCCCGGATTTGGCGATCCATCTCTGGCGCCGTCGCGCTGAACTCCGGCTGCCGCCGTTTTATCTCATTGGACAGTCAGAATTCATGAAGCGCCGCGCGCACCTGCTTGGCGTCGATCTTGCGGTAAGCGCTGTCACACCGTCGCAAGCCATCGAATGCTTTCAACGCGCGCTGCCGATTGTGCCGCTCGACACGGTCATCACCGCGATGCCCGGCAAGCCGGACGCCTCGAGTGCTCCTGCCGCCATTGCGTCTATTCGCCGCGCGGTAGCCGATGTGCTGGCAGGACGTGCCGCAGCGATTGTGACGAACCCGGTGGCCAAGAACGTGCTCTATCGCTCCGGCTTTGCCGAACCTGGCCATACCGAATTCCTGGCCAAACTGGCGCAAGAGGCCACCGGCACCGCCACGCGGCCGGTTATGATGCTTTGGTCTCCCGAACTCGCCGTCGTGCCGGTGACCATCCATCTGCCGCTCAAGGACGTCGCGACACAGCTCACGTCCGAATTGATAACGGATACGGGACGGATTGCCGCGCGTGACCTGACCCGGCGCTTTGGAATTTCGCGGCCCCGCCTTGCAATTGCAGGCCTCAACCCTCACGCCGGCGAAGAAGGCGCGCTTGGCGCCGAGGATTCTGCAATCGTAGCTCCAGCCGTGAAGCGCCTGCAGGACGAGGGCATCGATGCGGTGGGGCCAATGCCGGCCGACTCCATGTTTCACGCGCGAGCGCGGGCGGCCTATGATGTTGCGTTGTGCATGTATCATGATCAGGCACTCATCCCGATCAAGACGCTGGCCTTCGACCACGCCGTGAACGTCACGCTCGGCCTGCCGTTTGTGCGCACCTCGCCGGATCATGGCACTGCATTTGATATCGCCGGCAAAGGCACGGCCAACCCCTCCAGCCTCATCGCAGCCCTGACACTTGCCGCACGCCTGTCGGCGACCGCACCGGCACTCGTGCCCGCGAAGTAGATGACGCAGATCGATGATTTGCCGCCGCTACGCGACGTCATCCGCCGCCATGGCCTCACGCCGAAAAAATCACTCGGCCAGAATTTCCTGTTCGACCTCAATCTGACTGCGCGTATTGCGCGGGCGGCCGAACCACTGGAAAACATCACGGTTGTGGAAATCGGGCCGGGCCCGGGCGGCCTCACACGCGCATTGCTTGCGCTCGGCGCCCGCCGCGTTATCGCAATCGAACGCGATCAGCGCGCGATTGCCGCGCTGGAGGAAATCGCCGGGCGTTATCCGGGCCGGCTCGACATTGTGGCGGGCGACGCTCTTGCCGTTGATCCAAGGGAGCAACTTGGCCCGGAACGGGCCCGCGTCGTTGCAAACCTGCCTTACAACATCGCAACTGCTCTCCTGGTGGGCTGGCTCACAGTCGAGCCGTGGCCGCCCTGGTATGACTCACTGCTACTGATGTTCCAGCGTGAGGTTGCGGAGCGTATCGTCGCATCGCCCGGCAGCAAAACCTACGGACGGTTGTCGGTGCTTGCAGGATGGCGAACGGAAGCCAGGATATTGTTCGATGTGGCGCCCTCTGCTTTCGTTCCGCCGCCCAAGGTAACGTCGTCCGTAGTGCGACTGACGCCGCGACCAGAACCGCTCGCCTGCGACCCGGCCGCATTGCAGCGTGTTACCGAGGCCGCCTTTGGCCAGCGTCGCAAAATGCTGCGGCAAAGCCTGAAGACACTCGGTGTGGATGCGGCCACCTTGCTCGCTGGCGCGGGTATCGAGCCGACCGCGCGGGCGGAGGAAATTCCGGTCGACGGTTTCGTCGCTTTGGCGCGCACTTTCGCCGGTCAGCAGAAAAACCCGGTGTGATAGGTTGCACGCAATGAAAATGCAGCGCCAATCATTGACGGCCTACGGCGCGCCCTTGTGCCAGACAGTGACCGACCCGCCACGCCCGCAAGGCAGCGAGGTGCTTGTGCGTATTGCGCGATGCGGCGTCTGCCATTCCGATCTGCATATGCAGGACGGATTTTTTAAACTAGGCGACGGTAAGACACTCGACGTTCGCGCAGGTCGTACCTTGCCCTTCACCCTCGGACATGAAATTGCAGGCGTGATTGAAAGCGCGGGCCCGGATGCCGGCACTGGCACCGGCACGAAGGTCGCGGTGTATCCCTGGATCGGTTGCGGACAATGCGCCGCCTGCAAGGCCGGAGACGAGAATATCTGCACAGCGCCCCGCCATCTCGGCGTTACAGTGGATGGTGGCTTCGCAACCCATGTACTGGTACCGCATCCACGCTATCTGATTGACTACACACCGCTCACAGCCGCCTATGCTGGCGCGCTGATGTGTTCCGGGCTCACGGCATATGCCGCGCTCAAACGACTGTCAGATCGTGCTGCACGCGCACCACTTTTACTGGTCGGTCTTGGCGGCGTCGGTCTGATGGGGCTGGCGCTCGCGCGCGCCATATGTGGCGAGGCCCCCTTCGTGGCCGATATTGACGCCAAAAAACGCGAGGCAGCGCTTGCAGCCGGGGCACGTGAGGCCTTCGACCCCTCCGATCCCAATGCCCGCAAGGCGTTATTGAAAGCCAGTGGCGGCATTTACGCCGCTTGCGACTTCGCAGGCTCCGACGCGTCATTGAACTTCGCGACCGGCGTGTTGGCGAAAGGCGGCAAGGTCGTCGTCACTGGCCTGATCGGTGGCGGCTATTCGACCGCAGTCGCCATGTTTCCGCTCAAGGCAATGGCAATCGAAGGCATTATGACGGGAACGCTGGCGGAAGCGCGCGAATTAGTAGACCTGGTGCGAGCCAAAAAAATTGCACCACCGCCAATTGTCGAGCGGCCGCTCGACCAGGCGTCGAAGACGCTCGATGAGTTACGCGCCGGGACGATTGTGGGACGGGTCGTATTGACCGCCTAGAGCTTTGCCTGAAGTCCGCGGACGAAGTCAGAGAGGCCAATCTGCCGGTCACGCTTGACGCGTTCGGCGGCAAGGATCGCGAGCACGTCGGCGAAGGTATCGTCGAGATCATGATTGATCACGACATAGTCATACTCCTGCCAGTGGCTCATCTCGTCGGCGGCTTTAGCCATACGCCGATGAATTGTGTCGTAGTCGTCCTGCGCGCGCTTGTGCAATCGACGCTCGAGTTCGGGGATCGATGGTGGCAGAACGAAGATGCTGACGAGATCATTGGGCGCTTTGTCGCGCAATTGCTGTGTGCCCTGCCAGTCCACGTCGAACAAAACATCACGGCCGGCCGCAAGCGCATCCATCACCGCCTTTTTCGGTGTGCCGTAATAATTGTCAAATACCTCGGCCCATTCCAGCAATTCGTTCTTTTCAACCATCGCATCGAATTGCCTGCGATTGACGAAATGATAGTCGCGACCATCCTTTTCGCCGGGCCGCATCTTGCGCGTCGTGACCGACACCGACAGCGCGACACCCTTGTCCTCGTCGAGCAATTTCCGGGTCAGCGTGGTCTTGCCCGCGCCGGAGGGCGACGACAGGACCAGCATCAGGCCGCGTCTTGTCACGGCCGTGTCCGGTTGCCGCTTATGCGCCATCTTGCATCACTCCAGGTTTTGCACCTGCTCGCGGAATTGTTCGACCACGCTCTTGAGCTCGAGGCCTATATTGGTCAGTTCGACGTCGTTTGCCTTGGCGGTCAGCGTATTCGATTCGCGATGCAGTTCCTGCGCCAGAAAATCGAGTTTGCGGCCGATTGAGCCGCCCTCGGCGAGCAGTTTTTTGGCCTGTGCCACGTGCGAGGCAAGTCGATCAAGTTCTTCGCGTATATCGGCTTTGGTGGCGAGCATGATCGCCTCCTGGTGCAGGCGGTCGGAATCGAAGCGTTCGGAGGACGACAGCAGCGTCGTAATCTGGTCTGCCAGCCGCGCCTTGATCGCCTCCGGCTTGCGGCCGGGCGCAGCCTCGGCGCGTGCCGCAAGAGCTGCGATTTCGTCAAGCTTGGCCGATAGCAGACGCCCGAGCGTATCGCCCTCGGCACGGCGCATGGCGATCAACGCGGCCAGCGCCTGCTCGAAGCCCGCAATGATCGCGCTTTCTGCGGCGCGATGAGCATCCTCGCGTTCGTCTTCCTCGGTGATTTCGATCACGCCTTTCAGTGAAAGAATCCCGTCAAGACTCGGTGGTGCAGCGTCGATTTTTCCGGCAAGGCCTTTGAGAGTTGAAAGGACTGCGTCGAGCACCGGCTCGTTGACCTTCACTGTCGGCAGTACGCCTTTGCGCTCGACGGCAAGATTGGCATAGACGGTGCCACGCGAAAGCTTTTCGTTGGCGCGGGTACGCGCCGGTACCTCGATTGCGTCCCAGCCCTGGGGCAGGCGAAAGCGCAAGTCGAGCCCTTTCGCATTCACTGATTTGATTTCCCAACTCCAGGCGTAGGCATCCGCGACGCCGTGGCCGCGAGCAAAGCCGGTCATGCTCGACAGAGCCATGGAAAGTATCTCGCGTTGCTGTTTGTCCGAAAGCGCGGCGACCTTAGCCGTGAGAACGTACCGTCACAAGGCTCGGACCTGCTCAAGGCCTGGCGCCGCTTGGGACGCCATTTTGACTGCCGGTGGCCGGCACGGCGGGCGCAGGCGGCGCACCGTTGCCGTGCTCGATGCCGCGCAGGCGCGCAACGTTCTTCTGGTGCTCAGCATAACTATCCGAAAATACATGGCCGCCGGTTCCGTCGGCAACGAAGTAGAGTTCCTTGGTGCGCGCCGGATTGGCGGCGGCCTCCAGCGACGCGCGGCCAGGATTAGCGATCGGCCCCGGCGGCAGGCCATCAATCGCATAAGTATTGTAAGGTGTCGGCTGTTCAATCTCGCTCTTGAGGATCGGCCGGCCGAGCGAGCCCTTGCCGCCAGTCAACCCGTAAATGATCGTCGGGTCCGACTGCAGCCGCATCTTGCTCTTGAGGCGATTGACGAATACCGCTGCGACACGGGTGCGCTCCTCCGGCCGGCCGGTTTCTTTTTCGATGATCGAGGCCAGTATGACCAGTTGCTCGGGAGTCTTGACCGGCAAGTCGGCCATCCGGTGTTCCCAGACTTCCTGCAATATATGGCGGTGTGACTGCTGCATGCGCTGGATGATCTGCTCGCGCGTCATGCCGCGCGTAAATTTGTAGGTCTCCGGCAGCAGGGTCCCTTCGCGCGGAATTTCCTTGATCTGGCCGGCAAGCGCATCGTTGTCCAAAAGCCGCGCGACAATCTGTTCTGACGTTAATCCCTCGGGCACAGTGAAGGTGTGCTGGACGACCTTGTTTTCGACGATCGTGTCGACGACATCGGCAAGGCTCGCGCGCTTGGTGAACTGGTATTCGCCGGATTTAAGGTCGCCACGGGCCTTGAGCACGACGACGCCGCCCATGAAGACATAGGGTTGATCGATCACGCCCTCGCGCTGTAGCAGATCGGCTATGTCGCGGATGCCCGCGCCGCGCGGGATATTCACCACTTTATCCGCGGCCAGCGGACCGGGCGCTTCGAAGCGCTGCTTTCCGAAGAACAATGCGGCGCCCACCGCGATTGAAACCACGACCAGCAGCGTGAAAACGGCATTTCCGATGACAACGAGCGGGTGCCGCACGCGCTGCGAACGGCGATTCGGGACCGGCACGCGCTCCGGTTCGAGCGCCGCACGCGGGCTGCGCGGCACAGGCGGCTTGCCGGCCGGCGGAGCGTTGGTGTCACTGCCCGGCGGTAGGTTTGAATTCACCAAGGTTCGCTCCCGCTGTCAGTATCGGCACTCGGCCTGTTTCGCTTCATCGTCCCGCCGCGCGGCCGAAACATCAACCGCTTGCGCAAGTTAGAAAAAATTATGGCGAAAGCTTGGGGGACCGCCGCCGTGAACTCCTAGGCCGCGTATCGACGAAAGATCAAAGAGGCATTGGTCCCGCCGAAACCGAACGAATTGGACAGGACGGTGTCGACATCCCGCTTGCGTGCCTGGTGGGGGACCAGATCAATGGGTGTTTCGACCGAGGGATTGTCAAGATTGATGGTCGGCGGAACAATTCCGTCGCGGATCGCCAAAATTGAGAATATGGCCTCGATTGCGCCGGCCGCACCGAGCAAATGCCCGACGCAGGACTTTGTCGATGACATCGATATGTTGCCGGCGGAATTGCCAACCAGCTTTTGCACTGCGCCCAGCTCGATTTCGTCGCCGAGCGGCGTCGATGTGCCGTGCGCATTAATGTAATCGAGATCACCAGCCGTTATTCCAGCACGGCGGATTGCCGCGTTCATGCAGCGCAGCGCGCCGTCGCCGTCCGGCGCCGGTGCCGTAATGTGATAAGCATCGCCCGACATGCCATAACCGATCACTTCGGCATAAATCTTGGCGCCGCGCGCCTTCGCATGCTCAATCGTCTCCAAGACCACGACGCCAGCGCCTTCGCCCATCACGAAACCATCGCGGTCTTTATCGTACGGACGAGACGCGCGTGCCGGATCGTCATTAAAATTGGTCGAGAGCGCACGCAGCGCAGCGAAGCCTGCAAGCGAAATGCGATTGACCGGCGACTCGGCTCCCCCGGCCACCATCACTTCCGCATCACCTAATGCCACCAGCCGCGCCGCATCGCCGATCGCATGTGCGCCGGTCGAGCATGCGGTGACGACCGCGTGGTTCGGCCCCTTCAGCCCGTGCGCGATGGACACAAAGCCCGAGGCGAGATTGATGATGCGGCCCGGAATGAAGAACGGCGACACACGGCGCGGGCCCTTTTCATGCAGCGCCATCGCGGTTTCGGCAATTCCCTCAATGCCACCGATACCGGAGCCGATAAGCACGCCGGTGCTGGTCTGCTCGTCATAACTTTTCGGATGCCACCCTGCATCATCGAGAGCCTGACGTGCAGCGCACATGGCATAGACGATGAACTGGTCGACTTTGCGCTGCTCCTTCGGCTCCATCCACTGGTCGGGATTGTAGGTGCCATTTGAACCGTCGCCGCGCGGGATTACGCACGCGATCTGGCAGGAAATATCGGACACATCAAATGTGTCGATCTTCTTGGCCCCGCTCTCACCCTGGAGCAGTCGTGCCCAGGTCGGTTCGACCCCGCAGCCAAGCGGCGTGAGCATTCCCAAGCCGGTGACGACGACACGTCTCATGGGCGGCTCCGAGCGAATTTACTCGCACACGCAGTCAGGCCCGCGCAAACTGCGTAAACGTGTCTGCCGCCGTATTGCGCACAGCTCATTGGGCAATGACTAGCAACGCGAGAGCAGCAGCGTATGGCGCCTGCTCAGCTTTTTGCGTTCTTTTCGAGAAACTTGACCGCGTCGCCTACAGTCAGGATGGTTTCGGCAGCATCGTCGGGAATTTCGCAGCCGAATTCCTCTTCGAAGGCCATCACGAGCTCGACGGTGTCCAGGCTGTCGGCGCCGAGATCGTCAATGAAGCTTGCCTGATCGGTCACCTTGTCGGGCTCTACGCCAAGGTGTTCCACGACGATCTTTTTCACCCGCTCGCCAATGTCACTCATCGTTCCAACCTCGTGCTTTTTAAATTGGGCTGCGATCCAAATTTAGGTCGCAACCATCGCGGTATGGCCTCGTCGTGGTTGACGTGATGAGACGATCCCCAATCGCGGAACATCGCTTGTGACGTCAGCTATTGGCCGCCCCAGCCGGGCCGAAGCTCGGTTACCATACTTCAAATACGTTGACTAGCGTGTGGAGGCGGGGCGAGCAAGCCCTGAAAATCCAGCATTTCTACCTCCTGTTTGCACGCGATCCGCACTGAAAACCAGCGGTCAGTATTCAGGACCATACGCTAGATCATGGCCATCCCGCCATTGACGTGGATGGTTTGTCCGTTGACGTAAGCGGCCTCATTCGACGCCAGATACACTGCCGCGGCCGCGACGTCCTCGGGTGTACCGAGTTTTGCGGCGGGGATGCGCGCCAGGATCGTCTCCCGCTGCTTTTCGTTGAGTTTGTCGGTCATGGCTGAAGCAATAAGGCCGGGCGCAATACAGTTCGCCGTAATATTGCGTTTGGCATATTCGGCAGCCACAGACTTGATCATGCCGACCATGCCGGCCTTGGAGGCCGTGTAGTTGCCTTGTCCAGGATTGCCGGTAAAGCCAACCACTGAGGAAATACCGATTACGCGTCCCCAGCGGCGACGCATCATGCGCGAGACGGCCGCGCGCGCGAGCCGAAATGTCGCGGTCAGATTGACGGCAATCACCTTATCCCAGTCCTCGTCGCGCAACTGGACGAACAGGTTGTCTCGATTGAGACCCGCGTTCGCGACCAAAATATCAAGTTTCTCCATTTTTTCTTCCGCAGCCGGCACAAGCGCCTCAACGGCATCCTTGTCGGCAAGATCGCAGGTGAGGACGTGCACGCGGCTGCCAAGAGCGGCCGCCACCGCATCGAGGGCGTCCTTTCGGGTCCCCGAGACCGCTACAGTTGCGCCCTGTGCGTGCAGCGCGCGCGCGATCGCTCCGCCGATCGCGCCGCTCGCGCCGGTCACAAGCGCGGTCTTTCCGTTCAGGTCAAACATTATGCGTTCCTCCCCGCCTTGAAGGCGGCGACATCTTCGGGATTACCGATCGCGCTGACCGAAACACCTTCCGCGAGCCGCTTGATGAGCCCGCTCAAAACTTTGCCGGCGCCCACCTCATAAAACTTCGTAACGCCCGCCCCTGCCATGAATTCAACCGACTCGCGCCAGCGCACTGTACCAGTGACTTGAGCGACCAGCGCCCGCACAATTTCAGCTGGTTCGCTGATCGGCTTGGCCAGCACGTTGGCGACCACCGGCACAACTGGGCGCTGCATCGATACCTTCGCCAGCGCCTCAGCCATGACATCGGCTGCGGGCTGCATCAGCGCACAATGGAAAGGCGCAGACACCGGCAAAAGCATTGCACGTTTCGCACCTTTTGTTTTGGCAATCTCGACGGCGCGCTCGACGGCTGATTTGTTGCCAGAGACAACCACCTGTCCGGCGCCATTGTCATTGGCGGCCTGACAAACTTCACCTTGCGCGGATTCAATCGCGATTGCCGACGCCGCATCGAATTCGAGGCCAATCAACGCGGCCATCGCGCCCACGCCGACCGGAACTGCCTTTTGCATGGCTTGTCCTCGTGTGCGCAGGAGCCGCGCTGCGTCGGCCACCGTGAAAGCACCGGCCGCTGCCAGCGCCGAGTATTCTCCGAGCGAATGACCGGCGACGAATTGCGCATCGCGGGCGAAATCTAGCCCTGCCTCAGCTTGCAATGCGCGCGTGGCCGCAAGTGAAACCGCCATCAATGCCGGCTGCGCGTTTTCAGTCAGCGTCAGTGTTTCGGCCGGCCCTTCAAAGATGGTGGTGCTGAGCTTTACACCGAGGGCGGAATCCACCTCCTCGAACACCTGCCGTGCGGCGGCGAAATTCGCCGCCAACGTTTTGCCCATTCCAACGGTCTGACTGCCCTGTCCCGGAAATACGAACGCAACCGCCATGTCTTGCCCGCTAATTTTAAGTCCCACACCGAAATCGGGCCGAAAGACACCCCGCTATCGGATCTGTCAAGTTTCGCCACTGCCAGTAACCAGGCGACAAGGCTCTCCGCTGTATGGTTACTGCTGAACCTTCACGGACCAGACCATGAGCACTTTGGTCACCGAGGACGATATCGCGCGCGCGCGTAGTGATCCGGCGTTTCGTCAGCATTTTCTTGCGCAAAACCTCGACCGGTTGCTCGAGGCGCTCGAAACGATGCGACGCGCGAGCAATCAGGATGCCGATACCGCGCGTCTGATCAAAGAAGGCGCTGATCTTGCGGTCAAACTCGCGGATCGCCTGCAAGGCAGCGGTCGGGGCCCGCAGAGTGCCTGAATCAGCGCGCGGCTACGGCCAAAGCCCTCGTTTTGCCTTGCAATTCCGCAAAAAGCCCCTATAAACCGCGCGTTCCGTCGATCCTGGTTGGGAGCTGAACGGACGGCCTGATGTTCACGACATTCCGTATGGACATCCGGTAGGGCCGATGTGCCCGGCGTCCCGTGCTTCCGCCTTCTGAGCATTCGAGCCTTTCCCGAAGGGCTCGAGGGGCTAGGCGCCAGGGTCACGGCCATGGGACTAATAAGGGAAAGGCATTTTATGCCGTTGTATGAACACGTCTACCTCGCGCGCCAGGACCTGAGCACGCAGCAGGTCGAGGAATTGACCACGCAGTTGTCCGGGGTGATCGGACAGTTGGGCGGCAAGGTCACCAAGAATGAATATTGGGGCTTGAAGTCCCTCACCTATCGCATTCGCAAAAACCGCAAAGCGCACATGACGCTGCTCAATGTTGATGCGCCGGCGGCTGCGCTCAACGAGATCGAGCGTCAGGAACGCCTCAACGAAGATGTCCTGCGCTATCTCACCATTCGCGTCGAAGCGCTCGAGGAAGGTCCTTCGGCGATGATGCGCAAATCGGATCGGGACCGCGATGACCGCGGCGATCGTGGAGATCGTGGCGGTCGTCGGCCGCGGCGCGACGAAGGCGGCGATGACGTCGACGTCGTCGATGTCGTCGCAGCGGTGGAGGAATAGACCATGGCATTCGGTTCGCAAGCCGGTGGCGCCCGCCGTCCGTTCTTCCGCCGTCGCAAGACCTGCCCTTTCTCCGGCGCCAATGCGCCGAAGATCGATTACAAGGACATCAAGCTTTTGCAGCGCTACGTGTCGGAGCGCGGCAAGATCGTGCCAAGCCGCATCACTGCAGTGTCGGCGAAGAAGCAACGCGAGCTCGCGCAGGCGATCAAACGCGCGAGATTTCTGGGGCTGCTGCCTTACGTGATCCAGTAATTCAACAACGAGGCTTCCGGAGCCATCCGGGAGCCGATGGTTGGGGCGGGTACTCATTCCGTCTCTAACCGCTCAGTGAGGAGCGGGACAGCTTGTGATGATACAGTTTGCAATCATCGGGATCGGTGCCGGCGTCGCGGCAGCTTTGCTGTTTGCTTCGGTGACGTCCGGCATTTGGCTGTCCGTTCCCTTGTTTTATCTCGCACCGCTCCCGATCATGATTGCCGGCCTCGGCTGGAGCCACTGGGCCGCACTTATTGCATCGCTGACCGGCGCGCTCACATTGGGTGCTGTCTTCGGCGTCGTTTTCCTGATTGCCTTTCTTGCCGGCGCCGGCATTCCCGCGTGGTGGCTCGGTTATCTCGCAATGCTCGCCCGCCCGGCCGCGGCCACGGGCGCCGCTGGTCAGCAAGCACCCACGCTCGAATGGTATCCACCCGGGCGTCTGGTGATTTGGGCCGCTCTTCTCGCCACGTTGGTTGTGCTCGCCGCCATTCCCAATTTCGGAACGGACGCCGAAAGTTTTCGTGCCGGGTTGCGCGGCGCGCTCAACGCCTTCTTGCGCGCAGAGATCTCAACGCAGGCCGATGCCCCATCAGGTATGCCCGTTAGAGCCGACCGGCTGATTGAATTTCTCGTGAGCGCAATACCCTTGGCGGCAGCCATTCTTGCGACCGTCACCAATCTATTCAACCTTTGGCTCGCCGCACGCATCGTAAAGTTTTCCGGCAGGCTGGCTCGGCCCTGGCCGCAGCTTTCGGCCTTGAAGTTTCCGCCTTTGCTGACGGCGGCCCTCGCCGTGGCCGTCGCCCTGAGTTTCGTCGACGGAATGCTTGGCATCGTAGCCGGTATTGCGTCAGCAGCTCTGCTGCTCGCCTATGGCGTGCTCGGATTTGCGGTGCTGCACACCATTACGCAAGGTTTGCGAATCCGCCCCTTCTTGCTCGGGCTGGCCTATGCCGCCGTCTTTCTCATCCAGTGGCCGATCCTGGCGGTCTGCTTGCTCGGCCTCATCGACACCGCATTCGATTTGCGCGGACGCGTTGCACGCAAGCGTGGGCCGCCTGCCCTTTCGTAACATCAACTCAACCGTAACCGAAGTTCAGATCGAGGAGTCAGACAATGGAAGTGATCCTGTTAGAGCGCATCGGCAAACTCGGCCAAATGGGTGAAGTCGTTCGAGTGAAAGACGGCTTTGCCCGAAATTTCCTGCTGCCGCGCGGCAAGGCATTGCGCGCGACCGCCGACAACAAAAAACGTTTCGAAGGGATGAAGGCCGAACTGCAGGCCAAAAATCTCGAATTGAAGGGCGAAGCGGGCAAGCTCGCCAGCACGCTCGATGGCAAGACCTATGTTGTCCTGCGGCAAGCGAGCGAGACCGGACAATTGTTCGGATCGGTGTCAACCCGCGACATCGCCAGCCTGCTCAATGCTGGCGGCGCCGAAGTTAGCCGCTCGCAAATTGTGCTCAATGCTCCGATCAAGACGATCGGTCAGTACAAAGTACCACTGGCCCTCCATTCGGAAGTCGAGATATCGGTCACAGTGACGGTCGCTCGCAGCCAGGATGAAGCGGCGCGCATTGCCCGCGGCGAGGATGTCACCGTGCGGCGGACAGAGGCAGAGGAGGAAGCCGCCGCGGCGGCAGCAGTCGCTGAAGCGATGTTCGATCCTGAAGCGAAAGCGATCAAGGACCGTGAGCAGGCGGAAGGCGAAGGGTCGACAAAGACGGACGATGCTGAATCCGCCGAGCCCGCGCCGAAGGTCGCCAAAGGCAAAAAGAAGAAGCCGACAGAAGAGTAAGTCGCCTTCAACTGCTAGTCTGATTTCTCGGATTTACCGCCCTCTGCCGGTTTTGATTCACCGGCGGCGGGCGGGCTTGATTTCGTTTCCCCGGATTTTGGCTCGGGCGCTACGATGTCAGCGGGCCTTCCATCAGAAGGTTTGGCGTCGGAAGGCTTGGCCTCAGCGGGTTTGGATTCAGACGATTTGGGCTCCGTGGTGCCATCTGGCTTCTTCTCCGTGCCCTTCTGCTCGCCCGTCTTGGCGCCTGATTTTTTCTTCTCATCAAGTTTAGACTTTTCGTCGCCCTTGGCAGATCGCTTGGCACCGCGCGCCGGGGCGGCAGGGCCGGTGTCCATCGATTTAAGGTAGGCGGCCAACGCGCCAGCCAATTCCTTGCTCGCCGTGTAATGTTCGCGCAGGAAACTATCGAGCCCGAGAATTCCGCCAGCTTTGGCCAGGCCCTGCGGCGACTTGTGACACATGGCGCAATTGGCGGCGAATATCTGGGCCGCGCTCTTGCCCTGATCCAGATTTTCCTGCGCACCGGCCACGCCGGCAATGCCGAGCACCGCCATGCTGATCGCCGCGCCAATGCCACAACGTAACAATGTCATAGTCCGCCAACCCTTTCGCCCGCACTTTGCCCAACCGGGCCCAACAATGCTGCGCCTTGATAGCGCATTATTCCTTGGTTGTGACCCGTGACCCTACGAATGGCGAAGCTGCGCTTTTGCGGGATTGCTGGCGGCCCGGAACTTTGATTATATACCTAGGTCTGAAACATTATTGCGCCCTCTGCGTTGATAGGGCGGCAGGGGGAATCCATAGCCACTGTAGCGCGTTGACCAATGAGTGATGGAGGCGGCCGATGGATCGGTTGCTTCGGTTCCTGCTTAAGACCTTTATCCGGCGGGGCACATTCCGAGTTACGACCTCGCGCGGCACAGTTTGTACATTCGGCGATGGGACCGGCCAGCCGGTGTCGGTGAGATTTGCCTCTCGTCAAGCTGAATGGGGAATTCTCCTCGATCCCGAGCTCAAGTTCGGCGAGTCCTACATGAACGGTACGTTTGTGGTCGAGGAAGGCACGATCGCCGACGTGCTCGCGATTTGTCTCGGCCAGGAATCCGAGGTTCCACACTGGGCACGCCCGCAAGCGTTGTTGCGCTACCTGCGCCGCCGGCTGAGCCAGTTCAATCCACGTCCGCGCGCACGCCGCAACGTTGCGCATCACTATGATCTCGACGGCCGGCTCTACTCTTTATTCCTGGACGCCGACCGGCAATACAGCTGCGCTTATTTCGAAAAACCCGATCAGTCGCTCGACGACGCCCAGTTGGCGAAGAAAAGACATCTGGCCGCCAAGCTGAAGATCGAACCGGACAGGCATGGAAATGAATTGCGCGTGCTCGACATCGGCTGCGGCTGGGGCGGGCTTGGTCTCTATCTTGCCGAAATAGGCGGCGTCGATGTGACGGGTGTCACGCTCTCAGAAGAGCAGCACGCGATCGCCAACGAACGCGCGGCCGAAAAGGGGCACAACGAGCGCGCGCGCTTCAGGCTGGAGGACTATCGGGATGTCACCGGGCCCTTCGATCGCATCGTGTCAGTTGGAATGTTCGAGCATGTCGGAGTCAATCACTTCGACACGTTCTTCCAAAAGTGCGAACAACTGCTCGCTGATGATGGCGTGATGCTGTTGCATTCGATCGGCCGCTCAGAAGGTCCGAGCGTCACCAGCCCGTGGATTGCGAAATACATCTTCCCCGGCGGCTACATTCCCTCGTTGTCGGAGGCCGTATCGAGTATTGAGAGAGCTGGCTTGCTTGTCACCGACATCGAAATCCTGCGGCTGCACTACGCCGAAACGCTGAAAGCCTGGCGCGAGCGTTTCCTGGCGCATCGCGAGGAAGCCGAACGCATCTACGACCAGCGTTTCGTGAGAATGTGGGAATTTTATCTCGCAGCCTCTGAAATGTCGTTCCGCGAGCAGAACATGCATGTGATGCAGATCCAGCTCACCAAGCGGCAGGGCGTCGTGCCGATCACGCGCGACTATATAACCCATGAGGAACGGCGCCTCGCCGCCGTCGAGGACGCGCGGCGACCGCGACTGCGTCTGGCCGGAGAATAGTCGCCAGTCCGTTCGCGCGTGCACGAGCGTGGTCAAGAAGAAACCGGCCTTTCCCACCGTTCAATACAGCTTGTGAATTGCGGGATAACCGCGCGCGACACGCGCTTCCGCAACAAAACGCGTGCTATGCCACAATTTCCGGGTAAGCACCGACATCCATGGCCCTCGCTGATTCGACAGCCCGCAAGCAGGTCGAAGAACCTGCTCCGCTCTACCGCTCCGCTCCGCACAACATCGAGGCGGAACAAGCGCTATTGGGCGCTATCCTCGTCAATAACGAGGCGTTCTACCGGGTTTCGGATTTCCTCAATCCCGAGCATTTCTTTGAGCCGATCCACCAGAAGGTCTATCAACTTGCGCGCGACCTGATCCGCGCCGGCAAACTAGCCACGCCAATCACGCTCAAGACATTCCTTGACGCCAATGTCGATATCGGCGGGCTCACGGTCAGTCAGTACCTTGCCCGGCTTGCCGCCGAAGCGACCACGATTATCAATGCCGAGGACTACGGCCATACTGTCTATGACCTGTCGATCCGGCGCGCGTTGATCCAGGTCGGCGAGGACATGGTCAATGTTGCTTTCGACGCGCCAGTCGATTTTTCCCCGCGCAACCAGATCGAGGACGCCGAGCGCCGGCTTTATGAGTTAGCCGAGACCGGTCGCTATGACGGTGGCTTCCAGCGCTTTGCCCAGGCGCTCACCACCGCGATCGACATGGCGGCGCATGCTTTCCAGCGTGACGGGAAATTATCCGGAATCGCCACTGGCCTCGACGATCTCGACCGCATGATGGGCGGATTGCAACAGTCCGACCTGATTATCCTCGCCGGACGGCCCGGCATGGGCAAAACCGCCCTCGCCACTAACATCGCCTACAACATTGCCAAGGCGTGGCGCGGTGAGGTCAAGCCGGACGGTCACACCGTCACGGTCAACGGCGGCATCGTCGGCTTCTTCTCATTGGAAATGTCGGCCGAGCAACTCGCAACCCGCATCATCGCCGAGCAGACCGGAATCCCGTCCAACCAGATCCGGCGCGGTGGCATCAGCGAGAGTGACTTCGAGAAGATCAAGGACTACTCGATCGAGTTACAGCACATCCCGCTTTTTGTGGATGAGACCGGTGGCCTCTCGGTGGCGCAGCTCGCTGCCCGCGCGCGCAGGCTCAAACGCCAGCGCGGTCTCGATCTCCTGGTAATCGACTATCTGCAATTGTTGCAGGGTTCGACCCGCCGCAGCCAGGAAAACCGCGTCCAGGAAATTACGGAAATCACCACCAAGCTCAAGGCATTGGCGAAGGAACTCAACGTTCCGGTCCTGGCCTTGTCCCAATTGTCGCGTCAGGTGGAAAGCCGCGACGACAAGCGGCCACAGCTCTCGGACTTGCGTGAATCCGGCTCGATCGAACAGGACGCAGACGTAGTGCTTTTCGTCTATCGCGAGGAATACTACCACCAGATGCGTAAGCCGCTGGAATCCAACCGCGAGAAGTTTGCCGAATGGCTCGCCGAGGCCGACAAGGTGCATGGCAAGGCGGAAGTCATCATTGGCAAGCAGCGTCACGGCCCGACTGGAACCGTGGAAATGCAGTTCGACGCCGCAGTCACCCGCTTCTCCTCGCTAGCACGTGAAAACCACCTGCCCGAGCGCACTTAAGCAGGCCACAGAGTGTGCATAGACGGCCGGCGCCGGGGCGGCTAAACCCAAACGTCATGTCTGAAACTGCGTTACAGCCTGACCTGCATCCAGCGGCGACGCCGGCGGGGCCGGAGACCGAGACAGGTCCCTCCGCGACCGAAGCCGGCGGCATTCTGACCGTCAACCTGCCTGCCATCGAAGCCAATTGGAAAGAACTCGGCCGTCGCGCCATGCCGTCCGAGTGCGCGGCCGTGATCAAGGCCGACGGCTACGGGTGCGGGCTCGAGCCGGTCGCCCGCACACTCTCCGATGCGGGCTGCAAGACGTTCTTCGTCGCCGATCTTGGTGAGGCTCGCCGCCTGCGCAGCATCGCGCAGGAGCCGGCGATCTACGTGCTCAACGGCCTGCTGCCAGGCACGACATCGGCCTACGCCGACATCAATGCACGACCGGTAATCGGGAGCCTGGTTGAGCTCGCGGAATGGGACGCGTTCTGTTCCGCTAACCAGTGGCATGGTGGAGCTGCGCTGCACGTTGACACCGGCATGAACCGTCTTGGCATATCAGCCGATGAAGCGGCAGCGCTGGCGCCGCGCATTCGCGCAGAAAATCACGGCATTACCCTGTTGATGAGCCATCTGGTTTGTTCCGAACAACCGGAGCATCCGCTCAACGAAAAGCAGATCCAGCTCTTCCGCGACGTACGCCTGCTCTACCGTGGTATTCCCGGGTCGATTGCGAATTCATCGGGCATATTCCTCGGCAGCGGCGCTCATTGCGACGTGGTGCGACCTGGCGCTGCGCTTTTCGGCGTCAATCCGACACCCGGCCGCAGCAATCCAATGCGCCCCGCCGTCGAATTGCACGCACACGTCGTCCAGGTGCGCACCGTGCCGAAGGGCGAGACTATCGGATACAACGCCACCTGGACCGCCAAGCACGCGACCCGCGTTGCTGTTGTTACAGTCGGCTATGCCGACGGCTATCCGCGGGCGGCAAGCGCCACCGACGCTGCGCCGGGCGCCGAGGCAATCGTTGCCGGAACGCGCTGCCCGCTCGCCGGACGTGTCTCCATGGACCTGCTGGCGATCGACATCACCGCCCTCCCGGACCACACGGTCCGGCGCGGCGACCTGGTGACGCTTATTGGCGGCGATATTGGTGTCGACGACCTGGCGGCGGCGGCCGGGACGATCGGCTACGAGGTGCTCACGAGCCTCGGCGGCCGTTACCACCGGATTTACCGGGCGGATTGAGCGGGCCAACGGCCAATCCACTGAAAATTAGCGACTTTTTAAAATATGTTCTTGTATTGTTCTTTTGGACGACCTATCGTCCATGAGCAACTTTTCGGGGCGATTCCGTTATGTCCAGGCGCAGCTTGACCTTCATTTGCCAGAACTGCGGCGCCGCCTTCAGCCGCTGGCAGGGCAAATGCGAGGCTTGCGGCGAATGGAACACGCTGAGCGAGGAAGGTGCCGAGCGGCCCGCTGGTCCGGGCCGTAAACCCGGCAAAGGCCGTCTATTTGCGCTCGAGCCGCTCGCCGGCGATGCGCATGATGCCCCGCGACTGCCCTCCGGCATCAGCGAACTAGATCGCGTAACGGGCGGCGGCTTTGTACGCGGCTCCGTCCTGCTGGTGGGCGGCGATCCCGGTATCGGCAAATCGACCCTGCTCATTCAGGCCACGGCGGCACTGGCTCGCGCCGGCCATCGCACGGTCTACATTTCCGGTGAGGAAGCGGTGGCACAGGTACGCCTGCGTGCCGAGCGGCTGGGCTTGCGCGACAGCGCCGTCGAGCTCGCGGCGGAAACCTCCGTCGAGGACATCATCGCAACGCTGTCGGAAGGCAAGACGCCGCGCCTGATCGTTATCGATTCGATCCAGACCATGTGGACCGACATGGTGGAATCCGCGCCCGGGACGGTGACCCAGGTGCGCGGCAGCGCGCAGGCACTGATCCGCTTTGCTAAAAAATCCGGCGCCGCGATCATTCTGGTTGGTCATGTCACCAAAGATGGGCAGATCGCCGGGCCGCGCGTCGTCGAGCATATGGTGGATGCCGTGCTCTCATTTGAGGGCGAAGGTTCGCACCAATTCCGCATTTTGCGCGCCGTCAAAAACCGCTTCGGACCGACCGATGAAATCGGCGTATTCGAGATGACCGGCTCGGGCTTGCGCGAAATTGCGAACCCGTCCGAGCTATTTTTGTCCGAACGCGATCTTGGTCAGCCCGGCACCGCGGTTTTCGCCGGCATCGAAGGCACGCGGCCATTGCTCGTCGAAATTCAGGCGTTGGTTGCGCCAACATCACTAGGCACACCGAGGCGAGCCGTCGTCGGGTGGGATCCAAGCCGGCTATCGATGGTGCTCGCCGTGCTGGAAGCACATTGCGGTGTGCGGCTCGGCGGTCACGATGTTTACCTTAATGTGGCGGGCGGCATGCGTATTCAGGAGCCAGCGGGCGATCTCGCCGCAGCAGCCGCGCTGGTGTCATCACTAGCCAATGCACCATTGCCCGCAGACGCAGTCTACTTCGGCGAGGTGTCACTCTCCGGCGCCGTTCGGCCTGTCGCGCAGAGCGCGTCACGCCTCAAGGAGGCCGCCAAGCTCGGATTTACCCGCGCGGTGGTGCCAGAAACTGGGCGTGCGGACGCCGCTGAGCCAGGACTTAAGGTTACCGACGTTGGAAGCCTCGCCAGCCTGGTGGCAGACATCGCCGCAAGCGGAAAAGCGCGCAAGTTTGGCAAAAGTGGTGGACAAGACCCGTGACGGCAAGGTGACCTCCCGCTATATACGGGGCGCGTCAAAACCGCCTTACGCGGCCGCGTCGAACGCACGGCCGATAGCGCAGAAATGGGCTTAAAATTAAGCACTTAAGGTCGACATTGCCGCGCCGGTCCGAAGCCGCTATGGCTGGCCCGGAATCGCCGCGCCGGCCAGCCGCCACGCGCACCACGGACCGCCGAAACCTGCGGAGTGCATGAGCCCCGATGCCGATCACGTTGCTCGACATC
Source organism: uncultured Alphaproteobacteria bacterium (assembly GCA_963810125.1). Lineage (GTDB taxonomy): Bacteria > Pseudomonadota > Alphaproteobacteria > Rhizobiales > Xanthobacteraceae > Pseudolabrys. The sequence continues at coordinate 264,888 of CAWEMK010000005.1, forward strand.
ATCCTGCTAGCGGTCATGCTGATTTCCGGGCTGCTCGCCCTGATCCGCGGCTTCATGCGCGAGATCCTGTCGATCGGCGCCTGGGGCGTCGCCGCCGTTGTCACGCTCTACTCATACAGCCGCGTGTTGCCCATGGCGAAGCAGTACTTCAATAGCGACATGGTCGCGGCCGGCGTTTCGGCGGGCGGAATATTCCTTGGCACCCTGCTCATCGTCTCGATCATCACAGCACGCGTCTCCGACATGGTGCTCGACAGCCGCGTGGGCGCACTCGACCGCACGCTTGGCTTCCTGTTCGGGCTTGGTCGCGGCTTGGTCATTGTTGTTGTGGCCTTCCTGTTCTTTGCATGGCTGGTACCCGATCGCAGCCAGCCGGAATGGGTACGGAGCGCTAAGTCAAAGGTGGTTCTTCAAAATACCGGGCAATGGTTGATGTCGATGTTGCCGGATGACCCCGAAAGCACCATCTTGAAGAGGTTGAAGAAGCCAAAACCGGAAGACCAGGACACGCCGGATTCGGGCCCGGACCAACGTTCAGAATTGCCGTTGACGCAACCCAAGGCGAGTGGAACGCGATAGCAATGCATAAACATCCTCAGGATCTCGTGCCAACGGCCGACGTGGAGTTCGATCCAGACGCCGACCGCCTGCGCGAGGAATGCGGAGTGTTTGGCATCTTCGGCCACCCTGATGCGGCCGCGATCACGGCGCTCGGACTGCACGCGCTCCAGCATCGCGGTCAGGAAGCAGCCGGCATCGTATCTTTTGACGGCAAGCGCTTTCATTCAGAGCGCCGCCTCGGGCTCGTCGGCGATGCCTTTGCCCGCCGTGAGGTGATCGACCGCCTTCCCGGCACGTCCGCTATCGGCCATGTGCGTTATTCGACCACCGGCGAAACGATCCTTCGCAACGTGCAGCCGCTGTTCGCCGAACTCGAAGGCGGCGGCTTCGCTATCGGCCACAATGGCAATCTCACCAATGGCATCAAACTGCGGCGCGATCTGGTGCACGAGGGCGCCATGATGCAATCGACCACCGACACTGAGGTGATCCTGCATCTGGTGGCGCGTGCGCGTCGCAACCGTTTTGTCGACCGTTTCATCGAAGGGTTGCGTCAACTTGAGGGCGCCTATGCATTCGTCGGCCTGACCAACAAAAAACTCGTCGGCGCGCGCGATCCGCTCGGCATCCGCCCGCTCGTGATCGGAAAACTCGACGGCTGTCCGATCCTCGCGTCCGAGACCTGCGCGCTCGATATCATCGGCGCGCAATATGTGCGCGACGTGGAAAACGGCGAGGTTGTCATCTTTGATGAAGACGGCGCACAATCGCATAAGCCGTTCCCGCCAATGCCGGCCCGCCCCTGCATCTTCGAATACATCTATTTCTCACGGCCTGACTCCATCGTCGGCGGCCGTCACGTTTACGACGTGCGCAAAACCATGGGCGCAGAACTGGCGCGCGAGGCGCCAGCCAACGCAGACGTCATCGTCCCGGTGCCGGATTCCGGCGTGCCGGCAGCGATCGGATTCGCGCAGGAGGCCGGCGTTCCTTACGAGCTCGGCATTATCCGCAACCACTATGTCGGCCGCACCTTCATCCAACCGACGCAACAGATCCGCGACCAGGGCGTGCGGCTCAAGCATTCCGCCAACCGCGCCGTGGTCGCCGGCAAACGCATTGTATTGGTGGATGATTCAATCGTGCGCGGCACGACGTCGCGCAAGATTGTGCAGATGATGCGCGATGCGGGCGCAAAGGAAGTGCATTTCCGCATTGCCTCGCCGCCGATTACTCATCCCGACTATTACGGGATCGACACACCCGAGCGCGACAAATTGCTGGCCGCGACCCACGACCTCGAGGGCATGCGCAAATTTATCGGCGCCAACTCGCTGGCCTTCCTGTCTGTCGATGGCATCTATCGCGCCATGGGCTTGCCGGGTCGCGACGCGGCGCGGCCTCAATTCACCGACCATTGCTTCACCGGCGACTATCCGACCGCGCTTACGGATCTCGGCGCGCAAGAGGCAAGCCCGCGGCAATTGTCATTGCTGGCGGAAGCCATTTAGCCCGCCGGAAACCGGCACTCGCGGATGGCCAAACCCCTCTCCGATCGTGTTGCGCTGGTCACCGGCGCCTCTCGCGGCATTGGTGCAGCGTTGGCGCTCGCACTGGCTCAGGCCGGCGCGCACGTCATCGCCGTTGCGCGCACCGTCGGCGGGCTCGAAGAACTCGACGACAAGATCAAGGCGGTCGGCGGTTCAGCGACGCTCGTCCCGTTGGATGTCAAGGACAGCGAAGGCATTGCGCGGCTGGCACTTGCGCTCAACGAACGCTACCAGCGGCTCGACGTACTGGTCGGCAATGCCGGCATACTCGGCCCGCTGTCGCCGCTCTCCCACATCGAGCCAAAGGACTGGGATAATCTGATTGCGGTCAATATCACCGCCAATTGGCAGCTCATCCGTTGCATGGACGCATTGCTCCAGCGGTCTACGGCCGGCCGCGCCGTATTCCTCACGTCCGGCGTTGCGCATGTGGGAAGGGCCTATTGGGGCCCCTACGCCGCCTCGAAAGCCGCGCTGGAGGTGCTCGTTCGCACATACGCGGCGGAATGCGCCACCACTCCGGTGCGCGCCAATCTATTCGCGCCTGGTCCGACCCGAACCCGTATGTACACCGGCGCCTTCCCCGGCATTGATCCACTGACACTGCCGGCGCCTGAGGAAGTCGCCAAGGCCATCGTGCCGCTTTGCTCGGCGGAGTGTAACGAGACCGGAAAAATCTATAATTTTCGCGAGAAAAAGTTTTTGGATTTCCGAGCGCCCGCCTGAGCGGGGCAGCCGTCAGTGTTTTCGCTTCGCCCGCCCTTTGAACGGGTTGTCCTTCTCGCGTAGCGCGATCCGGATCGGCGTGCCTGGCAAGTCAAAACTCTCTCGTAGAGAATTCAGCAAATATCGCTTGTAGGCGTCGGGAACTGCATCAGCGCGCGTGCAAAATACGACAAAGCTCGGCGGCCGACTTTTGGCCTGCGTGATGTAGTTGAGCCGCAGCGATCGGCCCGACACCGCCGGCGGCGGATGCGCGCTGGTTGCGTGCTCAAACCAGCGATTGAGTGCGCTGGTGGGGATACGCTTGTTCCACACCTCGTAAGCATCCACGATTGCCTGCATCAACCGCTCAAGACCCTCGCCGGTGAGGCCAGAGACCGCCACCAGTGGGACACCCTTGAGCTGGGTTAGCTTTTCGTCCGCTTGCGCGCGCAGCTTGCCGATCGCGCCTGCCGTTTTTTCTTTCAAATCCCATTTGTTGACCGCGATAACGATGGCGCGGCCCTCCTGCTCGACCAGATCGGCAATGCGTTGATCCTGCTCCTCGAATGCATTGTCTACGTCGAGCAGCACCACGACGACTTCAGCGAAACGCACCGCGTTGAGCGCATCGGCGACCGAGAGTTTTTCCAGCTTCTCCTCGACGCGAGAGCGGCGGCGGATCCCAGCTGTGTCGTAAAGCCTGAACGTGCGATCATGCCAACCGTATTCGACCGCAATGGCGTCACGTGTAATGCCGGCTTCCGGACCTGTGAGCAGCCTGTCCTCACCAATCAGCCGATTGATCAGTGTGGACTTGCCGGCATTGGGACGGCCGACAATGGCCACGCGGATTGCACGCGCCTCGTCCGGCAGGTCTTGCGTTACTTGCTGCGCGGTTCTTTCCGGCAATGCAGCGCGCAATGCGTCGTAGAGGTCGGATAGACCCTCATTGTGCTCCGCCGAAATCGACACCGGTTCACCGAGGCCAAGCGCATAGGCGTCCAGCCGTCCTGCTTCGCCAGCTGTGCCTTCGCTTTTGTTTGCTACGAGTACGATCGGCTTGCCGGATTTGCGCGCCACGTCTGCAAAGGCGTGGTCAGCCGGAATTGCCCCGGCGCGCGCGTCGATCATGAAGAAAATGGCGTCGGCCTGATCGATAGCCGCCTCGGTCTGCGCGCGCATCCGGCCGGACAAGCTTTCAGGTGCCAACTCCTCGAACCCGGCCGTGTCGACCACGGTGAATTCTATGTCGCCGAGCCGGCCCTCGCCCTCCCGGCGATCGCGCGTGACGCCGGGCCGGTCGTCAACCAGAGCCAGACGGCGGCCTACCAACCGGTTGAATAAGGTCGATTTGCCAACATTGGGCCGGCCGACAATGGCAATCGTGAAGGTCATCTTCTGTCGTTCCCGGGGCTAGACCCGGCAATCTACCAAGAGAAATTCAAAGATGTGTTTGCCAGATGAATGCGCGGGTCATCGGCGGGCGAAAACACGCCGTCCTGCGGACGTCCAATTAGCGCGCAACGGTGCTGGGTGGCGACGATGGCCATGGGTCGCTGGCAGTGCTCTGACCCTGCGCCTGCCCGGGCCAAGGTGCCTGGGCCTGCTGCGGCGCCTGCTGCTGGTTCTGCTGTGGCCATGGAGCCGGTTGCTGTTGCGCCGCGCCTTGTGGAGCGCTTTGCGCCGGCGGCTGCGAAACCGTCCGCGGCTTCGGCTTGCGCTTCGGTTTAGGCTGGGATTCGGGTTCGACCGCAGCCGTTTTTTTCTTGTCCGGCTCCGCAGCGGCGGCCGCTGGATTACCCGGTTCGCTTGCCGGAGCTTGCGCGGCCTCCGGCGGCGGCTGGTTACCCTTCACGTATTCGGGTGGAATGCCTTGAGACACGCCCGGTACGCCACCGGGGAACAGCTCCCTGCGTTCACCCGGAAGCTTCTTCTTATCACTGAGCCCGAAGACGTCGAGTTTGTCGGGATCGAAATTCGAGCACGCCGTCAGCGTCGAAGCAAAGGCTGCGAACGCGGCCAGCAGGACAACACGATGCATCGCTCGCATTTCTCGGTCCTTAGCTTTTGCTGTCGGCGGCGATCAGCCCCGACAAAACTTCCGCGCGCGCGCGGGTGCCAGCCGGTGTTTCAACATCGGTCGCAATCATGTCGAGGTACCGTCGCGCTACGGCGAGGTCATGGTTGCGCCACGCGGACAGCGCCAGAAGTTCGCGCGCTGTGTGGCGGAAACTGCGCGCAGGTTCTGCAAGCGGAGCAAGCCGCCGCTGCATTTCAGCCAGCGACGTTGTATCGACCAGAAGCATGCCCGCGCGCACGGCAGCGAGATCCTGCCAGGTCGTCCCAATCGATGCATCTGCTGAAAGTTCATCATAAGCTTTTATCGCGTCGGCCGGCTTCACTTGCGCGAGCGCGCCGGCAACGCGCATGCGCGCAAGCACGCGATACCCGGCCGGTGCTTCGACCGCCACTTTGGCGAAAGCCGCTTCCGCTTCGGCGTGCTTGCCCTGCTCGCTCAACGCTGCAGCCGCTTCAAAAGCGGCACCCGCAGCCGCGGCCTTCTTGGCCACCCAATATTCATAGCCCCGCCAGCCCGACACGCCGACGACAATCAATACGGCAAGCGCAATCAGATAGATGCTGTAGCGATCCCACAGCTTCTTGAGCTGCTCGCGCCGGACTTCCTCATCAACCTCGTGAAAAATATCGGCCACAAATGGCTCCAGACCCGCCCATTGGCCCACCCCGGGCCGAATTGCGCCGTAACCTATCGATGTGGCGTGCCTAAGGCAAAGCCAAAGGCCGCAATCGTTAACATTTCAGGGCCTTAGCCCTTCTTGCTCTTCATTGGATAGACGTGGTCAGGACCGGGGAAAGCGCGCGATCGCACTTCTGCGGCATAGCTGGCTATGGCCTTTTCTATGCCGGGGCCCAATTCGCCATAGCGCTTCACAAATTTCGGCACACGCGGCGAGAGGCCGAGCATGTCCTCAAGCACGAGAATCTGCCCGTCGCAGGCAGCACTTGCCCCAATCCCGATGGTCGGAATTGGAACCGCAGCGGTGAGCTTGCGCGCAAGCGGTTCCGCTACCGCCTCAATCACAACTGAAAAGGCTCCCGCCTGCGACACGGCAATCATGTCGTCCTCGATGCGGGCCCAATCACTCTCGTCGCGTCCTTGCGCTTTAAAAGATCCGATTGTGTTGATCGCCTGCGGCGTTAATCCGACATGCGCCATGACCGGCACGCCACGTTCGGCAAGAAAGCGAATGGTTTCCGCCATGCGCTTTCCGCCTTCCACTTTGATCGCACCGCTACCGGTTTCTTTCAACACACGCGCTGCATTCATGAAGGCCTGCTCTTTCGAAGCCTCGTAAGACCCGAATGGCATATCGACGACCACCAGCGCGCGCTTGGAACCGCGCATCACGGCATGTCCTTGCAGGATCATCATCTCAAGCGTGACCGGCACGGTCGTCTCGAGCCCGTGCATCACCATGCCGAGGGAATCACCGACGAGAATGACATCACAATGCTTATCGACGATGCGCGCAGTATGCGCATGATAGGACGTCAGACAGACGATCGGCTCTCCGCCCTTGCGCGCATGTATGTCTGGGGCGGTCAGCCGCCGAATTTCGTCCTGGATCGACATCGTTATTGTCCAAACACCGGGACGCCGATCACTGCGGGATGGAAGGCGTAACCGAGCGCGAGATAGACCACCACACCGAGCGCAATAACTAGCACATCATTAAACCAGCCCGCGGGCGCACTCTTCGGACCCAGATCGCCGCGCCGCTTGGCGGCAATGCGGGCATAGACGCCCCACGCAAGGAACCCGCCGAACAGCAGGATCGACCCGAGATCGCCATTCGACAGAAGATGGGCCAAGGCCCAGGTCTTGATTCCGGCGAGCATCGGATGTTTCAGACGAGTCTTGATATGACTCGGGATAAAGGCGGCAACGGCGAAAATCACCGCAAACAACATCAAGCCAACAGTAATGTGTCGCATGAAAGAGGGCGGCGACCACACCTGTATCAATTCATGTGAATGGTACTGACCGTAGCCCCAGACGATCAATGCGAGGCCAACGAGAGATACCAGTCCGAACAGCACACGGTACGCATGCAGACCCAACCGCGCGATGACATCGGCGCGCGCATCGCGGAACGACACGAATATGTGCGTCGCAAGAAAAACGGCCAAGCCGAGAACGAGAACGAGAATCCCTAAGCCCATGTTACACTCGCTCCAAACTGTTGCCGCAGTAGAGGATAGCGGCCACCAATGCAAGCCACGTCGACCCTGGAGAATAGCCTGGAATGAGCCTCGCCACGACATACCGATTGCTCAAATGCGTCATGGTGGCGCATTCGCTGCTGCTCGGAGCGGCTACACCTGCATTAGCGCAGGCATTAGCGCAGGCTTGGCCTGCAAAAACTGTCCGGATCGTGGTCCCCTTCGGGCCCGGGTCGACGCCGGATATCGTGGCGCGCCTGATTGCCGACGGGCTGCAGCGGAAATATCCCACCAGTGCATTTGTCATCGAAAACAAGCCCGGTGCCAGCGGCAATATCGGGACTGACGTCGTCGCAAAGGCCGCGCCTGATGGCGCGACTCTCGGCGTGAGCATCGGAGGCCCGCTCGCGATCAACACCTTGCTGTTTGCGAACCTGTCGTACGACCCTCGCAAGGACATCGCGCCCGTCACCCAACTGGTCACCCAGCCGAGCGTGCTCGCAGTCAATCCGGACCTTGGAGTCAATTCTGTCGCCGAGCTGGTCGCGTTGTTGAAGAAAAATCCCGGAAAATACAATTTTGCATCGATCGGCAACGGCTCGCTGTCACAGCTTGCGATGGAGGCCATCGCCATCAAGGCTGGCGCCAAACTCGTGCACGTGCCCTACACGAGCTCGCCGCAGGCCATCATGGCCGTCATCCGCAATGATGCCCAAATAACCTGTCTTCCCGCGATATCGGTGACCCCGCAGGCCGCCGCCGGCAAAGTGAAAATTCTCGCCGTCTCGACCGCCCGGCGCTCGCCCTATTTGCCAGACGTGCCAACCTTGAAGGAATCCGGAATCGACGTTCAGGCCGACGCATGGAACGGACTGATCGCGCCCGGTGCCACACCCAAGCCGATCATCGACAAAATCAGCAAGGATGTTGCCGAAATCATCATGCAGCCGGGGGTGCGGGAAAAATTGGCGGCGCAGCTGATGGAGCCGATTGGTTCGTCGCCGGAGGAACTGCGCGCCCGCATGGACAGCGAGATCGAACGCTGGGCACCGGTGATCAAGGCGGCAAATGTGAAAGTAAACTAGGCGGCCTTGTCCTTCACATCCTTGATGTCGGTGAACTCGATCCCAGGCGCACGCTCCCGCGTGTAGTCTAGGACAAACTGGTTGCGCGCCATGAAGACCTTGTCGTTGTCGAGATCTTCCGCGCAACTCGAATAATTCGCCTGCACGAACTCATCCAGCTTCCTGCTCTCCCCGGATGCGATCCAGCGCGCAAGCTGGAATTCCGGCTGTTCGAAGCCAATCTCGAGGCCGTATTCCTCGGCAAGCCGCACTTTCAAAACATCGAGCTGCAACGGCCCGACCACGCCGACCAGTGCAGGCGCCCCGTCAAGCGGACGAAACACTTGCACCACGCCCTCTTCCGCCATCTGCTGCAGCGCTTCTTTCAGCTTTTTGGCCTTCATTGGATCGCCCAGCTTCACGCGCCTGAGAATTTCGGGCGCGAAGTTCGGCACTCCTAAAAAAGCGATTTCCTCACCTTCGGTCAGGCTGTCGCCGATGCGTAACGTTCCGTGGTTGGGAATCCCGACCACGTCGCCGGCGTAGGCTTCGTCGGCGACTGAGCGGTCCTGCGCAAAGAAAAATTGCGGCGCGGACAATGTCATCGGCTTTCCGGTGCGCACCAGCTTCGCCTTCATGCCGCGGCGCAATTTGCCCGAACAGAGACGCGCGAAGGCAATCCGGTCGCGATGGTTCGGGTCCATGTTGGCCTGGATTTTAAAGATAAAGGCCGTCATGGAGCTTTCATGGGCATCGACGATACGCACGTTGGAGACCTGCGCCCGCGGCGGCGGCGCAAACGAAGCGAGCGCATCGAGCAGATCCTTAACACCAAAATTCTTTAACGCGGAACCGAAGAACACCGGCGTGAGATGGCCCTCGCGGAAAGAACCAAAATCAAACGGCTTGCACGCATCCTTGACCAGCGCCAGCTCCTCGGCGGCCGCTTTGATATCCAACATCGTATTTTTTGCACCGAGTGCGGCGAGATCAAGCGGCTGCGGCTCGACGGTCTTGCCATCGTCACTGATCAATCGCATCTCGCCGGAAGCCCGGTCGTAAGTCCCGGCGAAATCGCGGCCGCGACCGATTGGCCAGGTCATGGGCGCTGTATCAAGCGCCAGGGTCTTTTCGATCTCGTCCAGCAATTCGAAAGGATCGCGGCTCTCACGATCCATCTTGTTAATGAACGTGATGATGGGAATGTCGCGCAGGCGGCAAACTTCGAAGAGCTTGCGTGTTCGCGCCTCGATACCCTTGGCGGCATCGATGACCATGACTGCAGAATCGACCGCCGTCAGTGTGCGATAAGTATCTTCAGAAAAGTCTTCGTGGCCCGGCGTATCCAGCAAGTTGAAGACGCGGCCATCGTAATCAAATGTCATCACCGACGTGACGACAGAAATTCCGCGCTCCCGCTCGATCGCCATCCAGTCCGACCTGGTCGACCGGCGGTCACGCTTGGCTTTCACCTGGCCGGCGAGATTGATCGCACCGCCAAACAGCAAGAGCTTCTCCGTCAGCGTCGTCTTGCCCGCATCCGGGTGCGAAATGATCGCAAACGTGCGTCGTCGCTCAACTTCGGCGGCAATCGGCGTCGCCGGGATCGATTCGGAGGTATTCAGAGGCCTATTCATTGTGTGCATGTGGCCGCAAATGCCCGCAAAATCAAGCCGCTGTACTCCGACAACCGTCAAGGAAGCATAACGCTACCGCCGGCCGTCTGCGTAACATTACTTAGGACAATTGCGGAGCCGATAGCGGCGAATTGTCCTGCGCTCCACAAGCAAAAGTAAATGTTTGGATTTTAACAGTGTTGGCGCGTGCCCGCAGATCGTCAGCCGTGGGCCGTCGAAGAGACACCGATGCTACGCTTTGTGGTGCGCGCTGCTGTCGCCTTGTTCGACCTGCTGCCACGTATTGGCGCGGCAAACCCCAAAGCAAATCAACTTGGCCGGTTGCGAGCCGAACTCGCGGCCGTGCGGTTCACCGACGCATAGGAGAGACATCATGCAATTTTCGAACGGCATGCCCGCACCTCGACGTCAAACGAGACGATTCACAGTCGCAATGCTCACTGCGTCCGCAATGTTCGGAGCAATCATGCTTCCGATTGCGGCCAAATCCGAGCCTGTCACGTTGAAGCTTTCATTTTTTACGTCCGACCGCTCCGTTGCATATCTGACCGCCGTCAAGCCGTTCGTGGACGCAATCAACAATGACGGCGGGGGCCTACTCAAAATCGATGTCTATCCCAGCGGGGCGCTCGGAAAAGTCCAGAGAGAGCTGCCGAAACAGGTCATCGACGGCACCGCCGATATCGCATTCATCGTTCCCGGACAAAATCCGGAATTGTTCCTGGACAACGCCGTCGTCGAATTGCCCGGCCTGTTTCGCGATGCGCGCGAAGCGAGCCTGACTTATACCCGTCTGGTGGCTTTGAACGCGCTGGCCGGTTACCGGGACTTTTTCGTCATTGGCGCCTATGCCACCCAGCCCGAAACCATCAATAGCCGCAAACCGCTCCGCTCGCTCGCTGATCTTAAAGGTCAAAAGATCAGGGTGAACAATCCGACCGAAGCAACGGCCCTAGCGAAGCTCGGCGCGCTACCGGTCGTCCTTGCATTTAATGAAACCGCACCGGCCCTCAGTAGCGGCGCGCTCGATGGCGCCACCGTCCCCGTGACCCAACTATTCGACGTCGGCATCGGGCGACTCACGAGTAACCATTATCTACTCGGCACGAGTGTCGCCCCGCTCGCGCTCGTAATGAACCATAAAGCCTTCGACCAATTGCCGGAAAACGCCAAAGCGCTCATCCGAAAATATAGCGGCGATTGGGTGGCCGATCATTTCGCCGATGCCTATGAAGCCACGGGCAAGAAGATAATCGACGAGGTCAAGGCAGATGCTCGACGCTCAATCGTAGTTCCGTCGGCGCAGGATCAATTGGCGGCACAACGGGCATTCAAATCGATTGCGCAGGATTGGGCGGCTGCGAGCCCCCATAACAGCGAACTTCTCAAACTGACCGAAGCAAGCCTGACGAAAGTCCGCGAAACCGAACTATCCAAAGCCCGAGCCGAAGCGCCCAAGGAATAACGATGGCTTATCTCGCAAACATCTCATTCCGGCGTGCAGTCGGCCTCTTTGTTGCGGTGCTGCTGATTCTCGCGGCCGGAACATGGTTCACCGTCAAGGTAACCACCGATCATCTGATCGATACCGACGCAACGACCAGTGCGCGCGACTGGGCTAACTTTGTTGCCGCCAATGTCAAGGATCTCGAGCAAATTGCCAACGGCGAGCAACCATCAAGCTCCAGTCTCGCTTTTTTCGAGGCAACGCGCAAAGCCGGGCAAGTTTATCGCTATCTGATATTCAACCGCGAAGGTTATTCGCAGCTGGTCGCAGACCATGACCGCATTGCACTGGTTGACCTCTCCGAATTCAACACCGAAGCGGCACGCGCCGGTCAGCGCGGCCAACCGCAAGTCAGCATCAAAACCGGCGCCGCCGCCGATCAGCCGTCACATTTTGCCGAAGCCTATGTGCCTGTGATGGTCAATGGCCGGCCAGTTGCGATCGTTGCAGCTTTCGTCAACGAAACGGAGCAACGCAGCAATTTCTTCTACGACTTCATGGTTGCCGCGATTTCGCTCTGCCTCCTGACCGGGGCCGCCTTCGGCATTCCGGCGGTTGCCTGGTATTTCCGCACATTGGAGAAGCAGCAAGCCGATCGCCGCATCCGCTTTCTTGCGCATCATGATCCGTTGACCGGCCTAGCAAACCGTGGCCGCCTCATCGAGCGGCTTGAGCGTGTCCTCGCTGTGCTGCCATCAGTGGGCGGTCAAATTGCCATTCATTTCATTGACCTCGACCACTTCAAGGAGGTGAACAACTCCTTCGGCCATGATGGCGGCGACTTCCTCCTCAATACAATCGGCCAAAGGCTGAGCGTACTGACGCGAATGGAGGATCTCGTTGCCCGGCTCGGCGGCGATGAATTCGTTGTTGTCCAGACGGCCGTTGGCAAAAACACCGAAGCCGAAGCGTTTTCGCAACGCATCGCATCAATGTTGCAGGAACCAATGTACTTCAAGGAACAGGAGATAAAGACCAACGTCACCATAGGGGTCGCACTTGCACCATCCGATGGACACACCTCGGAACGGCTGCTCAAGAGCGCGGATCTTGCGCTCTATAGCGGCAAGGTAGCCGGCCGCAACTGCATCCGCTTTTTCACTCCGGAAATGGACGAAGCGCTGCGGGCTCGGCTGACCCTTGAAAAACTTTTGCGTGACGCCGTCGCGAACAATCGGTTTGAGCTACATTACCAGCCCATGTACGAAATCAATGGCAACAAATTGATCGGATTCGAGGCGCTGGTCCGTCTTCCCGGCCCCGACGGTGCGCTCATTCCGCCCACGACATTTATACCGATCGCCGAAGAGACGCGCCTCATCGACCGGATCGGACAATGGGTTCTGCGCGAAGCCTGCCAAACGGCGACGACGTGGCCGAACGACCTGACTGTGGCAGTGAATCTATCACCCGCCGAATTCGAATCGGGTGCGATCGTCGACAGCGTCGCAGCCGCGCTGAAAGAATCCGGCCTCAATCCGCACCGGCTCGAACTTGAGATTACGGAAACGCTGCTGCTTGGCAATAGCGAGAAGACAATGCACGACCTTCAGAAACTCAAGGCCATGGGAATCTCAATTGTGATGGACGATTTCGGCACGGGATATTCGAGCCTGAGCTACCTTTGGAAATTCCCGTTCGACAAGATCAAGATTGACCGCAGCTTCATGGAGAGCTTCGAAAAATCGGGCGGCAACGTTGAAACCGTGGTGAAATCGATCATCGCGCTGGGTCGCGAAATGCACATGCGAGTCACTGTCGAAGGCGTGGAAACGCTCGACCAGGTCGACTTCCTCAACAAGGCCGATGCCGATCAAGTTCAGGGCTTCTATTTCGGCCGGCCAGTGCCAGCCGCTGAAGTAAGCTCGGATATTTTCGCCGATTATCGCAATACAGCAGCGATGCGCATGCACCCTGCAAAGCGCCACATTGTGGCCAGATCGTCGAGCGGCTAGCCCTTCGCGGTCGTAGGCTAAAACGCGGCCTTGTAGGATTCCGGCGCGAAGCCCACCAGCAGTTTGCCGGCGCCAAGTTCAAGCACTGGCCGCTTGATCATCGACGGCTGCTTCAGCATCAGCGCAACAGCCTTCTTCTCGGTCAATCCATCTTTGTCTTTATCCGGCAGCTTCCTGAAGGTCGTTCCAGCACGGTTGAGTAATGCCTCCCAGCCGACCTTCTTGGCCCAGCGCTCCAGTTTCTCGCGCTCGACGCCGGCGGTCTTGTAATCGTGGAAGGCATAGTCGATGCCGTGTTTGTCGAGCCAGGCACGCGCCTTCTTCATGGTGTCGCAATTCTTGATGCCGTAGATGACGGTCGCCACGGTCACTCCCACTCGATCGTACCGGGCGGCTTGCTCGTCACGTCGTAGACCACGCGGTTGACGCCCTTCACCTCGTTGATAATGCGTGTCGCAACGGCGCCCAGGAACTTCATGTCAAACTGATAGAAGTCGGCGGTCATACCGTCCGTCGAAGTCACCGCGCGCAAGCCCACCACATAGTCGTAAGTGCGGCCGTCGCCCATGACGCCGACGGTCTTGACCGGCAATAAAACTGCGAAGGCCTGCCAGATATCGTCGTATTGCCCGCTGCGGCGGATTTCCTCGATATAGATCTCATCGGCGAGCCGCAGGATATCGAGCTTATCGCGCGTGATCGCGCCTGGGCAGCGGATTGCCAGCCCTGGTCCCGGGAACGGATGGCGGCCTACGAATGCCTCAGGCAAACCGAGTTCGCGGCCGAGCGCCCTCACCTCATCCTTGAACAATTCGCGCAGCGGCTCCACCAGTTTCATATGCATGCGCTCAGGCAAGCCACCGACATTGTGGTGCGATTTGATGGTCACCGAAGGACCGCCGGTGAACGAAACGCTTTCGATCACGTCCGGATAAAGCGTGCCTTGCGCGAGGAACTCAGCGCCGCCGATTTTCTTCGCTTCAGCTTCAAAGACGTCGATAAACAGTTTTCCGATCGTCTTGCGTTTCTGCTCGGGATCTTCGACACCGGCGAGTGATTTCAAAAATGTGTCGGAGGCATCCACGTGCACCAGCGGAATGTTGTAGCTGTCGCGGAACATCGCCATGACTTTCTGCGCTTCGGCGAGCCGCATAAGCCCGTGATCGACGAGAACGCAGGTCAACTGATCACCGATTGCTTCATGAATGAGAACGGCAGCCACCGCTGAGTCGACGCCACCCGACAACCCGCAGATCACACGGCCCTTACCGACCTGCTTGCGGATTTTCTCGATCGCCTCATCCTTAAAAGCGCGCATCGTCCAGTCGCCGGTCAGACCGGCGATCTTGCGTACGAAGTTACGCAACAATGCTGCACCGTTCGGTGTGTGCATGACTTCGAGGTGGAATTGGGTGGCGTAGAATTTACGCTTTTCATCACCGATGATCGCGATCGGCGCGTTGGGAGACGTCCCGAGCACCTTGAATCCCTGCGGCAACACGGTGACGCGATCACCGTGACTCATCCACACCGGATATTTTTCGCCCTTGCGCCATACGCCCTCGAACAGTGGCGTGTCTTCCGTAACGGTCACTTCGGCGCGGCCGAATTCGCGGTGGTGTCCACCTTCGACCTTGCCGCCGAGCTGGTGCGCCATCGCCTGCTCGCCGTAGCAGATGCCGAGCACCGGCACGCCGAAGTCATAGATGGCCTTGGGCGCCAGCGGCGCGTTCTTGTCGAGGACCGACGCCGGCCCGCCAGACAAGATTACGGCCTTCGGCTTCATTTCGTGAAAGGCCGCCTCGGCCTTCTGATAGGGCACGATCTCGCTATAGACTTTTTCCTCCCGGACCCGGCGCGCAATGAGCTGGGTGACCTGGGAACCGAAATCGACGATCAGAATTTTGTCGTGCATGGACGGCGACGTGTCCCGAACGTGTCCGGAATCGGGCGCGCAAAGGCCGTTCGGGGCCGCTTTTTGCGGGCTTTGCGCCGCCGGGTCAAGCCTTTAGGCGTTCGCAGTAACGCAATGTTAGCCCCGAACGTGCTTAGAAAACTCTCCCCATCCGGTTTGTTCACAGCCGGAAGCGCGGAAGCCGCCAATGGTCTTCGAAACCGAACGCATGTCACTGCCGGTAGCGAGCAGCGGGCGCGCCACCCGCCGGGCTGCGCTGTTTCGTGAGAGCCTCCCCGACATGGCGGAACGCCTCGCCCTCGGCTTTGCCTGGGCAATGAGCCCAAAACGCATTCGCGGCGTACCGAACCTGCTGCGCCTGTGCTTCGACGAGTTTCTCGCACCGGACTACGCACTCCCTGACCCGCAAAGTGCCGCCGATGTGCCCCCCGGATTGGCCGGAATCGTCCACGACCTGAGCTTGCCGACCCTTATGGCCGCGTATCGACGCGGGCTCTACCCGTTTGCGCATGTTGCGCCGCTCAAGTGGTGGTCGCCGCCGAAGCGGTCCGTTCTGTACTTTAACGAGCTCCACATTTCCAAGCGGCTCCGCCGGCAAATGCGCCAGCACAACTATAAGGTGACTTTCGATCAGGCCTTCGACGATGTCATCGCCGCGTGTGCCGGTCATCGCCAGGATCGCTGGCACCTGACATGGATTACGCCGCGGATCATGCGCGCTTACGCCGAATTGTTTGATGCGGGCTATGCGCATTCCTTCGAAGTCTGGAACGAGCGCGGCGATCTCGCCGGCGGCGGTTATGGCGTTGCGGTCGGCAGCTCTTTTGTCACTAAATCGCAGTTCTCACGTGAGGCGAATACATCAAAGATCGGCTTTACGGTGCTCAATTGGCACCTTGCACATTGGGGCTTTGCGTTCAACGACGGCAAGCTGATGACCCCAACCTGCCACGACATGGGCTTCCGCGAAATTTCCCGCCGAGACTACCTCGACCAGCTCACTCAGGCAGTACGTCGGCCCGACAAGGCCGGCCGCTGGCAAGCGGAAGCAGACATGGCGACGGTCGCCGATTGGCAGCCTGCCTGATCGGTTATTGACGCCCGTTTTCGACCGCCGGACCCAATAACGGAATCTCCGAAATCCATTTTCTGATGCGAGAATGGCTGTGCTCGTCGGGCTGGGCAGCATCGGCCTTGTCAGGCGGTGGCGCCGAGTCGGGAATAGCCCCCGGCGGCACAGGGTGATCGACGTCGGCCTGTTGCGTCGGCGGGGGCGGCGCAATTGAAATGGGAGCCGGCAGCGCGGGTGCCACGGGTACCGCTGGTGTCACGACCGGAGCTGAAGGAGCCGCAGCCGGCGTGGGCAAAGCAGCCTCGTGCGGCATTGGCTTTGTGGCCGGCTCGATTGCCGCTGGTGCCTTGGCGGGCTCGGTTACGGTTGGCGCCTTAGCGGTCTCGGGACTGCAAATCTCTTGCTTATGGGTTACGAGCGCCTGACGGACCGCATCCAGCCACTGCGCATCCGACACAGTCGGATCACGACGCGCCGGCTCGGTTTCAACAGTTGAAGTCGCCGCCGTTGGTTGTTTTGCGACCGTTTGCGGGCGCGGCTCGACCTTGCGAATTGTCTCTTTGGGTGACGTTTCGACGTGCTGCACTTTTGGCGCAGATGGTGCAGCGGCGGTCGCGGCTTTGGTAGGAGCCGCCGCCTTCTCGACATCAAGAAGCGTCTTGAATGCGGCCGTCGCATCGGGGTCGACCGTCCCACAGGTCTTTTCAAATGCCTCGACATCGCGCCGCACGAGAATTCGTCGGGTTGCCGCGTCCACGCTCTTGTCGAGCATCGCAACAATGCCGCTTCGTAAGTTCTGGCAAGTCGTCTCGGCGGAGAAATTGGCGCGATAGAATGAATAGGCGCTGGCGATGCCGATCGGAACGGCCAGCAGCGAGCCCACCAGCTGGATAGCGGTCACAAACCGGGCAAGCTTCGATGCTTTAGCGGCTGCGTAGACGCCCGGATTGACCGGCCCCGGGTTGTGCGGATCGGCGTGAAACGGCGGCTCGCGCCTGGCCACCAGCATTGGAAATACCCCAAATTAAAGACTTTCCGGGTTCCACAGACACGCGATCATCGCGGATAAATTTGGCCCGGATTGGGGCGCAATAGAGGAATTCCGTTTGCGCTTTATTACCAAGCGCCCACCAGCGCTCTTAACGGCCGTGCCTGAGGACCGAGACGAAAAAGCCGTCGGTGTCGGTCGTGCGCGGAGTCATCAAAATACCCTCCGCGGAGAGCCTTGCCGCCTTGCCAAACATAAAGGCTCGCTCGCCCAGCGCCTGTGCTACCTCGGCCGGCGGCTGCACCGTGAAGCCCGGGTGCCGGGCAAGAAAACCCTGAACCTGGACGCCATTCTCCTCGTCCAGCACCGAGCAGGTTACGTATCCGATGCGGCCGCCGGGCTTGAGCAGCGGCACGGCGCGGTCGAGGATCTCCACCTGCTCTTTGACCCGCTGTTCAAGGGCACCAGGACGCATACGCCATTTCGCGTCCGGATTGCGCCGCCAGGCACCTGTTCCCGTGCAAGGCGCGTCGATCAGTACGAGATCCATGCGACCGGCCAGGTCAGCGATTTCACCGCCGACCGATTTCGGCGTCCGCACCTGCACATTGCGCGCGCCCGAGCGTTTGAGGCGGTCGTGAATCGGAGCAAGCCGACGCTTATCGTCGTCCGTTGCAAAAATCTGGCCTTTGTTCTGCATCATTGCCGCAAGCGCCAACGTTTTGCCGCCCGCGCCGGCGCAGAGATCGATCACCTGCTCGCCGGGTTTTGCGCCGGACAATAGTGCCGCGAGCTGCGACCCCTCGTCCTGCACCTCGATGAAGCCTTTCATGAATGCCGGCTCGGCATGGATCGCAGGACTCTTGGCATCGGCCGGCAGACGTATGCGCAATCCGTTCGGTGACCACCGTGTGGGTTCGGGCTCGAGATCCGCAAGCATTGCTGCCACCGCGTCGCGCTCGCCCTTAAGCATATTCACCCGAAGGTCGAGCGGAGCGCGCGAGGCCAACGCAGCTCCTTCCTCCGCCCGGGCTTCACCGAACGCGCGCGAAAGATGCCCGTCGAGCCATTCCGGGTAGTCGCCCGCCACGTATGGCGGCGCAGCGCTGATGCCATCGCCATCGAGGTGCTTGCGCTCATCGGCAGTCAATTCTGCGGGGGCGTATTGTCCGCCATCGGCCAGTTTGGCGATGGCCTCCGTATCGAGGCCACGCTCACGCCTGAGCATACCAAAAAGAATCGCACGCGGCGTATCCGCTCCCATCAGGAATGCGCTCGACGCGCGCCGACGCAACCCGTCGTACACAAGCCCCGCAATGCCGGCCCGATCACCGGAACCAGCAAAGCGATGCGTAAGTCCCCATGCCTTGAGCGCGTCCGCGGCCGGACGACGCTCGGCCTCGATCGCAGCAAATACTTCTATGGCGGCGGCAAGCCGTGCGGCCGGCGTCATGGCAATGCGAGCAGGATACGGACAATGTAAATCACCCACATGATGAACA
Source organism: uncultured Alphaproteobacteria bacterium (assembly GCA_963810125.1). Classification (GTDB taxonomy): domain Bacteria; phylum Pseudomonadota; class Alphaproteobacteria; order Rhizobiales; family Xanthobacteraceae; genus Pseudolabrys. The sequence continues at coordinate 283,589 of CAWEMK010000005.1, forward strand.
AAACAATCGCCCCCACGCCGTAGAACGCACCGCGGAAACGAACGTTATTGTTCGTGACATGAATCCCAACCTGCAACACGCGCATGATGACGAAAATCCAGGCCAGCATGACGAACAGCAAGTCGGCGTGGTGAGTCACGATGACCAGGATCGTCAGCACATAGAAAAGAACCGGCAACTCAAATTGATTGGCGAATGCATAAGCAAATTGCATGGCCCGCGTTGGCCAATTCGGTTCACGCAAGGCGATGTCGGACAAACGCGTCTCGCCGCGCTGAAGCGACGACGTCCGGTAATACATCATGCCAAACATCACGCCGAAAGTGAGCAGAACTTCAACAAACAATGGCAATAGAACGAACTGAATAGACATGGAACGACCTCATCCTTTCCCAAGCAGGAAAGGTATAACTACACCCGGCTCGGATAGTTCGGGCTTTCGCGCGTGATCGTCACGTCGTGAACGTGGCTTTCACGGAGCCCGGCCCCCGTTATCCGGACAAATTCCGCTTTAGCATGCAATTCGCCAAGATTTTTCGCGCCGACATAGCCCATGGCGGCCCGCAAGCCACCGGTAAGCTGATGTAAGACGGTTGCGGCGGCGCCTTTGTAGGGCACCTGTCCCTCTACGCCTTCGGGTACCAGCTTGAGCGTGTCTTTGATGTCCTGCTGGAAATACCGATCGGCCGAACCACGCGACATGGCACCCACCGAGCCCATGCCGCGGTAGGTCTTGTATGAGCGGCCTTGATAGAGAAAGACCTCGCCCGGCGTCTCGTCTGTGCCGGCAAGCAGCGAGCCAACCATCGCACAGTCGGCGCCGGCGGAAATAGCTTTTGCAAGATCGCCAGAATATTTGATCCCGCCGTCGGCGATCACCGGTGTGCCGGTCGCTTTCGCCGCCTCCACGCAATCCATGATCGCAGTTAGTTGCGGCACGCCCACACCAGCGACAATGCGCGTCGTGCAAATCGAACCAGGGCCGATGCCAACCTTGATCGCATCAGCGCCGCAATCGATCAGCGCCTTGGCGCCATCACCGGTCGCGACATTGCCGGCGACGACCTGAACTTTGTTCGATTGCCGTTTGATACGAGTGACCGCGTCGAGAACATATTTGGAATGCCCATGCGCTGTATCGACCACGACCAGATCGACTCCAGCTGCAATCAATGCCTCGGTCCGCGCGAAGCCTTTATCGCCGACGGTCGTGGCAGCCGCGACGCGGAGCCGGCCCTGCTCGTCCTTGCAGGCATTCGGATTGGCAACCGCTTTTTCGATATCTTTCACGGTAATCAGGCCGACGCAGCGATACTGTGCATCGACCACCAAGAGTTTCTCGATGCGATGTTGATGCAGAAGACGCTTGGCCTCATCCTGACTCACGCCTTCGCGCACGGTGATGAGCTTCTTTGTCATCAAATCGGAAATTTTTTGCCGCGGATCCGTAGCAAAACGAACGTCACGGTTGGTCAGAATTCCCACCAGTTTGCCGGGTTGGCCGTTTCCAGCCGCTTCAACCACCGGAATTCCGGAAATGTGATTGTCCTTCATCAGATCAAGCGCCTGCTGAAGATTGGCACCGGGCTCGATCGTGAGCGGGTTTACCACCATGCCGGATTCAAATTTCTTCACCTGGCGGACCTGCGCCGCCTGCTCGTCGGGCTCCATGTTGCGGTGGAGCACACCGATCCCGCCGGCCTGCGCCATGGCGATCGCCATTTGCGCCTCGGTCACAGTGTCCATCGCCGAAGCGATGATCGGAATATTGACGGCGATCGTGCGGGTGATGTGAGACCGAATATCGACATCCGAGGGCAACACTTCCGACAGGCCGGGCCTGATCAGCACGTCGTCGAATGTGAGGCCCTCGCGCGGGCTTGAATTGTTTTTTGCGGCCATCGCCAACTCCGTCTCGCCCAAAAAGGCACCGGACCGGCTGGCAAGGGGTTGTAAAAACCCGTCGCGAGGGGGGTCCCTCGCCTTACGTCGCGGCCCGCTTTTGGGTTGGCGTCGGTCGATAGCACGGGATTGTACCGATTCCTAGAGCAATCGCGGATAGCTGTTATGAAGTCGTAAACGTGAAGGAGCCTTCCTTCCGCCACCGCTTTAAGCTTGAAGACGTGGACAAAGACCAAGCCCCGCCGGGATAACCCCCTCCATGCCTCGTGACCGCATTGTCCCGCTGATCATCGCGGTCGCCCTGTTTATGGAAAACATGGATTCGACGGTGATCGCCACCTCGTTGCCGGCGATCGCGGCCGATATCGGCACCAACCCGCTGGCGCTCAAGCTCGCCGTCACCTCCTACCTGCTATCGCTGGCGATCTTCATTCCGGCGAGCGGCTGGACCGCCGATCGTTTCGGCGCCCGCACAGTTTTTCGCGCAGCGATCGCGGTTTTCGTTATCGGGTCGATCGGCTGCGCCTTCTCGAGTTCGCTCACGGATTTTGTCATCGCCCGCATCGTGCAAGGCATGGGCGGCGCGATGATGACACCCGTGGGGCGCATGGTGCTGGTGCGCACCATCAGCAAACGGGAGCTCGTCGGTGCGATGGCCTGGGTGACGACGCCAGCCCTGATCGGACCCGTACTTGGACCGCCGATCGGTGGACTCATCACGACCTATGCGACCTGGCATTGGATCTTCATCATCAACGTCCCGATCGGCCTTCTCGGCATTATTCTCGCTACGCGCTACATCCCGGATGTCCGCGCTGAAGAGCACGAGCGTTTCGATATTGTCGGAATGGTGCTCGCCGGCCTCGGCATAGGCGGCATGGCATTCGGGCTCTCGGTGCTCGGATTGAATTTCCTGCCGTGGTACGTGGTCGCTGCCCTTGTTTTCGGCGGGGCCTGTTTCGTCGCGGCCTATCTGGCACATGCCCGGCACACAGAGAATCCCGCGCTCGATCTCTCGCTTTTCCGGATACCGACTTTTTTCGCCAGCGTCGTCGGGGGCTTTATCTTTCGCCTCGGTCTGGGCGCCCTTCCCTTTCTGCTCCCTTTGATGCTGCAGATCGGATTCGGCATGACGCCATTTCAGTCGGGCATGATCACGTTCGCGACGGCCCTTGGCGCCATGGGAATGAAATGGGCGACCACGACCATTCTCCGCCGCTTCGGCTTCCGCACGATCCTGGTCATCAATTCAATCATCAGCTCGGCATTCCTTGCCGTCTGCGCCGGATTTACCGCGACGACGCCAATACTATTGATGGTGATCCTGCTGCTGGTCGGCGGTTTCTTCCGCTCGTTGCAATTCACCAGCATCAACACCATCGCCTATGCCGATATCGATACGCATCGCATCAGCCGCGCGACCGCGTTGGTTAGCGTCGCACAGCAATTGGCCGTCTCGTCCGGCGTAGCGATCGGGGCAATGGCAGTCGAGCTCACCGTCTACTTTAAGGGAAGCGGCCCGCTGCAAGCGGCTGATTTTCCACCCGCGTTTCTGGTGGTCGCCGCTATCTCTGCTCTTTCAGTATTGATTTTTGTCCGGTTGTCGCCCGATGCGGGCGCGGAAATGGCCGACAGGCTGCCGACGCCGGCGGAAACCTCGGATCAGCGGGCCGGCTAACCTTTGACACCGCCACCGCCGCGAAACCCGGTCGCCAGCAGATAGAGCTCCGCCGAGTCCGTGCGGCTGGCTGACGGCTTCACATGCTTGACGCTCTGGTAGTCACGTTTGAGAGCCGCCAGCACGGCAGCTTCGGTGCCGCCTTGCAACACTTTCGCTAAAAAGATGCCGCCGGGCGCAAGCACCTCTCGGGCAAATGCCGCGGCGAATTCCACGAGTGCCATGATCTTCAAGTGATCGGTGCGAGCGTGGCCGGTGGCATTGGCGGCCATATCGGACAACACCACGTTGGCGGGTCCGCCGATCATTGCCTTGAGTTGCTGGGGCGCGGCATGATCGAGAAAATCGAGCTGCAGGAAATCGACGCCTCGCACTTGCTCCATCGGCAAAACATCGATTGCAATCACCCGTCCCGATTCAGGTGCGTCTACGCGTTTGGCTGCGATCTGGCTCCAGCCGCCGGGAGCCGCGCCGAGATCGACCACACGCGCACCTTTTTTGAGAAACCGCGCCTTGTCGTCGATCTCCATCAACTTATAAGCGGCACGCGAGCGCATTCCTTCGCGTTTGGCCCGGGCCACATAGGGGTCATTGAGCTGACGCTCGAGCCACTGGCGGGAGGATTGCGATCGGTTACGGCTCCTGACGCGAACTTTTTCGCGTGAGCCACCGCCGCTCTTGCCGCGTACCGTCACGGCGCCGCCTGGCTGCTGCCGTCCCATGCACCGTCTTCGCGCATCATCTGCACAAGCATGCCTTCGCGCAGGCCACGGTCGGCGACGCGCAGGCGCGGACACGGAAAGGCACGTCGGATCGCTTCGAGGATTGCACAGCCTGCGAGCACCAGGTCGGCACGCTCGGCGCCAATGCAGGGACTTGCTACTCTTTCATCGTAAGACATCGCCAGAAGCCGCTCAACGACGGCGGTGATTTCCTCTGCGCTCATCCAGCAGCCATCGACCCGATTGCGGTCATAGCGTTTGAGGCTAAGGTGCACGCCGGCAATCGTCGTGACGGTACCCGACGTCCCAAGCATGTGGGTCGTGTTTGTCATTTGTCCGCCATGCTCACGCACAAATGGCGCGATCATGCCCGCTACCTCTTGCACCATTGCTTCGTAGCTTTCGCGTGTGACCGTAATTCCCCCAAAACGCTCGGCCAGCGTTACGACACCGTGCGGCACAGAAATCCATCCGCAAATCTGCGGCAACGGCGGCCCTCCGCTCGCCTTTTGGGAGCGAGAAAGTCGTACGAGTTCTGATGAGCCACCCCCAATGTCAAACAGGATGGCGCCCTCCGCCTGCGGGTCAACCAATGGAGTACAGCCGGTCGCGGCAAGGCACGCCTCGGTCTCGCGATCGATCACTTCCAGCACGAGGCCCAATTCTTCGGTGACGCGCGCAAGAAACTCTGTGCCGTTTTGTGCGGCCCGGCAGGCTTCGGTCGCGATCAGCCGGGCCCGCGTAACGCCTTTATTCTTCATCTTGCTTCGGCAAATCGCCAAGGCCGCAATCGCGCGATCGACCGCAGCATCGCTGAGCCGACCGGACAGCGACACCCCCTCACCCAACCGTACAATTCGGGAAAAAGCATCGACCACGCGGAAACCGTCACCGGACGGACGTGCCACGAGCAATCGGCAATTGTTGGTTCCAAGATCAAGCGCTGCATAGGTCGCGCCGCCCCGGTCATTGCCGGAACCAGCATCTGCCCGTCCAGGCGACCGCCGACCCCACCGGGCCCGCGCCGGCGGTGCCCGATCAATAGCGGGGTCGAGGCCCGGGATGTCCCCGGCCTCGCCGCTCATGCTGTCTAAACCTTCCTGCCACCCCCGTAAGCCGCCACTCCCTGGGCGCGTCACGGTTGCGGCAATGTTCTTTCGATCATGAAAAGTGTAACAGCGCCTGAGCCTCGCGCAACCCTCCGTCGCAAAGGCTATTCTTGTCGAAGTGGCCGTGCTGCTCTATTTGACAGCAAGCCAGCCCACAAACCCCAGATCCCTCGATGGATGACCGAACCACAGAAGCCGCGCTTACGCTGACCAAATTCGGTGTCGGCCAACCGGTCCGTCGCAGCGAAGACCCCAAGCTGGTCCGCGGCGAGGGTTCATACACCGACGACGTCAGCCGCCCGCGGCAAGCCTATGCCGTGATGGTGCGCAGCCGCGAACCCCACGGGGTCATCCGCTCCATCGATATCGCCGCGGCCAAAGCCATGCCGGGCGTGCTCGCAATTTATACATCGAGTGATTTGACGGGCTATGGGCCGCTCAAATGCAACTTGCCACTGAAGAGCCGGGATGGATCGCCAATCCGTTATACGCCGCGCCCCGCGCTTGCGGCGGACAAGGTGCGCTTTGTCGGTGATCCGGTCGCCTGCGTCGTTGCTGAAACCGTCGCACAAGCGAAAGACGCGGCCGAAGCGGTGACGATCAACATCGAGCCGCTGCCTGTTGTGCTCAAGCCGGCGGACGCGGTGAAGCCAGGCGCGCCGCTGGTGTTCGATGCCGTTCCGAACAATATCGCGCTCGACTATCACTTCGGCGATGCGGCCAAGGTCGCCGAGGCTTTTGCCAAGGCAAAACACGTCACCCGTCTCGAGACGTCCAATCAGCGCATGGTGGTCAATGCCATGGAGCCGCGCTCCGCCATCGGGGAATACGATGCGGCGGGTAACAAGTGGACGCTCTATTCATCGAGTCAGGGCGTGCATGGCATGAAGACCACGCTGATGGACGTGCTGGGTGCTCCTGCCGACAAGGTGCGCGTAGTCACCGGCCAGGTGGGCGGCTCATTCGGGATGAAGGCGGCGGTCTACCCTGAATATATCTGCATCCTGCACGGCGCACGTCAGCTGGGGCGCCCGGTGAAATGGACCGACGAGCGTTCCGGCAGCTTCGTGTCGGATCATCATGGCCGGGCGCAGGACATGGTGATCGAGATGGCATTCGACGAAGACGCCCGCATCCTCGCGCTGCGCGAGACCGGCTATGGCGACATGGGCGGCTACCTCTCGCAGTTCGGCCCGCTGTTGCCGACGGGCAATCAGGTCAAGAACCTCGCGAGCATCTACCGCACGCCGGTGATGGAAGTGGCGACCAAGTGCGTTTTTACCAACACGACTTTCGTCTCCGCCTATCGAGGCGCCGGCCGGCCGGAAGGAAACTATTACGTCGAGCGCGTGCTCGATCTTGCGGCTGCGGAGATGGGCATCGATCGCATTGAGTTGCGCAAGCGCAACATGATCCGCAAGAGCGATCTGCCGTTCAAGGCAGCCTCGGACATGAGCTACGACTGCGGCGATTTTCTCGGCGTTCTCAAGCAAGCATTGGAAGCAGCTGACTATGCCGGATTCAAGAAGCGCAAGCGCGAAAGCAAGAAACGCGGCCTGCTGCGCGGTCTTGGTGTCGGATGCTACCTCGAAGTGACGGCCGCGCCCGGCAAGGAATTGGGCGCAATTCATTTCGAGGCGGATGGCACGGTGACTATCATCACCGGTACCCTCGATTTTGGTATGGGTCATGCCACCACTTACGCGCAGATTTTGAGCGACCAACTCGGCATTCCGTTTGATTGCATTCGCATGATCGAAGGCGACAGCGACCGGTTGAATTTCGGTGGCGGCAGCGGTGGCTCGCGCTCGGTCATGCTGGTCGGCGCTGCACTCTCTAAGTCGTCGAAGATCGTGATCGAACGTGGCAAGCAGATCGCCTCACACGTTTTGGAAGCGTCGGCGAGTGACATCGAATATAAGACGGGCCGCTTTGTCATTGCAGGAACCGACCGTTCGATTGGCCTGTTGGAGCTCGCGGCGCGCTTGCGCGGTGGCCTTAAGCTGCCCGAGGGCGTTCCGCCCTCGCTTGACGTTGATCACGTCGTGACGGACCCCGTGCCCTCCGCCTTCCCCAATGGTTGCCATATCGCCGAGGTGGAGGTGGATCCGGACACTGGCGCAACGCACGTCGTGCGCTATTCCGCGGTCAATGATCTGGGCACCATCGTCAATCCGCTTCTGGTCGAAGGCCAGATCCAGGGCGGCGTGGTGCAGGGCCTTGGCCAAGTGCTGCTCGAGCAGGCCGTCTACGACTCCGACGGCCAACTGGTGACGGGTTCGTTCATGGACTACGCCATGCCGCGCGCACATGACGCGCCGATGATCAACGTTGCCAGCCATCCTGTTCCGACCAAGAGCAATCCGCTCGGCGCCAAAGGTTGCGGCGAAGCCGGCACGTCTGGCGGATTGCCGTCTGTCGCCAACGCGGTCATCGACGCATTGTCGGAGTACGGAATCCGTCACCTCGAAATGCCGATGACGCCGTCACGCATCTGGCACGCCATCCAGGACGCCAAGGCCAAACAGACATCGTGAAAATGAAAAGGGGCCACCGTCTCCGATGGCCCCGTTGATATTTGCCAGCTGCGGTCAGACAGGGCCGGCGAGCTTGGCGTTCTTCAGCGGCATCGAGCGTACACGGATGCCGGTGGCGGCGAATACCGCGTTGGCGACAGCAGGTGCGGTCGCTGCGGTTCCAGGTTCGCCGATGCCGCCCCATTTCTTACCGCCGGAGAGCGCAAGGTAGACCTCGATCTTCGGCGTATCGGCGAGACGCACGACTTCGTAACTATCGAAGTTGCTCTGCTCGACCTGGCCGTCTTTGATCGTGATTTCACCATATAGCGCGGCTGAAAGGCCGTAGATCACACCACCCTGAATTTGTGCCTCCACGATGCCGGGATTGACCACATGGCCACAATCGACGCCGGCAACAACGCGGTCGACGCGCACCTGTCCCTTCTGGCTGACGGTTACTTCGGCAACCTGTCCGATGATGGTGTCATAGCATTCGAAAATTGCGATGCCCCGGCCACGTCCTGCCGGGAGTGGTTTTCCCCAATCGCTTTTCTCGGCGATCTTATCAAGCACACCGAGAAAGTCGGGGCGGTGCGCCAGTAGCGCACGCCGGAATTTGTAAGCGTCTTGTCCGGCCGCGTGCGCCAATTCGTCAACGTAGCCCTCCATAAAGAAGGCGTTCTGCGAGGAGCCAACCGAGCGCCAGAACATGACCGGCACATGTGTGTTCTTGAGCATGCAGCCGACGCGCAGATTGGGAATCTTGTAGGAGGTGTTGGCAAAGCCTTCCACGGCCTGGGCCTCGATGCCGCTTTCGACCTTGTTGATGCCGGTTGATCGCAAAATTGACCCGACCGCGATTTTTGCGTCGAACGCAGTCGGCATGCCGTCAGGCCCAAGAGCGGCTTTCATTCGTATGGCAGCCTGCGGCCGGTAGCGGTCTTGCGTTATGTCTTCTTCGCGCGTCCACACCAGCTTCACGGGCTTGCCAACCTGCTTGGCGACCAGAATCGCCTGCCGCATTTCGTCGTTGATCGACCGGCGCCCGAAGCCTCCGCCGAGGAAACAGTTATGGATTGCGATCTGTTCGGGCTTAAGGCCTGAAGCGGCCGCGGCCTGGCGGATACTTCCCATTGGTGTCTGCGAGCCGAGCCAGACATCGAGCTTGTCGGCCTGGAGATGCACCGTGGCGTTAAGGGGCTCCATGGTGGCATGCGCGAGATGCGGTGCTTCGTAGATTGCCTCTACGATCTTTCCGCCATTCTTTCCGTTTTGCGCGAAAGCATCGTCGACATTGCCGTCGTTGCGCGCGCTTACCATCGGGCCGTCGAGCGTATCGCGATAGAGCTTGGCGAACTGCGCGCTGTCAGTCTTGCCGGCTTCGCCCGCATCCCATTCCGGTTTAAGCAGTGCAAGCGCTTCCTTGGCGCGCCAAAAGCGATCGGCGACGACTGCAACGGCATTGTCGAGCCTGACCACCTGCTGCACACCACGTCGCCCTTTGACAGGCGTATCGTCGACGCTCTTGAGCCTCCCGCCGAACACCGGACAGGACGCAATTGCCGCATAGACCATGTCCGGAAGTTGAGTGTCGATCGCGAATTTGGCGGAGCCGTTTATCTTCAGCGGCGTATCCAGGCGGGCGACTGACTTGCCGATGAATTTGAACTGATCCGGCGTTCGAATTTCCGGCTCCTTGTCGAGCTTGACCTTGGCGGCATCGGCGGCGAGCGCACCGTAGTCGAGGTTACGTCCGGACGACTTGTGAGTAACTTTGTTATTGGCCGCCTCGCATTCGGTCACCGGCACGTTCCAGCGCTGGGCCGCTGCGGCAATCAACCGGACGCGCGCACTCGCGCCTGCCTGCAGCAGCATTTGCCAGGACGTCCGTACGCCGCGGCTGCCAACCGTCGTCATCGCGCCGTAGACGTTTTTTTCCTTCAAATTTCTGGCTGGCGAAGCGTGCTCCACCTTCACTTTCGACCAGTCACATTCAAGCTCTTCGGCAACGATCATCGGCAGCGCGGTAAGCGCGCCCTGCCCCATCTCTTGGTGCGGGGAGCGAATAAGAATGGTGCCGTCGGGATCGATCGCAAGGAATGCATTGATTTCATTCTGTGCAATGTCCGCGCCCCACGCTTGCGTTGGAACGCCGGCAGCATCCGCCGAGCGTAGGAATGAGACACTGATCATCAAGCCGCCGGCGGCCGAAGCCGACGCGATAATAAACTGACGACGTGTAACGGATGTCTGCACGATTTGACTCATGATGCCCTCCCGCTCAGGTCTTCATCAGCGCCGCGGCGCGATGGATCGCGCTACGGATGCGGACATAAGTGCCGCAGCGGCAGATATTGGTGAGGTTGGCATCGATATCAGCGTCAGTCGGTTGCGGGTGCTCCTTCAGGAACGCCACTGCAGCCATGATCTGACCGGATTGGCAGTACCCGCATTGCGGGACATCCTCTGCAAGCCAGGCTTGTTGCACGGGATGCTTACTGTCGGGCGAAAGGCCTTCGATTGTCGTGATATTCTTATCGACGACATCACCGACCTGAACACCGCATGAGCGGACGGCCTCCCCGTCCACATGCACCGTGCATGCGCCGCATTGTGCAATGCCGCAGCCAAATTTTGTACCGGTCATTCCGAGCTCATCGCGGATGACCCACAGAAGCGGCGTTTCCGGCTCGATATCTAGCGAATACGCCTTTCCGTTCACACTAAGTGCAATCATGGAGCCCTCGCTCGTCCCTGCATGACCGGGAACTCATCAGCTTCCGGTCTAATGATCGATGGAAGGCTAACACCGCGGGTAGCGGCTTCAATACACAGATGTGTGCTTGCGGGATTTTTCATGCGCTTTTAAGACCGTGCCCATATACCTCACAGACATGGGCAACCCACTGGAAACGCATTGGCTTGAATCTGTCCGCCGGGCGATAGTCCGCCCCCTTGCCGGAGCATTTACGCCATGAGCCAAGCGGCTGACGTCCTGAGCACAAGCCGCGCGCCCTACATCCGCGTCGTCGGCGCTGTCAGCGCGGCGCACTTCGTTTCGCACTACTACATTATCCTGCTTGCGCCGCTATTGCCCCTTGTGCGCGCAGAATATGGCGTCAGCTACACGGAGATCGGACTTGCCTTTGCGGCATTCAATATCGTGACGGCCGCCTTACAGACACCCGCCGGATTTCTGGTCGATCGGTTAGGCGCGCGAACACTGCTGGTCGCCGGCCTCGCTATCGGGGCGAGTGCGTTTGTGATTGCCGGTATCGTCGATTCATTCTGGGTGTTGGTCGCGATGTTTGCGCTCGCCGGTATCGGCAACACGGTCTATCACCCGGCCGACTATGCTCTGCTGTCACAGCATGTGCCATCCGATCGCATTGGTCAGGCGTTCTCGATCCACACATTTGCCGGCATGCTCGGTTCAGCGGTTGCGCCAGTAACGTTGCTCATGATGCAAAGCATTTGGGGCTGGCGCGGCGCATTTATCGGAGCAGGTGCGCTCGGTTTTGCGGTCGCCGCGATCCTTCTCGCGATACGCGATCAGGCCACCGCTGCGGCAACTCCCGCCCCCGCACGCACTGGATCCGACAAGACCGCGGCGAGTTGGCAGCTCCTGTTGTCCGCACCGATCCTGCTCAATCTCATTTTTTTCGTGCTGCTCGCGATGATCAGCAGTGGCCTCTACAATTATTCGGTGGTCGCGCTCGGCGCGCTCTATGGAACACCCGCTACCATTGCGAACACCGCGCTGTCAGGCAATTTATTGTGGTCAGCCATCGGCGTATTGATCGGCGGTTTGCTTGTCGGGCGCACTACACGCCACGGCTGGGTCGCCGCGATCGGATTGGCAGCCATGGCGGTGTTCACCGCGCTGATCGCTGAAATCGATTTCGGCGCGCTGGCGCTGATCGCCGTTATGTCACTCAGCGGCTTTTTCTCCGGGATAATCATGCCCTCGCGCGATATGATCGTGCGCGAAGTCACTCCGCCGGGTTCGTTCGGCAAGGTTTTCGGTTTCGTGACTACGGGTTTCAATATTGGCGGTATCATCTCCCCACTGATTTTCGGCGCCATCATGGACCACAACAGCCCGCGCATGGTGTTCCTGACGGTGGCTGCAATCAGCCTTGTCGCTATCTTGACGGTTGCAACGCGCCCTCGGCACGCGGCGTAATCAACGCGAGCGGGCTTATGGACTTGTCAAATCAGCCGAATTGCCCCATGTCAGGGACCTCCGGCGAATGGCAGCGGGCCTTTACGGCCGCGATCTTGTTGGGGGATCGTCCAACGGTAGGACTTCAAACTCTGACTCTGGCTATCTAGGTTCGAATCCTAGTCCCCCAGCCAATCATCCTGTTTTCACTTATCGAAACTGAAAAAGCCGACCCAAGAAGGGGTTGGCCACATCGCGCGCGATTGGGCTGGCCAACAATCAATTTGTAGACCATCCTGATGCCGGCTGCAGGGTACTTAATTAAAAACGGGAACTAGGGAGGCAAACGCCGTGGCTCAAACCATAGAGGGATTCGTCGGCAACGCACTGGACGACGCGAAAATCTCGCCACTCCACGTCAAGGTGGTCGCATTGATCGCCGCCGGTTACTTCTTCGACGTCATCGATCTAATCGTGCTCGGATCACTGATCCCCGATATGATTCAATCCAAATTCGCCACAGGCGCCGAGGCCGGCCTGGTTGGCAGCGCGACCGTGTTCGGAATGTTCATCGGCGCGGCAGGCCAAGGTGAATTCAGCGACCGGTGGGGACGAAAGACGGTCTACCAATTCAACCTGTTGCTGTTCGGTGTCTTCACAATTCTTGGCGCGCTCTCACCGTCCGTGTTCTGGCTCATGGTTTGCCGCTTCGTTGCGGGCCTTGGCCTCGGCGGCGAACAACCGCTCGCCTTCGCATATGCCGGCGAGTACTCGCCGAAAGCGATCCGCGGCCGGATCCTCGCAATTGTGCACTTCATTGGCGGTGCATGTGTGTGGCCGATCGCGTCGCTGTTCACCCTGTTCTTCCGCGACTCAATCGGTTGGCGTGGGGTGTGGGTGGTAATCGGCATCGGCGCGCTCATCGTCTGGGTTTTCCGCTTCGCATTGCCTGAATCGCCGCGCTATCTGGCGACGCACGGCCGCGGCAAGGAGGCCCTCGACGTGCTCGCCCGCCTGGGCATCGCCGGACCGAAGGAACAACTGACGACCAGCGCTGCCAGCGACAGCAAGTCGGATCCATTTGGCATTGTATTCAAGATGTTCCCGACTCGCGTGATCGCCGGCATGATCTGTTTCTCGGCGTTCTTCGGCGTCGCGATCGGACTTGGTACGTGGCTGCCCAACATCATGACCGCCAAAGGCTTCACGATAACGAAGTCGCTTACTTATACCTTTGGCATGACGTTGGCCGTGCCATGCGCAAGCTTGTTCATGATGTATGCGCTCGACAAATTCGGACGGAAAATCACATCGGTCTGCGCGTTTATTGCGGCTGGTTTGATGGCGATCGTGTTTGCGAACGCGGCGACCGACACCCAACTTCTGGTCGCCGGTTTCATCATGATCTTCTTCATCCAGGTCGCCGGCAACTCGATGCAAATTTTCGCGTCGGAGGTCTTCCCCACCAACGCGCGGGCGTCGGGCTTTGGCTGGGCGGCCGGTGTCGGACGTCTCGCCACCGCCTTTATCGTGCCTACAATCTTGTGGATCCAAAACGGCTACGGCCTCACGACGGTGTTCGTGTCCCTGGCAGTAGTTCTGATGATCGCCGCGTTCTCGGTGACCCAGATGGGTCCGGAGGCGAGGCAAAAGGGCCTCGATGAGGTCGCTCCCCCGACCGGCTAACGGTCTGGGACGTCAACAAGGGGCCCGGCCCGGCATCCCGCCGGCCGGGCCTCATCGCTTCAATTTGATACCTCCTTGTAGACCGGTCAGCAGATGAGTTCGGCAGCGTCCGCCAGGAACATTCGCTTCGTCTCGCATTGCGATCAGGGCGGTAGGCCCGACGGCGTGCAGGTCATCCTTCACAAGGGGCACGCGTTCATCGGGCATATGTTCAGCGACGGGTACTCGGTCGTTGACGTACGAGATCCGTACAACCCGAAAACAGTGGCATTTGTCGCCGCCCCAAAAAATACCCGGTCACACCATCTGCAAATCCACGGCGACATTCTGCTCGCGGTCAATGGTCCAAATATCTGGGCCATGCAGCAGTATGCGAGCCAGGCCGACTACTACGGCAAATCGCTCGCAGATTCCGTCCAGACCGAACAACCATTCGGCGCCGGCATACGCGCATTCGATGTCTCGCGACCGGCGCAACCACGCGAGATCGGATTTCTGAACACAGCTGGGCTCGGCGCGCACCGCATCTGGTGGGTCGGCGGCCGCTACGCCTACGTCTCCGTGCATTTCGAAGGTTTCATCGACCACGTGCTGGCGGTGGTCGACGTATCGAATCCGCAGAAGCCGACGCTGGCCGGACGCTGGTGGCTGCCTGGCATGCACCGCGCCGGCGGCGAAACGCCGCCCGACTCGTTCGGCAAGCGCACGGCACTGCATCACCTCATCAGCGCGGGAAATATCGGCTATGCGGCCTGGCGCGATGGCGGCTACACGGTCCACGACCTGAGCGATGCGGCGAACCCGAAGCTCCTCAGCCACCGTAACTATGCACCGCCGTTCGGCGGCGGCGCGCACACACCGCTGCCGCTGCCGAACCGCAAGCTGTTGGTGCTGGCGGATGAGGCCACCTCGGCGAATTGCGCCAACGGGCTTGCCTACACGTGGGTCATCGATGTGCGCGAGCCCTCGAATCCCGTGTCAATCGCAACGCTACCGACGCCAGCTGAAGACAATTTTTGCGCAAAAGGCGCAAAATTCGGCCCACATAATTTGCACGAGAACCGGCCAGGTTCGTTGCAAAACGACAATCTTGTTTTCGTGACGTACCACAATGCGGGCCTGCGAGTTTTCGACATCCGCGACGCCTTCCAGCCAAAGGAAGTCGGGTATTTTGTGCCGCCAGCCCCTGAAAAAATCGTCGACCAGCGGCCCAACCCCGCAAAAGTCATCCAATCCTGCGACGTGTTTGTCGACAGTAACGGCCTAATGTATCTCACCGACACAAACGCCGGACTTTATATCCTGCAATACGAAGGCAAATAACAAGCACGGAGCGTTCAACGAATGCCGCAAAAGTTTGGGCGTCTCGCCCTGCATATGTGGACGATCGACACCACGCCGCTTGAAACCGCGCTCGATGCGGCCAAGCAAGCTGGATATGACGCAGTTGAATTGCGTCGCACCGATTTCAAGCGCTGCTTCGATTCCGGCATGAGCAATACGCAGGTCCTTGATCTTATCAAGAAAAGCGGCATTCCCTGCGGCGTGCTCGGCGTCGAATATGGCTGGCTATTTGCCACCGGTGAGGAGAGCAAGCGGCTGTACAAGGTATTTCGCGAATCCTGCGAGAATGCGGTCGTACTCGGTTGCGACATGCTGATGAGTGCGCCTGGCCAGATCAGCGGTCCGATCCCGGACGCGATCAAGCGACTGAAGGAGGCCGGCGACATCGCCGCCGAGCACAAGCTCAAGCTCGCGATCGAATACAATTCGCAGCACGATGTTCTGAACAGCCTGCCCGTGCTGACCGAACTCATCACCGGCGCCAACAAGAAAAACTGCGGTTATCTGGTCGATGCCTACCACTTCACGCGAAGTGGTTTCGGCGGCCGCGGCTTCGAGCCGATCCCGGCCGATCAAATCTTCTGCTTCCAGTACAGCGACCTGTCGCCCAATCCGGTGACCGGCGTGCGCCGGCCAACCGACCGCCTACCGCCCGGCAAGGGCGTGGTCAAATGGCGCGAGATGCTCGGGCTGTTGGCGGAAAAAGGTTATACGGGGTATCTCAGCTACGAAGCGCCCAACCCCGATCAATGGACGCGGTCGCCCTATGATGTTGCGCGCGAGGGCGTCGAACTCACCAAGAAATTATTGAGGGACGCAGTCCCGAGCTACCAAGGCACATGATCCCGAAAAATGGGAACCGGCTTTCGGATAAGATCATGCGCAAAATAAACTGAGGATGCATCATGGCAGAAGAACTTCCGCTCTTTCTCGGTCTGAACGACAAGACCGTCACCGACATTCCGAAGACCGTTGAGAAACAGCGCTACATGACGAGTGTTGCGCCGAAAGCCGCAAACCCCGGCAAATGGGTCGAGCAGCCGCGCATGCCAATTCCGACGGGCGAGCATGCCGTGATCGAATGCCAGGGGAAAATTCATTCAATCGCAGGCTATGCAAAGCATCGCGTTGATCAGCCCTTCCATCAGGTGTTCGACCCGAAAGCCGGCACCTGGTTGCTGAAGGCGCCCTTCCCGCACCCATGCAATCACGTCGCCGGCGTCTCGGTCGGCACCAAGATCTATACGTTCGGCGGTTTCGTCGAGCAGAACCGCTGCCCGCATTCCAAGTGCTTCGTCTATGACACCACCACCGACCAATGGGCATCGATCGCGCCCATTTCGCGGCCGCGCGGCGCCGTGTCGGCAATTGTGCTCGATGGCAAGATCCATTTGCTCGGTGGGCGCGACGTGCGCTCGGTCGAATGGCACGAAGCTTACGATCCGGCGACCGACAAATATTCTGACCGCGCGAGCATGCGGGGCTCGACCGGCACGCAGCCCTTCGTCGGCCAGCGCGACCATATGGGTGTTGCTGTTGTTGACGGGAAAATCCACGCCATCGCCGGGCGCATGGACAGCTACGACTTCAATACGTCTTTGAATGCCGTCTACGATCCCAAAACCGACGGCTGGTCGTTCCGCGCCCCCCTGCCGACCGCGCGCAGCGGGCCCTCCTGCGTCTATATCAATGGCAAGATCGTGGTGTTCGGCGGTGAAGCTACCGGTAAAGTGTTCGGCACCAACGAGGCCTATGATCCGAAGACCGATACGTGGGAGCAACTCACGCCGATGGCGATCCCACGTCATGGCCTGCATGGCGCGACATGCGCGGTGATCGGCAATATGGTGCACGTACCGGGCGGTGGTCCTGTGCCCGGCGGGCAGGTGCAGGGCGCCTACCACGACGCCTTCACCTTCGGCTAAACAACAAGCGCTTAAACCGCACGGCCGCCCCGGTGGGCGGCCGTGTGAATTTCGCTAGTGGCAACTCGGAGATTTAGCGCGCCGGGCGCAGGGTGAGTTCGGCAACACCGGCCGCAACGTTCAGACCGGCTTGCCCTTGCACCGAAAGTGGTTGCAGAGCGACGGTTCGATCCGAACCGCCGACCAACACGTTCGCACCGAGACCGGCACCGACGGTAGCCTCGGCACTCGCGCCGCTATAATTGCCGGCGAGCGCGCCAAAGCGGCGGGTCGTCGGTGCGTAGACCGACCAAACCATCTCCCCGCCGGCGGTCGCGCCCAGATCAAGGCCGAATTTATTGATTCCACCGACGTAAACTTCACGGGGCCCGGGTTGGGCCGGCGTGAACATACACGTTACGTCTTTATGCGACGTGATGATCAAACCGATACCTCCAGAAATATCACAGGTCAGCGTCCCAACTTTTGTGCGTTCGCGCTGGGCCATCGCCGGAATAGGCAACGCCATTGCCGCGACGACCACGAGAGCAGCGAGAGCGCTCAATGGCCTATGCATGTGAAACTCCCTCTTTCGATTGGATCGACGCCTAATAACGCCTGCTGAAAAAACTAGTTCCCCGCACCCGGGCACTCGTCGATATCGCATTGAAATACCGATCGTCAGGCAACACAGCGGCCGGCATAATTTGCACGCGCACCTGATGACAGCGAGCTAAACACCGGTTCGCAACCAATTAGCATCGCTGGTTTCCCGGCAGGCACGTTTCGCAGGCCGTTCGCTGCCGGAAATGGCAGTTTGTCGCCTTTGTGCGCGCGATCGACAATTTGCGGCCTCGCGGTTCCGTCGACGGAGGGCCTAGCACCGACCGCAAAGCCGAAACCAGCTGGCGGCGCTAGGACCTCCATTAGCAGCGCAACCAATGCGGCCACCAAAATATATGAAATAGCACTGCGCACCACCGCTCTCCCTCAGCCAATGACACGCCAAGCTCGCGCGTCGATGAGCGTGACTGGAAACGGCGAACGCCGACTTAGGTTCCAAAATTAACGGCCCGCCAAGATCTGATTGGCAGGGATGACGATGTGACAACGCAATCCGTCCGGATCAAATTCCAGATCGACTTTGGCATCGAGCGCCCGCGCCAGGTTGCGCTCAATAACCATGCTTCCGAATCCCTTCTTACGCCTGATTTTTACTTTGGGGCCGAGTTGTTCGCGCCAATCAAATTCAACAGAGCCACCGTCAGTGTTTTCGCTGCGGCTCCAGGTGATGAACACGCGTCCGCCAGGAACCGACAATGCACCAAATTTTCCCGCGTTCGCCGCGAGCTCATGGAGTGCGAGGCCCAGATTTTGGGCTGCTTCAGGTTTGATTGCGATTGCGGGCCCTTCCATCGAAACCTGACTCGCGCCATCGAGGTATGCACCAAGCTGCGAGCGGACGAGTTCACTGAGTGACGCTCCATACCAACTCTCGCGTACGAGAAGATCATGCGACGCGGCGAGCGCCTGCAGACGCGCCCCAAACTGCGTGAGGAACCCTTCGACCGAGCCAGTATGGCGCGCGGTCTGTCGTGCCATCGCCTAAATCACCGCCAATAGATTTTTGGAACGATGAGTCAGCTCCCGCAAAAGCAACCGTAAGTGGGCTTCGCCTTCCTTTTGTTCGGTGACATCAACCGACGCACAGGTCAAACCGATAACCTCACCAGCCTCGTTACGCAGGGGCTCAATGTGAAGATCGTGCCAGCGTACGCCGGTTGCATCTTCGACAGGCACTTCCACGCGCTTGGCTTCGCCGCTTTCGATCACCTCACGCTTCATGGCAACTACGGCAGCAGCACGGTCCGACGGCAGAATCTCCGCGTCGGTGCGACCGAGAATGTCCTCAACGGGTCGACCCAGCATCGAATTGCTAAGGGAAGTGTACCGAAGATCGCGATCCTGCGTGTAAAGGGTCACCTTGGAGCCACGGAGCGCCGCCTCATAGCGAGTAAAACGAACCCGCAATTGGCCTAACTCCCAGGCCTGTGCGCTGACCTGATCCTGCAGCTGCCGATATTCTGCCTGAAGCTTGGCCAACTCGGGGTTCTGCGCCGTAGACATATTGCGCACCTTGGCAGAAGTTTCGTTAAACCCCAGCGCGCGTCCCCAACGGGTTCGTGCACTGGGCGCGACGGCATATGAACCGACTATTCCTATGAAGACGTTCACGGCTTAGCCTGTCAACGAATGAGCTCATTTTTGTACTTTCTGTAATTTCGATAGAGGCGCATGGACTCTAACGCGTTGCGAGCTTCCTTGGGTGCAAACGAACTTAACGCTGCCGGGCGCAAACTGTTGCGTCCTTGACGCAATTGGCCAGCGGCGCGTCGGTTGTTCCGAAAGGACCTTCTGCTCCGCGAGTGAAATCAATGCAAAGGCAACATCGCCCGGAGCCAACCGTTGACGGCCCGCGCGAATTGCAGCCTGCATTGTCCGAGAAGCCGTAGCGCTCGTTTAAGACCAGTTGTAAGGGCTACGGGGCAAACTAGCTGGCCCGACGTTCCCGCCGTTTGGCGTTCCGTTCAAAGAACAAAGCCTGGCTCAGCACCGCCGACACCGTTGAAGGCTGAAACGGCTTGGCGATGAGAAAGGCCGGCTCCGGCCGCTCGCCGGTGAGGAAACGCTCTGGATATGCCGTGATGAATATGACCGGCACCTCGAACGTTCGTAGCATTTCGTTCACCGCATCCAGGCCCGAGCTTCCATCGGCAAGTTGGATATCGGCCAAAATAATTCCTGGCCGCTTGGCCTTGGCGAGCGCGACAGCCTCGGCATGAGTGCGCGCGACACCGAGCACACGATGGCCGAGACTTTCGACAAGCCCTTCCAGATCGAGAGCGATGAAGGTCTCGTCTTCGATGATCAATACGTCGGTTGCAATCTCTGCGGCAAGCTCGCGGCCAGAATCCTCGACCAGGTCGCGCAACTTTGGTGCGTCAATATCCAGTACCTTTGCCGCATCGTCCTCCGATAGCCCTTCTAGAGCGACAAGCAAGAACGCCTGGCGCGGCATCGGCGCAATCTGCGCAAGATGGCGTTCGACCGGCTGGCTCGCTGGTGCGGCCGCGGGTTTTCCGTTGATCCCGATCGAATTCCATATCTTTGTGAACAGCCGGTAGAGCGCAATCCGGGTTGAAACGTCCGTGTCGAGGACCTTAGGGTCCTGGATCAGGGCCTCAAGCGTCGCTGCTACATAGGCATCGCCAGAAGCCTGGCTACCCGATAGAGCCCGCGCGTAGCGGCGGAGATAAGGCAAATGCTGCGCAACTGATTGAGATGTCGACAAGAATCCCTCCCGAATCACATCGCTGGTGCCCGATTGGGGTTGTGCGCCCCACACGCCTTACCAGCCTGTAGCGCGCCAACGCCAGTGCCGTAAAAAAGTTCCGTTCGAGAGGAACCATATGCCCGGTCAAGGGTTTTGACTGAAACCAGGGGGCAACCGGCGCCCAACCCAGGGCCTCGGAAGTTGGGGTTGAACAATGAACGAAAGAAAGCCCGTGGGACAGCAAAATCCAATGGAAACCGCGGCAACTCGTAACAAGAAGCCCAATGCGAAACCGGCCAAATTGGGCCGGGACGTACAAGCTCGTCTCGGTCAGCAATTGCGCGCCATGTATGACGACGTCGTCAACCAGGGCGTCCCTGACCGGTTCAACGAACTGATCAATCGCCTCGAAGGTGATGAAAAAAAGGATAGGCAGTGATGCCGATGGACGAGTCGGTCCGCAAAGCCGTTCTCGCAGCGGTACCAAGCCTCCGCGCATTTGCGATTTCCCTTTGCGGAAACGTGGATCGCGCGGACGACCTGGTGCAGGAGACGCTGCTGCGCGCGCTGGCCAATATCGACTCGTTCCAGCCCGGCACCAACATGTCGGCATGGCTGTTCACCATTTTACGCAACCATTTCCGCTCCGAATATCGCAAGCGCAGACGTGAGGTTGAAGACAGTGACGGTCATCATGCCGAATCTCTGAAATCGCAACCTGAGCAATACGGCCATGTGGAATTTCGTGAGTTCCGTGAAGCTCTCGCGCAACTCCCGTCCGATCAGCGCGAAGCGTTGATCCTCGTCGGTGCGTCAGGATTTTCCTATGAAGAAGCCGCCGGAATCTGCGGCTGTGCTGTCGGCACCATCAAATCGCGCGTCAACCGCGCTCGTACGCGCTTGGCCGAGTTGCTGCATGTTAACAGCGCCGAGGATTTCGGTCCCGATGAAACCACGCGTGCCATCCTCGCGAGCGGCGGAGAATAACGATCGCGGCGACGGCTGTAATCGAACGGCCCGTTCATAAAAAACCCCGCGCAGCGGTAGCCGCGCGGGGTTTTTACAATGGTGCGACTAGCTAAGGGACTGTCGGTCGACCGCCGCGTACGAGGCCGGCAATGGCCGAGATCGCGAACAGCACAATCGCGACGAAGAACACGATCTTTGCGGCTTCAATTGCAACCCCGGCGATCATGCCGAAGCCAAGCAACGCCGCAATCAGCGCGACGATAAGAAATGTAACTGCCCAACCCAACATGACGGTCCCTTTCCTCAGTTGATGGCAAAAGCGCCAATTGGGGGAGCAACGTCAGTTTGGGACAATTGTTCCCGGCACTTAGTCGGCGTGATCGCGACCTGTTGAAAAAGATGGAATTTCAGAGACTTGTAATCGCGCCAATATTTTCGGCCGATGGAACCGGTTGGATGTTAAACTGGTTCATCAGCTGGCTTTGTAAAAGGAGTAGCGTCCATGGCACCACGTCCGAACTGGAAGGGATTCCTGAAACTATCTTTGGTGTCATGCGCAGTTGCGCTTTATCCGGCAACCACAACGAACCAACGAATTCGTTTCAACATCATCAACCGCAATACAGGCAATCGTATTCGAAACGAGGTCGTAGATGTCGACACCGGTGAACCGGTAGAGCCAGAAGACCGCGTCAAGGGCTACCAGTTCGAAAAAGGCCAATACGTGCTGGTCGAGGAAGACGAGCTCGACAATGTTGCGCTGGAAAGCACGCATACGATCGATATCGAGGAATTCGTCCCCATGGCGGACGTGGACCGCATATTCCTCGACGAATCCTTCTACCTCGTCCCGCAGGACGAAGTAGCGCAGGAGGCGTTTGCCGTGATCCGCGAGGCCATGCGCAAGGAAGAACTGGCTGGCTTGGCCCGCGTCGTGATCTACCGGCGTGAACATTTGCTGCTGCTACAGCCGCGCGGCAAAGGACTATTAGCGACGGCACTCCGCTACAAAAACGAGGTGCGCGACGAAAAAGATTACTTCGACGATATCGAGAACATCAAAGTACCGGCGGACATGCTCAAGCTCGCGGTCCATATCCTTGAGACCAAGAAGGGGCATTTCAACCCGGGCAAGTTTGAGGACCGTTACGAAAATGCATTGCAGGATCTGATCAAAGCCAAACGCGCCGGCAAGGCGCCTCCTGTGGTGTCTGAGCCGCGCCCAAGCAACGTGATCAATTTGATGGATGCGCTGCGTCGCAGCGCGCAAAGCGAACGCCACCGGCCGGCAGCAACGCGCCGAAATAGTGCACGCAACAAGCGATCGACGCCGCGGCGGAAAGTTCGAAGTGCGAGCTAGCGCACGATCCCGGAACGCCGGACCACCAGGACGATGCGCGGTCGAAAAAAAACAAGGTTAAAGACCTATCGGGCAAAGCGCCGTTTCGGCGTCACCGCCGAACCAAAGGGCAAGGTGGCGCGCAAGCGCGGCAACGCTTTTGTCATTCAAAAGCACGCCGCACGCCGCCTCCACTACGACCTTCGGCTGGAGCTGGAGGGCGTCATGAAGAGCTGGGCGGTAACACGTGGCCCGAGCCTCGTTCCCGGTGAGAAGCGGCTGGCCGTTCAGGTCGAAGACCATCCGATCGCCTACAACAAATTTGAGGGCACAATTCCGCAGGGCGAATATGGTGGCGGCACGGTCATGATCTGGGACCGTGGGCGCTGGGAACCGGAAAATGACCCACACAAGGGTTTGGCCAAGGGCCATCTGGCATTTCGACTGGACGGCGAAAAGCTCAGAGGCGGCTGGCATCTGGTTCGCATGCACCGGCGGCGCGGCGAGAAGCGGGACAATTGGCTTCTGATCAAGCAGCACGATACGGCCGAGCGCTCGGCCAAAGACCAGGACATCCTTGAGGCGGAGCCACTTTCGGTCACAACCGGGCGCTCCATGGACGAGATCGCCAAAGGACCCAAAAAAGAATGGCACACCAGTCACGCTCAATCAGCGAAAGCAAAGAAATCGCCGCGCACACGCGTGCGTGCAGCGGCTATGCGCCCGACCCGCAAGACTGCGAAGGGCAGTAGCACCGATCTGCGCGGCGCCCCAAAGACCGCCCTCCCCGCTTTTGTTGCGCCAAGCCTTGCAACGCTTGCCGACAAGGCGCCCGACAGCAGCAACTGGGTGCATGAAATCAAGTTCGACGGTTACCGCATCCAGGCACGTCTCGAACGCGGCAAGGTAAAATTACTCACGCGCAAGGGTCTCGACTGGACAAAAAAATTCCCTGCCATCGCCGCTGCGGTCGCAAAGCTTTCGGCTAAAGACGCATTGATCGACGGCGAATTGGTCGCCGAAGGACGTGACGGCCTTTCGAGTTTCTCGTTGCTACAACAGGATCTCAAGGCAAGCCGGCATGACCGCATGGTCTTCTATGCGTTCGATCTTCTGCACCTCGACGGCGCCAATCTGAGACAATTGCCGCTTGCCACCCGCAAAAACGCACTCGCGGCGTTGGTGAACGGCCACAGCGGTCGTGAGTCCTTGCGGTTTAGTGAGTCTTTGACAGAACCAGGAACAACGCTTCTCCGCCACGCCTGCAAGATGGGACTGGAAGGCATTGTGTCAAAGCTCGCCGACGCGCCATACCGATCAGGACGTGGCCGCGATTGGATCAAGACCAAATGCTCCGACAGACAAGAGCTGGTGGTGACCGGATTCGTTCCTTCGAGCGCGGACGCGCATGCTATTGGGGCCCTGGTTCTTGGTTTCTATCAACGCAACAAGCTCCACTATGCCGGACGCACGGGCACCGGGTTTACCCACGAAACGGCACGAACACTTTATCGCAAGCTCAAATCAATCGCAGTCAGTAAGACCCCATTCGAAACGGTGCCAGCGAAAGAACGCGGGGCGCGCAAACCCGTCTGGGTCACGCCGAAGCTGGTGGCCGAAGTTGATTTTCACGGCTGGACCCATGGCGACCGCGTGCGGCAGGCCTCTTTTCAAGGCCTGCGTGAAGACAAATCAGCAAAGGACGTGGTGCGCGAGGTGAGAAAAAGCGTGAGCGCGGTCAACACTGCTGCCGCGGCCAGGCGACGCAGTGCGCCCGTCGCCAAGCGCAAAGAATTGCCAAAAATCGGATCGGTGACGCTCACTCATCCCGACCGCGTTTATTGGGATGATGCCGGCATCACCAAGCATGACCTTGCCGAGTATTACAGCAAGATCTGGAAATGGATGCGACCACACGTCCTCGGGCGGCCGATCGCACTCGTGCGCTGCCCGGAAGGGGCGTCGGGCCAATGCTTCTTCCAGAAACATGCCACCATGGGCATTGCGACCGAGCATCTGCATCTCGTTCCCGAGAAAGGCGACAAGATCATTTCTATCGACGATCTCGATGGATTGATCTCCCTAGTGCAGGCGGGCGTGCTGGAGATTCATACTCGCGGCACAACTATCAACGACCGCGAACGCGCGGACCGGCTGGTATTCGACCTGGATCCGGGCCCCGGTACAGGTTGGAAGGATGTTGTCGCCGCGGCGCGCGAGGTGCGCGAGCGGCTGCGCGCATTGAAGCTCAAATGCTTCCTGAAAACATCAGGCGGCAAAGGCTTGCATGTTGTATTGCCGATCAAGCCCGTCCCATGGGATGCGGCAAAAGATTTCACGCATGCTATCGCGGCGTCTATGGCGGAAGATGCCCCCGACCGCTATGTGGCGACGGCGGCCAAAAACCGCCGTTCAAAACGAATTTTCATCGACTATTTGCGCAATAGCCGGGAAGCGACGGCCGTCGCACCCTACTCCACCCGGGCGCGCGCCGGCGCGCCGGTGTCCGTTCCGATCGATTGGTCCGAGTTGGGCAGCCTGAAGGCCGCCAACCAATACACCGTTGAAAACCTGGCGCAGCGGCTGTCACGCGTTCGGTCGGACCCTTGGGCTGCAATTGCCAGCACCAAGCAATCACTGCCGAAGCTGAAATAGCCGGCTCGTCCGCCTTTCTTCCGAATGGAACTTCGGAATACGTCAGCGCGTTGGCGCTCGCGGTCAACAATCCCGGCCGGTCAGAAGACCCAATATGAAGAATCAGAAGATCCAATATGAAGAACAAGAACGGCCAAAACAATGATCGCACACCCGCATCCCGCTCTTCGGCGCTTGCACATCAGTTTTCCGAGTTTTCCCGCGCCATATCGCTATGGACAGGAAATTCGTCGGCGTTCCTAGTGGCGGTTGCTGTCGTTCTCGTCTGGATGATCACGGGACCGCTGTTCAACTACAGCGATACATGGCAATTGGTCATCAATACCGGCACCACCATTGTCACATTCCTGATGGTGTTTCTGATTCAGAATACGCAGAACCGCGACACATTGGCGATCCAGCTCAAGCTGTCCGAACTGGTGCTGGCCATGAAGGGCGCCGAGAACAAATTCGCTGCGATCGAGGATCTCACCGACGAAGAACTCGAAGATCTGCACGAGGATTGCCGCAGCCGGGCCGAAGTAGCCCTCGAGCACATTCAGACTCGAAAGTCGGCATCACGAAGCAGCAAGCGCAAATCCCAATCCGCGACGCCGCAATCCAAGGCACCTGTCAGAGCCTCTTCATAGTTTCTGAATCTTTTCATGGAACTTTCGTCATCGGGCGTGGTTCGCTGAGCAGGTGCGCCGTCACTATTTCGACAGAACTTTGCCACAGCCGGCTGATTGGTAGCCGACAGAGGACGGACAGCCGATGAGCTTCAGCCCCTGGACAATAGCCGGAGCGGCCCTGTTGTGTTGGCTGTTGCCCTGTATCGCTTCTGCGCAAAATGCGAGGCAATTTTCTGGGGTCGCCGCCTATTACAGTACCGACTATTCAGGCCCTACCGCGTGCGGTCAGAAATACGACCCAAATAAGTTTACCGCAGCCCACCGTACTCTCCCGTTCGGAACACGCCTTCGCGTGACCGACCCACAATCGCACCGTAGCGTGGTGGTTGTCGTCAATGACCGGGGTCCGTTCACAAAGGGCCGGGTTCTCGACCTGTCGCTGGCTGCGGCCAAAGCGTTACGGATGACCGGTCGCGGCCTGATGAAAGTAACTGCAGCCATTGAGCCGGCGGCGGCATTTACGACAGCCACGGTGCCCGCAAAACCTTGATTTAACTTGTTGTAGGCGAGCACCGTAGCCAGGTTTCTTCGCCTGAGGTTGCTTGGTCGCGTTTTGCCTGAACGGTATTCTCGTTCAGCAGCGTCATAAAAATGGATTCGCCTGCCCCGGGCTCGGGTGTGGGCACCACATACGAAAACCCGTGTCGGCTGTAGTTGCCTTCCATCACCTTGCCGCCGGGGGTAACGATCTCTGGCCCGCGGATGCTGAAGCGGCGTCCATCGCTGTGACACCAATTGCCGTCGATGGCATCTGCCAGAGCCGGCCCCCCGACCATCACAAGACAAACCGCCAGCCACCGTGCGTTTAGGCGACATCCAAACATATTCATGGCCCCCGTTTTGCGATTAACAATCCGTTTAGCCGTGTATCAGCGCGTCCGCGCGAAACCCTTCCCGAGGGCCGCTTTTGTATAATATCTAGAGGCCCATTGGCCACCTACCCCGCCGCCCACGCCCTGAAGGACACCCAGCACATGCCCGCCAAGCGCCCGGCGCCACGCCTCGCCGTTATCGACGAGCCACGGATGAACGATGCCCAACGCGCCTTGCTTAATAGCCTTCGCTCCGGGCCACGAGGCTCCGCGATCACCCCTCGCGGTCCTTTCGCGGTCTGGATGCACGCTCCAGGACTCGGAGAACTGGCCCAGAAACTCGGCGCCCATTGCCGCTACGGGACAGCATTGCCGCCAAGGCTCTCGGAATTCGCCATCTTGTGCACGGCCCGGCTGTGGCGCGCGCAATACGAATGGTTCGCGCATGCCCCCATGGCTGAAAAAGGCGGTGTGAAACCAAAAACGATTGAAGACTTGCGTCGCGGACGGCCGCCAAAATCTGCGCCGAAGGACGAACGCGCAATCTATGATTTTATCCAGGAGCTTTATAAGACGAAGCGCGTGAGCGACCGCAATTACAAGCGCGTGCAGTCATTGCTCGGCGACGCAGCTATTGTCGAGCTGGTGGGCATACTCGGCTATTACGCGCTGATCTCGATGACCCTCAACGTCTTTCGCATGCTGCCACCAGAAAACGAAAAGCTCGCGTTTCCGGAGTAGTAAGCGCAATTGCAATTAGTCCCGGCGCTCTGCGCCGGGACTTTCAATTTGCCATCGTTCGCTGAAATCAGCTGACTCAGCAGGTACGGCGGGTTTTTACGATCACGTTGCCGTTCGGCAATTGGGTACGCACACGCACCGTACGGCACTCCGCATGGTGCCGCTCCCAGCCATAGTGATGGCCGCGATTGACGTGTTCGCGAACCACAACATCGTCACGATCGCGTACGACAACCTGCGCGGACACCGGAACGGCGCTCGCAAGCATTCCAACGGCAGCGCATAGAACGACCATTCTCATATCAGCCTCCTGTGTTTCCCTCGGGATCAGGGAACGTTGGGGGTGTGCAATAGTTTCAAAGAGAATTTATTTTGAAACTAAGCGACGTGTTCTGCGTTGTCGTTTGGCAGTTGTTGTGGCGCGTGCGGTTTATTCATGTGCTTGCGCAGCGCATCAAGGAAACGATCCTTTGGCATCGCCGGCGCGACCAGCGGGCCTTGCCCAAAATCGCAGCCCATCACCATCAACGCCTGAAGGTCGGCAATCGTTTCGATGCCCTTGGCGACAGCAAAGCTGCCAAACCGATGGGCCAAATCGATTGCCGTCTGGCAGATTGCGGCGTTTGTCAAATCCGTGGCGCAGTTCTTGATGAACGAGCTATGTATTTTTAATTCTGCAAACGGCAGGCCTCGAAGACTGGAAAAAGAGGAGTAGCCGGCCCCGAAATCATCGATGGCAACAGCCACCCCGCAGGCCTTCAAATCTTCGGCAATTTTTCGCGTCAATACGACATCGCGCACGAGTTGGTCTTCGGTTACATCCAGGACAACGCCTGGCCACTTGTCTGACGTGGGGCGATGGGCGGCAACGAGCGAGCCAATCGGCAGTTGGGGCAGCAAGGCAGCCGGCACGTTGATGGCAAGACGCAAATTAAAACCTGCGTCGGAAAAAACCGTCCAGTGACGCAAGGTCGTGAGCAACGTGTGCTCGAATAGCTTTTTCAGACCATCGTCACCGAGCCAATCGATGTACTCCTCAGGCCAGAGAAACCCACCCTGCGGATGTTGCATGCGCACAATGACCTCAGCGCCTGCGAGGCACTTGCGCCGAAGATCGATCTTTGGCTGGTACCAGATGTCCAGCCAATTTTGCTCCAGCGCTTCGTCGATTGAAATCTGGGTCAAAGCAGATTCGTTGGGACCGGAAAATCGCGCTTGATCGTCGCCTTGGTATGGAACTGCCATTCGTTCACCTCGCCCTCAACAACGAGCGACAAACGATATAGCTGGGCAGGCTTAACTAATGGTGTGAAGGAGCAATGTCCTTATTTTGCGCAGCAATCTGGCCAGCACCAAGTTAATGGCCATGCTGCATCTGCATCCCGCCGGTTTGTGCCCCAATTCCTTCGACCGTAAAATCGACAGAGACGTCGCCAGCTTTCTCAAACTTTAGGGTCGCCTTGACGTGATCGCCTTGCGCAAAAGGTTTCTTCAAACCGACGAACATCACATGATATCCACCAGGCTTTAATTCGACGGTTTGCCCCGGTTTGATTTCGATCCCGGCTTCGACCGGCCGCATCTTCATGACGCCATTTTCCATGCTCATGTTATGGATTTCAAAGCGTGTTGCCGTGTCGGACAAACCGCCTATCAAACGATCCGGGGAGGTACCGTTATTGGTAATCGTCAAGTAACCGCCGCCAACAGGAGCGCCTTTTGGCGTGGCGCGCGCCCAGGCGGCGGAAATTTTCAAGCCGCCCGAAGTGACGTCTTCAGCGTGGCTCCATGTGCCGCAGCTCGCAAAGATTATCGCCGCAAAGACCGGTGCCGGGCGAACAATCGTGGCAAAAACTATTTTGGACTTCATATCCATCCATACAATGACAAACAGGCGAATTCAAAGCCTGGCCGCCTGCGGTTCCGTACTAGCAGGATTTCAAAATTACACGATGTTTATGCGCTCACTGTGGCCCTTGGTGTGAGTCGAAAGGAAAACGGAGGCGTGGTAGTGTGGCTGATGGCCGAACAGAAACCTTTCTCATCCGAAGATGGTTCGCGCGTCGTCAATTTCCGAACGGGAAGCGCGCATACGCGGCCGCCGCCGACACCGCCGGTCGAGGACCTGGCAAAATATGAGCGCGGCGAGGATCCCGACGACTATCGCCACCGCATGCTGGTTAACGTCGCTGCATTTCTGGCTATTGTCGCACTAATCGGTATTGGAGTTTGGCTCGCAGATACGATGGCGACCATGCGCAAAAATCAGGATTGCGTGCTTTCCGGGCGCCGCGGCTGCTCGCCGGTCGAAGTGACCAAAGAACGCTGGTAGATGCCGTCGCCTTGCAGTTCCCGAGGCCTGGAAAGCCGCAGGGGCCGATTTCGCTGCTAAGTGGCCGTCACCATTGAACTTGCCGTGCTGCTTCGCTATACGGGCAGCCAATCGCTTGCCACGGAAAATGCTGATGGAGGGGGCTACGGCGCGGGCCTTGGGCGCGTTGGCCGCCTGCTTGCCAGAATCCCAGATCAACCAGAGAGTTACCGATGTCTTCGACGTTTGAAACCATCGCCAATATCATCGCCGAAACCTGTGATATTCCGCGCGACTCCATCACACCGGAAAGCCACGCCATTAACGACCTCGGCATCGATAGTCTGGATTTTCTGGATATCGCATTCGCCATCGACAAGGCCTTCGGGATCAAGCTTCCGCTTGAGCAGTGGACCCAGGAAGTCAACGACGGCAAGGCCACAACCGACCAGTATTTCGTGCTTAAGAATTTGAGCGCCCGCATCGACGAACTCGTCGCTGCAAAGGGTGCTTGAAGCGCGATCACATGCGTCTTGAGTACTTCCAGCTGATCGACCGCATCGTCGACCTCAGGCTTGCCGAGCGCAAGATCAGCACCGAGGCGACGGTCCCTGCGACAAACACAATTTTCGAGGGACACTTCCCCGGCTTTCCGCTGATGCCTGGTGTGCTGCTGATCGAGGCCATGGCACAAACATCGGGGTGGCTGGTCGTGGCCGTGAACAAGTTTGAACGCATGGCATTCCTGGCCGCCGTCAAGGACGCCAAGTTCCGCATGTTTGTCAGACCGGGCCAGCGACTGGCTGTGAGCGCTACGCTCGCGCATGAGGGCTCGGGTTACGCGATCACCGAGACCAAAATAGCGCTTGACGGTAAGTCCATTTGCGACGCCACATTGACGCTACGCGTTCTCGATTTTCCCAACGACGAAATGAAGCTGCGAATGCGTGAGATCGCTGCGCGGGTCGGCTTCCCGTCCGTGGTGCCGGCCGATGGCTGAGGGCACCCGGGAGGTCTGGGTCACCGGCATTGGAATTGTATCGTGTCTCGGTGAAGGCCCCGACGCGCATTGGCGAAAATTGACGGAAGCAAAGCCGGTCGCCGACACGACCACTTTCGCACCCTTTGTCGTGCATCCTCTAGCGCCGATCAATTTCGATGCGCAGATCCCCAAAAAAGGCGATCAGCGCCAAATGGAAAACTGGCAGCGCATCGGCACCTATGCCGCTGGTCTGGCGCTCGATTCCGCCGGGGTCAAAGGCAAGACCGGTATCCTCTCACATATGGATATGATCGTCTCCGCCGGTGGCGGCGAACGTGATCTGACCGTGGATTCAAACATTCTCAGCGGCATCGCGCGCGCGCCAAATCCGGCAGCATTTCTCAACGAGCGGCTGATGAGCGATCTGCGCCCGACTTTGTTCCTGGCACAGCTTTCCAATTTGCTTGCCGGCAATATTTCGATCGTACATGGCGTGACCGGCTCCTCGCGCACATTCATGGGTGAGGAATCTGCGGGCTTTGATTCGGTGCGTATTGCGCATTCGCGCATTGCCGCGGGCCAAAGCGAAATTGCGTTGGTCGGTGGCTCCCATAACGGCGAGCGTCCCGATATGTTGATGCTCTATGAATTTGGCGGGCTGACGCTGAAGAACAAATTCTTACCTGTATGGGAGCGTGGCACCGACAATGGTGGATTCGCGCTGGGCTCGCTTGGCGCATTCCTCGTCATCGAGGCGCGCGATCACGCAGAAAAGCGAGGCGCAAAACCCCTTGGCCGCCTTTCCGCTGTGGTGTCCGACCGCGCAAATCGGCAGAAGCCCGGCACAATCACACTGACGCTCTCCGGCCTATGGGATCGTCTGAAGGGACAGATAAATACCGGTCATGCGGCCGTATTGTCTGGCGCGACCGGTGCCAGCCCGGCCACCGCCGAAGAGCGCGCGTTTTTCGAGGCACATTCCGATCTTGCCGTTCGCGCCACCGGTTCATATCTCGGCCATGGGATGGAGCCGCAATTCGCCATGAACATCGCGCTGGCCACGGTCGCGCTGGACCATGGTAGTGTGTTTCCGCCCTGTGACCCATCGGGGCTGGAACGGCCGATGACTGGAAAATTGGACCAGGTCTTGGTGACCGGTGTCGGCCACTGGCGAGGCGAAGGTCTTGCGTTGGTCGAACGCATCGGCTGAGGAGTAGCGAACGATGGCACAGGGCAAAGACAAGTTAGGACGACCAATCGTTGTGGTCACCGGCCTCGGCGTGGTCACCTCACTGGGGGCCGGTAAAGCCGACAATTGGGCAAAGCTCACCGCCGGTGAATCCGGCATCAAGACCATCACCCGTTTCCCGACCGACGGCCTCAAAACACGGATCGCCGGCACGATCGACTATCTACCGCCGCAGCCTTGCGCCGCGGCACTGACAGAATCTTTTGCCGCGCTCGCGGCTGAAGAGGCGATCGCACAGTCCGGGCTCGGCGGATCCGGCCGATTCCCTGGTCCGCTCTTCCTGGCGGTGCCCCCGATCGAGATGGAGTGGCCGCAACGGCTCGAAATCGGAGCGAAGTCCGGCGCCAACGACACAGTCACCTACGCCGACATGCTCCGGGTCAGCGCGCAATTTCCAGAATATCATCGGCGTTTCCTGTTCGGATCCGCCGCCGACAATCTGGCCGAGAAGTTTGGCACCCAAGGCTCGCCGATTTCGCTATCCACCGCCTGCGCCTCCGGAGCCACAGCGATCCAATTGGGCGTTGAGGCAATTCGACGTGGCGAAACGAACGCCGCCTTGTGCATCGGAACCGACGGTTCGATCAATCCCGAAGCGGTGATCCGGTTTTCGCTGCTGTCCGCGCTATCCACCAGCAATGACGTTCCGCAGACTGCTGCAAAGCCCTTCTCAAAGAACCGCGACGGATTCGTCATGGCGGAAGGCGGCGGCGCACTGGTGCTTGAGAGCTACGACTCCGCAAAAGCTCGCGGTGCCAAGATTCTTGGTGTCCTCGAGGGCTGCGGAGAGATGACCGACGCCTTCCACCGGACGCGCTCAAGCCCCGACGGAAAACCGATTATCGGATGCATCGCAAACGCCATCAGCGACGCAGGCCTCACACCGAACGACATCGATTACGTCAATGCGCATGGCACCAGCACACCCGAAAATGACAAGATGGAGTATCTCGGTTGTGCGACCGTGTTCGGCGAGCGCATGCGAAATCTGCCGATTTCCTCAAACAAATCCATGATAGGCCACACGCTGTCCGCGGCTGGCGCCGTAGAGGCGGTTTTTACATTGCTCACTTTGCAGCACCAGCTGATTCCACCCACCATTAACTACACAGTTCCGGATCCCGCGATTCCGCTCGACGTTGTGCCCAACAAGGCGCGCGAGGCGAGCTTGCGCCACGCCATCTCGAATTCGTTCGGATTTGGCGGCCAAAACGTTTCGCTGGTGATGGGGCTCGAGCCGGCCTAACGGGCTCGCGAGCCAATCATCATGCGTGCGCTCAGACTAATCGCCGACCGCAAGCTTGAGCTTGCCGACGTGCCCCCTCCTCCGCCGCCCGGCGAAGGCGAGGTGCAAATCCGCATCAAAGCCGTGGCCCTGAACCATCTCGATTTATGGGGCTTCCGCGGCATGGCTTTCGCCAAGCGGCAGCTACCGCTCGTGGTGGGCGCGGAGGCCTCGGGCGAGATCGCAGCGATTGGCGGCGGCGTTACGGGCTTTAGCACAGGCGAAAAAGTTGTGATGTACGGCGCCAAGACCTGCGGCCACTGCCCCTCTTGCCGGGAAGGCCGCGACAATCTCTGCGAGAATGTGGCCGGTATCATGGGCTTTCACATTGATGGCTTCGCGCGCGATTTGATCAATCTGCCGGCGCGATTGGTCATTCCTGTGCCGGCCGGTGTTTCGCTGCGCGATGCCGCCTGCGCACCGATCGCGTTCGGCACCACCGAACACATGCTGTTCGACAATGCCAAGCTCAAGCCTGGCGAAACCATTTTAGTACACGCCGGTGGCTCTGGTATCGGCTCTGTCGCGATCAAGATGGCCAAGGCTCTCGGCTGCACCGTCATCACCACGGTCGGTGACGATGCCAAGGCTGAAAAGGCCAAGGCGCTCGGTGCAGACCACGTCATCAACTACAAGACCGACCGATTCGAGGGAGTGACCCGTAAACTCACCGCGAAAAAAGGCGTTGACGTCGTTTTTGAACACGTCGGAGGCGAGGGATTCAACGCCTCCCTGCTCTGTCTCAAACGTGGCGGACGGCTCGTGACCTGTGGTTCGACAGCGGGGCCGACGGTGACGATCAATCTGATGCAGCTGTTCCAGCAGCAATACAAAATTCTCGCCTCATTTGGCGCCTCCATAGGCAATATCCGGGACAGCCTGTCGAAGATCGCAGCCGGTATGACGCCGATCATCGATTCCGAATTCGCCCTCGCCGACTTCGAACGCGGCCTGGCGCGCATCGAAAGCCGGCAGGTCTTTGGTAAAGTCATCGTAACGTTTTGAGGCGCCAGCCATGGCAGGGATGATGCAGCGCCTGAGCCGCGGCACAAAGCGCGCCGGCAATGCGGTCGTGGGTACGATAGCAATCGGGCTGATCCAGCTTCTGCGCCTCATCAATCCGGACATCATGGCGAATGTCGCCGGCTCTTTCATGCGGCGCATCGGCCCGCTATTGCGAGAAAACCGGATTGGCCGCGCCAATCTGACGGCTGCATTCCCGGAGAAATCACCCGCTGAAATCGACACAATTTTGCGAGGCGTATGGGACAATGTCGGACGCGTCGCGGCAGAATTCGCTCATCTCGATCATTTATCTGATTTCGACCCCTGGCATCCCGAACGGCCCGCGCGCATCGAAGCACCGGCCGCCGACATCAAACGCTTTCTCGGAATGATGGAGGACGGAAAGCCGGCGCTCGTCTTTGGCGCGCACTATGCCAATTGGGAATTGCCCGCCGTTTGCGCCGCCGCCTGTAACGTCGATACCGCTGTGCTTTACCGGCGTCCCAATATTCGCGCTATCGACAAATGGCTTCACACCACGCGCACAGCCAATATGGGTAAGTTGATTTCCACCGGGCTTGATGCACCGGTCAAGATTGCCGAAGCGCTCGAAGCGGGAGCGCATATCGGCATGCTGGTCGACCAGTACTATGTGCGCGGGGTCGATGTCACTTTCTTTGGCCGCCGCACGAAGGCCAATCCCCTGCTGGCACGCCTTGCCCGTCACTTCGACTGCCCGATCCACGGCACCCGCGTTGTGCGCCTGCCGAACCATCGATTTCGCGCCGAATTGACGGAGGAAATACGACCAGTGCGCGATGCCGAAGGCAAAATCGACATTGCCGGGACCATGCAGATCATCATGTCGGTCATCGAAGGCTGGATTCGCGAACATCCCGAGCAATGGCTCTGGCTGCACCGCCGCTGGCGTCCGGAAGATCAGCAACAGGTCAGCGGCCGGTCTTGACCCTGGTCCACAACCGGTTGAGGAGCCGCTGCGATTTCTGGTCGCGCGCACCGACTGTATAGAGCCGGCTCATGGTTGCGGCGTCCGGGTAGACGCTCTTGTCGTCGAACACCGCCTTATCGATAAGCTTCTGGCTTGCCAGGTTGCCGTTGGCATAAGCGACCAGATCGCTGTTTTTTGCGGCAACGTCCGGACGCATCAAGTAGTCAATAAAGGCATGCGCCTCGACGACGTGGCCAGCGTCTTTGGGAATGGCGAGATTGTCGAAAAACATCTGCGCGCCTTCCTTCGGGATCGAATAGCCGATTTCAACTCCGTTTTTGGCCTCGACCGCGCGCTTTTGCGCTTGCTTGATGTCGCCGGACCAGCCAACCACCAGGCAGATTTCTCCGCCGGCAAGTGCATTCAGGTATTCCGACGAATGGAATTTCCGCACTGAGGATCTGATTTTCATCAGTAACTCGGCTGCCTTGTCCAATTCACCTGTATCGGTCGAATTTGGATTGAGGCCGAGATAATGGAGTGCCGCCGGCATGATGTCGTCGGCGGAATCAAGCATGTGCACGCCGCAATCCTTGAACTTGGCCAGATTGTCCGGCTTGAACACAATGTCCCAACTGTTGATCGTGCCATCCGGACCGAGCCGCTCGCGCATCGCTTTGACGTTGTAACCGATACCGGTTGTTCCCCACATGTAGTTGACGGCGTACTGATTGCCCGGATCATAGACCGAGAGCCTCTTCGCAATATCTGGCCAGAGGTTGTCGAGGTTCTTGAGTTTGGTTTTGTCGAGCTTTTGAAAGACGCCGGCCTTGATCTGCCGCTCCAGGAAATATCCGGTCGGCACAACAACGTCGTAACCGGACTTGCCGGCGAGCAGCTTGGTTTCCAGCGTTTCGTTGGCATCAAACGTGTCGTACTGGACCTTGATGCCAGTGTCTTTTGTAAAGGCTTCGAGGACTTTCGGATCGATATAGTCCGACCAGTTGTAGACATTCACCACACGCCCGCTTTGGGCACCCGCGGCATTGATGAAGGCGGCGCAAAAGCCGAGTGCCAAAGCGATGATCGTGAATGCACGGTGCATGGAGCGCATCAGGCCGGTGTGGTTCAAGCCTTGGTCGGAAGACCAGCGGCCTTCCACGCGATAATTCCGCCGGCGAGATGCGCGCTGTAGGGGTAACCGGCGTCCTGCGCTGCAACCGACGCCGTAATAGAGCGCCTGCCCGAGCGGCAGGCGAACACCACCTGCTTTCCTTGCGGGTCAGGAATTGCAGCCGGATCGAAACACGACAGCGGGACAATAACCGCCTCGGGGTAACTCTCGACCGACGTTTCGTTAGGTTCGCGAACGTCGACCAGCAGAATTCGCCCTTCGCGTAGTCCAGCAGCAACCTGCTCCGGCGAGAGGTTCGTTACCTCGTCCGCGCGCGGCATTTCGTCGGCCATACCGAAACTCCGTTACTCATCAATATCGAATTTTACCCGGAATTTCGGCACGCTGCATCATTCTTTTGATTTGCGGCCCTAGATAGTCACTTGCGTTCCGACCTCAACCACTCGCCCCGTCGGGATCTGGAAGTAGTCGGTGGCGTCATTCGCCGAACGGGTGAGGCCGATAAACAAGCGATCCTGCCAGCGCGGCATACCGGAATGCGCGGCGGGCTTGAGCGAGCGACGCGACAAGAAAAAGGACGTCGACATAATATCGAATTGCCAGCCGAGCTTGCGCGCAATCGCCAGGGCTCTTGGTACGTT
Organism: uncultured Alphaproteobacteria bacterium; assembly: GCA_963810125.1. GTDB lineage: Bacteria > Pseudomonadota > Alphaproteobacteria > Rhizobiales > Xanthobacteraceae > Pseudolabrys. The sequence goes on from CAWEMK010000005.1 coordinate 320,696, forward strand.
CGGTGTTTCCATGAAGCCGAACCGCAGCACGACCCGGGAAAACGTTTTTCCTACCGGCGCGATACGAACGCGCTCGGCAGGATCGACTCGAGGCGCATCTGCGGTTTCGATGGTCAGGATCACGTTTTTCTCATGGAGAACCTTGTAGTGCTTGAGACTGTGCAGCAATGCGGTCGGTGCACTGACCGGATCGCTGGTGAGAAAGACTGCAGTCCCTGGCACACGCGCCGGCGGCTTCTTCTCGAGACTCTTCACGAGGGATTCGAGCGGCGTTTCGAGGCGTCTGGTCTTCTCGAAGAGCAGCCGGGTTCCACGACGCCATGTGTACATGACCGCCATCACCAAGGCCCCCAGCGCCAATGGCATCCAGCCGCCCTCAACAATTTTGAGCATATTTGCAGATAGAAATGTGAGATCGATAAACAAAAATGGGATCATCAACGCTGCAGCCGCGAAGAAAGGCCAATGCCACACGCGCCAGATCACAACCAGCGCCATCATAGCCGTCACCACCATGGTGCCGGTCACCGCAATGCCATAGGCGGAAGCTAGCGCGCTCGATGAGCGGAACAGCGCCACGAGCAACAGAACGCCGATCAAAAGCAGCGTGTTGACGCGTGGCATATAGATTTGTCCAAACAGTGCCTCTGAGGTGTGGCGGATTTCCAGGCGTGGCAGCAGGCCAAGTTGAATGGCCTGTCGGGTGAGTGAATATGCACCCGTAATCACCGCCTGACTCTGCGATCACGGTCGCAGCTGTAGCCAGCAAAACCATCGGAAGCAGAGCCCACTCCGGATAGAGCAAAAAGAACGGGTTTTCGACCGATTTCGGATCGGCAATAACAAGCGCGCCCTGCCCGAGATAATTAAGTAAGAGCGCCGGCAGCACGACGACCAACCATGCAAACCGAATTGGCCCACGCCCGAAATGGCCAAGGTCTGCGTAGAGTGCTTCGGCGCCGGTGACGACCAGAAAGACGGCACCTAGCGTGTAAAACCCGACGATACCATGATGAAGCAGGAAACTTACGCCGTACCACGGGTTGAATGCGAGGAGTACGGACAGATTTTGCCCAACGTGCCAAATGCCCGCGGCCGCAATCGTCGCAAACCAAAACAATGTGACCGGACCAAAGAACGACGCGACACGTGCGGTGCCGCGCGATTGGACAGCAAAAAGAATGACGAGAACGAGCACGGTCAGCGGCACCACATAAGCATCGAATGCCGGTGTCACCACTTTAATGCCCTCGATGGCCGAGAGAACTGACAGCGCCGGCGTAATAATCGCATCGCCATAAAACAACGCGCCACTGATCACACCGAGGAGAATGACAATGCTGCTGCCGCGCACCAGGGAGCGCGATGCAAGCGCCATCAAGGCAAGCGTGCCACCCTCACCTTTGTTGTCCGCGCGCAGCAGAATCAGCACGTATTTGGCGGTCACGACAAACAGCAGCGCCCAGATGATCAACGACAGGATTCCAAGGACCACCGGCTCGCTCGCCGGAGTACCTGCACCCGTTGCCGCCAAGACCGCCTCGCGCAGCGCGTAGAGGGGACTCGTGCCGATATCACCGTAGACGACCCCGATGCTGCCAAGCGTGAGAGCCCAGAAGCCGACCTTGGCCGGCGCTTCGCTCGCGTCATGAGCCGCAACTCCACCGCCGTTGGCGGTGGCAATGCTTTGAGACATGTGATTTGGCCTGGAATTGCTGCAGTGCAAAAATCCGTGGGACGCGGCTTATAACTCCCCAAACAGTTCCTGAGCACCGCCGTTTACGCAATGCGCCAGATCAAGCCATGCGGAAAATGCAATGGGTCCTGAAAATACAATAAATCTATCAGATACTTACGTACAAGCTGACTCCATAGAACTTTGTCAGACCGTAACTTGCGTACCGACTTCGACAACCCGGCCGGTCGGAATCTGGAAAAAGTCCGTGGCGTCGCTGGCCGAACGCGCGAGCGCGATAAACAAGTGATCCTGCCATGAAGGCATGCCGGATTTCGCCGACGGCTTGAGCGCGCGCCGCGACAGGAAGAACGACGTCGACATGATGTCGAAATGCCAGCCGTGCTTGCGCGCGATCGCCAACGCCTTCGGCACGTTAGGCTGTTCCATGTAACCGAACTTCAAGGACACCCGCGCGAAATATTTCGACAGCGGCGTAATCCGCACGCGCTCATCTTCTGACACACGCGGCATGTCAGCCGTTATGATGGTCAAAATGACATTGTGCTCGTGCAGCACCTTGTTGTGTTTGAGATTGTGCAACAGCGCTGTTGGCGCAAACTCGGGATCGCTGGTGAGGAACACGGCGGTCCCCGGCACAATGTGCGGCGGCTTCTTTTCCATGCTGCGGAACAAGGTGTCGAGTGGCACTTCCGTGCGCCTAGTCTTGTTGATCAGGATTCCTGTGCCGCGTCGCCAGGTGAGGATCAGGAGCACCATGCTTGCACCAAACAGCAGCGGCGCCCAGGCTCCCTCAAACAATTTGAGGAAATTGGCGGAGAAGAAAACAACATCGACAACAACGAACGGCGCAATCAATAGCAGCGTTTTCCAGAGCGGCCACTGCCATCCTCTCCAGATCACGACGAATGCGAGAATCCCATCCACAACCATCGTGGTCGCGACCGCGATGCCATAGGCCGAGGCGAGCGCGCCGGAAGTGCGGAACAATCCAACGAGCAAAAGGACACCAATCATCAAGGAAATCGTCACGCGCGGAATGTAGATCTGGCCAACATGCGAGGCGGATGTGTGCAGGATTGTAAGGCGCGGCAATAAGCCCAACTGGATTGCCTGATGGACCAGCGAGTACGCGCCAGTGATAACAGCCTGACTCGCGATCACCGTCGCAGCCGTCGCCAATACGACCATTGGCAACAGGAAAGTATCGGGCACCAGCCGGAAAAACGGATTTTCGATCGCGGCCGGATCGGCAAGCACCTTTGCGCCCTGACCGAAATAATTGATCAATAGAGCGGGCAGCACGAGAGACAGCCAAGCCGTCTGAATTGGCTTGCGCCCGAAGTGCCCAAGATCGGCATAAAGTGCTTCACCGCCGGTCACGACAAGAAAAACCGCGCCGAGCGTGACCAGACCAATTGCACCATGGTGAAAAAGGAATTCAATTCCATAGAGCGGATTGATTGCAGTGAGCACCGTTGGATCATCACGGATGTGCAGCCCGCCTGCGATTGCAATCGAAACGAACCAGACCACCATGATGGGGCCGAACATGGCGGCGACTTTTGCAGTACCGCGGCTTTGCGCGGCGAATAGCGCGATCAGAATGATGACCGTGAGCGGCACAACAAATTCGGTGAAGGCCGGGCTGGCAAGCTTTAGTCCTTCAACCGCCGAAAGGACCGAAATCGCAGGCGTGATCACGGAATTGCCGAGAAACATCGAAGCGCCGATGACGCCAACAATGTAAACAAATGCGGTGCGCCTGCCCAGCGCCCGCGTCGCCAGCGCCGTCAGCGACAACGTTCCCCCCTCGCCGTTATTGTCGGCGCGAAGCAGGATCAGAACATATTTCAGCGTAACCGTTATGATGAGCGCCCACACGATCAACGACAGCACGCCGAGCACGATGTCGCGCGTCACCATCTGATTGTTGCTTGCGGCAATGGCGGCTTCGCGGAAGGCGTAAAGCGGGCTGGTCCCGATGTCACCATAGACGACGCCAACACTGCCGAGCGCCAACGCCAGAAGACTTGGGCGCGCGTCCTGACCGCCGTGAGCGGCTGCGGCCTCGGCGGCGGTCGTTTCGTTCGTCTGACTCATTTCGATTAAACGCAGTCCGCCGAAAAACGTTGGAGGCCGGCGTTATATCATCGTAAAGACCGAGAGAATATGGGCTTTTTCCGGCCTGATCGCGGCGATGGGCTGGCGGCTGGGGCCAGCATCTTACCGGCTCAAGGGGTCAAATCGGCGGGCAAAGGCGGCTCTTCCCGCATCAGGGTTATGGTGACCCGCCGGTTGGGCGACATATAGGGATCGTCTGGGAAAAGCGGCTCCGTATCGGATTTGCCGGCCACCATGAAGACATTTCCGGACGGCACGCCCTCGGTTTCCAATATCTGGCGCACTGCATTAGCGCGATCTGCGGACAACTCCCATGGCCCATAACCCGGCTTCGGCGGCACTTTGCTTGAAGCCGTGTGACCGACAATGGAGAGACGGTAAGGCATCGCTTTGAGTTGCGGTGCAATTTTCTGAAGGATCTTGCGCGTGCGTTCGTTCGGTTCTTTCGCGCCGTCCTGGAACATCGAGCGTCCGTCCTGATCAACGATCTCGATGTTGAGACCCTGCTTGGTTTCTTCAAGCATAATATGCTTGGACGCTTCGGTAATCTCCGGCATCTCCTGCAGTGCCTGACGCAGTGAGGCGGACGCCAGTGAAAATTTGCGGTCTTCTTTGAAGCGTGCGCCATAGGCGCGCTGCCGATCGTTTTCTTCTGGCGACGGGGTCGCGGAAGCTTCTGACGGATCGATGTGGGCGGAATTCTTCAGTCTAGGACGCGTTGGCAAGCCGAGAATTTCAATGATCCCCGAATAGCGCACGCGATCCTGCACACCAAAGGCGTCACGCATCGAACCGGCGACGACCTGGAGTTTGGCCTGGTCCTGTGTGGAAAAAGCGACCAGCATCACGAAGAAACTGACCAGCAGCCCCATCAGATCGGCGAAGGTGACGAACCACCCGTGACCGCCTCCGTGAGCCTCCTTGCGTCTGGCCATTTTCTATCGCCCGAAATCGAACGGCATCACGCGGCCACCGGCTCCGCCTCTTCCTCTTCTTCATCAGCCTCGGTGTGGCGATGCTTTTCAGGCAGGTAAGCGAGCAACATCTCGCGAACGAGAGTCGGGCTCTTCGCTTCACGGATCATCAAAATGCCGTCGATGATCAGCGTGCGGTTGATTTCCTCGTCGACCAGCTTGAGATGCAGCTTGTCGGCGATCGGCAGACAAAACATGTTGGCGAGAGCAGCCCCGTAGAAGGTCGCCAGAAGTGCGCCGGCCATGAACGGACCGAGCTTGGATGGGTCCGTCATGTTGGCGAACATCTGCACCATGCCGATCAAGGTGCCGATCATGCCAAAGGCCGGCGCGCAGTCGCCTACCGCGCGGTAGATCTTCTGGCCTTCGTCGAGATGGGTGAGGAAGTTGTCGCGGTCGCGTTCAAGATTGTCGCGAATGAAATTGCCGTCGTAGCCGTCGGCGACGAAGCGTACGCCCTTGGCAAGGAATGGATCTTCGATCTCGACCTTTTCCAGACCGATCGGCCCCGACTTGCGCGCAACCTCGGCTAGGCCTGCAATTTCATCGACCAGTTCGCGTTGGCTCATGCGCCGTAGCGTGAACGCGAACCTGGCGCCAAGGGGCAAGCCGTGGAATATCGAACTGAGCGGGAAGCGGATCAGTGTTGCGGCAAAGGATCCACCGAAAATGACGATGAACGCATGTTCGCTGACGAACATGTGCAGATCGCCGCCCATCAGAATTACGAGGGTAACGACGCCAACGCCGCTCAGCAGGCCTAAACTGGTCGCAATATCCATAACCTACCCACCCAACGCGCACTGACGACGCCAACACGGTTCCCGTGACGACCCTAGACTGGCCCTGTTAAGGAGCGGTAAAGGCTAACCGTTGGTGAAAGAAAAACGCCCGAAAAGGACCGCCAACTCGTGACCGGCCGCGGAAAAACTGCAAAAATCATGAAAAAACAACGCCAAACAGCCAGGCGGCCGACCCGGAAGCCCTTAGCGAACTGGAGGAAAGTGACCCATGCGTGAGATCGGACATTTCATCGGCGGCAACGCCGTCAAAGGGACCTCCGGCCGGTTCGGCGACGTCTTCGATCCCAACACCGGCGATGTGCAGGCCAAGGTCGCTCTCGCCAAGCACGCCGAAGTCGAGCACGCCATCGCCAATGCCCAGGCCGCGCAGCCGGGTTGGGCGGCGACCAATCCCCAGCGGCGCGCCCGCGTGATGTTCAAGTTTCTCGAACTTGTGCAGAAGGAATACGACAGCCTCGCAAAACTGCTCTCTTCCGAGCACGGCAAGACCGTTCCGGACGCGCGCGGCGACATTCAGCGCGGTCTCGAAGTCGTGGAATTTGCCTGCGGCATTCCGAATTTACTGAAAGGCGAATACACGGAGGGTGCCGGCCCCGGCATCGATCTCTACTCCATGCGCCAACCGCTTGGCGTGGTCGCGGGTATTACACCGTTCAATTTCCCCGCGATGATCCCGCTTTGGAAAGCCGCACCTGCCATCGCCTGCGGCAACGCTTTCATCCTGAAGCCATCGGAGCGCGATCCTTCAGTACCCATGCGGATTGCAGAACTGTTTCTCGAAGCCGGATTGCCGGAAGGCGTCCTCAACGTTGTGAACGGCGACAAGGAAGCCGTCGATACGTTGCTTACCGATCCACGCATCATGGCGATCGGCTTCGTCGGCTCATCGGCGATCGCGGAATATATTTATTCGACCGGTTGCGCCCACGGCAAACGGGTGCAGTGTTTCGGCGGCGCCAAGAACCACATGATCGTAATGCCCGACGCCGATATGGATCAGGCGGTCGATGCGCTGGTCGGAGCCGGTTATGGTTCCGCTGGCGAGCGCTGCATGGCCGTGTCAGTCGCGGTGCCAGTCGGCAAGAAGACCGCCGACATTTTGGTCGAGAAGCTGATCCCGCGCGTGGAAAATCTGAAGATCGGGCCTTCCTCCGACCCACAGGCCGACTACGGCCCGCTGGTGACGAAAGCTGCACTCAATCGCGTGAAGGATTATGTCGAAGTCGGCGTCAAGGAAGGCGCCAAACTCGTGGTCGACGGCCGCGGCTTTAAATTGCAGGGCTACGAAAACGGCAACTTCATGGGCGGCTGTCTGTTCGATGATGTAAAGCCTGACATGCGCATCTATAAGGAAGAAATTTTTGGCCCCGTGTTGTCGGTTGTGCGCGCACACGATTATGAGGAAGCCGTGCGGTTGCCCTCGGAGCACGAATACGGCAACGGCGTTGCCATCTTCACGCGCGATGGCGACACCGCGCGCGATTTCGTCAATCGCGTGCAGGTCGGCATGGTCGGCGTGAACTTCGCCATTCCGGTGCCGCTCGCCTATCACACGTTCGGAGGCTGGAAGCGGTCAGGCTTTGGCGACCTTAATCAGCACGGACCGGACTCCATCCGTTTCTATACCAAGACAAAAACCGTGACGTCGCGCTGGCCCACCGGGACCAAAGAAGGCGCGGAATTTGTCATTCCGACGATGAAGTAAGGCGCGCCAAAGAATGACCGCCGTCAGGGTCGCGACAGGAGTTCTTGTCGTCTTCACACTGGCGGGATGTGCAGGGGATCAAGTTTCTGTGGGATCGTCGGCACCGGCGGCCGCGCCGATTGATGCGTCTATGACCGGTCGTTGGATCCTGGCTGCACCGAATTCACCCTCTTGCGGCCTTGAATTCGGCGGCGCTGCCGGTGCGCGCAACGGCGCCGTCGCACCCGATGGTGGCTGTCCAGGCAATTTTTACATGAGCCGCCGCTGGGCAATGGAAGGAAGCGTCCTTACGATAACGGACAACGAAAACCAGCCGCTGGCGCAGCTTCGGCCTGGCGGTACACGCTTTGAGGGTCAGTCAACCAACGGCATCCCTCTCACCCTGGAACGCTAGCTAAAACACAAGATCGGAAGTCCCATGGCCGAGTTTCAACTTTATTGTTTCGCGCAATCCGGCAACGCCTACCGCGCCGCGCTGATGCTCAACCTGATTGGCGCCGATTGGGAGCCGGTTTGGGTTGATTTCTTCAGCACCATGGTCCAACGCACGCCCGAATTTAGAAATGACGTGAACGAAATGGGCGAGGCACCAGTCCTCGTGCACGGCAAGAAAAAACTCACGCAGTCCGGTGTCATCCTGACTTACCTGGCCAAACGCACAGGCAAATTCAAGCCTGAGGGCGAGGACGAAGAACTCGAAGCCTTGCGCTGGATCATATTCGACAATCAGAAGGTCAACGGATTCCTGGGTCCGTTTCGCTTCCTCAAGAACTTTGCCAAGCCTCCCGGTGATCCCGCTGTCCTCGCATTCCTCAAGGGCCGGGCTGAAGGAAATCTCGCGATCGTCAACAAGCGGCTGACCGGACGAAAATTCCTCGTCAGCGACAAGCCGACGATCGCCGATGTTTCGATGACCGGCTATTTCTACTATCCAGAGGATGAATTTGGTTTCGATATCGCCAAGAACTACCCGGCGATCGGCGCCTGGCTCGAACGCATGAAGGCCCTGCCGGGCTGGAAGCATCCCTACGAATTAATGCCGGGCCACCCGCTGAAACAGAGCTGAAATCAGTTCAGACGCGCCGGCCGCTCGTGATCGGGCTCACCGTCAGGTGGACTGGCAGGAAATGCCGCGCTGCTGGCACTTGCTGCGGCGGCCGCATCCTTGCGCTGATATTCCTGGTAGGACAGCCAACCAAGCGGCAGACAGGCGAGATAAGCCAGCGTGCCGATCGTAAGCACCTGCCACGGATAACTGACCAGCAACGCGAAGAACAACACGACGAAAACGAAAACCGGCAACACCATTTCCGGCGGCACGCGCTTGCCCACGCGTTTTCCGGAGAACACCGGCAGTCGCGAAACCATCAATAGTGCGATCGCAAGAGTGTAGATGAAAGTCAGCCACACCGTAATCAGCCCGCCCGACACGCCGAGGAAATTCAGATAAATCGGCAACAGCACGGTAATGGCGCCGGCGGGCGCCGGAATGCCGGTAAAGAAGTTGCCCGCCCAGGCCGGCTTGTTAGGATCGTCGATCATCACATTGAAGCGCGCGAGACGCAGCCCTGCGCAGATTGCAAAAACCAGGGCGGCAATCCAGCCGGCCGATTTGAGCTCGTGCAGGCCCCAGAAATATAAAATCAGCGCCGGAGCCACACCGAAATTGACGAAGTCCGCCAGACTGTCGAGCTCAGCGCCAAAACGCGAAGTGCCCTTGAGCATGCGCGCGATCCGGCCATCGATGCCGTCGAGCAATGCCGCAAACACGATCGCCGCAAGCGCCCAATCGAGCTTGTCCTCTACCGACAAACGGATGGCGGTGAGACCTGCACACAGCGCGAGCAGAGTGATCAGGTTCGGCAGCAGCGTGCGCACCGGAATCGCCTTGAATCGGCGCCGGAACGGCGGTGGTGCGGGGTCGAACGGCGGAAATACCATGGTTCAAATATATACGTTTGCCTGCTGACCGACAGCAAAGCCGCCAACATAGTAAGCAGATCTTCGCGCCGAAATTATGGGCAACCGCTCCCTTATCTGGCAGCGGCAGCATCTGCCGCCTAGCCGTTCCCATTTTTCGACGTAGTTTCAATGGCATCGCAAGCGACACGTGCTTGGTCCGCATCTTGCCTTCGATGACCCGATCAGATGCAATTGACCGTTCAGGGACAGGGAGCCAAAAAATGAGCGCGATTTCGCAACCGCTGGCAACGCCGGCGACGGCATCAACGCGTTGGGTCCAACTAGTGTTGGGCCTGATCGCCATGATGTCGATTTCCAGCCCGCAATACGTGTGGACGCTTTTCACGAAATCGTTTCAGGACGGTCTCGGATCGACGCTGGCCGATATCCAATGGACGTTCTCGATCTTGATCATTCTGCAAACGTGGCTGTCCCCGATACAAGGCTACCTGGTCGATAAATTCGGTCCGCGGCTCCTGATCGCAGTCGGATGTCTCATGTCCGGCGCGGGTTGGATCACGTCGGCTTACGCCACCAGCCTGATGGGCCTTTATCTGACATATGGTCTGTTCTGCGGTGTCGGCACCGGCATCGTCTATATCGGCATCATCGGATTGATGGTGCGTTGGTTCCCCGACCGGCGCGGCTTCGCGACCGGCATGGTCGCCGCAGGCTATGGCTTCGGCGCCATTCTCACCACCTTCCCGATCGATACGATGCTCAAGAGTTCCGGTTACCAGCATACGCTGGTCGTGTTCGGCATCATTCTCGGGATCGTCGGCGCCGTTGCCGCTCTGGCGATGCGGATGCCGCAAGCCACTGACAAACTTCCACAACCCACTGTTACGTCGGCGGTGAAGGATGTCATGCCCGCCGAAATGTTGAAGACGAAAGTTTTCTGGTTGATGTTCATCATGATGACCATGATGTCGACCGGCGGATTGATGATCATTTCGCAGTTCGCATCGTTCTCACGCGACTTCGGCGTCACCAAGGTGATGGTCTTTGGTCTTGCGGCATTGCCTCTGGCACTGACGATTGACCGCATCACGAATGGTTTGACGCGACCATTCTTCGGCTGGGTGTCGGACCACATTGGCCGCGAGAACACGATGGCCATCGCCTTCCTGATGGAGGCTTGCGCTGTCGCAGCTATGGTGCTGTTGCGCGACAACACGCTGTTGTTCGTCCTGCTTTCTGGCGTCGTGTTCTTCGGCTGGGGCGAGATCTTCTCGCTGTTTCCGTCGACACTAACGGATACGTTCGGCACCAAATCCGCCACCACCAATTATGGCTTCCTGTATATGGCGCAGGGTGTCGGATCGGTTTTAGGGGCGCCGGTCGCTGCGCTGATCTATGCCAAGGCTGGAAGCTGGCTACCAGTGTTCGCCATCATTATCACGCTGGATGCGTTGACCGGCATCCTCGCGTTGGTCGCGCTTAAACCAATGCGGAAAAGCTACCTGGCGGGCAAATAACGGCGTCGGACACTACCGGGCGGGATCAGCCCGCCCGGTACGCCCGGGATTCCCCTGCGCCGCGCAAATCGGCGAGCACGGTTTCGCCTGCGATCGAGGTCTGTCCCACTGCGACCAATGGCGGTATGCCCTCGGGCAAGTAAATATCGAGACGGGATCCAAATCGGATCATCCCGAAACGTTCGCCGGTGTTTATGGCTTGGCCGACCTGCACAAAGCAGACAATGCGTCTGGCAATGAGACCAGCGATCTGCACAACCGCGACGCGCGCACCGGCAGTCGCGATCACCAATGAATTGCGCTCGTTGTCGGCGCTAGCCTTGTCGAGGTCGGCGTTGAGGAACTTTCCCGGCTGATAGATGATTTTCTCGATCTTGCCGGCCACCGGGCTGCGATTCACGTGGCAATCAAACACGCTCATGAAGATCGAGATGCGCGGCAGTGGCTTGTTGCCAATACTCAATTCCTGTGGCGGCACCGCGCTGGTGACCTGGCTCACCCGCCCGTCGGCCGGCGCGACAACCAAGCCGTCGCGCACAGGGGTTACTCTTGGCGGATCGCGGAAGAAATAGGCACACCAGATCGTCGCCAGAGTGCCCAGCCAGCCGAGCGGTGCCCACAGCCAAAACAGGATGATACTGACGAACGCAAAGGCGCCAATGAACGGGTAGCCCTCCGGCGTGACCGGGACAAATTGCGAGCGAATCGAATCGTAGATTGACATGGGCTATCTTACTCTGCCGCGTCGGCAGGCGCTTCGATCGTTGCGACTGCCGCCGCACTGATGACATCGTCCACCGGTGGCGGATTGCGGTTGGGAGCGCCTTCTTCTTCTCCTGCGCGCGCCAGCTTCTCACGCGCCTCTTCGGCTTCACGCTGACGGTTCCACATGCTGGCGTAAAGACCGTTTTTGGCGAGCAGTGCGTAGTGCGTACCACGCTCGACGATCTCACCCTGATCGAGCACGATAATCTCGTCAGCGCCGACAATGGTCGAAAGCCGATGCGCAATCACAAGTGTGGTGCGATTGCGGGAGACACGTTCAAGAGCGTCCTGGATTTCCTTTTCGGTATGGCTGTCGAGCGCGGATGTTGCCTCGTCGAGCACCAGAATTGGCGGGCCCTTCAGGATTGTGCGGGCAATCGCGACACGCTGCTTTTCGCCACCAGAGAGTTTCAGGCCGCGTTCCCCGACCTCAGTCTCGTAGCCTTTCGGCGCGATCCGGATCAGCGGGTCGATCTGCGCGAGCCGGGCCGCCTCCTCTACCTCGGCATCCGTTGCTTCCCAACGGCCATAGCGGATGTTGTAGCGGATCGTGTCGTTGAACAGCACAGTGTCCTGTGGAACCATGCCAATCGCCTGCCGCAGCGATTTCTGCGTTACCTTCGCGATGTCCTGCCCATCGATCGAAATCCGTCCACCCAGAAGGTCGTAGAAACGGAATAGCAGCCGGGAAATCGTGGATTTTCCGGCACCTGATGGACCCACCACGGCCACTGTCTTGCCGGCCGGCACCTCGAAACTGATGCCTTTTAAAATTCGGCGCGACGGCTCATAGGCAAAACTGACATTCTCAAAGCGAATGGTGCCGGTACCGACCTTCAGCGGAGGCGCATTTGTTGCGTCTTTAATCTCTGGTTCACGCGACAGGATAGAGAACATAAGCTCGATATCGGTAATGGCCTGCTTGATTTCGCGATAGACCATGCCCATGAAATTGAGCGGCTGGTACAGTTGAATCATCATGGCGTTGATCAGAACGAAATCGCCGACCGTCTTGCTGCCGGCGCGGATTTCGAATGCGCACATCACCATGACGGCCGCGAGCCCGCAGGTGAAGATGGCCGCCTGGCCGGCATTAAGAACCGCGAGCGAAGTATAGGCGCGGACGCTGGCGTCTTCGTAGCGCTCCATGGCGCGGTCGTAGCGAGCGGCCTCGCGTTCTTCCGCGGAGAAATATTTGACGGTCTCGTAATTGAGCAGCGAGTTCGATCGCCTTGACGTTGGCGTCGGTATCGCTGTCGTTCATTTTACGGCGGATACCAATACGCCACTCGGTGGCGTGATAGGTGTAGGTCATATAGACAGCGACCGTCGCCATGATGACCGCGACGTAACGCCAGTCAAACTGCCACATCAGCACGACGACAATGAGTGCGAGTTCAATAATCGTCGGAGACAATTGCAGGATCACCATCCGCACAATCGTCTCAATGCCGTTGCGGCCGCGCTCGAGCACGCGAGTCAGGCCACCGGTCTTGCGCTCCAGATGGAAGCGCAAAGACAGCTCGTGCATATGGATGAAAGTGCGGAAGGCAAGCCGGCGCACGGCATGCATCGCGACTTTTGCGAACAGGCCGTCGCGCAACTGGGTCAATGCCGCCATTAGAATTCGCATGCCGCCATAGGCAATGGTCATCGCAATCGGCGCGGCCACGGCCCAAAGCAGCCAGTCTGACGCAGCGACCGGCGCAGTCCCGTGACCGGCGAGCGCATCAGTTGCCCATTTGAACGTGAAGGGCACTGCAATGGTCGCAAGCTTGGCGGCCAGCAGCAGCACCATGGAGCCAATCACCCGCAGCTTCAGGTCACGGCGGTCGGCCGGCCAGATATAGGGCCATAGATGGATAATAGTCGCGAGCAACGCACCGCGATTGGCGGATACGCTTGCAGGTTGGGCAGACGTTCGATGGTGGTGATCGCTCATTCAGGGCCCGAAAGGACGGGCCACAAGGCCTCGTCAATGCTTCCATATAGGGGGATTCTTGGCAGTAATCACCCCGGCCGTGCGGAACGCCTGTCCATCATGCGAATTATCTGGCGCGCCTTGACGCTGCCGCAAGCCGGATGCACATGCATGCTCATGAATAGAATCGAAAAAACCAACAAAATCCGCAAAATCTGCGTCTATTGCGGCTCCGGGCCGGGCACCGACCCGGCCTTCGTGGAAAGTGCCCGCGCCTTCGGGGCCATCCTCGCCGAAAACGGCATTGGCCTTGTTTTCGGCGGCGGCTCCGTCGGCATGATGGGTGAGATCGCCAAATCGGTACTCAAGCACGGCGGGCACGCAACCGGCATCATCCCGGAATTTCTGGTCGCACGTGAACTTGCCTTAAAGGGTGTCGACGACCTTGTCGTGACCCGCGACATGCACGATCGCAAGCGCAAGATGTTCGAGATGGCAGACGCGTTCGTGGCCATGCCCGGTGGCATCGGCACTCTCGAAGAAATCGTCGAGCAGGTGACGTGGGTACAGCTTGGCCGTCACCGCAAGCCAATCCTGCTCGCTAATATCAAGAATTTCTGGGATCCGCTGTGCGCCCTCATCGAGCACATGAAAAAACTTGAGTTTATTCGTGGTGATCTCAATTTCGAATTGCTGGTCGCCGACAAGGTGGCAGACATTCTGCCGATGCTGCAAAAAGCTGCAGCGGCCGTCCCTGAGGGCGAGGAAGCAATGCCGGCAGTCCTTGCCGACCGGCTTTAAACCCTATTTTGCCTCGACGAACGTCACAGCTTCGATGCGATTGCCGTCCTGGTCGCAGATGAAAGCGGCATAGTAGCGATCGTTGTACTCGGGACGAAGACCTGGCTCGCCATCAGACGTACCACCGCCTGCAAGCGCAGCGGCGTGAAATGCATCAACGGCCTTCGTTGATGGAGCGCGCAAGCAAACGTGAACACCACTGTCGGTTTCAACAGAAGGCATGTCTGCACGGCTGTTGATCCAGAATTCAGGATAGGTCTTGCCGTAACCGACGGCGGCGTGCGCCCACTCGCGCAATTTGGTGAGCCCCAGCGGCGCCAGCAACGCGGTATAAAAGGCCTCCGCCGACTTGATGTCCCGCACCGCGATGGAAATGTGGTCGATCATGAAGCCCCCTGATCGTCGTTCCCGCGCAGGCGGGGACGACAGCAAGCATCTCACGCCGGGGCGCCCGACTTCACCAACTTAAAAATGATGGAATCCATCAGCGCCTGGAATGAAGCGTCGATGATGTTGGGCGACACGCCCACGGTAGTCCAGCGCTCGCCGGCCTCGTCTTCGCTCTCGATCAGCACGCGAGTGACGGCCTCGGTACCCGCATTGAGGATACGCACCCGATAGTCGGTCAGTTTGAGCCCCGCAATATATTTCTGGTATTTGCCGAGGTCCTTGCGCAGCGCCAGGTCGAGCGCATTGACCGGACCGTTGCCTTCCGCGGCAGAAATCATGTTGTCGTTGCCGACTTTTACCTTCACCACCGCCATGGTGACCGTGACACGATCGCCTTTGGCGTTGTTACGCTGCTCGACATTGACGTCGAACTGCGTGACGTCAAAATAATCCGGCACCTTGCCCAGCGTACGCCGCGCCAGCAATTCGAACGAAGCGTCTGCTGCTTCGTAGGCATAACCGATCGCCTCGCGTTCCTTCACGATCTCCAGCAGGCGGCCGATGCGCGGATCGTCTTTGTCCGCCTTGATGCCAATGCGCTCCAGCTCCGCCAGCACATTGGATCTTCCCGCCTGCTCGGAGACCAGCACCTTGCGCCGGTTGCCGATCGTTTCGGGCGCGACATGCTCGTAGGTCGCCGGATCTTTCATGATCGCGGATGCGTGAATGCCGGCTTTCGTCGCGAAAGCGCTTTCGCCAACATAAGGCGCGTGCCTGTTGGACGCTCGGTTGAGCCGCTCGTCGAGCGCATGCGAAACATGCGCAAGTTTCTTAAGCGCCGCATCGGTGACGCCGATGTCGAATTGCTTGGCGAATTCCGGCTTGAGCTTGAGCGTCGGGATAATAGAGACAAGATTGGCGTTGCCGCAGCGCTCGCCTAGTCCATTGAGCGTACCCTGGATCTGGCGTGCGCCGGCGCGCACGGCGGCAAAGGAATTAGCGACAGCCTGATCCGTATCATTGTGGGCGTGAATGCCGACATGATCTCCGGGGATCGTCTTCACGACTTCACCGACGATCTTTTCAACCTCATCGGGTAAGGTGCCCCCATTGGTATCGCACAGCACGACCCAACGCGCGCCTTCATCGTAAGCGGACTTGGCACAGGCAAGTGCATATTTCGGATTGGCCTTGTAGCCATCGAAGAAATGCTCGCAATCAAGCAGCACTTCCCTGCCCTTGGCTTTTGCGGCTTTTACGCTATCGCGGATCGAGGCAAGGTTTTCTTCGTTGGTCGTCTCCAGTGCGACTTTGACGTGATAGTCCCAAGCTTTGGCAACGAAGCAGATCGCGTCGGCCTTCGCATCAAGCAGGGCCGCAAGGCCAGGATCATTGGACGTTGAGCGACCCGGCCGCCGCGCCATGCCGAAGGCCGTAAAGGTGGTGTCGAATTTGCGATCCGTCCCAAACAGCTCGGTATCGGCCGGATTGGCGCCGGGGTAGCCACCCTCGACATAGTCAATTCCGAGCTCGTCGAGCATGCCGGCGATCGCCAGCTTGTCGGCAAGCGTGAAATCGACGCCGTTCGTCTGCGCGCCGTCGCGCAGCGTGGTGTCGAAGAGATAGAGGCGCTCCTTCGGCATGCCGGTTCTCACCAAAGGTAATAGTTCGAGACCAATGCGACGGCGATCAAGATTGCGATGGCGCCCATGATGACATGGTGGCGTTTCATTCGGTGTCCTTACGTCAGCCGATAGACGACGTAGAGCGCGATCAGCACGGCCACTGCAAGCACGCCGTATTTGAGCACGATGTAGTAGAGCCAATGACGAGGGAACGGTGTGTCGGGTTTGGTCATGAAGCCTCCCGTTTGGCGGCAAGTTGCTTATGCATCGTAGTATTAGCGAGCCATTCGTCGCCAACTGAAATCGAATTGCGCTGCTGTGCGACATAGCCGCGCTTTTCGAAGAAGCCGCGGGCGCTGTCGCTGGCGTCAACGCTCAGCTTTCCCACACCGCGGCCGCCGGCGAGCTTCTCCAGCGCGTCGATCAACATGGTGCCGACGCCATGCCCCACCGCCGCCGGATGTACATAGAGCATGCCGACGACGTCTTTGCCTTCGAGCGAGGCGAAGCCAACCGGAGAGCCTTCCAGCGTGGCAATTAGCGTCAATTGACCGCCCAATTTCTTGCCGAATTCGGCGGCGTCATCAGCGACAGAGGCCCAAGCCTCCTGTTGTGCCGGCGTGTAGTCCTCGTCGGTCAACGCCTCGATACTGTCGCGGAATATTTCGCGCAGCAGTGGCGCGTCGTCCGGCAGGAATGGCCGCAGGCCGAGCTTCGGGTGTGCGACAGCCATCATCGCGCGATCTCCCAGGTCGTGCCATCCTTGGAGTCTTTTAACACGACGCCCATAGCGGCGAGCTCGTCGCGAATGCGATCGGATTCTTTGAAGTTCTTTGCCTTTCGCGCAGCATTGCGCGCTTCGATCAGGTTTACAACTTTGCCTTCGTCGATTGTGATCGATGCCGGACGGAATGACGCCCAGTCCGAGGCGGACACTTGCAATAGCCCTAGCAACTGAGCGCTCGCCTTCAGACAAGCAGCTGCCGGTTTTGCGCCCTTCACCGCCTCGCCGCGCAGTTCATGCAGAGCGGCGAATGCTTTTGGCGTGTTGAGATCATCCAATAGCGCGTCGAGCGCGTCCGCGCACAGATAGCCCGGCGTAGAATCACCTGTCAGCGCGACCCAATTGTCGAGGTTCTTCTGCGCATCGCGCAATCCCGATACCGTCCAGTTGATTGGCTGCCGGTACTGCGTCTGTAACATTGTGAACCGTACAACCTCGCCCGGCCAATCCTTCAACAATTCGTGGATTGTCACGAAATTACCCAGACTCTTGCTCATCTTCTCGCCTTCGACCTGCAAGAATCCGTTGTGCATCCAGTAATTCGCCATCACCGGCGTATGGAAGGCGCAACGCGATTGCGCAATCTCGTTCTCGTGATGCGGAAATACCAGGTCGATGCCACCGCCATGGATATCGAAGGTCTCACCCAGATGCTTCCATGACATGGCCGAGCATTCGATGTGCCAGCCTGGCCGCCCTGGCGCCTTGACGCCGGCAGGCGAAGGCCACGCCGGCTCACCCGCCTTCGACGGCTTCCACAAGATGAAATCCTGCGGATCCTTCTTGTACGGCGCCACTTCAACGCGCGCGCCGGCGATCATTTCATCGAGCGGACGGTTGGAGAGCTTTCCATAGTCCTTCATCGACGGAACGTGGAACAGCACGTTGTCTTCGGCGACATAAGCGTTACCGGTCTTCACCAACCGCTCGATCAGTGTCTTCATCTCATCGATATGCTCTGTCGCACGCGGCTCGATGGTCGGCGGCAGGCAGCCGAGCGCCGCCACATCTGCCTTGAAATTTTTGTATGTCTCCTCCGTCAACTCGCGGATAGATACCCCGCGCTCGGCGGCGCGTGCGTTGATCTTGTCATCGACGTCGGTGACGTTGCGCACATAGGTAACGTGTTTCTCGCCATAGATATGCCGCAGCAGCCGGAACAACACGTCGAAAACGATGACCGGGCGCGCATTGCCGATATGGGCGAAGTCGTAGACCGTCGGCCCGCACACATACATGCGCACGCGCGCCGGATCGATCGGCGTAAACACCCGCTTCTCGCGCGTCAGCGTATCGTAGAGCTTGAGTTCCATAGCAAATGACATCCGTCGGCCCCGCTGGCCGGGCGTCCTGCTATCTCAACGTTGAGAAAAGACGGCCGCAGCCAGCGTGATGCGCTAGCGAATAATCTCCGGGCAAATGCCGCAGATATGGTTAAGGCCGTTCATGGCCGCACAATGATTTGTCGCGTCCGAGCCGTCAAGGTGTCGGACGAACCCTCGCAAAACACAGGAAAAATTTGATGACTGAGGGCCGGACCGCACGGTTAAGCGCCTCTTAACGATTTCCCTCACATTCTCCGATTCAGCACCAGCCTCGGCTGGCGTCTCCAATCAACGGACACTTCGGAATGCGGACGGTTTTGGTCGGCCTCCTTGCATTGCTTTGGTTCGATCTCGCAACCTCTGCTCAGGCCGAGCGGCGTATCTTCATTGTCGCCAACGATGCTGATGGCTATGGCGTCGATCGATGCCTCGCCTCCGGGGAAAAATGCGGCGCGGCGGCGGCCAATGCCTATTGCAAGACCCAGGCTTTTGCGCAGGCTGCGACCTACCACAAGGCGGATCGCAGCGATCTCACCGGCGCCATATCCGACGCCGATCGTGGCAGCTGCCGTGAGGGCAGCTGCAACGTTGTCGCTATCGTCTGCACGCGCTGACAATCAGTCGCAGGTTCAGCCGGTTTTGACCGGATCATGGCAAACGGCGCAGATCTTGTTGCCGTCCAGGTCGCGTACATAGGCGCCATAATAATTCGGATGGTAGTGCGTGCGCAGCCCGGGCGCGCCCATGTCCGTGCCACCGGCGGCGAGCGCTGCTGCATGAAAGGCATCGACTGCTGCACGTGACTCCGCATTGAATGCAACGGTCACGCCATTGCCGGGGCTGGCCTCTCCCTTGTCATAGGGCCGCACCACCCAGAACGGCTCGTTGATGCCGTCGAAATCTTCCGGCGCGTAACTGGCAGCAATCTTGACGGTCCTCTTCCGCACCAGGCCGAGCGGTTTCAGCGCTTGATCATAAAAGCGCGCAGCGCGTGGCACGTTTGCGGCGCCAATGGTGAGATGGCTGAACAGTTGTGGCGCCATGACGCTTGTCTTTCGCTACCCTTGCAGGGCCGCCCACATTTCGCGGTCGCGTTCGGCGGTCCAGATTGCCGGCCATTCGATGCCACGCGCTTCGTCGTAGGCGCGCGAAACATTGAACGGCAGGCAGTGTTCATAAATTGCGAAACCCTTGAATTTTGGATCCATGGTCAGGCGGACAAAATCGAACGCGTCTTTCAGCGATCGACCCTTGGCGACGCTATCCTGGACCGAGCCGTAAAGTGTGGAAACAAAATCGGTCGTTAGCTCGATGCCCTCCTTGACCATTTCGGGCGTAGTAAGTGCCGCACCACGACCGGGCACCAAAGCATTGGCTTGCATCTCCGCCAGATGATCGAGCGTCGCGGGCCAGTCGGTGAAATGTGCATCGCCGCAATAACACGCCGATTTGTACTCCACGAGATCGCCGGAAAAGACAACGCCCGCATCGGGAACGATTGCAATCACGTCGCCGGCTGTGTGGCCACGCCCGATATGCATGATCCGCACCTCACGCCGGCCCAACCAGACAGAGATCTGGTCAGGAAATGTTATCGTCGGCCACGTCAACCCGGGAATGAATTCGGCGGCGCGGAACAGGCGCGGAAACCGGCCGATTTCCGAATCCATATCCTGCTTGCCACGTTCGCCGATCAAACTGCGTGTGGCATCGGACGCCAGTATCTCGGCCCCTTTGTAGGCCGACGCTCCCAGAACCCGCACCGCATGATAGTGCGTCAGCAAAACGTATTTGATCGGCTTGTCAGTCACCTTGGCGACGCGCGCGATCACGTCGTCAGCCATTGAGGGTGTTGCCTGGGTGTCGATCACCATCACACCGTCGTCGCCGACGACGATGCCAGAGTTCGGGTCGCCCTCGGCCGTATAGGCGTAGAGTCCCGCCCCGATTTGATCGAATGAGATCTTCTTGTCGTTGAGGTCTTCGGTGGAAGCAAAACCGGTCACTGTTCTACGCCTCTCTCTCGATCAACGCGCCAACAACCATGCACCACCATCGGCTACCACACGAACCAACAATTCCGTGAGCCCGAGGTGGTGGCGCTCGGCTTCCAAAAGCGTAGAAAATAATTAGTTGCTGCTGTAACCAATGCCAACGCGTGATCGCCCGCGCGGAACTGTCGGCGGGACTACGCGTTACTGCCCCGGACGGAGACCACTGGTGCGTGCGATGAGATGTCTGATCTTTATCCAGTTCGTGAGGTCCATTTGGATCCTCGCCTGGAGTGACGAACCCGGCCCGGGCGTCCTGTCGCGGCGTCTCGCAGCGTTGCGCTTTTGGCCGTCCTGCCAGCAGCGGCGCGGTATTCGATAATCGAGCCTCATTGCACCCGGCCGGAAGTTCGGCCAAGATTCTCGTTATGCGCGAAGGTGCCTCGGAGAGCAACGAGTTGCCGGCGCTGGGGAACGCAGTGGCAGCAACATGACGGACGAGACGGCCCAGAAAGTGCCTGACGCGTCGGACGACCATGCGGCGCTCAAGCTGGATGAATTCCTGCCCTATCGTCTCAATGTCTGTGCCAGCCTGGTGTCGCAGGCGCTCTCCCGCATTTATGCCGACCGCTACAAAATAGGCGTGCCGGAATGGCGCGTGCTGGTTACGCTCGGTGAATTCGGTGCAATGACCGCCAAGGCAATCGGCGCGCACAGCCACATGCATAAGACCAAGGTGTCGCGCGCGGTTGCATTACTGGAACGGCGCAAACTGGTCACACGGCGAGCGAATAAGGCTGATTTGCGCGAAGCATTCCTCTCACTGACCCCGGCAGGACGCGATATCTACACGGAGCTCGCTCCGACCGCGCTCGATTTTGCCCGTAAGTTGCTGGAAACTGTGGATGCGGGTGACCGGGCTGCGCTTGATCGTGCAATCACCAAGCTCACGGAGCGTTCCGCGCAGCTGGCCCCCCGTATCGCCAACGGCCACCTTCCCGGCTAGATTGTGGCGATGCAAGCCGGGGTCAGTCCGTGAAACTCTATTCTTATTTTCGTTCCTCCGCCGCGTATCGGGTCCGCATCGCGCTCAATCTCAAGGGGCTTCCGTATGAGACGGTGCCGATCCACCTCATCAAGGAGGGCGGACGCCAGTACACTCCGGAGTATCGCAGCATCAATCCGCAAGCGAGAGTGCCCGCACTCGAGTTGTCCAGCGGCGAAGTGCTCACGCAGTCGCTCGCGATTATCGAATACCTCGACGATATCCATCCAGAACCGCCGCTATTGCCCGCAGACGCGCTCGGACGCGCCAAATGCCGCGCGATCGCGCAATTGATCGCCTGCGATATCCATCCGCTCAATAATACCAGCCCGCTGAAATATCTCAGGCGTGAGCTCAAACATGAACAGCCCAAAATTGACGCCTGGTATCATCACTGGATTATTGAGGGCTTTACTGCGCTGGAAACCCTGCTCACTCCCGGCCCATATGCGTGCGGTGCGCATGTGACGATTGCGGACATATGCCTTGTGCCGCAGGTCGCAAATGCACACCGCCTGAAGGTGCCTCTCGATAAATTTCCAAAGATCGTCGCGGTGGATGCCGCATGCCTGAAGCTTCCGGCGTTCGACAAAGCGCGCCCGGAAAACCAGCCCGACGCCGAGTGACGAGAACGCGGCTATCTGCTAGATCACCGCTCCGCATTACCCCTGTTTCTCCCACATCGACGAACGGCCCGTGATCAACAGCAAGCTCGCACGCGTCGTCCTCTGGATGGTCGGCGCATTACTTTCGTTTTCGCTCATGGCGGTTTCGATCCGCCAGCTGTCACGCGGCGGGCTGAGCATTTTCGAGATTCTCGCGATCCGCAGCGGTGTTGCGCTTCTCGTCCTCTTCATTCTTCTCGCGGTGCGACCCGATTTGCGTGTGCATGCGCTGCCACGGCGTATGGGCCTCAACCTTTTCCGGAACATCGTGCACTACGCGTCACAGTTCTCATGGGCGCTCAGTCTCACAATGCTGCCGCTTGCCACGGTGTTCGCGCTCGAGTTCACCATGCCCGCGTGGACCGCACTGCTTGCGGTCTGGTTTCTTCACGAGCGCATGACGCCGAGCCGGTTGGGTGTCGTCGTACTCGGCCTTGTGGGAGTCCTGGTCATACTTCGGCCGGGCATCGCCGGGTTCAATCCGGCAGCGATATTGGTCTTGTTAGCTGCTTTCGGCTACGCGATCACGATGATCACGACAAAGCAGTTGACGATGACGGAGAGTACTTTCGGGATCGTTTTCTGGATGGCGGTGATCCAGTTCCCGCTGTCGCTGATCGGGAGTGACCTTACGGCTTTTGTCCATTTCGAGTCGCGTCACATTCTACCCGCCATCGGCGTCGGCACAGCCGGGCTCACCTCACATTATTGCTTGAGTAACGCCTTCCGGTCCGGTGACGCCACTTTGGTGGTCCCGCTGGATTTCATGCGTATTCCGCTGATCGCAGTGGTCGGCTGGGCGCTCTATGGCGAGCGGCTCGATATTTTCGTTCTGCTCGGTGCCCTCATTATTATTTCCGGGGTGCTCTGGAACCTGCGATCCGAAGTCGCAAGCGCAAGGCTCGCCCCACCAGATTTTTCCGACTAGAGTGCCCCTTATGAAGTCGTCATTCTACAAACTCACGGCAGCGCTTATTGCATGCTCGGGCCTGACAACGGCCCAAGCCCAGTCGCAGTCGTCAAATCCTGCGTGCCAGCGGCTCGAGACCCAACTCACGACGCTTGACCGCGGAAATGCCGATCCGGCACGCGCCGACCAGATTCGGCGGTCGGAAGACCTGGTCAACCGACAGCAATTCGAGGTGGACCGGCTGGTCGCACAGTCGCGCCGCATGGGCTGCGAAAGCTCGGGCTTCTTCTCGATTTTCAGCAATCCTCCCGCGCAATGCGGACCACTGAGCCGGCAGATCGACCAGCAGCGCAGCGGCCTCGAGCGTATGCGCAACGACCTTGAACGGCTCAATGGCGGCACGACCGAGCGCGCGGCTCAACGCCAGGCGTTGCTGATTGCACTCGGCGACAATGGCTGCGGCCCGCAATATCGATCGGCCGCCCTCGCCGGCCAGCAAAACGGCTTCTTCGATCGCTTGTTCGGCGGCAACGGCAGCGGCGTCTACTCGACACCCCCCGGCCCGATGGGCGGCACTTTCCGCACCGTTTGTGTGCGCACGTGTGACGGTTTTTACTTTCCAATTTCGTACTCGACGTCGTCCGATCGTTTCCGCGAGGATGAACTGACCTGTCAGCGTATGTGCCCGGCGTCAGAAGTGTCACTCTACACCTATCACAATCCGGGCGAGGAAATGACGCAGGCGGTTTCCCTGAATGGTCGGCTCTACACCGAATTGCCGACTGCGTTTCAGTATCGGAAAGCTATGAGCCCTGAATGCAGCTGCCGCCGTCCCGGCGAAAGCTGGGCGCAAGCGCTCAAGGCCATCGGGCCCGATGATACGGTCGCCCCCGGCGACGTCGTCGTGACCGAACAGAATTCAAAGCAGCTGTCACAGCCCCGGATCGGCCCGGATGGCAAACCGATCCGTCCGGATCAACGTCTGCCGGCAGCAGCGGCGAGCGCAGCCAACCCACCGCCGGCGGCTGCGGAACCAGCGCCTGAAACCGATCCGGCCAAACGCACGGTACGCACGGTCGGGCCGACATTCATCCCCGCACGCTAGCCCGCTGATTGCTGGCAGATCAAAAATCGAATGCTTCGCTCTTTGCCGGCTTTCCGGTGACCAATGATACATCGGGCGCCGGCATCGGCGTGCCGGGATCGCGGAAACGGTTCGTAATTGGATAGCGGCGGTCGCGGCCGAAATTCTTCAGCGTCACCTTAACCCCGGGCGCCGCCTGACGCCGCTTGTATTCGGCGACGTTGATCATGCGCTCGACCCGCATCACAGTTTCATGGTCGAATCCGGCAGCAACGATCGCCGAGATGGGTTCCTCGCGCTCGACCAACCGTTCCAGGATCGGATCGAGCACCGCGTAGGCCGGCAACGAATCCTCGTCCTTCTGGTTCTCGCGCAATTCCGCGGTCGGCGGCCGCGTGATGATATTTTCGGGAATAACTGCCCCGCCCGGCCCCTTGGCGCCCTCGGGCATCCAGCCATTGCGCAGTCGCGCGAGGCGAAACACCTCGGTCTTGTACAAATCCTTGATCGGATTGAATCCGCCATTCATGTCGCCATAGAGCGTCGCATAGCCGACCGACATTTCAGATTTATTGCCGGTGGTTACCACCATGAGATTGAACTTGTTGGAAATCGCCATAAGGATGGTACCGCGCGCACGCGCTTGGAGATTTTCTTCGGTGACGTCGCGCGGTACTCCGGAAAAGATCGGCGTAAGCGCCTTCTCAAAGCCCTCGACGGCTGCCGCAATAGGCAATGTCTCGTAGCGCACGCCAAGTGCCTTGGCGCAAGCCGCTGCATCGTTCAGCGATTCCTGCGATGTGAATTTGTAAGGCAGCATGATGCAGCGGACGCGCTCCGGGCCAAGCGCATCGACTGCCATCGCTGCGCACAGCGCAGAAGTCCACGCCGCCTGAAAGGCCAAGCACGACGCCGGGAAATCCGTTCTTGTTTACGTAGTCGCGCAGGCCAAGAACACAGGCCGCATAGTCGGCACGATCAGCATCATCGCTTGCGATGACCGGGCCATTTTCACAGCGCCATGTTCCGCTGCGGCGTACCCATTGCGTGGTGACTATCGCTTCCTGAAAAGCCGCGAGCTGGAATGCAAGCGAACAGTCCGCATGCAGACCGAACGACACGCCGTCGAAAACAAGCTCGTCCTGTCCTCCGACCTGGTTGACATAGACCGTTGGAAGCCCCTGCTCGGTGACACGCGCTACGGCAATATTGAGCCGCACATCGCCCTTCTGCCTCCAGTAAGGCGAACCGTTCGGCACGACCAACATCTCGGCACCGGTCTCCGCCAGACATTCGACGACTTCCGCGCCCCAGATATCCTCACAGATCGGAAGCCCTAGGCGGACCCCCCGAAAATTGACCGGCCCCGGCATCGGCCCAGGGGCAAACACGCGCTTTTCATCAAACACCCCATAGTTGGGGAGATCGACTTTATAGCGCAGCGCGGCGATAACGCCGCCGTCGAGCAAAGCCAGCGCGTTGTAGAGTTTGCCGCCGTCAGCCCATGGCGTGCCGACGAGCAGTGCCGGACCACCGGATGCTGTTTCGCGCGCTAGCGCTTCGATGGCCGCGCGGCAGCCTGCCTGAAAGGCGGGTTTGAGAACCAGATCCTCAGGCGGATAACCGGCAATGAACAACTCGGGGAACACGAGGAAGTCGGCGCCTTGAGCGGCCGCTTGCTCACGGGCACGCCGCACTTTCTCGGCATTGCCGGCAATGTCGCCGACCGTCGAATTGAGCTGGGCAACCGCGATGGCCAGCCTGTCAGCGGGACGAGCGTTCATGGGAAAGCTCTACCGCCTCGCCATCCGGTCCGGCAATGGGGTGCCTTGCATCGCAGCCCAGCGGGCGTGCGCCGGCTCAGAACGGTCCAAAACGGTAGCTGCCTTGCAAAAAGACCCCGTAAATATTGGCCTTGAAATCGAGCGGTTGCGGGAAACCGCCGACATCCTCGAAATGCGTGTCCCCTTTGCTCTCCATATGCCAATAGCGGCCGCCGACCCCAACACTGATGGCGTCATCAATCTGATAGGACACCAGCGCCTCCAGTTGATAACCCCAACCATGGCCGTCCTCGAGAATTGGGAAAGGCAGATCGGGCCGCAGCAGATGGTTGTCGGAGCCGGAGAACCATACATAGGGAAGGAATGCGCCTTCGACATTGAGCCGCCAACGGTCGGCCAACGGGACATCCGCGTTAAGACCAATGCGAAGCGCTTGCCAGGTGTCATCTTCAACAATAGCGGCGACACTGGTCGGAATACCGCCTGTGCAAATATCGGGATTGGTTGCGGTCTGTTGGCATCCGAAGGCTTTCATCCTCAAATGCAAATAGTGGTAGCCGACAAAGCCATCGACACGGAAATCGGAGCCGCGCAGTAACGCGCCGCCGAAATCGAAACTGATGTAACCAAGCGACTGGTTCTGAAGCGTGCTGTTCGTGCTGGAATACGGCACGATAACAGGCGGAAAGTCTTCGTCCTGAAGGTTGCCTTGGGTCAGCAGCCCACCGCCAGCGTAGCCCTTCCAGAAAAGGCCAGTGCTGTGGTCGACGCGTGCAACCATTTCAAGCGAATGCGATTGCATGCCGGTATAGCTGAGCCGCGAAACCAGTTCATCGCGGCTAAATCCGTAGAGATTTTTGCTGGTGTTGCCGAGTCCATACCAGTAACGCAACGCGAATGATGACGTGAATTGAGACGTCTCAGTCGTCAGAATAAACGGATCAGCCGCGGCCGCCGAACCCACGGCAGCGCACAGTCCCCACAACCCAACCAACGTTCCACGCAACTGAACTTTGAGCATGACATCCCCAGCTGTCATCGACGCGGGGAGTTTTCGGCCCAATTGTTTTCGAGCTCGTTACAATTTTACCGAGCGCGTTGACGAATGGCTCGCATCATTAAGGAAGCCATAAATGGCGGGCGTTTACCTTTACGTTTTCTGAATTGAAAAACGGTCGATACGCGCAAGGCACAAGTAGCAGCTCGATACGCAAGGACAGGCGCGGGGCGAATGGCCTGGCGCCTGTCCGTCTCGTTAACAATCAGTGCGGCACGCCACGCCTTGTTTACCGGTCGGCCGTCCGAAATCCGGCGCCGCCGCCGCTGAGTGCCACAGTACCGACCTGTCTCAGCTTGCGTCCATTGAAGCTGAAGACCTGCAGATTTTTTTCGACCATGCACTGGATGATGACCGTCGCGTTATTCCTGCTCCAGACAGAGCCCTGGCACCAATGACCGACTTTGGCCTCAGCAACTTTCGTGAGACTCGTGCCGTCGATCGCGTAAATCTGCATCAAGCCAAAGTCGTTGAAAGCTGGATGTTTTTTCGACCTGTTTGAACCATTCATCACGGTGACCGCGACGTGCTTTCCGTCGTGGGACATCGAAACACCTTCCGGCGTCTGACCGACACTGACGGTGTTGGCGACACGCGGCGGCTTGGCCTTGAGATCGATGACATTGATCACGTCGATATCGCCTTGCCCGCCGCCCTGATCGCTGACCACAGCGACGTCGCCCTTCGGGCTTATCTCGAGGCTGTAGGGCCGGATGCCGCCCACCATGAATGCCTTGCTGTCTTCTACTTTTTCGCCCTCGACCGACAGAATCGAGACCTTGTTGTCACCATCCCGGGTGACCAAGGCCATTTTTCCATCGGGCGTAAATGCAACGTGACTCGGCCCCGACTTGGAGTCGCCAAGTTGAATCTTCCCGGCTGCGGTGAGCTTGTTGCCGGCCACGGTGAAGACCGACACGGTGCCTTCGCTCCGGTTGGCAACCAGAGCCAATGTGCCGGCACGATTGATGGACACCCCGGCGGCGCCCAGGCCCGCTTCCAGGGTGGCGATAACCGCCGGCGGCCTGGCCTTAAGATCGATCACTGAGAGCTTGTTGTCAGGGACGGCTTTCTTTCGATCGGCCGGATCGACCTTGAATGCGCCGGTCACAAGCGCAAACGATTCGTCGCGCGAGATTGCGACACTTTGTGGTGGACCAACCACGCTGGCGGGCGCCTTGACCTCGCCGATTATTTTCGGCGGCGCAAATCCAAGATCGACAATACTGACAGTGTCGGCAGCTGGATTGTCAGGTACGACATTCGTCCCGTCGACCAAAACGGCCTTGTTGTCATTTGCCGAGACGGCGATTTGAGCATTGGCGCCGGCGATAGGCAGTGATGATACGGCCAGCACAAACGCGAGTTGAGCTGACCGCCAGTGATGGCGTTTCATAGAACCTCCCCGGCTCGGGCATCGTTGTTATAGAGACGGCAAGGCGCGCCGAGCCCGCGGCTCGCTCCGACAACACTAACACCCGTCGAGGATAATTGCTTCCCGGCGTCAGAGGCCGGCCACGGCCGGCATCGGCTTGACCTGCCCGGACCGCTCTTTCTTGAGCAATTCGGCCAGCAGGAAGGCAAGGTCGATCGCCTGCTCGGCATTAAGCCGCGGATCGCAAGCCGTGTGGTACCGATCGTTGAGGTCGGCATCGGATATGGCGCGCGCGCCGCCGGTGCATTCGGTGACGTTTTGTCCGGTCATCTCGAGGTGCACGCCACCGGCATATGTGCCTTCGGCCTGATGCACTTCAAAGAAACTGCGCACCTCTTTCAGGATCAGATCGAACGGCCTGGTTTTGTAACCGCTCGCGGACGTAATGGTGTTGCCATGCATCGGATCGCAAGACCACAGCACCACTTTGCCCTCGCGCTTGACCGTGCGGATGAGCGGCGCCAGCAGGTCGCCGACTTTATCTGCGCCGAAGCGGCCGATCAGCGTGAGGCGGCCGGCTTCGTTATCCGGATTGAGAATATCGATCAGCCGGAGCAGGTCATCGGGCTTGCTGGACGGACCGCATTTCAGCCCGAGCGGATTCTTGATACCCCGCGCGTATTCGATGTGTGCGTGATCATGTTGCCGCGTACGGTCGCCGATCCACAGCATATGACCGGACGTCGCGTACCAGTCGCCGGTCGTTGAATCGACCCGCGTCAATGCTTCCTCAAAACCGAGAAGCAGCGCCTCGTGACTCGTATAGAAATCCGTCGTGCGCAGCTCGGGATGGCTCTCAAGGTCGAGGCCGCAGGCCTGCATGAAACCGAGCGCTTCGGAAATGCGGTCCGACAATTCGACATAACGCCGCGACTGCGGGCTGTCCTTGACGAAGCCGAGCATCCACTGCCGGACGCTGGCAAGGTTCGCATAGCCACCTTGTGCGAACGCGCGCAGCAAGTTGAGCGTCGCGGCCGACTGGCGGAAGGCTTCTATCTGCCGGCGCGGATCCGGACGCCGCGCTTCTTCGGTGAAGGCGACGTCATTGATGATGTCGCCGCGATAGCTCGGCAACTCCTTGCCGTCGCGCTTCTCAGTCGGCGACGAGCGCGGCTTGGCGAATTGCCCGGCAATGCGGCCAACTTTCACGACCGGCGAGGCAGCGGCATAGGTCAACACCACCGCCATCTGGAGAAACATCCGGAAGAAGTCGCGGATGTTGTTGGCCCCATGCTCGGCGAAGCTCTCGGCACAGTCCCCGCCTTGCAGCAGGAAAGCCTCGCCCTTGGCCACGCGCGCCAACTGCTTCTTCAGACTGCGCGCTTCTCCGGCGAACACCAGCGGCGGGAAGGTCGCCAGCTGTTTTTCGACGTCAGCCAATGCCTGCCGGTCCGGATAATCCGGGACTTGCTGAATTGGCTTCTTGCGCCAGCTATCGGGCGTCCAACGTTCGGACATTACGCACTACCGTTTTGTTTGAACGTGGTCTCGACCGAAAAACCGATTTCCGCTTTTCGGGATCACGCTCGAGCGTTCGGGCGGCGTTATACACGACAGCCCCCCGTAAAAGCCAGTTTTTCGATCAAATTCGGTTAGTTTAGGCCTTATTCCGCGGCGGCGCGGCCGTAGCTCATGGCCTTTTCACGCAAGGTGACCAGTTCCTCGGCAGCAGTCGGATGAACCGCCATCGTGGCGTCGAAATCCGCCTTGGTCGCGCCCATCCTCACGGCGACTCCAATAATCTGGATCAGCTCGCCCGCATCGGGCCCGACGATATGGCAGCCGACCACGCGATCTGTATTGCCGTCGACCAGCAGCTTCATGAATGAGCGCGTATTGCGGCCGGACAGCGTCGCCTTCATCGGCCGGAAACTGGTCTTGTAGACATCGACGATGGCGAGTCGCTCGCGCGCCTGCTGTTCGGTCAGGCCGATGACGCCGACTTCCGGCTCCGAGAACACCGCGGTCGGGACATTTGCATGATCGACCGGTGTCGGTTTGCCACCGTAGACCGTGTCGGCGAAAGCATGACCCTCGCGGATCGCCACCGGCGTGAGATTGACGCGATTGGTGACGTCGCCCACGGCATAGATGTTCGGGACGGACGATCGTGAATACTCGTCGACGTCGATGCCGCCATGCTCATGGATCTTCATCTGCAGGCTTTCAAGGCCAAGTCCCATAACGTTCGGGCGGCGCCCGATGGCAAACATCACCTTGTCGGCCGCAATCATGCTGTTATCCGACAGTCGCACTCTGAATTCATCGCCAGACTTTTCAATTGCAGCGACCGTATGGCCGCACGTAACAGTGATGCCGCGTTGACGCATCTCGTTCCGCAAATGCTCTCGTACGTCGTCGTCAAAGCCGCGCAGAATATTCTCGCCGCGATAAACAAGCGTCACTTCGCTGCCGAGCCCCGCAAAGATGCACGCAAATTCAACCGCAATATAACCCCCGCCTTGCACGACGATCCGTTTTGGCAGCTCCGGTAGATGAAACGCTTCGTTCGAAGAGATCACATGCTCGAGGCCCGGAATTTTTGGTCCCAGGTGCGGCCACGCACCGGTCGAGATCAGAATTGTTTCGGCGCGCACGCGCGCACCCGTCGCCAGGCGCACCGTGTGGGCGTCTTCGAGCGCAGCGCGACTTTTGACCAAGGCGACATTGAACCGCTCG
This sequence comes from uncultured Alphaproteobacteria bacterium, assembly GCA_963810125.1. Classification (GTDB taxonomy): domain Bacteria; phylum Pseudomonadota; class Alphaproteobacteria; order Rhizobiales; family Xanthobacteraceae; genus Pseudolabrys. The sequence continues at coordinate 351,699 of CAWEMK010000005.1, forward strand.
AGCGTGCTGGTGTAGGCGGCTTCCAGACGCGCGATCTCACGATCCTTGTTAGCGATCAATGTCGGCCAATGAAATTCCGGTTCGGCAACCGTCCAACCGTAACCGGCCGCATCCTCAAACTCGTCGGAAAAGCGCGACGCGTAGACCAAAAGCTTCTTCGGCACGCAGCCCCGAATGACACAGGTCCCGCCGACGCGATACTCCTCGGCGATCATCACACGCGCGCCGTAACTCGACGCGATGCGTGCGGCCCGTACCCCGCCAGAGCCTGCCCCGATAACAAAAAGGTCGACGTCGTGGTCCGCCATCAGCCGCCACCATCACATTATCAGGACCACCGCACCGGTTGTTGGCGATAATCCATCAAAGCGCGTGACCCCGCTTCTTCAGTTCGTCGCGCATTTTCGCGATAACTTGGTCGGAGAGCGCGTTTGCCCAGTCTTGCGCAAATTTCAGGCCTTCCTCGCCGACTTTCGGCTGCTCGGCGAGCAACTTCATGCCGACTGGGGTCTTGTAGAACGCCAACACCTCTTTGAGCTCCGCTTCGGTGAAGTGGGTAGCGTACAATTTGGCCATTTCGGACGTTAGTTCTTCGAAGCGCGGCGCGAGGTCAACGCGCATCTGGGCACCGATCTCGTTGAGATCCTTGCTGAGGGCCGGATTCTGCTGAAGAAACAAATTCTTTGCCTGCCCTATGACGCCGGGGATCAGGGGATTGAACAGCGCGGTGGCGCCCGTCACCTTGACGAGCTCTTTGGCCGTCTGGACCGCCGCTACCGATGTCTGCTGGGCATTCGCAATGCTGCCAAACGCAACCAGCGCAACCACGACAGCGGTCGGCCTCACAGCGCATTTAATGACTTCAATCACGCTCATTGGAAACTCCATCTAGCTCTGGATCTCAGGACCTTTCGACGATCTTTACGCCGTCTGGCCCACCAATAATGGCCATCTGCGCGAGGCCAATAAACAGACCGTGCTCCATTACACCTGGCACATCCGAAAGCGCATGCGCCAACGCGGCCGGATCGTCAATCCGTAAGAGTGCAGCGTCGAGGATCCAGTGACCGCCATCCGTGACGAAAGCATGGCCGTCCTTGCCACGCCGCAGCGTCACAATTCCTGGTGCCTGGATTGCTCCAATTGCCTTGTCCACTGCAAGCTTTGTGGCAGCCAGACCGAACGAGGTTACTTCGATCGGTAGTGGAAACTGGCCAAGGACGGCAACATTTTTGCTATGGTCGGCAATCACGATCATGCGCGCGGAGGCAGCTGCAACGATCTTTTCCCTCAGCAATGCGCCGCCGCCCCCCTTAATCAAGCAAAGCTCGGGGCCGATTTCGTCGGCGCCATCGACGGTCAGATCGAGCTCAGGAGTCTCGTCCAGCGTGGTGAGGGGAATGCCGCAACGTTTTGCATCGGCAAAAGTCGTGTCGGAAGTCGGCACCGCGACGATATCGAGTCCTGCGCGAACGCGTTCGCCAATCAGTTCGACGAAATGCTTGGCAGTCGATCCTGTACCCAAGGCCCAGCCGCATGCCGGGCCGCACAAATTCGACGGCGCGAGCAGCAGCTGCGCGTTTTTGGGCATCGGCGTTCATCGGTACCGGTTGAGCAATCAAGCGTCGATTGACGATATGGTGCGGGTGCTTATCTAGCCCCGATCGTTGTGGCTGAATAGCCGTAAATTGCAAAGCTGGCGGGACTGGTAAATCGGCCTTGCAACGACGTTGAACGAAGGCTAGCGATCCCCTCCATGCCCTCTCCCACTATCATTTTTGACCTCGATGGCACGCTGATCGACACGGCTCCCGACCTGATCGGCACCCTTAATGTTATTTTCGTACGAGAGGGATTGCCCCCGGTGCCATACGAAGCTGCACGGAATGCGATCGGCGGCGGCGCCAAGACGATGATTGCGCGCGGGATCGAAGCAGAAGGCCGCATTATTTCGGCTCAAAAGCTCGAGCAAATGTTCGCGGATTTCATTACACACTATTCCGATCATGTCGCCGATCGGTCCCGACCGTTTCCTGGACTCATTGATACGCTCGATACCCTCGCCGCGCGCGGATGCCGGTTCGCTGTGTGCACAAACAAGCTTGAACGACTGTCGGTGCTCTTGCTGACAAAGCTTAAGCTCGCGGACCGCTTTGTGGCGATCTGCGGGCAAGACACTTTCGGCATTCAAAAGCCCGACCCGGAAATTCTGCGGCAGACTATCGCTGCTGCCGGCGGAGCATTGCGACACGCAGTCATGGTCGGTGATTCAGACACCGACATTCGTACTGCGCGTGCGGCCGGCGTGCCGGTTATTGCGGTCGACTTTGGCTATAGCGAGCGCCCCATTGCCGAGTTTGGGCCGGACCGGGTCATCAGTCATTTCGCGCAATTGCCGGCCTCGATTGCCGCGGTTTTTTCGGAAATCTGACGGGCTGTGGTAGGAAATTATGGTTAATTTGGTAAGGTTAACGTGGCGCAATATGTTGCGCCTGCATGACGACGCCCCTATCCTTGCAGCGGGTGAGTGGCGGCTAGTTGCTCGAGTGGGACGGTTAATATGATGTACCGAGTTCTTGCGATTATCGGCGGTGCACTTGCCCTCGCGGCGTGCTCGTCGACCCCCGACTGGATGAATATGGATGGTCTTAAACCGGGTCCCTCTTTGGACACCGTGAGCTTTGAGTCCGAACCTCCTGGCGCTGAGGCAAAAGCGTCGAATGGACAAACTTGCCGGACTCCGTGTTCGCTCGCGCTGCCTATTGATGCAGCCTCATCGGTGACTTTCACGCTCAACGGCTACCTGCCCGAAACAGAAAGACTCGAAGCCATCACGGCGACCGGAGAGCCGCCTCGGTTGCGGCCTAATCCGGTTGTCGTTGAGCTCACGCCTGGCACACCACCCGCCGCAAAGAAGCCGCCCGCCAAGAAGCCTGTGGCAAAAAAACCGCCCCGACCGAAGCCGGCCGCCGCGGCAGCACCGGCTCCAGCGGCAGCAGCGCCCGCGCAAGCAGCCGCACCGTGGCCGACAAACCCGCCGCCAGCGCGGCAGTAAATAGGTTCAATTAGGCCGCACCGCGCAGCCTGGAACCGCGCGATTGCCCAACGCTATGGCCATTTGCGGCCAGAATTCCTATATGGAATGGGTGCGCGCGAACTGCAAAATCCGCACTTCAAGGATGGACGATGGCATCGGCCGCCGGCACCTCCGCAATTGAACTCGATCGTGCAAAACCAAGCGCGTTGATCGACCCGTTCAACCGCGCCATTACATATTTGCGCGTCTCGGTGACAGACCGCTGCGACTTCCGCTGCGTCTATTGCATGTCGGAGCACATGACGTTCCTTCCGAAGGCCGACCTGTTGAGCCTCGAGGAACTTGATCGGCTCTGCAGCGCGTTTATTGCAAAAGGTGTTACCAAGTTGCGCTTGACCGGTGGCGAGCCGCTCGTGCGCCGCGGGATCATGACCCTGGTGTCTTCACTGTCGCGACACCTCGCAAGCGGCGCTCTTCATGAATTGACGCTGACGACCAACGGATCCCAATTACAAAAATATGCCTCTGAACTCAAAGCCAGCGGGATCGAGCGCATCAATGTTTCGCTCGACACACTGGACGCCGACAAGTTTCGCGCCATCACGCGCTGGGGCGATCTCGGCAATGTCATGGCCGGGATCGATGCGGCCCAAGCGGTGGGACTCAGGATCAAAATCAACGCAGTTGCTCTGAAAGGCGTGAACGAAGACGAGATCGCCGGCTTGTTGGAATGGGCGCACGGCCGCGACATGGATCTCACCGTCATCGAGGTGATGCCGCTCGGTGATGTCGACGAATTGCGCCTCGACCAATATCTGCCTTTGTCGATCGTGCGCGCGCGGCTGGCCGAAAAGTACACGCTGGATGATGTCGATTTTAGTACGGGAGGCCCTGCCCGGTATGTGCGCGTGAAGGAGACCGGCGGCCGGCTGGGCTTCATTACCCCGCTCACCCACAATTTCTGCGAATCCTGCAATCGCGTCCGGATTACTTGCACTGGTACCCTTTACATGTGCCTCGGACAGAATGACGCCGCGGATCTTCGTAGCCCTCTGCGCGCTTCAGAAAGCGATGACTTGGTGCACCGCGCGATCGACGAGGCAATCACGCGCAAGCCGAAGGGACATGATTTCATTATCGACCGTCGGCACAAAAAACCGGCGCTGCCGCGCCATATGAGCACTACGGGCGGCTAGCGTACCTCGGGGCTGACGGGCGGAATTGTCCTCCTGAACCCGAGGGATTGCGATCGCCCCCACGGGACTCATCAGAAACGGGACGGGCCGGAACCGGCTTGAACCGCCGCTATACCGCCCACAACGCAGGACCCGCCCACTCTTTCAACCAAATTGTCCATTGACGCAGTATGGCGGCATCGGATTAAGGTGGAGGCCTCAGCTTTGCCCATCGCATAGCCGGGGTCCGTGGGGGGACGCATTTATCGGGGCCGGGAAAGCTTCCTGAGCCTCTGTGGGGAGAGGGTGTGAAGGTACTGCTTGCATTCAGTCGAGGGGTCGACTGGTTCAACACTCAATTGGCGGTCGTCGCGAACTGGCTGGTGTTGCTGGCAGCCTTGATCAGCGCCGGCAATGCCGCGAGCCGATACGTTTTCAGCGAAAGCTCGAACGGCTGGCTCGAGATCCAGTGGTACATGTTCGCGGGCATGGTACTGCTTGGCGCACCCTATACGCTCAAAATGAATGAGCATGTGCGCGTCGACCTCTTCTACGGCATGCTGGCTTCGGAACGCACGCAGATTTGGATCGATATCATCGGCGGCTTTCTATTCCTGCTGCCGATTTGCATCATCCTCACCTATTTCACGTGGCCGTGGTTTGTCGAATCCTGGAATATCAACGAAGCATCGTCGAATGCGGGCGGCTTGCTGCGTTGGCCGGTAAAACTACTTCTCCCGGTCGGATTCGTCTTGATGGCGCTGCAAGGCATTTCGGAAATCATCAAGCGCATCGCTGCGCTTGAGCACGTTATCGATGCCGATTTCAAATACGAAAAGCCGCTGCAATGACCTGGGTCGTCGAGCACCTCGCGCCCTTGATGTTTGCGGGCATGATTCTATTCATGCTCATCGGATATCCGGCGGCATTCTCGCTGGCAGCGACCGGTTTGTTTTTCGGGTTTCTAGGAATTGAATTCGGCCTTATCAGCTCGGACTTCCTCGGCAACCTGACCTACCAGCTCTTCGGCATCATCTCCAATGACCTTCTGCTGGCAATCCCGTTTTTCACGTTCATGGGCGCAATCCTTGAACGATGTGGCCTTGCCGAAGACCTTCTTGATTCCTTCGGTCAACTTTTCGGCCCGATACGTGGCGGTCTCTCGTATGCAGTGATTTTTGTCGGCGCCGTTCTCGGCGCGATCACGGGCACCGTGGCGGCATCGGTCATCGCCATGGGCGTAATCTCGATGACGCCGATGCTCAAATACGGCTACTCGGTCCGCCACACGATGGGTGTCATTGCCGCCTCCGGTACGATTACACAGCTTATTCCGCCCTCACTAGTGCTCGTCGTCCTTGCTGACCAAATGGGTCGCTCGGTCGGTGACATGTACGCGGGTGCGATCGGGCCCAGCATCATCCAGATTATCCTGTTCTGCGGATGGGTGTTGATCGTCAGCTTCGTGTGGCCTGAAAGCGTACCGGCGCTTCCGAAGGAAGCGCGCACGCTGCAGGGGTGGGCACTCTGGAAGCGCTGCATGCGCGGAATGATCCCATCACTCGGCCTGATCTTCCTTGTGCTGGGCACGATATTCATGGGCTTGGCAACGCCGACTGAAGCCGGCGCGATGGGCGTGGTCGGCGCTATTGCGCTGGCTTGGTTCTACGGCAGTCTGACCTGGCCACTGCTCTACCAGGGCATGGCCTCAACTATGCGCATTACTGCCATGGTGGTTTACATCCTGATCGGCGCCCGGGTTTTCAGCCTGGTATTCCAGGGCGTCGGCGGCAAGGTCTGGATCGAGGACCTGCTGACATCGCTTCCGGGCGGACAGGTCGGATTTCTGATCTTTGCCAATGCTTTTATCTTTGTCATTGCGTTCTTCCTCGACTTCTTTGAAATCGCCTTCATCATCATTCCGATGCTGGCGCCCGCTGCCGACAAGCTCGGCATTGACCTGATCTGGTTCGGCGTCCTGATCTGCGCCAACATCCAGACGAGCTTCATGCACCCGCCGTTCGGATTTGCATTATTCTATTTGCGAGGTATCGCACCCAAATCTATCAAGACGTCGGATATTTATTGGGGCGCCATCCCCTGGATCGGGACGATGGTGATCCTCGTGGCTATCGTCATTTTTTGGCCCGCCTCGGTCACCTACTGGATCGAACGGACGACGAAAATGGATCCGTCCAAGGTGAAGATAGAAATCCAGATGCCCGAAATGCCGCCGCTGAATTTCAAATAGAAGTAGACGACACCCGACACCAAAAAAAGGCCCCGGAACTGCGTTCCGGGGCCTTAATATCTTTTTGGTGCGATTAGCCGCGTGCGCGTGCGCGGATCATATAGCTGTCGTAGCTATATTCAGCGATCTGCCACCACAGATATTCATCGTTGCGGAAGGCGAGCATCGCATCCAGCACCTTCTTGAAGTCAGCGTTGGTTGCGGCAACTTCATTATGCAGTTCGGTCGCAGCTTTGTAGCAAGCGTCCATGATCGCCGGCGAGAACGGCTTAAGCTGGGCGCCGCCAGCCACAAGGCGTTTCAGCGCCAGTGGATTGGCCTGGTCGTATTTCGCCATCGACCAGGTGTTGGCGTAATGACCCGCCGCCGTCAGAGCCGCCTGATAGGCTTTCGGCAATGCGTTCCACTTGTCGAGATTCACGAACGCAAAAATCATCGAGCCGCCTTCCCACCATCCCGGGTAATAGTAGTGCGGCGCGATCTTGTAGAAACCGAGCTTCTCATCATCGTAAGGCCCGACCCATTCGGCAGCGTCGATGGTGCCCTTTTCGAGGGCCGGGAAAATGTCGCCACCGGCGATCTGCTGCGGCACAACGCCAAGCTTGGTGAGCACTTTGCCCGGGAACCCGCCGATGCGGAATTTCAACCCTTTGAGATCGTCAACGGTATTGATCTCCTTGCGGAACCAGCCGCCCATCTGGCAACCGGTGTTTGCCGCCATCAATGCAGTGACGTTGAACTTCTTGTAGAAATTATTCAGGAGATCCATGCCGCCACCGTGGATCATCCAGGCCTGGTTCTGGCGCTGGTTCGGCCCGAATGCGACCGAGGTTCCGAACGCAAAGGTCGGATCCTTGCCGAAATAATAATAAGATGCGGAATGGCCGATCTCGACGGTCCCGCTCGACGCAGCGTCCAGCGCCTGCAACGCCGGCACGATCTCGCCACCGGCGAACACCTGGATCTGGAATTTATTGTCGGTCGCTTCGGCAACGTTCTTGGCCATGATCTCGGCCGCGCCATACAGCGTGTCGAGAGACTTCGGCCAACTACAGGTCATTCGCCATTTTATTTCCGGACTCGACTGAGCGATCGCCGGAGCTGCAACAGCACTCGCGGCTACGCCTAGTCCGGCAGCCTTCAGGAATTGACGACGTTTCATTCCAATGCCCTCCCTTCGTTTTTTATTGCGGGAGCCCCAACCCGCATGCAGCGACCTTACCCCGGGGCCTAGCCTCAACCATGACGGAGCACGGTCGCTAAAGCCAGTCTGCACCGGTTAAACGAAAGTTGTAAGTGGGCCATCGGCCCGGTATTGGGCAAAAAACAAGGAGGGCCAGCGTATAGCTGGCCCTCCGGCAACTCGATTCAGCGCATAATGGACTTAGCCTTTCGCGCCGCTCCGGATCATGAAGCTGTCGTAGCCGTATTCGGCGACCTGCCACCAAAGGTATTCATCGCGAAGGAACGCCTGCATCGAATCCAACACCTTCTTGTAGGCGGGGTTGGTCGCTGACGTTTCGGCATTCACTTCGTTCGATGCCTTCAGACAGGCTTCCATTGTCGGAACCGTGAAGGGCCGCAGTTGCACTCCATTGGCAACCAATCGCTTAAGGGCCAGCGGGTTCTTGGCGTCGTAGTCACCCTGCTGCTGTGTATTGCAGGCCGCAGCTGCCGCTTCGATGATGGATTTGTATGATTTCGGCAGCTCGTTCCATTTCGCGAGGTTGATGAGCATGTGATTGGCGGTGCCGCCCTCCCACCAGCCCGGATAGTAGTAATACTTGACGATCTTGTAGAAGCCGAGCTTCTCATCGTCATACGGGCCAACCCATTCGGCGGCGTCGATTGTGCCCTTCTCCAGCGCGGGATAAATGTCACCGCCTGCAATCTGCTGCGCGACCACACCCAGTTTGCCGAGCGTCTTACCAGCCCAGCCGCCGATGCGCATCTTGAGGCCCTTGAAATCTTCAGGCCCCTTGATCTCTCTGTTGAACCAGCCACCCATCTGGCAGCCTGTGTTGCCGGCGAGCAGACACTTGGTGTTGAACTTGGCGCCGAACTCATCGATCAGCGCCTGGCCTTCACCATGGTAGAACCACGCGTTCTGCTGACGCGCGTTGAGTCCGAATGGCACCGCGCAGAACAGTGCCCAGGTCGGATCCTTGCCGATGTAGTAGTACTGCGCACTGTGGCCTAATTCGACGGTGCCATTCTGCACTGCATCGAGTACTTGCAGGCCCGGAACGATTTCGCCGGCGGCGAAGCTCTGGATCTGGAATTTGCCGTCGGTCGCTTCAGATACATATTTCGCGAACAGCTCGCAGGTCCCGTACAGCGTGTCGAGCGACTTCGGCCAGCTAGCCGTCAATCGCCACTTCAGCGTCGGCGACGACTGCGCAATCGCCGGCTTGGCGATCGTGGCGGCAGCGGCGGCAACGCCCCCTGCTCCGATCGCAGTGATAAATTTTCGGCGTTTCATTCAAAAATCCTCCCATTAGCGCTCCCGGTTAAACTGTTCAGGGAGCTAAACCAATTGCCCCGCGCCCCAGGAGCATGCGTCTCCGTTAAAATGAGCGCAAGTTCCCCATTCGTCGAACGGCCACCGCCGGGCGCCAGCCCTATTTTATAAGGCCAAAACCGGGGGGTTAGGCCTCTATTACGATCTTTGGCGCGGACCGCGTCGCGCCCTTGATCTGATCACGGACCCTCGCGGCAATCTCCCGATAGATTTTGGCGTGCGGACCATCGGGTTCGGTGGCCACGACCGGAAGACCTGCGTCCGATTTTTCGCGGATGGTCATATGTAGCGGGACTTCGCCAAGGAAAGGAACGCCCAATCGCTCGGCTTCCTTTCGTGCGCCGCCGTGACTGAATATATCCGAGCGGGTGCCGCAGCTCGGGCACAAAAAATAACTCATGTTCTCGACCACGCCGAGCACTGGAACGTTCACCCGGTTAAACATCGCAACGCCACGCCGCGCATCGATCAGGGCAAGATCCTGAGGTGTGGATACGATCACCGCGCCTTTCAACGGAACCTGCTGCGCCATCGTGAGCTGCGCGTCGCCTGTACCTGGCGGCATGTCGACCACCATGATGTCGAGTTTGCCCCACTCCACTTCGCGCAGCATCTGTGTGATCGCTGACATCACCATCGGCCCGCGCCAGATCATTGGCGTCTCTTCGTCGATCAGAAAACCAATCGACATCACTGTGAGACCATAGCGCTCAATTGGTTTTAAACGCGTGCCGCCGATTGTCTGCGGCTTCTCCTTGATGGCGAGAAGCTTCGGCAGCGATGGGCCATAGATATCCGCATCAAGCATACCGACTTTCATTCCAAGATCGCGCAGTCCGAGCGCGAGGTTGACCGCTGTCGTCGATTTGCCGACACCGCCTTTGCCGGACGCGACCGCAATGATGGCATCGACACCGGGAATGCCGGGCTGCACCTTGTCAGCCGGATGGGCGTGCGCTGTCGGTGCTCCCGCGGCACGCGGCTGGGTCGCAACATGCGCTGGCTGCGGTCCACGCGCGGCCGCGCCCGCGGCACGCTCGGCCGTCAGGGCCACCAAAGCCGATTGCACGCCGGGAATGGCGCGCACGGCGTCTTCGGCCGTCTTGCGCACGGATTCCCAAGATTTGACGGAGGCTGCATCGACCGTCAAAGAAAAGAAGACTTTGCCGTCGGAGACAACGATATCGGAAAGCACTCGCGCGTCTGGCAAGGGCACGCCGTCTGGCGACGTCACTTTTGCCAGAGCCGCAAGAACCTGCTCCTTGCTCACCGCCATAGCTGGATGTCCTTATAAGACCTGATTTCGCCGCCACCATAAGGGCGGCGGCGGAGCGGTCAATGCAGGGTGGTTGACGCACTTGCCCCCGCAATGACCTATTGGCAGATAGGCATCGGCCGCGGCCGGCCAAGAGGAAATTTTCGAGGGAGAATGGTGATGGCGAAGGTGGCGTTTCTGGGCCTGGGTGTCATGGGCTATCCGATGGCGGGGCATCTGAAGAACAAAGGTGGGCATGAAGTCACCGTTTATAACCGTACCGCAGCCAAGGCCGAGCAGTGGGTCAAGCAACATGGCGGCAAATCGGCCGCTACCCCCAAGGCCGCCGCCGAAGGCCAGGACTTCGTCATGTCCTGCGTCGGCAACGACAACGACTTGCGCGAAGTAACCTTGGGGCCTAATGGCGCCTTCGCCGGCATGGGAAAGGGCAAGGTTTTCGTCGACCACACGACCGCATCCGCAGAAATCGCACGTGAACTGCACGCCGCCGCCAAAAAAAGCGGGTTCGACTTCGTCGACGCGCCCGTGTCCGGTGGCCAGGCTGGCGCCGAGAATGGCGCCCTCACCGTCATGTGCGGCGGCGATGCCGATCCGTTCGGTCGCGCCGAGAAGGTGATCGCGGCCTATGCCCGCGCCTGCAATCTGCTCGGCCCACCGGGGTCGGGACAGCTTTCAAAGATGGTGAACCAGATCTGCATTGCCGGATTGGTGCAGGGTTTGGCGGAAGGCCTGCACTTCGCCAAGAAGTCGGGTCTCGACATTGAGAAGCTGATCGCAACGATATCCAAAGGTGCGGCACAATCCTGGCAAATGGAGAACCGCTACAAGACAATGGCGGCGAGCAAATTCGATTTCGGATTCGCGGTCGACTGGATGCGCAAGGATTTGGGGATTTGCCTCGGGGAAGCGCGCAAGAATGGCGCACACTTGCCGGTTACGGCGCTGGTCGATCAGTTCTATTCGGAGATCCAGTCCATGGGCGGCAAACGCTGGGACACGTCGAGCCTGATCGCACTGCTCGACCGGTAATCGCGCACATAGTTTTGTGCGCGATCTATTCCAAAGTTCGAACGCCGTTGTCCGAGGCTATGCTGCCGCACTCGGCCGCGCCGACACGGCTGCATGCCAACGTTTTACGTTGCTGGCGCCATCGGGCATTGCAAGCCGTCCCGGCTTCATGAAATCGACGGCGACCTGTATCGTAATGTCGGCGACCGTATAGCGGTCACCCGCAACGAACTCGCGCTTGGCGAGTTCGCGGTCGAGCAACTCGAGAAACCAGGTCACGCGCGGCCTGTTCGCATCGGCCCAAGCCGGAACTTGCGGTACCTCCAGCTCTTTCATCGCCGGGTGTGTGTGGCGGAAGACCGCTGCCACGTTGGAGAAAAAGTTTATTTCTGCGCGCCGATTCCACATCTCCACGATGGCGGAATCCTTCGGACCGACGCCGAACATTGGCGGCTCCGGATGCAGCATTTCGAAATAGCGACAGATCGCAATCGAACTCGGTGATCACGGTGCCATCGTCGAGCACCAGCGACGGCATCCGCTGCAACGGATTGATGGCGGTGTATTCAGGCGTCTTGTGCTGCATCGTCATGATGTCGACCTGCTCGGTCGGCAGCGTAATGCCTTTTTCGGCGAGAAATATGCGGGTGCGGCGGGGGTTCGGGGCTACCTTGCTGTCGTAGAGTTTCATCCGTCCCTCCCCGGCCGAAGGTGTTTTCCCCTCCGGTAATACCCGAACATGGCCCAAAACCGCTGTCAAAGGGGGTAAACAATCCTTAACCAGAGATTTTAGGCCCCTCTTAAGCTTGGTCTTAAGGATTTTGCGCAAGGCTCCGCCGGTGTTTTTTGTAAGTGCCAGCGTCATTTAATGCCGACTCCAGGCGAACAACCTGATCTCACTGCGCTGCCACCGGATAACTCGCCGGTGAGGCGGCGCCTAGCCGCGCAATATGTGCGCGAAGCGCGCGACCGCCTGACATCAACGAGCGGCACGCGCCCCGCCTTCGATTACGAGCTGTTGCGCCAATACGCACAGAACCGGATCTCGGCTTCGCTCGTAATCCTGCTGCTTGTGACGACCGTCGGTTTCATGTCGAGCGTTTGGACCGGCGCACTGGGCGCCGGTGCATGGACTGCCGCAGTGCTGGTGATCCACGCCATTATCGTTACCAAGTGCCGGCAGTTTCTCGAAAAGCCGATGCACGAAGTCTCCGCACGCGCGTGGCGGCTGCGCTTCATCACGCTAGATCTGTTCTACGGGTTGGCCTGGATGTTCAGCCTGATCCATCCGATCGGCATAGATGAAAGCTCGAGCACCTTCATGCTGTTTGTAATGCTGCTGGTGGTCGCGGTATCGAGCATGCTGGCCTCAAGTCTGCCGACTGCAGTTTTTGCGGCAACCTTTCCAGTCACCACAGCAATCGCGCTCGACTTCATCCTGCAAGGGACTCTGCGACACTACATTCTCGCCCTCATGGCGTTGACCGCGCAAGGCTACTTCGCGGCGCTCACCTATCGACTTTATTCAAGCACGCTTGCAACGCTGGAAGCGCGCGCGGAAAAGGATGCCTTGATCGGCGAGCTCGAGCAGGCGAAGGCGATTTCAGACGAAGCACGCCGCCGCGCGGAAGCCGCCAACATTGCCAAATCGCGTTTCCTGGCCCAAATAAGTCACGAGCTGCGCACACCGCTCAATGCGATCCTTGGTTTTTCCGAAGTGATGAAGACCGAAGTATTCGGGCAACATGCGGTGCCGGCCTATAAGGAATACTCAGCCGACATCCATAACTCAGGCGTGCACCTGCTTGGCTTGATCAACGAGATTCTTGATCTGTCGCGCATCGAGGCCGGCCGCTACGAGCTCAACGAGGAATCCGTGTCGCTCGTGGCCATCGTCGAAGACTGTCACCATCTTCTCAAGTTACGCGCGAGCAATCGCGGCATCACGATCCATGAAGTCTTCGAGCCGGACATGCCGCGGCTATGGGCCGACGAACGAGCCATCCGCCAGATCTGTCTCAATCTGTTGTCGAACGCGATCAAATTTACGCCACAAGGCGGCGAGATCTGGCTGAAGGTCGGCTGGACCGCTTCAGGCGGTCAGTACGTCAGCGTCAAGGATACCGGCGCCGGCATCCCCGAGGAGGAAATCCCCGTTGCGCTCGCATCCTTCGGCCAGGGCTCCAATTCGATCAAATCGGCCGAACAGGGCGCCGGCCTCGGGTTGCCGATCGCCAAAAGCCTGGTCGACCTGCATGGCGGGACATTTACGCTGAAGTCAAAGCTGCGTATTGGCACCGAGGTAATCGTCACATTTCCTCCCGAACGGGTTGTAGCAGCCATGGCGCCAATGGCCGAACACGCGCCGCCAATCGTATCGCACGCCGACCTGGAATTGACCCCGGAGCAAAAGCGCCGCATCAGCCGTCGACCGTTGTTCCGGGCCGGGACGTAACCTCAAGCCTTGCGACAATCACGCAATTGCCTTCCCAAATGCGATGCTTAAGGTCGCATCCGACTCGGCCCGAGCTAACCCATGATCGAGACCCCTTGCGTCAAAATCTGCACCCTCGATGCCCGCGCCGGGCTTTGCCTCGGCTGCGGCCGGACGGTCGACGAAATCACGCGCTGGACCCTCATGAACGCGTCCGAACGTGCGCGAGTAATGGCCGACCTACCCGCTCGTCTGGCCACGCGCGATGCATTGAAAACAGCCACGGCAACAGGATGACGCAGTGAGCCGCCGCCTTGTCTGGTCTCTCCTTTTTGGCGTTGCCCTGTCGCTTGCAGCCTTGATCGCGAGCAGCGATCAGGACGCCATAACAAATTTGCTCAAGCACGATGTCGGGTCACTCGCGATTAAGATCGTGCTGGTCGTTTTTGTCGGGGGGCTTGTGCTCGCGCTATTCCGCGAAAGCCTGTCCAAGGCACTCGAAGCTGCGGCTTTCTGGGCGGTGGTCGGTTTGCTATTGGTGGTCAGCTATAGCTACCGGTTCGAACTACGTGAGGTCGCCGATCGCGTCGTAGCCGAACTCGTGCCTGGTCATGTCGCAGGCCATGGACGCAATGTCGAAGTTGTGCGCGGACATGGCGGAGATTTTGCGGTTGCCGCGCACATTAACGGCACGCGTGTTCCGATGGTACTCGATACCGGCGCAAGCTCGGTTGTGCTGACGCAAGAGGCAGCAAAAGCCGCCGGTTTGCCGATCGAGGTCCTCAACTACACCGTCAATATCGATACCGCGAACGGCCGCACCCGCGCGGCTGCGGTCACACTCGACCGCCTCGCGGTCGGCGGACTTACCGAACGCTCGGTGCCAGCGTTAGTGGCCCAACCGGGCCAACTCAAAAATAATCTGCTCGGAATGAGCTTTCTCAACCGGCTGGAAAGTTGGGAGGTGCGCGGCGACAAGCTGCGCTTGCGTGGAAGTCAATAAATGGAAGGGGCTAAATCAGGCTAGCGGCAAATCGCAGCGCGACCAGGATCAGAAAAACTCCGAAGGCAATCTCCAGCTTTCGCCGCGGCAGCCAATGCGCCAGGCGCACGCCGTAGCTCGTTGTAAAGCTCGATACCGGCGCCATCAGCACGAAACCAACAAGCGATACGAATCCGATCGACAATGGCGGCAGCTGCGCCATATGCGGCCAGCCAGCCAACATGTAGCCGATTGTGCCGGCAATCGTGATCGGAACCCCAACTCCGGCTGATGTTCCAACCGCCTGATGCATGGGTCGGCCATAAAGTGTCAGCACCGCATTCGAGATTGCGCCACCGCTCACTCCGACCAGCGAGGAAAACAGGCCGGTGATGAGGCCATAGACGGCAAGCACGCCGCGTCCGGGCAATTCATCACCAAGCTTCCAGCGGTCTCCGCCGAACAACATACGGATAGCAATGAAAGTAACAAAGAATAGGAAGGCAATCTTGAATACAGGCGCGGGCGCGAACGACGCAATCACTGAACCGATCGCAACACCAAAAATCGCCGGTAGCGTCCAGATGCGAACGACTTCGGGAAGCACAGCGCCTTTCTTTTTATGCCCCAGATAGGATCGTATCGTCGTCGGCACGATGATTGCGAGCGAGGTGCCGATACAAGTCTGGATGCGGACATCCTCAGGTACGTCGATGACGCGGAACACTTCATACAGCACTGGCACGATGATGGCGCCGCCACCAATCCCGAACAGACCAGCGAGAATCCCCACCAGAATGCCCGCACCCGCTATCCAGAGTGCAAGCAAGGCGATCTCGCTGATCGGGTATCCCAGCAACATCAGGCCCTGAATAATGTATGGCGGGGGTATGCAACTTAAGCGGCGATGTGCGCCAAATCCGTTTGTCTGTCCAGCATCAGCGCCAGCGCATCAGCCATGACGGCGGCGCTGGCATCGGGCTTGACCGCCTCGGTCGCCAGATGCCGGCGGAAGGCACGCGCGCCTGGTACAGCGCGGAACAGCCCAAGCACGTGGCGGGTGATCGCGTGAATTCTTACGCCCTTGGATACTTCGCGCTCGATATAGGGAACGAGCGCGAGAGCCACCTCTTTGGGCGAGGCGAACTGTGCGGCGACACCGAAGATCTGCGGATCGACGTCAAGCAGCCGCCACGGCTCCTGATAGGCAGCGCGCCCCATCATCACGCCATCCATGGCGCCGAGCTCGGCTTTCGCCTGCTCCAAGGTCGAGATGCCGCCATTCAGGACAATGGCGAGATCCGTGTGCGCAGCTTTCAGCCGGCGTACGAGCGCATAGTCGAGCGGCGGCACGTCGCGATTTTCACGCGGTGACAGTCCTTTCAGCCAAGCCTTGCGCGCATGGACAATGAGCGCGTCGACACCTGCGGCCTTGACCGCGTCCGTGAACGCGAACAGCGAGTCCTCGGGATCCTGGTCATCGATTCCAATCCGGCACTTGACCGTCACCGGAATTCGGACGGCAGCCCTCATGGCAGTGACGCAATCAGCAACCACCGACGGTTCCGCCATCAGGCAGGCACCAAACCGCCCTTCCTGCACGCGGTCCGATGGACAGCCGACGTTGAGGTTGATTTCGTCGTAGCCAAAATCCTCACCGATCCGCGCCGACAGGGCGAGCGCTGCCGGGTCGCAACCGCCAAGCTGCAGCGCTACCGGATTTTCGGCGGGATCAAAGGCGAGCAGCCGTGCGCGGTCGCCGTGCAGAACCGCGCCGGTGGTGACCATTTCGGTATAGATCAACGCATGCCGCGTCAGCAGACGGTGGAAGAACCGGCAATGCCGGTCCGTCCATTCCATCATGGGCGCGATGCAGAAACGCCGATTCATCGTGATTAGCCGATATGTATTTGGAGGAAACGTCGATACGGCATTGATTATACGACTGAATCCCGCTTCGCAATCCACAAACCGTCACCCAGTGAAAACTGCTTGTAAAAGGCGTTAAATAACTTCGTTTGGGACACTTTCTGCACGACCGCGTAGTAGCCCACGCGCGCGGCGATCCCCATCAGACCGTGCGTGAATTCGCCCTGCGTTTTCCACTGCACCTTCATGACGATTTGCGATCTCAAATCCGTTTCCGCCAAAATTGACGAATATGTAATCCGCTTAAATCCGGCGCGCCGAAGCATTCGATCATATTCCCAGTTGTAATAAATGTGTTCGTTGCCGCCATAGTGGCCCAAGCGAATGGGATTGGTCTCCAGCTGCCGAAAAAACCATGCTTTGGTTCGCCACGGTTTCAACGTTGGCTCGATCAAAACCACGACGCCATTATCACGTAGCAAGTTGTAAGCGTTTTGCAGTGCGGACTGAGGGTCGTCACAATGATGAAGGCTGCTGTTAAAATAAACTGCATCAAAGGAGCCGCTCACAGATTTGTTCATCTCTTCGGCTGTCGAATGCACCCCAGTAAATTCGATCCCGAACTTTTCAGCCGCGCGGCTTGCAATTTCGATATTCACTGTTGAAGGTTCGACTCCGGTTACGGAATAACCCAGCCGACCGAGCTCCAGAGAAGAAAAACCCACTCCAAATCCGACATCAAGGACGCTAGCTTTCGGTGGCAGAAAGCGAGCGATTTTGCGGGTTTGCTCAACAACCAAATTCTTGTTGCTGCCAACCGTCCAACTTTCCAAACTGCTTGACGATCCCAGATATTGAAGCAGTTCATCCTTGCGTGCGGAACGAATGTCCAGCTCTCTTGCCAATCCGGCGCTCATCTCAAACGACATCGCGGCCACCCCTGCTAAAGTCCAGTTTCGCTATGCACGATCCCTTGCATCATCAAGGATGTTGAAGGCGATTTTTTGTGGGCAACGCTTTTGGATAGAAGTATCGGCGCACCAATATCGCTATTTGCTTACCTACGCCGATACCACGCAGCTCCACAAAATGATGCGTGAGGGCCGCCAGCCCCATTAAAAGTAGCGCACACAGGCAGACCACACTCCAGTGCCGGGCCGGTGAGATCAGGGCGAATGATTTAATCGGTTCGATTGAAAATACGAAAAAGAGAACGATACCCTGCAACAGATAAATTCCATAACTGATATCGCCAAGTCGGCGCGACGCTTGCGCGCGCAAAAGACCAAACATGGAAGAGCCGGAAATTATCAGATAGAAAAAGACGCCTAGTAGCGCGACGGGAGCGGCGCGATAGGCCGTTTCGAAACTTACGAAAACAATCACCAATATCGCTATCGCCACCACCGACATCGCCCAGTCAGGAAGGCGCAGCGTGAGCCCTTTTGCCTCGAGCGACGCACAACACATCCCTAGAAAGAACAGAGAAATACAAGCTTCTGATCGAATGAGTCGTTCGGACCCAATTTCCAAGGATAGAACGCTTAAGCTGACGAATAAGCCGGTGAAGACGGCGACGAGATGCGTTCTGGAACCGCGAGCCGCAAATGCGGCCAATGGAAGGCTGAGGTAAAACCACCACTCGTATCTCAAGGTCCATGTTACGTCGGCCAGAATGCGGCCTCGATTCTCGTAGCCATTGACGACATCAGGTCCACTTAACAGGCCGAGCAAACTCCATCGAAATATGTTTTCCGACAACCGAAGAACCGGTTCTTTGATTTCGAAGCCCGTCGACGCAATAACAACGACGAGCATCGTTCCTACAGCAAGAAGATACAGAGGGCCTATGCGAAAGATGCGGCCGATAAAGAAGCTGATCCAATCTGATTGTCCTCGTTCGACAATCAGGCGTGACCAGAACAGGTACCCCGTAATCATAAAAAACACGGACACGCCGACCTGTCCGAACAATGTAAAGACCGCGGACGGCGGCAGCGCCCAGAGACCATCAAAGATATAGCGGTGATAAACCGCGCCATGATGGAAAAAAACGCCAAACGCGAGAAATCCCCTGAGACCGTCCAGCGTGGAGATGCGGGTGCGGACGCCCGGGGCTCTATCGAGACTGCTGAACGGCAGGCCACGTGCTGCGGCGAGCAAAATCGCCATGCAGACAATTGCCGGCCAGACGGAATAATAGTCCAAGGTGGTTCGATATCCCGACGTATGCTTCCGCGCCTACGCGCTATCGCGCTGTTGCCCCGACCTCGGTCGAGATCTGCGGCACTATCCGCGCGGAGTGGTGGCGTAGCGGCATGTCACTGCCTTTAACCAGCATCGTTTTTCCCGACTTTTCCGAGTCGAGAAACGTTTCGTATATTGCGTTTGGAAAAAATGCTTCCTCCGCAAACACCGCCGTGATGCGGCCGTCGACATTGCGGAGATACGGCACCTTGCGCCCGTCCGAATGGACCATATAGGCAAGTCCGCCGAACAATTCCGAAACCGCTCCATTCGTGTTTTCAAGGAGCGTCATGTTGTTTTCCGTCTTGGTGCCAAGGACCCAGAGTCGGGCGCCTTGGTTCTGAATGCGTACGCCCTTCCCTTCGGTATTTAATTGGCGGATCCATACGCCATTTCGTCCCGCAAAGAGAAATTTTCCGCCAATGATATTTTCCGCCCAAATCTCGCCGCCGGACGGAAGTCTGTTGATGGCCACCATTTCACCAATCGCAATGTCGGCCAAAGAGAGGGCGCCCTGCCCTAAATCAACGAACGCAGTCTTTGCCGTATTTGTGGTCACGTTGATGTCGTTTCGAATTGTCAGCCGCCTTACGAATAGCGGCGCTTCTCTCGCTCCCACCACGAACCCCGTCTGGTGCAACACCTGGGTGGATAAATCAGCCCCCGATTCCGATCCACGAAAATCCAAATACACGGTCGCGAATGAGCCTTCTATCCGATGGACCGTGTAAGGAATGACGATTGGAGCCGTCGTCCGATACAATTCCGTTCGGAAAACAAATGACCGGATGACCGGAATTCATCGCGGCCTGAATGGCGGCCGTCGAATCATCGTGGGAAATCGGCAACAGCACCGAACTTTAAAACGTCGGCCCAATCTTTCGTGGTGTATTGCGTCGGTTGCGGTGCCGCTTTTACCGGCAGTTGCCAGCCCGGATTTCCAATCTTCCCTGACGGGCCATAGACGCCGTCCAGTTTATTCGTCTCGTCCATTGTCTCGGGACGAGAACCACTTCCTGACGTCGACGAAGCGCCTGCAACCCCGGTGAGGTTCATGTAACCCTGATTTGAAATCGCCTGTTCGTTCGTGCCTTCAATGCGCGCATCACGCCCAACGAGCAAGGCTTGCGGTGTGACGTTCGCAATCCCGACGCCGTTGAGGGTTGAAATACGAACATTGGAAAAGGAAACTGAATTTGATGTATTGCGAATTCCATATTCTCTCGATTTGGATATGCGGATTCCGTCGAGCGCAATCGAGTATTCCGTATTCGCGATATCAATGCCCACGCCAAAACCGTCGATCGAGACATCTTTGATGAGTGCGGGACCGATCCACTTTCTGGTCAGCACAATTCCTGTCTTTCCGTTTCCATCTGTTGCGACAAAGCGAACGCTGCGAATGGCTCCGATGTTGCTTGCCAAATAGTCCGCACCGATCGCACCCGGATTATTGTGGCCGGTATCGATCGTCATCATTTCAATGTAGTTCTGGTAGGCATCATTGCCTTCACCAAGGCCCAGATAGTCCTTGCCGCCCGCATTCGGGTCCTTGCCGAGCAACCCCGACGCAAAATAAAGCAGGGGCTTGGGATGACCGGGATCCTCAAAGCCCGGGGCAGCGTCCTTAAGGCGGAGCGTCACGCCAGCTTCTGATTCGCCTATAAATGCCAGACCCGGGGAATAACGCCCATCGGCTTCCACTCTCTTCAGCGTGCCGCTGACAAGATAGATGCCGTTGGGAAAATAGATCGGCTTGATGCCGAAGGGATTCGTTCGGGTGAAATTCGGAAGGCCGGCGATCGCCGCTTGAATTGCGGCCGTGTCGTCGGTCTTCCCGTCCCCCACGGCTCCGAAATCGCGAACGTTTATGAAACCCATGATTTTTGCAGGAATTTCCCCCCGGCTTTCGGCAACGGCACAATTGACACCCGAGGTCGTCAACACCGCGACAACAATCAATTGCAGCCCGGCGTAAACAAGATTTGATGGCGTGCTACGGACCAACACTCCCTCCCTCACATTGAATCAACATCGGCGAACGACTTTGCGCCCCACGGCCAGCGCCATACGCAACATGCCGGCTGCATATGGCTCAGTGACGTGGCCGCGGCCGAGATTTCGTTTCCAGAACCAGGACGACAGAAGGCCGTGCAAACCATTTTTCAATAAGGCTCTGACAAATATTTCGAACCAGCGAGGAGCCCAGTCCGGCGAAAACAAGCATTATGGCGCCGAGAAGCAAAACAACCGCGACCGCTGCCCAACGCGCTGTCGGAATCGGCACGAGAACCGACAACAACCACCCACAAAGCGCGGTCGGCATCACAATCGACAAAACGTCGCGGCCCAACCACGACCAATGGAATCGTCCAAAAACCCGCGCGTGGACAATTGGCATCCAACACAGCGCATAGAGGACATTCGTGGCTGCCCACGCAATCCCGGTCCCGATAGCACCGAAATAAATTGCCCCTGCGACGAACAAGGGAACGAGAACAATCAGGAGCAAAGCGTGTCCAAGAAAATGCAGGAAGAGGTCGCCTTTGGCGTATTGAATGTAATAGGCGAACGAATGAAGGGAGACGAACCCGTTCCCAATTGCATAAAGGCAAACGATCGGCACCGCGTACTGGGCGACGTGCTGGTTTCCGGTCCAGGCGAAGATGACCGGCCCTCCGAAAAAGCACAGCGTCGTAACAGCAGGGCAAATCAAGACGCAAACCGCCTGCGTCGCATGACGATAAAATTTCGCCGCACGAATATTTTCCTTTTGCGATACGAGCTTGGTGAGACGCGGCAGAATTGCCTGGTTGAACGGCGCGTTGATTGCGTTCACGGCGTTGGCCGCAACGACGGCAATTGAGAACATTCCATACTCGGCCAGCGGCAATATTTTTGAGAGAATAAGCTTGTCACTCTGCATAATGGCAACCCAAGCTGTTGCCGTAAAAGCGATCGTTAGAGAAAACTTCAAATTCGAGACCAGCGGTTTCCACGAAAGTGTTGAGGCTCCGCCTGACCGTCGGCCGACAAGGCCATAGGTCCGCATGACCAGCCCGCCCAATTCGACGACCGCCACAAAGAGCTGGTAGGCAAAGAAATGCACAGGGGTCGGGCTGAGTAGCCAAAACACGGACAGCACACCGACGAAACGCAGTGTTGCGATAGCGATATTGTACGCGCCCAACCAGGCTTGGCGTTCGAACCCGATAATCACCCCACGATAAAGACCGGATACCCATCGCAAGGGTATTGCGAGGCCCATCAACGTCAGCGCATTCGTAACTTCCGGGATCGACAAATTCTTTACGACCAGCCATTCCGTCGCAATCTTGTGAGAAAACGAAACCATCGCGAATGCGCCCACGATGGCGACCGCACCGAAAATAACTTCTATTGCGCGCAGAAAAACACGAAGTGAGTCGATGCCGATCGCACCACCATGAAAACGTGCGGTTTCGCGGACCAAAGTCGGCGTGAGCCCAATATCAAGGAGCACAAACCACGCCGATAACATCGTAAAGAACCCGATGAGGCCGTAGGCCTCCGGCCCCATGAACGACAGGTAGACTGGCGCCATGACGAGCCCGATCCCCATCACGTACGCCTGAGCGACGAAATTGGAGAGTACGTTCATTTTGATCGAGGGTGACGAAATCAAATTGGTAACCTCGATGGAAGGCCTGGGTTACGGCAACGCGTGATCATCTCGTGACAGGATTCGGAGCACACAGGCCACGCGGGCGCTACCGATGTACTTCCCAGGGATTTCCGCCTCCACGCCTGAGCATTCCGTGCCAGATTCCAAGCAGGAGATATGACAGCTTCTTTCGTTTCTCCTGCTCGACAACGCATATTTTCATCGCGGTCTTGAAAACATAGCCTAGCAAGTCGAAGCAGTCGGCCGGGAGCCTATAAAAATACTCCTGAAACAGCAGAATATTATTGCGACCGATGAAGTATCTTCGGAAGGCTGAGTGGTTCCACGTCGTCATTCTCCGGCCAAGAACCTTGTGACTCGTCGGAGCCCCGATCGTGTGCGTGACCAGCGGCTTTGTGGTGATGCACACAGCGTAACCATTCGTTCGCGCGCGCCAGCAGTATTCCGTATCGACGCAATCGATAAAGTAATCATCCTTGAACGGGCCGAGTCTGACAGCATCGCCATTGCATAAGCGCTGCCCGACGTAATGACCGACGTAATAGGCATGTAATTTTTTCCGTCGGGACTTTCGGTCGGATAGCGAGCGATGGCGTGTCCGGAAAGAAAATAGTTTGAACCGACAATACCAAGAGGCTTTGCCTCATCATGCTTGGAGCGGATCTCGTCGAACTCGCCCCTGAACTCCCTATCTGGTTCGGAATCCTGGTCGAAAAAAATGACCCAGGTTGCATTATTTGCGCGCGCGAAATTGACGCCCTGGTTCAGTGCCTTAGCTATTCCAATATTGTAGGGATTCAACAAAAGTTGGGCGCCACTTTCGGCAACCCAGACAGCCAGCAATGAGGAGACTTCGTCCGACGCGCTATTGTCGACAACAAGCAACAGGTCGACATGTTTTGCTATTTTGCTCAACCGCAACTTCATTCCATCGGGAGGGAAGTAAGTCACGACAACCCCGCATATTTTTTCTTGCCGCGGGCTTTTTTCTGCACGCATCACCACTGTGTGGCCTGCCTCATAGTTCACACTGCATTTCTACAGGCTGACGCAATCTCAAACCGCTCGTGTCCAAGCGGAGCGCCGGGCCCTATCCGCCAGATAACTGCGATGCGTCATTCGCGGCACATCGGCCGGATTTGCGTATTTTTTCGATACCCGGTTGCCGCACGATCGGCACGGAGAACTTCGATGCGAACAGAACCAGGCTCGCAATATGGCGGCGGGCAGCAAATCTGAACGGATTTCTGGCGCTTGACCTCTGGTGATCGTGGACAAGCCGCGCATTCGGGATGCAAACCACGCGAAAGCCGGCGCTCCACACCCGTGCGCATAAGTCGACGTCCTCCATGTAAAGAAAATACAACTCATCCATTCCGCCCAATGCCATGATCAGGTTGCGATTTGCAACGAATCCGGTCCCCATAATCCACTCGGCATCGAATGGGGCGTCGTACCGCCACGCCTCCTTCATAAGATGCCGGTCCACGCGACGGCGCAAAAGCCTGCCGACGATCCTCACGCGCCGGGCGACAACATCGAGCAGCGAATAAAAGCGCCGCGCTGAGTATTGCCGGCTGCCATCTCTGTTGACGAGATCGAGGCCTACTACTCCGATGTCCGGATGATCCATCATGTAGGAAATCGCGGTCAGAACGCTGTTATTCTCGAAATAGGTATCGGGATTGAGGATCAGGACGTATTTCTCGTAAATCAGCTTAAGCCCGGTATTCACGCCAGCGCCAAATCCACGGTTCATGCGCGACGCAATGATCCGTAATTTCGGAAACGCCTTTGCGATGCGACCGACCGATCCATCGCGCGAGTTGTTATCGACAACAACGATATGTTCTATTTTCGCGATACCTTGCCGCAAGATTGACGCAACAGAACGGATCGTCAGATCCGCGGTTCGATAGTTGACGATGATGACTCCCAGCAATTGGTCGGACGAATTCCACCACGCGGCCGAGGCATTTCGTAATGTGTGGCGGTATGGCGTTCGCTCAAGACGCTGGAGGCCTGAGGGATGTTGACTAACTACGGTTGGAGTATTTCGAAGCGTCATCGATGTCTCCCCATGTCATTGTGGCCGTACGTCAGGCCAAGCGATCGAGACGACAAGTCGTTTGGAAATCGCGCCAAAAGTGATTTGTCAGGTTATGGCATCGATCACGCATTCAATTGCGTGTCGGCCCTGACTGAACGAACAGACCAGGCATCTTCTCGTGCGGGCGGCCTGCCCTCCCCGGGGTCGCTTGATTGGCCAAGTCGATTATCAGGCGCCAGAACTTTTCCGCCGCATCATTCCAGTCAAATTCCCTCATACGAATTCTGCCCCGTGCCACCAAATCGGACCGCAAACTTTCATCGGTCGTGATGCGCACGAGCGCGTCTGCAATTGCGTCGACGGAGTAAGGATCCACAATGAGGGCGGCATTGCCCGCCACTTCCGGCATTGCGGAGATTGCGGACGTGACGACCGGAACGTCGGACGCCATCGCTTCTAAAATCGGAAGACCAAAACCTTCATAAAGCGAAACGAATACAACTGCTTCGGCCCCCCGATAAATACGTGGCATCTCGTCCGAAGGGACCCGGCCGCAGAAATGGACCAGGTCCCGTAAACCGCACTTGTCGATTGTGCGGCGGAGCTCGGGGTCCCCATCCCCGGTCAGGAGCAAATGAATGCCGCGTTTTCCGACATTCGACTTTGCAAAGGCGCGAAGGAGTCTATCCAGATTTTTATACGAGCGGTGGTTTCCCGGATAGAGGATGTATTGGTACGGTCGCGTGTGGGTGGAGCTGTTTTCCACAAAGTGCCGAGCCACGCCATTTTTAATCACATGAACTTTCGCTGGATCTGCTTTTGACCACTCCAGAAACTCAGCACGGGTATAATCGGATACGCACACAACCGCCGCACAACGTCGATAAAGTCTCTTCAAAACAATCGCGTAATAGATACGGCGAATTCTGTCGTAATATTTCAAATGCGTAAGGTCGTGCACAAATACGACCGCCCGCTTCGATCCAAAAAACGGCGGAATAAAACCTGCGCTCCAAAACAAAGCCGTCCGATTTTTCGTACGCCATATCGCCCACGCAATCCGCAGAGGAGATAGTGGACTGCCAATTGGCCCTGCCACATTGAGATCGACGAGGACGATTTCGCTCGGCTTGCGCGCCACATAAGCTTGCAGAACCTGCCCGATACCGGTGTGCAGCGGCCAACGCATATCTGCGAGCACCGTCAATTCCGGATTTGTCATCAGCCTGCGGTCACAATCGCAACGTCAGCCGCTATGTTTTCTGGCCATAAGCCTGGCTGTTGCAACGCCTTGGTGATCCTCGCTCGTTATCGATATCTCTTTCATGTTGTGGTGCGAAAAAATGTCCAGCACCCGCACGAGATCGTACTCGTTCATCTGCATCTGCGGCGCAAGCAGCGGCTTTCGCTGAAGCAGGTTGATGGCGTACCCTGCCAGTGGGATTTTGTGTCGAATCTGGTACGCCGCCGCGCGTAGTGGCGGCAGATTACGGCGCAATGATACGTGCAGCATGGCCACGCCATCATCAGCGAGCAAACCCAGCAAGCTATCGATGATCGCATAACCGCGCCGGACGGGAATATGTTGCAGGACGATATAACTGTTCACGAAGTCATAGCGACGCGACCAATGACCGTACTCGACTTTTCCGTTCGTTAAATGAAACCGGGCATTGTCGATCGCGAACGATTTGCAGTTGTTACGCGCTTCGTCGAGCATGAATGCTGAAACGTCAGCACCGTCCACGTATTTGAAACGCCGCGCTAAGGGAATTGTCAGCCGCGCGACACCGCATCCGAAGTCGAGCGCAAATTCGCACTGCCTCGTGCCACCAAAGTATCGATCTGCCTGCGAGAGCACGTCGGCGATGAATTCCTCGCCCAAACGAAAAAAGTCATCACGATTTTGCCCGATGGATCCGGACCGAAACTGGGGATGACTGACAACCCCAAAATAAGGGTCTTTCTCCCCCCATTTTTTCCAATCTTTGTCGGTGGATAGCATCTGGATTTAGGCGCGAACTGATCCGTATGCACGTTGGAGCGCTATTCCCAGGCGCGGGGCGCTCAGCGCACGCGCCACAAGGATGCCAATAACAAGAGCCTGAAATGGCCCTTCAACGGTATTCACGGTAATGCCAATGCCGAGAACATATAAAAGGAAAAGATATGTAACTTCGAACTGATTGCGGTCGCATACGTAATCGCGTCGCAACTTCGCGATGAAACTGTAGAACAACGCGACGACACCGACCGCACCAGTCGAGACAAAAATATAAACGAACAGATTATCTGCAAACATATATAGATCGGGCTCAGCAAATTTCTGCGCCGTACCGATGCCACCGACTCCTTCACGTCCCATGAGCACATTGCCGCCCTCGTGGAGCAAGGCCAAAGACGCCGGCCATGCATATTGCATGCGCACAAGCAGCGACGCGAACGAGAAAAAGTAAAATGTCTGCCTGTCGTGAAGGAGACTCGGAATTTCACTCCAGAGCGGCAGGCCAATGACCAAAACGATCAAAAAGAGCACTGACAGCTTTGCCCAGTAGTACGGAAATAGCAGCCGCGCCGGAAATAACAGCTTGCAGATTTCATAGCCGATCAGAAATGTTGGAATCCCGGCCCATAGTGCGATCGACGTCTTGCTGGTCGAAAGGAACAGGGCAAAGAATGATATAGCGTAGCATCCAAGCCGAACGACCAACGAATACTTGCGTGAGTACAAGATCGCACAACAATAAAAAACGATCAGGTATGATGTTGTGAAGCTCGATCGCCCGAAACCCGCGAGACGATCGTAGTCCAAATAGGCCCATTTCCGCGCGACCTCCCGTTGAACGCCCAGAACCTCGTACGAAGTGCCGGTCCAGGGAAACTCGACGACACTATTTAAAATAATGCCGGCTACGGCGATGGCCCAGATCGCGAGCATCCCCCTGAACACGATGTCATCCTGACCTTGGACGCGCAGAAGCATTCCCAGAAAAATGGGCAACCATATGTAGAAGCCGATGGCGCTCTGTGTGAGCGAAATACTGTCGAAACCAGCGTAGAAAGCGAAGGCGGCGAGGAAAACTGCAAGGGCCGCCATCGCGTAGTCGACGCGCCCGGACGCGATCGCATCTGCGTAGTAGAAACAGAGAGCCAGGATCGCAAGAAACGGCGGCACGTAATTGAGTGCTTCGGTGCCTGTCATCACCGTCAGATATCGAAAGATGCCGCCGAATACCTCTTTCAGGATGTATATGGCCGCCGCAGCATATGCCAAATGCCTGTGGTCCGGCATAAAAATGCTTCGCGGATGTTTCCGCGCCTGATCGAGCGCGGAGCCATTGCGCGTAAAATATGGCACGCTTCCATGCGAACCGCTCACCAGGGCGGGTGAGATATTAGATCTCACATCTGTATCCTTGATACGGCTGACAACCTGAAGCGGTACGGCACAGGAGATCTCTTCCAATGCCTATACGGGCAACGGATAATTCGGATTGATGCCAAGACTGCCATGCTCGCCGTCTGAAATCGCGCAGCGAATGAGATTCAATCGTCGGCTCTTGCGAAGCGCCACTGCGAATGCTGATAGCAGCAAAAGAAAAACGAATTTGTTGACCTTGTAGAGAACTTCAGAGGCGCATTGGACGTTCCGATTGAGCCAGACATGATTCCGAAACGTGTAGTAAATTTGAAAATCGGATCCCAAAAGAAGGCTCTGAACGAAAATATTCTTTGGTTTTCGCTCCTGATTCCATGAGGCCTCAAGATCCTCGATACCGGCGTATGGGATAAGCCTGATCTTCCCTCCCCCCCTCGTTAATCTCAACGTGTATTCCCAATCGTCCGCGTAAAGCACCAGATCCGTTCTAGGAAAGCCCAAACGCCTGAATGTCTCACGATGCGCCAGAAAACCACCGTAGGGGGAATACGGAACGTCAATAGTCTCGTTGCTGGCGTCGGACTCGGCAGGAAGCCGATTCAAACGACTCAACAGTTTTTGCGGGATCTGCATGACATGGAAGCCAAAGAAACTTGAACTTGGTGGATAATTCCGCCGCAGATTATAGGGCGCCTTTGTCCTGGATTTTCGAAACCCCAAGACTGCGGCGCGCTCAATTCCAATTTCGCCAGACAAGCGAGCGAGTTCTTGGCATAAAATTCGTACTGTTCCCCTCGCCGGCGCGTTGTCGTCGTCCATCAGCCAGAGGTACTCCGCCCCCAGAGCTAACGCGGCCTGGATACCAATAGCGTATCCATGGGCCGAACCGGTATTCGAGGCCAAGTCGACGACAGCAATGCGGCGTCCCCATTTCGTCTTCAGCTGTTCGAGGTCCGAAATGCTTGCATTGTTGACGATCACGGCCTGTGACACACCCGCCTCGCTGAGGGCGCGATCAAGCAACTGCGATAGATATTTTATTCGGTCACCATAAGTGACGGTAACCAGCACAATCCCGCTCTTGATTGCAAAATCTTCCGGCAACCGGGTCAAGCCGTTGCCTTTCGACGCCCTGCAATGGTTTCGGCCATGTGAGCCACGATTTGACGTCCTATGACGTCTTGATCAAATCGATTTGCATTTGCCGTTGCAAATTTGCGCCACCGCACCAGCGCAGACTTATTGTTAAGAACGCCCTCTAACGCGGCGCGCCAGGCGGAAACATCTCCGGGGGCAACCAAAATCCCGTTTTCATCGTGCTGAACATATTCCGGGATGCCGCCCGTGTTGCTGCCAATCACCGGAAGCCCGATGCTGAGCGCATGAATGACAACCCCAGGCGAGTTCTCAAGCCAAATTGAGGGGATGCATAGCGCGTCGCTGTTTGTCATGTAGTTCGCGACTTCAACTTGCGAAATCTGGCCCGTGAATGTGCACCAGGACTGCGGTTCATACCTTTCTCGCAGCTCCGAATTCCTGCGGACCACTCCCGACAACCGTCAGCGTAAAACTATGCTCATTGGCCAGTAGGGTGGCTGCCTCCAACAAAGTTTCGATGCCCTTCGATTCGTGCAGACGTCCAACGTACAAAAAGCGCAATCGGTCGGATGCAGTTCGCTTCACTGTCGCGGACGCATATCTATTGGCGTTGAGAATGGAAACGTTTGAGAACTTGTGAAGGGGAATATGACGAGATGCCAAATCCAAATTTGATTGCGACGGCGAGCAAAAACTGACGCGCGGGATACTGCTCACCGCAGAAAATCTGATACGGCTGATGACTTTACAAACTCCGCATGGACCATTGCAGCGCCGGCCGTTTTTAAACATATCCGACTTTCCGCAGATCAAGTTCATATCGTGCATGAAACACACTGTCGGAATGTCACGTTTGGCCAACTCGTAGTAGCTGTTGTAACCGATACCCGAAATGACGCGGACCAACGCGATATCCGGCCTGAATTCGTCGAGGGCGCACGACATAAGGATGCGATTTCGCGGATCAAAATGATCCTGCGCATGCCAAATGAACTTTTGGATTTTTTTCGCATTGGCGTGTTCAAGGTGAGTATGGCGTCGAGGCCAACGCAGCCGCCACACCCGGACGCCGTCAATTTCCTCGCCGAAAAGCTCCTCCTGCCCCTCTTCGGCCATCGTAATTGCCGCGACCTCATGCCCCTGGTCGCGCAGCCACCGAAGCGAGTTCTGGGCTGAAATCTCGGCGCCGCCAATCATATGCGGCGCGTACGTCGAAACGACTGTAAGGATCCGCAACTACATACCCTTCTTCATCGCAAATGTAGCGCCGGTGGACGGACGCTCAGGCGAACACATCCGCAGCGCTGATCTTCCTTCCTGTTTCGTCCTTCTTCGCCAGGTTCGGTGGCACGTTAAGTGGCCAATCGATGCCTAATTCAGGGTCGTTCCAAAGGACACTTCGCTCATGTTCGGGATGCCAATAGTCGGTCGATTTATAAAGAAACTCGGCGCTGTCGCTGCGAACCAGGAATCCGTGGGCGAAGCCCTCCGGTATCCAGAGCTGCCGCTTGTTTTCCGATGACAAGACGACGCCAACCCATTTGCCAAAATTTGGCGAGCTGCGCCGTAGATCCACGGCCACGTCAAACACCTCCCCCTGCACGACCCGCACCAATTTCCCTTGCGGATGTTCGACCTGGTAGTGCATCCCGCGCAGGACCCCCTTGTTCGAACGGCTGTGATTGTCCTGAACGAATGTTCGCTTGAGGCCGGTCGCATATTCAAAGTCACGCGCGTTGAAGCTCTCAAAGAAAA
Source organism: uncultured Alphaproteobacteria bacterium (assembly GCA_963810125.1). Lineage (GTDB taxonomy): Bacteria > Pseudomonadota > Alphaproteobacteria > Rhizobiales > Xanthobacteraceae > Pseudolabrys. The sequence continues at coordinate 382,445 of CAWEMK010000005.1, forward strand.
ACCCACGCTGATCGCCAAAAACCTTTGGCTGCAGCAGGAGCACTTCGGGCAGCGCGGTTTTCATAACGTCATAACTCATGGCTGATTTTCTTGTTGAATGAGCTCGAGGAGATATTGACCGTAGCCGCTCTTGCCGAGGGGCCGAGCGAGATTTTCGATCTGTTCCGCGTCAATCCACTTTTGCGCGTAGGCAATTTCCTCCGGACACGCAACGATGAGCCCCTGGCGCTTCTGCAAGGTTGCAATAAAGCTTGCAGCTTCAAGCAGGCTTTCATGCGTCCCAGTATCGAGCCACGCGTAACCGCGGCCCATAATCTCGACGTCAAGATTCGCCTGGTCGAGATAACATCGATTTATGTCGGTTATCTCCAGTTCACCACGCGCAGACGGCTTGATATCGGCCGCAATATCGCAAACGCATTTGTCGTAGAAATACAGACCGGTGACAGCATAATTTGATTTCGGCGTCTTCGGCTTCTCAGCGATGCTTATCGCACGCTGTCTCTCATCGAATTCGACAACTCCGTAACGCTCGGGATCGTTGACATGATAGGCAAATACCGTCGCCCCATCGCGGCGGCCATGTGCGTTGTGCAGCAGCTTCGGCATGTCGTGGCCATAGAAGATATTGTCCCCCAGCACCAATGTGCTGAGTTCATTGCCGACAAATTCACGACCGATGATAAAGGCCTGTGCGAGGCCGCCTGGACTTGGCTGCACGGCGTACTGAATGTTCATTCCCCATTTGCTTCCGTCGCCGAGAAGTTCGACAAAGAGCGGGGTGTGGTGGGGGGTCGAAATGATCAGTACGTCGCGGATTCCGGTCAGCATCAATGTGGAGAGCGGATAATAGATCATCGGCTTGTCGTATATCGGCATCAACTGTTTGGACACGCTCTGCGTGACCGGGTACAGACGGGTGCCCGAACCGCCGGCTAATATTATGCCCTTGCGTTGAAGCGACCCGGAGTTCGTCACCGCCGACGAGTCGGCTACATTTTTCGCGGCTTTCGGATATTTCGCAGCTGGTTGAACGATGTTCATATCGGCGCGCTCCCCGGCATCGTCGATGCCAGCATTCGGTCGCGCCGACCAAACCTTGCTTCATTCGGCGCCAATTCACCGTATTGTAAGTCGAGCCATTGCCGGTATGCGCCGCTAGTTACTGTGTGAACCCACTCTTGATTGGCCAGGTACCACCTGACGGTCTTGCGAATGCCACTTTCAAACGTCTCGCACGGATGCCAGCCGAGTTCATCTCGGATCTTGCGAGCGTCGATTGCATAGCGTCGATCATGACCTGGCCGGTCACGCACAAAACGAATCTGTTCTGAATAAGCCTTTCCATCCGGCCGGGCGCGCAATTCATCGAGGACGGAACAAACGCTCTTTACGACATCGAGATTGGTCATCTCGTTCCACCCGCCGATATTGTAGGTTTCACCAACCCGGCCCGCCTCCAGCACGCGAATGATCGCCCGGCAGTGATCTTCAACGTAAAGCCAGTCGCGCACCTGCTTGCCGTCACCGTAGATCGGCAGTTGTTTGCCAGCGAGCGCGTTGTGAATGACGAGCGGGATCAGTTTCTCAGGAAAATGATACGGCCCGTAGTTGTTGCTGCAATTCGTCGTGAGTACCGGCAAACCGTACGTGTGGTGCCAGGCCCGCACCAGATGATCGCTCGCGGCTTTGCTCGCGGAATACGGTGAGTTCGGTTCGTAGGCGTTGGATTCCTTGAAAGGCGCATCGTCTGGCCCGAGCGTGCCGTAGACCTCATCGGTCGAGACATGCAGGAATTGAAATGCCGATTGCTGCTCAGCCGGCAGTTCCCGCCGAATAGCTGCAAACAGATTCCAATAGACTGAACGTACCCAGTACATTTGTGTGAATGAAGTCGCCCGGGCCACGAATAGAACGATCGACGTGGGACTCTGCGGCGATGTTGATCACGGCACGCGGGCGATGCTCCGTGAGCAACGTGCCGACCAATGCGCGGTCGCCAATATCGCCATGAACGAATCGGTGGCGCTCGTCGGGCATGAACGGTGCCAGATTGGCCAGGTTCCCCGCGTAAGTCAGCTTGTCGATATTGACCAGCGATTCATCGCCAGCGCCAAGCCATGCGTGGACAAAGTTACTGCCGATAAATCCGGCACAGCCTGTAACAAGGATGGTCATGAATGCGACGTCTTCCTAGTTTGTGACAAGATGGATATTTCCCAAGCTACCGCCGTCAGGGTGAAACAGATTTTCACCCTGCACGACGTTACAGATCTGCAGTGTCTCCGCTCGCGCGTCACAACGCCGGTAGTAGCGCCTCGCTGCGCAATCCCACGGAAACCGAACGTCCAAGCAGATCGAGCAGCACGCGCACGCGCCCTGCTGCATCGAGATATTCAAGCGTCCCAAGCAACTCGGCGAATGGCCCGTCCGCAATGCGAACGGTCCCGCCGATTTCAAATGTCGATGCCCAATCGAAGGTGCCGTCCGAGCGGGTCTTGGCCTGCAAGTTGTCGACAACACCATGCGGGATCGCTTGCGGTGCACCGTCTTGCATCAATAGGCGTATGACGCCTCGTGTGCCGTTGACGCTGCGCCATTGATCACGCGAAAGGTCCAGGCGAACAAAAAGATAGTTGGGGAACAATGGCGCAAGAGCGCTTTTTGTCTTGCGGGCATGCCGCACCGTCCTGCGGTAGCGCGGGCAAAACACGCAAAAACCCTGCAACTCGAGGTGATGTTGAGCCCGGCATTCTGCGCGGGGCTGGGTGTTGACGACGTACCAGTACGCCCGGACCAGATCCGCGACAAGATTTTCGCTCGCAAGACCTGACTTGCGGGTCGTGATATGCGTTTTGGTCAAATCATTCACCTTACGAATTCCCACTGATTTCCTTGCATGAAGTCGCGCCGCGCGAAGACATCATCACGACAACCCCGACCGTGGGGTTGTTCCGTTGCTCCCGCGGCGTGAGAAACCGTGCAACGCTTTTGGGAAACTGTTGACAGAACTGGGCAAGCGTCTCGGTCGTTGCAGCCAACGTGTTGCGCCTTGCTGCAATCGCAATGCCACCGTCTTTCAGGACGTACGCGTCTTTTACGTTCGTTATCGCTAGCGACTGCATGCAGACCTTGAACAAGTCTCGATAATTTGCGGCCGACTCTGCCAGGTCGCCTGCGAGACCATCCAGAATATATTCGCGGCTCTTGCTGCAATTTTCCGCCACTGCCGGACTTGCGAGAACGACGGTAAGCAAAAACACGGCGACCTGTTTCATTTCGGACCTCCAGCGTCAGAAGACCCACGCCCAATTTCACGGTTGCCTACGATGTGGATACTATTCGGCAGCGGCAATTGGCCGGAGACGGTATGGGTCGTCCGATTCATTGCGCGGACCCGCATCCACGCGCGCTTGCCGAGAGACATCCTCTTGATGCCATCGATCGTTAATTCAGCGATCGCGTCCGCGATGGCGTCAATCGATGGCTCAACGAGCCGGCCGGTCTCGTTATCGACGACCGTATCGGCAGTACCCACGATCGGTGTCGCAATGCTTGGTAGGCCGCACGCGGCCGCTTCAAGGTAAACGCGTTCGTATTTCCTCACTGATCTGGATCTATCTTCCGTCGGGGTCAGACAGAAAATGTCGCTGGCGCCGTAGACATCCCGAATATTCTCGGTCGGCAATGGACCCAGCAGCCGCACGTCGCAACCGGACGCGACGATTCCGGCACTCAACTCGTCAACATATTCAGCGTCCCGCTCACGGCCAATGACCAGCCAGCTCAAGCGGTCGCGGATCGAACTGTCGATTCTCGACAACGCGGCGAGCGTGACCAGATGGCCCTCGCGCCTAGTCAACCCGACGGCGGTCACCATAACGACCGAGTCCGGCGCGAGATCGAGCGCCTGTCTGGTCGCCAATCGAGCGGCCCTCGGGCCGAACCAGAAATCCGCCACGGCCGCCATATCCTCACGAACGTCGAGATTTTCGTACGGATTGGAAATGACCATCAGTGCACACTCCTCACGACTGAACGTGCTCGCCTAACACTTGCGATATCGGTATCGACGCTCCTTCTCGTCATGAGGTGCGCTCCACGCGTGGCTGACCATGGTAGGAGTACGGCGACAGATAGTACGAGCTTTGATAGTAGTCGTAGAATCTGAGCCGCCGCATATCGACGCGTGTAAGGACCGTGCCCAGTACGCGATCGTAAGCGAGAGCGAGTGTCCCGAAGGCTTGCGCGACCACATCTTGTGGCGTGCTATCCCACCGAATAGTGAGAACGACACGATCTACAATTTCCGCCAATGCGCGCGCATCGACCAACGGGACAAGTGGGGGTGAATCGATAATGACGTAATCGAAATGCTGTCGGAGCCGATCTAGAATGTTGGACATTGCATCGGAAAAAACAAATTCATTGTTTGCCAGTGTGCTTTGGCTCGACGGCGACGGCAGGACTGCAAGCCCGGTTGCGCGATCCACAAGCAGTGCTTTATCAAAACCGGCCCGATTGGTAGCGACGTCGATCGCACCGATGCGTGCTCGTGGGCACAACGAGCGGCTCATCTCCGGATTTCGTAGGTCGCCCTCAACCAAGACGGTGCGCATGCCCAAGGCCGCCAGTGAAAGCGCAAGATTGACAGCGAGCGTTGTCTTGCCCTCTCCATCGATCGAGGATGACACCATGACAGTTTTTACCGGCGCCGTACGCGATGCACGTTGAACCGCGAGACGAACGGCGCGCACTGACTCCGCAAACAATGATGTTGGCTCTTCCAGCACGTACCGCATCAAGGGTGGCCGCAGCGCCGGCGCCAGCATCCCCATGGCATTCGGGTCATAAGTGCTTAGTGCCTGCCGTCCACGAATTGCGCGACCGGCAAGCTCGCGCGGGCCGATCAAAGGTACGGCCGCAAGCGTCGGAACACCGGTGATTTCTTCCGCCTGCCTTAACGATTTTACCCGCCGGTCAAAATGATCGGCCGCAAACGCCAGAGTGCTTCCGCTGCCGATTCCGGCGGCGAGCGCGAGTGCCAGAATGAGCGCCGTCTTCGGGAAGGAAGGGCTTATCGGGATGTTTGCCTTGGAGACCACGCGCGAGTCGGGGAGCTCCACACTTTCCTGCGCGCTGGTCTCCTTGTATCGCGCGAGAAACGATGCATAGAGCGTGCGATTTGCGTCGGCCTCCCGTTGAAGCTCACGCAATCGAATTTGATCATTGCCTAAGGTATTCGAGACATGAGTGAGATTATCGAGGCTCTTCTGCAATGCATCTTCTCGTGACTGCGCCACCTGCAAAGCCTGGCGCGTGCTGTCGAGAATCCGCTTAACTTCTTCATCAATCAGCTTCTGCGTCTCACGTAACTGAGCCCGTGCATTCACCACCAGCGGGTGCTGCGACCCAAATTTGCTCGATACATCGGCAACGTTCTTGGCAACATCTGCGTACTGCGTTCTTAACCGCGCAATGACGTCGGAGGACAAGGCCTGGCCCAAAGTGCCCGGATCGGCCTTGGTCTTGACGATATTCTGAACCTGCTCGAATTTCGCGCGCGCCTCGGCAGATTGAACGTGCGCTTCGATAAGCTTGTTGTTCAAATCGCCAAGCTGCTGGTCATTGATGGTGGAGCCTTGCGCCATCGTCAGGCTGTGAGCGGCTCTGAATTCCTCAACAGCCTTGTCGGACGCGAGAACCTGTGACTTGAGGTCTTCGATCTGCTTGTTGAACCAAGAGGCGGCTATTTTTTGCGTGTCATACCTACTGCGCACCTGTTCATTGAAATAAGAATCAACGATCGCGTTTGCGATCTTGGCCGCCTTTTCCGGATCTTCAGAACTGACATCAATATTGATGACAAATGTTGTGCTATCACGCGTGACTTTCAGGCGCTTGCGCAACAGAAAATCGAGCGCTGCGGCCCTTGCAACATCTTCCTCGCTTTGTCCCGGGGCTAGTGTCTGCGGAGTCGCAAACAATCTTTTTATCGGACTGAAAATACTGGAATGCGGACCGAATTCCGGATCATGCGCAAGGTTCAGCCGACTCACGACCCCCTGCAGCACAGCCACCGACTGGATCAGCGATACCTGGCTGTTGATGATTGAATCGTCGGTCGCGGAATTCGCAGATGCGGGTTGGTTGTTGTTGTTGTCGACGACGCTGCTGCGATGGGGGTCGATCAAGACCGTCGCAGTCGCCGTGTATCGCGGGGTGACGATCAGAAGGAAAACAGTTGCAAGCACCAACAGCGCGAGGGTTGACAGGATGACAATCCATCGCCGTCGACTGAGAATCTGGACCAGCTCCCGCAGATCGACCGTATAACCTCGCGGATCACCATCCGACATGGATGGCACCGCTTCCATCAAATCCTTGCGCGACTGGTAGTCAGAAGTGCGCTGAAGCATTTACGAATACCTGATGTTTGTCGAAGCTGTCCTCCGGGATGTTGCTGTCCCGGCGCGTGTAGCGGTATCGCAGTGAAACCGAGGCGGTATTGTTCAGCGCGTAATTGATCCGCGCGTCCAACGCATAGACATTGTCCACGCGGGGTTGACCCTGGAACTGATCTTTTTCGTAACCGGCGGCCGTCGAGAAAATAATATTCGGTCTAAATTCATAATCGACGCCCGCCTGCAGCGCGCTCGCAAGAACGCCAGTCGAGGTCGTATCGGAAACGACAGTGACGAATTGTTCGGCATTGAAATGAACGTCGACGAGCCGCGATGGGCTCCACGTCAGCATTGCTCTGTAAGCCGGGCCTTCGATGTTGCCGATTGATGAAATCAAAGAAATGTTGCCTCAAATAGCCGGCTGCAATCTCGCCCTTGATGAGATGAGTGAGTTCAAGATCGAAGCCGGTGAGCGCACGATAGCCTTCGGAAGACAAAGACTGGGTTGGCGACCCGCGCAGGTCACGCCAATTGCCTTCGATGGAGGTAAAGAATGCAGCCTTGTCTGAAAACGCGTAGTCCGCGCGGCCGTACGTCATGTAGATCTGCCCATCGCGGGCATCTTGCGTGATGATAGAGCCGTCCTGGGCACGGGTGGAGCCGAAATTGTAGGAGTCCACGCGAGTCCCGAACGACGTGGTCAACCTGTCCAACTCTTTTCGAAGCGTCAGGTCGCCAGATATGAAACTGAATGGGGTCGGCTCGACAGCACCTGTCGGCGAGGTCAGTGATCCGACCTGCTCATGAAGTAGGCCCGCCTTGAGCGAACCCAGGATCTGGGTGCTGTGATCAATATCGAAATGGCCTGTGCTCGTGAATGTCGCATCGGTTTCATTGAGACCGGGATTGTTTCTGTAAAGGGTGGAGTTGGCGGCCAGACCGAGGTTGATGCCATGCCGTTCCCACAGGGTGTGCGCGCGGAGGTCAACCCCGAGCAGCGCAGCGATATCGCTTTGCGGATTGTTGGGCGATGAAAAGACGTTGCTGTCATAGAGCATGCCCGCCGTCAGCGTAGGACTGAACATCCAGTCAGCGGCCCTGATGCCACGCGGCGCATATTCGGGATGGATCCGGCTCCGGACGGGCATGTCTTCGGGCGCCACCTTTTCAAGCGTATCCGGGTCCGCCAATTGCGGCAGCAGCGTCGGCTCGAAGACGTGTTGAGCATTCCAAGGCGGCATCACAATCTCCCTGGTCGGAATAACTTGCGCATCCGACCAGGAGGTCGAAGCGACAAGCAGACCGGCGCTTATGGCCAGCCTCACCCAGGGACGTTTCCTCGTACGCAACAGGTTCACTGACGCTCGCCCTACCGCATGCGATCACCGGTTGGTCTTCGCCACGGGTTGGGCAAGCCGGCCCGTTTTTTATTTCTCGTTTCCAGGATTCGTTTGACCGAACCCGGGCGACATCACAGCAATATTTCGGACTTTTTTGCCGAGATATGCTGTCGAAGCGACAGTTCCATCGAAGACACCCTGCGTGGAAGATTTGCACGGGCCCCGCTACGAGGACTGAACACATGGGCGGCGGGACCGTTCCCATGTCGCTTCAAGTGCTCCCCCAAAACTTCGGACATTTCGATTTCTACCTCCATGACATTCGATACCTGCACAGTTTCTGACCTTGGTTGAACGAGATTTAGACACCGTCAGAACATTCGTTCGGAGACGCGGATGTTGTCGCCAGGGGAGATGCGCATCGGAACATCGAGCCTGACCGCCTCCTGAGAACCGGCGCCGGCGTGTTGCAAATAAATTGTGCTTTCATCCGCGCGATAAGTCAGGCCACCAGCCGTGGCAATTGCACCCGCAACCGTGAGGCCGGGCTGGAACGGATACACCCCCGCCTTCTTCACCTCTCCGTAGATGTAGAAGGGTGCATAAGCAGCGATCTCAACATTAATTTTTGGATTCTGTGCAATGCTACCTTTCATACGGGCGGCAAGAGTTTTTTCGAGTTGATTGGTTGTCGTTCCGGACGCTTTGACTTGGCCCACCAACGGTATTGAAACAAAGCCCGCACTATTGACCTCGTACTCACCGTTCAAATTTTGATCGTCGTAGACTTTGAGGCGCACCCTGTCGCCAGGCCCCAAGACGTAGGGCAGATCAGGGCCGCGATGTGGACTGGACCCGCTGTAACTCGCCAGCGCCAGCCTCCCAAAGTCGGCCTGACCAGCTCCCTCGGCGTTGCAACCCGCCAATGCTGCGACCAACAAGAATAATAAAATTTGCGGACGCTGAAACATGAAACCCGTCCCCCGAGTCGAATTTCAACACGCTCACATGTCGACCTAGCGACAAAGCATTCACCGTGCCATTTGGTTCCTTGACGATTGAAAATTTTTTGCCGGTAATTTCAAACCTCCTCACACAACGAACTTGAAAGCAACGATGATCAAAATCCATACAATCGTATTGATGATAAAAAATCCGCTTCGCATTTGCCGAGCGGAACAAGACACAGCCGATCGGGCAAACAGGCAGTATTCAAGAAAGTATCGAGCGCGAACTCGTCCCGCCATGCTCTTCTCCAAGTTCTCGATCACACTCATTTGGAAGCATCTATGCGGTCGTATTATGTCGTCTCAAATAGATGGCGACGATTGCGAGCCATCGTCGCCCCGCGGCCTTGTGAACTTTTGTTCAATTTTGTGGCAGTTGATCTCAATCCGATGCAGAAAATTAAGTCGAAGAGCCCTGCCCGTTTTGTGGAAGCCCTGCACAAAAATGAAACATGTTGTGAGAGCATGTCGTCTCAATGTTTTCACATTGTCAGTTACGATAGACACACGGAAATCGCCGCGACTTTCTGCGGAAAGAAACCAGGCGACCTGATGTGAACTGAAAATTTAAACACGGCAGTTGGAGTACAAAATGGGATTTGGCAATTCGATCCCGCTCAATCGACTCCGCAGCACAGGTGGAATGTTACTTGCATTGCCGGAAGTCGCACGCGCGAAGCAGCCAGTAGCGCGGTACAGGAGCCGTTATCGCGCTGGACACATCGAGGCACGCGAACCTTCCATCATGTTATTGGCTGCAAAACGTACTGTTGACATCATCGGGGCCGGTTTCGGCTTGCTGGTATGCGCACCGTTGCTCGTCGGAATTGCGATCGCGATCAAAATGACGTCGCCGGGGCCCATTTTCTTCCGGCAAAAGCGCTATGGCTACCATGGTCGACAATTCTGTATTTACAAATTCAGGACCATGTTTGTTCATTTAAGCGACGATCGCGGGACACGTCAGACGCAGACCGACGACCCGCGCGTCACGCCGCTCGGGCGCATTCTCCGAAAGTCGAGCCTCGACGAGCTTCCGCAACTCATCAACGTGCTCCTTGGCGACATGTCTTTGGTGGGGCCGCGCCCACATGTGCCGGGCATGCTTGCCGGTGGCATGTTGTACGAAGAACTCACGCCCTATTACTTTCAGAGACACAATATGCGCCCCGGTATCACCGGCCTGGCACAAGTATCCGGCTATCGCGGCAGCACGAGTGTGCCGCTTTCTGCCATCGAACGGCTCGAGCGCGATTTGCAATACATCGCGCGATGGTCCTTGTGGCTCGACCTGGTCATCGTCGTCCGCACTGTCATAAGAGAGCTCTTTGCGGGCTCTGGCGACTGAAACAGATTATCCGCCCTTAGTGCGCGCCCAACCTGCCCCCTGATAGCCGAACGACCCTCCGCCTCCGGCTTTTGGACGCGCGCGCGGTCTGCTATCGTCCTCTCGGCCTTAGGTTCATTGGGGAATGTCTGTCAAAAAATATGACAGCGCAGGGGGGATAAGATGCGAGTCGTGAGGTGGATTGGATACGCGGCTCTTGGCTTGGTTCTGACCGGAGCGGCACGTGCCGAAAACATCAAGATCGGCATTATGGTGCCCTATTCCGGGGCCAATGCCGACCTTGGCGCAGTACAGGACAAGGCGTTCGACCTGTACATGAAGCTACACGCCAAGGACATCGCTCCACACACGGTCGAGCTCATCAAGCGCGATGAAGGTCCTCCGTCCGGAGCGAACGCAAAGACGGTGGCAACCGAACTCATCACGCGCGACAAGGTGAATCTCCTGCTTGGCGTTGTGTTCTCTCCGTCAGCGATCGCGATGGCGCCGCTGGTGACGCAAGCCAAGGTGCCATTCATCATCGCCAATGCCGGCACCGCCTGGATCACGACGTTGTCGCCGTACATCGTGCGGTTTTCGTTCAGCATGTGGCATGACGGCTATTCAATGGGCAGCTATGCCGCGGAAAAACTAAAGTGCAAGACGGCAGCCATGGCGTATACCGACTTCCCGCCGGGCAAGGACTCGACGGAAGCTTTCAAGACCGCGTTTGAAAAGGCTGGTGGCAAGGCGACCAACTCCATCCCGATGGGCAATCCCGCGCAAGTGCCCGACATGACACCCTTCTTCCAGCGCGTGAAGGACGCCAAGCCCGACTGCCTCTTCGTATTCATTCCGTCCGGCTCACATGCCGCTGCGGTGGTCAAGACCTACGGCCAACTTGGTTTGCGCCGAGCCGGAATCAAACTGATCGGTCCGAAGGACGTCGTACCGGACAGCTATTTACAAACCATGGGCGATCCCGCGATCGGAACGATCGTGATGAGTTCCTACAGCAACGATCTCGACAATGCCGCCAACAAAGCGTTCGTCAAGGCGTGGCATGAGACCTATGGCGCCAACGACTACCCCGATTTCGAGTCGGCTAATGCCTGGGATGCAATTGACGCCGTCTTTCACACAATTAAAAAGCTCAACGGCAAGTTTGATGGCGATCAGTTCGTCAATGAAATTAAGAAATGGTCGGGTGACGGTCCGCGCGGACATGTCAGCATCGATCCGGATACGCGTGACATCGTGAATGATGAACACGCGATGGAAGTAATCCGCAAGCCGGATGGCAAACTCGGGACCAAGATGCTCGGCACAATCCAGGCGGTTAAGGACCCGTGCAAAGAGCTTAAAATCGGTCGGTGCGGCACCCAATAGCTGACTGACGCGCGCCGCATTCGGGTGTGTTATGGGTACCATGGCCACGTCACCCCGCTTTGGGGCGTCGCTGCCATGGCACGAGAATACCGCGGGTGTGACTAGAACTCCTTGCCGAGCAACCGATCGACCGAATAACGGCCACCGCCCCGGAAGAAGATGCCGATACTCAGCAGGCACCACAGTAAGGCGTATTCATAACCTCTGGCGGTCCAGAAGTAGCCGAATTGCGCTTGGAAGAAAAAGACGATGATCCCCATATAAACTGCAAGAATGAACGCTGCCAATCGCGTGAAAAGCCCAATCGCGAGGCAAGCCGCAACGACGAACTCAGTAAAGACTGCCAGGTAAGCCCACATCAGCGGATAGGGCACCCCCATCTGCTTGTCGATCAGAGGCGCCAAATTCACGGCGCTGCCAAGCATGATCTTTTGGATGCCGTGTGGCAGCAGAACCGCACCGGTGGCAAAGCGCATGAAAGAATAGCTTGCAGGCGAAAAGGCCTCATAAAGTCCGGCAAGGCCCGGAAAGATGAGCCGCTTCTTGTCGACGATTCCGGCAGTCATGTGTCCCCTCCCTAAGGGTTCGCAGTCTTGTTTTCGTTTTGGACGTTTTCTTCAGGCGTTATCGGTCAATAATAGCATCACAACATAGCGCCTATACGATCACATCCGCGTAATCGCCGATGGATCGTTTGCAGCTCTGCGACAGTCTTCAATCTGCTTGCGTGCGATGGGCGCGGCCTCGCACCTAGGCCTTGATGTTGTTCTCGCGGACAACCTCGCCCCAGTAAGTCACCTGCTTGGAAAAGAATATGCCGAAGTCCTTGGCATCGGCGAGTATGAGCGTCATCTGCTGGCTATCACGCAGTCTATCCGCGACAGCCGGCTCGCTCAGGATTTCGCGCACAACCTTGCCCATATTGGCGATGACATCGGGCGGCGTGCCATTTGGCGCAAAAATTCCCCACCAGGCGAGCGTCTCGAAATCGGGGAAGCCCGCTTCGATCGCGGTCTGCGTATCCTTGAGTGATGGCAGCCGCGCACGGCCCAATTGCATGATCGGACGGATCATATTGGTCCCCAGCTGCGGCGTGATGAGCGCCGCCGATCCTGCGATAAGATCGACGTGCCCACCAAGGACATCATTCATGGCCGGGCCGCCGCCACGGTAAGGCACGTGCGTGATTTCCACGCCGGCCTTCTTTGCAAGCACAGTCATTGCGAGATGGCCGAGTGTCCCGATGCCGACCGAGGCATATTTCACCGAGCCTGGCTTCTCTTTCGAGGCTGCGATGACGTCGGCGAACGTCTTGAAGGGTCGCTCGGCGTTCGCGGCAATAACGTAAGGCGCCGTTCCGACGAGGAAGACGGGCACCAGATCGTGTTCAACGTCGAGCGGCGGTTTCTCGAGAATAGCGGGAATAACGGCGTGCGAATCGAATGTCACGAGAAACGAAGTTCCGTCCGGCGCGCTTTTGGCCACCTGTGCGGCACCGAGCGCACCGGCCGCACCCGACCGGTTCTCCACGATGACAGTGCGATTGAGCTTCGCCTGCATGGCGGCCTGGAGGACGCGCGCCAGCGCATCCGTGGAACCTCCCGGCGGAAACGGAACGACGAGCGTGGTCGTCGAAGATTGACCAAACGCCGGCACGGTAGCGAAAGCGGCTGATGCCGCCAGCATCACACGTCTCGTGATCTTCTGCATTGCTTCCCTCCCCGATGTTGCCGCGTTGTTATCTTTTGTTCGCGACTTTATGATTGGCCAAAGCCTGAGCCCGGCTTTTTGTACTCCGGCCGAGGTGGGCTGAAGATATCAAGCACACGCGCACCCTCCGGCCCTGCACGCATTGTATGCGGCACGTTCCCGGGCGTGCGCCAGAAATCACCCCTCTTCACCTGAATTTCTTCGCCGCCCTGCTTCCTGACGGCCGATCCCTCGAGCAAGACGCCCCATTGCTCTTCGGGATGATGATGCATGATCCCTTCGGCGTTCGGGGCCAGCGTTACCACCGACAGCATTGCGTGTTCGCCGGCAAAAATTCGCGTCGTCAACCCCGGCGCGAGCTCCCGAAACAGCCCGTCATGAGGGTTATCCAGAGTGTGGAATTCCTTCTCCTGGCTCATCGTTCCTCCTTCGCTGCCACTGCATCTCAATCAGGATTTTCCGTAGCTGCCCTGGTAGCGGCCTTCCTTGATCGAAACGATCGTTGCCTCCTCGCGCGAAATCTGCGCCCTGACGGCCTCGAGCAAAGTGGATGCGATCGACTGCGGAAAGGACACCACGCCATCCTCGTCACCCACCACAATATCCCCGGGCGAAACGACCATACCACCGATGCAGACCGGCACATTGATTTCGCCCGGTCCACTTTTGTAGGGCCCACGGTGAATTGCCGCGCGGGCAAAACATGGGTAATCGCCAGCGGCAATCGCCGCGGCGTCGCGGATTGCGCCGTCAATTACGTAACCCGCGGCGCCACGATACTCGGCAATTGTCTTCATGATCTCACCGACCAGCGCCCTCGTTTCATCGCCTCCACCATCGACGACAATCACGTCGCCCGGCCCCACCATTTCGAGAGCCCGATGAATTGCAAGATTGTCACCGGGCCGGGTGCGCACAGTGAAGGCGGTTCCTACCAGCTTCCCAACGCGATGAAACGGACGTAGCCCCACCGCGCCCGGCAACCGGGATAGATTGTCGCTGATCACCGACGTCGGCGCTCCTCTGAAAGCCTCTATCAAAGCCGGCGCCGGCTTCGGCACGCTCGTCATTGCCGTGGTGATGGTCATGCAAACTGCTTCCTTTTGCATTCGGTATCGATGAACTGAAGATACCCTGCTTCTTGCCGGCTGCCCATTGATAGAGAGGTTCAGGCAATTCGCCTCGTGCATTTGACGCACCGCAGGAAATGGCCTCAATCTTGCGCGTTAGCGCAAATACTGGGCGCCAATACCGGGGATGTGAACAATGATCCGTATCGGCGTTATCGGCCTCGGCTGGTGGGGCAAGCAGATTGTGACCTGTCTTGCGGACAGTCCTCGCTTCGAGGTCGTGGCCGGATGCGATATCGACACAAAAATGGCGGGACCGTTCGCAGCCGCACAAAAGTTCGACCTGGTCGACGACTACAAGACCCTGCTCAAGCGGCCTGATGTCGATGCCGTGGCCGTCGTAACGCCACATCTGCTGCACGAAGAAATGGCGATCGCGGCATTCGGCGCGGGCAAGCAGGTGTTTTGCGAAAAGCCGCTGGCGCTCACGACGGCGAGCGCCGAGCGGATTCTGGCAGCCTGTGCCAAAGCCGGTGGCGTCCTCGGCATCGGGCACGAGCGCCGTTACGAGCCTGCAATGGAAGAGATGCGCCGGCTGTTCGAGAGCGGCGCGCTTGGCCGGGTGCTGCACATGGACGCCAATGTCAGTCACAACAATTTCCGGAAGATGGACCCGTCGAACTGGCGCCGTGACCGGAGGCATGCACCGGCCGGCGCCTGGACCGCGCTCGGTATTCATCTCGGCGATATGTTCGTGTCTTTCGCGGGCCAACCGGTCCGTGTCAGCGCGCGTACCGCTTCACAAATATTTCCGTCGCCTTCGGAGGATTTTGTCAGCGCGGACATTGATTTCGAAAATGGGGCCCGCGGCCGCATTACGTGCCTGTCGACACCGCCGTTTTACGGCCGCTTCACGCTGGTCTGTGATCAGGGTTGGGTCGAAGTGCAGGAAGGCGGCAATGTCGACAAGGGCATCCCGTCAAGTTTCGTCTATTGCGGTGCCGATGGCAGCCGCCAAACACGCAGCTACGAGCACACCAATACCGTCCGGATGAATTTTGAGGCCTGGGCCGATGCAGTCGAAGGCCGCTCTCCTTATCGCTTCACGGCCGACCACCTGCTCGCGAATATCCGCATTCTCGATGCCGTTACCCGCTCGGCGGCGGCGGACGGAAAGCCCATGACCCTGTGAAACGAAGGCTCACAGCCGACCTCGAATTCCGCTGCTATTTAGGCTACACCCGCCCGACATGCAGAGCGAAAAAGAACAAGTCGCCCTTTCCTCGATCGCGGCCTCGGCCGGCCTGACCGTTGCGAAGGGTGTGGTGGGCTTTACCACGGGGTCACTGGCCATCCTGTCGGAAGCGGGACATTCGCTGATTGATCTCGGCGCCACGGTCATGACCTACATCGCCGTTCGTATTTCCGGAAAACCAGCCGACCAAGAACACCACTATGGGCATGGCAAAGTGGAAGCGGTCTCGGCGCTGGCTGAAACTGCCCTGTTGTTTCTTCTGTCAGGCGTGGTGATCTGGGAAGCCATCAAGCGCCTTGTCGAGCATGAAGGCCATGTGGTCGAAGCGACCGTGTGGGCCTTCGGCGTGATCATCGTATCGATGGTCGTCGATTTTTTCCGCGCCCGCGCGCTGTCGCATACTGCCGAAAAGACATCGAGCCACGCGCTCGAAGCCGACGCATTGCATTTTTCGTCCGACCTCTGGTCTTCTATGGCCGTGCTAATCGGCCTGCTGGGTGTGTATTTCGGGCTACCGTGGGCGGATTCGGCCGCCGCGCTGGTCGTGGCGGTGCTCGTCTGCTTCGCCGGCTGGCGGCTCGGCAAGAAGACCATCGATACGCTCATCGACGTAGCGCCGCCGGGCGCGGCGGACAAAATCACCGCCATCGCCGCGAAGGTCGCGGGTGTGGTCGCAGTCGAGCAAGTGCGCGTCCGCGCCGTCGGCGACAAGACTTTCATCGACCTCGGGGTAGCGGTCAACCGCACCCTGCCGCTCGACCGCGTGAGCGCGCTCAAGGATCAGATCGCCGGCGATATCCGACGACAAATGCCTGGCGCGGAGCCGACCGTCACCATCGATCCGGTCGCCCTTAGCAATGAGAGCGTGCTCGATTGCGTGATGGTCATTGCGCGCAACCGCGCACTTGCCGTGCATCACGTCACGGTTCACGCGCTCGGGGACAAGCTGGCGGTGTCCCTCGACCTCGAGGTTGACGGCAAGCTCTCACTGCGCGCGGCACACGAATTGGCCGATGGGCTGGAGGACGCAATCGCGGCTGAACTGGGTGCCAGCGTCGAGGTGGAGACGCACATCGAACCGCTGCAGCCACAGGATGCTCTGGGTCGCGAAGCCCCGCCCGAGAGGGTCAAAGCGGTTGAAATTGCATTATCGGAACTTGCGGCAGAAACCCGCAGCATTCGGGACGTACATGATGTCCGCGTCCGCGAGACCGATGAAGGCGAGATCGTCAATTTCCATTGCCGCGTCGACCCTCAATTAAGCGTGCAGACCGTGCACGAAAGTGTCGACGCGCTCGAGCGCGCCTTGCGGGCGCGGTCGCCGTCGATCAAGCGCGTGATCGGTCACGCGGAACCAGCGCCTTGACGGCGCGGCAGGAGCGATTGGTCCTCGACAAGGCTGCATCATTCATTCTTCCAATTGGCCGTCGGACATTCTAAATCACAGTCCATGCGAACCGACATTACCCAACCTGTCCGCCTGAAAGATTATCGCCCGCCCGACTGGCTGGTGGAAACGGTTTCACTCGACGTATTGCTGCACCAGACGGCGACGAAAGTGCGCGCGACCATCGCGCTCAAGCCCAATTCCAAGACAACCGCTGCCCCGCTGGTGCTGGATGGCGACGGTCTGTCTTTGGTGTCACTGAAGCTCGACGGGGCTGCCCTACCGGCCGACAGCTACGTTGCGACGTCCGACGGCCTGACAATCGCGCAGCCGCCCGCCCGGCCATTCAGACTTGAAATTGAGACCCTCGTCGATCCGTCGGCGAACACACAACTGTCCGGGCTTTACCGCTCGAGTGGCACCTACTGCACGCAATGCGAAGCCGAGGGTTTCCGCCGCATTACTTATTTTCCGGACCGGCCGGACGTAATGGCGGTCTACACGACGCGGATTGAGGCGGACAAAACAGAAGCGCCGGTGCTGCTGTCCAACGGTAACCTGATCGAAAGCGGCTCTCTTGCGGGCGGACGCCACTTTGCGGTCTGGCATGATCCACATCCCAAGCCATCATATCTGTTTGCGCTAGTCGGTGGGGATCTCGCCTGCGTGGAGGACAAATTCGTCACGTCGTCGGGACGTAACGTGACACTGCGGATCTATGTCGAGCATGGCAAGCAGGACCGCTGCGGCTACGCCATGGACGCGCTCAAGCGTTCCATGCGCTGGGACGAGCAGGCCTTCGGGCGCGAATACGATCTCGATATTTTCATGATCGTTGCCGTGTCCGACTTCAACATGGGCGCGATGGAGAATAAAGGACTCAACGTATTCAACGACAAGTACGTGCTCGCCAGCAGTGACACCGCCACCGACGCCGACTTCGCATATATCGAAGCGGTGATCGCCCACGAATATTTCCATAACTGGACCGGCAACCGCATCACCTGCCGCGACTGGTTCCAGCTTTGCCTGAAGGAAGGCCTCACCGTTTTCCGTGATCAGGAATTTTCGTCCGATATGCGCTCGCGGCCAGTGAAACGCATTACCGACGTACGCGGGCTGCGAGCGGCGCAATTCATCGAGGACGCCGGGCCTTTGGCGCACCCGGTACGCCCCGAGATCTACAAGGAGATCAACAACTTCTACACTGCCACCGTTTACGAGAAAGGCGCTGAAGTGGTGCGCATGGTGCAGACGTTGATTGGGAGGGAGAAATTTCGTGCCGGCATGGATCTGTATTTTGAGCGCCATGACGGCGAGGCCGCCACCATCGAGCAGTTTATCCAGTGCTTCGCTGATGTCAGCGGCGCTGATTTTGCGCAGTTCATGCGCTGGTACAGCCAGGCCGGCACGCCGCAGGTTACGGTCAGCGGCCGCTACAATGAGGCGGATCAGTCCTACACGCTGGAATGCAGGCAGGTGGTGCCGCCGACGCCGGGTCAGCCGGTCAAGGAAGCGATGGTGATTCCGCTTGCCTTCGGCCTGGTCGGCAAGGAGGGAGGCGATCTGCCCTTGCGCCTGCGCGGCGGCGGAAAAATCGAGCGCAATGTTCTGGTTCTCCGCGAGCCGGTGACGACATTCGAGTTCATCGACATCGCCGGGCGCCCGGTGCCGTCCGTCAACCGCGGTTTCTCGGCGCCCGTCCGGCTTGACGTTGCGGTCGATTCTGACGATCTGGCCTACCTCGCCGCAAAAGATGGTGATCCGTTCAATCGGTGGCAGGCGTTACAGACAATTTCGATGCGGCTGTTGATCGACAACGTGTCGGCGATCCGGGCGGGCCGCGATCCTCGCAGCGATGACAAGTTGATGCACGCACTCTCGGCGATCCTCGCAGATACGGCACTCGAGCCTGCATTCGTGGCACTTGCATTGGTGCCCCCCGGCGAAGGTGACATCGCGCGCGAAATCGGCCACGACATCGATCCGGATGCCATCTTTCAAGCCCGAACAAAACTTAGAATTGATATTGGAGAACGGTTGGGGGCGCCTCTCGAGGCAATTTACAGGCGTATGACAGTACCCGGGGGTTACTCACCCGATGCCAAGAGCGCCGGGCGCCGCGCCCTGCACAATGTCGCGCTCGATCTGCTCGCGGCAAACGGTTCGATGGCAGGAATTGCGCGGGCGTCACAGCAATATGATGCCGCCGACAACATGACCGATCGCATGGCGGCACTCGCGACACTATCGTTGCATGATACGCCAAACCGCAACCGCGCCATTGCGGACTACTACACGCGTCATGCCTCGGATGCGCTCGTGGTCGACAAATGGTTCTCGCTCCAGGCCACGATCCCCGAGCCAAATACCCTCGACAGTGTCCGCAACCTCACTGGCCACCCGGCCTTCTCGATGGCCAATCCCAACCGGGTACGGGCCCTCATAGGTGCGTTTGCAGGCGGCAATACCACCCAATTCAATCGCATTGACGGCGCCGGCTATGACTTTGTTGCCGATACCGTACTCGCCCTCGATCAAAAAAACCCGCAACTAGCCGCGCGCCTGGCGACCTCCTTCCGCACCTGGCGCACGCTCGAAAAAGGCCGCCGCGCCAAGGCTGAAGCAGCCCTCAGCCGCGTTAAGGCCGCTTCGAATCTTTCTCGCGACCTGGCAGACATTGTCGAACGAGCGCTTGCCGCACCCTGAGGCCGGCTGGCACCAAATTGTGTTGCCTAAAGTATCCGTGGGTAACAATTTTTAAATATTTGACTCTTCGGACTCTCGACAAATCAGCGGCCATCGATTCCAATCAACAAGTGATTCGGAAAGCGATGCGGCACATCCTTCCGTTTCGAGGGTGACAGGGGAAATTCCGAACGGAGGCCACTTATGGCGCGCGCCGGATTGGCGAGTGCGTCTGCACATCCCGATTCCATCAAAGGCCTCGCGCAATCGATTGCCAAACCGGCATATCGGCGGCTGCTGAACGCCGAGCCGCTGCTTCGCCGCGCGGTCCCCGTCCTGATCATCGCATTTCTCGCGACGATCTGCGTTGGCGCCTTGGTGCAGGTGCTCGATCACCGCGCGCAAACTCTTAACGGCGAGGCTGCATCGCTTGAAGCGATTGCGGACTTTACCGCTGAGCGCCTGCATCAACCCTTGAAGCGGGCGAAAGATGCGATCGAGCAGCCACAACAGGTGCTCGCGGCAGCGCTGCCAACCTGGGCGACCGCGTCAGGCCGCCGCTTTATCCTGACGAATGCCGAGGGCGTTGTCACAGCCGCGACGCCGGCCACAGACGCAACCATTGGCCGCCGCTTAATCGACCTGCTTGGGCCCACACAGCCGCTCACGACCTTCGGCGCGGGTGCCGGCGTCATGGAAATAACATTGCCCGACGCAACACGCGCAATCGCCACCGTGCGAATGCTCAATCCTCCATTCGGGCAATTCGCCGTTGTGCAGTCACGCGACGCTGCATTGGCCGGTTGGCGCTCGCTGACCACCCTGACGACGACGCTCTCGGCCACCACCGGTTTCGTTGTGCTAATCCTCGGCTTTGCCTTTCACTGGCAGGCCACTCGGGCGCGGGAAGCGGACCTGATCTACGAAACGGTCCGCAGCCGCATCGATACCGCGCTCAACCGGGGCCGTTGCGGGCTGTGGGATTGGGACCTTGCTCGTGGCCGGATCTTCTGGTCGCAATCCATGTTCGAAATACTGGGACTGGAAGCCAAGGATGATCTGCTGTCGTTCGGAGACGTCAATGCACTTGTCCATCCGGACGATGTGAGATTATACGAGCTGGCGGCCGAATTGGCCGACGCAACTGCGACAACGATCGACCACGCCTTTCGCATGCGCCACGCTGCCGGCCATTGGGTGTGGCTGCGTGCCCGCTGCGAGCTCGTGCGTCAGCCAGGCGAGCCCGGCCTGCACCTGATCGGCATCGCAGTCGACATTACGGAACAAAAAAGTCTGGTTGAGAAAACCGTCGCTGCCGACATGCGACTGCGCGATGCGATTGAAACGATCCCCGAAGCGTTTGTCCTGTGGGACGCTGACAATCGTCTCGTTCTCTGCAATTCAAATTTTCAGGAACTGCATCACCTGCCTGACGACTCAATTATGGTCGGTGCATCATATGAATCTGTGGTCGCAGCGGGCAGCAAGCCGGTGGTGCGCAACAAGATTGTCACCACAGGTCCGAGTATTCCCGGCGCGCGAACATTTGAAGCACAACTCGAGGACGGCCGCTGGCTGCACATCAGTGAAAGGCGCACCAAAGATGGCGGTTATGTTTCGGTTGGTACAGACATCACTGCGCTGAAGACCCACGAGGAAAAACTCATCGACAGCGAGAAGCGCCTGATGGCGACGGTCTCCGATTTGCGCGCTTCACAGCAGCGCTCCGCCGAACTCACCGAGAAATATGCTGAGGAAAAGACCCGCGCTGAGGAGGCCAATCAGGCGAAGTCAAAATTCCTCGCCAACATGAGCCATGAGCTGCGCACGCCGCTCAATGCCATCATCGGGTTTTCCGAAATCATGGAGTCGGGCATGTTTGGCCCGCTGGGTGCCGAAAAATATCACGAATATTGCAACGATATTCGGGGCAGCGGACAGTATCTGCTTGAGGTCATCAATGACATTCTTGACATGTCGAAAATTGAAGCCGGCCGCATCCGGCTTGATTTTGAGGATCTCAGTCTCGATACGCTCCTCAATGAGGCGATGCGCGTTGTCGGAACGCGGGCGCAAGACAAACAATTGCAATTGACGGCTCGAATATCGCCCGAATTAAAATTGCGCGCAGACCGCCGCGCGCTCAAGCAAATCGCGCTGAACTTGCTCTCCAACGCTATCAAGTTCACACCAACGGGTGGCCGCGTAACCGTACGCGGACGGACAACTGATCATTGCGTCACGCTCGCCATCGCCGACACCGGAATTGGTATTGCCAGCGACGCGCTCGCCCGACTTGGGCGCCCGTTTGAACAAGTCGAAAGCCAGCTTACCAAGAGTCACCAGGGTTCGGGGCTTGGACTTGCTATCTCGAAGTCGCTCGTCGAGTTGCACGGTGGCCGAATGCGCATCCGGTCAGCACTCGGGAAAGGGACTCTGGTGGTGGTTCGTCTGCCTCTCGAGCCCCAATGCGCCCTCCCCAAAGACGAAGCTGCATAGCACCGTGCTAGGTCGCGCTCCTCAAGATACGTAAAAAACTGGCGCGCACCTTCGATTGCATATCCGCCAGCGTAACATCGAGCGTGGCAAAATCCGGAACGTCAGCCGCCCGCGCCAGCAACCGTAAAAGCCCGGCACCCGCGGTCTTTGGATCGAAGCCGCCAGGCAGGCAGAGGCGCAAGATCTGCGTGATGTCATGGTAGAGTTGTACAGCCGCACGCAGAATTTCCGCATCTTCGACGGTCAGGACCCGCAACGACAGGGCCTTCTCAAGTACCCGCGCGGTTGAAGTATCGAGAATATCCGGACGCTGGTGGGCGTGAACGAGCTGCAGATATTGGGCAATGAACTCGATATCGACGAGCCCGCCTGCGGCATATTTGAGGTCCCAGCGATCGCCCTCGCCTTTTTCTTTGGCGATCGCCTCACGCATTTCAAGGACGTCACCGGCTACCAATTCGGCATTGCGTGGCCTGCGCAAAATATCGCGAATAACGTGTTCGACGCGGGTCTTGAATGCTGACGATCCTGAAATCAGCCGCGCGCGCGTGAGCGCCATGTGTTCCCAGGTCCAGGCTTCGGTCTCCTGGTAGGCGGCAAAGCCATCGAGGCGCGTCGCCAATGGTCCCGCTCGCCCGGATGGCCGCAACCGCATGTCGACCTGATAAAGTGCGCCATAATTGGTCTGCGCCGTCAGGGCATTGATCAACCGCTGCGTCAAACGTGCGAAATATTGCGCGCCGTAGAGTGAGCGTGAGCCATCCGATTCAGGCTGCGTATCGTCGAAATCGTAAACCAGGATGAGATCAAGGTCGGAAGTCGCGGTCATCTCGTAACCACCGAGCTTGCCCATTGCGAGAATCGCAGTCTCTTCCCCACGCAGATGGCCATAAGTTGAGGCGAGATTGTCTGCAACCGCGCGGTTAACCGCGCGGATTACGGCGCCCGCAAGCCGCGCGAAGGCCTCGCCCGCCTGCCTCGCGGTGAGCGTGCCCGAAAGAATTCGTACGCCGATCAGGAACATGTATTCCAGGCCGAACGTGCGAATGCGCTCGAGCAAATCTTCGTCGTAACGAGACTGCGCCAGTGCGGCGTCTAGTCGACGGCCGAGTTCGTTTTCGTCAGGCAAAGAACCGAAAAAACTCGGGTCGACCAGGGCATCCATGACCTCTGGGTGGCGCGCCAGCGTGCTTCCCAGACGTGGGGCGGTGCCCAGTACAAGCACAATCAAGGCGATGAGTTCGGGGTTTTGGCGCAACAGCGACAACAACCGAGTCGAGCCGTGCAGATTGGCGAGGAAATGGTCGAATAATATGAGGGTAGCGCCGGGGTTATCCGTCCCGGCGATATGTTCGAGGAGGGACGGCAGCAATGCCTCGAGATGGTTACGTGCCGACTCGCCTTTCAGTGAGCGATACCCACTGGAAAGCCAGTGTCGAATAATGCTGGAGGCTTCCAATGGAGCACGAAATCCAAGGGCGGCAAGTCGGTCGAGCGTCTTGTGGTCATCTGCCTCGGACGGGAACGCGAATACCGACGTTTCTTGATCCGGTGTCTTTTCAAACAAGCGAGCATAGTATTGCTGTACTCTGTCAAGATGGCCGAGCAGCACCTTGGCGAAGGCATCGCGATCTGTAAACCCGAGGAAGCGTGCGAAACGTTCAAGGTTTTCTTTTTCCAACGGCAGGGTTTGTGTCTGTTCGTCATTCACCATCTGCAGGCGATGTTCGACCACGCGCAGAAAACAATAGGCATCTTTCATGGCATCGCGCACATCGGGGTCGATCCATTTGTCTTCGCAAAGTTTGTCGAGCGTTGTCAGCGTGTCGCGATCGCGTAAGCCCGGGTTACGGCCGCCTGCAATCAGCTGCTGGGTCTGCGCGAAGAACTCGATTTCGCGGATGCCGCCGCGGCCGAGCTTGATATTGTGCCCCTCAACCGCAATCTCACCATGGCCGCGGTAGGCGTTGATTTGACGTTTCATCGCATGCACATCGCTGACGGCGGCATAATCGAGATACTTCCGCCACACGAATGGTGCGATTTCGTTGAGAACCCTCTCCCCGAGCACGAGGTCGCCCGCGCACGGACGCGCTTTGATCATCGCGGCGCGTTCCCAGTTCTGACCGGCGCTTTCGTAATACGAGACGGCCGCTGGTGTTGATATTGCAATTGTAGTTGAAGCGGGATCAGGCCGCAGGCGCAGATCGGTGCGAAAGACATAACCATCCGCAGTCCGCTCTTGCAGCAACTTTACGAGCCGCTGCGTCAGCCGCACGTAAAGTGTCGATGGCTCCGCGTCCGCCGGCAAGGCCGGGGCCGTGGGCTCGTAAAGAACGATGAGGTCAATATCGCTTGAATAATTGAGCTCGAATGCCCCCATCTTACCCATCGCCAGCACCACATACCCGCTACCCGGTCCGGGCCGGGCAATGTCCGCCGGCTTCAGGCGTCCATCCCGTCCCGCCTCGGCAAGAATAAAGCGAACAGCGGCATCAACGGCTGCGTCTGCCAGCTCGGTCAGTGCGCGGGCGGCCCGCATCACGGGCCAGACGCCGCCAATATCAGCCAGCGCGATTAGGAGCGCGCCCTCGGCCTTCATTCGACGCAGCAGCCGCATTGCGTCAGCCGCGTCGACGCTCGACCCAGCGTCTCGCCCGTGCTGAGCCAAAAGGGAGGCAAAGTGCTGGTCTGGATCGGACTGAAGCAACCGAAGTAGCCGGATCGGTTCAAGACTCACCAGGTCCCACAAATACGGCGAGCTTTCCGAAAGGCTTTCAAGCAGCGTGCTGACAATTGGATTGGCGCTGAGCACTTCCCGAAGATGCTTTGCATCAGCTGGCGCAAGTTCAGCCAGCCATTCGGTAATTCGTAAGCGGGCCCTGTCGGGGTCGACAAGATGGGGCGCAGTCACGATCCGCCGGGCAAGCGTCGCGCCTCTAGCCTTGCCGCCGGTACTGTCCTTGCGGACAACCGGTGTGCGGGAAGCCTTACGTTTAGCGGGTGGCCTCATCCCGCACTCTGTACCGGCCCTCCCCGCGGCAATGCAATGATGCTTTTGAGCCCGGGCTGATTGTCAGCAAGGGTCAATTCGCCTCCGTGCAGCCGAGCAACGGCCGAGGCAAGGCTTAATCCCAGGCCGGAACCGGGCTGCGAGCGGCTTTGCTCCAAACGGACAAATCTTTCGACGGCGCGGCCGCGATCGGCTTCGGGAATGCCAGGCCCGCTGTCGGCGACGGTCAACAGGATCCGGTCACCTTCGCTGAGCGCACGCACGACGATCTGGGCCTTGGCGCCATTGGCTGCCTCGCCACTTGGCGCTGCGTATTTGATGGAATTGTCGACCAGATTGGCGAGCGCCTGGCTGATGAGCTCGCGATTGCCTCGAAGCGGCGCCGGCGCGTTGGCTTCCACAGTCAGCACAATACCTTTTTCTTCCGCCAAGGGCTCATATAGCTCGCCGATATCATTGGCGATTTCAGCGGCATCAAATTCGCTCATGTCGTCGCGCGCCTGACCGGACTCCGCGCGCGCGATCATGAGCAGCGCATTGAAGGTACGAATCAGTCCATCGGACTCTTCGATCGTGCTTTCGAGCGCCGCGCGATATTCGCTATCGCTATTGGCGGAACGAAGCGCTTGCTCTGCCCGATTCCGTAGACGCGTAAGCGGTGTCTTCAGATCATGTGCAATGTTGTCGGAAACTTCCTTCACACCGCGCATCAACGCCTCGATGCGCTCAAGCATGACATTGAGGTTTTCGGCCAGCCGATCGAGTTCATCGCCCGTTCCCGCGACCGGCAAGCGGCCCCCGAGATCGCCATGCATGATCGTGCGCGTTGTTTCCGTCATGGCGTCGACGCGACGCAATACGCGGCGGGTCACGAATAGTCCGCCGGCCAGCCCGAGCACGATCACGATTGCAATCGACCAACGACCCGCTGACAGCACGATGTTGTAAAGCCGCTCGCGCTCGTCGAGGTCACGACCAACCAGGAGGCGAAAGCCGCCCGGCAGCTGAAAGACGCGTGCTAGCGCGTGATGTTCGGGATGCTCGGCCGGATCCGCCTCATCGAGCCGGCGGTATCCGGTTTCGGTCCAGCCCGGATTGTCGAGCGTCCCAGGTGGCAGTGCCGTAACGTTGCCGGCGAGCGACTCGCCCGCAAAGGTGGTGACGAGATAGAGGCTGGAGCCCGGGCGCCGTGCACGCGCATCCACGACGACAACCAGCCGCCGGATCCCGCCAAGGCGATATTGTTCGGAAAGGCCGGTGATCTCGGCATTGACCGTGTCGGTGATCTGCTCGGTGATCAGGCGGCGGGTGTTGAGAGCGAAATAGCCGAGCAGAAATGCTGCAAACAGCGCGAACACGGTCAAATAGACCAGCGTCAGCTTGAACGTGGTCGTGCGAAAGAGTTTACCGAGCGCCGTCACGTATCATGTATCCCGCGCCGCGGACCGTATGCAAAAGCGGCTGGGAGAAACCTTTATCGATTTTCGAGCGCAAGCGCGAGATGTGGACATCAATCACGTTGGTTTGCGGGTCAAAATGATAATCCCACACGTTTTCCAGCAACATCGTGCGGGTTACCACCTGCCCCGCATGCTGCATCAGGTATTCCAGAAGTCGGAATTCGCGCGGTTGCAGCGAGATTTCGTCCTTGCCGCGATGCACCTGGTGAGAGAGCCGGTCAAGCTCAAGGTCGCCGACCCGCAGAACGGTTTCTTCGCTGCGGCCGACGCGGCGGCGCGCGAGCACTTCGACGCGCGCCAGCAACTCAGAGAATGAATAAGGCTTTGGCAGGTAGTCGTCGCCGCCAGCCCGCAATCCCTTGACCCGATCATCGACTTGCCCGAGCGCAGACAGGATCAGGGCTGGAGTTTCCAGACCTTTTGCCCGCAGTGCGCCGATCACCGCCAATCCATCCCGTTTGGGCAGCATTCGATCGACAATCAAAACGTCGTACTGACCGTCGAGGGCCATGGCGAGGCCATCGTCGCCGTCGGTGGCAGCGTCGGCAACATGGCCGACCTCGCGAAACGCCTTGACGAGGTAGTCGGCAGCGTCGCGGTCGTCTTCAATGACCAGAAGGCGCATGGTGACCCGGTCCGGTTGCGCATCGGCCATCCGGCCGAGAGGGCGCTGCCCGTTAATATCCGCATAAGTGGGCATCGGTCACACCAATTCCAGACATTTCGGTGGCAGGGTCAATGCCCTTTAGCCAGCATCCCCCGGTCGTACGCGAGGGGGTGGCGGAAAACCGCCACCCCCTCAACGACCCCACCCCAGCGGGGGCGACGGATGCCAGGGTTGGAGCTCAGGTCGGAAGCGGGTCCGTGCGCCTACCGCACAGTCGCTCCGTAATTTGCCGGGACGGGCGCGATGCCCGCCCCGTTGAGGGCGAACCACCGGCGGGGGCGACGGATGCCGGCAGCACGTCCTCAAATCTCTTGTCAGCCGCTGCCAAGCGGCAGCGCGACAAAGCGCGTGTTGTCACCCTTCTTCACGCGGATCAGCACGCTGCGCTTGCCGTCCGTTCGCGCGCTGGCGACGACATCGCGCACATCGGCCGGCGTCGAGACTGATTTGCCGGCAATTTCAATGATGACATCACCTGTCGAGAACCCATGGTCGGCAGCCACCCCACCGGACTCGACGCCGGTGACCACGACGCCCTCTGCACCGGCACCCGCGACGCGTGCCGCCGGGGCGAGCGTAAGACCGAGCTTGCCAACATCCGCGCTACTGTCGCTGTCTCCCGCGCTGGCGCGCGCTTCCTTGGCATTTGGCAACTCGCCGAGCGTCAGGGTCAGCGTTTTCTCCGCACCCTTGTGCAGGACCGTGAGCTTCACCGAGGATTTCGGCGCCATTGCTCCGATCTTCTTGGCGAGATCGCGGGCATCCTTGACCTCTTTCCCATCGACCGAAGTGATGACATCCCCGGCTTCGATACCGGCCTTTTGTGCTGGGCTATTGGCCTGGGGTTCGGCAACCAACGCGCCTTCGGCTTTCTTCAGGCCAAGGCTGTCGGCGATATCCGGCGTCACCGGCTGAATCTGTACACCGATCCAACCACGCGTGACCGAGCCATGCTCTTTAAGCTGAGCTACCACGCTATTGACCGTGTCGGCCGGGATGGCGAAGGCAATACCGACCGAGCCGCCCGACGGTGAGAAGATCGCGGTGTTGACGCCAATCACATTGCCGTCGGTGTCAAAGGTCGGACCACCGGAATTGCCTTTGTTGACCGGGGCGTCGATCTGGATGAAGTCGTCATAGGCACTAGCACCGATGTCTCGACCGCGCGCCGAAACAATCCCCGCAGTGACGGTGCCACCGAGCCCGAAGGGGTTACCAACTGCGATGACCCAATCTCCGATGCGCGGGGCCTTGTCCGAAAGTTTCACGTAAGGGAACGGACCGCCTTCAACCTTAATCAGCGCAAGATCTGTGCGCGGGTCGGTGCCGATAACCTTGGCTGTGTGAATCTTCCCATCATCAGCCGTGACCTGAACGCTTTCCGCTTTCTCGACCACGTGATTGTTGGTCACAGCGTAGCCGTCGGCGGAAATAAAGAAGCCCGAGCCCTGGCCCGTAATCACATTACGGCCACGGCCACGAGGCATTCCCTCCGGCCCATTCTGACCATCGGGCATCCCGAAGCGGCGGAAGAATTCGCGCAGGCCCGGGGGAACTTCGTTGCTGTTCAGTCCAGTGGTTTCGGCGCCGCCGTCAACTTTGACGCGTACGGAAATTACAGCTGGTTTGACCTTTTCGACGATGTCGGCAAAGCCGACCGGAGCCTGCAGTTTGTGCGCCTGCTCGGAAAGGTTCTGGGCAATGGCGGCCGGATATCCGCCATTTAAATTGAGGCCCGGAGCGACCACGAGCGCCGCGGCGCCAAGGCCAGCAACGGTAGAGGCGAGAAGAATGAGTCGGCGGGCTGATAGCGCTCGCGACCTCTTTGCATCGTCAGCTGGGGGAACGGCGTTCGACGTCATCAGGCAATCTCCATCTGGATTCGTTGGTGCGAATGCGCACCTTTTCGAAGCTCAAGATGGGGTGACGAGCCTTACAGCGTCCTGTCGGCAGGATTAAACTTTTGTAAGGTGGGGACAGCAGAATATTTTGAAATTCAATAGCTTAATCAAAGCCTAGCACCAGCGGGCACGACCAAAGTCTATCGCCTGTTCGTACGGTACGAGTGACAACGCAGCAATCAGCGACTGAGCCCCAACACCTTGATTACGGGTTCGATGCGGCTACGCCCGGAATGTTGAAAACCCGGCATTCAGCCGCGTGCAGCCCTTTTCTCCGTGTCACCAGCCACTTCGGCGGCCTTACCAAGAAGCGCAGCATATTCCCGTCCAAAGACCTTTGCGCAAAAGCGCACGGCCGCATCGACCTGAGATTGACGGAAACTGCGATCTGCATTCTCGGCGTGGCGTAGACCTTCAAGGAGCGCGCGCGTTCCATTATCAAGATATTGTCGAAGCTCGCTCAGGGCGCGTTGGGTCATTTCATTGATCGCGAGCTCACCGGCGAAATAGCGGCAAATTCCCACGAACTCAACGAGAGCTTCGACCTCCGCCACCTCATTCGGATCGAGTACCGAGTTTGCTCGGATTTCTTTGGACGGCCGCGGTCTTAACAAGCGCCGCACGCGATTCGGCATTGACTCGATTTCTGCGCGCAGCAGATCGGAGATCTGCGTCCGTTGCGCTGCAAGTGCACGGCCCCAGGTACTATCGACCGGCATTTCGAGCTCGGTGCGCAGGCCGCGAGCGGAATCATGGATGGTCTTGAGGAGCGCTCCGACTGCGACCCCCTGTCCGCTGCGCAAATCCTCGCGCAATTCCGCTACCATCCGCTCCTGTTCGGCGAGCACGATATTTACGGCGACAGCGTAATTTGTTTCAGCAACACGCGCTGCGGTATCGCTGCCGGCTGCCTTTACTCCGAGGCGGATCAATTGCCATGGCGCCGTCATCCGATTCATGACCGTCAACAGAGCGTACAAAAACAGTTCGCCATCCCGCGCGGCCGCGCCCTCGATCAATTGTTTGCATTCTTCGAGTTGGGTATTGGCGAGATTGCCTATTTGCAGAGGGAGACGTGAGGAAAGTGCTGCCAACACGTCGCGGCCCTTGAGCGCGCATTTAAGCGCGGCCAACTCCTCACCAGCGCGCGGCGTACCGATCTGCTGCAATATTCGTCGCCGAGTTTTGTCATCCTCGGTCGCGGCACCGTAGTTCGCGTCTATGGCAGCAGCGACCCGGTCCTGAAAAATACGCGCGAGACGCTCCGACTTGCTTTGATCACCCGCGAGCATGGCTTCGCCAACCTCGTCAGCTAACAAGTCAGCGTCATTAGGGAGTAGATCGCGGCGGACCCAGTTCCACAGCGCATCGAGTGATGATCGTGCGATACGTCCTGGATGACCATGATCACCGCGGTCGTCGACGAGAAATGGCTCAAGTGGCTTGAATAAAAGGCGTGCCGAATTCTCGATGCGCGGACCGCCGTCACGCTGATCGCGCACGATCCGCCGCAGTTCCTGCAGGACAAGATCGGCGCCAGAAACGTCGTCACCACGCAGCACACAGCGTTCGAGCTCGCCAATCAGCAGCGAACGCGCTCCTGGCGAGAGTTCTCGCAGAAATTGCCGCAGTCGATCGACGGTCGTCTGGGCGCCCGCCATTCTCGGTCTATCCAGATTCAAACCTTAGGCTTGATACGGCGGCGGACGTTAATGAGTTGTTAAGTGTGATTGACGATCAGCCGACCGACGTCCAGGTGCCATCTGGGTTGCGGCAGGCCGTGCCGCGTGCAGTCTGCGGCCGGCCGTCGATGTAAATGGTGTGCGTAAAGGAGCGGCAATTTCGGTCCGCCTGCTGATAGGCAGGCCCCGGAACGATCGTCCCGTATCGGCCCGAATCGGGATTGCGCCACGACACCGGAGCCCCAGATTGTCCTCGTTCGAGGGCATCCATTTGCGCGGCGTAAGCACGCTCTTTGTCTTCATCGTCGAGAGAGGCACCGATACGATTCCCGATCAGCCCACCAAGCAGGCCACCGACCGCCGCCCCGGCCAATCGGTTGCCGGTTCCACCGCCCGCGACTGCCGCGCCAAGCAGCGCGCCGGTTCCCGCGCCGACCAATGTCCCGGTGTTTTCTTTCGGTCCTGGACCCATGCCATCCGGGCTTCCTGCGCAGGCAGCGAGCATCAGGCCGACGATTGCAACAGTGGCAAGCTTGGAAGCGGACATTTCGACCCCCGGAAATAAGGCGATTAAGAACCCCGCCTAATGGCACAATGATCAATCTATCGAGACGCGAGGATTTGGGCAAAACTGGGAGTGGCGCCCGCACGACGACCGAAAACTAGACCGCCGGCAACACCAGTTCTGCACGTAGCCCACCGAGCGGCGCGGTACCGAGTGTCAGACCGCCTCCATATAATGCAGCGAGTTCCACAACAATTGAAAGACCAAGCCCGGAGCCCGGCTTCGTCTCATCCAATCTCTGTCCGCGCTTGGAAACTTGCTCGCGTTCGGAAGGCGACAATCCGCGGCCATCATCGTCGACAATGATGCGAACGACGTGACGCTCGCTCACGGGGTCAGGGCGCTCGCACACCACCTCTATTGCCACCCGCGACGATGCCCATTTGCAGGCGTTATCGACCAAATTGCCGATCATTTCTTCAAGGTCAGGCCGCTCGCCATGAAATTGCGCCTGCTCGTCTGTGTGAACTTCAATGGCAAGCTCCTTCTCTCGGTGAATCTTCTCCATCGTTCGCGCAAGCGCGGTCACCACTGGTGCGACTGCGGTCACCGAGCCAACCACCGTCAGGCGAGCAGCGAGGCGCGCACGCTCCAGGTGACGCGTGACTTGATCGCGCATGATATCAACCTGCTCGAGCACCTTTTGTGCAAACGGCTCATTTCCACGTGCCGTAGCCTCATTCACCATGACCGATAGCGGCGTCTTCAGCGCGTGCGCAAGATTTCCGACGTGTGTGCGGGCGCGCTCGACGATTTCTTTGTTTGCTTCAATCAATGCGTTCGTTTCGCGTGCGAGCGGAGCAATTTCTTCGGGAAACTTTCCTGCCAGGCGTTCGGCACTACCCGATCTGATCGCAGTAAGGCTGTCCGTGATGCGCTTGAGTGGCGCAAGACCAAATCGGACCTGAAACGTGGTTGTAAGCAAAAGCACAGCTGCAAGTATGGAGAACGTGATGATAAGCGCCTGGTCGAAGGAACGCGTTTCTTCTGAGATTTCGGCGGCGTCACCCGCAACTGCAACAAGGTAGTGCCCATCATCGCCGAGATCGATATTGCGCTCGACCATCCGAAGCCGCTGGTCCTCGGCACCTGTTACATAACCTTCACGTGCGCCATCTTGACCCGCGGTGATTCCACTGTCCTGTAGGTGAGGTAAGCCGCCGTCCCAAAGTGAGCGTGAGGAACGCACCTCCGTCTTACCAGGATCGAGCCGGGTTACCTGCCAGTACCAGCCAGATAGGGGCAACTCGAAAAGCGGCTCACCGAGAGACTGGGGAAATTTGTCACCCGCCTCCTCCGGCGACGCCACGTCGGCAACAAGTGTGCGCAGGTAAACGCCGAGCCGACGATCAAATGCCCGCTCTACCGCCTGCCGATACAATGACGACAAAACAAATCCAGTGATGAGGAGAATGACCACTGCCCACGCAGTGGCCGACAAGAAAAGACGCAGCGCGAGGGAGTTTGCGCGCATTCCATCAACGTACGTCAGGCGGTGAGAGCAAATATCCAAGGCCGCGAACCGTCTGGATGATCTCGACCCCAAGTTTTTTGCGAATGCGGCCGACGAATACTTCTATTGTGTTCGAGTCGCGATCGAAATCCTGATCATAGAGATGCTCGACCAACTCGGTGCGCGAAACCACACGTCCGGTATGATGCATCAGATAGGCAAGCAACCGATATTCATGGCTGGTAAGCTTAACCGGGTTGCCATTGACCGAGACGCGCCCAGTTCTGGTGTCGAGCCGCACGGGTCCGCAATTGAACTCGCTTTTTGCATGGCCGGCCGAACGGCGAAGGAGTGCGCGCACACGCGCGAGCACTTCCTCCAGATGAAAGGGTTTTGCGACATAGTCATCGGCGCCTGCATCAAAGCCCTGCACTTTGTCGCTCCAACGATCGCGCGCCGTAAGCATGAGCACCGGCATCGCGCGGCCCGTGCGGCGCCAGGCCTCCAGGACCGAGATGCCGTCCATTTTCGGTAAACCGATGTCGAGAATAACAGCGTCGTAAGGCTCGGACTCTCCGAGAAAGTGACCCTCCTCACCATCGAAAGCGCGATCGACGACGTAGCCCGCGTCGGTCAGCGCAGTGGCGAGTTGGCGGTTGAGATCGGGGTCGTCCTCGATCACGAGGAGGCGCAAAGTATTGTTCTCCGCTTAGCGGCCGGTATGAAACTCACCATTCACGGCGTCAACAGTCGCACTGACCACTTTGCCACTGCGGCCGAGCAGAGTCAGCACATAGACGAGTTTGTCGTCGTGCCGGCAGAGTTGGGCGCGGACGACTTCAGAGTGCTTGCGGTGTTCTCGCAACGATTTGATGGCTTGCGCCAGAGAAATCGCATGGTTGGCAGCGACCGCGGCACGCTGTTCGGCCTTGGTGAGGCAGGAACCGCGGTGTGGGGCGTCGGCAGCCAAGGTTGGCACGCCTAGGACGACAAGTAGAGGGACGGCAGCGACAAGATGGGAAGCCGGCATAGGGAGGGTGTTAACGGCGTGCCGGTGAACGCCACCTGAACGCGGAGGCCTAAAAGCCTGTTTCCGCTAGCTTTCGAAGCCGTCGAACGTTGCATAACGGTCGAGCGGCTCGCGCGGAGAGCGCCAGGAATTGATCGGGGCGGCCGGATCTTCGTAACCGACAGCCATACCCGAATAGACCATCAAATGGTCCGGAAGGTTCAGAAAAACACGCACAGTGCGATGGAAAGACACCCAGGCCTGCTGCGGACAGGTATGCAAACCGAACCCGCGCGCCAGCAGAGCAACAGTTTGAAGATAGCCGCCAATATCGGCCCATTGTGCAGGTCCGTGGGCTTTTTCGCGGGCAAAAAATAAGGCGACTGGCGCGCCAAAGAACTGATAGTTGCGAGAATATTGCTTATAACGCGAGGGCTTATCTTCTCGTGGCACGCCGATCGACTTGTAGAGCAGATCGCCAACCGTAAACCGGCGAGTCTTATAGGGTTCGGTCAGCGGCTCCGGATAGATCGTATAATCGGTGCCCTCGCCCTTCGGCAGTTCGGTCGCCATGCGCGGCGCCAGAAGCGCTTTCAATTCCTCGACGCGGCGGCCCGCAATGGCATACACCCGCCAGGGCTGCATATTTCCCGCCGACGGCGCACGTGCCGCCCGTTCAATTATGTCGCGAATGATTTTTTCGGAGACGGGTGTCGGCAAAAACGCCCGGCAGGAGTAGCGCGAGGCAACGGCTTCAAGAACGTCCATGGATTAAGTCTCCGCGAAGTACGCCATCATTGGGGTAGCCCAACTGCATTCTCATTTTCCCTGCTAACAGGGAAATAAACAGGGAATGTCATCGAACCTGCCAGCTATAAAAACTTTTTAAGACCAGCACGCGCGCAAATTCAAAGGCTTCCGGCCAAATTCCCTGCAGCGCCGAACAGGGAATTTTCTCGAGTGAACAGGGACATTATCGGCCGGAAACAGGCAATCATTCATCACAGAACGCCTACAATGAACGTGATGGTCGTATCTTGGTAAAATCGCGCGGTGCGCAGCGGCTTGCGGCGCTGGAGCGTCAATTCGGCCATAACTTTTGGCTTCATTTCGCAAAATTGCGTCAGCGCTTTTTGGGTTTCTTCTCGAGCATTACGCCGTAGGTCCCGCCCTCAGCCTCGATGAACTTTATTCCGGCGCGCTCAAGCGCGTTCTGGATGCGGATGATTGTCGAGACATGGCCCTGCGCGGGTCCCTCCGTCTGCTCAATACGGGCAACCGTCGCAAGACCCGTTTTGGCGGCCTTCGCCAAGTCCTCCTGTCGCCATGCGAGAAGGGCCCGTGCGGCCCGGATTTGCGCTGATTGGAGCATGAATTCGAGTGTTCCCAATTCGGTCACGGTTGACAAGTGCTCGTATTCGAGTGATTTTTACTCGTTAACGAGTATTAATGAGAGTAAACCCATGAGTCGCTCGCATTTTCCGCCATCACCTACCGCACCCTCCGCGACCGCATCAAAGCCGAAGACCCGCAGATCGACGAGCAGACCCTCGCCGATACGGTCGAGGGCCTCACCGATCTGCACGAGATCGTCACCGCCATCGTCCGCTCGGCGCTGGCCGATGAAGCCCTCGCAACGGGGCTTAAATGTCGGATTGCCGACATGCAGGGCCGTCTCGATCGCCTGCAGGACCGAGCCTCCAAACGGCGGCAGATCGCCAAAGACGTGATGGTCGAACTCGATCTGAAGAAGATCACCGCCCCGGATTTCTCGGTCTCGATCCGGCCGGCATGCCCGCCCTCCAGGTGCTCAATGAAGACGCCGTCCCCAGCATCTACTGGCAGCCCGGCGAGCCACGGCTGAAGCGCCAGGAACTTGCTGAGCGAGCTCAAAGACGGGCGCAGAAATCGAAGGCGTTGCCCTCTCCAATCCGGAACCGGTTTTAAGCGTGAGGACACGGTGATGGGCTTTTCACGCAAAACAGACACAGGCCCTGCGGCGCAACCTCGATGTCCGCCAGATCCGCACCCGCGAAGCCAATGGCCGCGAGCTCTCTTACATCGAGGGTTGGTTCGCGATCTCGGAAGCCAATCGCATCTTCGGATTTGATGGCTGGAACCGGGAGACAATTGAAACCCGCTGCGTCCTTGCCCGCGAAAACCGCGGCACCTTCCTCGCCGTCTACATCGCAAGAGTGCGCATCACGGTGCATGCCGAAGGAGCAACCGTCATTCGAGAAGGCCATGGTTCCGGTGAAGGCCGCGGCACCTCCCCTGGCGAGGTCCACGATATCGCACTCAAGGCAGCAGAAACCGACGCCACCAAACGCGCGCTTGCCACCTTCGGCAAACCGTTTGGGCTTGAGCTTTATCGGCAAAGCCGCACGGCTGCGCCACTGCCGATCTCACAACCAACATCAGACGCTATCGCACCGACGCGCTTTGGCTTTCATCCCGACGATACGACACCCATTCCGCGACCGTCGCGGTACTACGGCCGTCGTCAATCGCCACCAATAACTGACCACTTCAAAGAGCATGCACGGACAGCAGTCGCAGCGCCTTCGGCAGCTCCGCCACTTGCGCCGGCAATACCAGCTCCCTCCCCGACAAAAATCGACAAAAGCGTTCTCACGCTGGCCGAACCCAAACGCCGCCGCGACAAGTCGCATCTGCGCTTTGTGGCCTCACAGCCGTGCCTCGTCTGCGGTCGTCATCCATCCGATCCGCATCACCTGCGCTTTGCGCAACCAAGAGCCTTGGGCGTCAAAGTCAGCGATGAGTTCACCGTGCCGCTCTGCCGGGGCCATCATCGCCAGCTGCATCAGGCCGGCAACGAAATCGACCTGGTGGAATACTCTCAATATCGACGCCACTGCCGGTTGCACGGCAGCTTTGGGAGCAAACCCATCCCAACGAAGGCCAGACCGAGACGCAAAGATCAGATGCTGGATCGAACCGAAGCAAAGATTAAAAACTAATGGCGACCGAGAAGCAGATCGCTGCCAACCGACAAAACGCCAAGAGCAGCACCGGCCCGACGAACGGAGTACGGCAAGCGCCGCTCAAGGCGAAATGCCATCCGCCACGGGCTTACGGCTGAGACCGTGATCGATGTTCTTGAAGATCCGGCTGCATATAAGGCATTACAAAGGGCGATCTATACCGATTACCGCCCACGCATCGAATTTTGAACTTGAGCTTGTCGGCCGGCTTGTCTCGCTGCTCTGGCGGCTTCGTCGCGCCATCGCAATTGAAAGCGGCATGCTGACCATCCAGGCGACAGCCAGCCGCAAAAGAAAAGTTGCACGTGAGAAAGATTTTGACCCAGAAAAACTAAAACCGTTTTACGAACTCATTCCGTCGCTCGCGCCGCAGGCGCAAACCGAACTCGAACTCACTTCTGCCAAACAAAACAGCGAACCTCGTAACTCCGCGGACCCCCTCGAACACACCCTTGTCCGCACCACAA
The DNA here is from genome assembly GCA_963810125.1 of uncultured Alphaproteobacteria bacterium. Lineage (GTDB taxonomy): Bacteria > Pseudomonadota > Alphaproteobacteria > Rhizobiales > Xanthobacteraceae > Pseudolabrys. The sequence continues at coordinate 419,743 of CAWEMK010000005.1, forward strand.
TTGCCGAATCCTTCATGCGGCTGTCGCGCCTGGATAGCGATATCTTCGAGCGGCTAGGTCGTTATGAGATGAGGCTGTGGCGGCAGACTGTTCAGACCTTACTGGTTCTAAATTCTATAGATGCCCATACAAATCAATTTGCCGATTCCGTTCGAAACTATTCCTCCGCCAAAAAAGGCGTTGACCGACGTCTACGTATTCATTGGCCACCTTTTATCCCGTCTGAGTAATTATCGACCTATCCGTCGTTGGATTGTCATCGCTAACGCAATCGTGTTCTAGTCATGACAAGACATGCCACGCATCCTTGCCACGATCGCATACTTGCTAGTGACCACGCCCGCATGGGCGGTGACCGGCAATGCGCCAGCCGCAAACGGCTGGGCGGCGCGCCCGATCGTGATGCTGGTGGATGCGCGCGACGACCTGTGCACCGGCACCGCGCTGGCGCCCGACCTGGTTCTCACCGCCGCGCATTGCGTCGTGCGGCCGGTCGCCTACCAGGTGAAGGCCTACCAGACCGGCGTGCCAATCTCCGTGCGCACCATCGTGCGCCACCCGCGCTTTGATTATGCGAGCTACACCGCAAGCCGCGCCACCGCCGACGTGGCGCTCGTCAAGCTGGCGGCGCCCCTGCCCGACATTGTGGTGCCGGCCACCCTGGCGGCGCCGCGCCGCGTTGAAGTTGGCGAAACGCTCACGATCGCGGGCTTCGGCGTCACGATCGCCGGCACGGCGCGCGGGCTCGGCCAGCCGCGCATGGCGACTTTGAGCGTTACCGGCAAGCCGGGCTCGCTGCAGATCCGGCTCTACGATAACGCGACGCGCAATCTTCGTGCCGGCCTTGGTGGCTGCACCGGCGATTCCGGTGCGCCGGCCTTTGATGGTGAAGGCCCGCTGGTGATCGGCGTGGTGAGCTGGTCCACCGCGCCGGGCGATGAAGAAGGCTGTGGCGGCCTTACCGGCGTCACGCCGCTGCTGCTGTATCGCGACTGGATCGTGGACACCGCGCGCAAGCTCAACTCGGCAATCGCACCCTAAACGCAAGACACCCGGACGATGGTACGTCCAAGAGTTCAGCCGGCGAATGACCGAAGAGCGCCTGCCAATGTCTGTTTGGGCATATATCTAAAAACCGCCCGCTCAATTGCGCGCAGCCGAGCGCCATTCACCCGGCGTCGCATTGAATCGCGCGCGAAAGCTTTTGTTGAAATGCGACAGGTCGTTAAAACCACAGCTAAAGGCAATGTCTGAGATGCTGCTTTTCTGCTGAAGCGGATCTTTCAATGCCTTACTGCACGCATCCAACCGAGTCTCGATCAACCAGCGTCCGAAAGTTTGTTCAATCTTCTTAAAACGCATATGTAACGTGCGGACTGAAATACCAAAATGTTCAGCGACAAAGCGCGGAGATAGCCCAGGAAAACAAAGATTTTCTTCGCAAAAGATGAGCAAGTTCTCAAGCTCAAATTCTGCTTGCAAGCGTTTTGTTGGTCTGTCGTTCGCGCTCGCAAGTGCCAGCAAGTTGCAGAGGTTCTCAGTCAGCAGATTTGATTCATTCTCGGTCAAATCGTCGGAGACCAACCGAACCATATGGCGCCGTGCTAGATCGAGAAAGTGTGAGTTCGAAAACTTGTAAAGTGCTCGCTGGCGTAACCAGGGCGCCCGCGAATTGAGCATTGCGCGCGGGACAACGGCGACCGCACGGCATCCGTCGTTGGAAAGAATCGCACGGAATGGCCGGCGACAGTCCGATATTACAACGTCATTTCGACCAAACGAGAGCGACTCACTGCACTGGTCCATCGCGGTCTGACCTCGCAGTTGCAAGTAGATGGTATAGTGATCCGCGGGAGCCCTAGAAATGTCGCGCGCGGTGCGGACGATCTCGTAGCTGGTGGACTCACACTTCGCAAACCGGAGCGGACCGGAATTGCGTACCGTGAGGCGAGCCGAGAACCGTTCTGATGGAGCTTCAGGTGAAATGCTAAACAGCGTACTGCAAATCATCTCGCGCCAGTACGAGAAGCGATCACGCTCATTGATCGTATCGGTCGACCAGGAAACCATGCCAGCCCCCGCGCGCTGAAATTGCTGAGAAGTGTCTTTAAGCTGCCTTTCGCGCTCTCAACCAAATTGCTTGCGCCTTCGGCCAAGATTGCTTGTGGCGACGAGCGTATACATCCGCACAACCATCAAGTGCAAGGTGAAATGCGCATGCCTGAAACGATAGGGAACACTCTTTATAGCGTCTGCGCTCTCAACCAAACCGTTTGCGCTGTAGGACAAGATTTCCTTTGTGCACATACATGCGCGTCGTCAGCATCGGCAGGATCATCAATAAGAGCCCAAGCGCCACCTTTCTTCAGAGGCAAGGTCTCGCCTGCGAGCTAAATCAAACAATTTCTCAAATTTTCCCAAATTCCTGCCTTTCGCCAGGACGCCACGGTGCTCTGCCCGACCTAAGTCCACGTGATTTTAAAGCGAGGATAGCTTCGATGAATTCAGATTCCTTGTCGACGGTCCGTTTTTCGACGGCCGACCTACCCGAAAAGGACCGAATCGCAATATGGCGCGAGCAATACGGGCGTAAGGTACTCAAGCTCGACATTGAGCCCATTAACGAAACTTCGTTGGAATGCTCCATCCTACTGCGCGCATTGCCGGGCGTGCAGATAATGTCAACGGCAATGTCGCCTGTCCGTATTACGCGCGAGCGTGAATTTCTCGCAGACGGCAATGAAGATCTTATTTTCATAATCAACCAGTCGGGTACGGCTACCGTATTTGCACGAGGACGTGAGGTTGTCCTGCGCCAGGGTAATGCGCTGCTGATGAGCGCCAGCGAAGCGAAGGTGTTTGATCGCCATTCCCACGGAGGTTCTTTATCGTTTCGTATTCCACGGCCATCGATATCTTCGATCGTTGCAGATGTCGACGACCTCGTCATGCACCGCATCCCGCAAGAGGCTGAGGCTCTCAAATTACTGGCGGGCTACGCAGCGCCCCTCTTCAATGAAATTGCTCTGGCAACTCCCGAGTTTAGACGTACTGCGGTCAACCATCTGCTCGATCTCATTGCGCTCGCTCTTGGTGCGACAGATGATACGATGGAACTTGCCAATAAGCGCGGGCTCCCGGCAGCGCGCCTGAGCGTGGCCAAATCCTATATCATCGAAAACAGCTTTCGAAGAGACCTTTCGGTCGGTACCGTGGCGGCGCATCTTGGCGTGACGCCGCGTAACCTCCAACGGATGTTTGAGAGTGAAGGCACCACGTTTTCTGAGTTTCTGCTCGGACAGCGCCTGAGCCGAGCCCATCGCATGTTGACTGAACCGCGGCGGGTCCAGAGCGCAGTGGCCACAGTCGCTTACGACGTTGGATTTGGCGACCTATCTTATTTCAATAGATCTTTCAAACGACGCTTTGGAGCCACACCGCGCGATATCAGGAATGGAGGCCCGAGTTCAGGAGGAGCGAATGCAGCCCTTCAATTGGGTTCGCAGGTGTGATGACCTTCGTGAGACGCAGACATCACCGGTTAGCCTGCTCGACTAGTGGATGACTACTCCCTGTTGTGCCAGCGAACTCTGCAGATCGACGAATTTGGCTTTTACCAACATGACTCCGACAAGAAGAACGCCCAGCGAAACGTAAGCCGCAAACAGTCGTACTGTGATCCGCTTGGCCTTCCGTCGCTCATGAAGGTCAATATGGTCCGCGTAAAACTTATGTCTCAAGGCAACTCCCTCGCGTGACCAACAGACGGATCAACTGACAGTTTTTGGAATGCGTGTCCTCATCCGTTCGGAGGATTTGTTTCGATGAATTCACAGAGCGCAAATCGCTTGAATTTATTGCGTGTTACGCATCGTCCAAATGGATGACGTCGTTGCTTTCGCGTTCACATTTACGTGTCGTGAGCGCGATGAGTTTACACGACAGAAAATAGACGCTGAGTGCAATTCACTTGATGGACCGCTGGAGGAATGCGCGCGCGGATAGGCGTTAGGGCGCCAGCATGCTGGAATATCCCGCCACCAGTTTTACGAGGTCGGCCTGCCGGCGAACGCCGGTTTTTTCGAAGAGGCGGCTCAGATGTGTCTTGATCGTCGTGTCAGCGACGCCGAGGTTCCCGGCGGCCTGGCGGACGCTACCACCATTGACGATAGCAAGTAGAACGCGCAGTTCGGTCGGCGTGAGCTTGTAAGTTTTTCCAATAATTTCTGACGACGGCATCGTTTCAAGCTCCGCCTTGCGTACAAAAAGTGCGGCAACGGCCGTCGATGCTGGACCGCTCTTGCGGCGCTCACCCGCGGTTAACGGCAACACGTGAATGACATAACGTTCGCCCGCTCGCGCCCGGAGCGGAATTGTACAGCCCTTACCGACGGTCTCTTCGTCGCCACCAGCGGCAGCGATAGTGTCATGCAAGGTTACGTCGACCTGCACGTCGCTGGCGGTGAGCCGTCCGTTGGTCGCGCGCAAAAGTTCGCCATTATCCAGCAAAGAGCGGCTGGCGGCGTTACCATGGACAATCAGCCCTTCGGCATCGACGAGATAGATGGCCGGGCTGAGCCCATCGAGGATATCGGCATAGGTCGCGGCTTCCGCCTGCGTGAGGTCGATCACCCTGCCGGTGCGCACTGCGCGGCGGACGTGCGGCACGATAAGCCGCATGCGCCGGCGCAATTCGTCATCGACCATGCCGCTTGCGACATTGCGCAGCACAGTGAGGTATGCACAGCTCGTCGCTGTTATTTCCAGCACCGCATTGGCTGCGTCGATCCAGCCTTGGGGCTGCGACCACTCGCGAAAGAAGCGGCCCGCGCAAAATTCGTCATACGACATCAGGTCGGGAACGCTGACGATGTGGCCGATTTCACGATCGCCCAGTCGCGCGACAGGGTCGTATTTCCAGAACTCGTTCAAATAAAGTTCGACATAGTACGGGTCGACACCGGACTGATAGTAGACGTTTCCGTGTTTGCTGACCGTATCCTTCGACAGAAGGCCCGCGGCCTGGCCGCCGACAAAGTTCGCAATCTGCGCAAGCACGTCGGGCCACTGCGACGAGCCGAGCGCCGCGTCGTAGATGCCGCCGATGAGTTGCGTCAGCCCCTGCTCTTCTTCTTCCATCTGTCGGCCAGCACGGCAGTCAGAAAGCACGTCTAACGACCGGCGTTCCTCATCCCTTGTTTTGACCGAAATCGCGGATGCGATCAGATGGTCATGAACACGCTCGCGCGAACGCGGCATCTCCGCACCAAAACGACGACGCAACGTATGCGACATGACAACCTGCCTGACGGGCGGCGATTGACGGAAAGACACATACGCCCAGAGGGCAGTGGGTACTTGGACAAAAACGCAAAATAGTTGGCCTGGAGCGCAGTACGGTCGGACCGGTCTTTGGCGCGATTCTCCAGAAAATGCAGGGTCCGCCAGGGACCCGAAATGCCCGAAAGTCTCGTCACTCACAGGGTCCACATTGCCCCCGAAAGCTGACATTGGCGGCCGCGTTCGAAGTTAGTGCCCCTGCTCTGATTGCTCGCGCTTCGTGGGTAGATTTGTGGGTACCGCAATTCTATTCAATTGATTGCGAAGCCAATCAATGCCTTGGCGCTACAATTTAAATGAGGCTGTCTCCGCCAATTCTCGGCTTTTGAGCCGCCGGGCTATAAGCGCCATTAAAATGTGCGTGCTATCCTTCATGTTCATGTCCCGCGTTCTCGTCGTCATTTTTTGGTACTTCCTCATCGCGCCCGCCTTCGCCGTGACCGGCAACGCGCCGGCCGCGAATGGCTGGGCGGCGCGTCCGATCGTGATGCTGGTGGATGCGCGCGACGACCTGTGCACCGGCACCGCGCTCGCGCCCGACCTGGTGCTCACCGCCGCGCATTGCGTCGTGCGGCCGGTCGCCTACCAGGTGAAGGCCTACCAGACCGGCGTGCCGATCCCCGTGCGCGCCATCGTGCGCCACCCGCGCTTTGACTATGCGAACTACACCGCGAGCCGCGCGACCGCCGATGTGGCGCTCGTCAAGCTCGCCGCACCCCTGCCCGAGATCGTGGTGCCGGCCACTTTGGCCGCGCCGCGCCGCGTTGCAGCGGGCGAAACACTCACCATCGCCGGCTTCGGCGTCACCATCGCCGGCACCGCGCGCGGCCTGGGCCAGCCGCGCATGGCGACGCTGAGCGTTACCGGCAAGCCTGGCTCGCTCCAGATCCGGCTCTACGACAACGCGACGCGCAACCTACGTGCCGGGCTTGGCGGCTGCACCGGCGATTCCGGCGCGCCGGCCTTTGACGGCGACGGCCCGCTGGTGATCGGCGTGGTGAGCTGGTCCACCGCGCCGAACGATGAGGAAGGCTGCGGCGGCCTCACCGGCGTCACGCCGCTCCTGCTCTATCGCGACTGGATCGTCGACACCGCGCGCAAGCTTAATTCGGACATCGCCCCCTGAACGCAAAGACCCCGGACCGAGGGTCCGGGGTCTCCGTTCGAGCAATGCGCTTGCCGGCGAACTACCAGCAGCGGCGGATTGTTCTCACGCGCCCGTTGAAATCCTCACGGACGGTGCGGCAATGACGCCGATAGCCATAATCGTCATTGTCATACGCGTAGCTGCGATAGCCCGGGCCATAATAGCCGTGGTCATAATAGCCGTCATAAACCGGACCCACGCCCACGCCTACGCCGACCGGGCCTGCGCCGACCCACACGCCCTGCGCGTTGGCAGGTGCTGACATAGGCACTGACACGGCGACGCCGGCCGCAGCCAGAATTCCGATGGCAAGTTTTCTCATAACAACCTCCTTCTTGCTGCAGGAGGGAAAACGTCTCGCGCGCGCGGCCGTTCCTGAAAACATTCTCTACACCTGGCGGAACGCGCTGGTTTTACGGTGCTGAACAGATTGTGATGGCGCGGTTCCGGCAAAACGAGACGGGAAAACGATTGGAACAAAATCGCATCCTGCGGAACGGAACTCGCGCGGTTCCGTAGCGGCGTACCGCACCGACATACGTAAGTTTGCGGATGAGACGGCGCGCCGCATGGCCGATTGAATGTCCGGCACAACTCTCCGCGCTTCGCGGAAACTTCTTTAACGTTGCAACGCCTACCGTTGCGCTTCGCAAAACTCCTGGAGGCGAGGCATGTCAAAAATTATCGCATTCCTGAAAGACGAGTTCAGGCGCCACGGCGATTGAATATGGTTTGATTGCCGCCGGCATTGCGGTGGTGATCATCGCAGCCGTCAACACCGTCGGCAGCAAACTCAATTCGACGTTCACGAATATCGCGAACCAGTTGAAGTAGGTTTGCGGCGCGGACGCGTCTATCGGCGCAAAGGCTGAAATAACCTCAGGTTGCATTTTTCCCGCTGGTGTCCGATGATCAGCCTGGGCACCGGGGGGTATCCGTGCGTAAATTTGTGGCGATTGCCGCAGCGGCGCTTTGTGCCGGCTGTGTAACGACCGAAACCGTTCAATTTCGAGCACAGCCTGATCAACAGGCAATAACCCGCGACGGTCAGGCCGCGCTTGTTTCTCAGCGAAAAAATTCTCTTGTAATTGTTCGACCTGCCGCGCGCCAATTCCAGATTGGCGGCCGACCTGTCTTTGTCGTCGCAATTTACAACCGAACGAAGGCTCCTGAAGAGTTCCGCGTCGCAAACGTTCAGGTCACTCAACTCGTTCACGGCGAATCCGCGCCGGTAAAAGTCATCACCTACGAGATGCTTGTTCAAGAAGAACAAACTCGTCAGGTGTTCGCCGCGCTCGCAACGGGCGTAGCGGCTGCAGGAAATTCATATTCAACATCACGTGCGGGCTATTACAATTCGAGCTCGACTGTTTACACCCCACGCGGCGCCTACCAAGTGCAGACCGCTGGCTATAGCCCAACGGCGGCTGCAATTGCCCAATCGAATGCAAGCGCTCAAAACGCCGAAATGATCTCCGCAACCATCGAACGCGGGCAAGCCAATATGGCAACGCTTGAGCGCAGCGTGATCAAAGACAACACGTTGATGCCGGGCGAGTGGTATGGAGGCCAACTCCATCTAGCGCCGCTCGTTTCCGATGACAGCGCCGCGAAAACCTATTCAATATCGATAGTCGTCGGGCCCGACCGTCACGACATCACAGTGGTACAAGGTGAGCACCAAGGAAGCTAGATCAGCAGCTGATGCGGCTTGACGCCTAAAGCCTTCGCGATCTTTTCAATATTATCAATCGCAACGTTACGAAGGCCCCGCTCCACCGTGCTCATATACGTGCGGTGTATCTTTGCTCTATGGGCAAGCTCTTCCTGGCTGATGCCCAATTCCTGGCCGCTTCCTTGAACGATTTAAACGCCCGCATCATCTCGCTATGTGTCACCGCCGCGTCGCCAGGTGCTGCGGCGGGAATGCCGGCTTTTGTCTCAAGTTCATCGCTTTCGATATCCATTGTTTTCTCCTTCTGAATGGATGGGTGGAATCGCGCGGTGCGGCGCGGCGCGCCGCTCCTCACATCGCGAAAAGTTGTTCGGTAAACGGGGACTTCGTCGCTTTAGTCCAAAAGTTTGGCGCGTCTGTCCAAGTTTTGCGTGCGGAGTCCACTTACGGTTGCGCTGCGAACCGGACGCGCGAATGCGGCGGCTTAAGTCATCAACGCGCAATTTGGGGGAGCCATCATCCGAATGGAGGATGACGTGGGGAAATTTGCAATCGCCGGCGTCGACATCGCCATCATGACGCTGATCTGCGTTTCGCTGTTTTCGGGCCGGCCTGCCTTCGAAACAGCAAAGGCCATGGTCGAATGTCCCGCACCGGCTTCGCTCATCCCCACGCGGTGACGCCAGCAGCGGCGCGGCCGTAACCGTGGCCACGCCTGCGGTCCCGTCACAACCATCGAACTCTCAGCGCTGACCCCCCGCCTCCCCGGCGCGCGCCTGCCGAAAGGATTTCGTGCATGGACTTCATCCACACCGCCAGCAACGCCGTGGCGTCGATTCCGCCCGCGACGATGACGCTGGCCGTGACCTTGGTATCCATCTTTATCGGCTCGCTGGCGGCCGGGCTCGCGGGCTTTGCCTTCTCGGCCATTGCCGGCGCGATTCTGTTTCACTGGCAGGCGCCGATCGAGGCCGTGCCGCTGATGCTCATTTGCAGCATCACGACCCAGCTGTTCAGCATCAGCAATCTCTGGAACAAGATGCAGTGGCGGCTCTGCCTGCCTTATCTCGCCGGCGGCATCGCCGGCATCCCGGTCGGCGCAAAGCTGCTGGAAGATTTCAGCCCGCACGCCTTCGCGGCGGGCTTCGGCGTGTTCCTGAGCTGCTACAGCACCTACATGCTGCTGCGTCCGGATATCGCCTTTCGCGGCGGCGGGCGGATCGCGGAAGTCGCCGCCGGTTTTGCCGGCGGCATCACCGGCGGCGCCACCGGAATGCCCGGCGCGTTCCCCACCATCTGGTGCAGCCTGAAAGGTCTCACCAAGATCCAGCAGCGCGGCATCGTGCAGCCCTTCATATTATTCATGCAGATCGCGACGCTGGTCTATTTCTCCAAGCTCGGCATCCTCGCCTCGGCCACCTGGGCCACATTCCTGTGGTGCGTACCGGCGGTCATCGCCGGCACTTCGCTCGGCCTCTGGCTGTTCGAGCGCGTCGACGAAGGAAAGTTCCGTCAGCTCGTCCTGCTGTTTTTGCTGATCTCGGGCGCGACATTGATTATTTGACGAGGGCGCCGCGCGCGCAGGCTTGTTCAGTTGAATTTATAGTTGAGGCCGAAGCGCGCAATGTTCGTTTTATAGTCGTGATTGTGCGTGATGACGGCCGCCGGTGACGGGGCGAAAACACTGGTGTAGCTCGTGCTCCCCAGGTCGACGTAAAGGTACTCGCCTCGCGCGGTCCAGTTTGGAGTGATGGCGTATTCAATGCCCGCGCCGGCTGTCCAACCGGCTTTCGTGGTGTCGGACGATGCGGATTGCTGCAATCCGAGCGTATAAGTTGCAAGATCGGAATAACTGATACGCCCAACCGCCAAACCGCCCGTTGCATAAACCAGGACGCGATCCAGCGCCCAACCCAACCTGCCGCGGAACGTTGCAAGCCAACGCGACTTCACCGTTTCCGTTTGGGTGGTGCCCGCAGGCAGGCCAACCGCCGCCAGATTGACAAAGCGGGAGTCCGAGCCCCCGAGATATTCCACATCGGCTTCGGCGCCCAGGACGACGTTTGTAATTTGCCAGTTGTAGCCGATCTGGCCACCGCCGGTGAAACCTTTCGGATGCAGCGTTCCCACCGCTCCAGCGGTGGCCGCTGCAATATCCGCAGGGGCAGATGGAAATCCCGGCGCGTAAAGCCAATCGACGTCAACGTTGGCCCAATTGTACCCCGCATTGAGGCCGACATAGAAACCGGTCCAGCGATACGCGATGACGGGAGGTGGCGCTTTATAGGCAGGCGCCTTGGCCGGCATGTCAGCTGCGTCCGCAACTGAACCGGCAATCAAAAGACCTGCCGCTGCAATCAATGCCGTGAACGGACGTCCCATCGCCAGCCCCCATAAGCCAAACGCAATCGGGATTCCAAAGTATCGATTTATATTACCACCCAACCCAAGGTAGTCCGGGTGGCGTTCGCCCGATTTGCACCGTTGATTGTCCGCCGTGGTATTTTTGCCACGATCATTGCAAGTGCCTGCATTACCGAGCAAAACTTCATGCGCGCTTGATTTTTGAATGGACGTGAGCTGCATCACAGTCGAACGGATGATGCGGCCTTAGGGTGATCGCGCGACGGCGGGGGCCGATGGAGCGATCACATGTCAAGCAGAACCGAAACATCAGCGCTTGCCGCTTTGTGGAATGCGATCACGTTCGGCGCCATCATCGTGCTCGGCGCCATGGTCGTGCTGCTGGCCTGGCGCAGCGCCGCGGCGATGCACGCCAATTTCGAGCAGCAACGCGCCAATGAAATGCTCTCAGAGAGCCGCGCGCTCTGCGAAAAATGGGGCCTTGCCGCCGGCTCCTTGCGTTTCAACGAATGCCTCGCCGACATCCAGGCGGTGCGCGACCACCAGGTCGAGCGCATCCGCCAAGACGACGAGCCGCTCTGACCGCGCCACTCGCCGCGGCCTGAACGCAGCACCGGCATGCAATACGGCAACGCGCAGTCCGCGTGCCGTTGCGCGTGCGCAACTTGCGGCGGCAGGAATTGTGCGCGAATTGCGGTTTGCTGACGCAGACTTGATCTCGATCAAGGACGCCTGCTGCTACTCCATTAAACGCACGCATTCACGCGCGAGCCGCCGGCGCAAAGTCCGGCGCTCGCCACGCGATGACGTTGCAGCGGCGCAAGCGGCGCCGGAGATGGAGAGAGACATTGAGCGTCCTGATGGTGCGCTGCCCGAAAACCGGCCGCGAGTTCAACAGCGGCTACCGCACGAACGGCGGCGATCTCGCATCGGTGCCCCGCTCATATACGATCCGCATCCGCTGCCCGCTCTGCAAGGAGACCCATGCCGTCATGCTGTCGCAGGCGCGCGAGGCTCCCGAGAGGTCGCGGCAATAATTGCGGCAAGGCCCCGGTTGAATTGCCGCGCGATCGTGTAGTCTCGCAGGCATGACGCCTGAGCCGCAGCATCACCACCGTCGTTTCAAGACAGCGCGCCGGCTGCATTATGCCGGCCCACTCTTGCTGGCGCTTCTGTCGCCCGCCGCCGCGCAGGACATCCGCGGGCTGGAAGTCTGCACCGCCGAAAAGCAGATGGAGCGCCGCACCGGCTGCCTCCAGTCCAATGTCGAATTTCTCCAGCAGGCGCTGGCCAAGCTCACGCGCGAAACGCAGGACAAGCTCGCCGCCGCCGGCCGCGACCTTGCCGCCGCGCGCGCCGAGATCGCCACGCTCAAGGGGGCGCTCGCAAAGCTGAGCGGCGATCTCGCGGAGCTGAAAGCGAAAGCCGAGCCAGCCGGGAAAAAGTAAATTGCTGCGCTGTCTCACCGAAACAATTTTTCCGATCAGAGCGTGACTGAGTTAAGGTTGCGCAGGACAGCTCACTCAGGAGGGGATCAGATGCCTTACGCTCTAATTACGGCGCTCATCTTCGCGATAGTGGCGATCTTGCATGGCTGGCGGATTTTTAAAGGATGGGCCGTGCAGGTCGGACCCCATCCTGTCTCCATGACCGTTTCGTGGGCTGGGCTTGTCGTTGCCGCGCTGCTCGCGATTTGGGGCTTTTCGCTGAGCGCCTAGAGAGCTGCGACATATCTCGCGCAAGATGGGCGATGGTCGTGCGGATATGACCTTCACCGGCGAACCATTCGTGGATAACCGCGCCCTGATTTACAAAGCCACCAGGGCTGAACCGTGTCATGGTCTTGAAAAGTCGGCAAAAATGCCGGTGTTGCCGGAAAGTCGCATGCTGCCGGATTTCGGTCACGCGAGGCCCCTGGTCGTTCCATAACAACTTCAGCGTGTTAGATTTTCGCTGAAATCGGGACGCTCGAATCTGGCGCGCCCGGCGCTGTGTGGGGGATTCAATATGACGTCGATCAAAGGTCTTCTTCTTGGCTCGGCGGCGGGCCTCGTTGCGGTCGCCGGGGCGCAGGCAGCTGATCTGCCGCTCAAGGCCAAGCCAGTTGAATTCATGAAGATCTGTAGCCTGTACGGCGTCGGGTTCTATTACATCCCCGGCACCGACATGTGCTTGAAGATCGGCGGCTGGGTCCGCGCCGAATACGCCTACGGCGATAACGGCAACATGACCTGGGGACCGTTCAACGCCAACCTCAACAACCGCACGACCAACAACAGCACCTGGCGCGCGCGCGGCTACATCACGGCCGATGCCCGCAACCAGACTGAATACGGCACGGTCCGCGGCTACTCGCTGTCGGTCTGTCGACCAGCAACGTCGGTACCGACAGTGCGTCGAACACGTTCAGTGCAAACCGCGCCTTCATTCAGTGGGCGGGCTTCACGTTCGGTCTGGCGCAGTCGTTCTATGACTTCTACAGCGTGCCGGCGACTTCTTACTGGGGTTCGTTCCCGGCCTCCGACACCGGCGATCCGGGTTGGATGGTTCTCGGTTACACCGCTCAGTTCGGCAACGGTTTCTCGGCCACTCTCTCTGCCGAAATGCGTCGCATGACGCAGATCGATGGAAACACAGGGAGCTCGGGTCCTGGCGCGTTCGTCACCGGCACAGGTGGTAACCCGGGCAGCTACGGCGGCTTCCAGGTTCCTGACGTCGTCGCCAACTTGCGCGTCGACCAGGCTTGGGGTTCTGCCCAGATTATGGCCGCGTATCATGACGTGAATAGTCAGTACTACATTAACGGTACGCCGGGCTCTGGTGGCCCGGGCGACAAGGCTGGCTTTGCCGTTGGTGCGGGTCTCAAGTTGAACGCGCCGATGATCGGTCAGGGCGACTTCCTGCAAGCCCAGGTCAACTACACCGAGGGTGCGCTCAAGTACATCTTCCAGACCCCGAACACGAACTGGGGCAAAGTTGATGGCAACACCATCGCGTTCGGTGTGCTGAGTGATGCGGTCTTCCAAAGCGACGTTGCCCCCACCGCTAACGCGAGCAGCGCCGAACTGACCACGGGGTGGGGCGTCAACGCGGCCTACGAGCACTTCTGGAACCCGCGCTGGCGGACGTCACTCTACGGTGGCTATGCGGCCGTCAGCTACAACGACCGCGCCAACGCCATGGTTTGCGTGTTTGACAGCGATGGCACAGGCCGTGGCACCGCGGCAGTGGCCAACCCCGGCTGCAACAACAATTGGTCGACCTGGTGGGTCGGCAGCCGCACCCAGTGGAACGTCACCAAGGACTTCTACATGGGCGTGGACGTGCTGTACTCGAAGCTGCAGACAGCCTCGAGCTCGACAGGGTTAGCCCCCGGCCAGATTACGGGCGGCTCATGCATCCAGGGGCCTGCGGTCGGCCAACGGTGCGCACTGGACGACCAGGACAACTTGATGTTCCGCTTCCGCGTACATCGCGACTTCTATCCCTGATCGCGTCGCATCGGTTTGAAGAAAACGCCCCCGGCGGGTTTCCCGCCGGGGGCTTTTCTTTCAGCGACCGGGCCGGTTTCCCTTTTCGGGATCACCGGCTTCGGTGGCAGGTCACTGGCACAGACGATCGACCCTCGGATCGCACACCGGCCCGTAGTAGCCGGCCGGGGAATAACTCTGAGAGTTAATGCCGCGCGCCGGATAGCTGTTGCTGCCGGCGACATACGCCGCTCCTGCATAGGCCCCGGCGGCCCCCGCTGCAGCCATGCCATAGCCGCCGTTTCCGTATCCGCCGTAGTAAGCGCGGCGGGCCGCCCGCCGCTCAACACCGTATCCGACACCGCCGTATCCGTATCCGGCATTGTCGTATCCGCCATCGTAGGCACCGCGTGCTGCCCGCCGTCCGGCGCGACGGTGGACGCCTGCAACGCTTCCGGCCGACAGAGGCTCGCCGATGCGAGCACTGGCGCCATCAAGTGAAACGGACAACTTGTCTTGCGAGACTTGCAACGAGACAGGGGCCGCGCTGAACAGTGCGGCCGCAGCCAACAAACCGAGGATTCTTGTTTTCTTCATAGGTGACTCCCGGCAACGTGATCAGGCCGTTAATCTGGCCAGGAGAAACTGTGGCGCACGTTAAAATGCCGCGCATTGAGAAGCGTCAAAGGTTGCGGGATACCCGCTGATCGCGTTGTCCGCTTTGCGCCCGAATGCGGCCGTCTCAGCTTTCCGAACCCAGCCCCACGTTGCTGATCGTACGGGCAAGTGCGGAGCGGTTTCGCAGAACCAGAGTGCGATATGATGCGCGCCCGATTGATCCGGATTTCACCAGGGCGGAAATTGTCCGGCTGACTGTCTCCATTTTAAGGCCGAGATGATCGGCAATATCATGGAGGGGCATCGGCAGCTTGAGATATTTCGGTTTCCCCGTCCTTGCTGACAGGTCAATCAGGAAGGTTGCCATGCGCGATTTGGCACGCCTGCCCGATGCCAAGGAGTGCTCCTGGACGCGTCGAAGTTCATTTGTTGTTGCGGCCAATAGATAATTGGCAATCTTGCTGTCTTGCGCAGCCGCGGAAAGCAAATCCTTGCGCCTGAAAAACAGTATCAACGTGTCTGTGACCGCCTCGGCGGAGAACGAATAGACCGGTTCGCCGCTCCAGCCGAAAAGCTCTCCGGCAAAATGAAATGAGACAATGCCCCGGCTGCCGTCCTGATAGGATCTGCAACTTCGGACAGTCCCTTTCACGACAAGGAAGACGTAGTCAGCGGGGTCTCCCTCGCAGGCAATCATTGCATTGCGGTGGTAACGGATAGGGCCGCGTCGAAGCGCGAGAATATTGTTTTTTGCGGCTTGCTGGTTGCAATGAAGCAAAAACGTCTGCGAGAAATTGAGCGATCGAAGCACGAAAGCGCCGCGAGATCTCTTGCGGTCGGTACAACGCGCCAACACCCTATTCATTGATCCAGCCCTCAAAATCAAGACATGGGTGTCAACAGGCTGGTCGAGCAATGCTGAGACGGCAATGTACCCTTAGGGGCAATATACGCATGACCCCCGAAAAGCGAACTTCGGCTATTATCAAGGCGCGCTTTGACCTGACGCGGTGTATTTTTCTGAAAACCTGAAGGAGGCAGCCATGTCCAATATAAGTGCGTCGACACGCGCTTTCGCCGGAATTGAGACGCTGCACGCCAAATGGGGATGGATCGTCGCTCTTGGCGTTATTTATTCAATCGCCGGCTTTATCGCGCTGGGCAGCATTTTGACTGCGACGGTTGCGAGCGTTTTTATCGTCGGAATCATGATGCTGATCGCGGGCGTCGCGGAAGTCATCAATGCTTTCCAGGTCAAGACGTGGGGCAAATTCCTGCTTTGGGTGCTGCTCGGCGTTCTGTACATCGTTGCCGGCTTTGTGACGTTCGAAAATCCATTGCTCGCGGCAGCGCTCCTGACACTCATGCTCGCCTGCACGCTTATCGTCTCAGGCATCATGCGCATCATCCTGGGGTTCTCCATGAAGCGCGGAATGCCCTGGATCTGGGTTGTGCTGTCAGGCGTGGTCACGCTTCTGCTCGGCCTGATCATTCTCAATCATTGGCCGGTATCGAGTCTCTACATTCTCGGCCTGCTGCTGGGCATCGATCTTGTATTTGCAGGTGCGAGCTGGATCGGAATGGGGTTGAGTTTAAGAAAAGCAGCGTGATGCCTGCTCTGGGTCACAAGCGGACATCGTGACAGCTATTTTTGAGGCGCTGTGCGCATATTGCCCCAGGGATCGACTGTTTGTTGTTTGGCGTCAGGAATTTTCCCAAGCGTGGCCTTGTAGGCGTCATCGGTATCTTTCTCAAAGGCCCGCTTCTCCTGCGCCTTCGCTTTTGCTTTTTCGCTCGGGCCCGCTGGCGCCGCGCTATGCTGCGCATGAGCGCATGGCGCCTGCATCAACAGCGCTGCCGCAACCGCCGCTATGGAGAATGGGCGCATGGCGGATCTATTTTTCTTATTGCGCTGGATGGCACGAGGCGGGCTCTGGGGTGCGGGCATGAGAACTGCCAGTCCGGATGCAGTCTTTAGCTACCACAGACGGCGGACGGACTGGCCCCAACTGGTGAAGATCGCCAACGTGGGCGCAACGAGGCACGCCGGAATTCGCGAACGTCCGAGCTCCAGCGGCCCGAATAGCTGGACACGATACCGGCGGTGCGAAGAACGTATCCGCTGAGTGGCGGGTATGCCGATTATGTTCTTTTGGGTTATGAACTGCTCGCCATTTACGGCAGCGTCTTGCTGGGGATCACGGTGCATGTCGGGCGCGCGAAATGGAGCGGGCAGTCTTTGTTTCCGTTCGGTCTGTTTAAGGCGGGCATGTGGGTGTACTGGTTGCTGCTAGCGCATATTTCGTCGCTGGTGGTATCTATGGCCTGATCAGCTATGGCGCGTTCGACAAGTCGATCGGAGGAACGCTCTGGGGTCTGCTTGCGATTTTTTGCGGTGTCTTCGGCGCTCTGGTGTCGGCTGGGCTAGCGTTGCTGTTTTATGCTTGGCGTGGCTCGGCGGGATACCAGCCACCAGGCAGCGCAGGATTGGGCACGCCGCGCTCGTGATACCGAAGGTCGAAATGCAATCTAAGCGGACGTTTTGCGATGCGACAGACGATTTTAAAGGATAGCTTTAGACTTTGGTGGGCAATCAATGTCCGCTTTGGCCCCGAACGCAGCCATCGACCGACACGATGGGAAATCCGGTCAATGTCAGACGCAGACATCGCGTTTAATTTGAAGTTAGAAAGAGGCCGCCAACCAAGGCGGCCTCCGAAGTGATTTCAGTAGCCGCGATACGGCTTGCAGACTCCGTCCTGGACGCTCCAGCCCGGCGCACAAGCGCCGCGGCCGTAATAGCCCCTGCCGTATCCTCTCTCGTAATAGCCCCTGTCGTACCCCCCGCGATAATCGCCGCACACGCGTCTCCAATAGCAGCCGTTCGGACCACAGCGCTGCACGCGGCGGCAGGCATATTGAATCTCCTGCACGGGGTTTGCTTGCTCGATGGCCGGTGCAAGCGCGGCCGGAGCGGGAGCTGTCAACGCCTGGGCGCCCGAAATCGCGAAAAGCCCGGACAAAAATACGGCTGCAAGAACAATGCTTGTCGCCATCAACCTGCGCATAATCCTCTCCTGTTATATTGCGGATGCGTTGATCCGCACCGGCGGAACAACGCCCGAAAGGCGTATTGGTGCCATAGCTTGAAGTGCTAAGGCTTTAACGAACTTGGCTTGAGCGGACGCAGCAATACGATGTCCGCCTCGAGTCATGAGCAAACATGGCGTATTCCTGCAAGTCATGTCCAGCAACCGCAACGATTGAATACAGTCGTTGCGCTGCGGTCGCGGCAGCGCCGGCGTTGCTATTGCGCGCGGACGCGAGACTTCCGGGAGGCCCTGGGTTCGGCGGGCGCCGCAACAAAATACGGGTTCGGATTGCACCACCCGCGGCTGCCCGACAGCACGACCGGCCGGCAGTCTTCAATCGACCGGTATTGGCAGTCCCAATAGGCGCCCTTGCCCATGTCCAGCACCGCGCACCAGGGTGCCTCGTTTGCGGCCGCCGGCTGCCGGTCAAAGGCAGCACCAGCAAGCGCGACAAGAAGTACGACCATCATGCGGACCATCTGCAACCTCCATAGCCGGTACTGATATGAACACCGGAGAGCCCGCCCCACTCCCTGCGGGCCCGCTCCCGGCACGGAATCCAGAACGGCCCTTACCCGGCTACCGGATGGCACTCCCGGTTCGAATAACTGTCTTTATTGCGCCATATCAATGAATGGTTCGGGATTGCCCGTAAAAAAACTCGTTTCAACAAATGGAGTTCGTCATGAAAACTTTGACAACACTGTTTGCTTGTCTTGCAATCCTGGTCCTGACGACGGTGGCAAATACGCGAACCGCGAGTGCGGTCGTGTACTGTCAATACATCGACTATCCCGTGGGTTGCGTCGCGAGAGCTGGCGTCGTTCTCAGGCCGCGTGTTGTGGCGCCCGTGCGAAACCAGGCAATTCGCAATAATCGCGAAACGACTGGCGTCGGTGACGTCAATCGCGGAGGTCCGGTCGATCGGGCCGGCCGGCGCTGAGACAGCGTTCTGATTGCTAAAGATGGCGCGTAGCGCTCACGCCGGCGTCAGCAACGGCGAGTAATGCAGCGGCAGTTGCTCGGTCCCCTTCGCGCCGTTCCGCAAGGGCGGATAAATGCGATGCAATTCGGCGGGGTCGATCTGCACTTCGCCGTTGTCATTTTTTGCGACCGGAATTCTTCCGCTTTCGATCGCCCGTACAATAGCAGTCTTGTTTCGTCCAACCGCCGCGGCGGCTGTCGCAATAGTGTACATTGGAGCTGTCCCTGCCGTTCCCGTGAGCGGCAACGGTGCAACGCGGCGGGTTAAAAAAAGGTGACCAGACCAACCGCGCCAGTCACTCCTCCACAACCTGCCCGCCGTCATAGCCGCAGGCGATGCGGCCCAACGAAAGACGGAAGGCCTCGCTGTTGACGGTGCCAGCAAGTGCCGCCCGCTCGTCCGCGATCTCGACGCCGCGCGCGCGCGCCAGCAACGCAACGATCTGCGCCGGCTCGAGCCAGGGCAGCATGGCCCAGAAGCCGCGCGCGAGATCGCGCGCCAGCGCATGATCGGGATGATTTGCGTTTTCCGGCGCGCGGCCGATCTCATACATGTGGCGTACGGCGTGCCAGTCGGCGCGTTCGCGCGGCAGGCGTTCGAAGATCTCGGGATGCTCCTCCGCGACATAAAAACGGTTGAGCGTATCGAACAGCGCGAAGCGGTAGCCTTGCGACAGCAGCTTCGGCTCCCAGTCCTGCCAGTTGGCCTCGCCCGATCCGGGTGCCACTGCTTCGGCCACGATCACCTTGGGGCGAAAGCGCTTGAAGTCCGCGCCGGCAAAAACCTCGGCTTCGGCGCCCTCGACGTCGATCTTGAGAAAATCGATGTCGCTTGCACCGTGCGTTTCGCACAACGTGGCCAGCGTCACCGAAGGCAGCCGCAATTTGCGATAGCCGGCGCCGAAGGCTTCGGCCTTTCGCGCGTGCTGCTCGAGCGTGGTGGAAAAACCATGCAGGCGCTCAACCAGGAAAAAATCGCTGTCGCCATTCGCGCGCCCGACCAGCGCCTCGACCACGACGTCGCGCGGCCGCAAGCGCGCATAAAGCGCGGCGAGCGCCGGCTGCGGCTCGACCACGATGCCCTGCCAGCCGCGCTCGTAGAACCAGAACGACACGTTGTCGGCCACCGGGTGCCCGCCGCCGATGTCGATGTAGCGGCCACGCGCCTGGCCCGCGAAAGCGAGCGCGAGGTGATAGTCCTCGAGATTCTGCGTGTAGGACAAATCCATCGTGCTCTCCCTGCGCGAGCTGCCGGCCCGCCGGAGAGGACAATGACTTCGCCTTTGCGATGTCTGCCTGGCCGCCCGCGCCTATCGCCTCTTCAATAATAGCGCGTCGAGCGAGAAACGTCCGGCCGCGCAAATGAAAAGAAACATCGCGCCGCCGATGATGGCGAGGTTCTTGAAGAATTGACCCTGCTGGGCACTCCGCGCCGGCTCGGAGAACTCCCAGTAGCGGTGCGAAATCGCCGTGGCAATGATGACGAAGAGAACAATGAGCGCCGCGGCATAGCGTGTTCCGAGGCCGAGAATGATCAGCGCGCCGCCGGCGAATTCGCTGAATGCGCCGATTGGCCCCCAGATATCGGGAAACGGCACCCCGCGCCTGCCCAGGCTGCTGATAAACGGGCCAAGGGCCGCGAGCTTGGAAAAACCGCTTTGGAAGAAAATGATGCCCATCGCCAGCCGGCCGATGAGCAGAACGGTGTCGCTCGTGCGCGCGGCCAAAGCATCGGCGCAATCGAGCGCGCTGGCTACCACGCCGCGGCGCGTTTTCGTTTCGACGATAGTCATTGTGGGTTCACCCGGGATTTGAGAAGGCCGCAGCATATCGTACGGGAACCCGCGGCAGAGCCCGGCCTGCCTCAATTGTCCGTGACCCGATCCATCGACGATCGGCACGCGCCGTCGCATTGCGGAACTTTGTTCGTGCGTTTCTTATCCACAGTTGCCCGACGGCCATAGGGCCGGCGCCGGTCACGCCCTACGGTGGTCTTTCAACGGACGGCGGGGGTTGTCGGACATGCAAGGATCAGGGTGTTGGGTTGCGGATGCGTCTCTCGCGGTGAAAGTGCTGGCGCTGCTCACCGCCGTATCGGCGTCTTCTCTCTTGTGCCCGATCGCCGCGGCCGAAACATCGGAAGAACGCCAGTCCTGCATCGGCGATGCGTTCAGGGTGTGCTGGGCGGCAATTCCCAACCGCGACGACGTGTTTCACTGTTTGATGGACAACCGGAGCCAGCTAAATCCGGGTTGCCGCGCAATCATGGATCAGTACCGGCGCCCGCACCGCGTGCGACGAACGGCGCGCCATCGGGTGAAATCCGAAGATTGATTCCTCCGCCCACTCAGCTTTCGCCGATGACTTTCTCGATGCGCCGGTCAGGAACGAGCCAGATCACGGCAACCAGGACGTAGAGCGCAACCGACAGCCAGGGGACGACGAAAGCCAGCGCAATCCCCGCCACGTAAAGGACCGCCGAGATTTTTCCCTTCAGGTCGTGGCCGAGCGCCGTGGCGAGGACCGAGTTGGCGCCCTGCTTGTGCAGGATGGCTTTCTGCAAGAGCAAATAGGCAATCGCCGGCATCAACAGAATGCCGCCGTAGACAGCGGTCGGAGCCGGCGCCAGAAGATTGTCGCCCATCCATGCGGTGGCCGCCGGAATGAGCGACAGCCAGAACAACAGGTTGCAATTGGCCCAGAGGATGAGCCCGTCGACACGCGTCACCGTGTGCAGCAAATGATGATGGTTGTTCCAGTAGATCGCGAGATAGATGAAGCTCAGCACGTAGCTCACGAAATTCGGAGCGACGCTCAGCAGCACCGGCCAATCGGCGCCATGCGGCACCTTGAGCTCCAGCACCATGATCGTGATGATGATGGCGATGACGCCGTCGCTGAACGCCGCGAGACGGTCCTTGCCCATGATCGCCGCTCCCCTTGCAATCGACCCATGATGCAGAATTTTCCCGGGTGCAGGCAACCGCCCGGCCGCTTTTACCAGAAGTGCTTCTCGGTGCCGCGGCCGGACGTATCGTATTGGCGTTCGCTCGTCACCCCTTTGTTGTTGGTGATCCTGGCGCTCTTGCGCCTGCCATTCGGATAATAGGTATAGGCAAAATCGAAAAACACGCCGCCCTGGTACCTCTTGATGGCGCGCACCAGCCGGTTGTCGGCGTCGAAATGGCCGATGATGTAGACTTCGCCGCGCGCCTCCCGCGCATCGGCTTCTTCCTTTGCTATCTTGCCGGACAGGCCGATCGGGTGCCTGTAGCCGCCCCAACCGCTGAAATATTCCACGGGCTCGTGCTTCCACACCGTTCGCCACATGATGAAGCGATAGACCGCGAGCGCAAACGCGGCGCCCGTCACGGCAATAGCCACGATCATCAGGGTCTGCATTGCCGGAGACGCCCCCGCCGGTTGAAGTGACACTCTATAATATGAGTGTCGCCGGGGCCGCTTCCGGTTCAATGGCTCAGACGCCGAAAATCCTGCTGTAGCGCGCCTTGATCTCTTCGCTCTGGGCCAGCACCAGTTTGGGGTCGGCCTGCAACAACTTGAAGCTCGATAACGGCGCGCGGCCCGGCTTTTCCTTCGCCAGCGCATGGAACGAGCGGTGCGCGAACACGTCGATGAAGATCTGCTGCGCATCCACGCTGAACAGAAAGCTCTGGAACAACCGCGCGGCGTTCGGATTGGGCGCGGAACGGAAGATGCCGGACGGCACCGGGATCACCGGCGAGCCCTCCGCCGGGTGCACGACTTCGACCGGCTGCTTGTTCAGTTTCGCGACTTCCAGGCTGTAATCATTGCCGTCGGCCATCACCGCGCGTTCCCCGATTGAGATCTTTTTCGGCGGGTCGGCGGCCGATTGCAGCTGCATGACTTTCTGCTGGGCCAGCTTCTCCAGGTATGGCCAGCCGAATTCACGGACCCACAGATAAGTGTTGGTCAGGATCGCGCCGCTGTATCCGGGATGACCCTTGGCGATCTTGCCCTGCCATTTCGGATCGAGCAGATCGGCATAGCTTTTGGGCGCGTCTTCGGGCTTCACCAGGTTGGTGTTGTAGCCGATGACTTCAAGCCAGGCGCAGAGCGTCGCATGCATTCCGTCGGGATCGACCTGGTCGCGCGGAAAATGCCTGGCCATATCCTCCGTCACGTAGGGCTCGACCCAGTTCTTGCCGGTCCAGTCGATGAAATGCGACGGATCGGTGCTGCACACCACGTCGACGGCATAGATCCGGCTCGACTGTTCCTGCGCGATGCGCTGGAACACGCGCTCGGCGCCCGACCGCTCGACCCGGATGGCAATGCCCGGATATTTCGCCTCGAAGGCGCGCGCGAGCCGTTCCGAGGTATTGAGCTCGAGCGCGGTATAGAACGAGGCTTTGCCTTCCTTGCGCGCGGCTTCGACCAGCGCCGGGGTCACCGCGGCCGCCGGTGGCGCCGCGGCCTTGAGCGGCCGCGCAAAAACGCTTGCCGCGCCGAACGCAACGCCGGCCTTGAGCACCGCGCGGCGCGAGACCCGTTGTTTCTGTTTCATGCTGTCCCTCCCCAAAGCTGCCAGTCTACGGCTGCCTGCCTCTAACGAGCAGGTCGGAGGGCCAGTCTATACCCGTCATGCCGCCGCGGGCAGCCCGGAAAGCAAAGAGCGGGCGCCACTCAACGCAGCTCTTTATTCTTCGGCGCGAATGGATTGAGATTGCGCAATTTCTCGCGCAAGCCGCCGCGTTGCGCCGGTGCGCCCGGCTGCGCGGGATTGCCCGGACCCGGGCTATTCGGCCGAAGATTATTGGGGCCATTTGGCCGAAGATTGTTGGGCCGCAGATTGTTCGGCCGCAGCCTGTTCGGTCCGCGCAGTTGCAGGCGCCGGACCGTCAGCTGCCGCCCGATATTGTGCGAGGCAAACAGCCGTTGCACCACGCCGCGGTCGCGCGTCATTTCCTGCGGCGGGATCTGGAACGGCACGGCGGCGAACCGGCCGCCGAGACCGGGGCGGATGGCGAATGCGCTCGCCCCTTGCGTCAGCGCGCCGAGCCGCGCGCCTTGCGGATTGAACACTTCGATGCGCCCCACCCGTCCATCGGCATCCGGATAAAGCTTGATCTTGGCTTCGCCCGCATTGGCCGCGCCGGCCGCAGGGCTGTCGGGAACATCAACGACCCCGGTGGTACCGCGGATGCCGAGCGTTGCCGTCGGTGTCGTGATCGTCATGTTGCCGGTCTTGGCCACCAGGCTCGCAACAAAGGCGACGGTGCCGCGCGCGATGTTGAATGCGGCCTTGTTGCCCTTGGCCCCTTCCTCGTAGACGTAATCATTGACGACGATACGCGCGTTGGCGCTCAGGCTCAGCGTCGTCTCATCGTCGAATGTGACACTGAGCGCGCCATTGCCGCCGGTTTGCAAGACGTCGTTCTTGTAGACGCCATCGCTGACCTTGACAGCGGACGGGGCGGCATTGCCGCGCGTGACCGTCGCGGTACCTTGCAGGGTAGCGACCTGGCCTATCGGTTGGGCTGCGGCCTGATCTACCGGCTGGCTGATAGCGCCCGAATTGACGCCCGGATTATTTTGCGCGCGGGCGGCCAGCGGCCACACCGCGGCGCCGGCAAACAGTGTCATAAACGCGCGGCGCTTCATTCCCAGATCATCCCGTACCCAAATATCGCAATGGTACCGTCGCAGATCAAATAAGCCGGTAATACCTTGCAAGCCACGGAATGAATGGCCAATGAATGGTCAATTCAATAGATGGCCCATGAATAGCCAATTCCGTAAATGGCCAATGAATGGCCAATTCAGCGTAACGCACATTATTCCATCAACTCGTCGCAAATGACACAAATCAATGTGATGGCCAGCCATATTGAGTATCGCGACAGCTCGGATATTTGTCACAACACGAGGCGGCGGACGCAACGCAAGAGGTGCATCATGCTATCGCGCAACATGACAATTGCTTCAGCAATCATTGGTGCGGTGGCCTTGCTGGCCACGCCGGCCTTTGCCGCCAAAGCCAAAAAGAAAGCCGCGGCTCCCAAGGCGCACGTGTCCCAGACCCAACGTTCGCCGGACGGCATCTACTCATGGGATGGCAGATACCTCGGGAATGACCCGGATCCGAACATCCGCTTTCAGTTGCTGCGGGACCAGAACCAGCCGCCCGATTGATATCGGGCGAAGAGTATCGCGTTACGCGGCGGCGACATCCGAGCCAGGGGCCGGTACGGCCTGGCAGGCCGGCAAAATGTAAGTGCGTGTCTGGTTGCAGGCCCGGCACACAAACATGCTTTTCACCATGGTGACAGCGATCGGATGCGGCAGATCGGTGACGTGCGCCATATCGGAGCGGCATTTCGGACAGCGTGCCGCCCGGTTGTCCGCCTGCTGATCCTGCATGTGCTCGCCTCGTCCCGTCTTTTCTGATCTCAAATCAGGCAGCTTGCATCGCTTCGAAGAACTCGAGGCCCGTTTCGGTCGGGCTGCGCCACCGCAGCCGGCACGGCCGGAATGTGCGACCGCCATCGAAGGTCACGTCCACCGCGTCAGGCAGGCCGGCCGCATCCTTGATTTCAATGCGGACGCCGGTGGACGACAGATCGCGCACCATGCACTCGAGCACCGACATGGTGCCAATGACGATTTTCGCGGCCTTCTGGACGCGGATGCGGGGGTAGCGGCGGCGTTCGGGCATTCCGGGACTCCATCAATGTAGGCCCGGTATAAAAGACAAATATCGTCACCGGCTTAAGCCGGATTGTTGCAATTGAAGCAATTCCGAAAGCACTTTTTTAATCAGGCGAACCGGGCGCCCCGCCGGGCGGCTTACCGGCCGCCACCGGAGCTGCCGATACTGTTGTTGCTGGACCCACTTGTCGAGGTCGCTCCGGACCCACTGATCGATGTGCCGCTGGAGCCGACCGTCGGGGCACTTGGTGCAACCGGCGCGTTACTGGGGGCCGTACCGCCGGCGGCCGTGCTGGGCGGATTGCCGCCACCTAACGGGGTCACGCTGCGCGGCATTCCCGCGGCACCCGGCGGATGGACAGTCGGCTCATGCGCTGCGGGATTGCCCGACGGCCGCGCATTGCCGGCCATGCATCGCCTCATCCACCAGCCTTTCAGCTCGCCAATGTAAAGCGCGGCTTCGCGCGCACACTCGGCTCTCTTTTCCGCATTTTCGCTTTTTGCCCCGGCCGCCAACACCAGGTCTCCGGTCGAACCGAAGACCACGGCTCCCAGCAAAAGAGCAGAAGCAAAAACAAACATCTTCGGCATGGCGCAACGCCTCCCTCGCACGGAACCGCCGCTACTGCATCCATCAACAAACGACGGCGCTATCCGGTTTCCGGGCAGAGCGCAATTCGCCCGGCGCGCGTGCAACCTACTGCGGCCTTTGCCGCGCAAGCTCCCGCAGCAGCATTTTCGACACTACCTCGGCAGGTGCGCTGCCGAGCTGGGTGCGAAGCTGCCGGCCGTTCTCCGCCGTGACCGTAATCACGCCGCCAATCACCGTGTATGTGCCGGACAACTCTTTCCCGCCAGCGTCGCTGACCCGTATTTTCTTTTCCTCCATCACGCCGCCCCGCGACACAAATGCGTGCCGAACGGTCACGCTGCGCCGAGAAGCATGAGGATGATGATGATGCTGAACGGGACGCCCAGCAGCCAGAGAAGTATTGGCATTGTCAGCTCCTCGTCACGACAACGGTTGCGGTCCTGGTGGATGCGTCTTCATACCAATGCTCATTGCGCAATTTGCCGCCTTCCGCCGCAGCAAGACTGCCTGAGAACGCGCCGGCCAGCAGCGAAATGGCGATCCAGAGCGAAAACTTGGCGGCGGCCCGGCGCGCCCTGTCCGTCGTTTCTTTGGCCTGCGTGATCGTCTGATTGACGCGCTGCTCGGCTTCGGCCTGCGATAATCCGGTCCGCGCGGTAATCACGCGCGCGGCATAGGCACGATCGTCAGGCGTTACATCCCCGCCTTTGTGCGTTGCCGGCGCGATGATGCGGACGAGTTCCGCCCGCGCTGCCGTCTGGTCGGTCGAAGGCCCGGTCGCCCCGCCGCCGGACTGTGGCCCGGCCCGCAGGAGCCGGTCGACATATATATCGCCGCTGCTGCTGGCCGCCTGCGCCGCGCCGGCGCCCGCCGCCGGGATTGCACCGGCGGAAGCTGCGGCAAGCAGGTGAGTGCCCGCTCCAGCCAGCAACGTCGCGGTCAAAACGGTTGCGAAGGCCCAGGCCACGAATCCATGCGCGGTGTCGCGGAAAAACCGCTCATGAACATTCACGTCTTCCCAGCCAGGGCGTAGCCTCCCGGTGATGTAGCCGCCGAATGTCGCCGCGATCATCGTGACAACAACGAGAAACAGGCCCGCGCTCCAGCTCGCCGTGGTGGCCGAAATGCCCTCGCCTTGCCATGGAGAAACGACGGAAAGGCCTGCGCCAACCCCGAAAGCCACGACG
>CAWEMK010000006.1:0-322435 GCA_963810125.1 uncultured Alphaproteobacteria bacterium
GCGACATCGGAAAGGGGCTGCAGCGCGGCTCATGCCACAAAGTCGCGCTTGTTGCTCCTGAAAGGCCGCCGTCTGGCGGCCTTTCTTCTTGTGGGCGTTATGCGCCAGGCGGTGCCGGGGTGTGGCGTGCCGCCGCGTGACGGAAACGCCAAAATCGAGTTTGGAAATGCCGCCGCGCGGCGGTCGCTCTATTTGCGCAATTCCGTTCGTAGATGTCCGCAAATGATACTTAGCGGATATTTCAACCACGGCTGCGAATGTCAAATCTTGGGGGTGAAGCCGACGCAACTTGTATGTGCACGTTGGGCGGAGACAGCCTCATTTGAATTGTAGCGCCAAGGCATTGATCGGCTTGGCGATCAATTGAATGGAATTGCGGTACCCACAAATCTACCCACGAAGTGGGAGCAAACAGAGCAGGGGACGTTTGCGATTATTTCGAACGCCCCGATGTCCGCTTTCGGGTGTAAAGCGGACATGATGCTTTGCACTGCACATGTCTGCTTTTGACCCATAGCGGACATATCGCGTTTAACCAACGTCAGCGGGCCAATCACGCGCGCGTGATACGCCTCCGCACCCTGTGATCTAAATTTGGAGTGATATGTCTTTTTTAAATTCACTCTTGGCGGAGTACGGTCCTACAGTAGAGAAAGTTGGTGCGACAACTCTGTAATGGAGTGACACGATGCGTAATAAATTCCGAAAGATGGGACTTGCGGCGGTGATGGCAGTCGCCATTACCGGATCGACTGTTGCGCTTCCTGACACCGCGTCGGCGCGTTGGGGTGGCGGCTGGCATGGCGGTGGTTGGCATGGCGGAGGTTGGCATGGCGGCTGGCGTGGTGGTGGTTGGGGCCGGGGCGGTGTCGGCCTCGGCATCGGAACTGGACTGCTTCTCGCCACTGCTAGCGCTCCCTATTACGGCGGATACGGTTACTACGATGATCCTTACGCCTATGGCTACGCACCCGCATACGGCTATGGTCCTTATGGCTATGGATATCGCCGCGCATACTATGGCTACGGCGGCTATTACCCCCGCTATCGTTATGCAGGGTATTACCCCTATCGTCGCCATTACTATCGCTATGGCGCGTACTACCCCTATCGTGGCTACGCATATCGCTGAGTAGCGGCATGCGCCGATACATTTGGAAAGACCGCCGCGAGGCGGTCTTTCTGGGCGGTCTGTCTTTTCGGAATTTCCGGGAATGTCCGCTATTGGCACTTAGCGGACATGCCGTTTGCCCCGCGAAAACTGCTTTTTACCCAAGCGGACATCAGGCGGCCCAAAGCAAAAAAGGCCCTGGCGGTTAGACCAGGGCCTTTTCTATTGGATGTGTATTAGGAGCCGCGTTTGTCGCCGTCTTCACAAGCGAAGGCTTGATGCGGGTTTACGGTTACAAAAGCAGCCGTTCCGGCAGCGAGCGCAAAGGCGATCAATGCAAATGTGAGGGCTTTTCTCATGCGCATATCTCCTCAAGGAGCGCTCAGCATACCACCCGCCGGCCAGAGGATCTATGATAGGCCGCTAACGTTTGTGTGACCTGGAAACCAAAGGAGCCAATGTCCGCTATCAGTGGTAAAGCGGACATGTAGTTTTGCGCTGCAAATGTTACGCTCAAGCCAGACCCGTCTTGGCGTCGAAATAAAATGGCACGAATGCATCATCCAGACAGCGCCGCACGAAACCCCTTGGCAATGGCTTCTTTGGCGGTCGCAATTTTATTTATTTCTGCGATTGCCATTGCCCAGCAGCAACAGGGTATCGTCGTTCCAAACAATCTGTTCACGCAGGCAGGATTCGTTGTGAAATATGCAACGACGCCCGAAAAGGCTGCAATTCTTAGATCACTGCCGCCAGACAAAATTGTGACGAGAACGAAGGACGGTCGGCGCTATTACGTCTATGCCGATGCCGCTGGCTGCAATTGCGCTTATGTCGGAACGCCGGAGGCATATGCGGCCTACCAAAACTGGACCAATATTGGTCCCGGCGGCAACGGCGGGTCATTAAACGCCATGCAAACGATCGATTCCGATGTCGGACCCGGTTATATTCCGGACAACAGCATTTATCCGAGCATGGATAGTATTCTGCAGCCGGATTTCTGAAGTTGAGATATCCGGCCAATTGATTAGTTCTTGTCATTCCGAGCGCGGCCATGATTGCAGAGAATGAGAAGCAAAATGAGCATGAATAGATGGGCGGCAGCTACTGCATTTCTGGCGGTTCTGCTGTCGTTTATAGAAGTCCGCCTTGCTACGGCGGCGAATGCAGAGGTCCTCAAGGCGGTCAAAGATCGCGGTGCGATCAACTGCGGCGTTAGCGAAGGCCTCTATGGGTTCTCCGCGCGCGACAAAGACGGCAATTGGAGTGGCTTTGACGTCGACCTGTGTCGCGCGATCGCAGCGGCGATCTTTAACGACGCAAGCAAGGTCAACTACACGCCGCTTGAAAGCCAGCCGCCGATTCGAGGCGCTTCAATCCGGCAGTATCGACGTCCTCTCGCGCAATACCACGTGGACGATGTCGCGCGAGATCGAGCTTGGACTGAGCTTTACAGCCACGAATTACTACGACGGCCAGGGGTTTCTCGTTCGCAGGGCCATGAACAAGGAGACCGCGCTCGACCTCGACGGCGCGAAGGTGTGCGTGCAGACCGGAACAACGACCGAGCTCAATCTCGTCGACTATTTCCGCGCCAACAAAATGAAATACGAAGTGACTGGCTCCGTTCCGCGGAGGGCTGCAATTAAAGGCTACAATTCCGGGACAATGCGATGTGTTCAGTGCGGACGTCTCGCAGCTCTTTGCGATCAGGCTTTTGCTGTCGAAGCCAGACGACCACGTCATTCTGCCGGATGTCATCTCCAAGGAGCCACTCGGCCCGGTGGTGCGCCAGGGCGATTTGCAATGGTTTAACATCGTAAAATGGGTGCAATTCGCCATGGTCAATGCTGAAGAGCTCGGCGTGACATCGAAGAATATCGACGAGGCGTTAAAGTCCGACAAAACCCGACGTCAGACGTCTGCTCGGCACCGAAGGTAATTACGGCGAGAAGATGGGACTGACGACGGATTGGGCGGCCCGCGTCATCAGGCTCGTCGGTAATTATGGCGAGGTGTTACGAGCGGACTGTCGGCGTTGGCTCCGCGCTGGGCATTCCGCGCGGAATTAACCAGCTGTGGAGCAAAGGCGGCATTCTCTATGCGCCGCCAATTCGCTGATCGGAACGTGATTGTGATTTAACCGGCAAGCCAAAGCGACGCTAAGCTGATACGTTGGGAATTTCGCTCTACGCCGGAGGCGTGAGTTGCAATTGAGCCAAGTTGCCCAAGGTAGTGCAATCTGATGGTCGACTATTACGTACTATTAGTTCGTGCAGTCGCAACGCTTGGTCCCAATAACAGGAACCAGCGCCAGGCTCTCTATGATCGCGCCCGCACGACCTTGGTCGAAAAGCTTCGCACAACCGACCCGACATTGGCGCACACAGATCTGGGAGCGGAAAGGGCGGCATTGGAAGCCGCAATTCAGCGCGTTGAAAGAGAGGCGGTACACCGCTCCCCGCCGCCTCGGCAAAATCCGGCGCGTCAGGTCTATGAGACGCCTGGCGCAGGATATCGGGACAGGCCGCCGTTGAAGGATACGAGAAGGCGGTGGCCGATTGTTGCCGGCGCATCCAGCGCCATAATTATTCTGATCGCCGGTGCGGCAATCTACTCTTACTGGCCAAGCATCATGTCCGGTGCACGCCATATCCAGAGCCAACGACGCATCTCCGTCGTTGCCGCCGAACCTCCGGATGCGAAGACAAATTATGTCCGTCTGCGGCAGCTGGTTTACTATCGGACGAACCAGCCGGTGGGGACGATCATCGTCGATAAAACGCAGACTTTCCTTTACGTCGTCCGGCCGAATGTCTCAGCGTTGCGTTACAGCATTGGCGTTGGCACACAGTGTACGGCTCTGGCCGGCCTTTATCATGTTGTGCGAAAGGAAGAATTGCAGGACAGATTGAGCGATCACACCGCCGACCAGACAAAAAATCTATTCGGTGCCCGCGTGCTCTATCTTGATAACGATTATCGTATTCACGGGTTTAACGTGACTACTGCGACCGGCCAGCGCCTCCCCGACGGCTGTATCCGGCTCGTCAATGACGACGTGATCTACCTTTACGACCATACTCCGCTGGAGAGTCGCGTCGTCGTGGCGAACTAGTCCTGATGTTATTCATAGGATGTACGCGGTCGCCGGCCAGCGTTCGCTCTCGACCGCCCAAATCCTGCTTCAGCTCACGGGTAGATCTGTGGGTACAGATAAAGCGAATTCATAATAGTTTGATATTACGGAGCAATTTCCGATTTTGGGAAGACACTCCCACCTCGTGCACGCGACCGTTCAAAATGCCAGGCCCTGGTTTGCGCGCCATTAACCGTGCGCACCGGGAAAAGCACCCGCTCCGTATTAAAAGTTCGGCTCTGTATCGTGCTTCACACAGCTGGATCGCGTTCGCGGTGCATGGTCCGCGTCAGATGGTGACAGCGGTCGTCATCGAGCCCAACGATGGAGTGTCGTCATGAAAAAGTTTTTTGGAATCGTCATTATAGCGGCCGGCATCAGCTTTCCGGCCCATGCCCAGTCGTTCGATCCGGATAACGGAACTGGAAATCTCATCACTGCGATCGCAGCGCCGGCGCCTGAGGTGACCGGAAGTGTCACCCGGAAGTCCGGCACCGAGGCCTATGCGATGTCAGCGCGTCGCAAGGTCAACGCCGAAGCTTCCTATGCGACCGAGCCTGTTCACCAGGACAGCGGCAGCACCGGTGGCGGCAGCGTCGGCTACAACGAGATGCTGCGCAACTGGTGAGCTTGATCTCGCCGGTTTGACAGGGGGGCGGGCCGAGGCCCGCCTCCTTTTATTCGCATGGCAGACATGCTTCCGGTAAATCCTTTGATCTCAATCAAGGAAGCATGAGATGCGCGCATTTATAAGTCTATCTGCGACGGATGCCTGCGTGGCCACGCGCCGCATTGCGGCTCGCCTTGCACCTCCGGGCTCCGTACGCATGGAGCTATTCCGATGACGACACTCAGCAACTTTCAAAATCACGACGCGAGCGGAAACGACGCCTGGAAGCAGGTAACATTGGTCCTCGGCTTGCTGACCGTTGTGGCGGTCATTGCCGTCATGGTCTTTGCTTCGACCTGAATTTGGTGCTCTGGACCCTCGCAGGACCGCGACATTGGAATTTTTTACGGCAGGTAAAAACAGTCTGATGTTTTTCAGACATTGCCGTTCTGCGAATGCACAACAGTCTGAAATTGTTTAAATCTGTACCCGTTCTAGTTATCAGACGGCTCTGACGCGCGCTTCCGTCGTTCCGCTATCGCCGCATAATCGGTAGCGATCTCGAGCATGGCGGCGCGGGCGCCTTCATCCCTGGCATGGTCAGCCAAAGCGCGGGATTCTGTTGCTTTTGCCCTTAAACTCGTACTGTCGGCTGTCGGCGCGACGTCAAGCGAACGATAGTGATTGTAAACGAAAATACGAATTGCGGACGATAGATTGACAGTCGTTCGATGCCGCGCAATCTCCTCCGCTAGTTTCGATGTGGTTGTCCCTTTTTGTTTCGCAATCGCCTGTAAGCCTTCCCAGAACTCTTTTTCCAGCGATACGCTCGTTTTTTGTCCGTTGATGATAATCGAGCGTTTGATGACTGCTGTTTTTGATTTCATGGCATCCATCCGTGCCGAGACTGCTTGCCCGGTTGCGCGGTCAATTTGCAGGTGTCGGCACGGGCAGCCTTGAGTCACATCAATTGGCCAGCTTAGACCTTCGGGGTGCGCCAAACTGCCACGCGCCAAAGACCAGTGTGGCGCAACATCAATTGCGCCATGCGCGCGGGCCGTGGCAGCTCTGCGGCCGATGAATGCAATGGTGCTTTGGATACACCTCGGGGGGGTGGGCCCCTTATGCGAAAATAGCGAGAAACGTCAGGGATCTCGGTCGAAGAACGATTTCGATGAACCTGCTGGCCACCTGGCGCGACCAATGCGATAGCATCGGTCAGGGGGGCTCCCTGCAATGATTGCAATTGTATTGCTGCGGGCTTTGCCCGTGGCACGTGGATGCGTCCGGATAGGACTAGAAACGAAAGCGAGATTGATCATGCAAGGGTCGAGAAGGGTTTGGAACGACGCGGTCCGGCCAGGCGCCTCTTTCGTTATTTGTCTCATGTCTCTGCGTCCTGCTGCTCGCAGCCGGATGTTCCAAGTCCGAAAAATCCGACGGAACGCTCGATACCAGCCGGCTGCCGCGCGTTGCCGGCGCAAAGGAAGTCTTCGCCAGCCCGGCCAGCACGATCTTCACGACGCCCAATCCGGTGACGCAGACCGCCGACACTGTCGACAAGGCGCTCGCCACCGAAGGCTGGCAGAAATACGTCGCGCCGAATACCTCACTGCTCGCAAGTGACAGCCAGCGCAGCCTCTCGCTCAAGAAGGGACCGTTCGCGCTCGGCGTGTTCATCACGGTTGCGCCCGCGCAAGGCAACGCGACCAGCGTGCAATACAACGCGGTGACGCTCAAAAACGATGTGCCGTTTCCGAAGGACGCCAGCAACATCGAATTCGATCCCAACAAGCCACTGCTGACGCTGTTGTCCGCGGAACCGATCGACAAGACCCTGGAATTCTATCGCCAGGAACTGGCGCCGCTGGGCTGGTCGTTGTGGTCGCAAAAACTCAACGGCGTGCAGCCGGCGGGCGGAGCATCAGGTGAGCTCACCAAGAGCGGTGCCTATGCCTACTACCTGCAAGGCGACCGGCGGCTGGCCGTTCTTGTGCTTGAGACTGCCGAGGCGGGACGCACCAAGGTCAAATTCGAGGAATTACCGTCGGGATATCTGGAGACCTTGCAGAAGCAATTTTTCAATAGCGACAATATCGGCGCCGCGTTGGTCGATGTCGGACGCTTGCCGCGCCTTGATGGCGCCAAGGAAGACACCACCCGCTCGTCAAAAGAGTCCGAGGTCTATTCCGTTACCGGCTCACTTGCGAATACGGTCGCGGCCACCCGGCAATTG
This sequence comes from uncultured Alphaproteobacteria bacterium, assembly GCA_963810125.1. Lineage (GTDB taxonomy): Bacteria > Pseudomonadota > Alphaproteobacteria > Rhizobiales > Xanthobacteraceae > Pseudolabrys. The sequence continues at coordinate 7,100 of CAWEMK010000006.1, forward strand.
CTCGCGCGTGACGGCTGGAAGGAATACGTGGCTCCGCTCGATGCGCACGACACCTTGCTTGCGTTCAAAAAGGGACCGCAAGGGTTGTCGGTGTCTTTCACAATCCAGGTGGGCAAGAACGACCAGACCAGTGAGGTCACCACCGTCTATTACACACCGACCAGGCTCAATTTCGCATTGGCGATTCCCGCCGATGCGACCGAAGTGGTGTTCGACGAGAACCGGCCTTACCTGAACGGCATTACCGCCGGGTCGACCGACGCGACCCTGGATTTCTACCGCAAGGAGCTTACCGCTCTGGGCTGGTTGCCTTTGACGGCGGCCGACGCCGCAAAGCAGTGGCCAAACGCGAAGCTGGACGAGAAGACTGCGAACGGCTCCGTCGCGTATTTTATTCGCGGAACGCAACGGCCAATAGTTTTGTCGCTGCAAAGCCGCGACGGCAACAAGACTGCGTTCGAACTGAAGGTGCCGCCGTTTGCAGAGCCGCAGACCCTCGAGGCCTCACAGCCGGTTTTTGGACTGCCGGTCCCGAAATCGAGCAAAACCTCGGGCGGTTCGGGCGGCGATACTGAACATTCGGCGCATGCCCACGTGGCCGCTGAAGTCGCAACCGTGCTGGAGTTCTATCGTCGTGAACTGGCGGCGCGAAACTGGAAGGAAGAAACACAGGGCGCGGTCGTTAAACCTGACGAGGTCGTGCTCAATTTCACGGCGCCGGAAGGGCCGGCCGTGCTCAAGCTTTCTCACAAATACGATCTGACGATTGCGAATCTCGTGCTGCACCTGCAGAAGCCGGCCGCCACCAAGGCCGAGGCCGCAGCCGCAGCGCAGGGAGACTCGGTCGACGCGCTTCTCAAGCAGGCGCAGCAGATGATGCGCGAGGCCACCACCGACCTCGCCGCCGGCACGAGATCGCCGGCCGCACCGCCGGCATCACCGAAAGCCGCCGGACCAGCGTTGCGCGTGCTCGCCGACAACAAGGCGCCGGTTCCCGTGCCGGATTCGGCAGAGGATGTCGAGTTCGACGGCGCCGACGGCACGCTTGAGTACACCAGTGCATCGCCACTCCAGAGCGTGGCGGATTTCTACCGCACGGCCATGAAGGAGCAGGGCTGGAATTCGCAGGCATCGGTGATCAACAACGCCAATATGGTCGTGCTCAACTTTGCGAAAGCTGGAAAGACCGTGTCGTTCACCCTCATGCGCATGGGCAACACGACCAAAGTGTCGGGCGAAGGCTCGGCGTTGAAACTTGCGGGCGGCAAAACCGAAAAGGCTGAGAAAGTCGCGGCAGCGCCCGTGCAGGCGAGCGCCGAGGATCTCGAAGCGGAGGAGAGCGGCGGCCTGCCGGTTCCCAAGCGCCACACCATGAGTGAGGGCACCAAGACGCCGTTCCGCCGCGAGCTGCAGGCGAGCGTTCCGCTCGAACTCACCGATGTGCTCGGCTTCTATCGCCGCGAACTTGGCAAGCTCAGCTGGAAAGAAGAATCCAAAGGCACGACAATCTCCGCCGACAGCGCCGCCGTCGCGTTCACGGCGCCCGAGGGTCCGGCGGTGCTCAAGCTCGGCCGCAAGGATGGCGCGACCAGCGTGCGCCTGATGCTGAAGGATCCCGCCGCTGTCGCCAAAGCCGGCATCATGCCGAAGCCGGGCCAGGCCAAGGTCCTGTTCGGCAATATCAACCCGGCGGCGGAGACCATCACCTTCAACAACAAACCGGTGAGTGTGGCGGCTGGCGTCGGCGTCAAGAATCCGGATGGCCCGGCGCTCGATCTGGCGCCCGGCAAGTACAAGTACACGATCAAGCTGGCGGGCAAGCCGGCGCAGACCGATGAAATCGAACTGGGTGCCGATGAAGTCTGGGGCGTGATGATCGGCCCCGGTGGCGTGCTGGCATTGCAGGCTTATTGAGACGCCACCTGCGCGGCGGTCAATCCTTTGACGCAAGGCTCCAGCGCTGCTGGAGCCCGGCGTAGGCGGTGGCGGCCATCAGGGCGTACAGCACCCAGTCAAGCGTATCGCTGACGGAATCAGGCAGCACCAGCGACGCAATACCGAAACTCACCGACGCCATCAGCGACAGCTGGCGCCATGGGAGACCGGAGTGCCGCTTGCGCGCCTTTTTCCATTCGCGAAACTCGTCATCGATGGGCGGGGATGCTGTATGCATCAGCAGCGCCGACGATTGTTCGGCGGCCTGCTCGCTGCGCGCATGATTGCCCGCGGACCTGGCCGGCTCAGACGCCTCCATCGCGCGCGCAATCGGGCGCGACGCTGTGGTCCGGCGGCCGAATGTTGTCTGATTTACCATCGACGGGTTCCGAGGTTGCGTCATGGTCGGCCATGCGGGTTAGCGGCGGCTTAACGAAGCAACCGCGTGGGACGGCGGCTGCGGAAACTATTGCCAGGCACGGGTTTTCGCGCCAGCGGCGCGATCATCGGACCGCCGCAATATTTCGGCCTTGCGCCGTAAAGATGACGAAAAGAACTCCCAAAGCGCAGGTCACGTCAGCTAAAATTGTATTGTTCGGCGTCGGAACCAGGGAAGCAGATTATGGACAAAAAGGCGTTCAAGCTTGCGGCTCGTCTGAGTGCCATCGAGTACATGATCGCTGACCTATTCAAGAAATTTTATGCGATGAGCGGAACGCCATACAAGGAAGTCGCTAAAGATCACGAACTTGCTCCGCAAGCATCTTCGAAAAATGAGCCTGCCAATTCCCGACCCGGCAATGTCCGATCTCACGGCCGGCGAAATGATGGATGCCTTCGAGAAACTTCTGGAAAAGATCGAAATCGCGGTTCAGCGCCGGTGAACCTTCGGGCGTCGTATCGACAGGAAAATAATCCTTGACAGCGTGACGCTGCACCGTTAGCGTTGCGGCACGGTCGACGCCGTCCGCGTCATTGTGCGCACAGCCGGCCATTTTCCAAAATCAACATCTGGAGCTTCGTGATGGCGAAACGACCACGCGCGCCCGCGCGGCGCGGGTGTGCAACGCAAACAGCACAACGTTCACGCAAATCCGCAAAAAAAGCCGCAGGCAATTCGGCAAGTAAATCGAAAAGCAAACCGAAAACTAAAACAACAGGCAAACAGACTTGCAAAACCGAGCAAAAACCGACGTTCGCGCAAACAAGGCAGGCGAGCCTGATGCGCCGGCGGATCTATACCCCGGAATTCCTGGCCTATGCGCGTCAGCGCTTTGAACAGACCGAGGATTCACTGGTCGATATCGGGCAGGACCTCGGCATTTCCAGCGAATCCGTCAGGCTTCTCGGCAAGCGCGAGAATTGGAAACGTTACGTGCCGCCGCCGCACGGGCTGCCGCCTGCAGTGAAACTTGCGGCGCAGGCAGAGACACCGGACCATCAACCGCAGGAGCAGTCCGGGCGCACAAGACGACGGCGCGGCGGGATTGGCGCAAGCCGAAGGTGAGGGCGGCATTCCGCCGCTTGCCGACACCATCGCGCAATTGCACCGCGCCGTCCTCGACGAACTTGCCGCGATCGAGACAATGCGCACGCACTCGCGCAGTGCAGGCGGTTCCGCGCGTACCGCACGGACGCTCGCGAACCTCACCGAAACTTTGCAGAAGCTGCAGCGCATGCAGCCAAGCCCCGCCAACACTGGACCTGATGATGCCGACATACCCATCGATATCGACGAATTCCGTAATGAACTTGCGCGCCGCATTGATGTGTTTGTCATGCAGCGAACTGACGCGGGCGATGGTGGCGGAGCCGTCGCTCGAGCGATGGATGCTGAAGTTTGACAAAGACTTCGTCACACTCGCGCATCGTCATCAGGAGCCGCCATTGGTCGCAAATGGCGGCGGGCCGTGGACGACCTGGCTCATGTTGGGCGGACGCGGTGCCGGCAAGACCAGGCTCGGCGCCGAGTGGGTGCGTGCGCAGGCCAATGGTATCGCGCCTTATGCCGATCAGCGCGCCATGCACATCGCGCTGGTTGGCGAGACGGAGCACGATGTACGTGAGGTGATGGTCGAGGGACCGGCCGGCCTCCTGCGTGTGTCACCGCGCAGCGAGCGGCCGACGTGGGTGGCTAGCCGCCGCCGCCTGGAATGGCCGAACGGCGCCATTGGCCACGCGTTTTCCGCGGAAGATCCCGAGCAACTGCGCGGCCCGCAATTCGACGCTGCCTGGTGCGACGAACTCGCCAAGTGGCGTCACGTCGATGCGACCTTCGACATGCTGCAATTCGGCCTGCGGCTGGGGCAGCGTCCGCGCCAGCTCATCACGACCACGCCGCGGCCGATCCCGCTGATCAAAAGACTGCTCGCGGACCCGCGCACGGCGGTGACGCGCGCGGCCACGCAGGCCAATGCCGCGCATCTGTCGCCGGCTTTTCTCGACGAGGTGCTGGCGCGTTATGCCGGTACGCGCCTCGGCCGCCAGGAAATCGACGGCGAGGTCATCGAGGAACGTGCCGATGGGCTCTGGACGCGCGCGATGATCGAAGCCGCGCGTGTTCGCGCTGCCCCACCGCTGCGGCGCATCGTCATTGGGCTCGACCCGCCGGCTTCCGACCGCCCGGGCGCTGACGCCTGCGGCATCGTCGCTGCCGGGCTTGCCGAGGATGGGTGCGTCTACGTGCTGGAGGATGCGAGCGTGCAGGGCCTGAGCCCGGCGGGCTGGGCCAACAAGGCTGTGGCGCTCTTCCATCGGCTCAAGGCCGACGCGATGGTCGCCGAGGTCAATCAGGGCGGCGATATGGTGAGAGCGGTGTTGGCTCAAGTGGAGCGGCGGCTGCCGTTGCGGACCGTGCACGCCACGCGCGGAAAATGGTTGCGCGCCGAGCCGGTCGCCATGATGTACCAGCAGGGCAAGGTCAAGCACGTCGATCCGCCGCTGACCGCGCTGGAAGACGAGATGTGTGACTTCGGCATGGGCGGACTTTCATCCGGCGGCTCGCCCGATCGTCTCGATGCGCTGGTCTGGGCGGTCACCGAATTGATCACGCGACGGCGGGCGGAGCCGCGGGTCTACAGTCTGTAAAAATAAATTCTGGCCTGCCTGGAGCCCGAACAGTGCCAATGGCAACTCCGATTCGCAGTTACGTCAATGTCCGCTTTCGGGGGAAAAGCGGACGTGGCTTCCGCGATGCAAAATGTCCGCTAATGACCCTAAGCGGATATTTCGGTTGGCATCAAACGCAGGTTACTTAAATGCGCATAGTCCGGGGTGAGGCTAAGTTGGTTACCAATGAATGTACGCGTGTGACCTTAATGTCACGTACGTCGGCAAAACACCCGTACCATCGGAACTTTAGTTCATTGTACGCCTTGTCGCCGTAATTGGTACTGCATGTCGAAGATTGAAATTTTGCGCTTGATCTAAAAAGGGGAAAAAATGAAGCGGATCTTATTGGCGACGGTCACTATCGCGGCTCTTGGTTCGGCCAACGCACTTGCGGCCGATATGGGACAGCGGCCTGTATACAAAGCCCCGGTAATGATGGCTCCCGCTCCAACATGGACCGGCTGCTACTTCGGCGGCAACATCGGCGGCGCATTTGGCGACGCCAGCTTAAGTGGCCCGGGTGGAACAGTTTCTACGGACGGTTCGGGCTTTGCCGGCGGCGGCCAAATCGGCTGCGATTACCAATTCAGCGGCGGATGGGTGGTCGGCATCCGCAATATGTTCGATGGCACAAGCAACAAAAGGAGCGGAACAATCGCTGGTGGTCCGCTCGCAGGTGACGTCGTCAACTTCAACAATCAGTGGTTCGACACGTTAACCGCCCGCCTCGGGTATGCGTTTCAGCCTGCCTGGTTGCTGTACCTCCAGGGCGGCGGTGCTTGGGCTCATACAAGCACGAACATCACCGCCGGTGGCGTTCAAATCGCCCAGACCTCCCACACTGGATCAGGCTGGACGATTGGTGGTGGCGTTGAATGGATGTTCGCGCCGCACTGGTCCGCATTCCTCGAAGGCAACTACATGGACTTCGGATCGCGCGACGGGACCGCATTCACTCCGGTCGGAACGACTTGTGCGCCCGGGTGCGCTTTCAGCGCCAAGGCAACCGAGACGTCTGTCCTGATCGGTGTGAACTACCGATTCTTCTAAGCGATTGTCGGCGGCTGGGCTTCCAGCGCAGCTGATAAAATTCAAAACCCCGGGCAAATCGCCCGGGGTTTTTGTTGCAGGACGTGGCGCCGGCGGATCGCTCGAACAAATTACCGGAAAACAGCTGGCTTAGATTTGCGCAACCGGGCTCGGCAATTGCAAACATGCGGCGATGACCGGCTTCTGATCACAGTGAAATGACGAAGCATGAAATGTAAGAATGTCCGCTATTGGCACTTAGCGGACATCGCCTTGTGCGCTGCAAATGTCTGCTTCTGACCCAAAGCGGACATTGCATCGACATACCGCCAGTCGGTATCTTGAGAGCCGCGATCCCGCCTAGGTTCCTCCAGCAAGAGGTTGCAAATGTCTTCCACCCCTTCGCAAAGTTATCCGTTAGGCGGTACGAGCACCGAGCGGGATCGTTTGCTCAGCCAAGCCGAACAATACGAGCCGACGGCTAACTGGCTTCTCGATCAGATCGGTGTTCAGGATGGCTGGCGGGCCGTCGACATCGGCTGCGGACCTATTGGGATACTAAACCTACTCTCGCAACGCGTTGGTCCGAGCGGCGCAGTAATTGGCCTCGAACGGGAGCAGCGCTTCGTAGAAATGGCGCGCGCCGAAATCGCCAAGCGTGGCCTTAGCAATGTCACGATGGTCCAGGGTGACGGCCTCCACACGGGTCTGGAGAAGGGCTCATTCGACCTAGTGCATGAGCGGCTGGTTTTGATAAATGTATCCGCCCGCGAAGCGTTTCTTACGGAAATGCTTTCCTTGCTTCGTCCTGGTGGAACGGTGGCGCTTGAGGACGTGGACAATGTCTCGTGGCTCTGCCAGCCGGCGCATCCGTCTTGGGATACCCTGCTGAACGCTTTTCATACAGTCTTTCACGCGGGCGGCGGCGATGGTTATGTTGGCAGACGACTTCCGGTCCTCTTGCATGCTGCTGGCGTAAAAAACATTCAAACAAAGGTGACGGTTGAAACGCCACCCCTGGGGGACTATCGCCGCACCCACCTCCTGTCGCTCATCGACTCCGTTCGCGACAAGATCATCGCCAACAAAGTGCTCGATGAAGCAAAGCTTAATGAGCATCGGGAGACCCTGGCGCAGCATCTTAGCGACCCGGGAACGACCGTCATCGACAAGCTTTTGGTGCAATGCTGGGGGCGAAAATCGCGCTAGCGGTCCTACGAGTAATGTCCGCTTTTGGCACTTAGCGGACATAGCCTTGTGCGACTGCACATGTCCGCTTTTGACCCAAAGCGACATTGTCCGGCGTTTTATGTTTCAGCGCGAAGCGAGTCTCAGCTCTATCAAAACATTTGCTTGAGCCGGTACGATGCAGTCTTCTCGGCAGCTGGAGGGTGGCCCGTTAACGGTGCCCCTCCGTTTTCCCTCCCGGACGCCGGCGACAGCACCGCGGTTCGTCTGTCAGCCCCCGGGGCCGTCCGTCATGATGTAGCCCATCAGGTCGCCCACGTTGTGCTCCAAATTTCGGATGATGTCCTTGACGACGTCTCCGATCGAGATCACGCCCACGACCTTGCCCGCGTCCAACACTGGTAGATGGCGAAAGCCGCGCGCAGCCATCATTGCCATGCAGCCTTCCAGTTGGTCGTCCGGCTTGACCGTCACCGGGTCGCCCGTCATCACTTGGCCTACCGGAGTTTGCTTCGCATCGAGCCCGGGCAGCAGCACTTTTATGGCGCAGTCACCCTGGGTCACGATACCGACCAGTACGTCGTCGTCGATGACCAGCACCGACCGGACCCGGTTGTCGCGCATCTGACGCAAGGCTTCGACGACCATGTCGCCGGAACGAACATGAATCAGGGCGCCACTCTTCTGGGCCAGAGCGTCCTTGACTGTGGTCATCGAGTTCCTCTCGTGAGCCCTGTCCTGGCCCGCCTAAATGGTACGCATTGAAGGTTAGAGCCGGCTCGTTCAGCATCGACCATAATCTAGCTCACTACGCGGCTATTAATCGAGGGGCGCTGTTCCTCGCATGCAAGGCGACGGCTGTGGAGTTTGATGCCAGTTTCTACGCCGTGCAGGCACTCGAATTGGCCGCCGGTGCTGTCAACATCACTCTACTCGGTTTCAACCTACGTGATGGGCTTAGGATGAAAGGTTGATTTCGACGCCAACCGGCATAAGCGACGGCATGTCCACTTGGAGCATTTAGCGGACATGAACTAGTGCAGTGCACATGTCCGCTCTTGACCCAACTGCGACATTGCGGGGCGGAATTGCTACGCTACCGGTAAGCCCTAAACAGCGCCAGTGAAAGCCAAGAGCCGCGCTGTTTAGTCCACGCTATTCCGGAGTTCATCTAGAGAAATGTCGATTGATAAATATCAATATGTGTAACGGTTTAGCACATACCAGCGGCGGCAAATTTATCTGCATAGGGCGTACCATCATAGTGGCGAGGGTTGCTATTACGCGGCTCGTGGCGCTTAGCCGTTCGGTGGCAATTCTGGTGGGGGGTTGTGACAGTGCGCATTTTGAAATTGGTGGCTAGCGCCGCTTTGGCGACGGCTTTAATGGTAGGTGGTCTTTCGTCAGCCAGCGCAAATACGTTCGATTGGACATTCCTCGCTGACGGCTACTCTGCTTCGGGAACTTTCACAGGTACGTTGATTGGCCCCGGTCCGGGTGGCTCCACCGAGTACCAGCTCAGCGCGATAACCGGTGTTATTAACTCTGACCCCATTACAGGGCTTTCTAGCTTCGCCTCAGCCGACAACATCCTTTATTTCCCAGCGTCAACGGTCAGCATTGATGGGAATGGTCAAACACCTCCGACTTTTGTTGACACTTTCGGAATCTCATTTACCGCGATGACTACTGGGCCATGGAACATCTTCAATTATATTCAGTTTGAGATCGGCACGGCCATCAACAACGTGGACGCCTGCTGCGGCGTAGTTGGAGCTTTTAACGTTGCGGAGACCCCGCTTCCGGCGGCGCTGCCTCTCTTCGCCAGTGGCCTCGGCGCGTTGAGTTTGCTCGGCTGGCGCAGGAAGCGGAAGGCTCTCGCAGCCTGATCGTTATCTTTTATTTGTGGCACTGAAGGACCGCCGCACTGGCGGTCTTTCCTTTTGTGCTGCTTGCTGCGGTGCGTTTGTCCGCTTATGGCACTTAGCGGACATCGACTTGTGCGCTGCACATGTCCGCTAATGACCCAAAGCGGACATTGACCGTCCAAAATCTTCAATCAATCCTGTTCCGGTGCGGACTTTGCCACCAAGGTTTTGATGCCGGTCTCAATCTCGGCAGCTTCGGCGTGATAGCGGGCGGCCTCTGCACGCAGATTCTCGGCGGATGCCGCATCGCTCACCTGGCGCGCCATTTGCAAACATAACTCCGCTTGGCAGCGTAGATATCGCGCATCCCGCATGGGTGTACTCCACCAAATTGTCGCTGTTCATTCGCCCGGGCGAGCTAGCCGCAGCTCAACTACACGTTTGGTGGTGCAGCGCCGGTTATGGATCCCGGCATTCTTAGGGCGCGCGTACCAAGCGAACGGCATACCTTATGTAAGGTTCCGGACATAATGGGTCTTTTGCGTATTAATTGTTAGCCAGAAAGCATGCGTTGGTAATGGGCCTTGACCGTGCGGTAGCACTCGCAGGCGCTTTTTTGTAAGCCCTTAAGGCCCAGCAGTTGCATACGGCCGCGGCTGTATTTGATCAAACCCTTCTTTTGCAGAGTGTTGGCGACCAGCGACACGCTCGGGCGCCGTACCCCCAGCATTTGCGCAAGGAATTCTTGTGTCAGCATTAGGTCGTCGCTGCCGGCGAGGTCGCGCATGTACAGCAACCAACGGCACATGCGGGCCTCGACCGAGTGGCTAGCATTGCAGGCCGCTGATTGTTGGGATTGTGCAAACAACACCTGCTCATGGCGAATAAGGATCGAGCGCAGGGGCTCGAGCTCATTGGCCAGGCGGCGCAGTCGGTTCACCTCTATCGTGCCCGCGCTTCCGGCAACCTGTACGATGCCCTTATTGAGGGACACTTTTCCGTCGAGGGCAGGTGCCGCGTTCAAGACACCGTCACGGCCCACCATCGCCGTCTCGATCATCGTCCCGACGTTCAGTTCCACAACGAGGGAAATGGCGCCGGAATAAGGAAAGTACACCTGACGAATTGCGCTGCCAGGTTTGGCGACCACATCGCCAAACTTCAACTCCACGATTTTAAGATGCGGTGAAATTGCTGCAAAGGTGTCTGCCGGAAGTGATGCGAGTAGCCGGTTTGGTGATCTGGACATGACGCGTCTCCTGCCTGTTAGGCGGGAGCGCGGACGCGTCTCTCAGCCACTGACGCCAAAGGTCCAATCAGTGATGGCACACATATAAGTACTCATGTGTTCGATAGCGAACGTAAAAGGGCCGTCAGACATGTATATATTCAAAAGGGAATTAACGGGGGCGTGGGGCGGGCGTCGATGTTTGAGGAACGCAACGCACTCCCACCTGTGGTACGGAAGTTTTTATGACCACCTACCGACCGCGCACGCCACACTCCGATGCTATTAAACGCCCCGACTGTTCCAAATGCGGGACGCGCACGAATTTATTTGGAATAGAGCCGGAAAAGCCCGGCCACGAATTGCTTACTTTCGTGTGCCCCAAGTGCAACGACATTGAAACGGCTATTGGAAAACTGCCTAAGTGAATAGGCCGCTTTCTCGTTGTCCGCTATTGGCACAGAGCGGACGTGGGCTAGTGCTCCGCACATGTCCGCTAATGACGCAAAGCGAACATGCGGCCTACACGCGGCGTGCGCGTTTTACCGTCCCGCACCAACGCGATTGACGCCGCCATTTGCATTGCCACCGGCGTTATGACGGACCGCAGCGCGCGCCACCGGACGAGGCCGGAGTACGACGCCGGCCCTGGCAACGCAACCGGCCGGATATTCAACGTACTGGCAGTACACGACCGCCCCAGCTGGTGGCGCACTGAGAGTAACGGCACCAAGCGCCAACAGAACGCTGGTCGCGATCCCTGCAACCGTCACTGACTTAATCGAAAGATGCTTCACCCGATGCATGGTGATTATCCTCATGCTGAAAACAGAAAGCTGACTGAAGTCGCCCGTTGCGGACTGGACGTAGTGTGAGCGCAAAAGGACAGGTGAAGTTGACGTAGATCAAAAGTCCGCTTTTAACGCAAAGCGGACATTGCCCTGTGCACCGCACAGGTCTGCTCATGACCCAAGGCGGACTTTTCCGGAAGCAAAGCTAGTTAACGGAGCGCTGCCTTTAGTTAGCCTTGCCCGATGTTTGTTTCCACAGTTTGATCACGCCAGGAGGGAATTCGCGCCGTCCAACACCTGTGCGTCGGCAGGCTTCTGGCCACATTTCAAGCAGGGAGCGATCTCGGCGGAATAGATCACTCTGCGAAACCTCGTAAGTTTCAGAGTGCGGCCAGCGTTCGGTCTCCATTTTCAAAAGTTCCATCAGCGGAGCGATATCGTTTTTTTCAGTATTCATGACAAGCCTCTTCAATGTGAAGATGACTACAGACTGTCCAAAGAAATCGTGCTGTGTCGGACATCACACAAAGACGCTTTTGATGGATCTTTTTATGCGAGAGAAGTTTGCAGGACCATTTCGGTATTAAGCTACTCCGGTAGATTTCGAATCGCCTGTATATAAAAAGTGGGCAGGGGGCAGCGGGGGCCCCAATGAAATCATCGGTCGTTAAACGTTCCATCGTGATTGATGGGCACAAGACCAGCGTCAGTCTTGAAGATGCATTCTGGAACGACCTGAAAGAGATTGCGCACACCCAGCGTGTGACCCTCTCGGAACTGGTCGCTGGGGTCGACGCCCTTCGCAAACAGAGCAATCTATCCTCGGCAATCCGCCTGTTTGTGCTTGAGCACTTTCAAAATGAAAACAAGCGAATGGAAATAGAGCACGGCTCATCGCATCGCGGTGCGCGTTGATGGCCAACCCCGCCTTGGACCACGCGAGACCGGTTTTACCGTACCTTCAGGCCGCGCCGGCTTTTGCGACCTTGCCCTGCGCGAAGAATTGCCGAATCTCGTTGGCTGGCCGCGCATGGCTGAACAGATAGCCCTGCATCTCGGTGCAGCCGATCGCCTGCAACACGTCCATCTGCTGCTGCGTTTCCACGCCTTCGGCAGTCGATGTCATGTTGAGGCATTTGGCGAGGCCGGCAACGGCGTTGACGATCGCCAGCGGCTCGGCGCCGTTGGATAAATCCTGGATGAACGATCGATCGATCTTGATCTTGTCGAACGGGAAGCTGCGCAGGTAACTGAGCGAGGAATATCCCGTTCCGAAATCGTCGAGCGCGATCTGCACGCCCATTTTGCGCAGTTCGTGCAGCGTGGCGAGCGTGGTGAACGTGTTCTGCAGCAGCACGGTCTCGGTGATTTCAAGCTGCAGCCGTTGCGGCGGCATGCCCGTTTCCTCGAGCGCCGTTTTGACCATGGTCACCAGGTTGCGGCAGTTCAGCTGCGCCGGCGAGAGGTTGACGGCAACCTTGATGTGTTCCGGCCAGTCGACGGCTTCGTTGCAGGCCGCCTTGAGCACCCATTCGCCGAGCGGGACGATGAGCCCGGTTTCTTCGGCGATCGGGATGAATTCTGCCGGCGAAACGAGCCCGCGCGTCGGGTGGTGCCAGCGCAGCAACGCTTCGAAACCGTTGACGTCGTTGGTCTCCAGCGTGACGAGCGGCTGGTAGTGCAGCTCGAATTGCTCGCTGGCGAGCGCCCGGCGGAGATCCATTTCCAGTTCGCGGCGCACTTTCATGCGCGTGTTCATTTCCGGTTCGAAGAACCGGAACGTTCCGCGTCCATCGCCCTTGGCATCGTAGAGCGCCATGTCGGCGTTACGCAAAAGCTCTGTCGATTCGACAGCGTCCATCGGCGCGACCGAAATGCCGATGCTGATGTCGGTGACGATCTGGTGGCCTTCAATCTGGTAGGGCTTGATGACCGAGTCGCGGATGCGCTTCGAGAGCGTGGCGGCATCGGCGGCTTGTTCCATCTGCGTCATGATGATGGCGAACTCATCGCCGCCCATGCGGGCGACGATGTCGAGCTCGCGCGTGCAGCCACGCAGACGTTCGCCCACCAGCTTCAGCAACTCGTCGCCGATGTGATGGCCGAGCGCATCGTTGACGCTCTTGAATTGATCGAGGTCGAGACACAACACGGCCAGGCATTCGCCGCGCTTCACGCGCTTGATCTCATGATTGAGCTGTTCGAGCAGCAACACGCGATTGGGCAGGTCGGTCAATGCGTCGTGGCGCGCCATGTGCGCGATCCGGTCTTCCGAGCGCTGCCGTTCGGTGACGTCTTCGTGGGTGGCGAGCCAGCCGCCGTCCGGGATCGGTTTGTTGACCACGGAAAAAGCACGCCCGTCCGGAAGGTTCACGATGTGGTTGAAGGTCTTTCCTTCCGCGATGCCGTCGCGAAGCCGCGCGGCGTATTCGTCGGGGTCGCCGGTGAAACTGCCGAGCTCGATGCGGTGCTGAAGCAGGTCACGCAGGCGGCAGCCAGACTTAACGACGTCGGGAGAAAGTCCGTACAATTCGAGATAACGTTGATTGCAGAATGTTAGGCGTGTTTCCGAATCGAACATCAGCACGCCCTGGGACATGTTGTTCAGGACGGTCTGCAAAAGTTTTTCGTCTTTCCGCGTCATGTGCGGGAAGGCCAAGATATCGGCGCGCAACGACTGCTGCTTCGTCTGATCCATGCTGAGCCCCTGGCAAAAAGGTATCCGGGTCGGTGCTCATATTTACCGGTGGGGTCTTGGGAAGCCCTTAGGGGGAAGGGGCTGGTTTGATTAAAAATCGAATATTAAAAAGTGCCCATTTCACGGGCCTAAACCCCGCATTGGGGACAATTTTCCAAATCCGCTTTTATGTGATGCGCAACACAGCCGGGCGGGGCGACTCTGCCTATTCTCACAATCAGCAGAACGCGACGGGCTCCCGGACCTGATGCCCCGGGTCAGCGAGCCCGACCACCCGAAGGAGACCTCCAATGCGTACCTTTCTGATCCTCGCCTGTGCCGCCGCTTTCCTCTTCTCCGCATGGTCGAACATGCCGACAACTGCCAACCAGGCCGGCACGACGATGAGCCCGCTGAGCATGATGACCACAACAGTCAGCCTGCCGACCGAACAGTTCGACGCCTACTGATCGCCACGACAACTCACTACGGCAAACGGCCGGGCACCGCCCGGCCTTTTCCTTTTTACCGTACGAGACAAGCGGCTGCCGGCTCTCCGTGCGAGAGCCAGCGATACCGATTATTTTGGCGCGCGCCTCAATAGCAGACGCGTCTCCACGCCAGTACGCGGTGGCCATAGCCGTCCCGGACCCAGCGCCGCCTCATCACGCAATCGCCTCCATAAGCGTAGGGACCGCCGTAGTCATACGCATACGGGCCTCCGTAGTAGCCGCCGCCGTAGTACGGGGCGCCGAAGCCGAGCGCGAGACCGGAACCGAAGCCCCAGCCAAAACCACCGCCGCCATGCCAGTGGCCACCGCCGCCATGTCCGTGATGTTGAGCCTGAGCCGCGCTCGGAAGCGCTGCCGTGGCTCCTGCGATCGCGACTGCAGCAGCTGCTGCAATCCCGATCATTCTGATTGACGAACGCATACCGTTTCCTCCAGACGATGATCGTCCTGTCTTTTCAATAATGTTTGCCGAAACTTGTTCCATGGAACCGCTGGAACCGGCTGTTTAACCACGATTTATTGATCGGGCGGTTCCGGCGCTTTATTCGCGTGTGCCGGCTAGCCCTGCAAAACCATTACAGTCGTTCCGACCGGCACACGATTGTAAAGATCGATGATGTCCTGGTTGAACAGACGGATGCAGCCGCTCGACACGGCGCTGCCGATACTCTCCGGTTCATTGGTGCCGTGCAGGCGGAAAAACGTGTCGTGCTTGTCGCGATAGAGATAAAGCGCCCGCGCGCCGAGCGGATTTTCCAGCCCGCCGGGCATGCCGCCCGCATAGGCCCTATAGCGTGGAATGCGCGCGATCATGCTCGCTGTCGGCGTCCAGCGCGGCCACACTTCCTTGTTGCCGATGACGGCACTGCCGCGAAAATTCAGCGCCTCTTCGCGGCCGACACCGACGGCATAACGCAACGCGCGTCCATTCGCCTTGATGAGATAGAGGCGCCGCTCGGGAATGGCGACCACGATACTGCCTGGCCGCTGCGGCCCGTGCCAGGCGACTTCCTGGCGCAATAGCGCCGCGTCAACTGTTGTCATGTCGATCGCCGGTATGGTGAATGATCCGTCGGTCATGGGCCCGTATTGGCCGTAGTCGGAAATCGCCGCGGCCGGCCATTCGAACCGGCTCGAATTGGCACACCCGGCAACAAGCCAGGGCACTCCGGCGAGAAGGGCCCTCCGGCTCAGACGATTGTATTTTGGCGGGTCAATCATTTGCACAACACGCCACGGGGAGCCGTAGCCTACGCGCACCGTACGGCTCCCAGGAATCAACAAAGAATCAACAAATCGCGATCATCGGTGCGACGGATCGGACCGCCGCTTGACCACCGGCATTTATTTCAATAATCATTGAAATATGAAAAAGCAGGATGCGGTCGCCATTCTGGCGGCATTGGCGCAGGACAATCGCCTCGACGTTTTCCGGCTTCTGGTCGAGGCCGGGCCCGAGGGTATGCCGGCCGGCCATATCGGCACCAGCCTGCGATTGCCGCCCAATGCGCTGACCTTTCATCTTGATCGATTGCGCGAGGCGGGTCTCGTCACATCGCGCCGCGACGGCCGCTCGATGATCTATGCGGCGCAATTCGCGGCGATGAATGCACTCGTGTCTTATCTCACCGATCATTGCTGCCAGGGCCGTCCGGAACTCTGCAAACCCAAGGTTGGCAAGAGCACGCGGCGCGCCGCTGCTGCGTGTGCATAAGGGGCCCGTCGTGACCGACCGCCCGTTTAACGTCTTGTTTCTCTGCACCGGCAATTCGGCGCGGTCGATCATGGCCGAAGCCATTCTCAATAAAGTGGGCGCAGGAAAATTCGTTGCCTTCAGCGCCGGGAGCCAGCCGAAAGGCCAGGTGCATCCCGAGGCGAAGGCGCTGTTGCAAAGCCTCGGCTTCGACACCGGGCGATTTCGTTCAAAGTCATGGAATGAGTTCGCCACGCCCGGTGCTCTGGCGCTCGATTTTGTGTTCACTGTCTGTGACAACGCCGCCGGTGAAGCCTGTCCCTTCTGGCCTGGTCAACCGATGACGGCGCATTGGGGAGTTCCCGATCCGGCCGCCGCCGAGGGCTCGCCCGCGGCGATCGCGCTCGCCTTCAAGGATGCCTACCGCATGTTGTCGCAGCGGATCGGCGTTTTTGCAGCACTGCCGATCCGCTCGCTTGACCGATTGAGCTTGCAGGCAAAACTCAAGGACATCGGCCGGATGGAAGGCGCCAGCGCGAAGGTCAACGAGCCGGGCTGATGCCAACTCTTGCGCAACGGATGATGGCCGAGTTTCTCGGCACGGCCTTTCTGCTCGCGGCCGTGGTCGGCTCGGGAATCATGGCGCAGCGACTGGCGGGCGGCAATGTTGCGCTGGCTTTGCTGTGCAACACGCTCGCGACCGGCGCCATCCTCCCCGTTATCATTTTGATGTTTGGCTCCGTTTCGGGCGCGCATTTTAATCCCGCGGTGAGCCTCGCCTTCGCGTTGCGCGGAGAGCTTTCGTGGGAGATCGCATGCCTCTACGTGGTGGTTCAGACCGTTGCGGCCATCGCGGGTGTCTGGATCGCGCACCTGATGTTCGATTTGCCGGTGTGGCAGGTATCGTCAACGGTTCGATGGGGAGCCGGCCAGTGGCTCGCCGAAGCCGTCGCGACCTTTGGACTTCTGCTCACGATCTTCGGCTGTCTGGCACGCGCGCCGGCTGCCATCCCCTATGCGGTCGGTCTCTATATCGCTTCAGCATATTGGTTCACGGCGTCGACGTCTTTTGCCAATCCGGCGGTGACCATTGCCCGTTCGCTTTCGGATACGTTCGCCGGAATCGCACCCTCGGGGGCGCCGTCATTTATTGTGGCTCAGCTTGTCGGGATGTTCGCCGCCGTTGCCGTCGCGCGGGTACTCTGGCGCGCCTAGCGGGCAGCGACTGCCGTGCGCAGTGTAAGAATTTCCTGGTCGCGCTCGGCGAGCGCTCCCTCGAGCCGTCCAATGTTCTCGAACAAGCGCGCGGTCGACAAGCGCAGGAAATAGAATCCGAATTGCGGGTTCTGATAGTAGAGCTGCTCAATCCGGTCATAAGAAATTTCCAGCACTGCGCCGCTCTGTGTGCAGACCAGTGTCTGTGTGCGCGTGCGCGCGGGCGCCAGCATGCCGAGTTCGCCGACGACGGCGCCGGGCAGGATATTGATATCAATCTCGTTCAAGTGAAGCCGCGCGTCGACGACAAAATACATATGATCGGCTTCATCGCCTTTCCGAAACAGAATCTCCCCGGCCTCAACGGCGCGCTTGCTCATAAATGGCTTGATCCAGTCCAGGGACATATCGCCTTTGCTGGCGGCCTTGACCCGGCTGATGAGGTTGAGCATCTCCCGCAGGCGATAGACATTGAGCGGGAACAGAATGCTGTGAAGCATGACCGTCGGAATGCTGCCGAACAGAAGGCCGTAGGTCACGAACGCGACATTGCTTACGAGGCCGACGATACGGAGCGGAATCATTGTCCGCATCGACAATGTCGCGATCACCAGGCCGGATGCGATAAATCCGATCACGGTCACGTAGTTCATGGCTGTCCCCCGCGCAGCGCCGCCCCTAGAGCGGACCTTAGCAAAGCGGACCGCTCTCATAATCCCCATGCCAAAACTTTTGCCAGGGTCGCGCCCGGCCCGGCGCCGCGCTTGACGGCCGCTCAATCGGCGGGCGCCTGACTGCCGCCGGTCGATGATCGCAAGGGTTGTCTTCAGGCCCCCGAACAAGCCGCCTGGCGGTGCCGGACCGCGGGAATATGACAGCCCAAACCTTGGCCAAGGGGCTCCAAGGGCATTTCCGCTAAGTGACCGACTTCACTCGATTACCCGCCGGGCGCGCTGTAATATAGTTCGGTTATGTCGTTCGGCAGACTGGGGTTGGGAGCATGATAAGCGCAAGTCTCGATTCGGCCGTCAATCGCATCGCCGATTTCGCGGCGAATTTGGGGATCGACAATCTGTTTCTCAAACTTGGCGTTGATCCTGCCCACGTCACCTACGATGCGGTGTACCACCGTTTGGTAGAACTCGCGCTGGCGAACATCAACACCGCGAATATGCTCGCGCTGGCCGGCGCCATGTTTTACGTCGCCACGCTGATGATGCGCACCATCGTGCCCTTGCGTGTGATCGGCATCATCAGTATCGCGTTTTTCATGGCCTACGGGCTGGTGGCCGGCGCGGTCGGCACATTCCTGCTTTATCTCCTGTCGCTGCCGGTGAACGTCATCCGCCTCCGCCAGATGCTCACGCTGGTCAAGAAGGCGCGCATGTCATCGCAGGGCGATCTGTCGATGGATTGGCTGCGGCCCTACATGACGCCGCGCAAGTACCGCAAGGGCGAAGTGCTTTTTCGCAAGGGCGATGTCGCCAATGAACTGTTTCTCACGGTGACCGGAAAATTCCTGGTCAGCGAAATCGGCATTGAACTGCCGCCCGGCCGCATCATGGGCGAGCTCGGGTTCGTAGCGCCGAAAAACCGGCGCACGCAGACGATCCAGTGCATCGAGAATGGCGACGTCCTGACGATCACCTATGAAACGCTGCTCGAGCTGTATTTCCAGAATCCGGAATTTGGCTATTACCTGCTCAGTCTCACCAGCGAACGCCTGCTGCAAAATATCTCGCGGCTCGAAGGCGTCGTGGAGGAATACAAGACGAGACTGGATCAGAAGGAGGCGCGTCAGCCCGGCATTCCGGTGCCGGTGCCCCGCTAGCCGTCCAGCCAAAATAAAGAGGCCACCGAAATGGTGGCCTCAGGCTCTGCCTACATGTGGTCTTTCACATGTGATCCTTCACATATGATCCTTCACTTGCGTCACCGGCATGTCCGGATCGTCTATGTATAATTTGATGACGCTGATGTTGGGATGATCCTTGAGCGCTTCCTTGACGCAGTCTCTGACGTAAGCGCGGCTCGCTGGCCAATGAATCTTCTTTCCTTTCGCCTCATGCTTGCATGACGCGGTCGCTTCTTTCAGGGCCGCCTTGTCGGCCTTGGACATCGTGGCAGCCCCGGCCTGCGTGCTCACGAAAGCAACACCGCCAATGACCGTCGCTGCGACGATGCCGGTAAATAATCCTCTGGCGAAATGAGACATGATATGCTCCCCTTTAGCGCGACGTCTTAAAAGTATGCAGTATTACGCGACGACGTTGCAAGCATAGCGGGCACGCTGCATGGACAAATCGTGGTATTGACGCATTTGGCAATGCATTGCGCGCGGCCGTCGAAACTGCCGGCAATAAGGGAAAAAGTGGGGGAGAGGGCGTGATGGTGGGGAAGAGACATGCGATCGGCGTGCTTGTTGCAACAACTGCGGCAATAGCAGCGGCAATAGCGGGCACCCCGGTCTCGGCGCAGGTGCGCGACGCGGTCTATCGCGGAACGATGGTGTGCGACAAACTGCCGTTTTCGGCAGGCAAAAGCCGCGAGGCGATCGAGGTCACAATCGCTGCAGGCGCGGTACGCTATACGCAGGTTGTGCGGCTGCACGATACATCCGTAGCGGCGCCAGAGCAGGGCACGGGAACGTTGAGCGGCGACGCGATCAGCCTGCAAGGCGCCTGGAAGGGCGGCAATCGCCAATATGAGGCGAAATACAGTGGCAGTTTTGTCAGGCGTCACGCTGATCTCAAGGGTACGCAAACCTGGACCGATGGTGGCAAGACCATAACCCGGCCATGTACGGGCACTATCAAGCGGCCATTCAAGGTTTTCCTTCCGGGTGACAAAAAGTAGCCCGTAAACTTGTGATAAAATCGGGCTAGACTGAATCAAAGCCGGCTGCGCATGCTTATCGGGGAACCAGAACCACCCCGTTGGCAGTCAAGGCGGGCGGCGCTATTTCTCGCCTTCCAATCCAAACATGTATGGGAATATGCCTTTGCAGCGCTCTTTTGCTCCGTTTTCGCCTGCCGCCTTGATCGGCGGCATCCTGATCCTGGTTTTCACTTTCATCAGTCCGCTGCCATTGGCGCGGGCAGATGATGGGCCGTTCCATGAATTTGACGGCAGCTGGTCGGGAAACGGCACGCTGCGGCCCAGCAACGGTGCCGCCGAGCGGATCCGCTGCAACGCGAGTTATCGTCCGCGCGGCAGCAGCCAGCACGAAATCGATCTCCAGCTGCGTTGCGCCAGCGACAGCTACAACTTCGACTTGACCGGACAGTTCACCGCTGACGCCCAGAACCAGGTCTCAGGCCGCTGGACCGAGCGTACCCGCAGCATCGGCGGAACGGCGGTCGGCAATGCGGAAGGTGACCGTCTGCAAATTCATGTCGAAAGCTCCGGCTTTGCCGCCGACCTCGTGATGTTGACCCGCAACCGGCGACAGAGTGTAACAATCGACTCGCAGGGCGGTGGACAGATCATAAAGGCGTCCATCACGCTCAGCCGCTAGCCGGCCGGCCCGCCGGGGCGCGGAAGGGTTTGAAAGCTCCATGGAAAATAGCGCCCGTTACACCCTCATCGGCGCATTCGCGCTTGCCTGCCTCGTGGCTGCCTTCAGCTTCGTCTACTGGATCAAGAATGTTGGCGGCCTCGGCCAGCGCGCACTCTACGAGATCCGTTTCGAGCAACCTGTCTCGGGGCTGGCGATTGGATCCAGCGTTCTGTTCAACGGCGTCCGCGCCGGCGCGGTGACGCGCATTGCGCTCGATCCGAATGCGCCCAAGCGTGTCACCATCACGGCGGCTCTTGATCCGGAAACTCCGGTCCGCGCCGACACGGTGGTGGACATTTCATACCAGGGGCTGACCGGTGCGTCCGCCGTCGCATTGAAAGGCGGCGCGGCGGATTCGCCGCGGCTAACGGCGAGCAACGGCCAGCCGCCGCTGATCATCGCGGCCCCCGATGTTGGCCGCAGCCTGACCGAGTTGGCGCAGGAGACCCTGCGCCACATCGATGGCATCCTCGACCAGAATGCGAAGCCGCTGAATACGGCGATCACCGGCATTGCAGCCTTCTCTGACATGCTCGGCCGTAATTCGGAGCGCCTCGAAGGTCTCATCGGCGGGCTGGAGAATCTGACCGGCAGCGGCACGCCGAAGGCGGGCCCCGCCATCTACGACCTGACGCCGGCGACAGCCTTTCCCCAGGTCGCGAAAACAATCAAAGGGCATCTTGTCGTTCCTGACCCCAGCGCCATCATCCTGTTCGACTCGCAGAAGATCCTGATCCGCAATGGCGAGGGTACTTACACCAACATCAACAATGCGCAGTGGGCCGATAATCTGCCGAAGCTCGTGCAGGCGAGGATCGTGCAGAGCTTCGAGAATGCACGCCAGCTCAATGCGGTGAGCCGGCCGCTCGATCAGCTCAATCCCGACTATCGGCTGGAGCTCGTGATCCGCAGTTTCCAGATCACGCTGACGCCTTCGCCGAAGGCCGTGGTCGATGTGACCGCGCGCCTCGTCAGCGACAAAGGCGCCGTTGCCGACGCGCGTGTCTTCACCGCGAATATCGCTGCCAAAAGCACCGAGGCGCCGGACGCCGTTGCGGCGCTCAACCAGGCATTCTCGCAGGTGGCTGCCGACATTGTGACGTGGGCAGTCGGCGCGATCTAAAGTTCCAACCTTAAATTTCGTGGAAGTGTGAGCGCGCTCACAAACGTTTCGCCTGGCCGGCGCGATTATCTGTCCAGGGTTAGGGGGGTCATCCTGAGAGGAAGACCTCATGCAACGCGCAATCACTGTTACCGCCGTCGTCGTTCTGCTTCTGGTCGGTGTCGCCATCAAGGTCATGGTAGCGCCGAGCAAGACCGTTGCCGGCACGCACGATCCAAACGGCTCAATCCAGAGCGCGGTGTCGATCTACGATCTCCACATCACGCATCCCGGCATGAAGGCCTTGCCGGTGCAGGCCGCGCCGTTGCCCTGAACGCAATGGGAAGCAGCATCGCAGCCCCAAGTGCCGCGCGCTGCACCCTGGGGACGCCGCCAAAAATCGCTCTTTTGGTGACGCCGATCACAGTGGCCAAACCGGCCCTGTCCTAGGGTTCAATCAGTAAAAAGCTTTGCCGTGGAGGCAAAAATGGAAAGGGTATCTGCGCTGATGGCCTACGTCGTGAACGAGGGGAGGCTATGCGCCCTCAAGCCCTCGGAGTGGTCGCTGCTGCTCGCAGGAGTAGCACTCTGCGGGTTCGCAACGCTGGTGTTTCTGATCTCTGGTCTCTAGTCGCTGCATTGTTCCCGGGCCTGTCGACCCGGCTGTCTGCAACGCCTCAAAAATTGACCCCGATACCTCAGACGGCCCGGCGGGACGTGTGCGCGGTTCGGCATGCGCCAAAAGGAAAAGCCGCCGGCAGCCCCGGCGGCTTTAACTTTGCAGCACGCGGAAGTATTACTTCAGCGAGTTGGCAATGTAGTCGAACTTGGCATTGAGGCTGGAGCCGATCGCGTTGACTGTGGCGATGATCACGACCGAAATACCGGCGGCAATCAAGCCATACTCGATCGCGGTAGCCCCCGACTCGTCTTTCAGAAACGCAGTTACCTTGGACATCTGACAGGCTCCTGTTGGTCCGTGCCACAGCAAGATACCGTCGCGTCGATTAAGAAGAACTGGAGCGGGTGTCTCAAAGTTGCCGCGCGGTTGAATCAAATTTAAACCAACGCATGTTGTGCCGGTGCTGCAAGGGTTTGCAGCCGATTTTTCTCGGCCGGCATGCCCCTCCCAAGCCGTTTTACGGTTACCACTTCGGAAAAGTTTAAACGCCTGACGGGAAAATCCCGCTAGGTTCAATGGAAACGTTCATCGCCGCCGTCGCATTTGCGGGCCTGGAAGCGGGAGAATTATGCGGGGTATCCCGGTGTTATTACCTGTACAGACAGGGAGTTTGACGATGATCCGGACGATATTGGGCGCGAGCGCCGCTTTGATTTTCATGGGGTTTGGTTTGCAGCCTGCGGCGGCGGACATTTACGCGGCGCCCTGGTGTGCCGTGGTTGCGATGGGTGACGGCGATATGCAGTGGGACTGCGAGTTTCGCACCATCGAGGAGTGCCGGCCGCACGTATTGTCGGGCAACCGCGGTTGGTGCAATCCAAATCCCTATATTTCCGCAGCCGCTGCGGCGCCGGCGTTAAAACATCACCGGAAACGTAAGGTCCACGCGCAGTGATTATTGCATCCGCGTGATGATTTCAGATCAAGCCGCGGTGACCGGTCGTATATTCGCAAGCGCCCGCAAATGCGTCATGCCTTCCGCGATCTCGCGGGCCCTTGCGTCCTGCGCCATACGTTCGAAATCGGAAGCGGCCTTGAGCATCTGATCGCGCGAGCTTTGAACGCGGAGCGATTGAGCCATGGTCCGGCATTCGCGCGCCCGCGCGCGAAACTTGCGGCTCTCCGGGACGGGTATCGATAAAGTCATGATGGCCTCAGGTTTGTCCGAGTCACCTGAGAAACTTTGCGAAACGAAAACGGTTCCAATAGGGCTGAAATGAGGTTGCGCCTGAAAGACCGTGGCCAATCCGTGTCAGCCGTTCTAGCGGCCAAGAACCAGGCACCAGTAACGGGTGCCGCTGCTGGCCACAGATGCGAGCCCGTAGTTTCGGACGTCGGACAAAAGCATGTTGGCGCGGTGCCCCGACGATTCCGCCCACAGGCTCATCACGCAGCTTTCGCTCGCGCAGCCCGCGGCGACGTTTTCGGCACGGGCGCCGGCGCGGCCGCGCTCGGTATAGAAATCCGCATGATCCATTGAACGCCGCGCCGCCATGCTGCGGGCGTGGCGCTGGGCCATCGCCTGCAACGGCCCGCTCTGGTGCAGCGCCGGCAAGCCATGCGCGTGGCGAAAGGAATTAAGGGTCTCGGCCAGCGCCGCTGAGGCGCCGGCCGCGACGACGGCGAGCACGATCAAGATCCGCAACATTGCGCAATGCTAGCGGACTTTTGATTGAGCGACTATTGCGCGTTCTTCAGCAACTCGACGTCCGCGCGCCGCGTCCGGGCTGGCGCGGCGTTCGGCTGGGTCGGCTGTATGGTTTGTATTCGGTCGACCAGTTGTTGCAACGCGTGCCTCAACCGCTCGTTTGGATCAGGCGGACGAGCTGGACTTGGAACGGGTCTTGGAACGGGTTTTGGATCCGGCGTTGGAATCGGGCTTGGATTCCGATTTGGAGCGGGCCGCCAGTCGGTCTGGTCAGTCTGCGGTGCGGCACGCCGTGCGGGCCGGTATGCGGCTGCAGGATTCGGTGTCTGCATCGCGCGGATGCGCGGCTCTGGCGTATTCAGTGCAACCACCGGCGCCCATCGCGGGGGCTTATAATTGATGACCTCGCGCTGGCGTTGCCGATGCGTGAAGTGAAGGATGGGCCCGGTCACCGCGAGCAGGGCGAACATGACCATCAGCAACACAAAGGTGCGCTCGATCCCTGCGAATTGCTGCGGTGGCGCATCAGCCGGCTGAGTTCGCGCGGTCGCAGCGCGTTGCGATCTCTCGCTATGGACGCTTCCCGTTGCGGATGCATCGTTTGGTTCGGCAGGCGTGTCGTCGCTCGTCACCGCCGGCGTGGTGTCATCTGCATTGGCCGTCTGCAGCACCGTTTTAGCTTGCGGCAGGACCGGTAACGTCGGCGTCGCGAGCCAAGGCATCGAAGGGGCTATTGCGATTGAGTTGGCGGCGGTGGCAGGCGCGGGATCGGTGGCTACGCGCGCGGGTGCCGTGGTCACCGCTTGCGTCGCGCGAGGCTGTTGCGGCGCGTCTGGCTCGGACGCTGTCTCGTCCTCAGCCTGCGGCGTTGTTTTCTGGACCGGAAGTCCCTCCGGCGCGAGCCGCCAGCACTGGCGATTATTGTTGGCGTGATCGATCCGGTAGTACCAGTGCTGACCTTGCGGTGTCGGTCCAGTCGGCTTGGCGAGACACTCATCGGCAGCGTGCGTCGTGCGTGTTGCTTGTGCTGATAGCGCGGCGATCAAGACAAGAGTGAACATCGCCGACGGCAGGATTACTCTGCGTCCTGGCATGCGTCCCCCTCCTACTCTGTACAAAGAAATGCAACTGGGATTCGAAACGAAGGTGAGCAATGACGATTGGAAAGGGGGAATGGGGCTGCAATACGTTGCAATTTCGGCAAGCGCGGCGAGTTGACCGCGACGGTAACGCAATGCCCGCGCGAGAGCCGCCGGCTAATTTTTACCGCGATGTTGCCATCAGGCTGCCGCGTCTGGACCGCGGTTAGTGCGCGCGGCCGACATATTCGACTTTCACCTTGCTCAGGCCGTCGTCATAGAACCCGAGCACCTTGGCGGTCTTTGCCGACACGTCGATGACGCGGCCGCCAACATAAGGACCGCGATCGTTGACCCGCACCACGATCGAACGATGATTTAGCAAATTGGTCACCCGCACATTGCACGGCAGCGGCAATGATGGATGCGCGGCTGAAAGCGAATTCATGTTGAAGGTTTCGCCGTTGGCGGTGGGCCGTCCATGAAAATCTTCGCCATACCAGGACGCAACGCCGATGGCGCTGTAATTAACATTTCCGGGAATAGCGTGCGCGTGCGTCGCGGGCGCGACGCGCTTGCGGACGACGCTTGTATTTATAGTTGGCGTCTCGGCCGTTGCGAGGGCTGCTGTCTCGCCGGTGGCGAGCACGCGCGAACTGACGGCGGCTGTGTGCCTGCGGTCGGCGGTGCCGGCGACATTGTCGGTCGTGCAATTGGCAAGCGCCAGGCAGCCGGCGCCCAGGCCGAACAGGCGTGCGAAGCTGAAAACTCTGCGGCTAAACCCGAACCCCATCCTTACGAACGCCCCGGTGCGAAATGGACTTACGCCATTCCCCCCGATCCCCGCGATGACGCTAACGTGCTTCAGCGACAGGCGGCGGTGCTGCGGTAGCGGTGGCGCATGCTGGGCGCGAATTGTGCGGGGCGATGTATTTGGGCAACGATTGTCGACAATTCTAATGAACGCCAAATAGGGACTAACTGCCGCCGGTCGCACCGGCGGCAGTTGAAAGTCTCAATAGCTTCTCAAAACGAGTTCCTTGTCCGGTCGGTGGTTCAAGCCTTGATATCGGCCGGCAGTTTGCCGCCATTGGCGGCAAGCTTTGTCATGATCTGCTTGTGCAGCCACACATTCATGGTGGCGGAGTCATTGGTGTCGCCGGTGTAGTTGAGTTCTTTCGCAAGCTGCTTGCGCGCGCCGATGCTGCTGTCGAGGCTGAGAGCTTTCATCAGATCGACGATGGAGGTGCGCCAGGCCAGTTTCTCGCCGGTTGCTGCTGCGGCCTTGTCGACAATGGCTGCAACGTCGACGGTTTGTGTCGGCGGCGCGCTGGGCGCGAGCGTTGGCGAGGCGCTCGCCTGCGCCGAGCCGTGACCAAAAATTGCGCCCATGATGCTTCCAAAAATACTCATGACGTTTCCTCCACTGTTTGTGTCAAATGCTCTTGCGTTAATGCGATGATGTCGTGTGGCAGTGTTCAGTATAGGCGCCGCTCCAAGGCTCTACCGGTAAAAATTGCGCGAGCAAGCGCGTGGCCTCTTGCTTGCCATGTTCCGGTCACTGCAACGTCATACCCTGAAAAATATTCATCGACTTCCTACAGGAGGCGACCATGGGTCTGATCGATGTGCTCAACGGAATGCAGAATGGGCCGCGCGGACAACGAGATACGAGCAACGGCGGTGGAGGAATGTCGCCGATCACGATGGCGATCCTCGGCCTGCTTGCCTACAAAGCGGTCAAAGGTTTCACGGGCGGGCAACCGTCAACGGTTCCGGCGAATACCCGCGTACCATCAGGCGGCGCGGCGATCGATACCGGTACGCAAGGTGGCGGAGGATTGGGCGATCTGCTCAAAAGCGGTCTGGGCGGTCTGCTTGCCACCGGCGCCGCCGGCAGCATCGTGACCGGCGGTCTCGGCGATCTGCTCAAACAGTTTCAGCAGAGCGGGCATGGTGAGGCCGCGGATTCGTGGGTCGGCACCGGCCCCAACAAGACGATATCGCCGAATGATCTCGCCGGCGCACTCGGCGCGGACAAGATCAATGCGCTCGCGGCGCAAACCGGCATGTCGCGCGATGATCTGCTGCAAGGCCTCAGCGAATATCTGCCGAAGGTGGTCGACCAGTTGACGCCGCAAGGGCGTCTGCCGACCGAACAGGAAGCCGGGCGCATGCTCTGATGCATGCCTGGCAAACGTCGTGCATGAAGCGGTCTCGCTACAATAGACAGGAGCACGCATGGGCATTCTCTGGATTATTATGATCGGCCTCGTCGCGGGCATTATTGCGCGCTTGCTTGCGCCCGGACCAAATAACCCGTCGGGTTTCATCCTCACCGCCGTTCTCGGTATTGCGGGCGCGTTTCTCGCGACCTGGATCGGCCAGGCAATCGGCTGGTACCGGCCTGATCAGGGTGCTGGCTTCATCGGTGCAACCGTTGGCGCGGTGATCGTGCTGTTCATCTGGCACCGGTTTGTCACCGCGCGGGTGATACCGGACGCCGGGGCAGGGCCGCGTTAGTTGAGGGTCGTGCGCCGGGCCTACGGTTTTGGCAGCGACAGTTCGGCGCCGGCCTTCAGACCCCAGCTGTCGAGATGCGCGGTCGACTTGCCGTCAGGCGAGACCCAGTGGCTATGGGTGCGCGTGCCGCCATGGCTCACGATGCCGACCAGGTCTTGTGACGCGTAGATGCCTGAAACACTGCCTGCGATCGCGTTGCCCTTGATCTCCATCGTGACGGCGATCGGCTGGCCCATGCCGTGCGGACCGTTGGTCGGCTCCGCATTCACGTGCATGACATAGGACGCGAGCGTGCCGCGAATCTGAAACGGGAAGGGGCCTTCCTGGTTGACGCCGTGCGCTGCCGCCGCCCGGGCGATGAATTTTTCAATGTCATCCGGCGCAACGTCCTGCTCGACCTTGATCGTTTGCCAACCGGCGACCTTTGCAGTCGCGAGCAGCCCGGCGGGCTCGGACTCGGCGGCCGGATGCGGGCCGGCCTTGCCGTAGCTCACGATCAGCTTGCCGTCATGAATGGTGATCTCGCCGCGCGCGTCTGCCACGGTGCCGACGCCTACGGTCGGGTTTTTCGGCATGACGGCGCTGAGCGATACTTTGGGAGTGAAATCGCCTTCGAGAATAACCTTGCGGAAGGCACCGAAGGTTTCGATGGCGTAGGGTAATGAAGTCTGCGCCGCTGCCGGCACGAGCGCGGCAAGAAACGAGATTGCAACAAGGCGCGTCCGCATCAGGATAGCCCCCGCCGGCACCCGAGCCCGCCGGCATCCGGCGGGCGCTTGTCATTGATAGCAGTCTAGTCTTGCCGCCACCAGCTATCGCGACCGGTCTAGCGCGGCGGAATTTGGATCAGTTCATCCAGCTGCGCCTTGGTCAGCTCGGTGGCTGTGTACTTCAAGGAGACCGCATCCTTCACGATGGTGTCGAGCCCGACAATTTTATCCGGCTCGACCGACGCGCGCGGGAAAAAGTCGTCGCGCGTGCGCTTGGCCTTCGCTTCGCTGATCTTCAGCCAATCCGAATAGACCTTGAGCGCGTTCGGGTCGGTGTACAGATAGTTCACTGTTTCGCGATAGGCCTTCATGTAGCGGTCGACAATGTCCTTGTGCTCCTTCAGGAAGTTGGCGTTGGCGATGTTGAGGCGCACAGTCTGGCCCTTGAAGGCCTCGGCGTCATTGCCGGTTGCGATGATGCGGATTTGCTTCTGATCGAGCTGGTCGAGCCCGAATGGCGGCGCCGCCCAGCCGACATCGACCTGTCCCGACATCACAGCAGTCAGGTTCGCGGCGGGTCCGCCCATCGCGGTCGGCTTGGCCTTGAGCTGGTACTGCTTCATGAAGGCGGTGACGATGCCATGCGTCGAGGAACCGTTGGTCGAGTAGGCGAGCGTCTTGTCGTCGGTGTCCTTCAGCGACTTGATCGGCGAGTCCGCCTTCACATACCAATAGAGATCGTTGGCGCCGGTGGTCTCGGCGCCGATCACGCGCACCGGTGCGCCCTTCGAATAGGCGCCGAGCACGCCCATGACGCCTGCGGCGATCCCGAGATCGACGCTGCCGGAGATCACCGCCTGCTGCGTCTCGCCCGCGCCATTGGTGTAGACGATATCGAGTTCGAGGCCGTGCTTCTTGAAGATGCCAGCGAGCTGGCCAACTTCAGACACCGAGGTGTCCCAGTTGCCGCGCTGGCCGACCGCAAGTTTCACCTTGTCGAGCGCAGACGCGGTGTTAGCGGTTGCGAACAGCGACATGGCCGCAAGTGCAAGAGCAAGCCTGTATTTTTTCATCGTATCCTCCCCAGAACTTTTTTAAGTTATTTTGCGGTTTCGCGGACGCGTTCGAGCGGGGCTTCGCTGCCGCCGCCAAGGCTCCGCCAGTTCGTCGTCTTCGGCACCACACCTTCATATGAACTGATGGTTGCGTGCCTGATGTGTGGCCCGGTCGCGCCGATCGCGGAGCCGCCATCGCGCATTGCGCGGGCGGCATCCACCATCAAACGACGGAATGCCACCACCGCCACGTCGCTGGCGCCGACCCGCTCCCTGGAGCGGTCGCTGATCGGGCCCATGCCCTCCCACATGGCGATATCCTGGTTCGGAATGCCGCTGATGCCGGTGAAGTTTCCCTGCTTCATGGCAGCGCGATCCTGGCCGTAGAGATTGTCGCGCGTGCGTTTGCCGTCGAAATTCCGGTCGACGTCGACGCCCCATTCGAGAACGTTGAATTTGCGCCACGCCTTGGCGTCGATGCCGGGCTTGTCGGCGCCGTTCCAGGCGATGAAGTAGAAGATGGTGTTGTGATCGTCTTCCGGCGTGAGCAGCGTGGCGACGTTGTGGACGTTGTTCGGCGGGATCAACGCCGTGAACGGTGCGATGTACACGGTCGTGCGGATGTAGTCGTGTGTCGCCTCGTTTGTGATCGGACGCCGGATGGCCGCATAACGGAATCCATAACTCGTCTTCTCGATCTGAAAGCGCGGCGCCTTGTCGGTCGACGGGCGAAGCCAGTTGGCTTCCGTCGCCTTGGCGCCGTCGACTTGCGCCGGCACCATGTCGGAGGAGTGCAAGCTTGACGAATGGGCCGAGTCGATCTGGCCTTCGAGGATCTGCGCCCAGTTGCAGCGCACCCGCACCTTGGTGGCGCTCACGCGCGCGTCCGGCGTCGGCGCGAAAGCGGGCGCTTCGAATTCGCGCATCTCGTCGGGCGGACCCATATAGGCCCACACGAAACCGCCGGCCTCCCGCGCGGGGTATGCTTTGTGCTTCACGCGCTCGGGAATGAGGCTGTGCTCGGGTTCTGACGCCATCTCCACCACGTTGCCCTCAACGTCGAATTTCCAGCCGTGATAGAGGCAGCGCAATCCGCACTCTTCATTACGCGCGAACAGCAGCGATGCGCGCCGATGCGAGCAGTATTCGTCGAGTACGCCGACGCGGCCCTTGCTGTCGCGGAACACCACGAGATCCTCGCCGAGCAGGCGCACCTTGACCGGCGCGCCATCCGGTTCGGCCACTTCTTCGGACAGGCAGGCCGCGATCCAGTGGCGGCGCATGATCTGGCCCATCGGCGCGTCACCCTCGACGCGGCACAGCAGATCGTTTTCCTCCGGTGTCATCATGGCGATATTCTCCCTCGGCGGACGCTGCGTTCGCAGATTTCTCTCGCGCGCCCTTTCTTAGATATCTAAGATAAGATTAGAGAATGCGCCCGGCCTTGTCGAGGTAGACCGTCCTGTGAGCCCGCCCGATCACCGCAAGCTCCGCCTCGGGGTGGCCGGCCTGGGCCGTGCATTTAGCGCTATGCTGCCGACATTTACGGGTGATGCGCGCGTTTCGCTGGTTGCGGCGGCCGATCGGCGCCCGGAGGCGCGACAACGATTTGCTGCGGACTTCGGCGGCAAAAGCTACGAGTCCGTAAGGGAGCTGTGCGCCGATCCCGCGATCGATGTGGTCTATGTGGCGACACCGCATCAGTTTCACGCGGAGCATGCGGCGCTCGCGGCGCGCCACGGCAAACATTTGCTGATCGAAAAGCCGATCGCGCTCACACTTGATGACTGCACGACAATCATCGCGGCCGCGCGTAGCGCCGGCGTGCAGCTCGTCGTCGGCCACAGCCATTCATTTGATGCTCCGGTCCAGCACCTGCGCGAATTGATCGCGGGTGGGGAATTCGGCGCAGTGCGAATGATCAACGCCATCAACTACACCGATTATCTCTATCGTCCGCGCCGTCCCGAGGAGCTCGACACTGCACAAGGTGGCGGCGCGGTGTTCAATCAGGCGGCACACCAGGTCGACATGGTGCGGCTGATTGCCGGCGGACAGGTGACGAGCGTGCGCGCCGTGACCGGGGCATGGGATCGCTCGCGTCCGACGGAAGGCGCCTATGCCGCGCTGCTGACCTTTGCGAACGGTGCGTTCGCGTCTTTGACTTATAACGGATACGGCCACTTCGACTCCGACGAGTTCCAGGGCTGGATCGGTGAGATGGGCCAGCAGAAAACACCCTATGCCGGCACACCGCGCCCACGCTTCAGCAGTGCGCAGGAAGAGACTGCGTTCAAGAACGCGCACAATTATGGCGGTCGTGATTACCGCCCGTCAGAGGCCAAGGCCGCGGCGCACCAGCATTTCGGTACGCTGCTGGTGAGCTGCGAGCGCGCCGATCTCCGCGCGCTGCCGAATGGCGTGATGATTTATCAGAACGGCGTGGCGCGGCTCGAAGAACTGTCGCCGCCATCAGTGCCACGCACCGAGGTTATCGACGAGCTCTATCGCGCTGTGCTTCACGGTAAGGCGCCCCTGCATAATGGCGCCTGGGCGATGGCGACGCTCGAGGTGTTGCTGGGAATCCTGCGATCCGCGCAGGATGGCCGCGACGTCGCCCTCAATCATCAATTTCGCGTGCCATGAAGCGCGACCCGGCGACCACGCAGACAATATTGCGCCACTGGCGCGAAGCGGTGCCGGACGACCGTCTCGCGCATCTGGTGAAAGACGCGACCCGTGCGCTGGTGCGCGCATTGCAGATGCGGCTCGCCGAGCACGGCGTTTCGTTCGGGCATTGGACGTTTCTGCGCATCCTGTGGGAAGGCGACGGGCTGACGCAGCGCGAGCTGAGCGAGCAGGCCGGTGTCATGGAGCCGACGACATTCTCGGCGCTCAAGGCGATGGAACGGCTCGGCTACATTCGCCGCCGCAGGCGCGATGGCGATCGCAAGAAGGTCTATGTGCTGCTGACGCCGAAAGGCCGGCGGCTGCGCGATCGTCTGGTGCCGCTTGCTGAAGACGTGAACCGCATCGCGGTACGTCGTGTCCAACCGGCAGACATCGCGGTGACACGCGCCGTGCTGCTGACGATCATCGAGAACATGGCACGGGACGAACAGGCCGCCGACATGCGCATGCCCTCGACCCGCGAACTGGGACGGCTGAAGGCCGGCGGGCGGAGGCGGTTGCGGCGCAAAGACCCAGACTAATAGCGGACGTCCCGACCCTCGTTTTTCGGCTTGCGGAAATCACGTAAATTGCGAGTATTCAGGCCAAATCGGGGGAACACCCGAACAGCTTGGGAAGGGGAGACGCCAATGACTGCTTTTACACGCCGCAATCTATTGTCGGCGGCCGCTGGTGCGGCTGCCGCGGCAACAGTGCCGTTCGATCGTCCGGCCCGCGCCGCCACGCCGCCGGCGGGTAAGCAGGCCGCCGGTTGGTACCGCTACAAGATCGGCAGCATCGAGGTGACGGTCGCGACCGATGGGGTTGCCCGCTTCAAGATGGCGGAAGATCACGTCATCAACATCAAGAAAGATGTGGTGAACGCCGCGCTCGCCGAGGTCTTCATGGAAAAGGACATGATGACCACGCCGTACAATCCGGTTTGCCTGAACACCGGCTCCAAGCTCGTGGTCATCGATACCGGGACCGGAGAAGCCAGCTACAAAAAGAGCAACGGGGTCGGCGGCCAGTTCGTGACCAATCTCGCCGCCTCCGGCATTGAGCGGGCCGCGGTCGATACCGTGATCATCTCGCACTACCACGGCGACCACATCAACGGCCTGCTGATGGAGGATAATTCGCTCACGTATCCGAACGCAGAGATCCTGGTGCCGGCGCGCGAGCATGCCTACTGGATGGATGACGGCGAAATGAGCCGCGCCACCGCCGGCCGCCTGCAAACCAACTTCAAGAATGTGCGGCGCGTCATGAATGCCGAGGTAATGAAGCGCCTGAAGACTTACGAATGGGACAAGGAGGTCATTCCCGGTGTCACCGCGCAGGGAACGCCTGGCCATTCGCCCGGGCATACCTCCTACGTGATCGCTTCAGGCTCGGACACTGTCTATCTCCAGTCCGACGTCACCCACGTGCCGTTCCTGTTCGTGCGCCACCCGGACTGGCATGCTTTCTATGATCAGGACGGCGCCATGGCGGAGGCAACGCGCCGCAAGGTCTATGACATGCTGGTGGCCGACAAAATGCGGGTGCAGGGCTTCCATTACCCGTTCCCGTCGCTCGCACACGTGGAGAAATACGGCACTGGCTATCGCGAGATTCCGGTGATCTGGAATCCGACGATCTGATCAATCTGATCGTCTACGTTTATCAAAGAAAAGCCCCGGGCATTACCCGGGGCTTTTGTCGTTTTGACGCGATGTGCGGTTATTTTGCGGCGACGATTTTCTGCTTCTGCTCGCCGAGCTTTTCGATGCCAAGCGTTACCACGTCGCCGGGCTTGAGGAAAATCGGTGCAGGCTTCATGCCGAGCGCAACGCCGGGCGGCGTGCCCGTGATGATGATGTCGCCGGGCTCCATCACGAAGAACTGCGAGCAGTACCAGACCAGGTGCTCGGCGCCGAAGATCATGGTCTTGGTGTTGCCGCGCTGACGCTTTTCGCCGTTGACATCGAGCCACATGTCCAGGTTCTGCGGATCGCCGACTTCATCCTTGGTGACGAACCACGGACCGACCGGGCCGAAGGTTTCGCAGCCTTTGCCCTTGTCCCATTGGCCGCCGCTGCGTTCGATCTGGAACGCGCGCTCGGACACATCGTTCGACAGGAAATAGCCGGCGATGGCATCCTTTGCCTTGTCCCTGGCGAGATAACGCGCGCGCTTGCCGATGACGATGCCGAGCTCGACCTCGTAGTCGAGCTTGGTCGACTTGCGCGGCGTGATGGTGTCGTCGTTCGGCCCGCAGATGCAGGTGATCGCCTTGTTGAAGATGATCGGCTCTTTCGGGATCGGCATGCCGGCTTCGGCCGCATGGTCGGAATAGTTCAGCCCGATGGCGATGAAATTCCGCACGCTGCCGAGACAGGGACCAAGCCGCGGCTTGCCGGAGACAGGCTTCATCCGCTTGAGGTTGGCCTTGCGGATCTTTGTGAGGCCGCCGGACGCCAGCATCGCGCCGTCGATGTCCTTCACGAGGCGCGACAGGTCGCGGATCTTGCCGTCGTCACCGATGATGCCAGGTTTCTCGCGGCCGGGTGCGCCATAGCGGACGAGCTTCATTTTCAGGTGTCTCCCATAGGTCGTTTATTGGGTGGTTTATTGGGGCGTTGTTTTTGGAAAAAGGCGGGTCGGCGCCATCATGCATGGCCGCGGGCAGGGGGCAACCCTCTCTTGCGGCATGCGCACGGGCTGGGCGTCGGCGAAAACCGAGCTTGATCAGGCTCTTGTCGCTGGACGGGGGATGGTTAGCGAATTCTGACGATTTTTTGCGGTTTTTGATGATCAGTTTCACCGCTCGATAAATAGGCACGCCTAGGATGCGATTGGCCCCGATCGAATTGGGGGCCAGTGGAATGGGAAGACCAGAGTGAACTGCCATGGACGAACGACGCAAGGCACAGCGTTTACGTGCACTCAAAGGCGGCACGATCGCGTTTAACCGCGCGGCCGGCATTGACTGTCGCGTCCGCAATATGTCCCCGGCCGGCGCCTGTCTCGAAGTTGCGAGCCAGATCGGCATTCCGGACGACTTCGTGCTGATCGTGGCCCACGACAAGATCAACAGGCCATGTCACGTGATCTGGCGTGCGGATATGCGGATGGGCGTCGCGTTTCGCGCTGCCTGAGCGCACGCACTGAGGGCCGCATACCCGCGGCGGGAGGTATTTGTCTCCGTCCGCCCGAAGGCAGAACGTCCCTCTGATGCAGCCGACTGACGAAAAAGCGCAACCCGGATTGTTGCAGTGCGGCAGGACTGTGTCGCCGCCGCAACAGCAGCACTAATTTCGCTTAAGGTCCGGCAAATCCAGCGGTTATCGCGCTAACGCCTATTGTCGGTTTAGCGGTGTCCCGTCACGATGCACACTTGCGCGCCGGGACCGCGCGTTTTGGGGGACGACATGGCGCTACGGGGCTGGGTGAACGTTCTGCGCGCAGGCAGTGCGCTTGGACTTTTGGTTGTCGCGACCGCGCAAGCGGATGCCGGTGCTCTCGCTGTTCACGAACAAAGCGCATTCGGACAAGGCGCATCTTATGCTGGCGTCGCGGCGGGCGGGTCGCTGTCGACGATGTTCTGGAATCCGGCAGTGATGACCCAGTTTACCGGCGTGCAAAGTTCGTCGAGCTATACTGGCTTCTTTCCGAGCGTAAGGAATACCCCGGCTGCCGGCAGCACGTATTTTGGATCACCTTTTGTAGTCCAGGGCTCCACCAACAATACCTACCAGGCGGCGCTGATCCCGGCCGGCTATTTTTCTTATCAGCTCACGCCGAACCTGTGGCTCGGCATGTCATTAAACTCGCCGTTTGGCCTTTCGGTCGGCTTTCCGGAAAGTTGGGTCGGTCGCGATTTTGCTGCCGGCGATACATCGCTACGCACTTATAACGCAGCGCCGAGCATCGCTTATCAGATCAACAATTGGATCAGCGTCGGCGTGGGCGTGCAGATCCAGTATGCCAAAGCCAGTTTACAACACGGTGTGAGCGTCTTCGCCTCCCAACTTCCCGCGGTTGTCCCCTTTAGTGACGCGAACCTTTCGGGCGACGGCTGGGGTTACGGCTTTACCGCTGGCCTCACGTTAACGCCGACACCGACGACGACAATTGGTCTCGGTTATCGTTCCGGCATTGACCAAAAGATCAACGGCATCCTGGCGACGCCGGCTGGCGCGACTGCAGCGTCCACCACGGTCGATCTGCCTGGCGTGCTTTCACTCGGCATCCGGCAACGCCTTGATCCGCAACTGACGTTGCTTGGCACGGTCGAGTGGACCGACTGGAGCCGGATTGGCACGTCCAATGTGATTGCCAACGGTGTTACGGCCACGACCCTGCCGTTTCAATACAAGGACGGATGGTTATTCTCGCTTGGCGCTGAATATCAGGCCAATGAACGCCTGACGTTGCGCACCGGTTTTGGCTACGAGATTTCGCCGATCACCGATCAGGTGCGTACGCCACTCATACCGGACGCCAACCGGTTCTGGGCGTCGATTGGCGCGAGCTACGTCATCATCAAGGGCCTGAAGGCTGATGTCGCTTATTCGCACGTTTACGAGCCCAACGCGTCGATCAATATAACTGCGGCCTCCGGTAATCCATGGTTTGCGACGACGGTTACGTCCGTCAACCCGTTCGGTGTTAGCTATGTCGGCAACGCTTCGTCTCACGCCGATATCATCTCGATCGGCTTGAATTGGAAATGGGATGAGATCTTCAAGTAGGCAGGCGATTTATTCGCTTGTGCAAAGGCCGGCGGTGACGCCGGCCTTTGTGTTTTCAGAATGCGCCGTTAAAGGTGCCGCCGTCGATCAGCAGGTTTTGTCCGGTGATATAGCCGCCGTGCGTCGAGCATAGGAACGCGCAGGCCGCGCCGAATTCGTCCGGATTACCGAAGCGTTTGGCCGGGATGGTGGCGATGCGCTCGGCGGCGACCTGATCGGCAGTCTTGCCTTTCTGTTCGGCCGTCTTGCTCAGGACGCCGCGCAGCCGGTCGGTATCGAAGGCTCCCGGCAGGATATTGTTGATGGTCACATTCTTGTCGGCCACCGTGCGCGCTACGCCGGCGAGGAAGGCGGTCAAACCCGCGCGCGCGCCCGAGGACAGATCGAGCCCGGCGAGCGGCATCTTCACCGAGCCTGACGTGATGTTGACGATGCGGCCGAATTTACGCTGGCACATCGGATCGATCACTTTCTGGATGAGTTCAACCGCGACCACCATGTTAGCGATGACGCCGTCGATCATCTGCGCGCGGGTGAGCTCACGGAAATCGCGCATCGGTGGACCGGCATTGTTGTTGACCAGGATATCCGGTTGCGGGCAGGCGGCCAGCAGCGTCTTCTGACCCTCCGGTGTTGCGACGTCCGCGGCGACCGGGATGACCTTGGCGCCGGTCGCGCTGGCGAGTTCTGCCGCCGCTGCTTCGAGTTTCTTGGCGTCCCGCCCGTTGATCACCACCTCACAGCCGGCTTCCGCCAAAGCCCGCGCGCAGGCCTTTCCAAGTCCGCGGCTTGATGCACAGACGATGGCCTTGCGGCCGGCAATTCCGAGATTCATGGGGTGTCCTTGGTTCGCGTCAACGATTGCCCCAAGTGTCAGGGCCGGGGGTCAAGGCGTCAAGGCTAGGTCCTCGCTGCCGTGTATCGACGGGGCCCCACCAATCGATCGATGCACACAGGCTGATGCTTGCACTACCGTGAAAGGGAAGTTGGCGCTGAGAGCTGCCGCTGCCTGTTCCCCTCCCCCTTGTGGGGAGGGGCTAGGGGTGGGGGTCGGTGTAGTGATGACTATGAACGACAAAAACAACGAACGCACCTGGGCGCTCACGGATCGGACAATGGCGCCGCAGCAGCGTGTGTTTGCACGTCGAATGCGCCAAGCGCCGACGGGGGCCGAGCGCAAACTGTGGTGGCATCTGCGTCATCATCTGCCTTTGGCTGGCTCGCACTTCCGCAGGCAAGTACAGATTGGACCCTACATCGCCGATTTTGCCTGCCACCGGTTGAAGCTGGTGATCGAGATTGATGGCAGTCAGCATGGCTCGCAAGTGACGAAGGATGAGGCGCGCACGCGGCGTCTTGAGTCAGAAGGCTATCGAGTTTTGCGCTTCTGGAATAACGAAGTGCTTTCAAATATCGAAGGCGTGCTGACTGAGATTCAAAACGCGCTTGCAGCGACCCCCACCCCCGACCCCTCCCCACAAGGGGGAGGGGAGTAGGGCAGAGCCGCGCGCCGACCCTCCCCCTCCAGGGGAGGGTGAAGATTAGTGCCCTGTCGCTCAGCTGTTGCAAACGGTTGCTACCTCCCGACCGACATTCGCTGTCTTGATTCGGGAGGCCTGCATGCTTCGCGACCCCGCCAAGGATGTCATGGAAAAAGCCTATGCGCGCTGGGCGCCGGTTTACGACGTACTCTGCGGGCCGGTCTTCCTGAGCGGACGGCGCGCCGCCGCCAGTGCCGCGCGCGCGGTTGGCGGGCGCATTCTCGAGATCGGTGTCGGCACCGGTCTTTCGTTCGACGACTACGACAACACGACTGAAATCACCGGGATCGACATGTCGGAGCCGATGATTGCGCGCGCACGCGAACGGGCAAGAACGGGTCGATATCCATTCGTCAAGGAATTGGCCGTCATGGATGCGCATGACCTTAGTTACCCGGATGCGTCGTTCGATTGCGTGGTGGCCCAGTTCGTCATTACGCTGGTCGAAGACCCGGAACGCGTTCTGTCGGAATGCGCGCGCGTGCTGCGGACCGGCGGTCAAATCATCCTGGTCAATCATCTTTATTCCGAACGCGGGCTGGCGGCGGCGGTCGAACGCCTGCTGGCTCAGAAGGCGCGCACGCTGGGCTTGCGGCCGGAATTCCCGTTCCAGCGTCTGGCGGCGTGGGCGCAGGCGCATGGCGGCGCCGAACTTGTGGAGCGACGCAAGGTCAAGCCGTTCGGGGTCTATACGCTGGTGCGCTTTCAACGCGCGGACATCCGCAACGCCGCGGCCTGATCGTATGAAATAGGTAAACAGCGCGGTCATAAAACTGAAATGCGAGCCTGCTACATCCCGCGCATGGTCATTGCATCGGAGAGCGTCGTATCGTGACGGATAACGCCACGCGACGGTTTCGCGCGCTGTTCATCTCCGACGTCCACCTGGGAACGCGCGGCTGTCAGGCCGACAGGCTGCTCGACTTCCTCCGCCATCACGACGCAGAAACGGTCTACCTCGTCGGCGATATTGTCGACGGCTGGGCACTTCGGTCGTCGTGGTACTGGCCGCAGACGCACAACGACGTGGTGCAGAAACTGCTGCGACAGGCACGCAAGGGCGCGCGGTTGATTTACATTCCCGGCAATCACGATGAATTCCTGCGCGGCTACTACGGCACGCATTTCGGCGGCATCGAGGTCGTGGAAAATACGATCCACGAAGGCCTCGATGGCCGCCGCTATCTCGTTGTTCACGGTGACATCTTCGATCTGGTGGTGACGCAAGCGCGCTGGCTCGCGCTCCTGGGCGACAAGGCCTATGAATTCGCGCTCACTGCAAATCGTGTCTTCAATGGCTTCCGCCGCATCTTCGGCGCGCCGTATTGGTCGTTGTCCAAATGGGCCAAGCTTAAGGTGAAGAATGCCGTCAATTATATCGGCGCTTTCGAGAAGGCACTGGCGACCGAAGCAAAACATCACCACGCCGATGGCGTGATCTGCGGCCACATCCACACCGCCGCCATGCATGACGACTACGGCCTGCGTTACATCAACTGCGGCGATTGGGTGGAAAGCTGCACGGCAGTCGCCGAGCGCGAGGATGGCCAGTTCGAAATTATCACCTGGACGCAGAGCGGCCGCGACAGCGCTCCGGTCGAGACGCAGCAGCGGCAAGCGGCCAAGGCAGCGTGATGGAATGAAAATTCTGGTCGCCACCGATGCCTGGCACCCGCAGGTCAACGGCGTCGTGCGCACGCTGGGGCACGTGGCGCGCGAGGCGCGCGCGCTTGGCGCGGAGCTCGAATTCCTCGGCCCCGACCAGTTCTGGACCCTGCCGATGCCGAGTTATCCGGAAATCCGTCTGGCCCTGGTCGCGCCGGGCGATATCGAGCGGCGGATCGAGCGTTCGCGACCCGATGCAATTCACGTTGCCACGGAAGGTCCGCTCGGCCACGCGATGCGGCGCGTCTGTCTGCGGCGCGGGCTGCCTTTCACCACCAGTTTTCATACGCGTTTCCCCGACTATCTCGCCGGGCGGCTCCCGGTGCCGGAACGCTGGACCTGCGACCTGACATGGGCCTGGCTGCGGCACTTCCACTCCGCTGGCGCCGCAGTGCTGGCGGCGACGCCGACCCTGGTCAGCGAACTTGCCACGCGAGGTTTCAGGAACGTGAAGCTGTGGCCGCGCGGCGTCGACGCCGATCTGTTCTGTCCGCGTCGCGGAAAAGGACTCAACCTGCCGCGGCCGATCTTTCTGACGGTCGGGCGCCTGGCGGTGGAAAAAAATCTTGAGGCCTTTCTCAAGCTGGATCTGCCCGGCACGAAACTCGTGGTCGGCGAGGGGCCCGCACGCAGTGCACTGGCGCGAAAATTTCCCGACGCGGTGTTTGTCGGGTCGCGGACCGGCGAGGCGCTGGCTGAATTCTATGCGGCCGCCGATGTGTTCGTGTTTCCCAGTCGCACCGACACGTTCGGCCTGGTGTTGCTCGAAGCCCTCGCGAGCGGCGTCCCGGTGGCTGCATTCCCGGCGGCGGCGCCCCGCGACGTCATCGGGGATGCGAATGTCGGGGTTCTCGACGACGACCTGCAGCGCGCCTGTCTCGCTGCGCTGGACTGTTCGCGGCAGGATTGCCGCGAATTTGCGCTCCGCATGACCTGGGCGGAGAGCGCACGCATCTTCCTGGAGCACGTGGCGCAAGCGGCAAGGTCAGCACGCGGCAAGCCTTCGTTGATTGCCGCTTGATTGCCGGACTGCGGGCGTCAACCGAGCCGACCTCGAGACAGAAGGTCAACGTCAGAACGGCTCAGTACCAACGCGGAGCTATAAATACTTTCCAGGATCCGGGGGGCCCACGCCTCCTGCGGGTGCGGGTTGTGGGCTCCCTTCAGGGCGCCCCTCCGTACCGTGCTTTGGCTTTTTGACTTTGCTCTTAGACGAGGGTTTTGTGCCGGCGTCGGCCGGGGCCGGCTGGATCGTACCTTGCGCCAAAATAATATTGGGATTGGAGGCGATCTGCGGTGCATTCTGCGCATGCGTTACGGCCGCTAGCGCAAAAATACCCGCGCCTATCGCCGATCCGCGAATTTGGAGCGACATAATGGTCCTCGTTGGGTGTCCGCACTATTTCAGTGCCAATCAGCTGTCATAAGAACCCCAGAGGTGCCTTATTTATTTCCGTATTTTCTGTCTCTGCGCAAACATCACTGGATTATTGGGGACGAAAAGACGTTTGGGACGGGGTGCGGGGGCGAATGGGCAGGCTATGCGCCTTCGTTTCGTAATCAAAACCGTGTCCGCGGCAGTAGCACACATGCCGGAGAACCTTTCTAGCCTCTCCACTTTTTTGGACTGTGACCACCTCAATACCCATCGGCACTGTCCGTTGGCACGCAAGGCAACGGACAATCTCCGTGCGATAGACGACTTCAGTGATATTGGGATCTTTAGTCGGTATTTTTCCAATTAGTTCACGCATCGCTCGCTTCCTGCATGGGCCTTCACCACCATGTCCCGCGCGACACGCCTAAAGGTCTTTGCTGGTCGGACCGACGACGTCCGCGTCGGTTCTCAGGACAAACGGTAGTCTCAAAGGAACAATTGCAAGTCTCGCATTTCCAGTGGTGACGCAGTTTGTGCGCATCGCAATATTCGGATGCTTCCGGCAAGAACAGCCGCGCGCCACATTTGGCGCAACTGACAGGCGGCGTATCCTCCAACATGTGGCAACTTTAAGTCTCGGCGATTTAAAGTGTGCCTGCTTAGATCGATAGAATCTAAGTCGAAATCGACGAATCCCGACGGCATACCCCAACACATGTGCATCCGCTGCCAATGCGCGGTTCATCTCGACCAGTTCGCTCGCGTGTCCGCTTTACCCCCGACAGCGGACATGGCTCGAACCAGTCCGTCCAATCACCAAAGGTGATGCCCGCTTTGCCTCCTGGGGAACCAAAGTTCGGCATGGGGTGTTAGTCGGTCAACGATACGACCCCCCAATGGCCCTAGGAACTTGATGATGTCCATGCATTCGAATCCCGCTCGCGTGATGCTTCGCGGCGCCCTTTTGGCCGTGACGATGCTGTTGTTTGTTGGCGGCGATGGCAACACGCAGCCTGCGGCCACCCAGGGGTCGGCACCAAGCGCCAGCCCCTTCGAGCAATTGGCCGGGAGTTGGTCTGGCTCCGGCACCATCGATTTGTCCAATGGCAGGCATGAGCCGATCAAATGCCGGGCTTCCTATGATGTTTTAGAGGAGCAAAGCAAACTACAACTCAATATCCGCTGCGCCAGCGACAGCTATAATTTCGATCTGCGCGGGAGCGCGACATACGCAGCCGGCGCGATCACGGGGACCTGGAGCGAGTCCTCCCGCAATGCAGCCGGGACCCTGTCCGGCAAGGTCGAAGGCGTCGGCTTTCAGGTTGTGGCCAAGGGACCTACGTTCACCGCCAATTTGGATTTGGTGACGCGTGGCGACAAGCAGTCAGTTACGATCAAGTCGCAAGATGCGAATGCCGCAGTGCAGGGCGCGACAATTACTCTGCAGCGTGGGTAGCGCGCCCTGTGCTCGGCCGCCGTCTTGTGTCGCCTACCCATTAGTTTGCGCTACGCAATGTCCGCTGGCGACATTTCCCCCTCGCACGTAAATTTCGCGTCACGCGCTTAATGTCCCTTTTACCTCAAAAAGCCATTGCGCCCGTTCGCGCAAGGAACATTTTATCATCCCATCTATTGTCCCTTTGAACGAAAATTGGAGCGAAGGCAAAATTGGAGCGAAGGCTATGCGCAAATTGAACGCTATTGTTTTGATGGCCGCGATCATGGCTCCGCTCCCTGCAATCGCCTATACGCAACAGGATGCCGATGCATGTACGCCGGATGCATTTCGGCTTTGCCAGAGCGCAATCCCGGATGCGAGTCGTGTAGCCCAATGCCTTATTGCAAATAAGCAGCAACTCAGCCCCGCCTGCACCAGCGTGTTCAATCGTCCCCGTGGCGCAACTGTCGAGCGTGAGCAGCCGGCAAAGGCTCAAACCACTAATTACTGAGCGCGTTATTTCGAAGCATTGGTTGAAAGAAACCCCCGGTCCTAACGCGGCATACGGTTATGCGCTCTTGCAGATGCGCGTGGCGCGGCGTTAGCCTTGGCGCCCATGGGCGCCATCGACAAATCCATTCTCCCGACCGTCGCCGACATCGAGGCGGCAGCTAAAAGGCTTGCCGGCGTTGCGGTGCGTACGCCTCTGATCAATGCGCCGGTGCTCGATGAAGCACTCGGCGCGCGCGTTTTCCTCAAGGCGGAAACGTTGCAGCGCACCGGTTCCTTCAAGTTCCGCGGCGCTTACAACAAGATTTCCTCGATTCCGCCTGAGCGGCGCGCCGCTGGCGTGGTGGCCTATTCGAGCGGCAATCATGCGCAGGGCGTGGCGGCGGCCGCCCGCCTGTTGGGCATGCGCGCCACCATCGTGATGCCCAGCGATGCGCCAAAGGCGAAACGAGACCGCACATTGGCGCTCGGCGCCGACGTTGTGCCCTATGATCGCAATACGGAAGATCGCGCCGCGATTGCTAAAAAAATCATGGCCGAGCGCAACGCGACTCTGGTGCCGCCTTATGACGACCCGCTCATCATTGCGGGCCAGGGCACCATCGGCGCCGAAATTGTCGAGGATCTGGCACGGCTCTCGCTCAAGCCCGATATTGTGGTCATCGGCGCATCCGGCGGCGGACTCGCGGCCGGCATTTCGTTGGGCATGAAATCGCGAGTGCCGTCGGCGAAGTTTTATGTCGCCGAGCCTGAGGGCTTTGATGACACAATCCGCTCGTTCGCCAGCGGCAAACGCGAGGCCAATCCGCGCATGAGCGGCACGATCTGCGATGCGTTGATGAGCAATACGCCGGGCGAGCTGACCTTCCCCATCACGCGCGATCTGATCGGGCAGGGGACGACCGTCAGCGATGCCGAGGTCGCGCACGCGGTCCGCTATGCATTCAATGAATTGAAGCTGGTTGTCGAGCCTGGCGGCGCCATTGGCCTCGCGGCATTGTTAGCTGGCAAGCTTGAGGTCAAAGGAAGGATCGTGGTCGGCGTGCTGTCGGGCGGCAATGTGGACGCAGATC
Organism: uncultured Alphaproteobacteria bacterium; assembly: GCA_963810125.1. Lineage (GTDB taxonomy): Bacteria > Pseudomonadota > Alphaproteobacteria > Rhizobiales > Xanthobacteraceae > Pseudolabrys. The sequence goes on from CAWEMK010000006.1 coordinate 51,719, forward strand.
TTTTCGCGCAGCTGATTGCTGCTGCGTGATGCCGCGGCCGCTTACGTAAACAGCGCCAGGCGCTCTTCTTCACTTAGGGCCATGATTGATGCCAGCGGACCCGTCGGTTTCGACGGTTTTGTAACCGCGGCGGTTGGCACAGGCGGTGATATCGCTGCTTCGATTTTTGGCATCTCTATGGTGACCAATGCCGGTCTTACGTCCGGTACGGGAGGCGGCAGGCCGACAAACGCCACTTCTGCCATGATCGACTCGCTGCGCACCAGCGCGATCGCCGGCAGCGGCGTAACCAGCGGCGAGGGGATCGGCAATTCGGGCTGCTCGGGTGTCGGCACGACGGCCAGATGCGCGCGCTCGACGGCATCCTTTGGTTCATCTTTTGATTCTTGCGGTGAACTTGATTCAATGACTCCGGCCGGTGGCAGGCTCTCCGCGTGGGCCAAAGCCATAATGGCGGTGATGCGGCGCGCGACCAGCGCGACCAAGTCTGCGAGCTTGGTCGCTTTGGTCGCAACGATGCTCGCCTCCAGGTCGCTTTGTGCGACGGCGATTTCATCGAGCAGCGCGCGCAATTCCGCTTTGATCGTGTCAGTGACTCTTGGCGCGCTATTGGCCGCAACGGTTTGCTGCAATTGCGCGATTGCCGCGAGCAACTGCTCGGTGTCGGCATTGCGATTTCGCCGGGTATATTCGGTGAGAAAGGCGCGGCCGCGCGCGCTCGCAGACAGCGCCGCGCAGAACGTTTCATAGTCGCCGTCATCGGGCGCGTCCGGCGCGGGGTGTTCAGCCCGCGCCGTGATTTCGGTCGCCATGTGCAATCCCTGCGGGGCCGTTTATCAATCATGTGGCTTGATTCGGCCAGCGCTGCCTCGCACCCGCGGGCGCGGCAAAGACCGAAAGTTGATGTTCCGACAACGTCTTAGGTGTAACCGAACGGGCACCATGCAGCCTGCACGCGCGACATATCTGGGCTTCGTGCCGCGGCTCGCGGCCTTCTATGCCGCGCTGTTTATCTTGCCCGGCATCCAGATGCCGTTCTTCCCGGTCTGGCTCAAGGCCAAGGGGTTGGATCCAAAGATGATCGGCGTTGTGCTGGCCGTGCCGATGGTGGTGCGGGTGCTGGCCATACCGGTTGTCACGCGCGCAGCCGACCGGCGCGACGCTATTCGGGCCGCCATGGTGCTCGCCTGCGTGGCGAGCATTGCCGGCTATACCCTGGTCGGTTTGTCGTCTGGCGCTGTTGCAATCCTGATCGCCTACACGCTCACATCGCTGGCTGCGACGCCGGTGATGCCGCTCTCCGAGACTTATGCGCTCAAGGGCCTTTCGGCGCAGGGGCGCGCCTACGGGCCGGTACGGCTGTGGGGCTCGTTTGCCTATATCGTCGGGAATTTCGCCGCCGGATTTGCGGCCGATATCATGCCGGCGCGCGATCTCATCTGGCTGATGGTGGCGGCGACAATTCTGCTGGCGCTTGCCGCGTCGATGTTGCCGGGGCTTCCGTCGCCGCCGCACGAGCCTGACGGCTCATCACGTCCGCGGCCGAACTTGCTGCGCGATCCAGCGTTCATTGCGGTGCTGGCCGCCGCCGCCCTCATCCAGGCGAGCCACGCTTTCTTCTACGGCTTTTCGGCGGTGCAGTGGCGCGCTGCCGGTTTCGACGGCACCGTTATCGCGGCGCTGTGGGGGCTGGGTGTGGCCGCAGAAATCGTGTTGTTCGCGATGCAGGCGCGGCTGCCGTCCTTCTTTGAACCGACGGTGCTGCTGTTGGTTGGTGCATGCGGCGCCGTTTTACGCTGGGTTGGGATGGCGCTCGATCCGCCCACGCTCATGCTTCCATTTCTGCAAATGTTGCACGCGTTGTCGTTCGGGGCGACCCATCTCGGCGCGCTGATGTTTCTGATGCGGCGTGTGCCGCCCGGCCAGGCGGCAACCGCGCAAGGCTATCTCGCGATTACGCTCGGGCTCGCGATGGCTGGCGCAACCGCAGTATCCGGCCTGCTGTACGACGACTTCGGAAGTCGCGCCTATATGGCGATGGCGTTAGCGGCTCTCGGTGGAGGCGCTTGCGGACTCATAGCGCACCGGATGCGGCACGCGCCGTTGCGCTGAACGCGTTTGCGGGCGAGTGTCCCGGTCACAGCTTGCCACGATGCCGCCGAGCGCACGGCCTTCGAGGAAGATCATCTTGCGCGACAATCCTCCGTGGCTGCTGATCCAGCGCCGTACCGACGGCGGATAGATATCCCACAACGCCTGCGTACCGAGCGGGCTCGTCACCGGCCGGCCGCTATTGTCCGGCATCCAGGCCGCGTGAAAGCCAAAGCGTGCGTGTTGCGTGGCGCAGATTTTTTCGCGCGGCACGAGGCCGAGCACAAGTGTGCATGCCGAAAGGCAATTGCCGTCGACGACGACATTTTCGCCGCTCGAGCGCAACGATGCGAATGTTTGCAGATAGTGGCCGATTTGACCGCCGCGATCTTCCGAGATCCGCATTGTCGCGGATGCCGACGTCACGCTGAGCGTTGTCACAATCGCGCCGAAAACGAGTCCCCGAATTTGCATTTCCCCGTCCCGTTATCGTTTTTGCCCTGCCTTAACCGGTGGTGCGATCTTAAGCGAAGTCTAAGCCAAACAAGCGGGAAACGGAAAGCTTTGGTTGACTAAAACACGCCCGGCGCAACTAAAGATAAGGCACATTTCATGAACGAAATCAGGCAGCTGGCGGAACTCGCGATAAAGACGCTGTGGACAGCGCCGGCACCCTTGCGGGTTGTTGTGAGTTCCGTCTACTCGGTCAGCCCCAGAGCGCCGGTGACGGTGGGTACACCAGACTGTCGACATAGCGCAGTCCGTCAGGACGGTCTTTGCTGAGCAACAGTGGGCCGTCGAGGTCGACGAAGCCGGCCTTTTGCGCGATCAGCACGGCGGGAGCCATCGCCAGCGATGTTGCGACCATGCAGCCGATCATGATTGTGAAATTTCGCCGCTCCGCATCGGCGAGCATCGCCAGCGCCTCGGTCAATCCGCCGGTCTTGTCGAGCTTGATGTTGATCGCGTCGTACTTTCCCGCGAGCGCGGGCAGGGAAGCGCGGTCGTGAACGCTCTCGTCCGCACACACGGGAAGCGGGCGCGTCATGCGCCCTAAAAGATCATCGCGGCCGTCGGGCAACGGCTGCTCCACCAGTGCGACGCCGGCCTGTGCACAGGCGTCAAGATTTGTTGCGAGGTTACTGTCGTTCCAGCCTTCATTGGCATCGACGATCAACGTTGCTTTCGGCGCGGCAGCGCGCACGGCGCGAATGCGCGCGGGGTCGCCGTCGGCGCCGAGCTTGATCTTGAGCAAAGCACGGTGCGCGGAGCGTTCGGCGGCTTGCGCCATGATGGCGGGTTCGGCGAGCGAAATGGTGTAGGCGGTGGTGACCGGTCCTGGCGCAGGCAGCCCCGCCAGTGCGTAAGCGGGTCGTCCGGCGCGCTTGGCGGCAAGATCCCAGAGCGCGCAGTCGAGCGCATTGCGCGCGGCGCCGGCCGGCATCGCGTTTTGCAAAGTCGCGCGGTCGAGACCCTGCTGGCATCGCGCACGCATCGCCTCGAGCGCGGCCATAACGCCTTCGATGGTTTCGCCGTAGCGTGCATAGGGCACGCATTCTCCGCGGCCCCGTACGGTACCATCCGAGAGTTCCGCAACCACGACGGCAGCCTCCGTCTTGGCACCGCGGCTGATCGCAAAAGAGCCAAGGATCGGCCAGCGCTCGACGGTGAGGGTGAGGATCAAGGGCGGGTTCACGGAGGAATTCAAGGGCTTGTCCGGGTGGCAATGTGCACGGTTTCCGCCAAACCCTCGACAGGTTCATATGGCTGGGTCAAGTATGACCTCGGCCCGCAATATCCCCATTGGCGGGCTGATCGCGTAAAAATCAGAGGTTGGCCGCATGAGCAACCGGTTGCTCGAAGGCATCAAGGACGGCGAGCAGCTCAAAATCGCAGCCGCCGGCGCCTGGATTGCAGAAAATGCCCGAAATCTCGAGACCCTGATCGACGGGGAAACGCTGCGCGAAGGCGTCATTACACGCGTCGACATTGATATGGGTCGCGTCGAACGGCTGGATACATTCGGCGCCTGGTTGCTCGAGCGCCTGGTGCGGGCCTTTTCCGCGCGCGGCTGCGAGACCAAGGTCACAGGGCTCAAGCAGGACTACCGGGCGCTGGTCGACGAGGTCGGCGGCGTCAAACCAGAGGCAAAGGCAGCGCCCAGTGGCAATGCCGTGACGCATTTCCTCGCGTCCGTGGGATTGAGCCTTGTATCGGTCGGGCATTCATTCGCGGCCTTTGTGAACATGATCGGTGCACTCAGCGTGGCACTTGTGCGGGTGCTGGCGCGCCCACGTTCATTCCGTCTCACGTCGATGGTGCATCAACTCGACAATGTCGGCTGGCGTGCGGTGCCCATTATTGTCCTCATCACCTTCCTGATCGGCTGCATCATTGCCCAACAGGGCATTTTCCATTTCCGGAAGTTTGGTGCCGACATCTACGTTGTCGACATGGTCGGCATTCTGGTGCTGCGCGAGATTGGGGTCCTCATCGTCACCATCATGGTGGCGGGCCGCTCGGGCAGCGCCTACACGGCCGAGCTCGGCTCGATGAAGATGCGGGAGGAAATCGACGCGCTTCGCACAATGGGTTTTGACCCGATCGAGGTGCTGGTGCTGCCGCGCATTGTGGCATTGATCATTGGCGTGCCGATTCTCACGTTCCTGGGTTCGATGGCCGCGCTCTATGGCGGTGGCCTGGTGTGCTGGCTTTACGGCGGTATCGACCCGGACATTTACATCCAGCGCCTGAAGGAGGCGATTACCCTCGATACGTTCAAGGTCGGGATGATCAAGGCGCCATTCATGGCGCTGGTCATCGGCGCGGTCGCCTGCGTCGAAGGCCTGGCAGTGAAAGGCAGCGCGGAGTCGCTCGGCCTGCAAACGACGGCCTCGGTGGTGGAGTTGATCTTCCTGGTGATTGTGCTCGACGGGTGCTTTGCCATTTTCTTTGCTTCGATCGGAATGTGAACGATGGCGGGCGGAAACGGCAAAGAAGTTGTGATCGAGGTCCGCGACCTGGTCGTGGGCTTTGGCGACCATGTGGTGCTCGACCGTGTCGATCTCGACGTTTATCGCGGCGAGATTCTCGGTTTCGTTGGCGGTTCGGGCGCGGGAAAATCGGTGCTGATGCGGACCATCATCGGCCTGCTGCCGAAGAAAAGCGGGACCATCAAGGTATTCGGCATTGATCTTGCGACGGCCACAGAGGCGGAGCGACAGGCGGTTGAACGGCGCTGGGGCGTGCTGTTTCAACAGGGCGCGCTTTTTTCGTCGCTGTCGGTCCGGGAAAATCTCCAGTTTCCGATCCGCGAGTACCTTCAGGTCTCACAGCAGCTGCTGGATGAGATCGCCATTGCAAAACTTGAAATGGTCGGGCTCGATGCGAGCGTCTTGCAGAAATTTCCGTCGGAATTGTCCGGTGGCATGACCAAACGTGTCGCGCTCGCGCGTGCGCTCGCGCTTGATCCGGAAATCGTTTTTCTTGACGAACCGACGTCCGGTCTCGACCCGATCGGCGCGGGCGATTTCGATACCTTGATCGCGACGCTGCAGCGCACGCTGGGCCTGACCGTGTTCATGGTGACCCACGACCTCGACAGCCTGCACACGGTTTGCGATCGCATCGCCGTTCTGGCCGACCACAAAGTGATCGCCGCCGGGACCATGGATACCATGCTGGCGTCTGATCACCCGTGGCTGCGGGCCTATTTCCACGGCAAAAGGTCGCGGGCAGGCGAGAAAAAGCAGGCATTACCGACGGTGTAGCCGCCCGGAAGGCCGCTCAGCGCTGCACGATGAACAGCGATCGAGCGTCAGTCGAAGCGGCCGGCGGCGTGAGCGAGCATGGTGTAAACCTTGCCGGTTTCCGACGTCAGATAGGTCCGCGCCACCACCTGGCCACGGTCGTCGCGGGAAACTTCGTCGAGTAAGCGCTCGAATTCGCTGATGTAGCGATCGACCGTCTGTTTGAATTCGCGGTCGGAGCGATATTTCTTGCGAATGTCATCAAACGCCTGCTGGCCCTGCAGCGTGTAGAGCCGGCGCGTGAAAACATTGCGTTCGCCGCGCTTGTAACGGTCCCACAGATCGGCGGCCGCGTCGTGGTCGATCATGCGGGCGATGTCGACCGAAAGTGAATCCAGCGATTCGATCGAGTGCCGAGGGGGCCGGTCCTCGCTCGCACGCGGTGGCGCGGTCTCGCGAGCGATTTCGCGCGGCGCCGGCTCGCGCGGTACTTCACGTTGCGGCTCTCGCTGTGCTTCGCGTTGTGTTTCTCTTTGTGCTTCCCTTTGTGCGTCCCTTGGCGGCTCGTTCTCGTCGCGCGAGGCGCGGTTGAGGAGATCGGTGAGCCAGCCGCGGCCGGGCGTGGCCGGCGTCGGCGTCAGCGTGGGAACTTCAGTGGTGCGGCGCGCGGCCGGTGCGAAATTGGCGGGTTCGCTACGTTGAACGGGCCGCGGCTGGGGTATTTCATTCCGCGGAGTGACGTCATTGTTGCGCGGGGGCAGGTCGCTGCGGCCGCCCACGACGGCAAGCGCGGGCTCCTCGCGGGTCCGGCGCACGGGTTCGACCGCATCGAGATTGCGGCCGTGACGGGCCACGATGCGATTGAGCTCGGCCAGGGCCTCGATCTGGTCGACGATGACGCGGCGCATTTGCGAGGCGCTTTCGGCTGTTTCCTGCGGCAGTTCGAAGACGCCGCGACGCAGCTCGCCACGCGTGGCTTCGAGCTCGCGTTGCATTTCGGCGGCCATCTGCTTCATGCCCTGAACCGCTTCGGAGAAGCGCTCATTGGCGGTCTGGAACAGCTCCTGCGTATCGCCGGCGGTTTGTTCGTAGATCGCCCGCATCGCCGCGGCGGAGCGCTGGCGCTCGTCCTCGGCGTTTTCGCGCACGCGCTCATATTGTTCGCTGATCGCGCGGGTGCCTTCGGCGCTCGACTCCGATACCAGGCGCGCCACTTCGCGCGCGCGACTCGAGGCCGCTTCGAGAGATTCATCGAGCAGGCCCGAGAAGCGGTTGAGGCGCTTTTCGAGATCTTCAGTACGAATGTCGAGGGTAGCCACCAGAGAATCGAGCTGGACGCGGCGCTCGTTGACGCTGTCCTCGGTACGCTGGTTGCTGTGGTCGATGACGTCGACCGCCTTGGCAAGTTCGCGGCCATGGATATCAAACTGCCGGGCGAGCTGGCTGAGGTCGGTGATGACCTGCGTGGTGATGTCGCGGAAATTCGCGATGTTTGTCTCCACGCGGCCGGTGGCATCGCCGGTCGAAGCCGTCACCTCGTTCATCGCGGTGACGAATTCCGAAACACGCAGCATCAGTGTGTTTTCGAGCGCGCCCATGTTTTCGTGCGCGCCGCTGAGCACTTCCTGCAGCATGATGTTGGCTTCGCGCAGCCGCTCGAACAAAGCGGTGGTGTCCGACCGCAGCATGGTGTGCGTTTCCAGCATCTCCTTGACGGTCGAGGTTGCGGTCTCCTTCGACTGCGAGATCGCCTTTTGCGCGGTGTCGTTGAGTTCGTTCATCGTGCGGGTCACGGTATTGGTCGCCGCTTCGCCCGCGCTGTTGATCATGCGGGAGATTTCGGTGCTGTTGTCCATCATCGTGCGCGTGAAGGCGAAGCCTCTCTCCTCGATCGCCTTGACGGCCTGATCGGTCGCGCTCGTGACGTCGCGGGTGAATTGCTCGCCCTTTTCGGTGATGGCGGCCAGAACGCCGCCGCTCTTTTCAGAAAGCACCGTCGTCATTTCATTGGTGCGCCGGCTGACCGCGGTCGCGATTTCATCGGCCTTGCCGACGAAGCTGCGGGCGACTTCCTCGCTCACACCGACGAGGGTGCGCTCGGCATCGCCGGCGCTGGTGCGGATGGCCTCGGTCGTGGAAAGAGCGAGTTGGCCAAGCGAGCGTTCGGCCTCGCCGGAATTGACCTTGATGGCCTCGCTGAGTTGCTCCATGCGGGCATTGAGGGCGTCCGCCGCGGCCCTGGTACGGGTTTCGATCTGGGTCGTGACGGTTTCAGCGCGGCCGACGAGAAGCTCCTCGAAGCGGCCAATGCGGCTGTCGAGATTGTTGGCGACCTCCAGTGCCCGCGCGCCCAAAGTCTGGTCGATCTCGCCGATCTTGGCGCCGATTGTTTCGGCGACTTCGCTGCCGCGCGAATTGATTGTGCCGCCAACCTCGTTGATGCGCTGGTCAAGCGCCGTAACGACATCCTTGCCGCCTTCGGCGAGCGTCTTGGCGAGATCGGACACGCGCGCGCCCAGCACAGTCTCGAATTGCGCCAGACGCTGATCGAGCGTGTTGGAAATCTCCCCGGTCCTTCCGGTCACGCGCTCATCGAAGGTGTCGACATAGCTGCGCAGCGCGTCGGCGACTTCCTGCGTGCGCTGCCCGAGACGCCCGACCAGTTCACCGCCGTAATTCTTCACGGTGTGATCGAATTCGGTGATGTGGCGGGTGATCAGGTTGCCCAGGTTGCTGGAGTTGCGCGAGATCTTCTCGGTGATTTCCGTGCCGCCCTGACTGAACATCTCCTCGAAGGCCTGCAGGCGCGTCGCCAGCATCTCCTTGACGGCGTCGCCTCGGCTGTTGAGCTCCGTGACAAGCGATTCTGCGCTGTCGCGGAAGGTATCCGCCACTGCACTGCTGCGGCTTGTAATGGTCTCAGTGATGCGGGTGCCGGTTTGCTCGAGTTTCGAGACCACGTCATTGCCGCGCAAGGACAGGTCGAGAATGAGGGAGTCGCCTGTGGAGCGCAGGGTCGTGTTGACCTCGTCGGCCCGTGAGGCGATCGACTCGGCCAATCGCGCGCTCGAATTGGTGATGGCATCGGTGAATTGCTGTGATCGGTTCGCCATGGTCTCGATGGTGACCGACGACTTCTGGGCAAAACTCTGTGCAACCTGATCGAGGCGCGCGCTCATCATCTGCTGCAGCCGGGCTGCGAGGTCCGCGAACTCGTCGTGCACGTGTTCGGTCTTGAAATTGAGGCTGGCGGAGAGCCGGTCGCTGGCCGACGAAATGGCGGTTGTCGCATGGTCGCTTGTTGTTTCGAGGCGGTCGAGAAGCGTGGAGCCGCGTTCGCTCAAGGCGTCAATCATGGAATCGCCGGCGTGGCCGAGCGCCAAAGTAATGTGTTCGCCTTTTTCAGTGAGGGACCGGGTAACGCGCTGCGCCACTTCATTGACTTTGTCGGCGACCAGGTCGCCGACGGAGGTTATGTCGTGGGCAAGATCAAGGTGGACGCTGGCGATGGCGTTGCGCACCTGTTCGGCCTGATTGACCAGTGTCTCGCGTTGATTGCTCAATTCGGTAAGCAGGTCGCGAATGCGGACTTCGTTATCGTTGTAGGCGCGCTCGAGCGCGGACACTTCATTGTGGACCAGTGCTTCCAGCTCGGCCGCGCGGGCGAGCGCCCGTTCGACGCCGTCGCCCATGGCGGCGACCTCGCGCCGGATGGCCTGGCCGACTGTCACAATCGACTCGCGCGCGACGGTCTCAGGCTGGGCAAGCCGCATCGCCACTTCGGCCATGGATTCGGCAACCACCCGCATATCCTGGGCGCGGTTGAACATATGGGCGAGAAGGAAAAAGAAGATCACCGGGACGGCAATCGCGGCGGTGATCGCGACCATGGCCGCAAACCCGGTGCCCGCGCTCGCGCTGTGGATTTCGCTGCTGTAGAGGGTGGCGATGGCGATGCCGCCAGCGGCCCAGATAAATCCGACAATGGCGGCTGCGACATATGGCGCGCGCGCAGTGCGGTGACGCAGGGTCTGCAAAATCTGGCCGATGCCGGCGCGATCATCATTGGCCGCGCGTCGCGGCGTCGTGTCGCCCGCGGGCCATCCGCCCGCTGCGTCCTGCTGGAAAAGATCGGAGGACGTTGCAGACGCTGGCGGATTGGCGGCATCAGCCTCGGCGGCGCCGTAAGGTGCGCCAGCGCGCTGTTCGGGTGCGCGAATACTGAGCGCCTCCTGAATGGCGGAGAGCGCCTCTTCCGTTGCGTCTTTTGTTTTCTGTGGAGTATTCGCCATTTCGGTCGTCGCCTCGTCATTACGCCGGACTGTCGCCGCGGCCCGAACCGTTACGATAGCCGGAGAGAGGCATGCCACGAGCCAGGCGCGGTCGCGCCCGCTGCGCTGCAAACATCCCCGATCTATCGCCCAATGGTCATCCTATCGCCTTGGCAATGCGAAAGAAACCACCGCTGTTAAGGACTTTTTCATCATCGTTAACCGGTTGCGAACCATAGCGAACGCGGGTCCACAGGCCCGTCGCCGGTTCGATCCCGGCTGCCGGATTGGGGCCACGGAACGGCCAATCGGCTGGTACAAGTGCAATCTGCGGCTTCGCGATTACAGCGCTTTAACCACCGTCGCTATTGGCCGGTAAAACCGCACATCCAACGGCCCTCCGTTTACCTGGATTTGGTCCCGATCAGGCCAAGATCCCCGTCAACAATAAAGGCACTGGGAGGCCGAGATGGCGCAAGCCGCGGTCAAGATGTTCGAAAGCGCGCCGGACGAGCCAGCGGATAATACCGCGATCGACCGTGGCCATCTTACGCGCATGACGTTCGGCGACCACAGCCTGGAACGGGAAGTGCTTCAGCTATTCGACCGGCAGGCCGAACTGCTGATGGATCGAATGAACGCGAGTGAGCCGGCCGCGGTTGCGACATTGGCGCACACGCTGAAGGGATCGGCCGCCGGTATTGGCGCTGCCCGCGTCGCCCGCGCCGCCGCTGCCGCGGAACAGGCCGCCAGCCACACGCCCGGCGAATGCGGCCTGGCCATTGCCGAGCTCGCGCGATCGGTTGAGGAAGCCCGAGCCCAGATCGCGGGGCTGCTGCGCGCGCATTGACGGGGTTGGCGCCTTCGCGCGAATAGCTATATAGAAGCCCGTCTCCTCTATAGTGCTGCTTTCCTTCCTTATGCCGAAGATCACATTTAGCGATTCCAGCGGCGCCGTCCGCACAGTCGAAGCCGAAGTCGGCTCGACCGTGATGGAAACGGCGATCCGCAACAATATTCCCGGCATCGAAGCTGAATGCGGCGGTGCGTGCGCTTGCGCGACCTGTCATGTTTATGTCGATGAAGCCTGGCGGGAAAAAGTCGGCGGTCCGTCGCCGATGGAAGAAGACATGCTCGACTTCGGCTATGACGTGCGGCCGAACTCGCGGCTCTCCTGCCAGATCAAGATGACGGACGATCTCGACGGTTTGACGGTAACGACGCCGGACAAGCAGGCGTGAGGCCGCCTAGGGCTTCATCCCCGCCGGAGCGACCTGCGACGATTTGAGTCCCATCTCATCCAGCGCCTTGCGCACGAGGCCGGATGCTTTTGCTTCCTCGATGAACTCGCTCACATAAGCCAGGGCAGCCGGCTTGCCCTTGGGCACGCAAACGGCCGTGCTGGAATTGAGAAATGCATCATCCAGGATGCGGGCGCCGGCGATTTTGCCCAGAAGGCCGGACAATGACTCCCGCGAGAGCGCGATGCCTTCAATCTTGCCTTCACGCATGGCTGCAACGGCGGCATCGACACCGGAAAAATCGATATGGGTGGCATTGGGCGTCGCCTTCTTGGCGGCGCGGAAGGTCGCGGTATTGGCGACGCCGCCGAGACCGATGCCTTTGGCATCGGCGTCTTTCACCGACTGAATTTTGGAGTTCGATCCGACCAGGAAAGTGCTTTGCAGGAGGTGGTAGGCATTGCCGAAGTCGACGAATTTCTTGCGCTCGTCATCGACCGGAAGAAAGGCAACGTCCCAGCGATTGCTCGCAGCCGAATTCTGGATTTCGCCCGATGCCTGATGCGGGATGATCTCGAGCGGCACGCCGAGTTTTGCCGCCAAAGCACGCCCGAGAGTGACAGCGACCCCGCGATAGGTGTTGCCATCCTGGATCGCAAATTGCGCCGACGGCGACGGGGAAACGGCAATGGCAAGCCGGAGCTTTCCGGTGGGTGCGAGTTCTTTCAATGCGGTTGCGTCGGCCATCGGTCCGCTCCAAAAAACAAGGCGGCGAGCGCCGCCTCAGTCCTCGAATAGCACGGCCAGCCTATGGTTTCATCCCGGCAGGCGCCACTTGCGAATTCTTCAAATTCACGTCGTCGAAAGCCTTGCGGACCAGCCCGGACGCCTTGGCCTCTTCAACAAATTGGCTGACATAGGCAAGCGCAGCAGGCTTGCCTTTTGGCACCGCAACAGCGGTGGATGAATTGAGAAAGCCGCCGTCGAGGACACGTGATCCCGGAATTTTTGCGGCCAGACCCGTGAGCGACTCCCGCGACAACGCAATGCAATCGATTTCGCCGGCTTTCATGCCGGCGACAGCGGCGTCAACGCCAGGCACAGTAACGAAAGTCGCCTTCGGTGCCGTCTGTTGCGCAGCACGGAATGTCGCTGTGTTGGCGACGCCGCCAATGCGCACGCCGGGCGCATTGGCTTCCTCGACTTTCGTGAGCTTGGAGCCGGGCGCCACAAGGTATGTGCTCTGTAGCAGGTGGTAGGCATTCCCGAAGTCGACGAATTTCTTGCGCTCTTCGTCGACCGGCATGAAGGTGACGTCCCACTTGCCGCTCGCTGCCTCGTTTTGGATTTCACCAGACGCAAGATGCGGCAGAAATTCCACGGGCACGCCGAGCTTCTTCGCCAGCGCTGAACCGAGGTCGATGGAAACGCCTCGGAATTTGTCGGTCGTTGCATCCTTGATGACATACAGCGCTGACGGAGCGGGCGCGACTGCGATTGCGACCCGCAGTGTCCCGGTCGGAACGAGTTCTTTCTTGACCGCATCCATGGCGGGATCGGCGGAGACTTTAGTTGCGCCGCCACAAGCAAGCAGGAGCGCAAGAGATAAAGCTCGTATGTGTGCGGTCACAACGCCTCCCAACATTGAATTTGTGGAAGCTAGCTTAGGCGATGTCGGGCCGCGATCCAAGACGACCGGAGTCGATCGGCGAGGGGTACAAGCGCCATCGTGATGGCGAAGACGGCGATCCAGACCAACCGCGCGCCATAGCGATCGTGCGGATTCGACATTGCGCCACAAACGAATGCATTGGCGAGAAGCGCGATTGCACACACCGCGGCGAATTCGCCGAAGGCTGGCGGGATTGTCCGCCGCCACGCGAGCAGCACGAGCACCGGAAGCAAGGCCATCGACAGCAATGCGACCGGATAATCCACTCGGTTGATCGCTGTGAAAGAAATCTCGCCGTGTTGCTGTCGCGCGGTTTCCATGGGTGCCACAAGTTGCGGCGTGAAACGCCGGATCGTTCCATAAGTGTGCCAAATCGAATTGAGCACGCCTTCGCCGGTATGTACCGCAACGAGTTGCCGTGCGGTCGCGATCGCCGCGGTTTTGAATTGCAGGCCGGGATAGTCGATGACACTGCCGACAGCAATATTTGCCATTTCCTGGTCAAGCCCGGCGAAACGTCCAAGTTTGTCAAACAAGGGGCTGCCCCAGAACCAGACATCCGCGTCATTGGGAAGCTGGTTCTTGTAGCCGCAGAGCGTCAGTTTCGGATTCGGGCAATGGTCGTCGAGATATTTATTGACGATGCCGTCTTGCAGCATGCGGCCGAATGACAAAGCGAAACCGCCCGGTGTCCAGGCCAATCGTTTCGCAACCACAAGATCCGCGGCAAAGACCAGTACGCAACCGAGCGCGAGCGCAAGCACCCCATTGCCAATACGCGCGAGCGGCAGTTGCCGGGACTGGACAAGCCAGACCATGACCGCGGCCAGTATCAATGCCAGAAGCACGGCGATGGTGGCGCTGTGCGTGGCCGCGGAGACGGCAATCAACGCGATCAAGGCAAAGCGCTCACCGCGACTGAAATGCCCGGGCCGCAACAGCAGCAGATAAAGAGCAAGTACGCCGAGCCCGGCAAAGATGTCGGTGAGCAGGATCGAGGTCAGCCAGGGCAGGGTTGAGATCGCCGTTAGCGCGGCGATGACGCTCACCATGAGCCACGGCCGTTTGGCCAATCCGTGCGCGCGGAGCATGAGCGCAACAACCCAGACTGTCAGCACTGCCTGCACGAGCACCACCGGCCAGAAAGCGGCGATTTCGCCGGCATTGAGCATGAGGCCGTAAACAACCGCACGGCTCGGTACGAGCGTGCCTTCGTACCAGCGGGCGAGATAGCCACCGGTGTCGTATTGCAGAAGCGGGAAGCCGTTCCACAACGCCGGGCCAACGAGCAGCGCGATCGACAATATGGCGGCAAGCGCCCACAGGGCGCGGTCGCGCGCACGCATTACAGAATCCCCCGGCCTTCCTCGTGGCCAGGTTCGTCCCGGCCGCCCCGTTCTTGTGCTGCAATGTCCTAATTCGTGGATGCCCGGGTCAAGCCCGGGCATGATTGCAGGGGGCGCTTGACGGGCGCTCCGGCTAGGGCGAATTGTCGCGTATGTTCATCAGCTTCTTTATTGAACTCAAAGACGCGGGGGTGCCTGTGACCCTGCGCGAATACTTGACGCTGATGCAGGGGATGGACGCAGATCTCCCGTCGCGCCGCGTGGAGGAATTTTATTACCTGGCGCGCGCGACTTTGGTGAAGGACGAACGCAACCTCGACAAGTTCGATCGTGTCTTCGGCCATATCTTCAACGGGCTTGAAAGTATCGCAAGCGTCATCGAGGCGGATATTCCGGCTGAATGGCTGAAGAAGCTCGCCGAGAAATACCTGACGGAAGAAGAAAAGAAGCAGATTGAGGCAATGGGTGGCCTCGACAAATTGCTGGAGACGCTGCGCCAGCGCCTGGCCGAGCAGAAGGGCCGTCATCAGGGTGGCTCGAAATGGATCGGGACCGCCGGCACATCTCCGTACGGCGCATATGGCTACAATCCGGAAGGCGTGCGCATCGGCCAGGACAGCAATCGCAACTTCCGCGCGGTCAAGGTGTGGGACAAGCGCGAGTTCAAGGACCTCGACGACGAGGTTGAGTTGGGCACGCGCAATATCAAGGTCGCGCTACGGCGCCTGCGCAAGTTTGCGCGTACCGGCGCGCCCGAGGAGCTGGACCTTGACGGCACCATCAAAGGGACCGCGCACAAGGGCTATCTCGATATCCTGATGCGGCCCGAACGGCACAATGCCGTAAAGGTGCTGCTCTTTTTCGATATCGGCGGCTCGATGGACTGGCACATCAAGGCGACCGAGGAATTATTTTCGGCCGCGCGCTCCGAGTTCAAGCACATGGAGCATTTTTACTTTCACAATTGTCTTTATGAGCGCGTGTGGAAAGAGAACCGCCGCCGATTCCAGGCCACCACGCCAACCTGGGATGTGCTGCACACCTATCCGCACGACTACAAGGTCGTGTTCGTCGGTGACGCTTCAATGTCGCCCTACGAGATCACGGCGGCGGGCGGTTCGGTCGAACATTACAATGATGAGCCCGGCGCGCTTTGGCTCGAACGCGTGGCGCGCACTTATCCGGCCGCTGTTTGGCTCAATCCGGTACCCGAGCGCGAATGGGATTTCACCCATTCGATCACGATGGTTCGCCAGCTCATGGGCGGACGGATGTATCCGCTGACCTTGGATGGGTTGGATCGCGCGATGCGCGAGCTTACGCGGTAAACATGTCCTGTTGCGTTGGATCAATGCGGCACATGCCGAATTGGCCCAAAAGGCAATCATGGACCGTTCTCAGAAACATCAGTCTGTCGACTCGAGTCCCGACCATGTGCCCAATATGGCGGCCATGACCGCGCGGATAGGAATCTCGACGGTTCCAGCAGCATGGCCGCACGGTGTGTCGCAGCTCGCGCAGGCTATCGAGGCGTGCCAGCGCTGCGATACTGCGGTCGTGTGCACCGACTGGCTCAGGCGCGCACCCAATTCGTTTGATTTGCCGCCGGCGTTTTGCCCGAATAAGACGACGTTCAAGTCCGTAAAAGACAGCAAATAACCGTTTCACACCGCGACCGAGTGACGTTTTTCGGCGGTCGCCAGATAGGTGTCGAAGGCCGAAGCAGCAATTCGTAGATAAGGGCGTCCGAGTTCCGTCATAGTGATTCGGCCATCATCTATCTGCAGCAAGCCTTGATCGCAAAGTGGGCGAAGCGCTGCGAGTTCCGTGGTGTATTGCTCCTTGCCGCCGAACGCATCGAGATCAACCGCGAGATCGCACATCAGCCGCTCGACAATCGCCCCATGCATGCGGTCATTGTCTGAAAGAGCAAGCCCCTTCACGGTGGCGAAGCGTCCGGCGCTGACGGCGCGCGAATAGCCGGCGAGGTCGGATGCATTTTGCACAAAACCCTGCGGCAGCTTGCCGATCGCGCTGGCGCCAAGCCCAACCAGGGCATCGGCTTCGTCGGTGGTGTAGCCCTGAAAATTTCGATGCAGGCGCTTTTCGCGCGCTGCGACAGCGAGTTCGTCGTCCGGTAAAGCAAAATGGTCGAGCCCGATGGCGTGATAGCCGAGGCCAGTCAGGGTCTCGGCGGCAACCTGCGCCTGTTCGAGCCGCTCGCTTAGACCCGGCAGAGCTGCCTCATCGATCAGCCGCTGATGCCGCTTGAACCACGGTACGTGCGCATAGCCGAACAAAGCCAGGCGCTGCGCCCCGAGCGAAGCGGCGAGTTCCGCGCTGCGCGCGACATCGCGCACAGTTTGGGTCGGCAGCCCGTACATCAGGTCAACATTGAGACGATTGATACCGGCCTCGCGCAGCCAGTCGGCGGCTTGTTGCACGAGATCGAACGGCTGGATGCGGCCGATGGCTCGTTGTACGTGCGGCGAAGCGTCCTGCATGCCGAGGCTGGCGCGGGTAACGCCGATGGCCTGAAGCGCGTGAACGAGCGATCGGTCGATCCGGCGCGGGTCGAGTTCGATGGCGTGCTCATTCATCGCGGATACGTCGAACAATGATCCTAATTTTTCGGCGATCGTATCCAGCCAATGCGCGCCAACAATCGAGGGCGTGCCGCCACCCCAATGCAGATGCGTAAGCTTGCGGCCCGCAAGGTCGTGCAGCAGCGCGATCTCGTCGACGATCCGCTGCGCGTAGGTCTCTACCGGTTCGCGCTTGCGCACCGCGCGCGTATTGCAGCCGCAATACAGGCAAAGCTCGGTGCAGAACGGAATGTGGATATAGAGCGAGAGAGTGGCATTGCGCGGCAGGGCAGCCAGCCATTCCCCATAGGTTTCGGCGCCGATCGTTGCAGAAAAGTGCGGAGCGGTCGGATAGGAGGTGTAGCGAGGAAGGTTCCGATCAGCGAGGAACAATGAGGCGGTCATTGGTGACGCGGAGCCCAGGAGTCTCCGGCTTTGACGTATGAATGTTTAACCGCCGACCACGCGATTATATGAGAGCGCATCTCCCGGTCGCGTTCTCCGGCATGAGCGGCATATGCGTGATTGAAGGCTTCGCGGTAGATGTCCTGGGCGTGCTCAGGCAAGTGATCGCGGACACGAGGCGGCAAATCGGTATTGACGTGATACGGCATGCACTCTCGCCCCCGCCAGGATGATGCGCAGAGAGCGTACTCGAGCCCGGCGTACAGTTTCTTTGCGGTAAATCAATCGCCG
Organism: uncultured Alphaproteobacteria bacterium; assembly: GCA_963810125.1. Lineage (GTDB taxonomy): Bacteria > Pseudomonadota > Alphaproteobacteria > Rhizobiales > Xanthobacteraceae > Pseudolabrys. The sequence goes on from CAWEMK010000006.1 coordinate 69,370, forward strand.
GCGTGAACGTTCCAACGTTCCCAATAAAACTGCCGCCGCGATGCCAATGCCGCGCGGCGGCTGAGTTCGGTAGCCTTATAGGTTGCGTTACCGGTTGTCCTGGCCGTCCGGCGCCTGTTCGATGACCCCGAACTCCTCCGACTTGGCGCGGAATGTCGCGGCCTCGAAGCCTTCCGCCGCTAGCCCGCGCTTCAGGAGTTCCCGGATCGCTGCCGCTCGGCTCGGCATGCGCTTCCTGAATCGAAAATCGTCCAAAATCGTCAGCTCTTCAGCCGCCAACATGATCTGAAGCCGTTCACCCCGACTGGCCCCGTTCACCATGGTCCTCTCCTCGCCATGAATGGTTTTAGCCGATGTAGCCATATGAGTACCTTACTCACTTCTCTATATTAGAGCAAGCTTGTGTATTAGTGCAAGTGCCTCATAAATCGCTGGAGCGTAAAAAGGTTCCAAAAGATCGTTTTGAGCAAGAATTGGTTGCAAAGAAACAGAATTGACGGGGTTTTTGAGGGGCCTAGCGTGGCGGTATGAAAACCATCGAGTTCAAAGAGAGTACGAGCCTCGCCCCATTCCCCTGCGAGACCTGTGGCGGCCTGATGCGCCTGGTGGGCAGCGAACCCCATCCGGTGGAGGCCAAAGTCGATCTTTTGACCTTCAACTGCACCGCTTGCGGAGCATTCCAGGTCAGCCGCGTCGACATCCCGACACTGGACAGCTGATACGGCCCTTGAGACGCTCCTAAAACGAAAGCGCCGGACCCGAGGTCCGGCGCTTCCAATATGACGTCAGCCGTGTGTGTCAGGCCGCGTTGGCTGCACGCAAGCGGGCCGGATCATCCGGCATCGCCTGTTCACGCTGGAGGGCCATGGCCTCGCGCATCAAGCGGGCGAAGTCCCTGCGGGCTGTCTCCAAAGCGCCTTCCACAACGGAACACTGCATCTGCTCGCGGCGCAGTGAAGCGCCAAGCTCTTCGATGCGCTGTTCGGTGGCCTGTTTTTCGGCAGCGCGAGCCGATTCAATTGCAGCGATCTGTTCGTTCAGCGCTGCGATCGTATCTTCCGCGCGCTGCAGGGCGGCATCTTTCGCGGTAAAGGCGCGGGTGAGCGCGGCGCTCCGTTCCATGAGCGTTGCGCGCGCCTGGTCCACTTCCGTGAACTGGGATTCGCGCTGGATCCTGTCCGCCTCGAGTTCGGATACGCGTGTCTGCAAGCCGTCACGTTCCTGGGCAAGTTCGCCCGCGCGCCGGTCATAGACGCGGATCTCGTCGGCACGGGCCAGCAAATGCTCACGCGCTTCGCCAAGGAGCTTCTCGCTCGCTGCCGCGCGCGCCTGCAAGGCATCGAACCGCATGCGCTGGGTGGTCAGTTCGTGTTCGTGCCGTTCGTTGCCTTCCTCGATCGCGTTGGCAAGCCGGGCACGCTCGGTGCTCAATTCGGCGAAATTACCCTCGACATGACGCAAGCGACCGTGGGTCGCCGTCAGGCTGGCCTCGGTCTCGGCCAGCTTGCGGGACACGCGAGCCGCTTCGGCACTGATTTTGTCGAGCGAGATCTGCTGCGAGCGCTTTTCGTCCTCGATCATCAGGAGGCGTTGGCGCGCCCCATTGAGTTCCGACTCGAGCGAAACAATGCGCTTGTCGGCATTGGACAGGCGCTCGTCGAGCCGGCGGTTCTCCTCGCGCAATGCCTTGCCTTCGCCGGTCTCCTGCGCAAGCCGGGCTTCAAGATCCACAATTTGCGCGCGCCGGGTGGCTATATCGATGGCGATTTCAGCCTTGGTGGCTTCCAGCGTGCGCAGAATGTGCTGGGTTGTGGTGAGTTCCTGGCGAAGCGCCTGACATTCTTTTTCCGAGAAGCTGGCTTTCTTTTCCAGCTCCGCGACTTCATTGCGCAATTTGCCGTAAGCGGTGCGGGTATTGTTGAGCACCGTCTGCAGGCTGATCTTTTCGGATTTCTCGGTTTCGAAGGCGCGCAGCGCCTTGCTGACCGGGTCAACCAGCTTGCCGACAGCATTCTTGATGGTGTCGAGCTCGCCGATCTTGGCATTGGCGTCGAGCAGGAGATTGCGCAAGGACTCGTTGTCGCCCCCGAGCTGGGCGCCAAGCGCGGAGAACAATTCTTCGTCGAGTTCGAGTGGGTTGTCGTTCGACGTCGCGCTGACCGGCGCTGCGATGTCAGTCGATCTGTCGTAAAGCCCGGCCTTGCGGGAGAAAAAGCCCCCGAATTTGCTCATTGCGTGATCCCCTTAACGCCGATTCGCCCGGCCGAAGCGACGCCGAATCACTTGTTAACTGATCCTAACGGAATATGAATTTGGGAGGGTAAATGAAAGGTTAACGCGCCGGCGTTTTTGGCCAAAAGGCAATATATTTCAGTCGGTTGGAATGGTAACTGCGCGCCAATCCGCCGCGCTTTTTGCCGGTAAAGTCCGCGCGGCGGCCGATCTAATTCCGGCTGCGAGTAAAAACCGCAGCCGAGTCCATAGGCTTGTTGGGCGTCTGTGAATAACTCGATGCTGCCGATCCAGTTCAGCTGCGCTTGTTGATGAACAGACCTTCGCAGAGTTGAAAGGTCAGGTCCGCGCCGGCACCCTGAGGCTCCAGCGTTGCCTTCACTTCGGGTGTGACTTGCGCAAGCATCGCGCGCAGCAAGGCCTGCATCGTGTCGTCGTGGCGGCTGGCCCAGCTTTTGAATTCCATCTTTTTGTAGATCTGCTCTTCGTGCGCGATGGTGAACTTGTGCTTCGTCAGCGCCCCGCGCCATTCATCCATGGTCCACGCGCGCAGATGGCTCGGATCGCGGAATCTTTCGAACGCATTGACGTAGTCGCCCACGTTGCCATCGGGAACGACGTTGTCGACGACGGCGAAGAGGCCACCCGGCTTAAGCACGCGATGCACTTCGCTGAGGAATTCCGGAATTGAATCGAAGTGATGTGGCGCGATGCGGCAGGTCACCAGATCGAAGCTCGCATCTTCGAATGGAAGTGCTTCGGCCTTGGCGTATGCCGTGCGGATATTGACGAGGCCGCGTTTGTGCGCCTCGGCCTTCACCATATCGAGCATTTCCTGGGTGATGTCGGTCGCCCACACCCGCGCGACATGTGGTGCGAACGCGTAAGCAACATGGCCACCCCCGGTGGCGACGTCGAGCGCGTGCCAGCTTTTTTGCGGAGAGGTGAGGGTGACGAGCCGCTCCAGGCTTTTGCCGAGCGCGTGCGGCGTGCTGGTCAAATAGCTGGCCGCAGTCTTTCCGAACTGCTCTTGGACGAGGGTTTTATTCATAGGCGTTTCCAGTACCGCTGCAGGAAGTCACGCATTCATAGCCTGTCCCGCGCTCGCGCGCGATATGTCGGAAACAACGATCGGGGATGCCGCCGTCCGGCCGTCAATTCGGGTTGCTGTTGCCACCGTTCAAGTCGTCGTAGCCATGTCGGCTGCTGTAGAAGACGAGCGCCATGAGGCCGCCGCCGATGAGAAGCGAGAACAACACGCCCCCGACAATGGCCACATAGCCATAAAACGGAATTGCATCGCCACCGAGGTGTTCCCAAGCCGCGACGGCAAACCAGACCGCCAACGCAAGCAGGGCGAACAGTGCAATAATGAGAAGCGCGCGCATGGACGACATATAGGGCTGTGGGCCCCAATTGTCAGGTAACGAACATCGGGCAGCTGGCGCGTGGTCCCGCGCCGGCCAACGGCGGAGGATCGGCCGGGATTACGCCTTGCCGGCGGCTTCAGCCGGGGAGGGCTCGATCGTTCTGCCCTTCTTGCCCTTCGGCGGCGCCTCATCATTGGCGGCCTCAACGGGCGGCACCGGAGCATCGTCGAGCGGCACGCCGCGGCGCAATGTCGAGCGCAATGCACCCACTTCGCTTTGCAGGCGGGAATTGTCCTTGCGTGCGGCTTCCAGCGCGCCCTCGACGACCGCCCGTTCCATGCGCTCGCGCTGGAGCGCTGAATTGAGATCCTCGACGCGCTTTTCGATATTGGTGCGGCTCACTTGTATGTCAGCTTCAAGGTGACCGTTACGCTCAGTCAGCGCTGCGATCTTTTCTTCTGCCCGCGCCAGCGCCGTTTCGCGCACCTTGAGCGTCTTGGTCAGAGCATTGTTGCGCTCGGTAAGAGCGGTGCGCGCCTGCTCGTGATCCTTGATCTGGCGTTCCCGCGTCTCGTGCACCGCCTCGATCTGGGCGAGCCGCTTGTCCGAATTGTTGCGGGAAATCGTGGCCTCGACGGACTTTCGATCGAAGGCGCGTACCTCTTCCGTGCGGGCGATCAGATTTTGCCGCGCCTCGGAGAGCAGCCGTTCTGCCGTTGCGGCGCGTGACTGCAACGCATCAAGCCGCATGTTCAGGCTGTTACGTTCGGCCTGATGCTGCTCTTTCGCTTCATCAAGGGCCGCGCCCAGCCGCCCACGCTCGGCATAGGCTTCGGCGAAGCTCGCCTCGACCTTGCCAAGTTGAGCGCGCGTTGCGGTCAGGGTGTTTTCGCTTTCGGTCAGCCGCCGTGTCAGTCGCGCGGTCTCGTTGAGTGCATGATCGACCGCAATCTGCAGCGAGCGTTTCTCGTCTTCCAGAAGGGCGAGCTTTTCGCGCGCCGCTGCGAGTTCACCTTCGAGTACGATGATGCGCTTTTCGCCGATATCGTATTGGTCCTGCAATGCACGGCGGGCTTCCGCCAAGGTGCGACGCTGGGTCGTTTCCTGCGTCAATTGGCGATCGAGTTCGTTGATCTGCGCGTGACGCGCATTGAGTTCATCGGTGAGTTCGAGGCGCGCACTTTCCAGCGCCCGGTTGGCTTCGCGCGATAGCTCGAGGTCGTCGCGCAGCCTTTCCGCCTCGGCTTCGATCGCCGTCGCCTTTTTCTCGATCTGATAGTACTCGGTGCGCAGGGTCTCGTAAGACGTGCGCGCCTCCGCCAGCATCCCCGACAGGCTCAGCGTCTGGGATTTTTCCTGCTCCAGGGCGCGCAGCGTGCTGTTGAAAGGCGCGACCAGTTTGTCGAACGCCTCCTTGAGGTCGTCGAGTTCGTTGATCTTGCGGCCGGTGTCGGTCAGCAGGTTGCGGAGAACTTCGTTCTCCTCGCCCATGCGCGAGCCGACGTCAGAGGGACTTTCGATGGAGATGTGGTCGTTGCCGTTGCCGTTTCGCGGTCGTCCCGTCAGCTTGTCGGCCCCGGCCGGAATGCCTTTTCGGCCAAAAATATCCGACAGCTTCGCCATGACGACGCCTCCAACCCCAACGCTTACAAAACAGCCCCAAACGCCGCTATTTCGAGATCACGATATTATAGTCCTCGGGCGTTGGGAACACTCGTGATGGCTACTTGTGGACGTAATACACATGGGGGACCCACCGTCGACATAGGCCGGGACAGTTCCCCCGGGTGATCTGCCGAGATTTATTCCTATCGGCCTGCAGGCGCCGCCATGGGCGGCAATTCATCCTCACCATCGACAGCATCGATCGGGCGGTGGCTGTGGCCAACGTCGGCCACTTTCCACACTTGAATGTCGAGCACGGCGATTTCGATACGCAGCAATGATCTCACTGCATGGGCTTCGACGACTTCCATCACATCGGCGAAATCTTTTGCAGATCGATGATCTTCGCGGAGATTTTCATCGTCTGCTTCGGATGCGTGAAATATTTTCTCCCGATTCACGCCGCGATGCCGCGTTCGTGAACAAAGCGCCGGAATCCGTGACGTTAACGTGGATTGAGAGTGAGAGTCATTCCGTCCACATGACGAGCCAGCAAGAACTGGTTCTTGCCCGATACATGGAGAACGACAATGAAGACCCTCACCAAGCTCGCTGCCGCTTCGATCCTGACGCTGTCCGTCATTGCCCCGGCATTTGCCGCCGGCGAGGAAGACACGCTGCTCGAGCGCAATGTCTATACCGCGCAGGTTCAGCACAACGTGAAGGCGCACCGTGCCGCTGACGCCTTTGCGTATGCTCCCGCCAGCGTTTCGACCTACAGCACCCAGGACTTCGGTATCGAAAGCCAGCGCTAATCGCTCGGCAAACGTTATCGGACTGGAAGGAGGTCGCCCGCTGGGCGGCCTCTTTTCCTTTCGTAGCGCTAGTTACGGACGACGAGTACTGAACACTTGGCGTAGCGCACTACGTGTCCTGCATTGGAACCGAGAAAATAAGTGCGCATTGCGGGTCGATGCGAGCTCATCACGATCAGGTCGGCATTGAACGCTTTCGCCTCCTCGAGCACCTCGTGGTAGATGCCGCCCTGGCGTACGGTTGCAGAAACGCGACCGGCATCAAGACCACATTCACGAGCGATGATGCCGAGCGCTTCTTCCGCCGATTGACGTTGCTGCACGTCGAAATCGGGCGGCACATATTCCGCCAGCATCACCGGCGTCATCGCCAATACATTTACCAGACGCACGGACCCGCCCGACGTCCGCGCCATTTCGAGCGCCGTGGCGATCGCAGGCTTGGCCAGATCTGTGTCAGCGAGATCAACCGGAACCAGAATCTTGTTGTACATGACAGCGCCCCTCATTTCGCTGTGAGGCGTCCATCATGACATGTTTTAGGGCACGCGTTGAGGAGTTTGTCGCCTCAATTGGGCCTGGCATCCAGCGACTTCGGGGTTATGAAGCGCTCGAGCCGACCGGACTGCGGGTGCAATTTTGCCCATTCGTCGAAGGCGAAATCGATGATGAGAAGGCCTGAAGTCGGTAGTTTCTCGCGCATCTGTTCGCGCGTTTCGATGTCGCCGGACGCAACGAGCATTTGGGCGAGTTCATGCAGCCCGGGATTGTGGCCGACAATGAGCAGAGTACGCGCGTTCGCTGGCGCCTGTTTGATGAGGTCGAAGATTTCATGTGGTGTCGCGCCATAGAGCCGCTCGACAGCCGACCCGGCCGGCGTCGGCTTGAATGCCGCGGCGGCGAGTTTCCAGGTTTCCTGTGTGCGGGCCGCGGGGGACGTCATGACCCGGTCGGGGATAAGAGCATGGGTCGCCATATAAGCGCCGATACTGGCGGCATCCTTGCGGCCGCGTTCGACCAGCTTGCGGCTTCGATCCTCCATGCCGGGTTCGGAGCGTTCGGTCTTGGCGTGGCGAAAAAGCAGAAGGCGGCGCATGGTCATGCTATGGATTTCGACGTTAGTGCGGCCACGGTCTAACATGCGCTCGCGGGTAGAGCGCCAGGATTGCATAGCGTAACGGAGCCCATGAGCGAAAGCGACAACATGGAAGCGGGCTGGTACGAGGCGACCTCGGTTGCTCGCCCCGAGCGGCCACGCCTGAACCTCGATCTGGACGTTGATGTGTGTGTGATCGGCGCCGGGCTCGCTGGCCTCACGGTCGCGCGGGAGGTTGCCCAGCGCGGCTGGTCGGTCGCGGTCCTCGAGGCGGGTCACGTCGCCTGGGCGGCATCGGGCCGTAATCTGGGATTTGTGTTGCCCGGTTTTTCCGAAGATATCGACAATATCGTCGAGCGTGTCGGCCTCGACCACGCCAAGCAACTGTGGGCGTTGTCGGAGCAGGGTCTCGAGTACGTCCGCCGGACGATCCTGGACACCCAGATGCCTGGCGTCGACCTCATCAATGGCTGGCTGCACGTTTCAAAAACAAACAATACGGAAGAATTGCGCACCGAGGTGGAGCGTATGCGGTGGCTCGGCGCCGACGTCGAGTTCTGGCCGACAGCGCGTGTGCGCGAGCAATTGCACAGCCCGCATTATTTCGATGCCGTGCACTATCGTCAGGCCTTTCACATTGACCCACACAACTATGCGCTTGGGCTGGCGGCCCTGGCAGAAAAAGCCGGCGCACGTATTTTCGAGGACACGCCGGCGGTTTCACTGGATCCCGCCGGTGTCCGCAAGCGCGTCGTCACGCCCGCTGGCCGCATTCGTGCAGCGCATGTCGTGCTCGCCGGCAATATCCATCTCGGCGCATTGATGCCGAAGCTTGCGGCCACTTTGTTGCCGGTTACGACCTATGTGATGGTGACCCAACCGATCGGCGAGATCTTGCATGAGGTCGTGCGCTATCGCGGCGCGGTCAGCGATACCAACCGTGCCGACAATCACTACCGTATCGTCGGAGGTGACCGTCTGCAGTGGTCGGGACGCATGCGCGCCTGGGAGGCCGATCCCCGTTTCGTCGCGCGCGGCCTCGTCAATGACATCCGGCGGACGTTTCCCGAACTCGGAAACATAGAGATCGCGCATCTATGGCGTGGGACCCTCGGCCGCACCGTGCATCGCATGCCTCAAATCGGCGAAATTGAGCGTGGGGTATGGATTGCGAGCGGGTTCGGTGGCCACGGGCTCAATACCAGTGCGCTTGCGGGCGAGCTGGTCGCCCGCGGGCTGGTCGAAAGCGATCAGACCTGGCGCCTGTTCGCTCCCTACGAGCTCGTATGGGCCGGCGGCATGCTCGGGCGCATTCTGGCGCAAGGCGTTTATTGGGGGACGCGGCCGATCGATCGGGTCAAACAGGACGTCGCGCGCTACCGCGCAAATGCGCGCGCCCGCAAGGACGCGCGCGCGTCGCGCAAGAATTCCGAGGCCGCTGAATAGACCTACCGGCCTTCCCGGCGTGCCATGAAGGCCAGGCGTTCAAACAAATGCACATCTTGCTCGTTCTTGAGCAGTGCGCCGTGAAGCGGTGGGATCAGCTTCTTGGGGTCGCGCTCGCGCAAGGTCTCCGGGCCGATGTCTTCGACCATCAGTAACTTGAGCCAGTCCAAAAGCTCGGATGTCGAGGGCTTTTTCTTCATGCCCGGCACGTCGCGAATTTCGTAGAAGAGCCGCAGGGCCTCGGCTACAAGCCTTTGTTTAATATCGGGAAAATGCACTTGGATGATTGCGCGCATAGTCTCGGCATCCGGAAATCGGATGTAATGGAAAAAACAGCGGCGCAAGAAAGCGTCCGGCAACTCTTTCTCATTGTTCGACGTGATGATGACGACCGGCCGGCGGCGCGCCTTCACGGTCTCGCCGGTCTCGTAGACAAAGAATTCCATGCGGTCGAGCTCTTGCAACAGGTCGTTGGGGAACTCGATGTCGGCTTTATCAATCTCGTCGATCAGCAAGACCGGCCGATCGTCGGCCACGAAAGCGTCCCATAGCTTGCCGCGTTTGATGTAGTTGCGGATATCCTTGACGCGCTCATCGCCGAGCTGGCTGTCGCGCAGGCGTGACACCGCGTCGTATTCATAAAGACCTTGCAACGCCTTGGTGGTGGATTTGACGTGCCATTCGATGAGCGGCGCGTCGATCGCCTTGGCGATTTCCAGCGCCAGCACGGTCTTGCCGGTGCCGGGCTCACCTTTGACCAGCAAAGGACGCTCGAGGGTGATAGCCGCATTGACCGCGACCTTGAGGTCGTCGGTCGCCACATAGGCCTTGGTGCCGTCAAATCGCATGAAAACTCTCTACGCACACCGGGATTGTACAACCTTTCCGCGACTTCCGGCCGGGTTCGCCGCGCGCAATAGCACCTCTTCCGGTCTCATCCATAGGCTAGCCGGGTGTTTCGCAAGTCGCCAGCGAGTCGTCGTGCCCGATAAATGATTCTTTTCGTTGCGGAAGTCGACGGACAGCGCGCGTGACTCCCTAAGCTTGGAATAACCGCTAAGCAAAAATTAGGGGAGATTAACAAACGACTTAACAAGCGTCGCTCCGGCGCGACGAGGCCTGAACGAGTTAGAGAGGATTAACTTGTGTGTGCAAATCTGCGTGAAGCCATGGTCGGGCGTTCGTCACCCATTCGCGATGGGTGAGCCGGCAGAAAAGATTTGTCGCACAGGAGTGCGTTTCGATGACTGTTATTTCTTCGCTTACGCCCAATCAGATTGCCGGTCTTTCGACTACCGCAATACAAGGCCTGACCACCACCGATATTCAATCGCTCGCGACGACGCAGGTGGCTGCGCTGACGGCCGCGCAAGTCAACGTATTGAATTCGACCGATATCAAGGCATTTTTTACAACCCAGGTCGCGGCTCTTTCTCCCAGCATCATCAATGCTTTGTTGTCCCTGCAGGTCCAGCAGTTCGTCGCCACGCAAATCAGCGTCCTCACGGCCACAGAGGTCAGCAAACTAACAGCCGCCCAGATCGGCACGCTGAGCTCGACCGAGTTGCAGAACCTGTCGACCACGCAGGCCAACGCGCTCACCGCCACCCAGATCGGCACGCTGAGCACGACCGTCCTCAACAACCTGTCGACCGGACAGGTCGGCGCGCTCTCGACCACGCAGGTTCAGGGTCTCACCACGACCCAGCTCAACGCCATCAACAACACCACCCTTGACGCGCTCAGTGTCGCCAAGCTGTCCACCGCCCAGGTGAGCGGCCTGACCTCCACCACGTTCGGCAACCTGACCGCCACCCAGGTCTCGACGCTGACCGCGACCGAGATCGCCAAGCTGTCGGCCGCCCAGATCGGCACGCTGAGCTCGACCGAGTTGCAGAACCTGTCGACCACGCAGGCCAACGCGCTCACCGCCACCCAGATCGGCACGCTGAGCACGACCGTCCTCAACAACCTGTCGACCGGACAGGTCGGCGCGCTCTCGACCACGCAGGTTCAGGGTCTCACCACGACCCAGCTCAACGCCATCAACAACACCACCCTTGACGCGCTCAGTGTCGCCAAGCTGTCCACCGCCCAGGTGAGCGGCCTGACCTCCACCACGTTCGGCAACCTGACCGCCACCCAGGTCTCGACGCTGACCGCGACCGAGATCGCCAAGCTGTCGGCCGCCCAGATCGGCACGCTGAGCTCGACCGAGTTGCAGAACCTGTCGACCACGCAGGCCAACGCGCTCACCGCCACCCAGATCGGCACGCTGAGCACGACCGTCCTCAACAACCTGTCGACCGGACAGGTCGGCGCGCTCTCGACCACGCAGGTTCAGGGTCTCACCACGACCCAGCTCAACGCCATCAACAACACCACCCTTGACGCGCTCAGTGTCGCCAAGCTGTCCACCGCCCAGGTGAGCGGCCTGACCTCCACCACGTTCGGCAACCTGACCGCCACCCAGGTCTCGACGCTGACCGCGACCGAGATCGCCAAGCTGTCGGCCGCCCAGATCGGCACGCTGAGCTCGACCGAGTTGCAGAACCTGTCGACCACGCAGGCCAACGCGCTCACCGCCACCCAGATCGGCACGCTGAGCACGACCGTCCTCAACAACCTGTCGACCGGACAGGTCGGCGCGCTCTCGACCACGCAGGTTCAGGGTCTCACCACGACCCAGCTCAACGCCATCAACAACACCACCCTTGACGCGCTCAGTGTCGCCAAGCTGTCCACCGCCCAGGTGAGCGGCCTGACCTCCACCACGTTCGGCAACCTGACCGCCACCCAGGTCTCGACGCTGACCGCGACCGAGATCGCCAAGCTGTCGGCCGCCCAGATCGGCACGCTGAGCTCGACCGAGTTGCAGAACCTGTCGACCACGCAGGCCAACGCGCTCACCGCCACCCAGATCGGCACGCTGAGCACGACCGTCCTCAACAACCTGTCGACCGGACAGGTCGGCGCGCTCTCGACCACGCAGGTTCAGGGTCTCACCACGACCCAGCTCAACGCCATCAACAACACCACCCTTGACGCGCTCAGTGTCGCCAAGCTGTCCACCGCCCAGGTGAGCGGCCTGACCTCCACCACGTTCGGCAACCTGACCGCCACCCAGGTCTCGACGCTGACCGCGACCGAGATCGCCAAGCTGTCGGCCGCCCAGATCGGCACGCTGAGCTCGACCGAGTTGCAGAACCTGTCGACCACGCAGGCCAACGCGCTCACCGCCACCCAGATCGGCACGCTGAGCACGACCGTCCTCAACAACCTGTCGACCGGACAGGTCGGCGCGCTCTCGACCACGCAGGTTCAGGGTCTCACCACGACCCAGCTCAACGCCATCAACAACACCACCCTTGACGCGCTCAGTGTCGCCAAGCTGTCCACCGCCCAGGTGAGCGGCCTGACCTCCACCACGTTCGGCAACCTGACCGCCACCCAGGTCTCGACGCTGACCGCGACCGAGATCGCCAAGCTGTCGGCCGCCCAGATCGGCACGCTGAGCTCGACCGAGTTGCAGAACCTGTCGACCACGCAGGCCAACGCGCTCACCGCCACCCAGATCGGCACGCTGAGCACGACCGTCCTCAACAACCTGTCGACCGGACAGGTTGGCGCGCTCTCGACCACGCAGGTTCAGGGTCTCACCACGACCCAGCTCAACGCCATCAACAACACCACCCTTGACGCGCTCAGTGTCGCCAAGCTGTCCACCGCCCAGGTGAGCGGCCTGACCTCCACCACGTTCGGCAACCTGACCGCCACCCAGGTCTCGACGCTGACCGCGACCGAGATCGCCAAGCTGTCGGCCGCCCAGATCGGCACGCTGAGCTCGACCGAGTTGCAGAACCTGTCGACCACGCAGGCCAACGCGCTCACCGCCACCCAGATCGGCACGCTGAGCACGACCGTCCTCAACAACCTGTCGACCGGACAGGTCGGCGCGCTCTCGACCACGCAGGTTCAGGGTCTCACCACGACCCAGCTCAACGCCATCAACAACACCACCCTTGACGCGCTCAGTGTCGCCAAGCTGTCCACCGCCCAGGTGAGCGGCCTGACCTCCACCACGTTCGGCAACCTGACCGCCACCCAGGTCTCGACGCTGACCGCGACCGAGATCGCCAAGCTGTCGGCCGCCCAGATCGGCACGCTGAGCTCGACCGAGTTGCAGAACCTGTCGACCACGCAGGCCAACGCGCTCACCGCCACCCAGATCGGCACGCTGAGCACGACCGTCCTCAACAACCTGTCGACCGGACAGGTCGGCGCGCTCTCGACCACGCAGGTTCAGGGTCTCACCACGACCCAGCTCAACGCCATCAACAACACCACCCTTGACGCGCTCAGTGTCGCCAAGCTGTCCACCGCCCAGGTGAGCGGCCTGACCTCCACCACGTTCGGCAACCTGACCGCCACCCAGGTCTCGACGCTGACCGCGACCGAGATCGCCAAGCTGTCGGCCGCCCAGATCGGCACGCTGAGCTCGACCGAGTTGCAGAACCTGTCGACCACGCAGGCCAACGCGCTCACCGCCACCCAGATCGGCACGCTGAGCACGACCGTCCTCAACAACCTGTCGACCGGACAGGTCGGCGCGCTCTCGACCACGCAGGTTCAGGGTCTCACCACGACCCAGCTCAACGCCATCAACAACACCACCCTTGACGCGCTCAGTGTCGCCAAGCTGTCCACCGCCCAGGTGAGCGGCCTGACCTCCACCACGTTCGGCAACCTGACCGCCACCCAGGTCTCGACGCTGACCGCGACCGAGATCGCCAAGCTGTCGGCCGCCCAGATCGGCACGCTGAGCTCGACCGAGTTGCAGAACCTGTCGACCACGCAGGCCAACGCGCTCACCGCCACCCAGATCGGCACGCTGAGCACGACCGTCCTCAACAACCTGTCGACCGGACAGGTCGGCGCGCTCTCGACCACGCAGGTTCAGGGTCTCACCACGACCCAGCTCAACGCCATCAACAACACCACCCTTGACGCGCTCAGTGTCGCCAAGCTGTCCACCGCCCAGGTGAGCGGCCTGACCTCCACCACGTTCGGCAACCTGACCGCCACCCAGGTCTCGACGCTGACCGCGACCGAGATCGCGGCACTGACGGCCGGAGAGCTCGGTCAGTTGTCGACGACTGAGATCAGTGCGTTCACATCCACTCAGGTGGGTGCCTTGACCAGCACGCAGATCGGCGGGTTGTCGACGGCCAGGTTTGACGCAATTACCAGCACGACTGGCATACCCGCCATCAGTGTTGCGGCGATCGGCGGCCTCACGACGACCGAGATCAGTTCCTTGAGCACGACCCAGGGCAATGCGTTCACATCGACGCAGATCCAGGCAATGTCGATTGCCCAGCTGGATGCCTTGGTCACGCTCGTCGGGTAGTGAGTGGCCGCTGCATCCTGCCTTGGGATCCGGGCCCCGGAGCCCAGGCGGGTTCGAAGCAAGGCGTACTGTAGTGCGTAGCGTATCGCGTGTTCAGAGCGGCCTGCATTGATGGCCGTATCGCGTTCGCATTTCCAACGCTTATAGGACGTCGCCATGCTGCCTCAGCCCGCCGAAATGAACGCTGCAACAGATCTTTTCAATGACGCGCTCAATCGAGCGAAAAATCACCAGCTCTCAATTGCGGACGTCATCGGGTGGGCAGAGAAACTCAATTCGCTGGGTCAGAAAAGACTGTCCGCCGAACTGTACAAGACGTGGATTGCGCACAATTCCGGCGATGTCCTCCTGCACGCGGCCTACTTCAACTATGGCGTAGGGCTGGCCGCTATCGGAGATCGGCCCGGCGCCATCATGGCGTTTCAGGAATGCATCCGGCTGAAGCCCGACTTCCAACAGAGTTATATCAATCTCGGCCGCGTGTTCGAGGACAGCGGGCAGACCGGCGAGGCCGTAACGCAATGGCTCAAACTCGCCCAGAAGTCTCAGCGCAATCAACGGGGAATCCGTCTCGCACAAGCTGACCGCGCTGGAGCAGACTGCCCGCGTTCTCGAGGCCGCAAACAATGATGCGCCGGCCGAAGACGCCCTCAGGCAAAGTCTCGATATCAATCCGCACCAGACCAAGGTTCTGCAGCACTGGATTTCCCTACGCCAGCGGCAGTGCAAGTGGCCCGTGCTCGTCGAGTGGGACCGTGTCAGCCGAAAACATCTGCTGACGGGAATATCCTCATTGTCGCTGCAATGCTTCGCGGACGATCCCGTCTTCCAGCTGGCGACGGCCTATCAATACGGAAAGAAATCGATTGGCATGCCGCCGGCGATGGCGCATACGCAGGCTGGCCGTGCTGATCGCACCAGACTGCGTATTGGCTATGTATCATCCGACCTGCGCGAACATGCGGTCGGATTTGCGATGACCGACGTTATTGAGCAGCACAATCGCGAAAACGTCGAGGTCTTCGCGTACTACTGCGGCATCAATCGTACTGACGCGACGCAGCAACGGATCATGCAGGCGGCCGATCATTGGGTCGACATCAGCAACCTCGACGATGATCAGGCCGCTGCAAAGATTTGCGCCGACGGAATTGATATTCTCATCGACCTTAACGGCTACACAAAAGACGCGCGCACGAAGGTCTTTGCGCGACGGCCGGCGCCGATCGCGGTCAACTGGTTCGGATTCCCAGGAACGATGGGAACGCCGTATCACCACTACATCATCGCTGATGCCACGATCATTCCACCGGAAGACGAGATGTATTTTTCCGAGAAGGTGTTGCGGCTGCCATGCTACCAGCCGAACGACCGCAAGCGTGTCGTCGCCGCGCAACGCCCCTCTCGCGCCGACGCGGGTTTGCCGGAAAACGCCTTTGTCTTCTGCTCGATGAATGGGTCGCAGAAGACGACGGCGCGGACGTTCCGGCGCTGGATGCTGATTCTGGGCGCTGTCCCCGACAGCGTGCTTTGGTTGCTCAGCGCTACAGATGAAACCAACGAGCGGCTGCGGCAGGCCGCCGCCGCATCGGGTATCGCTCCGGAACGCATCGTGTTTGCGCCGAAATTGCCCAATCCCCAGCATCTGGCGCGCTACCCGCTCGCCGACCTGTTTCTCGACAGCAGTCCGTACGGCGCCCACACCACGGCGGCCGACTCGCTCTGGATGGGTGTGCCGATCGTGACTTTCACCGGGCGCACGTTTGCCGCCAGGGTCTGTGCATCCGTTGTCAGCGCAGCAGGTCTCGAGGAACTCGCTTGCCCGACACCGGAGGCTTATGTCGCGAAGGCGATCGAGCTGGCGCATGACCGCGAAAAATTCGCGGCGATAAAGTCAAAACTTATCGAGGGCAGGGACAATTACCTGCTCTTTGACACCCCGCGCCTTGTCGTTGCGCTAGAAGATCTCTATCGCCAGATGTGGAGCGACTTTAAGCGCGGAACACTGCCTGTCCCCGATTTGCGCAATCTGGACATCTACCAGGAGGTCGGTCTTGGGCTCGACCTCGAGAATATCGAAGCGCTTTCCGATGATGCCTACTCGCTGCTCTACAAGGAAAAGCTCACGGAGTGGCATCGTTGTTATCCGTTCGCGCATGATGGGCTCCTGTGGCCGGAGATCGAAAAGGAAGGTCTTCCGCGCGTCGCGCGCCTGGCGGTTGCATAGGCCCCAGGATCAATCGATAGCGCCTCTGAGCGCCTGGACGACCTCGCACCAACGTGATCGGAAGGTGATGGCAAGTTGACTGGCCATCGCACGGAAATCGTCTATGTCATAGGCATGATGAATCGGCGTACCCTATTAACTGTCGGCGTAGCGCTTACAGCGGTTGCAGCCGCTGCTAAATTTGGCGGGACGGAAACGATGGCCGCGACAGATACGATCGACTTTCGCAATTTGTCTGACATGGATTGGCGTCAGCGCCTCAACGCCAACCAATATATGATCCTGCGGCAGCACGGCACGGAACGCGCCGGAAGCAGCCCGTTAAACAAGGAGAAGCGCAAGGGCACATTCGCCTGCGCCGGCTGCGATTTGCCGTTGTTCTCGTCCGATACGAAGTTTGAGAGCGGTACCGGCTGGCCGAGCTTTTATCAGCCGCTGTCCAACGCCGTCGAAACCAAGACAGACCGGTCGTTTTTCATGTCACGCACAGAAGTGCATTGCGCACGTTGTCTTGGCCATCTCGGGCACGTCTTCGATGATGGACCGAAGCCGACCGGGTTGCGCTACTGCATGAACGGGGTCGCGATGAAGTTTTTGCCGGAAACGCCGGGATCGTCCTGAACGATCTGGCGCAAGCGCGCGGTCGTCCGAAGTAATTTTCCGCATATCAAAAATTCCAGATCGGCAAAAACTGCCGCGCGCGGAAGAAAGCACCCGTCGCCGAAGCCTCCGGCGGGCTGCCGTTCCAACTTAAATCATTGATTTTATTACATAAAATCTCTGGCACGCTGATTGCGATGAGTAGCCCAAGATTTCGTTTTGGGAGCCCCGCTGCGGCGGAGCGTGTCTCGTTTGCGGAGATGATGTCATGGGTTTGTTCGACGCTCTTACGACTGCGGTGAGTGGTTTGCAGGCGCAATCCTTCGCCATGCAAAATATTTCCGGCAACATCGCGAATTCTCAGACGACTGCCTACAAGGGCATCGACACCAACTTTGCGGATCTCATTCCGGGAGAACTCGGTGCCGACGCATCAAATCGCCGGCGGCGTGATCGCAAATTCACGCGCGACCAACAATGTCCAGGGCACAATTCAAAGCACGACGTCTACCACCGATATGGCGGTGAACGGCAATGGCTACTTCATTGTGCAGGCGCCGACGGGCTTCAACGGAAACCAGCCGCTATTTGGCGGCATCGATAGTTACACACGCCGCGGCGACTTCCAGCTGGACGCGAACGGTTATCTGGTCAACGGGGCCGGATATTTCCTCGAAGGCATTCCGATCGATCCAACGACCGGCAACCCGGTCGGCAGCGTGGCTGCTCCCCTGCAATTCCAGGGCAATTTCTTGCCGGCGAGCGCCACCACCACAATCGGTTACGGCATAAATCTTCCGTCGAAGCCTTCGACGAACGCCTTTATCCCGACGACGCCGAATTCCGAACTCTTAAATCCGGTCGACTTCGGTACGGATCCGACCATTGCCGGGACCGGAACTGTTGTCGGTAGCGACGTAGCGACCTTCGTCAATGAATCGATCGATGGCGGCTCAGTGACGATCTATGATGCAATTGGTACGCCGGCCAATCTGCAAATGCGCTGGGCAAAAACGGACAGCGTTGCCGCCGGTGGCACGGATACCTGGCAATTATTCTACCAGGTAAACTCGACGGCAGGCCCTGCGCAAGTGGCCTGGCAAAATTCTGGTCAGAGCTTTGCGTTCGATGCAACGGGTCAGTTAAATCCACCGATCACTAATATTACTTTGACG
The DNA here is from genome assembly GCA_963810125.1 of uncultured Alphaproteobacteria bacterium. Taxonomy (GTDB): domain Bacteria; phylum Pseudomonadota; class Alphaproteobacteria; order Rhizobiales; family Xanthobacteraceae; genus Pseudolabrys. Next base: position 87,346 of record CAWEMK010000006.1, read on the forward strand.
GGCGTTGTCATCAACGGTACGTCGCTCGGCAATATTACGGTCAACAGTCCTACGGGCGGCATCACGCAATTTGCCAATACCAGCGGCGTTGCAACCGTCAACAACTTGCAGCAGAACGGATTCACGGCCGGTCAGCTGAAGTCGATCGCCGTCAGCGATGCGGGCGACATCATCGGTAACTTCTCCAACGGGCAGAATGTTGCCTTGGCCCAGGTCCCGCTGGTTCATTTTAACAGTCCGAACAATCTGAAAGCGCTCGACGGCGGTGCCTATCAATTGACGGATGAATCCGGTCCGGCGATCGCGGGATCCTCCGGCAAGATCATCGGGCAGTCTCTGGAGGCCTCGAATACCGACATTGCGACTGAATTCACGAAACTGATCGTGACCCAGCAAGCCTATTCGGCGAACACCAAGGTGATCACGACGGCCAACCAGATGTCGCAAGATCTGCTGAACGTCATTCGGTAGGCCGCGTGGACATCGGGCAAAATCGCGCATCGCGAGTGAGTGAGATCGGCATATGAGTCTGACGCAAGCGCTCAATTCCGCGCTTTCCGGCCTGCAGGTGACGCAGGCCAATATCGCGATGGTGGCGGCCAACGTCGCCAATGCCGATACGCCGGGCTATACGCGCAAAGTCGTCAATCAGATCGCAACTGGTGCCAATACAAGCATTGGCGTCCGAGTCAGCGACATCCAGCGTGAAATCGACCTCTACGTGCAAAGACAGTTGCGCATTGAGAATGCCGGCGCTTCTTATGCTGACACCCGCGCGGATATGTATTCGCAGCTACAGAATATCTACGGCACACCAGGAGCAGATACCGCGCTGGAGTCGGTTTACAATAGTTTCACCTCTTCGCTCCAGGCGCTTTCAACTAGCCCTGATGATCCGGGCGCGCGCAGCGCGGTTATCAGCAGCGCACAACTATTAACGCAGCAACTCAATCAGCTGAGTAACAACGTCCAGAGTTTGCGTAGTAACGCTGAGCTTGGCATTGCCGATGCGGTAAACCAGGCCAACAATGCGATGAGCCAAATCGCGGCGCTCAATCAGCAGATCGCGGGCTCCACCCCAGGCGACAGCGCCACTGCGGCACTGATGGATCAACGCGACTCCTATATCGATCAGCTATCGAAGCTGATGGATATTAACGTCATCCAGGGCGACCGCAGTCAGGTCAATATCTTTACCAATTCCGGCATCCAGCTCGTGGGCGCGCAGGCGGCACAGCTGACGTTCGATGCCGTTGGCACCATCACGCCGGCGTCTCAGTGGAATGCAGATCCTACGTTGCGCGGGGTTGGCACGATTACCCTGATCCCGCCGTCCGGCACGCCGATTGACTTGATCCAGGACCACGCAATCCGCTCCGGAACGATCGCGGCCTACCTGCAGATGCGTGACCAGGACCTTGTCCAGGCGCAAAATCAGCTCGATGCACTTGCCGCAGGGATGGCGACCGCATTGTCCGACAAGACGACCGCGGGAACCGCGGTTGCTCCTCTGCCGCAAAACGGTTTTGACGTAAATATCGGTAGCTTATCGGCCGGCAACACGATCACGGTCAATTACACCGACACCGCCACCAGTACGCAGCATACCATGACGCTGGTGCGGGTCGATGATCCGTCGGCTTTGCCGCTGTCGAACGCCGCCACAGCGACAGCAAACGACACTGTCTTCGGAATCGACTTCTCCGGCGGCATGGCCTCGGTCGTCGCGCAGATCAATGCCGCCTTCGCCGGTACCGGGATGTCGGCTTCAAATCCGGCGGGGACCACGCTCGAAGTTCTCGATGACGGCGCCGGCAACACGGTCGACGTGAATTCGGTGTCGACGACTTCGACGACCACCGGCCTCGCCGGCGGCAGCGCTCAGTTTCAGTTGTTTACCGACGGTTCTACCCCCTATACGGGGGCCATTACCGGCCGCGGTTCGCAAAGCCTCGGATTGGCCGGCCGCATCGGAGTGAACCCGGCAGTTGCGGCCGACCCATCCAGCCTCGTCATTTTCGCGGCTGGTACGGCGGCCGGCGATAGCACGCGACCCGATTTCATATTGCAACAGCTCACCAACGCGTCGTTTACGTTTCCATCCAACACGGGTATTGGCACAGCCGCGACGCCGTTTTCCGGCACGCTCACCACCTATCTCCGGCAGGTCATCAGCCAGCAGGGTGAGGCCGCGACCTCTGCCAACAACCTGAAGCAGGGCCAGGACGTCGTCCTCAATGCATTGCAGCAGCGGTTCAACGAAACGTCCGGCGTCAACGTCGACCAGGAGATGGCGAACCTGCTGACGTTGCAAAACTCCTACTCCGCCAACGCGCGCGTGCTGTCGGCAGTGAAGGACATGTTTGACGCCCTGATCCAGATGTGAGGATAGCATGAGCGTCTCGTCGATCGGAGCCCAATCCCAGCTCGCCATCCAGCAGCTAACGCAGATGCGCGCGCAGTTTGATGATCTGCAGCGCCAGCTCAGCTCGGGTCAGAAATCAGCAACCTATGCCGGGCTCGGCCTCGATCGCGGTATCACCGTCAGTCTGAATGCGCAGATGTCGGCGATCGGCGGTTTCAACGACACGATCGACAACGTCATGACGCGCATCAATCTGATGAACACTGCGCTGACCAATATGACCAAGATCAGCAGCACGGTGAAATCGGCGATGGTGCAGGCGAACGGCGTCAGCGACGGCAGCGGCGCGACGATCGCGCAACAGACCGCGCAATCGTCGCTCGATCAATTGCTTGGTTTGTTGAATACGCAGGCCGGCGATCGCTATCTGTTTTCGGGACGCGCGACCGACAAGCCCGCCGTCGAAACACTGGACCATATCCTGAATGGCGATGGTGCGCAGGCGGGCCTCAGGCAGCTGATCGCCGAGCGCAATCAGGCTGATCTTGGCATTGATGGGCTGGGGCGGCTGGCAATCAGCGCGCCCACGGCTACTTCAGTGGCGGTGGCCGAGGATTCAACGTCACCGTTCGGATTCAAGCTCGCGTCTATTACCAGCACCGCGGCCGGCGCGACGGTGAGCGCGCCAAGCGGTTCGCCGCCGTCGATGGGCATCGACTTTTCGGCTGCCCCGAACCCGGGCGAAACGGTGACTTTGCGGTTCAACCTGCCCGATGGCACCAGCGAGAACCTGACCCTCACGGCGACGACCAATTCGCCGCCGGGCGCCAACCAGTTCACAATCGGCGCAGACGGCGCTACCACAGCCGCAAATTTCCAGACGGCACTTACGGGTGCGATCGGCAAGCTCGCCGGCACGGCGCTGACGGCGGCATCGGCGGTTGCTGCGTCCAATGATTTCTTCAGTGCGGATATCAATAACCCGCCGCAACGCGTGGGCGGTACGCCGCCGTTTTATGCGGCGACCGGCATGGTGCCGGGGACGGCCGCAAATACCGTGATCTGGTATACCGGTGAGCCCGGTACCGATCCGGCGCGTTCGACTGCCACGGCGCGCATCGACCAGTCGCTGTCGGTGTCCTACGGGGCTCGTGCGAACGAGGATGGCATTCGTACACTGGTCCAGAACGTCGCGACGCTGGCTGCTATCCAAATCTCGCCGTCGAATCCCAATGGTGTGGGCCTGAGCAGCGCTCTCGACCAACGCCTGACGGTCAATCTGGGAGCGCCAGGGACGCAGACCATTGCTGACATCGAGACCGATCTCGCGACCGCGCAGACGTCATTGAGTGCGGCCAAGTCCCGGCACCAGCAGACCAGCACGACCTTGAGCAGTTTTCTGCAACAGATCGATGGTGTCTCGAACGAGGAGGTCGGCGCAAAACTGTTGACCCTTCAGACGCGGATGCAGGCGTCCATGCAGGTCACTTCGATGCTGTTCCAGACGACCCTCGTGAACTATCTCAAGTAACCGGGTTCTAGCGCCAGTTTGCGGCAGCGAAACTTGTCCGGACAAACAAAAAAACCGCGGCCAGGCCGCGGTTTTTTTATAGGCGCTTTTAGTGGGCTCAGGCGCGGCTAAGCAGTCCGGCGGCCAATTCACGATTGATGTTGATCAGCAAGCCGAGGCCTTCGGGCCGTGGGTTAGCGAGAATCTCGAGCGTGTGATTGAACACGAAAATCCCCAGGTTCGCGACGTTTTGCCGGATGCCGGGTGGCAGCGGATTGTCAGGGCTGGTGGCCGAGCTCACGAAGATCGACCAAAGCCGCCGGTTATAGATTAGTGCTGCGTCCAGCTCGATCCATTTGGCGTCCCAGCCATCATGGATCGCTTGTAGCCGATTGGCCGCGGTCAGAAGCAGGTCTGCTTCGACTTCACGCGGTTTTGCGGTCTGTTTGGCGACCGCGTCGTAGGTTTGTGCCGCGTGTTGCATGGTCGATCAGCTCCTTCTCGTAGGCAATGAGGGCCTTAGCGCTTTTGAGCGCCTTGTATAGTTCACCGGCCAGGATGTGATTGCTGACCGCGACGATGTGCGGCCACGCGCTCGGTGCAGCCTGCACGAGTTCGCGCATCAGTATGAAATAGGTTTCGTGGTGCAGGCGCGGATCGCGGGCGGTGTACATCAGCTGGACGGCGAGATAGATGCGTTTGGCTGGCGTGTCGGCCTGCCTCGTGGTCATGATGTCTTTTTCGCGCAGGATCGGGGCTTCGCCCTCGATCAGAAGCCGCGTGCGCTGACTGCCGTTGGTGACGAGGCAATCGCCAAGAATGAAGCGCTCGCCGGCTTTCAGCTCGACTTTGAGACCCATTTGGTGCCGCTCCTTGCGGCCGCCTTTTGAACCTGGCGCGGCCATGACAGATCGCTTTGGCCACGTCAGGTGAATGCAATTACTGGAACAGGCGCAGCACGTTTTGATCGGCCTGCGAGGCCAGCGACAGCGCTGTGGTCGACAGCTGCTGGCGGGTCTGCAAGGCGAGCAAATTGGCGCCTTCTTCGTTGCTGTCGGCAAGCGTGAGGCTGTCGGCGCCTGAATTGAGCGTATTGATCATGGCCTTGGTGAAATCCTGGCGGATCTGCACCGTTGACAGGTTCGAGCTCAACGACTGGGCCTGGGACCGCAGGGTCGTCAATGCGGCCTTCAAGTTAGTGCTGGCGGCGTTAATATCGGCGGTGGTCGCCCAGCTACCCGTAGAGGCTGCGATTGCGAGGTCGCCCGCGGTCGTGTCGTTGAACGAATTGACCACCACGTTCGACGTGGCGTCGGCGTTCATCGTAATCGTGAGGTCGTTGCCACCTAGCAGGTTGATGCCGTTGAAGCCGGCGTCGGCGGCGAGTTGGTCGATTTGGGGCAGCAGCGCATCGAACTGGCTGGCCAGTGTCGCGCGTACGGTCGTATCGACGGTCTGGTTTGCCTGGCTGGTGAGCGCTTGCGCTGACTGCACCAGCTTGGTGATTGCGGTGATGCCGTTGTTGGCGGCCTGAATTGTATTGATGCCCGAGGACATCGCGTCGAGGAGGGCGTTGAGGTCATTCGCGCGCACAGACAGGCCCTGGGCGGTAAAAAAGTTGATCGGGTTATCGAGCGCCGAATTGACGCGCTTGCCGGTTGCGAGCCGGGTTTGCGTCTGCGTGATCAACTCAGACGTCTGCTGCAATTGCAGAAGGTTCGAACGAACACCGGCCGAAAGTACAATGTCACTCATGGCAAACTCCTTGCCTGCATTGGCCCAAATCGCTTGTGGCTGATAATGAAACGTTAGGGTTGACAGACAGTTAAAGCCGCGAGTTAAGATTTTATTAATTACGTTTGCGCGGCGCGCAAAAAAAAACGGCGGCCCGAAGGCCGCCGTTTTATCGGGTTCGCTGTTCGACTTATTGGAACAGGCGGAGGACGTTCTGGTCGGCCTGCGAGGCCAACGACAGAGCTGTGGTCGACAGCTGCTGGCGGGTCTGCAGGGCGAGCAGGTTGGCGCCTTCCTCGTTCGAGTTCGGCGAGCGTGAGAGCGGCAGAACCGGTCTGCAGCGTGTTGATTGTCGCCTTGGTGAAATCCTGGCGGATCTGCACGGTCGACAAGTTCGCGCTGAGGGTCTGCGACTCTGAACGCAGCGATGTGAGGGCGGCGGTCAAGCTTGTGGTCGCAGCCTGAATGTTGCCGGAAGTAGCCCAGCTGCCGGCGGAAAGCGAGATGCTCAACGGAGCAGCTGTCGCGTCGGTGTAGTTGACGCCGACGACGGAGGTGCTCGAAGCACCCGTTTCGTCAAGGGTGACCGTCAGGGTATCGCCGGCGAGCAGGTTGGTGCCGTTGAAGCCTGAAGTCGGTGGCCAGCTGGCCGATCTGGGTCACGAGTGCGTCAAACTGCGACGCCAAGGTCGCACGCACCGTTGTATCAGTCGTCTGGTTGGCCTGGCTGGTGAGCGCTTGCGCGGACTGCACCAGCTTGGTGATTGCGGTGATGCCGTTGTTCGCGGCCTGAATGGTGTTGATGCCGTTGGACATTGAGTCCAGCAGGCCGTTCAGGTCGTTGGCACGGTTGTCGAGGCCCTGGGCGGTGAAGAAGTTGATGGCGTTGTCGAGGGCCGAGTTGACGCGCTTGCCGGTCGCCAGCCGGGTCTGCGTCTGCGTGATCAGGTCCGACGTCTGCTGCAACTGCAGCAGGTTGGCCCGCACGCCGGCGGAGAGAACGATGTTAGACATCTTAGGTACCTTTCTGGTCTATTTGCCGTACTGGCAGTTACACACGTGTCGATCCAGTGGATCGTCAAATTCATCGCATAGACCCCCCAAACGGGCCGTAAAAGATCATAGTTAATGAGATATTCCTTGATTGCGGGCACGATCGCTCGTCCAGCCGACCAGAAAATGCTGACTGCAATTGCGTCGGGAGCAAATTTATTTGGTTAGCAAATTGCTAATGGCCAGACTTTGTTAATTGTTTCCGGGCATTCTTCGGCAGTGCAAATGCGTAGCCCAGTATGACGTCTGTCATTAGTCCAGTTGCTGTCAATTACAGCGCGTTCTTCAACGCGAGCGGAGCTGCGAGCTGGCTCGGCGATACGATGACCGCGATCCAGAATCAGGGGAACGAGGGCGGCCTTATCGGCATGCTCCAGAATTCCGGCGGCAATGGCAGTATCGCCTCGTTTCTTGGATCCAGTCAGAAATCATCGAGTCAGTTGGCGCTGATTTCACAAAACAGCGTGACGAACAAGTCGAGTCTGGTCGCCCAGATGGCTTCACAGAATATTCAGCAGCAAAATCAGCAGAAGCTGCAGGATGCGATGAACGCTTTGGCAGCGACACAACAGGTCATTCAACCGAAGAACGTGCTCGACCCCGTCATATACTTCTCGAACGGGGCGTCCCTTGATACCAACAGCAACGTGATGACAATGTCGGACGGGACGCAGATCGATACGACGACGGGGGCAAAAGTCGTCGACACCTCATCGATCGTTCAGATGGCAAATGGCGCCTACCTCGACACTAAAAACAATATTCTCACGATGCCCGACGGCTCTAAGATAGACACCATCACCGGTCTGACGATCTCGGTCACGGCTTAGGCAATCCCGTGCGGCGCGATGCGCGCCGTCACGAACGCCATACAGTTTCCCGAAAAATGAGTGACTAGAGCGTCCGGCTGATTGCCAGCGGCGGACTTGTTTTGCTGCTCGGCATTTGCGCCCGTCCTGACGCGCCGTAGGTCGAAGGCGCCTGCTTGCGGGCGAGTTCGCCCGATACGCCGCGGATGATGCCTTCCGAGACGGCATGGGCCGTTGCCAGGACGGTGAGATTTGTCCGCAACAAACCGTGGAACGCGTCGTGCCGGCGACGCAGGCGTTCGAGTGCTTCAGGCGCCAACCGCGCAATGGCATTTCTGGCCGCTTTCACGTAGTCGCTCTCGCTCATGTAAAGGCGGGCGAATTCGACTTTCGCTGCGTCCAACGCCGCCGCATCGCGGAGCCGTCCAGCGCGCACGCGGGCAGTCTCTTCCGTGACGGTCAGCTCCAGCCGATCCATGACGCTTTCGAGGCTGGCGACTGCTTTCTCCGCACTGTTTACATCGGTAATAGGATTCCTGGCCGCCGGCGATGTCATTGCGGTGCCTCCTGATGAGCCATGAGAGTCCGATAGACCTGATCGGCGATACCGATGCCGCCGGATTTAGCGAACGATTTCGAGTATTCATCGGTAAGCATCGAACGCCAAACTCCAACAGCGCCACTTCCGCCGAACGGACCGTCGCCACTGATGCCGGTAAACATGTGCTGGAACATGGAATTCAAAAAGACTGCTTCAAAATCCCGTGCCGCCGCGCGCGCTTTTTCTGGTCCCGATGCTTTGAGTTTGCCGGGGGGCGCCTTGTCTATAAGTAGGTCGATCGGATTTGCGCCGGGTGCGGGAAGGGCGATTGCGCTTGCCATCACATCACCTCGATGTCGGCCTGGATCGCGCCAGCGGCCTTGATGGCCTGCAGGATGGTGATCAGATCGTGCGGCCCGATGCCCATGGCATTGAGGCCATCAACGACTTGTTGGAGGGAAACGCCCTCCCGCACGAGGAACATTTTCTTTCCGTCTTCCTGCACACCGATACTGGTGCGCGGCACCGTCACTGTCCGCCCACGACGCGCGAATGGCGCCGGCTGACTGACCTCGGGCGTTTCTGAAACGCTCACGGTCAAGTTTCCTTGCGCGACAGCAACCATCGAGACGCGCACGTCACGGCCGATCACCACGACGCCGGAGCGTTCATCAATGACGATACGGGCGGGTTGATCAGGCTCGACCTGCAATTGTTCGATTTCGGTAAGAAATTTGACGATGTTAGCTGTCGACTTGGCGGGCACCGTAATCACGACGGTGGACTGGTCAATCGGCTCCGCGGAAGGCGAGCCGATATAATCGTTGATCGCGGCCGCAATGCGCTTGGCAGTAGTGAAATCCGGGTTGCGCAGCGCCATGCGCAGCTGGCTCAGGCGATTTAACGTAAATTCGATCTCACGCTCAATCAGTGCACCATTTGCGATACGACCGACCGTCGGTACCCCGCGGGTGATTTTGGCGGCTTGGCCTTCAGCCGCAAAACCGCTGATTGCCAACGACCCTTGCGCGACGGCGTAGACATTGCCGTCGGCTGCCAGCAGCGGCGTCACAAGAAGAGTCCCACCTTGCAGGCTCTTGGAATCGCCCATGGCCGAAACGGTAACGTCGATGCGGGTCCCTTGCGTGCCGAAGGCCGGCAGGTTGGCTGTCACCATCACAGCGGCGACGTTGCCGGTGCGCAACGTTTGCCCACGGATGTTGACACCAAGGCGCTCGAGCATCGCGGTGAGCGACTGCTTGGTGAAAGGAATATTGTTGAGCGTGTCGCCGGTGCCGTTGAGCCCAACGACCAAGCCGTAACCGATCAACTGGTTCTGTCGCACGCCTTCGATATTCGTGAGGTCTTTAATGCGCGAGGTCGCCCCGGCGCTAACCGGGACAAACAAGGCCAAGACCACCGCCAGGCATGCGGCCTGCAAAGTCCTCGTCATCACTGCTCCCCAATGTGACGGTTGACAGCAATGGTTATGCGAACGGCGTGCCAACGCCGGCGCCTTACCGAAGCGTTTGACAGTGCACGAGTTTTTCGGTTGCCATCCCAGAACGCCGGTGCCGGCAAGGGGGCATGAACAGCCGCAGGCGGTAATTTTTGCCGGGTTTTGAGGGGCTTTTTACCGGCCATTAACCATACCAGCGCACCCTTCACGGTATTCGGGGACCGATCCATTTTCGGTGGGGAACAATCGGCATGCGCGTCTACGGACCGAACGGAACCGCACTGGCCACGGCGCCACTGACGGCCCGCCGCACGGAAGGCGGCACTTTCACGGTCAGTGAGCAAGAGGCGACGCCGAACTCTCCGGCCGCGACCACGCTGCGGTCGATCTCGACACTGGACGCGCTCATTGCCCTCCAGGGCGTAGAAAACCCGGCTGAGCGCAAAAAACGTGCGGTTGCCAAGGGCCGAAACGCGCTTGATGTGCTTGATAAACTCAAGCTTGGCTTGCTCGACGGATCGGTCGATCAATCGACGTTGGCGCGCCTGAAGGTCGCTTCGGAAGGGCTGACCGATGCATCGGGCGATGCCGGCCTTGATGGTGTGCTTGGGGAGATCGATCTGCGGGTCGCAGTGGAACTGGCCAAAGCCGGAATTCGCTAGGTCCAAGCTCAACTGGTTAGGCCGCAGGTTCCCCCGAAGTCATTGAACCGTCATATAAATTCAGAAAAGCCCATAGCCCTACTTGGATGTTGTCCGCCGGTTGGTGGCCGTATATAAGCCTGCCGCGCGGAGCGGGCGACTCCGCGCCGAAAAAACAGAAGAAACCAGGGAGTAGGTGGGATGTTGGCCAAAACCAAGAACTATCGGCCGTCCGATAAAGAGCCGTTTATGAATGAGCGCCAGCGCGAGTATTTTCGCGCAAAGCTGCTCATGTGGCGAGAAGACATCCTCAAGGAAGCCAAGGAAACACTGCAGCACCTCCAGGAAGAAAACCAGAATCATCCCGACCTCGCCGACCGCGCATCTTCCGAGACCGATCGCGCAATCGAGCTGCGCGCGCGGGATCGCCAGCGCAAATTGATCGCCAAGATCGACGAAGCGCTCACGCGGATCGATGACGGCTCTTATGGCTATTGCGAGGAAACGGGCGAGCCGATTTCTCTGCGCCGGCTGGAAGCGCGTCCGATCGCGACGTTGTCGGTCGAAGCGCAGGAGCGGCACGAGCGGCGTGAACGCGTCTACCGCGACGATTGAAATTTCGAGGTTAAATTTGCGAGATTGTTTTGCCCGGCTCAGTGCCGGGCATTTTTTTGCTTGGCTCAAAAAATCACGCGGTCTCCGGCCGGGGAGCAGCCGGAGACCGCGTCGTATACGCCGTTACGCTCGCGCGATGCGAAAACGGCGCGGGAGGCACAAAACCAGACCAACGCAACCAACTAGAACGGCAGCAAAACGTCGAACAATTGTTCGCCGTAACAATTCTGCTGCATGTCGGTAATTTGACCGCGTCCGCCGTAGGCGATGCGCGCCTGGGCGATCTTGGTCGAAATCGATCGTGTTGTCACTCTCGATATCTTCCGGCCGTACAATGCCGGCGACAATCAACTCACGCACTTCGAAGTTGACACGGATCTCCTGCTTCCCCTCAACCACCAGATTTCCGTTTGGCAGGACCTGCGTCACGACGCCTGCAACATTGGTTTTTATTTCTTCAGTTCGATCGACGGAGCCTTTCCCGTCTTGCGTCGTATTGGAATCGGCGGTGAAAATCCGCGTCGGCACCGGGGTGTTCATGATCGGCACCTTCGGCTTGCCGAAGAAATTGGTGATGCCCGAAGTCCTCGGTCATCGCGCGGCTACGCTTCGTTTCGTTGTCGATATTGGCCTTGTCGGTGATATTGACCTTCACCGTAAGAATATCGCCGACCTGGTGTGCGCGCTGATCCTTGAAAAAGGCGCGCGAGCCGTTGCGCCACAACGAATTCGGATTATAGGCTGCGGGCTGCGCCGCCGGCATGGGCATTTGTACCGGCTTGTATCCCGGGCGCGTGGTTGGATTGTCGACCGAAGCTAAAGGTGGCTGCTGGCCGATCGATTTGAGCCGATCAACGTATGCGCAACCATTGAGCAGAGTGCTTGCGAGTGCGGCCAGAACCGCATGACGCATAACTGTGACAACTTTCATGACTGTGCTTTCACTGGCAGTGCACGGGAACCGTGTCGTGGTTGAACTGGATCCTGACTTGAAGCAGCGACGTATTGTTTCCGCATAGACGTTCTGAAAACGCGGACTTTGCCCTTAGCGGGTGTTGGCATTGACGATTGAACCTGTCGTATTGTTGGAAGCGACGCGGGGTGTGCCGTTGTTGATGGCCACGCGTCCCGGACCGATGACGACGCCCTGCAAAGTACGCTTGGACTGCTCATTCAGGACGTTGATCACATCGCCTTCTGCGCCACCTTCGGCGGCCTTGCCGCGGATCGTGAGCACCACGCCCGGCACTTCATAGACCAGGGTCACCGTCTCGTTGCGCTGGACCAGGTCGGGTTTCATCAGATCGGCGGTCCGGATGGGACGACCAGGCTGCAGACCGCCGCGTGGGGCTAGTCCCACAGCCTGCGCCGCGCTTGTAATAACATCCCGACCGACTTCCGAGCGCGCCCGCCGCTCCATGATGAGATCCGCATCCCTGAGGACGACACCGCGCTCGATCGTTCGCGCGGCCGTCGCAACTTCAACCGTCGCCGTTGCGCGGCCGGAAAGCTGTATCGCGGTGCGCTTGCCCGCGCCGGCGGGAATCTCGATTGCGGCCTCGAAGCGACCGCTGCGCAGGTCGTAGTCGATGTTTGCAACGCGCGGCTCGCCTTTGGCGGAAGGCTCGACATGAATCGCGCGCATATCGCGCGCAAAAGTCACGACAATGTCCTTGCTGGAACCAAGATCGAATCGCGCGGACAATGATTTGGTGATCGCGTCCTCGATCTCGCTTGCGGGAATCGTTCGGCTCGCCCGTGTTACGACTACCTCACGCACGTCGCCGACGTTAACGCCGATGAGACCATGCTTGCGGACCGCCTCAAGAACGGTTTCGACCGCAACGGCGCCCGTATCGCCAAGATCGGGCGCGCGGAAAATTGGCACGGAGGCAGCAATTCCCGCGTGTTCGATCAGATCGCCGATGCGCACGATATCGCCGTTGATGATCGCTTCCGACTTCAGAACTCGGTCGCTGCGGATCGGGCAAGGTCGCAACTTGAGCATTGCCGGCGGTGGTTATTGCGACGAGCGTTGCAATTGCCACGAGAATTGAACGGATCATGGTGAAACCTCAGCGCATCAGGTTGGACGTCGCCGATAGCATTTGATCGGCTGCGGTAATGACCTTCGCGTTCATTTCATAGGCGCGTTGCGCGGCGATCAGGTCTGATATCTCGCTCACGGCCTCGACATTGGCCTGTTCGAGATAGCCTTGTTGAAGATTGCCGAAGCCTTCGGTTGAAGGGTTGCCATTCTGCGGCGTGCCCGAAGCAGGCGTTTCGAGGTACAAGTTGTCGCCCATGCTTTGCAGGCCGGCTTTATTGACGAAGAGCGACAACTCAATTTGCCCGACCTGGCTCGACGTATTTGAGCCAGGCTGCGTCACCATCACCTGGCCCTGGTTATTCACTGAGACCGATGTTGCGTTCTGCGGAATGGTGATGCCGGGCTGCACGAGATTGCCCTGGGCGGTCACGAGGCGCCCCTGTGCGTCGAGTTCAAAGGAGCCGTCACGGGTATAGGCGGTGCGGCCGTCCGGCAGGAGAATTTTGAAGAATCCTTCACCACGGATGGCAAGGTCGAAGTCTTTGCTGGTTTGGGTCAGCTCGCCCTGGCTCATCAGGCGCGGCGTGCCAACTGTCTTGACGCCCGAGCCGAGTTCAATGCCGGCCGGAAGGATATTGCCCTGTGCAGAGGTTTGCGTGCCGACGCGGGTGACCTGTTCGTACAGAAGATCCTGAAATTCCGCACGCTGCCGCTTGTAGCCAGTCGTCCGCATGTTGGCGATATTGTTGGAGATGACCTGGACGTTAAGTTCCTGGGCCATCATTCCAGTGGCTGCGGTGTGAAGTGCTCTCATTTATCGATCTCCAACCACTGGCTTAATTTGGTACGTCGGCAAGTTTATCGATCGCTGAGCGCCGCACGTCGGCTGCCTGCGCAATCATGTTTGCGATTTGGGTGTAGGTGCGCGTGACCTCGATCATGCGGCTCATTTCTATGACCGAGCGCACGTTGGATTTTTCGACGGCGCCCTGCACGATGCGTGAGGTCTTGTCGGCCTGCGGCGCGGCGTTCGCGGGTGCAGTGAAGGTGCTGCTTCCGTCCTTCTGCAACTGACCAGGTTGGTCAAAGCTCACAAGGCGCAACTGGCCGCGCTGAGAGTCAGTTGTGTTGCTTCCCTCTCGCGCGCTGATCGTGCCATCCTCGCTGATCGCGATGCTTCGGTCTTTCGGTTGGAAGGTTATCGGCCCGGATTCACCCAGCACCTGATAACCCTCGCTCGTGACGAGCTCGCCAGTGTTGTTGATCTGCAGAGCACCGTTGCGCGTGTAGCGTTCGCCACGCGGCGTCTGCACGACAAGATAGCCTTTGCCGTTGACCGCAACGTCCAGCGGATTGTTGGTCCGCTCGAGCGGGCCTTGGCTCAGATCAATCCAGGTTGCGCGGTCTTGCACGAAGCTCACCCGCCGGTCGGCGCCCAGGAAGTTGTCGGCGCTCGCGGTCGGACTGATGTATTCCTGAAATACCGAGCCATCGGCTTTGAAGCCGCTGGTGTTGATATTGGCGATGTTGTTCGCGATCACGTCCAACTCGCGCCCGAGCGCGACCTGGCGTGACAGTCCGACCAGAAGTGCATTCTGCATCGGTAACTCCCCTTGCAGTTCGGCAAGTTCGGCCCTCCCGAGGCCGCGCTTGATCCGTATCGACGCCGCAAGCTCTCCCAAGCCTGCGGCTAGTCGTAGAAGTGCAGTCGCCGTGCCAACTACTATAATCCAACATAATCAATAGCTTAGGAGAAATCTGCATGCGCTCTACGACGGCAAAAAGCACCGCTTCGCGCGCAAACCCGGCAAAAGATTCCGGCCTGGGGCGTCATGGAAAGTATCTGTTAACCATACCGACCTACCTTCGATCTCAGGGGCGCGCGGTGTCGCGCAGCCGCGATTTCTGGGCTGAACGGCGTCCCATGCCGACCCGTCCGACGTCGCCAACTGGGGTCATTCATGGCAGCCAAGGCAAAACAGGCGGACGTCGAAGAAGAAGACGACAAGCCTGAAGGCGAAAACGAACAGCCGGCAGCAAAATCGAAATTTGCTTTTTTGAAATTCAAGCTGCCGCCGCTGAAATGGATGATCATCGGCGGAGCGGGTCTGCTGGTTCTCGTCGGCGGCGGCGGGGGCGCCTATTTTTTCTTTAAGGCCCCAGCCCACAAGGAACCGGAAGTCGTCGCCAAGCCGGCGACCTTTGTCGATTTGCCGGATGTCCTGGTCAACCTGTCCAACACCGGTGGCGACCGAACTCAATATCTCAAGGTCAAGATCGTGCTCGAGCTCCCGGACGCGACCCTCGTTCCGCAAATTCAGCCGCTTATGCCGAGAGTTATGGACGCGTTCCAGACGTATCTGCGCGAGCTGCGGCCCACTGATCTTGATGGCTCGGCCGGGCTTTATCGGCTCAAGGAAGAGCTGACGCGTCGCGTCAACGCCGCGGTAGCGCCCAATCACGTCACCGCGGTTCTGTTCAAGGAAATCGTCGTCCAGTGACGACGCCATAACAATAAGGTTCGCGGTTCCAGACAATGGCCAATAAAGACCAAATCGACCAAGACGCACTGGCCGCGGAATGGGGCCTGGCGCTGGAATCAGATTCAAGCGCGCCTCCCGCGAATGCGGACGCTCCTGCTGCACCCGGCACTGACGAAGCCGCTGCGCAATGGGCTGCGATGGTTGATGACAGCGGTGGCCTGCAATCATCCAAGGGTGGCGCCGAACGTATCCTCAATCAGGAAGAAATCGACAGCCTGCTCGGATTCAGCCTGGCTGACGTTTCGCTCAACGACAATTCCGGCATCCGCGCGATCATCGACTCGGCGATGGTTTCGTACGAACGGTTGCCGATGCTGGAAATCGTCTTCGACCGCCTGGTGCGGTTGATGACCACCAGTTTGCGCAACTTCACCTCCGACAACGTCGAGGTGTCCCTCGATCGTATTACGTCGGTGCGCTTCGGTGACTACCTCAATTCAATTCCGCTGCCGGCGATTCTGGCCGTGTTCAAGGCGGAAGAGTGGGACAATTTCGGACTCTGCAACAGTCAATTCGAGCCTGATCTATTCGATCATCGACGTATTGCTCGGTGGCCGTCGCGGACAAAGCACGATCCGGGTCGAGGGGCGACCCTACACCACGATCGAGACCAACCTCGTCAAGCGCATGATCGAAGTCGTGCTGGCAGATGCCGAGCTCGCCTTCAAGCCGCTGTCGCCGGTCAAATTCAATATCGATCGGCTCGAGACCAATCCGCGTTTTGCCGCGATTTCCAGGCCGGCAAACGCCGCGATTTTGGTGCGTTTGCGGATCGATATGGAAGATCGCGGCGGAACGATCGAATTGTTGTTGCCTTACGCCACGATCGAGCCAATTCGCGCCGTGCTGCTCCAGATGTTCATGGGCGAAAAGTTTGGCCGTGATCCTATCTGGGAAGGTCATCTCGCGACCGAAATCGGACAGGCGCAGATTGGCGTCGATGCCGTGCTGTACGAGGCACGGCTGCCGTTACGCCGGATGATGGAGCTCAATGTCGGCGATACGCTGATGCTTGAACTCAAGCCGGACGCAATGGTCACGGTGCGCTGTGGCGATATCACGTTGACCGAAGGCCGCATGGGTCGCGTCGGCGACCGTGTTGCCGTGCGCGTCGCTAAGCCTTTGCGCAAGCCGAGGACAACGTTCGCCATGTTCGAAAAAGCAGACGAAACAACCAGTCCAATGGAGGTACCGTGAGCTACCATTACGGATTCCTGGTCGAGACGATGGTCTCGATCCTGCTTCTGCTCACGATCCTGTATTGCGTTCGTCTCAACAAGCAGCTGCGATTGCTCAAGGCCGATGAGCGCTCGCTGCGTGCGACCATTTCCGAATTGATCACCGCCACCGAGATCGCCGACCGCGCCATCGGCGGTTTGAAATCGACCATGCAGGAAGGCGAGCACGCTTTGACCGAGCGTCTGGAGCGAGGCGAGCATCTTGCCGCCGAGCTCGACCTCCACATTACTGCTGGCAATCAATTGCTGGCGCGGCTCGTGCGAATTGCCGGTGTGACACGGCCGGCCGCGGAGCCTGCGCCGGTGCAGGACGCCAAAGCTGTCGCAGCTGCCGCGCAGGCCTTCGCCGATCGCACACGCTCTCGACTGGGTAGCCAAGCCGCATGAACCGCATGCTGCGCGATGTGCGGCTTATTCCAATCGTGCTTTTCGCCACGATCAGCCTGCTCGCGCTCAAGGTGTCCGGCCTCGTTTTCGACGGCGGCTACACGCTCGCTGAGCGGATGGGCGCGCGCTTCAACTCCGATGTGCAGGCCACGAAGCAAGATGGCACCACGGGTTCATCCACGGCGACAGTCGCCGAGAGGTTGGATAATTCCGGCTTGCCGCGAGCCAAAAAATCCTGGGCGCAAGATGTTCTCAATTTCAAGGATGGTCGTAACAGCGACATCACCGGGTCGACTGAGTCTGCAGAAAAATCAAGTGAGCCCGCACTCAAAGTGAGTGATAAGCCGCCGGATGCGCCAAAACTGGAAGTCGCCGGAGCCGCAATTCCGCTCGAGCCGGGTCGCATTGCATCGCCCGGCGAACGCGCGGTTCTCGAACGCCTGCAAACCCGCCGGCAGGAACTCGACACGCGCAGCCGCGAAATGGAAATGCGCGAAAACCTGCTTAAAGCGGCCGAGAAACGCCTGGAAGACAAGGTCACCGATCTCAAGGATGCGGAAGGCCGCGTCAACACGGCGATGGGGACTCGCGACAAGGTGGAAGCCGAACGCTTCAAAGGCATTGTCTCCATGTATGAGAACATGAAGCCAAAAGATGCTGCGAGAATCTTCGACCGCCTCGATATGAAAATTCTGGTGGACGTATCGACGCAAATTAAACCGCAAAAAATGTCGGAAATCCTCGCGCAAATGACGCCGGACAACGCCGAGCGCCTGACCGTTGAGCTCGCTAATAGAGCGAGCGCCAAGCCCAAAACGCAGGGTCCCGATCAACTGCCGAAGATTGAAGGCAAGCCAACCGCGAACTGATCGGAACCGCGGAAGGGTAGAAGCGGGCCGAGCCGAAGCCCGGACAACAGGGAACACTAAATGTGTGGAATTGCGGTCGCGATCGATTGGCCCGAAGCGGAAATTTCGGTCCAGCGCCTCATCGAAGGCATTTTACATCGCGGTGACGTAACCGACCCCGTTGCAGTGCTTCGCAAGGATACCGCAATGGCTACGCGCCGGTTGCGGATCGTCGATGCCGAACACGGCGTCCAGCCGCAGATTTCGTTCAATGCGCGGCTTGCGGTCGCCTTCAATGGCGAGATCTATAACTACCTTGAATTGCGGAAAGAGCTCGCCGACCTCGGTGTTGAATTCAGGACCGAGTCCGACACCGAAGTCCTGGCCAATGCCTTGCAAGTGTGGGGCTACCGGGCCCTCGAGCGCCTCGTCGGCATGTATGCCTTTGTCGCTGTCGATCTGGCCAACGGAGAGTTTCTCGCGGCCCGCGACCCGTTCGGCGTCAAGCCGCTCTACGTGATCCAGTCGGGCGGCAGTTTCCTCTTTTGCTCCGAGATGCGGCCGCTGTTGCGAACCGTGCCGGTCGGCGATGTCATGCTGCTCCCGCCGGGATACGCGCTGTCGCGCAAAAACTGTGCCCGCTTCAAATCGCCGATCTACCCGCGCGCCGACATGCCCGTGCATCACGACCCGAAGGCGCTTGACCGTATTCTGTCGGAGGCGGTGCGGACGCGGCTTCCGGCAGATCTGCCAGTCGCGACATTATTCAGCGGCGGGATCGACAGCACGCTTATTGCTCACTATACGCGGCAATTCCGGCCGGAAGCGCCCGGCTATTTTGTCGGCGGCGAGACCGCGCCGGACTATCCTTTTGCGGCCGAATATGCGGAACGGACTGGCTTCGATCTGCGCATGGTGCCGTTCGAGCCGGACAGCGACGAAGTGTTTTCGTCGATCGGACATGTTGTCGAGGTGACCAAGTCTTTCGAGCCCAATCTGGTTCGAGGCGCCGTCTGCTCATTGCTTGCCGCTGAAAAAATGCACCGCGACGGCTTCCGTGTGGCGTTGTGCGGGGAAGGCGCGGACGAGCTCTTCTGCGGCTATCCACCGCTCGAGGTAGCCTTTCATCAGAGCGATGCCGATGGCCGGCCCGTGCGGGATGAATGCCTCGATCTGATGCACCGTGTCAGCCTGCAGCGTGTTGACCGCTGCTCGATGCGCCATCAGGTGGAAACGCGGGAGCCATTTCTTGATCCGTCGGTCGTCAGATACGCATTGAATGTCGACGCGGCCGCACTGGTGCGCGAGGTCGACGGCCAGCCCCGCGGGAAGGCCGCCCTCCGTGATCTTTATGATCTTTACCCCGACAAGTTACCGGCAGCCATTCGCGACAGGACAAAAGTGCCGTTTGGTGAAGGCGCCGGGCTCGATGTGACACCGCAAGACTCGGGCTGGAAGGCTCGCTTCAACGAGGCGATCACCGACGCGGAGCTGCGCGACGGACAGCAACAATTCGATGCCTTCAACCTGCAGTCCAAGGAGGAGCTGTTTTACATTCGTAGCCTCGCGCAGGTGATGGACATATCGCGCGTGCCGCACCTGCGGGATCGGGCCTGGATTTCCTTTCCCGTCCTCCAAAATCTGCAAAAACTGAAGGCTTTTGCGCACTTTAGCCTGTAGTTCCCGTTACAGTTAACGCCACATTAAACGGCCGTCCTTACGCTGTTGCGACCGGCAGGCCAGCCGGCTGGAACGGCCTAATGACGGCTTTGCCATTCAAGCTGAGGCAGATGCTTGCGTACCGACCGGGGCGATCGAGGCCCGGGTTTGCGCGCGGCCGTGGCCTTGCGTCCATGGTGTTGCTCGTCTTGCTCGCACTTGCGCCGGCCAGCGCGGCCCGCGCCGACGATCCGATCAAAGGTGAGGTAAAGGCCATCGTCGACGGCGGCTTTGTGCGGCTGATGTTTCAATTTGATGAGGCGGTGGAGGCAAAGGCGCGCGTCTCCGGGGCGATCATCATCATCAGCTTCAATAAACCGGTGGCGGTTGCTGTCGAGCGCCTCAGTGTCAACGCCCCGGGAGTCATCAGTGCTGCACGACGCGACCCGGACGGCAGCGCGATCCGCATTGCCCTGACGCAAAAAATCAAGATGAATACGATTGGTGCTGCCGAGCGCCTCTATGTCGATCTCTTGCCGGAAACCTGGGAGGGCCCGATGCCCGGCCTGCCGCAGGAGGTGATCGACGAGCTTGTCCGGCGCGCGCGCGAAGCCGAACGTCAGTTGCACAAGCAGCAAGCCGAAGAGAAGAATAAAAAGCCGCCGCTGGTCCGGGTTAAAGTTGCGAGGCAGCCCACATTCATGCGCTATGTGTTCGCAATGCCGGGCACGGTGAATGTGGTGCCCGAGCGCGCCGATGGCAGGCTTACCCTTAATTTTGATCAACAGGTCAATTGGGACATGGCGGACGCGAAGGCCTCGCTGCCGCCGACCTTGAAGTCGATTGAATCGGAGATCGAACTCGATTCCGTCGCAGTCGTTTTTGCGCTCAACGGCACGCCCGAAGTGCGCGTATTTCGGGAGGACCGCAATATCGTCGTTGACGTCGGTCTCGATGGCGCCAAGCCGAAACAGGCCGAGGAGGGCGGGGCGCCCAAACAAGCGGTGCCCTCAAACGGCTCGCCCGCGATATCGCCACCGCAAACGATGCTTTCGAAAGACGCCATAACACCGGCACCGAAACCGGCCGTGCCGGCGAAAGCAGACGTTGCCGCGCCGCCGCCAGCTGCTGCTGCGCCTTCGCCGGCGCCGGCCACACCAAAAGGTGCCGAGCATTCGCAGGCGGCCCCGTCTGTTGCGCCGCCGGTGCAACAGCAAGCTGCTGCTCCCGAGCCTTCCCCCGCCACTGCGCCGGCACAGCCTGCGCCAACAGAGAACAAGGCTGCCGCGGCAGCCGATGCTGCGCCACAGCCTGTCGCGGAGCCACCTGCGTCGGCGCCGCCACCCGCGACGCCGGTGCCAACTCCTGCCGTAGCGGAGCCGCCGAAAGCAGCTCCAGCGCCGGCCGCGAATGCCGAGGCCGAGCGGCCTGCACCCAATCCAAAGGCGACGGTCGTGGCCGGCGTGCACCAATCCGGAAATGGTCTGCGCGTCGAATTTCCATTCGCGGTGGCGACGCCGGCAGCGATCTTTTATCGCGCGGACACGCTGTGGCTCGTGTTCGACAGCGCTGCGTCAATCGATCTCTCTGCGTTTCAGAATGACAACGAAAGTGGTGCGCGCGAAGCAATGTTCGAGCGCGCGGAGGATGGCGCCGCAATCGTTCGTGTCAAACTTGCGCGGCCGCGCACCGCCAGCGTCGTCGCCGATGGCCCGAGCTGGGTCGTGAATATTGCCGATATTGCGACGGCGCCCACCCTTCCGCTCAGCATTGCCCGCAGTGTCGTCGGCAAGAACCGCGCAAGCATCGCCATACCACTCGATGGCCCGCGCGCGATTCACAATATCAAGGATTCCGACGTTGGCGACCGGTTGATGGTGGTGACTGCGCTCGCGCCGGCGCGCGGATTTCTCAAAGTCCAGGATTTTGTGGAACTACGCGCGCTGCCATCGGTACACGGCGTCGTGGTGCAGCCGATCGCCGACGACATTACGGCGGAGCTGAGCGCGGACAAAATCACGATCAGCCGTCCAGACGGGCTTTCATTGTCGGCGACCTCGCTCGGCCAGCAGCAAGTTTCGGTGAGCTTTCGCGCCTACACATTCGACACACAGCTTTGGGGCTTCGACCGGGATTCGCCATTCAATGCAAGACAGTCCGAGTTGATCGGCCTTGCCGCCGGAGCGCCTTTAACCAAGCGTCGGCAAGCGAGGCTTAATTTGGCTCGCTTCTATCTCGCGAAGGACATGGCGCCGGAAGCCAAGGCCGTGCTCGATGTTGCGCTCTCTGATCAGCGCGGATCAGATGACGTGACAGGTAGTGTGCTAACCGCTGTCGCCGACGTCATGCTTGATCGTCCCGAGGATGCGCTCAAGGAATTGGGCAAGCCGCAGGTTGGCAATCAGCAAGATGCGCCGATCTGGCGAGCGATCGCCTATGCCCGCCAGGGGCGCTGGGCCGAGGCACGCGACATCTTCAAAACGGTGGGTGCGGCCATCGGTGCCTTGCCGGTCGAGTTGCAGCGGATGGCGCTGAAGGAAGCGCTGCGTTCCGCCGTCGAAGTGCGCGACTTCAACAACGCCACCCGTGTTGCAAATGAATTCGAGACCGTCGGCGTGCCGCCAGAACTCGAGCCGACGATCAATGTCCTCATTGGCCGGCTTTATGAGGGGCTGGGTCGCACTGAGGATGCGCTCATCAGCTATCGAACCGCCGCAACGTCGAGAGATCGGCGTGCTGCTGCGCAAGGACGCCTACGGGAAACCGTACTCACATTCGCGACCGGCGGCATGGGGCGCAAGGACGTCATCAACGATCTCGAAACGCTCACCACGGTCTGGCGCGGTGATGAGACCGAAACCGAGGGCCTCAAGCTTCTTGCCCATCTCTACACCGAAGATAGCCGCTATCGCGACGCGTTCCACGTCATGCGGACCGCACTGACTGCCCATCCGAATTCCGACATGACACGCAAGATCCAGGACGAGGCGGCCACCACGTTTGAAAGTCTCTTTCTTGGCGGCAAGGGAGAGACGTTGCCGCCCATCGAAGCGCTTGGCCTCTTCTATGATTTTCGCGAACTGACACCGATCGGGCGGCGGGGTGACGAGATGATCCGGCGGCTTGCCGATCGCCTGGTGTCTGTGGATCTTCTCGATCAGGCCGCTGAGCTGCTTCAGCACCAGGTGGATCACCGCCTGCAAGGCGGCGCCCGCGCTCAGGTCGCGACGCGCCTTGCGGTCGTGTATCTCATGAACCGCAAGCCCGACCGGGCGCTCGCAACCTTGCAGGCGACGCGCGTGGCGGATCTGTCGAACGATTTGCGGGACCAGCGCCTGCTACTCGAGGCGCGGGCCATGTCGAAATCTTGGACGCCACGATCTGGCGCTTGAATTGATCACAAATATCAACAGCCACGAAGCAATACGGCTGCGTTCGGATATCCTGTGGGCCGCAAAACACTGGCGGGAGGCAGGCGAACAAATCGAGTTGCTTTACGGGGAGCGCTGGCGCGAGTTTGCACCTTTGAATGACATCGAAAGAGCCGACATTCTGCGCGCCTCGATCGGATACGCGCTTGGTGAGGAAACAATCGGGTTGGCCCGCCTGCGCGAAAAATACGGTGCCAAATTCAGCGACGGACCCGATCGCCGCGCCTTCGAAATCGTGAGCGCGCCAATCGGAACCAGCGGTGCTGACTTCCAGACAGTCGCAAAGAAGGTTGCGAGCGTCGATACCCTCGATGCATTCCTGCGCGATCTGCGCACGCGCTATCCGGAATCATCTGCAATCTCGCCCGGCGGTGCGCCCGGCAATGCGCCATCGGCAGAATCGGCGCCCGACAAGGCTAAAGGGCCGCAGACAAATGCAGCCCCGCCCGGCGAAGCGCCGCCAAATGGGGCTGCAATTCGCGATGCGGGATCGTCGCCGCTGCCGCCAAAGGCGCCAGCCGGTGTGCCGGTCAAGCCGGACACCGAGCCGACCGGCTCAATTCCGCGATTGCCAAGGATGGGCGCGCGGTCGCGCTAGTCCACTGGCGGCTATCCGCCATAGCTCTGGATGAGCGATCCCGCGACCAGGCTCCAGCCGTCGACCAGAACGAAGAAGATCAGCTTGAACGGCAGTGACACCACCACTGGCGGCAGCATCATCATGCCCATGGACATCAAGACCGATGCCACCACGAGGTCGATGATCAGGAACGGCAGGAACAGCAGGAATCCAATTTCAAACGCACGTTTGAGTTCGGATATCATGAAGGCCGGAACCAGCACCCGCAGGGAGAGGTCTTCCGGTTTGGTCGGCTCGGCTTCCTTTGCCATGTCGACAAACAGCTTCAGATCCTTCTCGCGTACGTTCTTCTGCATGAAGGCGCGCAGCGGCTGGGCGCCGCGCTCGAAGGCTTGTTCGGCCGTTATTTCATTGGCCATCAGCGGCCGAACGCCGGTGTCATATGCGCGTTGAAGTGCCGGGCCCATGACGAACGCTGTCAGGAATAGCGCGAGCGATACGATCACCGCGTTGGGCGGCGCCGTCGCGGTGCCGAGCGCCGTGCGCAACAACGACAGCACCACCACGATGCGGGTGAATGACGTCATCATTACGAGAATGGACGGCGCAAGCGATAGGACTGTGAGCAGCGCGATCATCTGGATCACACGCTCGGTCAGGCCGTTGCCTTGTCCGAAATTGACGCTGATGTCCTGGGCGGCGGCTGGCGCCGTCGCGGAGAGGATCAGCCCAGCTACTCCGACCACCACCGTCACAAGACGGACACGGCGATCGGAAGTGGCTGTCACGTCTTTCCTGGCGGACGGCCCAGCAAGCTGGCCATCTCCTCTTCAAGATTTTCGTAGAGATTTTTTCCGGGCGTTGCCGCGGGTTCGCTACGCGGCTCGACCTTGGCTTCGAACTTGGGTTCGGGCCTGGCCTCGAACTTCGGTTCGACGCGGGCTTTAAGCTCGCGCGCGGGACCGCGCGTTAAATCTGGAGCTTTTGTCGCAGCCATCGGCGTGGAGGCGAGTGGATCGGTCACCGGCGGACGGCCTTCTGGTGAAGGCGCCCGGCGCAACGCCGCTTCAAGCTGCTGTGCCATCTCTGCAAGATTGTGATCTGCCTGGGCCGGCGCAGCCGCAGGCTCATTTATTTGTACGCGCGGTGCCGGTTCACTGCGTGCAACCGGCACGCCGGCGTCGGGCGGCGTGAGACGAGTTGACAATTCGGCGGCAAGGCCAGTCAGGCTGTCGGCAGGCCGGGCGCGTGCGCCGGGCTCTGCTGCAAGCCAGGGCTCTTCAGTTGCAGCCGAGCGGTAGGAGGGACGGGGCGCCGCTGCGGGCGCAGGCTCGCCCGCTGGCTGCAATGGCCAGCCATTTTCGATATGTGCGGTCGCGCGCACCGCAGGTTCGGTGGCGACCCGCGAAGGTTCGCGCACAACGTCGCGTGTACCGACTGCGCGCACGATATTTGGTTCCACGACGAGATCGGTGGGGCCGCCGATCATCAATAGATGCTCGACATTGTCGCGGCGGATGAGCACCAGGCGTCGACGTCCGTCCACGGTTGCTGCGTCGATCACCGCGAGGCGCGGTTGACGTCCACGTGTGGCATTGCCGAGGCGATTTGCGCCGAAACGGCGCACCAGCCAGGCCGTCAGGCCAATGAGCGCCAGCACCACCAGAAAGGCGACGAAGAAGCGCGCGGCTAGCGGCATTTCCGAGCCGAACAAGCTCTCGAACATCAAAGCGCTCCGTTCTTCGTGCTGCTGCCCCGATGTGGGGGAATCGCCCGAATGGTTAACTCAACTGGGCACTATTTGCCGCCCTGAATACTAACAGAGCATTAACAAATAAAGTGGCATTTTGCAGTCGGGGCCAGATATGGACCTTTTCAGCTGAGTTTGACGCAAGCGGCGATCCGGTCCCCGCTACCCATTTTTACCAGCCATTAACCATACACCCGGCAAAGTCTGCCTAGGGCGACGGTCCTGATGTTCAGGGCGTCTTTCGGGGGAGCAGGCCATGGCCATTGCCGACATTCCAATCTTGTCGATGCTGCGCACCCGGCTCGACTGGGCGCAGGCCCGCCAGCGGGTATTGGCCGAAAACGTCGCAAACTCGGATACGCCAAAATACCGTGCGCACGACATCGCACCCCTGAAATTCGAGGAAGCTCCGCTCGCCAGTCCGGGGACGGTTTCCGCAGTTTCTCTGACGCGCACCGCGGATAGCCATCTTGCCGGGGTCGGCTTGAGCCAATCGCCTTACCGCGCGTCGAACGCGCGCGATTTTGAAGTTCGCCCCGCCGGCAACGCGGTGAATCTCGAGGAAGAGATGATGAAGGTTGCAGCCAACCAAATGGATTTCCAGACGGCGACCGCGCTCTACACGCGCAGTCTCAATCTCATCAAGACCGCGCTCGGCAAGCGCTAGGCGCAGCCGCAGGAGGGCAACGGTGGATTTCATCAAGACACTGACGATCGCGGCATCCGGCTTGCGCGCTCAGGCCGGTCGAATGCGTGTCATTTCGGAAAATATCGCCAATGCGGACTCAACGCCACAAAGTGCTGGCGGAGATCCCTACCGCCGCAAGATTCCGACTTTTCGCAGCGAGCTCGATCGCTCGCTCGACGCGCAGCTGGTCGAACTCGGCAAAGTGCAGACCGACACCTCGGCATTTCGACTGAAATACGAACCAGGCCATCCCGCCGCCGACACCAATGGCAACGTCAAATACCCCAACGTCAATCCATTGGTGGAAATGACGGACATGCGCGATGCGCAACGTTCTTACGAGGCCAATATCAATGTCATCAGCGCCACACGGCGCATGATCCAACGCACCATCGACATCCTCAAAGCCTGAAAGGCGTAAATCAACATGGCCTCACCGCTCGCCGCAGCCAGCGCCTATGCCAGTGTCGCACGCATTGCGTCCGACGCGTCCTCTGTTGGTCTTGTTCGCCCGCCCGCCGCCGATGCGAACGGCGAGGGCAGCTTCGCTTCCGTGCTCAAGGAGGCAATCGGTTCGGTCGCCGAAATGGGTCGCAAGTCCGACGCACAGACGCGCGCGGCGGCCAACGGGAAAGCCAATATCGTCGATGTCGTCACGGCGGTTTCCGAGACTGAAGTTGCAATCGATGCCGTCGTTGCCGTGCGCGACCGCGTCATTGCGGCCTATGAAGACATCATGAAGATGCCGATCTAGGTATTGCAAGGTCATGACCGGTCCCGAAGTTCTCGACGTTTCCCGTGACGCAATCTACACGCTCATCGTTGTCGCCAGCCCGGTGATGCTGGTCGGGCTTGCCGTCGGTGTCGCCATTTCGCTGTTGCAGGCGCTCACGCAAATCCAGGAAATGACAATCGCCTTCGTGCCAAAAATTCTGGCGATCTTCATTTCATTGCTGATCGCACTGCCGTTCATGGCCGAAAAGATGCACGCCGAAATGTTGCGGATTGCCGCGCGTATCGTGAGCGGTTAACCGCGGACAGGGCCGATGCGGATCGATATTTCATTTTTGCCGGCCCTCGCGACCGCTTTCATGCTGACCTTCGCGCGCGTTGGCGCCATGGTGATGTTGTTGCCCGGAGTGGGCGAGCTGAGCGTGCCGTCGCGCGTGCGTCTTACGATAGCGCTGGCGCTCACGGCCATCCTGCTTCCCGCCCACCAGAAGGCCTATGCAGTCGATCTCAAGACTTTCGGGCCGGTACTCGTATTGCTGTTTCAGGAGCTTATTATCGGCGCGGTTCTCGGTCTCACCGCGCGGTTGGCGATTTCAGCGCTGCAAGTCACGGGTTCCGTCGTTGCCCAGCAAATGGGCTTGGGCTTCGTCACCGCCGTCGATCCGACGCAGAACCAGCAGGGTCTGCTCGTCGGAAATTTTTTGAGCGTCCTCGGCGTCGCACTGGTGTTTGCCACCGACCTGCATCACCTCGTCATTGCTGCAATGAATGACAGCTATACGATTTTCCAGCCCGGCGAGTTGCCGCTCATGGGCGACGCCGCGCAGCACGTGACGCGCGTGATCGCAACCGCATTTCGCATCGGGATCCAGCTGTCGGCGCCGTTCCTGGTCTTTGGCCTGCTGTTCAATTTCGGACTGGGGGTCTTGTCACGGCTGATGCCGCAAATGCAGGTCTTTTTCATCGGCCTTCCGCTATCGATTCTGCTCGGACTGCTGCTGCTCCTGCTGGTCATCGGGGCGATGATGGGAACGTTCGTTGGTTATCTCGAAGGCGTTCTGACCGAACTTGCGCCGCACAGCTGAACGGGAGCGTGCATGGCGGAAGATAACGGCGATACCGATAAAACAGAAGAACCGACCCAAAAGCGTCTTGAGGAAGCTCTCAAGCGCGGTGATGTGGTCAAGAGCCAGGAGGTCAATACCTGGTTCGTGATTGCCGGCGCCGCGCTCGTGCTGATGGCGTTCTCCGGCACGATGGGAAAAGATCTGACCACGACGATGCGCGGGCTTATCGCCAATTCCTACGACATCAGCGTCGACGGTCCTGCCTTGCCGCGCCTATTTCAGAAAATAGGCAGCGAGATGATCGCGGCCGTGGCTATTCCCTTCCTGATTTTGCTGTTGGCTGCGCTCGGCGGCAACATCATCCAACATCGCCTTGTATGGTCCTTCGAAGCGCTTGCGCCGAAGCTTTCCAAGATATCGCCGGCGGCCGGGGCGAAGCGGTTGTTCTCCAAACAGGCGCTTGCCAATCTCGGCAAGGGCCTCGTCAAGCTCGTGCTGGTCGGTAGCGTGCTCACCGCACTCATGTGGCCGGAGCGCGGTCGGCTCGAAGCGCTGACGCGCAGCGATCCCTCTTTCGTTATGTCGCTATCCCTGTCTCTGGCGCTCAAGCTGCTCGGCAGTGTCGTCGCTATGCTCGCGGTGGTGGCTGCTGCCGATTACCTCTTCCAGTACCGGCAATGGTACGAGCGTCAGAAAATGTCGCTGCGGGAATTGAAGGAAGAGTTCAAGCAGACCGAAGGTGATCCGGCCATCAAAGGCAGGATGAAGCAGGTGCGCCAGATTTGCATGCGCCGGCGCATGATGGCCGCGGTCCCGAAAGCCACGGTGGTCATCACCAACCCGACCCACTACGCGATTGCACTTGAGTATGAACGCGGGATGGACGCGCCGATTTGCGTGGCCAAAGGTGTCGATTCCATCGCGCTAAAAATCAGGGAGGTCGCCGGCAAGCACTCGGTTCCGATTGTCGAGAATCCGCCGCTTGCCCGCGCGCTCCACGCTACAGTTCAAATTGACCAGCAAATCCCGCCCGAGCACTATAAGGCCGTCGCCGAGGTGATTGGCTATGTCATGCGGCTGCGCCGCATGGTGTCTGCCAGACGATGACAATGACTAATTATCCAATGGCCGCCGAGGCCGGCACTTGCGCCCATAGGGCGCCTTAAGGCACTCAGGGTCTATGGCAAGTCACGATCCGGCAGCGCCGACGAAAGCGCGCGACCGTGCCGAAGGGCACGAACGCAAGGCCTTTGACAAAAGCCAGGATGCGCCCGCCGGGTCGATCAGCAAGGTGCTGCTGGTGGCGGGGGCCCTCGTTGGGGCCGCTGGCGGCCTGATCTACGTCGGCCGCGACTACGTGGAAGCCTATGTCCTGACCTTGCTGGCCGCGCTGGGAACCGTCGGGGTCTTCGCCCTGTTTGCGACAGCGTCGGGAATCATGAGGTTTGCAGGCCGGGAGCAAGGCAATCCATTGCTCAAAGCGGTCGTCGACGGCGCCTTCGACGGCATTCTCGTTACGGACCAGTCGGGGCGCGTGCTTTATGCCAACGCGGCCTACCTCGATCTCATTGGTGTAACCGACATCCAAGATGTGCGGCCGATCGAACGGGTCTTCATTGGCGATCCCGACGTTTCCGAATCAATCTATCGCCTTCTCAAGGCCGCTCGTGAAGGCCGCAGGCTGCAAGAGGAAGTTCGAATTACCGGCGCGGCCGGAGAAAGCGGCCGCTGGCTGCGCATGCGCGTGCGTCCGCTCGGCGAAAATCGACGCGATGCGCGACTGACCGTGTGGTCGATCGCCGACGTCACGCGCGACCGCGAGCGGCAGGAAAACGTGTTCCAGGAGCTGCAGCATGCCATCGACTATCTCGATCACGCGCCGGCTGGTTTTTTCTCGGTCGATGCCGCTGGCGACATCGTTTATCTGAACGCCACTCTTGCGGCCTGGCTCGATCACGACCTCGCGCAAGTGGGCGCCGGGTCACTTAAGCTTGGCGATATCGTCGCGGGTGAGGGTGCGGCGCTCCTGACAACATTCAGCGCGGCGCCGGGTGAAGTAAAGACGGAAGTTCTTGACCTCGATCTCAAGACCCGTGGTGGCAAACCGGTCCCGGTGCGCCTGTTCCACAAGGTTGCATTCGGTGCGGATGGAACGCCCGGCACCTCACGTACGCTGGTTCTCAACCGGGCAAAAGATGAAGGCAGCGACCCGCAGCGCGCGGCAGAAGTGCGCTTCATGCGTTTCTTTCAGAATACACCAATGGCGATTGCCACGGTCGACAAGACCGGCCGCATCGCCCGCAGCAATGCCCGCTTCGCCAGCGCCTTCGAGGGTTTGCTCAAGAACAATGACCGCTCGATTCTGTCGGTGGTCGTCGAACGCGATCGAGCGGTGCTCGAGGCGGCAATTCGAAAGGCCGCGGAAGGACAGAGCGATATTGCTCCGGTTGAAGCTCCGCTGACCGGAAGCGCCGACCGTTGGGCCAACTTCTTTGTCATTGCCGTCGAGGAAGAGGACCGCGATGGCGAGGCCGCGATCGTTTACGCACTGGAGACGACGGCGCAGCGCACGCTTGAAAATCGCGTCCAGCAACAACAGAAAATGGAGTCCGTCGGTCAGTTGGCGGGCGGTATTGCCCACGATTTCAACAATGTTCTCTCCGCCATCATGATGGCGACCGACTTTTTGTTGAACGCGCATAAACCGACCGATCCGTCCTTCAAGGACATCATGCAGATCAAGCAAAACGCCAATCGCGCGGCTGCGCTTGTGCGGCAGCTATTGGCGTTTTCGCGCAAACAGACCTTGCGTCCGCAGGTGCTTGATCTTGCTGAAACCTTGAGCGATCTCGGCATGCTGCTCAAGCGGCTCATCGGTGAGAAAGTCTCACTGGATATTGTGCACGGGCGCGACCTTTGGCCGGTGAAAGTCGATATTTCGCAGTTCGAACAGGTGATCGTGAACCTGGCGGTCAATGCCCGCGACGCCATGCCGGACGGCGGTAAACTCACCGTTCGCACAGGCAACGTGTCGGCCGAAGAATGCGCAAAATTCGCCTACAAAGGCATGCCCAAGGCGGACTACGTTCTGGTCGAAGTCAGCGACACAGGGACCGGCATTCCTTCCGACATCATCGACAAAATCTTCGAGCCGTTTTTCACCACCAAGGACGTCGGCAAGGGAACAGGGCTTGGTCTTTCCACCGTCTATGGAATTGTGAAACAGACCGGCGGATTTATCTACGCGGACTCCGAACCGGGGCGGACATCTTTTCGCATCTTCCTTCCCCGCCATATTCCTGGAGCCGAGGAGGCGCTCGCACAAATTCCTGCGACGGAGGCGCCGGCAATTGCCGGTGCGCTGTCTGCCGCGGACACGATGGCGCGGGCGGCTGCTGCCGATTTGACCGGGCAGGGCACGATCCTGTTGGTCGAGGACGAGGAAGGATTGCGCGCGCTCAACGCACGTGGACTGTCGTCGCGTGGATACACGGTGCTGGAGGCCGGCAATGGCGTTGAGGCGATCGAGGCCTTCGACAAACACGGCCACGTCGATCTTGTGGTGTCAGATGTGGTGATGCCGGAAATGGATGGGCCGACGCTGCTCAAGGAACTGCGCCGGCGCGATCCAAGCGTAAAGATTATTTTCGTTTCCGGCTATGCCGAGGAAGCCTTCAGCAAGAATCTGCCTGACCAGGAACAATACGCGTTCCTGGCCAAGCCGTTTACGCTCAAGCAACTGGTCGCCGAAGTGAAGAAGACTATTGTCCAGTAACCTGGTCTAGACGCGACCGGTCAACGCCAGGACCAACACTACAATCAACAACACGCCGACGATGCCGGAGGGGCCGTAACCCCAACCGGAACTGTAGCCCCAGCGCGGGAATGCGCCGACCAGCGCCAGGATCAGGAGAATAACGAGAATTGTACCGAGCATTTTGGTGCCCCATCAGTTCGTGTTACGCTGATGAAATGACCGCGTGTGTCGCGGATCAGCGTTCGGCAAAATAACGGTTTGAGGGTCGCTTGGTTCCCGCGCCCGCGCTTAGCTCATTCGCGTGTCAGCGACACGACGAGGCGAGGCGCGTTTTGTCGAATACGATCAATGACACACGGCAAACAAAACCGCCGGCATTGAATTGCGCTTGCGGCGCCTGAAAATAGTCGCGCTCCCGCGCGGGGCCGGATGCGCCGATATTGATGTCTACATCGCTGAGCGCAATGGCCGGCCGCGCGTCTTCGACGGGCGCGGGCTTTGCGGCCGCGACCGTTCCGAGTGCGAAAAGCAATGCGATGGCTGTGAGGCCTTTCATCGGAAAACGTCCTTAAGTCGCCACGTCAGCCAACAACGGGGAGGGGCGCCTGTTCCGCGCTCGTCATAATATCTGCGTGATCGGGGCGATTTGGGTGATTTGAGGCAAGTTTGCCCGCTTTGCCGCGTCGTTGCGGCGCATGTGCGCCCCTTACAAATTGTTCCGCGCATGCCTATTGTTCTGGCGCCGACATGCCGGGAGGATACAAATGACTTGCCGTCGTCTGATGGTCGCGATTGCCGCGATTGCAACCGTGTTGTTGCTGTTTGCGGCTGATGCGAATGCGCGCGCCGGCGGCGGGTTCTCAGGTGGAAGCCGTGGCATGCGGACGTTCTCCGCGCCGCCCGCAACAAGTACCGCACCAAATACAGCCAGCCCGATCCAGCGCAGCATGACCCAGCCCGGAAGTGCGGGCGCGATTGGTCAGGCATCACGCCCCGGCCTGTTTGGCGGTGGTTTATTTGGCGGGCTTGCTGCTGGCTTCCTCGGTGCAGGTCTTTTTGGACTTCTGTTTGGGCATGGTTTCTTTGGTGGCATGGGCGGATTCGCCTCGTTGCTCGGCCTGATCCTGCAAATCGGTCTGGTTATCATCGTGGCGCGATTGTTGTTTGCCTGGTGGCAGCGCCGCCATGAGCCGGCCTTTGCCGCCGCGCATCCGGCGACCGGCCACGCCTATAGCGGCCTCGGCGGCATGTTCGGCGCCAATACGGCCACTGGCGAGCCGCTCACGATCGATAAATCGGATTACGACTCGTTCGAACGTCTGCTCGGCGACGTGCAGGCCGCTTATTCGTCTGAGGATCTCAATGCTCTGCGTGCAAAAGTAACGGCGGAAATGCTTTCGTATTTTTCCGAGCAAATGTCCGAAAATGCGAGCCGCGGTGTCATCAACAAGATTACCAACGTCAAGCTCGAGCAGGGCGACCTCTCAGAAGCCTGGCGCGAAGGCGCGGTCGACTATGCAACGGTCGCCATGCGGTTTTCTCTGGTCGATCAAATGATCGAGCGAGCGAGCGGACGAACTGTCGAAGGTGGCGCGCCCAGTGAAGTCACCGAGCTATGGACGTTCATGCGTGCTCGCGGTGGTGATTGGCTGTTGTCCGCGATACAGCAGTCCTGACGGCTTTCGATCAAGCGTCGCTTACGGCTGGCTCAACTTTTTTGGTC
Organism: uncultured Alphaproteobacteria bacterium; assembly: GCA_963810125.1. Classification (GTDB taxonomy): domain Bacteria; phylum Pseudomonadota; class Alphaproteobacteria; order Rhizobiales; family Xanthobacteraceae; genus Pseudolabrys. The sequence continues at coordinate 120,526 of CAWEMK010000006.1, forward strand.
GTGATATCACCGCTCGCGTCGCTTTTCGGAGCACGCGCAGCCTGCACGCGCTCGTCAAGCCAGTTTTCAAATTTCACACCGAGCTGCTGAGGCTTGCGCCATATCACGCGGCATTTTCGCTGTGCCGCGCCATTTCCCGCCAGCAATAACAGAAAATTATCGGGGATTATTTCTGAATTGTGGACATTGATACGTGCGCCTCTGTCCGAAACGTCCGACAGCGCGCAGTCGCACAGCTCTCCGCTGTCGAGCACCAGCCGCGCGTCGACGCGCATGCGATGGCGCCTTGCTTTTCGTTTGTCTCCGCGCATGCTTACTCGCCGTTGTCGCTGGTGGCCGACACATCGCCTTTTCACAATTTGTTAAGGCTCGCGCCGAAGCCGCTGCAACACTAGCGAGTTGCTATTACGAATTCATAAAGCGTTATCTGACGCCGGCAATAGCGCGCTGAACCGTTGACGTTGCAGCGAAATCCGTCTATGTCGCCGCCGCAACCTGGTTTTCGGCCTCACCTTGCTGCCACGCTCCCGGTTTTGGGCTGCGCCTCAAGTGAAATCCAAAACTTGGCTTGTGACCGCCGACGCGATGAGCGCGTGGGCGTTCAACAGGAAGCGTGAAAGGAACTCTTGATGCCTGTCGGAACTGTGAAATTTTTCAATACTCAAAAAGGCTTCGGCTTTATCCAACCAGACGATGGTTCGAAGGATGTGTTCGTGCACATCACCGCGGTCGAGCGTGCAGGGCTACGCTCGCTGAACGAGGGCCAGAAGGTCAGCTTCGAAATCGTGACCGAGCGCGGCAAGCAGGCCGCTGGCAATTTGCAGGTGGTCTGATATCCCACCACCGATTGTCTTGAAGCCCGGCGGCAACGCCGGGCTTTTTTATTGACGCCAAGCTAGACTATCGCACCGGCAGGCAGAGCACTGCATTTTCAGGGAGATTGAGATGGACATTATTGCATGCGGATCACGGCCCTCGCGCCGCATGGGCGCACCCAGTTTCACCGGGACGGTGTGGCAAGATCCCATCATTCAGGCGCCGGATCCCGCCCGCATCCGGTCGGCATGGGTTCGCTTTGAGCCGGGCGCCCGCACCGCCTGGCACACCCACCCGCTCGGGCAAACGCTTTGCATCACGTCCGGTATCGGTCGCGTGCAAACCTGGGGTGGTCCTGTGCGTGAAATCCGTGCTGGCGACACGGTCTGGATTCCGCCCGGTGAGAAGCACTGGCATGGCGCGACGGCTGAACACGGCATGGAACATGTTGCCATGCAGGAGGCTGAGGCCGGCGAGCATGTCACCTGGCTTGAGCCGGTGACCGACGCGCAATATTCCGGGAAACCCGGCTGAGTTGCGCGATCAACGACGCGTGAACACGGAATAGAACTACAGCGCTGGTGTTGCCTCTCCCGATGGCGGGGCGACGGGCTTCGTCAATGCCGGGAGGTAATAAGATGATGGTCGTTCGAATTGGTGCGCCGGTTGCGGCGTGTCTTGCGTTCCTGTGTGTTGCGCCTGCGTGGGCGCAACAGGCGAATATGACGTTTTTCGTAACGAGTGCCGGCCCCGGCAAAGGCGCCGACCTTGGCGGACTTGCTGGCGCGGACAAACAATGCCAGCAGCTCGCGCAATCGGCGGGGGCGGGCGCCAAGACCTGGCACGCTTATCTGTCTACGCAAGGCGCCGGCGCCGTGAACGCGCGCGACCGTATCGGCAAAGGCCCCTGGATGAATGCCAAAGGCGTGGTCGTTGCCGCGAGCATCGACGATTTGCATAGCGCCAATAACAAGCTCAGCAAGCAAAACAATCTTTCGGAAAAAGGCGATGTGATCAATGGCCGTGGCGATACGCCGAACCGGCACGACATCCTGACCGGCTCGACGGCGGACGGAAAAGCCTTCCCGCCCGACAAGGACATGACCTGCAAGAACTACTCGAGCAGCACGCAAGGCTCGGTCATGCTCGGCCATAATGATCGCCAGGGTTTGCGTGATGATGCCGAGTTCAAATCCTGGAATTCATCACATCCCTCGCGCGGCCCGGACGGTGGCTGCTCGCAGGCCGACCTGCGCAGCACGGGTGGCGACGGATTGCTTTACTGCTTCGCCGTCAACTGACCGGCGGCGCCAGGTCCAGCGCGGGCAACGTCGAAAACGTTGCCCGCGTTTTTTATTGGCAATGTGTACGGTGATGTGAAACCCAATTGCCCCCTTGCAGTTCCTCCCGGAGGCAAGACAAGCTCCCCAGGAGTTCCGTTCGCGATTGGGGTGATCGATGCGCTATCAGCTGTTCTATTGGCCGGAGATTCAGGGCCGCGGCGAATTCGTCCGGCTCGCGCTCGAAGATGCCGGCGCGTCCTATGACGATGTCGCGCGAAAGACCGGCGGCATGAACCGCATGCTCGCGATGATGGATGGCGGACGCGACAAACGCCCGCCATTTGCGCCGCCGTTCCTGAAGGCGGGAAAGCTGGTGATTGCGCAGGTCGCCAATATTCTGTTTTACCTCGGACCGCGCCTGAAACTTGCGCCGCGCGACGAAGCGAGCCGGCTTTGGCTGCATCAGCTGCAACTCACGGTGACCGACATCGTGAAGGAGATTCACGATACCCATCATCCGCTCGGCGGCGAGCTTTACTACGAGGACGCCAAGCCGGAGGCCAAGCGCTTCACCACAAATTTTATCGCCGAACGCGCTCCGAAATATCTCGGCTACTTCGAGACCGTCCTGAAGAAGAGCGGGGGCCCTTATCTGCTTGGCCGCAAGGCGACTTATGTCGATTTGTCGATTTTTCAGCTGATCGAAGGGCTTCGCTACGCATTCCCGAACTCCAGCAAAGGGATCGAGCGCAAGGTGCCGGGCATCGTCGATATTCGAGAGCGGGTCGCGCAGCGTCCCGGCATCAGGAAATATCTCGGCTCCGCGCGGCGCATCCCCTTCAATGAGTTCGGGATATTCCGGCACTACCCGGAGTTGGATGCCTAGCCCTGCGCGGGAAGGGGCTTGCCGCCCGCGGTCACTGGCTTTGCCGAGACCAGCGTGAAGGCGATGACGCATGGCTCATCGCCCATGTTGATCCAGTTGTGGATGGTGCCGCGCTGCACGAGTACGTCGCCGGCCTGCAGATGCACGATGGTGCCATCCAGGTCCATGTCGATCTCGCCCGACATCACCACAGCGTAGTCGATCGAATTGGTGCGGTGATTGCGCGGCGCGACGCCCGGCCCAAAGCTGACAATGCGAAACACCGTTCCGCCCGGAATGGTGGTGCCGATTTTCTTCCCGGATGGATCCACGTCGCCATCGTTATTTACCGGAAATCCGTCGCTCGACCAGATGACGCTGTAAAGGGCGCCCGGGCGCTGCGATACGACGTTCTTCACGGTTTCATCGATCAGCACCTTGGCGCGGCCCTGATCATCGTGGCCGGTGACGACGCGGCGGATATTCAAACTCATCGATCTCACTCCCTTGGAATTCGCTGTGACGAATGATGCAGCCTAGTCGGCGGCTAGCGGCTTTTTACCCGTCTCGTGCCAAAGCAGGAACAGGCCGGAGCCGACCACGATGGCGGAGCCCCCGAGCAGGGCGATTGTCGGCACATCGCCCCAGAAAACAAACCCGAGAGCAGCCGACCACACCAGCGAGAAATAGTAGAACGGACCGACCGCCGACGGTGGCGCCAACGACAATGCGCGCGTCCACCAATATTGGCCTACTCCGTTGATGATACCGTTGCCGATCATCGCAAGTGCGTCCATCGACGTCGGCGTGGTGAAAAAGAATGGCAGCGCAAGCGCGAAAAACAGCGTCAGGAAAATCATCTGATACATGGTCAGCGTTTCGGCAGACTTGGTCGTCGTCATGCCACGTACGGCCGCGGTGACGCTGCCGAACAGCACCGCATTGGCAAGCGCAAACAGCGCACCCGTACGAAAGCTGTCGGCGCCGGGTGCTGCCACCAACACCACGCCGAGAAATCCCACCACCAGGGCGCAACCGCGCGCGGTACCGATCTTTTCCTTCAGCCATAGCGCGGCAAACAGCGTTGCAAAAAGCGGCGATGAAAAGTTGATAGCAACCGCGCCCGCCAGCGGCATCAGGCCGAATGCGATGATGATGAGGCTCTGCGCGGTGGCCTGTGTCGCGCTGCGTCCGAAATGATCGCGCAGCCGGTTGGTGCGCAGCACCGCAAGGCCAATGCCCGGCAAGATCAACGCAGCACAGGTGACCAGGGAGGCGATCGCCCGGAAAAACAGCACCTCAACGAAGGAATAGTTCGCGACCTGCCATTTCGACAGCGCGCTGGAGAGCGCGAACATGATAGTCGCGCCCAGCATGAACAAGATGCCGAGCGGGATACGGTCCGCGCGCAAGGTTGCACGCTTCTCAAGACTTTCGGAGGTCAAGGAGGGCCCCAGCGAATTGCTGCGTCTGCCTAGCACGGGCGAATAGCGGCGGGCAGGGGCAAAATCGGATGGGAGGATTGCTCGGCTGACGCCCCGCTCGCCTGCGGGGACGCGCTATCTCGCCCGCCGCCTGGCTGCGCGGCGCGCGCGGACGAGGCGGGCGGCCCGGCGTTTGTCCAGTGCGCGCTTTTCCCGCTGTTTGCGCGCCCGCCGACGCCGGCAACGGGTGCATTGGCAGCGCGAGCGGCCGATGACGTACTTGAGATAGTCGTTGCCGTAATCGTAGGTGATTTCCTCGTCCGGCTTGATGTTGCGCATCGCGCGGATGAACACACGCCCGCCGTATGTAAAGGTTTCCGCGTTCGGATTGCAGGAGTGATTGGCGTAGCGCGCGACATTGCTGCGCGGTGTGCCGTCGATGGTGACGCGGGGATTGATCTCGTAAAGGTAGCGATTGCCGCGCCGCTCGAGGCGGCCGGCTTCTTCGGCGCCGCATCGCGGGCCTTTGTATTCGGCGATTTTCTCGCGTTTCTTGATGAGCCGGATCGCGAATAGACCGAGGCCGGTAAACGAGCGGCCAATGCGGAATGATCTTCGAGGCATTGATGAGCTGACAATGAGGAAGGAATGTGTTGCGGATGACAGATGAAACGTCGCGCGTCAATGTCGTTTTCGCACGTGACATTGGATAGTCGCGCCCGCTCGCCGCGCGATAGGACTATAAGCAAGCCCGTAGCTGATCCAATTCGCCGCAATCAATTAATGCAAATTTGCTGCAGCCACCGGGTTGCAACTGATGCGCGGTGCATCGATTCTAGCGCAAATACTGTCCGGCCCAGGCGAGGAACGCATGGAATTGGTCCGGGTAGATGAGAAAATAAATAATGAGCCCCACCGGGGCCAACATGAACATGGAATCGCGCATGGGCGGCTCCTCCACTGACATGCTTTGATTTAATGTAGGCATTGTCGAGGCCAACCACCGGATCGCGTCAATAACGTCCGCGTAAAAAAAGCACTGAGGGCACTAAAATCGAAATCGCGCAACCGGTTTCCGGTAATTAGGTGTTTGCCTGCGAACGGCCGGGTCTTGCGATTGCTGACAAAAGTTCCTGCGAACAGGGAACATGTGGCTTCGAAAACACGCATCCGGAAATTCGTGCGGCGAGACCGCTGAAATTATTTCCGCGCGGCGGTGGCCGGCGTACAGTCCTCATCGAGACGTCCGTGCATCAATTTTTGGGGATGGACCGACGATGCCGGCAAGCGCGACCCTCCATGTCGTCAGAAAAAACTGACTGACAACCGCGCGCGAACCGGATTGAACGATAAGCGCTGCGAAGTCGACGAATTGGTCACTGGGGTAACTTGAGGCCGCCTGGGGTTGGCGGCCTCTTTATTTTCCAGGGGACGGGGAATGGCGCTGCGCGCGGGAACCTCCTAAAAACAAGGTGAGCCGGTTCGGCCGGATGTTGAGGGGGGTGGGCCTTGCGCGCGGGCTTGGCGAGAGCCGCTATCCTGCTGTCCGCCGTGGCGGCCGCCGCAACGTGGTCGGACCACGCCGGCGCGGCTGGCGCGGCCTATGTCGTCGACACGGCCGACGTCAGCGAGCCTGGCGCCTGCAAGGTTGAGTTGTGGATGTCGGCCGCGGGCAACCATGATTTTTTTGCGGCCACCTCGCCGACCTGCGTGGTCAATATGTTTCGCCCGGTGGAGCTGAGCACACAACTCGCCCGCGCGCGCGCTGACGGGGATTGGTCGAGCGGCGCAATCCCGAAAATCAAGACCAACCTGGTGCCGACCGCGATCGGCAGCTGGGGCATCGCAGTCTCGGGCGCCGCCGTTTATGACTTTTCCACGCAGCAGAACACCGCGCTCTTCGCCACCATCCCGGCGACGCTGCGGCTGTCGAATGTCGTCCGCATCAATCTCAATGGCGGTTGGGAATGGGATCGGGTCGCCGACCGGCACTACCTCACTTACGGTGCGGGCCTGGACTGGCGCACGCCCGACAATGTCTGGACGCTGACTGCGGAAATCTTTGGCCAGCTCGGCTCGCGGCAGGATCCCATCGGCGTGACGGAGCCGCGCTTTCAGGTCGGGCTGCGCTGGCGGCCGATCGATGACTTCAACATGGATCTGATTTACGGCCGCAATATCTATGGCGAAAACGCCAACTGGATCACGCTAGCGACAGTTGTGCGATTTCACGTCGGGAAATAGCGCCAGACACTCTAGTCGTTTGCGATAATTTGTACCGGAACACCGCGTTTGAGCGAATTGCTGACGGCCGACACTTCCTGCGCGCGCAAGATGACGCGTTGCACATCGGCGTCCTTGTCGGCGGCTGTTACCGCGACGCGCATCATTGCATGCGTGGCAAGAAGCGGGTTCCCTTCGAAGGCGACCGTGACGTCCACCTGGATTGATGCCAGTCGGACACCGAGGTCGTGGGCGACATATTGCAGGTCGTTGCAGAAGCAGCCGCCAATCGCCAGGCCGAGTAGCTGGCCACCATTGAACCCCAAGCCCATGCCGCCGGCTTTGCCATCGGGGCGATCGACGACGATCGTGTGGCCTTCGACCCAGCCCATGGCGGCTTCGGTGTCGGGAATGCTGCGAAGTTGGACGGTCATTGTGGGCATCGTGGTGCCTCCTTTCGGAGGTAGTATACGTCAATCAGGCTGAACCACGGCGAAAGGGATGAGCCCGGATGGTGTCACAACCGATCGATGAGCGCTGGCCCGAACTGCCCTATGCAGCGTGGAAGGACACGCGCGACACGCTGCATCTGTGGACGCAGGCCGTCGGTAAGATCCGGCTGGCGCTGACGCCGTGGCAAAACCATTCATGGCATGTCGCCCTCTATGTCACGGTGCGCGGCCTGACCACCTCACCAATTCCCTGGCGCGACGGCAGTTTCCAGATCGACTTTGACTTTATCGATCATGTCCTCTGGGTGCGGACAGCCGAGGGCCACTTCCGTCAGGTCATGCTCAAGCCGATGAGCGTCGCGGAATTCTACGAGGCGCTGATGATCGCGCTGCGTGAGCTTGAAATCGACGTACGCATCAAAACCATGCCGAGCGAGATCGCCGATTGTGTTCCGTTCGAGCAGGATACGCGGCATGCGGCCTATGACGCCGATTATGCCAATCGTTTCTGGCGCGTGCTGCTGGCGGGCAGCGATGTTTTCGCTCGCTTTCGCACCGGCTTTCTGGGCAAGGCGAGCCCAGTGCATTTCTTCTGGGGAAGCTTTGATCTCGCGGTGACGCGTTTCTCCGGCCGCCTCGCGCCGCGCCATCCCGGCGGCGTTCCGCATCTGCCGAATTCGGTCGCACAAGAAGCCTATTCGCACGAAGTCTCGAGCGCCGGTTTCTGGCCCGGCGGTGGCGGGCCGATCGACTATGCCGCGTTCTATTCCTACGCCTATCCGGCACCGGATGGATTTGCGGCTGCAAAAGTGAAGCCGGCTCAAGCGATCTTCAGCAAGGAGCTGGGCGAATTTCTCCTGCCTTACGACGCCGTGCGCACGGCGCGCGATCCCGATGCGGCGCTGATGGAATTCCTGCAAAGCACCTATGATGCAGCGGCAGATTTGGCGAAATGGGATCGCAAGGCGCTGGAATGCAGCATCGGGCAGGCTGGTAAGCCGCGTGTTTTCTAAAATCACTTGAACCTTTCGGCGTACCGGCACGACCCATACTGACTGGGTCTTTCATCACGGGGTTTTAATGACCAAAGCCACATGGATTGCCGCCGCCGCACTTCTGCTGGCGGGATGTTTCACCGCGTCCGCGCAGAACGACGCCGGGCAGACGCCGCCGAAGGCCGCGCCCGCGCCGGTCGCCGACAAGGGCACCACGGCTCAGCTCGACTGCGTCGACGAAAATAACAAGCACATGGGCGAAGGCCATCGCCTGTTCTTCCGCATCGCGATGACCAACAAATGCGAGCAGCGGCTGAAGTGCCAGGTCTTCGTCGCCTCCTACAGCTCGAAAGGCGCCTCGATTGGTCACACGACGCTGGTACTGGCCGCGAAATCGAAAGGTGCACCGCCGCAGACCTTCGACTTCAAGGTCAAGGGCGCCGGCGGCATGACCTCATCATCGCGAGAATGCCGCGTGTTCTGAGGCGAGCGGTATGAAGACTTCGCGTCCCTACTTGCTCTCCTCTACCGTCACCAGCCCCACCTGATTGGCGAGGCTGTTGGCGGTCACCGGGTTGCCGTCCGGCGTCACGTCCATGTTGCGCACGATGTCGCCGCCGCCGGGGATCGCCCAGCTCTGGAATTTTTCGGATCCAGGATCGAAGCGCACGATGGTGTTTGGCCTCGCGCCGGACTCGTTGTACCAGAGCGCGCCTTTGGTGAAGACGATGCCGTAGGGTTCGGACTTTGGCCCGGTAGGCGATTGCCACTCCTTCACATCGCCAGTCTTGAGATCGAGCCGGCCGAGCATGCCGCGCGCAAAATCCGTGTACCAGATGGTGTCGTCATCGGAGAAGGCGAGGCGGCGCGGCCGCGCGCCGTCATTCGGCAATTTGTATTCCTTGAACGCCATGGTTTGTGGATCGATGCTGGCGATCTTCGGCGCGCCGAATTCGACGATATAAGGCACGCCCTTTGAATTGATCATCAGCCCGTAAGGCCGCGACTTCTCGGTTGGCGAGGTGACGAGCTTGATGTCGCCGTTCTTGGGGTCGAGCCGGCCGATCATGTTGGCGCCCTGCACCGTGAACCACACCATGCCGTCGGGCGCGATGTTGATGGTGTGCGGGTCCTTCGCTGATTTGTCGGGCAGCGGATATTCGGTGGTGATGCCGGTCTTCGGGTCGAGCTTGCCGATCAGTCCGAGCGCGTTGCCGGTGAACCAGATATTGCCGTCCTTGTCCTCGGCGAGCCCATGCGGGCCGGTGTGCGGCGACTTCAGCGTGTATTCGCGGATCGCGCCGGTTTTTGGATCGATGCGGCCGAGCTTGTTGGCAAGCTGGCCACTCCACCAGATCGAGCCATCTTTGGCCGCGCGCGGATCATGCGGGCGTGAACCTTGTGTCGGCACGTCCCACAGATCGATGCGCGCCTTGACCGGGCCAGCAATAATGACCGCCGACGGCCGCTGCCGTTCCGGGAAATTCTTCATGAGGTACTCGGTCATCGCCGGCCATTCTTCGGCAGTGATGGGCGCATCGAAGTTCTGCATCATGCGCACGACCGTGAGCCAGCCTTCCGGCGTGTAGCCGACGCGGATGCGGTTGATGTCGTGGCAAAGGCCGCAGGTCTCGGTGAAGCGCTGCTTCATCGGACCTTCCGGCCATTCCTTGGCGGTGTATTGCGCCTGCGCTGGGTTGGCCTGCGCGAGCAGGGCGAGCAGGATGGAACTGGTGAGGGACGGGACGAGCTTGATCGGCATTTTGATTGTCATTGGCGTTCTCCCTGAGCGCGGCGTCTTGAGGCGCCTGTGTCTCGCGTTTGGGGCAGCATGGCGCAAAAGTGGCTCGAGCGCTATTGCGAGTGCGGCGGCTATCGCACCCTGCGAATACTTCTGATAGTCCTCTTTTTCTGCAGAACAGAGATTTACCCCCATGAACGTCCCCGTCACGCCTCCCGCCGTCCCGCCCTACCATCACACGCCGCTGTTCCCGCTTGGCCCCGACAAGACGCCGTATCGCAAGCTCGATATTGGCGGCGTCAAGGTCGAGAAGGTCATGGGCAAGGACATGCTGGTGGTCAGCCATGAGGCGCTGCGCGCGCTCAGCGAGGCCGCGTTCACCGACATCAATCATCTGCTGCGCCCGGCGCACTTGAAGCAGCTGCGCAAGATTCTCGACGACCCGGAAGCGTCCGATAACGACAAGTTCGTCGCTTACGATTTCCTCAAGAACGCCAATATTGCCGCGGGCGGCGTTCTGCCGATGTGCCAGGACACTGGCACGGCGATCATCATGGGCAAGAAGGGCCGCATGGTCTTCACCGCCGGCGACGACGAGGCCGCGCTCGCGGAAGGCGCGCGCGATGCTTATCTGCGGCGCAATTTGCGCTATTCGCAGTTGGCGCCGATTTCCATGTTCGAAGAGAAGAACACCAAGTCGAACATGCCGGCGCAGGTCGAGATCTATTCCGAGGGGGAGGATGCCTACAAGCTGCTGTTCATCGCCAAAGGCGGCGGCTCGGCCAACAAGGCCTTTCTTTTTCAGGCAACGCCATCGATTCTGACCCACGACCGCATGCTGGCCTTCCTGAAGGAGAAAGTGCTCACGCTCGGCACTGCCGCGTGCCCGCCTTATCACCTGGCGATTGTCATCGGCGGCACGAGCGCCGAGCTGACGATGAAAACCGTGAAGCTCGCTTCGACGAAATATCTCGACGAGTTGCCGACCAAGGGCAGCGAAGACGGCCACGCCTTCCGCGATCTCGAGATGGAGAAGGAAGTGCTGGCGATGACGCAGTCGACCGGCGTCGGCGCGCAGTTCGGCGGCAAATATTTTTGCCACGACGTACGCGTGATCCGCCTGCCGCGGCACGGCGCGTCATTGCCAATCGGGCTTGGCGTTTCCTGCGCCGCCGACCGGCAGGCGCTCGGCAAGATCACGAAAGATGGCGTGTTCCTCGAGGAGCTCGAGCATCATCCGGCGCAATATCTGCCGGAGGTCGATCAGGAAAAACTTGGCGGGCAGGTCGTCAAGGTCGACCTGCGCAAGCCGATGAAAGAGATCCTGGCGCAGCTGTCGAAATATCCGGTGAAGACACGGCTGTCGCTCACCGGCACGTTGATTGTCGCGCGCGATCTGGCGCACGCCAAATTGCGCGAGCGGCTGGAAGCCGGAAAGGGCATGCCGGAGTATTTCAAGAACCACCCGATCTATTACGCCGGGCCTGCGAAGACGCCGGCGGGCTATGCCTCGGGCGCCTTCGGCCCGACCACCGCGGGGCGGATGGACAGCTATATCGACCAGTTCCAGGCCGCCGGCGGCTCGATGATCTCGCTCGCCAAAGGCAACCGCTCGGCGCAGGTGCGTGACGCGTGCAAGAAGCACGGCGGATTTTACCTCGCTTCGATTGGCGGCAGCGCGGCGAACCTGGCCGAGCACTGCATCAAGAAGGTCGAGGTGCACGAGTATCCCGAACTCGGCATGGAAGCGATCTGGAAGATCGAGGTCGAAAATTTTCCGGCCTTCATTGTCATCGATGACAAGGGCAACGACTTCTTCAAGGAATTGAATTTGGGTTGAGGCACCGCCGTCATTGATAGCGTGTCATGGCCGGGCATAGCCGGCCGAAGGACGGCGTGCTTTCGCACGTCTATGACCCGGCCATCTCGCTTAGGAAGGCACTGCGCGCATAAGCGGGATCACCGGGACACGGCGCTACGCGCCGGCCCGGTGATGACAGCGCAAACTTCTTCGATCGCATTCATCCAAATTCATTTGCGCACAAACCAATTCGAAAAAATCGGTGCGCTTCGCGCTTGCCGACTCACGCGCCGCCGTTCACGTTGGCGCCAACGACAACAAACGCGGCGAACAGACTGGGGATGAAATAGGGAATGCCCAATACCGATATCGACTTCAATGCACCAAATCTTGGCAAGCGTATCGAGGCACTCAACCAATACGAAATCGACCAGCTCCCGTTCGGCGTCATTCTGCTGAACCGCGAAGGTACCGTTCTTTACTACAGCGCGACTGAGGCGCGTCTGTCGGGGTACGGCGAAAGTCCGGTCGGCCGCAATATGTTCGAAATTTCAGCCTGCATGGGCAGCGATAATTTTCGCGGCCGCGTCACGCGCGCCATGGAGCAAGGCCCGGTCGATCTTGAATTTGGTTGGCCCGGCGATTTCGGGGATCCAAAACGTGAGCTGCGCATTCGCGTGCAATCGTCGCGCAGCGGCGGGGTGTGGATGTTCATCGAGCGCGATTAGAGGCGCTCAATGCAGCGACGACCGATGGATCGGCCTCACTCAGCCGATCGCGGCTACCGTCACCATCAACAATGAGATGCCGACATATTTCGCGGTCTGCGTCAGATCGGGCAATTGATCGGCAAAGCCGACCAGCCAGAGCAGACTTGCCACCGCGATGATCGAATATCTCACCGCCGGGATCGCGGTGTACTTCTTGAACGCCTTCAACATGACACTCCATTCCGCCGCGCCCCCCGGCCGACCGCGGCATTCAACAAACAAGTGCAGTGCAGTATATCATATTGCACTGCAAAATGGCAAATCCGTGAAACTTCGGATGCGTTCCGACAACGCGCGAGAGCGCTAAATGTCCCCGAAAATCCTCGCTTAAGCCGCTAGCGGACCACTCCGCATATGGCCTGGGGCGAGGGCTCAGCTGGCCATTTCCCGGCGTGCCGCCAACGAAACGTCAGCGTCGAGATGGCCGGCGGTAATTTCCCGGCTGTTTTCCTGTCTGCCAATCTGCGCACGAAAATAGTTGAACACGTACACGCGAATGGCTGACGACAAATTGCAGCTGTTGCGCTCGCGATCGATTTTTCCGACGAGTATCGACAAGGCGGTATTTTCCCGGCCTGCGATTTCGCGCAAGCCGTGCCAGAATTCGTTTTCCAACGACACGCTGGTCTTATGTCCATCAAGGACGATCGAACGTTTGATAACGGCGGTCTGCATGATTTCCCCTCGCACCGCCAAAAGAACCGTACGTTCGCGGCGCATCATATTTCGGGTGGATGTTATCAATCGCTCGCGTTGGGTTTTTGAGCGAGATCAACTCGGTTAAAGAAATTTACGTTGAACCGGCTATTTTTCCGACGCGCTACCCGACCGCCGCGGCCGTGTTTGCGGCTCATGAATTGTGGCCTCGCAGGTGAGACACTTGAACAGGTCAAAATCGTCGAGATTATCCCGTGACTTAGCGGCGTGCATCGCGACGCGGCAGACGGGGCAATGGCGGATGGCGGGGCGGCGATGCATCGTCATTGAAAAAAGATCGGCAGATTTGAGGAGTCGGTCTTTGATCCAGATCAAAGCAAATGGCAAACACGCTGCTGCGGCCTGTCGCGGGTTTTTGCGGGCACCTGATCTAGATCAAAGCGCAAACGGAAACACCGCTCACAGTTCAACAATGTGGCAAGCTGCCTCGAATGCGCCGTTCGACTGTGATCTTGAACTCGCCGTGATTGACGCGGACGGCCAGCACGCGCTGGTTTTCCCGTGTCGGCGCATTTCGGCCGGCTGGATCAATGCGTCAACAAAGGAGCGCCTGGATGTGCGTCCGACTCATTGGCGCCCGTGGGCGGACAAGCGCTAACGCTATTGTGCCTATCCCGGCGCTTTAGAGCCGCCGAGTTTGGCCTCTTCCTCGGCCAGCAAACGTAATAACACCTGACGCCGCGCCTCGTCGGTTTCGACGGCGAGCAGCCGTCGGTAGTGCTCGACATTCATATGGGCGACGGTTCGGTCCACGGTGTGTCCCGGTTTTGGTCGTTCCGTACGACTCTAAACCTGCCTCGGAATTATTCAATCGGGGCGCGAGCCGTTGTCGGGCCATGATTTCACGGGTGTTAACGCTGCGGCGGCATGGGGCCGCAGAGGCGGTCCGAATTATCGCAGGGTGGCCGCATGCGGCAACGGGCCAAGCTTTCCACCCGCGTTTTTTGGCACGGCAATCAGGACGCAGACGGTTACCAGCGTGACCGCTGCCGCCAGCGAGAGCATCTTCGTCACGAACGCACGCGTCATGGCCACCCTCCCGATCAGAATTGTCGTTCGCGAACGCCCATCAGTCCTGCTTGTTCCGGCCGCAGCGCATTAAATTTCAATCTCGGCATCCCGATACCAAATACGAGGTGATGCGCGGGTCAGCGTTTCCCTCGCGCGCGGGGCGATTTTCGTTTGAGCGAAATGACGGTGGCAGTCTTGCCCGCGCTTCGACGCAGGGCTTCTTTCAGACTGGCCGGCCGACCATGCTTCTTCAACAGATCGTTGAAGGCTTCGTCGGCAAGTTCCTGCAATGATTTCATGCTCTCGGCCCCGAGCACCTGAAGTTCTTGCCAGGTTTCCTCGTGAAATTGCACACGTTTGCCGATCATCACGTCCCGGTTCAGGAAAATAGTTCACGTAAAATTTTTGAGGATGCACTTTGATTTGCGATGACAGCGCGTTCCAGAATTCGCTAGGGCTTGGGCTTCGGATCGTCATCCTTAGTGGCTGGCGTTTCGTACGTCACGTCCAGATGGCTGTTGCGCTCGGCTTGCTCCGCCAATCGCAGATAGGCGCGCGCCAGGTGCTCAAATTCGGTTTTTCGCTTGGGGTCGCTTTCAACCTGCGCTTTCGCGCGGAATTCGACCGCCTTGCCCCGATAGTCATCCCCCGCAGTCATTCCCTGACCTATCTCAATGTACAAGACGCCCGTACGCGTAACCGCGGCCCTTTGAATTCGTTCCTGCCATTCGGAAGTCCTGGGCCGATATTTTCCACCGCAACGCTATGAGTCAGGCCGGCTCGCCGCCGAGGTTACTGAAACCATTGTGCAGTATTGGTTCGTAGCTCACGTCAGTCCGCGAATTTCGGTCGGCTTGCTCCGCGAGCCGGATGTAGCACTGCGCGAGGTGGTGCCATTCCGCGCGCAATTGCGGGCTATCTTCGGTCTTGGCCCGGGTGCGAAGTTGCGCTGCAAGTGTTCGGTAATGCGTCGCAGGAGTCATTGGCTAACTTTTGTAACTGTACGTCTTTTGACACAAGCGAAACGCAGGAAGCGGCCAAGCGTTCCAGCGGTTCACGCATTAGGTTGCTGAAACTTCACGAGAAAGTTCCGCGCGCCGATGTGTGGCTCGCGCCAGTGGCGGGGGCGGGAGACCTAGTTCTTCCAGACAATGGGTGCAGGGTTAGTCAGTTTCGGCTCGCAAGCCGCGGCGCCCTGCCGGCAATCGTTGGCAAGCTTTTCAAGCTCAAAGGCGATGGCCTCGTCCCAGGAAAGGCTGGCCGCTTGCTGGCACATGCTGGCATGGGCCAAGAGGCGTTCCGCCATTTTCGAGGGCTTTGACTGATCCGACATGGGCAGCAAAGGACCACAACCGTAAATCTGTTACATTGCGATAAATCAACCGGAACGTTAAAAAGAACATATTGCGAACGGAGAACAAATAGGGTACAGTGCTTGTCTTCAGTCGATTCCGGCGGTGCGGCAGGGGCTGCGTTGTCGGGGGGTCGAATCCCGGCCATAAGGAGCTCAATTATGAGTCAGCCTGCACTGCGTCTCGTTGAAGGACCATCCATGGACAAGTCGAAAGCCCTGTCGGCCGCGCTGAGCCAGATCGAGCGCCAGTTCGGCAAGGGCTCGGTCATGAAGCTCGGCAAGAACGACAAGTCGATGGATGTTGAGGTGATTTCGTCGGGCTCGCTCGGGCTCGACATCGCGCTCGGCGTTGGCGGCCTGCCGCGCGGCCGGGTGGTGGAAATCTATGGGCCGGAGTCGTCCGGCAAGACCACGCTGGCGCTGCACACCATCGCCGAAGCACAGAAGCTCGGCGGCATCTGCGCCTTTGTCGACGCCGAACACGCGCTCGACCCGGTCTATGCGCGCAAGCTCGGCGTGCAGGTCGACGATCTCCTGATTTCGCAGCCGGACGCCGGCGAGCAGGCGCTTGAAATCGCCGACACGCTGGTGCGCTCAGGCGCGATCGACGTGCTGGTGGTCGAACTCGGTCGCTGCCCTCGTGCCGCGCTCCGAACTCGAAGGCGAGATGGGTGACGTGCAGCCTGGCAGCCAGGCACGGTTGATGAGTCAGGCGCTGCGCAAGCTCACCGCCTCGATCTCGAAATCGCGCACCATGGTGGTTTTCATCAACCAGATCCGCATGAAGATCGGCGTGATGTACGGCTCGCCGGAGACGACGTCGGGCGGCAATGCGCTGAAATTCTACGCCTCGGTGCGGCTCGACATTCGTCGCATCGGCGCCATCAAGGAACGCGACGAGGTGATAGGCAACCAGACCCGCGTCAAGGTCGTGAAGAACAAGCTGGCGCCGCCATTCAAGCAGGTCGAATTCGACATCATGTACGGCGCCGGCGTGTCCAAGACCGGCGAGCTGATCGATCTCGGCGTCAAGGCCGGGGTGGTCGAGAAGTCGGGCGCCTGGTTCTCTTACGATAGCGTGCGCATCGGCCAGGGCCGCGAGAACGCCAAGCAGTTCCTGAAAGACAATCCCGATATGGCCGCCAAGATCGAGGCGCAGGTGCGGGCGAATTCCGGTCTGATCGCTGAGGCGATCCTGGCCGAGGAGAAGGACAAGGATGAAGACGACAACGACAGCGAAGCCGCCGAAGCTTGAAAGGATGTGGGCACGCCGGCTGCTAGCAATCTGACGCTAGCGCCCGGTGCCGGTCACGGCGACGAGGGTGACGCCTCGTTCCAAGGTCCGGCGCAGGAAGAAACGCTTTCTGCACAGCCCAAGCCGACCAACTCTAAAGTGCCAACCAACGCTGAAGCAGCGACCGACGAAGCAGGCTCCGTGATTACGCTTGCGGCCCGAGTTGCAAGACCGGAAATGGCTGGAAAGGCAGCGCGCGGGACTGGTGGTCTCGTGATGACGCGGCCAAAGCCTGAGAAACGCCTCAACGCGAAGGACCGCGCCAAAAATCGCGCCTTGGCCAAACGGGCGAAAAACAAACCGGAAGCGGCGGAAGAAGTTGCGGCTGCCGCTCCGGAGGTGAGTGGTCTTTCGACCGCGCACCCAAAGCCGGAAAAGCGCAAGAACGCCAAAGAGAGGGCGAAGGAGAAGTACGCCAAGAAAGACACCACGGACGGGGCCACGCCGACGACGGCAAAAGCGAAGTCCAAGGTAGAAACGAAGGCGGAAGCTAAGAAGGCCAAAAAGACAAAGCCGAGCAAGGCGGCAGCCTAATTTGTGTATCTGAGTCGTGTACCTGGTCGCCTGAGTTTGAGTAGCTGAGTAACCGCATCGCCCCCGTCGGCACCCGGCTGCATAAAGCGGCCGCCACCGAGGACGGGGGCGAAGGCGTTTTGCCGGGCCTTGCATGCCGCAGGCGCCTTTCTGGACTCTCGGTACCCCCGCCGCTAAATAGCCTCCTGAAAACATCAAGCCGAACGGGGATTTAGGCCTCGTGGGGGCGCATGATCCCGAAAAGTGGACACCGGTTTTCGGAAATGATCATGCGCGAACGTAAATGAAGGGCTCACACGGTTCGAAATGAGCGGCGTCAACGATATCCGCAAAAGCTTCCTCGATTTCTTCGCCCGCAACGACCATCAGGTCGTGGCGTCGTCGTCGCTGGTGCCGCGTAATGACCCCACCTTGATGTTCACCAATGCCGGCATGGTGCAGTTCAAGAACGTATTCACTGGTCTGGAAAAGCGGCCTTATTCACGCGCCGTGAGCGCGCAAAAATGCGTTCGTGCCGGCGGCAAGCATAACGACCTCGACAATGTGGGCTATACCGCGCGCCATCACACCTTCTTCGAGATGCTCGGCAACTTCTCGTTCGGTGATTATTTCAAGGAGCGCGCGATCGAGCTGGCATGGACACTCGTCACCAAGGACTTCGCGCTACCGAAAGATCGCCTTCTGATCACCGTCTACATCGACGACGATGACGCCTTCAAATTGTGGAAGAAGATCGCGGGACTTCCCGACAGCAAGATCATTCGTATCGCCGGCGCGGACAACTTCTGGGCTATGGGCGATACCGGACCATGTGGACCATGCTCGGAAATCTTTTTCGATCACGGCGACAAGATTCCCGGCGGGCCGCCCGGCTCGGCTGACTCCGAGGGCGACCGCTTTATCGAAATCTGGAATCTCGTGTTCATGCAGTACGAACAGCTCGAGGGCGGCAAGCGCGTGAACTTGCCGCGGCCATCGATCGATACCGGCATGGGGCTCGAGCGCATCGCGGCCGTTCTGCAAGGTACCCACGACAACTACGCCATCGATCTGTTCCGCGCGCTGATCCAGGTCATCGCCGATTTGACCAAGGTCTCACCAAACGGACCGCACAAGGCCTCGCATCGCGTCATTGCCGATCATCTGCGCGCATCGGCCTTCCTGATCGCCGATGGCGTGCTGCCTTCGAACGAAGGCCGCGGCTACGTGCTTCGCCGCATCATGCGGCGCGCCATGCGCCACGCCGAACTGCTCGGCGCGAAAGAGCCGCTGATGTGGAAACTGGTTCCCACGCTGACCCGCGAAATGGGGCAAGCCTATCCGGAACTGTTGCGCGCCGAAGCTTTGATCACCGAGACGCTCAAGCTGGAAGAGACGCGCTTCCGCCGCACGCTCGAACGCGGTCTCGTCATCCTCGACGAGAAGAGCGCCGGCCTGAAAAAGGGCGCCATGTTCGACGGCGAGACTGCCTTTACGCTCTATGACACTTACGGATTTCCGCTCGATCTGACCCAGGATGCGCTGCGCGCGCGCGGCATCAGCGTCGATCTTGCGAGCTTTGACGACGCCATGCAGCGCCAGCGGGCGAAAGCGCGCGCGTCATGGGCCGGATCCGGCGAGGCCGCGCAGGAAACCGTCTGGTTTTCCCTGCGCGAGAAGATCGGCGCGACCGAATTCCTCGGTTACGAGACCGAGAGCGCCGAAGGCGTGGTCGCCGCGTTGGTGAAAGACGGCAAGGAAGTGTCAGAGTTCAAGAAAGGCGACAGCGGCGCGGTGGTGATGAACCAGACTCCGTTCTATGGCGAAAGCGGCGGTCAGGTCGGCGACACCGGCGAGATGCGGCGCGAGGGCGTGAAGCTCACGGTCACGGAGACGCAGAAGAAGGCCGGTGACATGATTGCGCATCTGGTCAAGGTCGAGCAGGGCGCGATCAAGGTCGGCGATCCGCTGCTGCTCGACGTCGATCACGCGCGTCGTGGCGCCATCCGTCAGAACCATTCCGCAACGCACCTTCTGCACGAAGCGTTGCGCCAGGTGCTCGGCGACCACGTCGCCCAGAAGGGTTCGCTGGTTGCGCCCGACCGGCTGCGCTTCGATTTCTCGCACCCCAAGCCGATCTCCGCGGATGAGCTCGAACGCGTCGAGGACATCGCCAACGACATCATTCTTCAGAATGCGCCAGTCACCACCCGCCTGATGGCGCAGGACGATGCGATTGCGTCGGGTGCGCGCGCTCTGTTCGGCGAAAAGTACGGCGATGAAGTGCGCGTGGTGGCCATGGGCGAGGGCAGCGGGAATAACCTCGGCTGGTCGGTGGAACTGTGCGGCGGCACCCATGTGCGCCGGACCGGGGATATCGGCCTTATTTCCGTGGTCGGCGAGGCAGGGGTGGCGGCTGGTGTGCGCCGGATCGAGGCTTTGACGGGAAAATCCGCCCGCAAGACCGCTAATAAACAGCTTCAAGTCGTTAAAGCGGCCGCTTCGGAGCTTAAAGTGCCGCTTGAAGAGGTGCCCGGACGTATCGGGGCACTCATGGATGAACGCAAAAAGCTCGAGCGCGAATTGTCCGACGCCAAAAAGAAGCTGGCCATGGGCGGCGGCGGCAAGGCTGGCGGCGAGACTGCCGACGTGCGGCAGGTGAATGGCATCAAACTGCTGGCCCGCGCTGTGTCGGGCATTGACCTTAAGGATCTGCGCAGCCTCGCAGACGAGGGAAAGCGGCAGGTTGGTTCCGGCGTGGTTGCGATCGTCGGCCTGGCCGAGGACGGCAAGGCGGGGATTGTGGTCGCCGTCACCGAGGATCTCACCAAGAAATTCAACGCCGTCGATCTTGTCAGGAAAGGTGCCGAAGTCCTCGGCGGAAAGGGCGGCGGTGGCCGTCCCGACATGGCGCAGGCCGGCGGTCCCGACGGTTCCAAGGCTGAAGATGCGCTTAAGGCGATCGAAGCCGCGCTGGCTGGTTGAGTTCCCATGCTGTCATGGCCGGGCTTGTCCCGGCCATCTCGCTTAGGTAGTCACGGCCCTGCGTTCCTGATCGGGATCGCCGGAACAAGTCCGGCGATGACAGATGCGATGGCCGAAGTCCATTTCACCAGCTGGTTACGTCAGGTCGTGCCCGATGGCCCATTGCAGGCTACAGGTGCAACGGTCGGCGCTGCGCTTGATGTCCTGTTCAGCGAACGTCCGCATGTGCGCGGGTATGTGCTCGACGAGCAGGGCCGATTGCGAAAACACGTCTGCATTTTCGCTGACGGCGTACGGTTGCCCCACCAGGCGGCACTTGGCCAAACTATTCGTGACGATTCCAAACTCTATGTGATGCAGGCTTTGTCCGGGGGCTAGCACGTGAATATGCGAAAGGGAAAATCGTCATGAGTGATCGCATGCTGGTCGCGACCCGCAAGGGCCTCATCTCATTCACGCGCAAAAATGGCGGATGGGCGATCACGCGCACGGATTTCCCGGGAGTTGCTGTGACGGCAACGCTTTACGACGAGCGCGACGGGACGCTCTACGCGATGCTCAAGCACGGGCATTTCGGCAGCAAGCTTCATCGCTCCGACGATGACGGAAAATCGTGGACGGAATTGCCGGCGCCGGCATTTGCGCCGGACGCCGCCGGTGCGCCCAGCTTTGTTCCAGGTCTGGACGCTCGAAGCTGGAGGCGCGAAGGAAACCGGACGGCTCTGGGCCGGCGCGCTACCGGCAGGCCTCTTCTTTTCCGACGATCGCGGTGCGACCTGGCAACAGGTGATGTCACTTTGGGATGTCCCGGAGCGTGCAAAGTGGTTTGGCGGCGGCTACGACGATGCCGGCATCCATACAATTTCGTCGGACCCGCGCGACCCGACCCGGGTTTTTGTTGCGATCTCCTGCGGCGGCGTCTGGGAAACACGCAACAGCGGCAAGAGCTGGACGTTGCTCGGCGAGGGACTGGTGGCAACTTATATGCCGCCGGAACAGGCGGGTGTGCGCGAAAGCCAGGATCCGCACCGGGTGGCGCGCTGCGCAGCCGCGCCCGACACGATGTGGATGCAGCATCATTGCGGCATCTTCCGTTCGACCGATGCCGGCGCGACCTGGACTCAGCTAAAATTACCCGTCGACGATTTCGGTTTCGCGGTGGTCGCACACCCGAACGACCAGCAGACAGCCTGGTTCGTGCCCGCCATCAAGGACGAGCTGCGCGTGCCGCGCGACGGCGCGCTCGCGGTGACGCGCACGCGCGACGGCGGCAAGACCTGGGAAACCCTCGCGGATGGATTGCCGCGGCGCGACGCCTATGACCTGGTTTACCGTCACGGGCTCGACGTCGATGATACCGGGACCCGGCTAGCCATGGGCTCGACCACGGGCGGCCTGTGGGTCAGTAACAACGCCGGAGAGAAATGGCAGCTTATCAATGCACATTTGCCGCCGATCTACGCGGTCCGTCTTTACTGAGGGTATGTCGCCACGGCGGCTGTCATCGCCGGGCTTGTCCCGGCGATCCCGATCAGGAGAGTAAAGCAGTGCCATCCCAAGCGAGATGGCCGGGACAAGCCCGGCATGACCGCGTCTGGTTTGTGTTATTAGTATCCTCGCGATTCCAGCTGGGTTCATCCGCCGCATGGCACGTAACCGCCACAGGGATTTGCGCAGGCGCGCCTATCAGGTGCTCGAACAGGGCCCGGTCGGTGACCGTGTCAGCTGGTGGGTCGACCGCCTTCTGGTCGCGCTGATCATCGTCAATCTGGTGGCCGTGGCGCTCGAATCGATACCGTCCTACGAGGAGCACTACGCGAATATCTTCGCGTTCATCGAGCTCTTTTCGCTTGTCGTATTCACGTTCGAATACGGCTTGCGGCTTTGGTCCGCAGTTGAGCACGGCCCCCACCAGCATTTGCCGCCCATGCGGGCGCGTATGAAATATGCGCTCAGCCCCGCCGGCATCATCGACCTCGTCGCGGTGCTGCCGTTCTGGTTCACGATGGTGCTGCCCACCGATTTCCGCTTCGTGCTGGTGTTTCGCATGGTGCGCTTCTTCAAGATCGCGCGCTATTCGCCGGCCATGCGCTCGCTCCTTGACGTGCTCTATAACGAACGGCGTGCGCTGTTCGGCTGCCTGGTCATCGCGCTCGGCAGCGCGCTCGTTGCCGCCTCGCTGATGCATCTGGCGGAGGGCAAGGTCCAGCCCGAGAAGCTTGGCACGATCCCTGAAGCATTGTGGTGGGCGATCGTCACCATCGGCACGATCGGCTATGGCGACGTGGTTCCGGTGACCGCGCTCGGCAAACTGATCGCGACCGGGACGATCTTCGCCGGCCTCGTGATGATGGCGCTGCCAGTCGGCATTATCGCCACCGCCTTTGCTGAACAGGTTCACCGCCGCGATTTTATCGTGACCTGGGGCATGATTTCGCGGGTGCCGTTGTTTGCCGAGCTCGATGCAGCGGAAATTTCCGATGTGATGGAATTGTTGCGGGCGCAGGTGGCCGAGCCCGGTGAAGTCATCGTGCGCGAGGGCGAATCCGCCCATTCGATGTATTTTATCGCCGACGGCGATGTCGAGATCACCTTCAAGGGCAAGAAGGAGCCGGTGCGTCTTGGCGTCGGCCAGTTCTTCGGCGAGGTGGCCGTCCTGCGCCGCACCCGGCGGTCGGCGACCGTCGTCGCGCTCAGCCGCACCAACTTGCTGGCGCTGGACGCGCACGATCTGCATGCATTGATGCGGCGCGACCAGCGCATCGCCAAGCGAATCAAGGACGTGGTGGAGAAACGCGTCGGCAAGCGGGTAGCGGTAAAAACCGCAAATGAATCCGTGGACACCGTCTAGATCCGATATTTCCACCAGATTATTCCGGCCGCATAGACGGCCAGGGCAATCGCAAATGCGTATGTGGCGATGGTGAAGGCCACAACGAAAAGCGCTTCCATTTGCCCTTCAATGTAGCCCGGCGCTTTCGCGGCGATCGAATGGTCGATCCAGGCCCACGCCAGAATGCCGGCAAACAGCAGGATAAATATCGTCACCCAGCGCCAAGAGGCGGTGACAATTGTCAGGCCAAGAAGGATGGCAAGGAAGACGAACGACAGAGGCAAAACAAAGAGCAACAGGTCAAACATCGTTGCACGGCCTCATGACCCCAGCTTGTCATCGCCGGGCTTGTCCCGGCGATCCCGATTAAAGTGGCATGGCCGTGCCACTCTAAGCGAGATGGCCGGGACATAGGCGTGCGAAAGCACGCCGTCCTTCGGACGGCTATGCCCGGCCATGACAGGGATTTGCCTGAACGCCTATACGCCCATCGCCTTCTTCAGGTTTTCGTCGACCTTGTCGAGGAAGCCGGTGGTGGAGAGCCACTTCTGGTCGGCGCCCACAAGCAACGCCAGGTCCTTGGTCATGAAGCCGGCCTGGACCGTGTCGACGCAGACTTTCTCGAGCGTGGTGGCGAATTTCGCCAGTGCCTGGTTGTTGTCGAGCTTGGCGCGATGGGCGAGGCCGCGCGTCCAGGCAAAGATCGACGCCACCGAGTTGGTTGATGTCTCCTTGCCCTTCTGATGCTCGCGGTAGTGGCGCGTGACCGTGCCGTGCGCGGCTTCCAACTCCACGATCTTGCCGTCCGGCGTCATCAGCACCGAGCTCATCAGGCCGAGCGAACCGAAGCCCTGCGCCACGATGTCCGACTGCACGTCGCCATCGTAGTTCTTGCAGGCCCAGACATAGCCGCCGGACCACTTCATCGCGGCGGCCACCATGTCGTCGATCAGGCGGTGTTCGTAGATAAGCTTCCTCTTGTCGAATTCCGCCTTGAAGTCCTTGTCGAAGACTTCCTGGAAGAGATCCTTGAAGCGGCCGTCATAGACCTTGAGGATGGTGTTCTTGGTCGACAGGTACACCGGATAGCCGCGCATCAGCCCGTAGTTGAACGAGGCGCGCGCGAAATCGCGGATCGAGTCGTCGAGGTTGTACATGGCGAGCGCGACGCCCGAGCACGGAAATTCGAAGACTTCGTGTTCGACCTTCTTGCCCTCCGGCGTGACGTAGCTCAGCGTCAGCTTGGCCTTTTCCGGAACGCGAATGTCGGTCGCGCGGTATTGGTCGCCGTAAGCGTGGCGCCCGATCACGATCGGCTGCGTCCAGCCCGGCACCAGGCGAGGCACGTTCTTGCAGATGATCGGCTCGCGGAAGATCACGCCGCCGATGATGTTGCGGATGGTGCCGTTGGGCGAACGCCACATCTTCTTGAGGTTGAATTCCTTCACCCGCGCTTCGTCCGGGGTGATGGTGGCGCATTTCACCGCGACGCCGACTTCCTTGGTCTTGTTGGCCGCGTCGATGGTGATCTGATCGTCGGTCTCGTCGCGCTTCTGGACGCTGAGGTCGTAGTAGAGAAGGTTGATGTCGAGATAGGGATGGATCAGCTTGTCTTTGATCAGCTGCCAGATAATGCGGGTCATCTCGTCGCCGTCCATTTCGACGACGGGATTTGCGACTTTGATCTTCGCCATTGCGGGTAAAACCTTTGAGAGTTGCGCGGACAGGAAGGAAAGGCTTCCGGCGCGCGCCCTATAGCACCCCGTTTCGGGCGGCGGAAGCGGCGATTTCCGGTATTGTTTCCTGCAGGCGGCGCTGCGGGTTATACCGCGCGCGCGGAGGATTTCATGCCGGGTGCCGGTACCGACAAGACCAAACGCTGGATCGAGACGCCGGGGCCGATCGTGGTTCTGGTCGAGCCGCAGCTCGGCGAGAACATCGGCGCGGCGGCGCGCGCGATGGCCAATTTCGGGCTGTCGCGCCTGCGGTTGGTCAAGCCGCTCCAGGGCTGGCCGAACGAGAGGGCACGGGTGATGGCGGCCGGCGCCGACCGCGTCCTTGACGGTGCTCGGCTTTTTGACAGTCTCACTGACGCCATTGGGGATTGCAGTTTTGTGCTTGCCACCACCGCGCGCAACCACGATCAGGCCAAGCCGGTGGTATCTGCGGACACCGCGGCGGCGGAAATGGTGCCGCGGGTGGCCGCCGGCGAAAGCGTCGCCATTGTGTTCGGGCGCGAGCGGATCGGGCTCGAAAACCATGAGGTTGCGCTCGCCGACCGCATCGTGACTTTGCCGGTCAACCCGGCCTTTGCCTCGCTCAACCTGGCGCAGGCGGTCGTGGTCGTTGCCTATGAGTGGTTCAAACGTGCGGGCGGCGGTGAATTGCCGTTTTCAATGCCGGAAAAATCGCCGCCGGCGCCCAAGCAGCAGCTCGATGCGTTCTTCGCCGATCTCGAGCGCGAGCTGGAGCGCGTCGAATTTTTTCGCCCGGAGGAAAAGCGCGGCACCATGAGCGTGAACCTGCGCAATATTTTTCAGCGCATGGCGCCGACGCAGCAGGACATCCGCACGCTGCACGGCGTGGTGAATGCGATCGTCCAAGGACGCAAAGGTCCGGCGCGCGGCGGCGTGCTGGATGCGGGAGAGGCTCAGAAGCTGCGTGATCTTATTGCCGGCGGTGGCCGTGTGCCGGGAGAGCGGACTCCGGCGCGCGGCCTCGCGCGTTTGCTGCGGCGCAATCCGACCGAGGCCGAACGCGTGTTGTGGCAGGCGCTGGTGAACGACCGGCGTTTCGCGGGTCGTGGCTTCAAACGGCAGGTGCCGATCGGGCCGCACATCGCCGATTTCGTTTCGTTCCCGCTCAAATGCGTCATCGACCTCGTGCCGGCGACCGAACCTGACGAGGCGGCGCGCACCCGGGAAGAGCGGCGCGCCTATCTGGCTGAGCGGGGATATCGGGTGTGTGAGGTGAGGGCGGAGGAGGTGGAGAGGGATGTGGGCAAGGTTTTGGGATCACTTTCGGCTGTCATCACCGGGCCGCCGCGCAGCGGCGTGACCCGGTGATCCCAATTCAATGGGCAAAGTGGTGAAATCCTAAGCGGGATGGCCGGGACAAGCCCGGCCATGACAATTCCTACCCCTTCAACCCCTTCAATTGCGCCACGGTTGCCTCGCGCAAGGTGGTCTGGTCGTTGCCGGCAACAATGAAGCGGAAGCCGCGTTTGGCCATCGCCAGCGCGCCGGCAACATCGCGGCAATAGATTCCGGGAATCTTGCCTGCCTTCTTCGCCGCCGCGCAGATCCTGTCGATGGCTTGCTCGACCTTGGGAGCATGCACGTCCTGCGCGGTGCCGCCGCTCAGCGCGATAGAAAGGTCATAGGGACCGACGAACAGTGCATCGATGCCCGGTATTGCCGCGATGGCGTCAACATTGTCGAGCGCGGTTGCGGTTTCGATCATTGCGAGCGTCAGCGTGCCGTCGTTGGCCTCGCGCATATAGTCGACGGGTGCGGTGTATCCTTGCAGCGGCATGGCGCGGATCGGGCCCCAGCTCCGCTCGCCGAGCGGCGGATATTTCGCGGCCGCCACGAAATGCCGCGCATCGGCGGCGCTGTTGATCATCGGTGCAATGATCGCCTCGGCGCCGAAGTCGAGCGCGCGCGACACCAGCGCGAAATCGCCATGCGGCACCCGCACCATCGGCGCGGCGTCGGCATGATTGACTCCACCCACGCCGGCGATGAGTGAGGCGACATCCCACAGGCCATGCTGCGCGTCGAGCACGACCGCGGCAAATCCTTCACGCGCGATCGTTTCCGCAACGATGGGTGAGCCGATCATGCACCAGGCAGCGTAAACGGTTTCGCCCGCGCGCAAGCGCCTGGCGAGAGCGAAAGCTGACACGTCAGCCGCTCTTCTTGATCTGCTCGATCGCCGCGGCCAGCAGTTCGCCCATCTGCGCGCGCACCTGCTGCTCGGTGATACCCTTCGGCTCGAGATCCTTGAGCACCTTGCGCATGACGTCGTTGTCGCCGGCCTCCTCGAAATCGGCCAAAACGACTTCCTTGGCATAGGCTTCGGCGTCGGCGCCGCTCTTGCCGAGCACACCGGCCGCCCAAAGCCCGAGCAGCTTGTTGCGGCGGGCCATCGCCTTGAAGCGCAGCTCCTCGTCATGCGCGAATTTCTTCTCGAAGCCTTCTTCGCGCTTGTCGAATGTCGTTGTCATGCCGTCCTCGAAACTGCGATCATTAAAATCGCTCGTACTTGTCGTTTATTGCCGCCTTGCATATCGCCGTAGGAGCGTCAAGGCAACAACGGGCAGCGTTATTGCGGCTAAAATACGGAGTGGAAAACACGGGCGTGGCGTGATTGTGCTGCCTGTAGCGATCGGCTAGGTTGAATCAGTGTTCGGACTGCTGGCGCTGCCAGCGCTCCCAGTCCGGTCCCGCAGCCGCGGATCTTGCAAAGTCTCACAATAAGGAGCCACGGCAATCCGATGGATTTTCACAAATCACGGTACACTCCCATGAGCCGCCGTCGCCGAATTTACGAGGGCAAGGCGAAGGTCCTTTATGAAGGCCCGGAGCCGGGAACGCTAATTCAGCATTTCAAGGACGATGCAACCGCCTTCAACGCCAAAAAGCACGAAGTCATTGAAGGTAAGGGCGTCCTCAACAACCGAATCTCGGAATATGTGTTCCAGCACCTGAATGACATCGGGGTGCCAACTCACTTCATCCGCCGGCTCAACATGCGCGAGCAGTTGATCCGCGAGGTTGAGATCATTCCGCTCGAGGTCGTGGTGCGTAACGTCGCCGCAGGCTCATTGGCTGTGCGCCTTGGCATCGAAGAGGGCACGCAACTTCCGCGTTCGATCATCGAGTTCTACTACAAGAACGACAAGCTCAACGATCCGATGGTGTCGGAAGAGCACATCACGGCCTTCGGCTGGGCTTCGCCGCAGGAAATCGACGACATCATGGCGCTGGCCATCCGCGTCAACGACTTCCTTTCCGGGCTTTTCCTCGGCGTCGGCATCCGTTTGGTGGACTTCAAGATGGAAACCGGCCGGCTATGGGAAAACGATGTGATGCGCATCGTCGTGGCCGACGAGATTTCGCCCGACAGCTGCCGGCTGTGGGACATCAAGACGAATGACAAGCTCGACAAGGATCGCTTCCGCCGCGATCTCGGCGGCTTGCTTGAAGCGTACACCGAAGTCGCCAAGCGCCTTGGCATCATGAGCGAAGGCGAGCGCCCGCAGGGCACCGGACCGGTGCTGGTCAAGGGCTGATGTACGTTCGAAGCATGGTTGGAATTTGCACGAATGGCCGGGCATGTCCCGGCCATTGTGCCGGTCATCCAGCGTCTGAAAGCGAAATGCAACCACGCGCAGCACACACGGCGTCATGCGACGGCCTGACCCGCGCATCCATGATGAGTTGCCGCAATGAATGGCTTTACGGACTTTGACTGGGCAAATTCGCCATGGATTGCCGGGTCAAGCCCGGCAATGACAGCGTGGAGAGGCAGGCGTTGGAACTTGTAGGCCACGCCGACCAGTCCCAGCATCAGCCTGTTGCTGAATTCGCCCGATAGGCGCCGGACGGACCTAGCGTTAGACGCAGCCATTGAAATTCGTGGCGCTGTTACATGTGACAGTGGTCTTGCCGAGATCGACGTAGCGGAATTCGGCGCGCGCGGTCCAATGCTGAGAGAACATGTGCTCGACGCCAGCGCCTGCAGTCCAGCCGATTCTCGTTTGATTTTGGGCGAAAGTGACGCCGAAATCCACCTCGCGAGTGCTCAATTCGTTCAACGCTATTTTTCAGCGTGCGCAAACGCCGACGCCGCCGGTGACGTAGAGTCAGGGTTGTGTCAAATGCGAACGCCGACACGGCCGCGAAGCGTGGCGATCCAATTGACGTCGAATGAGGTCGATAGGGTATTCAAGGTCAAAATTGAATTGGGGAACTACACGATTTGCCTTAGCGCCGATCCAGCTCCAGTCGCCTTCAACGCCATATACGAAACGGCCTTGCTGCAAATTATAGCCGAGCAGTCCTCCGATTGTGCCGCCCGCTTTTTGGTCATCTAGATGCGTCGCGCTGTTGCCATCACTAAAGAAACCATCGTCATTAAACGACGTTTTGTTACTGGCTATACCGCCCTGAATGCCAATGTAAGCGCCGTCCCACGTCACAACCGGAACCGTCGAATACATCCGCGCCTTCGTTGGTATTGCCGCAGGCATATCCGCCGCACGGGTGACACTCGTGAGCGCCACCATCGACACCGTGGCCAGCAAAAACTTTTTCATCGGCTCGATCCCCGCAGCCGGCTGAATCTAAGGTTCTTCTTTGCCACGCTCTTTTTCTGTGCGCGTCAGCTGATCAGACGACGCGCGTGCTTTTCCAACGGCGTATGTGGCGGAGCGGCAACATTACTGCCGTGACGCTGCGAGCGGCGGCCGCCGAGATTTTGGATGAACGTCGTCGAGCCAATTCTTTTTCAGGCCAGGCATGATCCGCCAGCGCCGGCTTTATGCGCACCCGGATCGGCGCTAGGCCTCATCAGTTACGCGCGGCTGGCGCGGTTCATCCACAATATCGGCCACCGCGCCGTTCATCATGGCATTGCGCCGGGACACGTGGTCGCGATCCAGGTGAAGGATTACATTTTTCACACCGCGCTCGCGTTGGGCCTGATGCATGTCGGCGCCGCCACAATTTCGGTGGGTGCGACGCTTCCGCTGGGGCTGCGCGTGGATGTGATCCTCACCGACACACCGCAGGCCTACGAAAAGGGAAATGCGAAAGTCGTCGCGGTGGATCTGACATGGATGTCGGGCAAAGGCGTGCCGGTCGAGGACCGCGTGTATCGCGGCAGCGGCAACGACATTTGCCGTATCGCGCTGACGTCAGGCTCCACGGGCGAAGCAAAAGCTGTCGGGTTCACGCACAACAACCAGCTGGCGCGGCTCGCGCGCTACAATCACGTGTACGGGAAAAAATTTCCGGATTGCTCGCGGTTCTTTAGCGATTACGGCATGGGCTCGAGCGGTGGGTTCCGGCATATCCTCTACGTGCTGTCGCGCGGCGGCACGATGTTCTTCCCCGGTGCGTCGCCGATGGAAACCTTGCAGACGTTCGAGCTTTACAAGGTGCAGGGGCTGATCGCATCGCCCGGCGGCCTCGGCGGTTTCCTGAACTTCTACGATTCCAACAACGACTTCCGCTGCGGTTTCGAGGTCATCATCTCGGCCGGGAGCCCGCTGCCGAATTCATTATCCGAACGGGTGCGGGCACGCATGTGCTCGAACCTCATTTTCTATTACGGCACGACCGAGACTTCGACGATCTCGTCCGCGCCGGCCCATGCACTCACCGGTGTTGCCGGCGCCGTGGGATACGTCGCGCCCGATGTGTCGGTGCAGATCGTCGATGACGCCGGCGCGCCGCTGCCGCATGGCCGCGAGGGCTCAATTCGGGTTCGCACGCCGGTGAGTGTCGGCAGTTATCTCGATGATGATGAGCGGGCGGAAAAGCCGTTCCACGATGGACATTTCGACACCGGCGACATCGGGTACCTGAGCGCGGAAAAGCTTTTGGCAATCACCGGGCGCAAGAAAGAGATCCTGAACCTCGGCGGCGACAAGGTCAGCCCGCGGACGATCGAGGAGGCGCTGACGGGTTTTTACGGTGTCCGCGACGCGGTGGCCTTCTCCGCACCGAATGAATTGGGCATCGACGAGGTCTGGGCGCTCGTTATCTACAACGGAATGTCGGACGAGGAGGCGCTGCGCAAGCACTGCCAGGAAAAGCTCGCCCAGACACACGTCCCGGCTCGCTTCATCGGTGTCACCGAGCTGCCGCGCAACGGCAATGGCAAGGTCGAGCGGCTGCGCTTGAGTGCCATGGTGGAGGAACTGGCGGGCGCGCGGGTGTGATTTCGGAAAAGAAGTTGTCATAGCCGGGCATAGCCGTCCGAAGGATGGCGTGCCTTCGCACGCCTATGTCCCGGCCATCTCGCTTAGGTACGCACAGCCTTGCCCTCCTAAGCGGGATCAGCCGCGGACAAGCCCGGTGATGACACGGAAATCTGCGGTCCCGAATAGCGCCCCCCACCTTGAAATACAGCCCACGCGAGATGACCTGTGTAGTGCTCATCCGCACGGTTGAGGCGGCCGGTGGCGGATGCTAGGTCAGGTCGTCGAGACCGGATTCGCCTGAAAAACCGCTATGAAAGCCCGCGTCACCGTTACTTTGAAATCAGGCATCCTCGACCCCCAGGGTAAGGCCATCGAAGGCGCGCTGCGCTCGTTAGGCCTCGCCGGCGTGTCCAGCGTCCGCCAGGGCAAGGTCTTCGACATCGAGATCGAAGGCGGCGACCGCGCCCAGGCCGAAGCCCTGCTCAAGCAAGCCGCCGACAAGCTGCTCGCGAATACCGTGATCGAAAATTACAAAGTGGAAGTGCTGGGATGAAAGCCGCCGTCGTTGTCTTTCCCGGCATCAATCGCGAGCGCGACATGGCACGCGCGCTCCGCCTGATCTCCGGGCGGGAGCCAGCGATGGTCTGGCACGCCGATCCGGAGCTTCCGGCCGGCACAGATCTCGTCGTCATCCCTGGTGGCTTCTCCTATGGCGATTATCTACGCTGCGGAGCAATCGCTGCGCGCAGTCCCGTCATGGACGCGGTGCGCTCCTACGCGGGCAAAGGTGGGCTGGTGCTCGCCGTCTGCAACGGCTTCCAGATCGCCTGCGAGGCGGGCCTGCTGCCGGGCGTGCTGATGCGCAACGAAAACCTGCGCTTCATCTGCCGCGACGTCTATCTGCGCGTCGAGCGCTCCGACACGCCATTCACGCGCGGTTACAACGCCGGCCAGGTGGTGCGTGTGCCGGTCGCGCATGGCGAGGGCAATTACATCGCCGACGGCGAAACCATCGCGCGGCTGGAAGGTGAGGGACGTGTGCTGTTCCGCTATTCCTCGCCCGACGGCATGATCGATCCGAACTGGAACCACAACGGCGCCATCAACGCGATTGCTGGCATCATTAACGAACGTGGCAACGTGCTCGGCATGATGCCGCATCCCGAAAACCACGTCGAAGCCGCCATCGGCCCGACCGACGGGCGCGGCCTGTTCGCCGGGCTGGTCGAGACGCTCGGACAAGCGGCATAGGCTGTGATCCCCAATTCGACACCTATCACGCCCGCGCTGATCGCCGAACACGGCCTCAAGCCTGACGAATATGAGCGCATCCTGAAGCTGATCGGCCGCGAGCCTTCGCTCACCGAACTCGGCATCTTTTCGGCGATGTGGAACGAGCACTGCTCGTACAAGTCATCCAAGGTGCACCTGCGCACGCTGCCGACCAAAGGCCCGTGCGTCATCCAGGGCCCGGGCGAGAATGCCGGCGTCATCGATATCGGAGACGGCCTGGCTTGCGTGTTCAAGATGGAGAGCCACAACCACCCGAGCTATATCGAGCCTTATCAGGGCGCGGCGACCGGCGTCGGCGGCATTTTGCGCGATGTCTTCACGATGGGTGCGCGACCAATCGCCTGCCTGAACGCACTGTCATTCGGTGCGCCATCGCATCCAAAGACGCGTCACCTGGTGGCTGGTGTGGTTGCCGGCATCGGTGGCTATGGCAATTCTTTCGGTGTGCCAACGGTCGGGGGATCGGTGCGTTTCCACGCGCGCTATGACGGCAATTGCCTGGTCAACGCGATGGCGGTCGGGATCGTGCGCAAGGACCAGATCTTCTACGCGGCGGCGTCCGGTGTCGGCATGCCGATTGTCTATCTCGGCTCCAAGACCGGCCGCGACGGCATTCACGGCGCCTCGATGGCTTCGGCCGAGTTCGACGAGGATTCAGACGCCAAGCGTCCGACCGTGCAAGTGGGTGATCCGTTTTCGGAAAAGCTGCTGCTCGAAGCCTGTCTCGAGATCATGCAGAAAGGTTGCGTGATCGCCATCCAGGACATGGGCGCCGCGGGGCTCACGTGTTCCGCGGTGGAAATGGGCGCCAAAGGCGATCTCGGGGTTACACTTGATCTCGACAAAGTGCCGTGCCGCGAAGAGGGCATGAGCGCCTACGAAATGATGCTCTCGGAGAGCCAGGAGCGCATGCTCATGGTCCTCAAGCCGGAAAAAGAACAAGAGGCCGAAGCGATCTTCCGCAAGTGGGGACTCGATTTCGCGGTGGTCGGCGAGACCACGCCCACCAAACGCTTCATCGTGCGTCATGGCGGCGATGTCATGGCCGATCTGCCGATCAAGGAGCTCGGCGACCAGGCGCCGGAGTACAAGCGAGCCTTCGTCAGCGCCGCAAAGCCGAAAGAAATCGACGCCGACAACGTCAAGGCGCCGCTCGGCACCATCGAAGCGCTTGAGAGGCTCCTCGCGTCGCCCGATCTCTGTTCCAAGCGCTGGGTGTGGGAGCAATACGATCACGTCATTCTCGGCAATACGGTGCAAAGGCCGGGCGGCGATGCCGCGGTGGTGCGCATCGAGGAGGGGCCCAAAGGTCTCGCGCTTACGACGGACGTAACGCCGCGCTACTGCGAGGCCGATCCATTCGAGGGCGGCAAGCAGGCCGTCGCGGAATGCTGGCGCAATTTGACGGCCGTCGGCGCGAAACCGCTGGCGATCACCGACAATCTCAATTTCGGCAATCCGGAACGGCCGGAGATCATGGGACAATTTGTCGGCTGCATCCGCGGCATTGCGGAAGCCTGCAAAGTGCTCAGCTTCCCGGTCGTGTCGGGCAATGTCTCGCTCTACAACGAGACCAACGGACGTGCGATTTTGCCGACACCGTCGATCGGAGGTGTCGGCCTTATCGACGATTTTACCAAATCTGCGACGCTGGCGTTCAAGCGCGCCGATGAGACCATCCTGTTGGTCGGCGAGACGACCGGCTGGCTCGGCCAGTCCATGTATCTGCGTGATATCTGCCGGCGGGAGGAGGGCGCCCCGCCGCCGGTCGATCTCACTGAGGAGCGTGAGAACGGCGATTTCGTGCGCGCGCTGATCCTCGATGGCACGGCGACGGCGGTGCACGATCTTTCCGACGGTGGGTTGCTGGTCGGGCTTGCCGAGATGGCGATGGCGTCGGGCATTGGCGCAACGCTTGGGGCAGCCCCGACTGATATTCCGGCGCACGCTCACTGGTTCGGCGAGGACCAGGCGCGCTATCTCGTTACGGTGCCTGCCGCGAAGGTGGACGCGGTCATGGATCGCGCCCGAGGCGCCAATGTGCCGGTGTGGACGGTCGGCAAGACCGGCGGCGACACATTGACGCTTCCGGGTGAGCGCCCCATCCTAGTCGCGATTCTGCGCGAGCGTTTCGAAGCCTGGCTGCCGGCCTTCATGACCGGCGAACTGTGAGCGATTGATGAGGACCCCCGCCGATGGCGATGGACGCCGTTGAAATCGAGCGGCTGATCAAGGCGCATATTCCGGACGCGCAAGTGAGCATCCGCGATCTCGCCGGCGATGGCGACCATTACGCCGCGACGGTCATCTCCGCCTCGTTCAAGGGCAAGACGCGGGTACAGCAGCATCAACTGGTCTACGAAGCGCTCAAGGGCCAGATGGGCGGCGTGCTGCACGCGCTGGCGCTGCAGACCGGCACGCCTTGATGTCGTCCGGACGTGGCGTCCGTATTCTTGCTCCGCAGGGCGCGATTGCGCCGACCGGCACATGGAGCCTCGGTGCGCGAGCCGGCGATTTCATATTCGTGGCTGGAATGCGCGGCATTGATCCAGCGAATAACACCCTCGTCGACGGTGACGAAGCGCGAATCCGGCAAGCGTTCGTGAACATGAAGACGATCGCTGAATCGGAGGGCGCTGGCCTTTCCGATTGCGTCAGGCTGACCGTCTTCGTGACCGACATGGGGCGCTTGCGTCCGCTCGTGAACAAGGTTCAGGAGCAAGTTTGGGGTGGCGGTCCCTATCCGCCGCGTACCATCCTTGAGGTCACAAGGCTTAACCAGGACGACATTTTCGAGGTGGAAGGCACCTTCTACGCGCCGAAAAGTCGGTGAATTGCCCAATCCCTGTGGTGTGTCCTCTTGGGTTGGCGGTAACTTTTAGGGTACATATATGTGTAATCGAGGCGGCTGTGCCGCTCTACAGGATGAGATTCCATGGGCATCGAGCAATTCATCGACAATGAAGTGAAGGCAAACGACGTGGTGCTGTTCATGAAGGGCACGCCGCAGTTTCCGATGTGCGGGTTTTCCGGGCAGGTCGTGCAAATTCTCGATCACCTCGGCGTCGCCTACAAAGGCATCAACGTGCTGGAATCCGAAGATATCCGGAACGGCATCAAGACCTATTCGAACTGGCCGACAATTCCGCAGCTTTACGTGAAGGGTGAGTTCGTCGGCGGCTGCGACATCATCCGTGAGATGTTTCAGGCCGGCGAATTGCAACAGGCTCTGAAAGACAAAGGCGTCTCCGTCAGTCAGACCGCCTGACGCGACGTCTGCCCGTGGCGACGGTTCTGCTTGTCGTTGCAACGATCGCCGACCTTGCGCTTGCCGCGCTGCTCGTCGCCGTCTCAGGTTTCATATTTGGCTCAGGTCCAGAAAGCACGCACGCCGGAAATCTGGCGGCAGCGGGTTACGTCGCCGCTGTGATCGGCTGTGTCGTGGCGCCGATCGCCGGGTTTGTTCTTCATCGCCGCGGTAAATCCGGCGTTGGCGTGGCCGCTGCCTGGCTTCCGGTTGCCGGCGCGCTGGTCGCAATGACGATCCCCGCGCCTTATTAGGCCAAGATCAGGCTACGCGTACAAAGCGGTAAGCCAGATCTTTCCGTTCGACGATTCCAACGCCGGGATAGGGCAGGTGGAAGCCGATCAGCTTCGCGCGGTCAGTGGCGAGCCGGTCGAGCAGCCTGGCGCGCGTGGCGGCCGCCTGCTCCGGCACGTGGTCGGCGGTTGGCCTCCAGTCCGGATGCTGGAACGAGATGAGCGGGTGCGTGAGGACGTCGCCGCCGACAATCAAGCCACCCGGGCCTGCGAGCTCGAGGGACACGTGGCCCTGGGTGTGGCCGGGCGTATCGATCAGGCGCAGGCCGGAAACGACGTCATTACCAGGCTTCACCATTTTCACCTTGTCCTTGATCGCTGCGTAGTTGCGCCGGGCTCCCGTGACGAAACCCGCGCGTTCGGGCGGCAGGCCTCGCGTTGCATTGTCGCCGGTCCAGAAATCCCATTCGCCGCTGGCGACAAAAAAGGTCGCATCCGGCGTAACGAGATCGTCGAGCTCGTCGACGGTGCCCCACAGATGGTCGGGGTGGCCGTGCGTGAAAATCACCTTGCTGATCTTGCCTTTGTCGATGCCGGCGGCCTTGAGATTGTCCCACAACCTGCCGGCGCTCGGCATGAAGCGGTCACCGGAACCCATATCGACCAGGATCAGGTCGTCGGTGGTCCGGATCAACGTGACATTGGTCGGCGAATTATATTGGTCGCCGGTTTCGCCGGCGGCCTTGAGCAGTGCGTCGCGTTCGGCCTGCGGGGCATTAGGGGCGAGGAAGCTCGTCGGCAGCACCAGATGGCCGTCACTGACGATGGCAACCTCAAAGGCGCCATGCCTGAACGAATAAGGGGCCGCCGCAAAAGCGGGCAGGGCACGCATTGCGATGCTGGCAGTGGTGGCGGTGAGGAGCGTACGACGGCTTAGCATCGACATCGAATGGCGGCCCGGCTTTTGCGTCACTCGCCGGGGTCTTACGCCAAAGCCAAGCCGCGCGCCACGCGCGCGGAGTCATTTCGTCCGTAGACCGTTTTACAGCCCTAACGCGCGCGATTCGTGCGGTTCATGATCAGGTAGATCACGCCGAGAACCAGTGCCAAACCGATCAGGCTCGGTGTCGGCACCGCGCTCGCGAATTTCGTCACGTTATCGGCAACCGAGAGTACGAACACCCCGGAGCCTTGCCCGAGGATGAGGTAGATCAGCATGACCGCGAGGATGCCGACGAAGCCGAGTTCAACGCATTCCCAGAGAATCTGCTTCGCATTGGCCATGAATTTCCGCATGGCAGAACCTCATGATGACAACACAGCCTTATGGGTGGGGAGCGTCGCCCCCCACCCTGATTGCGTGCGCTAGACCAATTAGACTAGCCGCATTCGGGCGTCAGGCCATTTTCCTGCCAGAGAACAGCCAGAGGACGATCCCGAGAGTGATCAGACCGACGAGACCGTTCCCGCCCATGTCTTTCACCCAAGCCATGATGTTCGCTGTGACAGAGCCGAAGAACGGCAAGTTCGCCCCGACGAGCAGCGATAGCACGATCGCCAATGCCAACAGCATCAGCGCCAATTCCGTCAACGCCCCGACCCACTCCTTGATGGTATCGATCCCTTTCATTGCGGAGTCTCCCTAGGCATGTCCTGTGATTCGAGGACCGCGTGTTGTTATTAGCGCTTTTCGCCTACTAAATGTAGAAAATTGTCGCAATGCTGCCACAAAATAAGCTGTGCACGACGACTTTAGTCGGGGATAACTTTATAGGCGCGCGGAATATGGCACTGCGCGCGGTGCAGCAGAGTTTTGAATTTCTGTATTCGCCGAAGTCCGTCGGCCGGCGCGAGATTGCGCCGGCGCACGAGGACTGATTCGCGTATTAGCGCGAGTAGTATTCCACCACGAGGTGCGGCTCCATTTGCACCGCGTAGGGCACATCGGTGAGCACCGGAATACGCGAGAGCTTGGCCGTGAGTTTCGAGGTGTCGACTTCGATGTAGTCCGGCACATCGCGCTCGGCCAAAGCCTGGGCTTCCAGGACAAGCGCCAGCTGCCTCGACTTTTCCTTCACTTCAACGACTTCGCCGACCTTCACGCGATAGCTCGGGATGTTCACGCGTTTGCCGTTCACGCGGATATGGCCGTGGTTGATGAACTGGCGCGCCGCGAAAACGGTTGGCACGAACTTGGCGCGGAAAATGACCGCATCAAGCCTGCGCTCCAGCAAGCCGATCATGTGGGCGCCGCTGTCGCCTTTCAGCCGCCGGGCTTCCTGATAGATGCCGCGGAACTGACGTTCGGAAATGTTGCCGTAATAGCCGCGCAGTTTCTGTTTGGCCTTGAGCTGTACGCCGTAGTCGGAGAGCTTGCTCTTGCGGCGTTGGCCGTGTTGGCCGGGGCCGTACTCGCGCCGGTTGACCGGGCTTTTCGGCCGGCCCCAGATGTTCTCGCCCATCCGGCGGTCGATCTTGTACTTGGATTCCATACGCTTGGTCATTCGCGTCCTCGATTGTTGTTGTTGAGGATCGCGCCCTCCTCTGTCCCGGCAGGGCCGGAACCGACAGACATGGCCTCATAAGCGTAAGGCCTTGTCACGGGTGCGAAACGCCCGGCGGACACAAAATCCACCGGGCGCGCGGGTTTTAGGGGCATCACACTGGCCTGTCAAACAGGTTGGGGGCAGGTATTCCGCTATGGTTAGGCCCGATATGCCGCAGCCGGATTTTCTTGCCGGAGAGGCGCCTGGCGGCCAATCTGACACGGTCAGGCCGGGCCCCTCTGGCAGCCCCAATCTGTAAGCCACTTGGCTGCGATGTCGGACTGACCGTATCGAGGGGCCATCATGATCAACACCTTCATTTCGACTATCACCCCCGAGCTCGCCGCCGCTTTCCTGCAGGTGATGGCGATCGACTTGGTCCTGGCCGGCGACAACGCCATCGTCATCGGCCTTGCCGCGGCCGGCCTGCCGGTGGAAAGCCGGGCGCGGGCCATCCTGGTCGGCATCATCGCGGCCACCGTGCTGCGTCTGGCTTTTGCGGCGGTCGCGATCGAATTGCTGGCAATCGTCGGTTTGCTGCTCGCGGGCGGGATCCTGTTGCTATGGGTTTGCTGGAAAATGTGGCGCGAACTGCGCGGGCCCGGGGCAGAGGAGACCGAGGCCGCGCTCCGGGCGGGCGATGCGCAGGTTCCGCGCAAGACTTTCGCGCAGGCGGCCTGGCAAATCGTAGTCGCGGACGTCTCGATGTCGCTCGATAACGTGCTGGCGGTGGCGGGCGCCGCGCGCGAACATCCCGCGGCGCTGGTGTTCGGTCTCGGCCTTTCCATCGTGCTGATGGGGTTCGCCGCGAGCTTTATCGCCCGGCTGCTGAACCGGCACCGGTGGGTCGCTTACGTGGGACTGGCGATCATTCTGTACGTCGCAATCGACATGATCTGGCGCGGCTTTCTCGAGGTGCAGCCGCACTTGTTTGGCTAAAAGCCATAGCGCGCGAGCGCTGCCGTCAATTGCGGTGAAGGTGCGCGCCCGGAAGTAAAGGTGATGCGCGGTGGCGGAGGCGGGTTGCCAGGCGTGCGCGCGCGCATCAGGTCCGCGACGCGCCGCGCAATCGCCGGCGCAGGGTCAAGCCATGTCACTGGCCATGGCGCACAGCCGCGAAAACGTTCGAGCAGCAGCGGATAATGCGTGCAGGCCAGCACGATCGTGTCGGTGCGCCCGCCATCTTTCTCGATGAAGCAGCCGGCGATTTCTGTTGCGATCGCCCGATCGGCGACCGGCGCGCCGGCAAGTTCGGCCTCGGCATAAGTTGCTAGTCGCGGCGAGCCCACCAGATGCACATCGCAGCCGGACGCAAATTCGCGGATCAGCGCACGCGTGTATTCACGTCCGACAGTTGCCTGTGTGCCGAGAACCGTAACCCGCTTGGTTGCAGATTGCGCGCAGGCGGGCTTGATCGCTGGCACCGTACCAACAAACGGGACGCGGAATTGCGTGCGCAGTTCTCCGAGCGCGAGCGTCGAGGCGGTATTGCAGGCGACGACAACCAGATCGGGTTTGTGTTCGTCGATCGCTCTACCGAGCACATCGACAATGCGCTCGATCAGTCGGTCTTCATCCAGGTGCCCGTAGGGAAAGCCGGCGTCGTCCGCCAAATAGATGTAACGCGCGTCAGGGCGAGCAGACTTGATTTCGCGGAAAACCGTCAGGCCGCCGAGGCCTGAGTCAAACACCAGAATTGTGGGCGCGTCCGGCACGTCAGGTCTCGATACGTTCAATCAGACGGCCGAGCAAAAGCAGACCTTGCGGCCAGTATCCAAGCCGGGACACCGTGTTGATATGGCCGAGCTCCGGCAATTCGCAGTAGTCCGCCCCCCAGGCTTTGGCGAATTCGCGTGCGCGTGCTGGTTTCACAAAATTATCGTCCGTCGACGCAACGACCAGCGTCGGTACGGGAAACTTGTGCTGCGGCATTGGCAGGAAATCGCGTGTCGCAGGGGGAGCGTCGGGCCGCTCGAGATCGGATGGCGCGACCAGGAGCGCGGCCTTCACGCGGCCAGGCGTGTTACGCGCTGCCCAGTGCGCGGCGAGCGTGCAGGATAGGCTGTGGCAGATCAGGATTGCCGGACGCGTGCCGCCGGCGAGAGCGGCATCGAGCCGATTGAGCCATGATGCCAGGGTTGGTTGGTCCCAGTCGTCCTGCAGGACGCGTGTGGCG
The DNA here is from genome assembly GCA_963810125.1 of uncultured Alphaproteobacteria bacterium. Lineage (GTDB taxonomy): Bacteria > Pseudomonadota > Alphaproteobacteria > Rhizobiales > Xanthobacteraceae > Pseudolabrys. Next base: position 161,091 of record CAWEMK010000006.1, read on the forward strand.
TTACGGAACGCCATGCACCAATAGGACTGCCAGTGCTCGACGCCGGAATTGCCCAGGCCGGGCAGCACAAGAAAATCGAATTCGGCTGTGGCGTCGCGCACGGTATCAGGCGGCTTCTAGAGCGCGCATGATCTCGTCCGAAAACCGGTTCCCATCCCCGATCGTGGTCGAGGACATGCTTTTCGGGATCATGCGCCAAACACCCGCTTAAAGATCGTATCGACGTGCTTAAAGTGATGGTCGAGGTTGAAGTTCGCCTCGAGCTCCTTGTCGGAAAGCTTTGCCCGAACGTCTTTATCGCCCTTGAGAAGTGAGAGGAAATCGCTTTCGCCGCCCCAGACCTTCATGGCGTTGCGCTGCACAAGGCGGTAGGCGTCCTCGCGCGGAACGCCCTTCTGGGTCAGTGCAATCAGCACCCGCTGCGAGTGAATGAGCCCGCCGAGCTTGTCGAGGTTCTTCTGCATGGTGGCCGGATAAACGACGAGCTTGTCGATGATGGACGCAAGCCGCGCCAACGCGAAATCAAGCGTCACGGTAGCGTCCGGGCCGATCATGCGTTCGACTGACGAATGAGAGATATCGCGCTCATGCCAGAGCGCGACGTTTTCCATGGCCGGCAGGGCGTAGGCCCGCACCATACGTGCAAGCCCCGTGACGTTTTCGGAAAGGACGGGATTGCGTTTGTGCGGCATCGCCGAGGAGCCCTTCTGCTTCTCGGAGAAGAACTCCTCTGCTTCAAGCACTTCCGTACGTTGCAGATGCCGGATTTCCGTTGCGAGCCTCTCAATCGAGGAAGCCACAACGCCGAGCGTTGCAAAATACATTGCGTGCCGATCGCGCGGAATAATTTGTGTCGAGACCGGCTCCACGCTCAAGCCCATCGCCTTCGCCACATGTTCTTCGACGCGCGGATCGACTTGCGCGAATGTGCCAACCGCCCCGGAAATGGCGCAGGTCGCGACGTCCTTGCGCGCCGCAACAAGCCGTTCGCGCGCACGCGCGAACTCTGCGTAGGCATAAGCGAGCTTGAGACCGAAGGTGGTCGGTTCGGCATGGATGCCGTGAGAGCGACCGACGGTCGGCGTCAGTTTGTGTTCAAATGCGCGGCGCTTGAGCGCCACGAGCAATCCATCGATATCGGCGATCAGGATATCGGCGGCGCGCACCAATTGCACATTGAAGCAGGTATCGAGCACGTCTGATGACGTCATGCCGGAATGTATGAAACGCGCGTCTGGCCCGATAATTTCAGAAAGATGCGTGAGGAAGGCGATGACGTCGTGTTTCACCTCCGCCTCGATCGCATCGATGCGGGCGACGTCGAACTTGGCGGCTTTACCCTTTTCCCAGATTGTTTTTGCGGCGTCCTTCGGAATGATTCCGAGGTTTGCCATGGCTTCGGCTGCGTGCGCCTCGATCTCGAACCAGATGCGGAATTTCGTTTCCGGAGACCAGATTGCAACCATCTCGGGGCGGGAATAGCGAGCGATCGTCACGCTGCTTCCCCGCGTGCCAACGCCGCTGCATTCCGGATCGCCGCGATGTTTCCCTTGTAATTGCCGCCCTTGAACACGGCGGAGCCGGCGACCAGCACGTTGGCACCCGCCTGAACCACGCGCGCGGCATTTTCCGGAGTAATACCGCCGTCGATCTCGATATCAATCGGCCGTGCGCCAACCAGTGCGCGCGTCTCTCGAACCTTGTCGAGAGCTGCCGGAATGAATGCCTGACCGCCGAAGCCCGGATTGACCGACATGATCAGGATAAGATCGACCAGGTCGATGACGTGCTCGATGCTCGATACCGGCGTGGCCGGGTTCATCGTGACACCGGCCTTCTTGCCGAGCGCGCGGATCGCCTGCAGCGAACGGTGCACATGGGGCCCGGCCTCAACATGCACAGTGATGATGTCGGAGCCGGCTTTGGCGAAAGCCTCGAGATAGGGATCGCAAGGCGCGATCATTAAATGCACGTCGAGCGTCTTCTTGGTGAGGGGACGAAGGGCCTGCACCACCGCCGGGCCGATGGAAATATTGGGCACAAAATGGCCGTCCATCACGTCGACGTGGATCCAATCGGCGCCGGCGGCCTCAACCGCGCGTACTTCTTCGCCTAATCTGGCGAAGTCAGCGGAAAGGATCGACGGCGCAATGATGAGCGGACGCATGCCGGTCTCCAGAAGCCCATCGGGTATCATGCTGGGAGACAGCGGGCAACGTTTGACGCCGCTAAGCGGCGTCGCTGTTAACGCTTTTCCGAGAGCCGGCGCGCCAGCGGCCGCAAGATCACGGGCATCAGATAGATCGGCACCTGCGCCATGGCGAAGTAGAACCACGCCAGGTCGGGTAGTGATGCCCCCAGCGTCGCCATCACGAGGCCGATATTCCGGAAACCGGAGAGCAGGCCGATGACCAGGCCGCGGTCGAACCCTGCACGCCAGAAAACCAGCATGCTCAGGCCGATCTGCGCGCAGGTGAGAACAACAACGAACGCGACGAGTTCGACGGCAAATAGCGGGTCGGCCGCCACCTGGCGTGGCACGCCATCCATAGCGGCGATGGCAAACAGGAAGACGGCGAGCACGTTGAGGCCGTCTATGTGCTCGCTCTGGCGCTCGATCCAGGATTGGCCGGCGACCCGGCGGATCGCAAAGGCCAATGCGCCGGCGCTGCCAAAGAAAAGAAACAGTTTGATACCGAGCTCGAGCGGCGAGAACGCCGAAGAGCCGAGAAACAAGTAGCTGAACGCAACGCTCGTCAGCGGGGAAAGCGCGTTGCACACGATCAGCGCCGCAAGAGAAAGCGCCACGTCGAGACCAATCAGCGCCGCGAAAGCCGCCGACGACGTAATCGGCGTGATCGCGAGCTGCAGGATCATGATGGTGTAAAGCGCCGGCTGTGCTTCGCGGATGCCCGACAGCACATAAACCGTTCCGAACAGCAACGGTATCGCCACCATGACCCAGAGCGAGATCGCAATGGTCAGGCCCGGGGATCTGAGGTGGCGGCTGAAGGCGGCGGGGTCGGTCCGGAGATAGGAAAACAGCAGCAACACAAACACCGACTCACCGAGATACGGTTTGACGTAGGCGGCGAGGGGCGGGACGGCGAGGCCGAGGAAGATCGAAGCCGCAAGCGCCCGGGTGCCTTGCCGGCCGAGCCATGCCAATGCGGCGGCTAACCCGTTCAATATTGGCATGGACAAAGTGTCTCCGGCACCGCGCGGGTCATAGCGCGCGGGCCGGATACGATCCATATAAAAGACGCCGGGGACGGAAGCGGGAGACCGAGGCGATCATGGCGCGTACCGATGCGATTGTTCTTGGCGCAGGAATTGTCGGCGTCTCGGTGGCGGTCCACCTCGCGAGACGCGGACTATCGGTTGCGTTAATTGACCGGGCTGGCCTCGGCGAGCAGACGTCCTATGGCAATGCCGGTATTATCGAAGGCAATACGATATTCCCGCCGGCGTTTCCGTCCAATGCCCGCGCGCTGGCGCGCATCGCGCTCAAACGCGCGGGCGAAGCCAATTATCATTTGTCATTCTTGCCGCATGTTATGCCTTGGCTGCTGGCGTTCCGGGCCGCATCGCGGCCCGATCGACTTGTTGAAACGGCAGGGTTGATCCGTCCTCTATTCTCGCGCGCGGTTGTCGAGCACGAGGCGCTGATGGCCGAAGCGGGCGCGACCGGCTATTTGCGGAAGACCGGCTGGCTCAAAATCTACCGCCGCGAAAAAAGCTTCGCGGCTTCGGCGGCGGAATTCGATGTTGCCGCGAAATTAGGACTGCCGCTCCAACGGCTGGATATGGCCGGCGCGCAAGCGCTCGAGCCTGCACTCCATCCGGTATTTGCACACGCGGTGTTTTGGCCGCAGGCGGCAAGCGTGAGCAATCCGCTCGGAGTGACGCGGGCTTACGCGGCGCGTTTTGCCGCGCTCGGTGGCGTCACTCTTGTTGGTGATGCGCGGTCTCTGCACCGCGCGGGTAACCGCTGGCGTGTGGAGACGAACGAGGGTTCGATCGACGCACCGGAATGCGTGATTGCGCTGGGTCCATGGGCGCCGGATTTGCTCGCGAGCCTGGGACTGAAGCTTCCGCTTGCCATCAAACGCGGCTACCACCGGCACTTTCGTGCGCAGGGCAATGCCGGCCTGTCGCGACCGATCCTCGACGCTGAAGCCGGCTACCTGATCACACCGATGGAGCAGGGTATTCGGATGACCACCGGCGTTGAATTTGCGGCGCGCGATGCGCCACCGACGCCCGTGCAATTCGATCGCGTTTTACCCGCGGCGCGCGAACTGTTTCCGTTGGGTGAGCGCACTGACGACAAGACCTGGCTCGGGAGCCGCCCATGCTTTCCGGATTCGCGGCCCGTGATCGGGCGCGCGCCGGGGCATCCCGGCCTCTGGCTGACAATCGGCCACGCGCACTGGGGTCTCACGCTCGGTCCCGCGACCGGCCGCATGATTGCCGAAATGATGGCGGGCGATCCGCCGTTTTGCGACCCGACGCCCTACCGCGCGGAGCGCTTCAATTAACGCGCCAGCGTGAGCTCCCGAAAATCGTAGCGGTCGCGGATATAACTGTTGAAGAACGTGCCTTTCGAAAACGCCGACTGGAACGATGCCGCGACTTCGGATGGAACATCGACATATTCGTAGATCCGGCCGGTCACGAAGGTGACGGTGAGGCGCTCGCGCGTCGCGTCATATTCGATGTTTGCGATGGCGGTCGATGGCATATCTCGACAACGCACGAATCACGTTCCGGTTCGGTGCTAGCCGAAACGGTCGCGCCAGCTCGGTGTAGCACCGGGGAATGCTAAGGCCGTAGCTTCGTAGATGCCGCGTGCGATGGCACGGGCCAGCACATTGGCGGCGAGCGTGCCGAGTTCACTGAGTGCAAATACCGGATCGGGTAGCGGCTTCACGCCCAAGCCGGCGGCGAACACCACATCACCGTCAAGCGGCGTATGGACAGGATAGATCGCGCGCGAAAGCCCGCTCTGCGCCATGACTGCGAGGCGTTTGGCCTGCGCTTTGGTGAGTTTGGCGTCAGTCGCGACTACTGCAAGTGTTGTGTTTTCCCCCAAGGCGCCCTTGCTGCGAAACGCCAAAGCCTCGGCCGGAAAAGAGGCGGGCCAGCCACGGCCGCCGAATTCCTTACCTTGCTCAAAGGGCGCCGCCCAAAAATGCGGACTATTGCCGATCGTCATGCTGCCGGCGGCGTTGGCTGCCGCAATTGCACCGACGGTAATGCCGCTACGCGTTTGCGCACTGGCAGAACCAATCCCGCCTTTGAGATTGACGGTGGTCGCGCCTAGCCCCGCGCCGGCGCTGCCGAGTGCGAAGTCCGTACCCGCAACTTTCGCCGCCTCGTAGCCGAGCTCCCGGTAAGGAGGATAACGACCCCAGTTCTTGTCGCCGCCTGACAGCAGGTCGAACAAAATCGCACCCGGTACGATTGGTACACGGGCTTCGCGGACCTGGAAGCCGCGCCCCTGTTCTCGCAGCCACGCTTGCACGCCCGATGCGGAATCGAGGCCGAATGCCGATCCGCCGGACAGCACGATTGCGTCGATGCCTTCGACGGTCTGTGCAGGATCGAGGAGGGCAGTTTCGCGGGTCCCCGGGCCTCCGCCGCGAACATCTACACTGGCGACGACGGGGGCGTCGAACACGATGGCGGTCACGCCGGACCCGAGCTTGGCATCCCCTGCGTGGCCGATCCGTATGCCCACAACATCGGTGATGAGATTGCGCGCCATATTATCTCCCTGGTGGGAAGCCTATCACGTCCAATCACGTTCCGGCGAAGCGGCCGAACGGTGCTTGCAAGCGGCCGCAATGCATCGCATCTAGGGACCCCATGACTTTAGAGATCCCATGACTGGTGACGTAACCTTTGTGGCCGCCCTGATCGCCGGCCTGGTCAGTTTTCTCTCTCCCTGCGTGCTCCCGCTGGTGCCGCCTTATCTTGTGTTTTTGGCAGGGACATCTCTTGAGCGTTTCGCGGACAAGGAGCCGGAGCCAAGGGTCAAGCGCGAGACAGTCGCGGCCGCTTTCCTGTTCGTGCTCGGTTTCTCCACGGTTTTTGTCGCTCTCGGTGCCAGCGCGAGCGTCATCGGTGGACTGATCCGGGCCTACTCGGGCCCTTTGGCGACGATTGCTGGCATCGTCATTATCATTATGGGGCTGCACTTCCTTGGCGTGACGCAGATAGCGCTGTTGCACCGGCAAAAGCGGCTCGAAGTCGCCAAGCCTGTCGGGTTGTGGGGCGCCTACGTCATTGGCTTGGCCTTCGCCTTTGGCTGGACGCCGTGCATCGGCCCGATCCTCGCCGCCATTCTGGCGGTGGCTGCGTCCGAACAAACGGTAACAAAAGGCGCAAGCCTGCTGGCGGTCTATTCGCTTGGCCTCGGAATTCCATTCATCATTGCGGCCTTCGCGATTGAGCCCTTCGCCGCGTTTCTGTCGCGCTTCCGCAACTATCTCCATCGCGTAGAACAGGCGATGGGCGCGCTGCTGGTTCTGACGGGGATTGCGTTCCTCACCGGCAGTCTCACCCAAGTGAGCGTGTGGCTGCTCGACGCATTTCCCGCGCTGGGCAAGATCGGCTGAAAAAGGAAAAGCCCGCTGGCGAGCGGGCTTTTCGAAGCGTGACGCGTCTTGAATTATTTGACCTTCGTGCAGTCGGAGCCCGGGCACTCGACATAGCCGATCTTGCCGCTGGCGTCCTTTTTCCAGATGTACATCACGTAATCGAGTTTCGTGATGTCGCCTTTCTTGTCGTAGGCAAGATCACCCAGCACGGTCTTGAACAGCATGCCGGAGTGCATTTTCTCGGCTACTTTCTTGGGGTCGAGAGACTTTGCCGCTTCCGCCGCCTGCTTGATGATCTGCACGCCAGCGTAGCTATAGAGCGTGTAGGCTTCCGGCTCGAATTTCTTGGCGCGGAATTCTTCAACCACCTTCTTGGCGCCCGGCTTGTTGCGTGGATCAGGGCCGTAGGTCATGAGCGTCCCTTCGACGCCAGGTCCGCCGACCGAAGCGAATTCGTCGGAGGTGATGCCGTCTCCGCCCATCAGTGGCGCCTTAACGCCCTGGTCGCGCATCTGGCGCACGATGAGTCCGCCTTCGGTATAAAGGCCGCCCCAATAAATCAGATCGGCGCCGGATTGCTTGATCTTGGATACGAGCGCCGAATAGTCCTTCTCGCCGGTGTTGACGCCTTCGTAGAGGACTTCCTTCATTCCGCCTTTGCTCATCGTCTTGCGAGTTTCGTCCGCGAGACCTTTGCCGTAGGTCGTCTTGTCGTGGACGATCGCGATTTTCTTGCCCTTGAAATGCTTGACGATGTATTCGCCCGCCACTTGGCCTTGCTGGTCGTCGCGTCCGCAGACCCGGAAGATGTTCCACATCTTGCGTTCGGTAACGGTCGGGTTGGTCGACGCCGGCGTGATCTCCAGGATGCCGTTTTCCTGATAAACTTCCGATGACGGGATCGTTACGCCGGAGTTGTAGTGACCGATGACAAATTTGACGCCATCGGCTGAGAATTTATTCGCGACTGACACGCCTTGCTTCGGATCGGATACGTCGTCGCCATAAGAGACACTGATTTTCTGGCCAAGAATGCCGCCCGCTGCATTGATGTCGGCGGCCGCCTGGTCCACGCCGTTCTTCATTTGAGCTCCGGTTGCCGCGCTTGGCCCGGTAATCGGACCGCCGACGGCGATTTTGACGTCGGCTGCGGCTGTGCCGGCCGTAGCCATCGCAATGCCCAACGCGACGCTGAGCGTGGTGATCCTGTTCATCTGCTATTCCCCTCCGCTGAAGCCGGCAAACTTGCCCATTGGCAATATTACGTCACCCTAGTTTTTGGCGCCAGCGCATCAGGCCATCGGATTCATTGAGCCAGCGATATTGGGTGACCATCTGCGACGCGCGCGCCGTCCTGAAGCCGAGGAGCCCGAATACGATGCAGAATGCGCTGTCGACCAGATAATAGTGGAGTGAGAGAAAGGTCCCGCCGAACAGACTATAATGAATGAAACGCACAGCGGCGGCCAGGATGAAGCCATATGAGATGATCTGCCATACCGGCCGCCAGGTCATGGCGATGGCCCGACCGGCCAGCAGGGCAGCCCCGCCACCCAGCACGATTGTGACCAGCAGGAATACACCGAACGAGTGTTCCTCGTAGAGCAATTCGGGAATCGAAAAGGCGGTGGAAATTTCGTTCAATGCCGGCCACCTTCGAGATAGGCCTCTTTGATTTCGGGTCGTTCCAGCAATTCACGGCCCGTTCCCGAGAGAGTAATCAGGCCGTTGACCATGACGTAGCCACGATGCGCCAAAGTGAGCGCGTGATAGGCGTTTTGCTCGACAAGGAACACCGAAAGACCGTTTTCGGTATTGAGTGTTTTGATGGCGTCGAAAATCTGTTTCACAATGAGCGGAGCAAGACCAAGTGAGGGCTCATCGAGAAGGAGCAGGCGCGGTCGGCTCATGAGCGCGCGCGCGATCGCCAGCATCTGCTGTTCGCCGCCCGAAAGCGTCCCGCCGCGCTGTCCGAGACGCTGTTTCAATATCGGGAATAACACAAGGACGCGGTCGAGATCGCGGTCGAACTCTTTCGCATCGGACACTGTCGCGCCCATCTGAAGGTTCTCGAGCACCGTCATCCGTGAAAAGATGCGCCGGCCTTCGGGTGCCTGTGCGAGCTTCAGCCGGGCTATTTCATGGGTCGGTAGATGAGTGATGTCGCGGCCGGCGAAAAAAATCGAACCGGAACGTGCGCGCGGATTTCCGCAAATCGTCATCATCAACGTGGATTTTCCGGCGCCATTGGCGCCGATCAACGTTATGATCTCGCCGTCGTTGACATCCATGTCGACGCCTTTGAGAGCCATCACGCGGCCATAGAACGTTTTGACATCGCGAACGGCAAGCAGAGGGGTGGTCATAAGCCGACCTCCGCTTCGATTTTTGCAACTTCCTTGTCGGCGACGCCGAGATAGGCGGCGATCACTTTTGGATCATCGCGAATGGTTGCCGGGGGTCCGGCTGCGATCTGGACGCCATGATCGAGCACGATCACGTGGTCGGAAATTTCCATCACGACCGACATATCGTGCTCAATCAACAAAATTGAAATTCGATCTTCGTTGCGGATCGCCAGCAATAAATCATTGAGTTCGGCGCTTTCATGGGCGTTGAGTCCGGCCGCCGGCTCGTCAAGGCAAAGCAGTGCCGGGTCGGTACACATGGCGCGGGCGATTTCGAGACGGCGCTGCGCGCCATAGGGCAATTCGCCTGCGGCATCGTCGGCGCGTTGCGTTAGCCCGACGCGGTCGAGCCAGGCGCGCGCCTTTTCGACGGCCGCGCGCTCGGCAATTGCATAGGAGGGGAATCCGAGGACCCCAAGCAGTGTATAGCCGGACGCGAGCATAAGAGTATTGTGTTGAGCGACCAGAAGGTTTTCCAGCGCCGTCATTCCGGGAAACAGCCGGATATTCTGAAATGTCCGTGCGACGCGCGCCTGTTGCGCAACAAGATAGTCAGGCATGCGCTCAAGCAGATGAATAGCGCCACCAGAGTGCGCACGGCTTCGTTTGCCGCTATTGGTGAGTGCCTCTAACTGATCCCATACCGCGGCATTGCCGTGACGCAGCGCCAGACGGCCCTCGCTCGGCTTGTAAAATCCGGTGATGCAGTTGAAGACCGTTGTCTTTCCGGCTCCATTCGGACCAATCAGCGCGGTAATTTCGCCGTCCTGCGCGGCAAATGACAGGTCGTCGACAGCAACGAGGCCGCCAAAGCGCATTGTCAAATGATCGACCCGCAGCAATGTTTTGTCTGTGATTGTCATCAGCCGCGCCCTTCCTTGATCAGGTCAGCGGCGATGACTTTGCGCTCATGCAGAACGGTGGAAGGTTCGCGTGTCGATATCAGGCCGCGCGGTCGCCAGATCATGATCAGCACCATGGCGAATCCGAACAGCAGCATGCGGTACTGGGTCGGATCGAAGGTTGACCCGAAAACAAGCTTTAGGAAGTCGAGCTCACGCATGATTTCGGTGCCGCCGATCATTGCGATAGCCGCAACGGCGACCCCAATCTGACTTCCCATGCCCCCAAGCACGACGATCGACAGAATCGTCGCAGACTCCAGAAACGTGAAGGAGTCAGGCGAAATGAAACCTTGTCGCGCCGCGAAGAACGATCCGGCGAACCCCGCAAACATCGCGCCCATTGCGAAGGCAGTGAGCTTTGTATTGGTGGTGTTGATGCCGAGGGAGCGGCAGGCGATTTCGTCCTCGCGCAACGCCTCCCATGCGCGGCCGACCGGGAGCCGGCGCAGACGCGTCGTGACGAAAGCGGTGAGGAGTGCGAGCGCAAGGATCAGGTAATAGAGAAAAATCGTACGGTAGATTGGGGAAAATTCCAGTCCGAATACCGCAGCAAATCCGTCGTCATTGGCGGTGAATGGAATTCCGAAAAAGGTCGGGCGCGGGATGCCCGTGATACCGGCGTAGCCGTTGGTTAGATCCACCCAGTTTATAAGGACGATGCGGATAATTTCACCGAAGGCCAGCGTGACGATGGCAAGATAGTCGCCGCGAAGACGCAATACCGGAAAGCCGAGGATAATTCCCCAAAACGAGGCAAGAATGCCGGCAAGCGGCAAGAGTATCCAGAATGACAGGCCGAAGGTTTTGGCGAGAAGCGCGTAAGCATACGAGCCAACGGCGTAGAAGGCGACATAACCCAGGTCGAGCAAGCCAGCGAGGCCGACAACAATGTTAAGGCCCCAGCCCAGCATCACGTAGATCAATATCTGGATGCCGAAATTGTCGATCCACTTCACCGCGCGGCCGAAGCCGGCGGTGGCAATGACGATCACGGGGTAGGCAATGACAAATCCGATCGCAAACGGGATAAACCATTTTCCCACTTGGACCCGCCAGGCGGGACGCGCGGTGGCTGGTTTCGGCGCGCTTTGATGAAGTCGTGGAAAAATGACAAGCGAATACGCGAGGCGTCCTAGGCCCACGATCGCGACGACAGCAAATAACAGTGGCCACCGTGTCGTCAGGATCAGATCGTTGCGGACGTTGGTTACGGTCTGGAAGCCGATCAGTGGCAGGAACAGGCCGAAAGCGAGAAGGGCGGTAACGCCCGCGTCCCGTAACGCGCGCAGTTTATCGACGCGCCGTTCTTGCGCGGCGCTCGCCATATCAGACCTTTTCGACATCCGGCCGCCCAAACAGACCTTGCGGCAAGAAAATCAGCGTTATTGCGAGAACGGAAAATGCGGCGACATCCTTGTAGTCGATTGAAAAATATGCCGACCAAAGCGTCTCGATCAGCCCGATCAGGATTCCGCCAATCACGGCGCCCGGCAGCGATCCGATGCCTCCGAGTACTGCGGCGGTGAATGCCTTGACGCCCGGGACAAAGCCGTCCGCAAAACTGACGACGCCGTAATACATCAGGTACATGGTCCCGGCGACGGCCGCGAGTGCAGCAGCAATCACGAAAGTCATCGATATGGTTCTGTCGACATCGACGCCAACAAGTGCGGCCATCTTCTGATCTTGTTCGCAGGCGCGTTGGGCGCGGCCGAGCGGCGTTTTGGCGACGAGGTACCAGAAACAGGCAAGCAGAACTGCGGTGACGCCCCAGATAATCAGCTGCTTATATGACAGGGTCACCGCATAGTCGTTCTTCGTGAACAGCACGAAATCGCCTTGGACCATCGGGGGGATCGATTTGTTACGCGGCCCCTGCGTCACCTGCACGAAATTCGACAAGAAGATCGACATGCCGATAGCGGAGATCAGCGGCGCTAGCCGAAATGAACCACGGAGCGGCCTGTATGCGAGCCGCTCGATTGTCCAGTTCACCATCGATGTGAACAGCATCGCAGCGATCAATACTATGAAGAGCGTGAGCGCGATCGAGGTGATGCCCAGCATGGTCACCAGAATCAAGTATGCGACCAAAGCGATAAAAGCGGACACCATAAACACATCGCCATGGGCGAAATTCACCATGCCGATTATGCCGAACACCATCGTGTACCCGATGGCGATCAGGCCGTAGATCGAGCCAAGCGTAATGCCGTTAATAAACTGCTGGAGGAAGACTTCCATCCCGTCCCCTGCGCCTTCCCGAATTCGTCCGGCAGACGACTGTCGGGCCCCTCGTGCTAAGGCTTAACAGGGCATGGCAAAGGCGGCAACGCCGCGACGGCGGCGTGTGACTAAGTTTGCACGTTGAAAGAGGTCCCGAGCGCACCGCGTGTGCCGCAAATGCGCTTATCTGGGCAAGCCCGCCGTCGCTGGTTCGTGCTTGGCTTGAGCCTGCCGTCCTTAGTGCAGGCCGCCGAATAACCAGATCAACACGAGAATCGGAATCGGCACTCCAAGCAGCCACAGCAACATATAGCGTCCCATTGCTCACTCCTCCAATATGCGGATGAAAAACTCACGGCGCCGCCCGCGAGTTCCGAACACATTTTCATCAAAGTTTCGCGGACCCGTGAACGGGAACGAATGCAACCACCACGCATTGTCCATTGCCATGGGGCGCAAGCGATCGAGATGGCGCTTCGAACCAACGTTGGAGAGGAAGTACAATGAATCAAAATCCAAACCAGAAGCCTGGCCAGCAGCAGCAAGGTGGTCAGCAGCAGGGCGGACAGCAGCAGGGCGGCGGCCAGCAGAAACCTGGTCAGCAGCAACAGCAGCAACCGCCGCGGCCAGGCCAGGGCGGACAGCAGGACCAGCAGGGTCAGCACAACCGCTAATCCAAAAGTGATATGACGAGAAAGCCCCACCGTGCGGTGGGGTTTTCTATTTGTATGCACCATACTGGCGTTGGCCTTCGGATACCCGTCGCATATGCTTGACGCATGGGGACTGTATCCGCGCTCCCGCTTTTTCATCTGTATGGCGATCCGCCAGACGATGCGGCATTTGATTTCATTCACATTGAGACGATCGCCTCACGCTCGTCCGTTCATGACTGGACGATTCGCGCCCACCGTCATCGCAACCTGTTTCAGGTTTTGCTGATTGAGAAGGGTGGCGGCGAGATGAGTTTCGAGGCCGCCACCGTGTCCTTCGCGGCGCCGGCCGCAATCCTTGTTCCTGCGACGGCAGCCCACGGCTTTCGCTTTAAGCCCGACGTGACTGACGGTTGGGTGGTGAGCTTTACCGAAGATGTCGCGGACGCGCTGGGCGATCAGTCCGGTGAGGCGATGGCGCGCTTGAAAACGGTGGCCGCCGATCCGCTGTTGCCGCTCGCCGATGCTTCGGAAGTCAAGCGCTTGTCCGCGCTATGCGCCGATCTCAAGGAAGAGGCGTCGCTCGCGCGCGAGGGTTTCCGTCTCGCCATGCGCGGGCTGTTGACGTTGATCGTAATTGAAGTCGTCCGGCTAGCGGTAAGTCGCTCGCGCTCGGGTGCCGTGACGCTCACGCGTAAGGACGCGCGGGTGGAGGAGCTGCGGCGGCTGCTGGACGAGCACTTTCGCAAGGAAAGGCTCATCAGCTTCTATGCAGAAAAACTGGCAATGACCGCGGACAGGCTCAACGATCATGTGAAGCGTGCTACCGGAGTAACCGCCGGCCACATGATCCGCCAGCGCGTGCTGACCGAGGCCAAACGACAACTCGTTTTTACGACCCAGGCAATTCATGAGATTGCCTATGATCTGTCATTTTCCGATCCGTCGCATTTCACCCGGTTTTTCCGCAAGCAGACCGGCATGACGCCGCAGGCATTTCGCGACGGCCGCGGCGGGTAGATGGCATTGTATCAACCGGCGATCTGCGCGCTTTTGGAACTTTCGAGGCGAGGTTGGTTAATCGGGCAGGGTTAAACGCCTAACCGGTAAGGTAAAGTTTCGGTTTCTTTTGAAATTCAGATTTTAAGGGCTTACGCATGGATCCACGCGTAGGAGGAATCCGTGCCAAAACTCTCGACAGCCACCGTGGCCATCATCGTCGCGATTGCGCTCTATTTCACCTTGTTCTGGGGTTATGATGCCTTGCGCGTTCTCGCATCGCCATCTTATGGCCTCGACGATGTCTGGCGCTCGCAATACATCTTCGGCATTGGCCGCCTTTTCGGCCTGGAACCGATTGGGCTGATCAAGCTCGCCGCCTTTTTTGCAGCTCTCAAGCTCTCCGTCGCCGCCATCTGCGCCTACCACATCGTTGATCGGTTTCGTCATATGGCGCGCGGGCAGGCGAACTCGGAGATTTTGGAAGCCGGCCTTATCCTGGTTGTGTTGATCAGCATCGCGTCCGTTGGCCCAGCAGCCTGGTCGCACAGCACCGACCTGATGCGTGAGCACACGTTGCAGCTTCTGTTTGCGGCGCTTGCCGTTGGGCTCTGCATCGTTGAGCGAGTTTATATCCGCCCGGATGCGTCACCTGTCGCGGTCACAGCCGCTCCGAATAAAGCGAACTGGTTCACGATCTGGCGCTGATCGACAGCTGAGTAGTCTGCCCGCTCGGGCGGACGCGTGAGGGCTATTTAGCCTTCACGTCGCCGATCACGTCGGCAGCTTCCTTGAAGGCGTGATTGGCTGCCGGCACGCCGCAATAGATTGCCTGCTGTAAAATAATTTCCTTGATATCGTCGGACGTGAAGCCGCCTTCGGTGAGGGCCGCACGCACGTGCATGCGAAACTCCTCCCATTTATCGAGGGCGAGCATTGTGCCGATGACCAGGATACGCCGCGTGCGCTCGTCGTAATGCGGGCGCGTCCAGATCTCGCCCCAGGCGGCACGCGTGATGAAATCCTGGAACTCCGCGTTAAAGGACGTCTTCTTCGCGTTGGCGCGATCGACCCACTCATTACCCAGGACCTTGCGGCGCTTGGCCATGCCGCGTTCGTGGCGTTCCTTTTCGTCCATGGCGGCGGTCTCTATGAATGGAGGAAGTTGAGCACGGTTTCGGTGTAGAGTTTCGGCTGTTCCATGTTGGCGATATGCGCGGCATCAAGGGCGGCGACTTTGGCGCCCTTGATCTGCTTTGCGATCGCTTCGCCCGCGGCCGGCGGCGTCGCCGGGTCCTGCTTGCCGACAATCACCAAAGTCGGCGCACTGATGCGCGGATTTGAGGCGGTGAAGTCCATGTCGCGGATCGCTTCGCAACTCGCGACGTAACCAATAGGGCTGGTGGCGAGGAAGATGTCCTTCATGCGCGCGAGGGTCTGCGGCGCGCGATCGCGAAAATCTTTAGTGAACCAGCGTTCCATATTCGGGTTCACCAGTTCGCCGAGACCCTTTTCTTTCACGAATTTGATCCGGTCGTTCCACGGCGTCTTGTCGGCGTAGTTGAAATTGGTGTTGGAGAGGACAAGTTTCTCGACACGGTCGGGTGCGTTCGCTCCGAGCCACTGTCCGACCATCCCGCCCATCGACAGGCCGCACCAGTTGAATTTTTTGACTTTGAGGGCGTCCGCTACGGCGACCACATCGCGGCCGAAACGCTCCATGGAGTAGGGGCCGTGCGGCGTGCCGGATTTGCCGTGGCCGCGGCGGTCGTAGCGCACGAGACGGAAGTGCTTTGCAAACTCGGGGGCCTGGTCGTCCCACATGTGCAGGTTGGTGCCGAGGGAGTTTGACAGCATCAGCACGGGCGCGTTGTCCCGACCCTCAACCTCGACATGGATCGGGCAGCCGTCGTCGGCGTTGATCATCGGCATGAAAGTCCTCCCGTAAGGCAATGTTCTGATTGCTATGGTGTGGCGTGGCCGACACCCTTAATGGGCCGCGCGCTATCTGCATAGCTCTTTTCATGGCCGCGCTCGGGGGGTAAGTCGGGTTGTTCGGGCCACGGCTGGCCAACTGTAAGGGAGATGTTCGATGGCGATGACAATGACGGGTGAGGTTCAGCTTCCGGCCAGCCGTGAAGTCGTATGGGCGAAGCTCAATGACGCGGACGTCCTGAAGGCCTGTATTCCCGGCTGTGAGGAGCTCAACAAAACCTCGGAAACTGAATTCCAGGCCGTCGCCACAACCAAGATCGGGCCAGTGAAGGCGCGCTTTAAAGGAAAGGTTCATCTGACCGACCTTAACCCGCCTAATGGCTACAAAATTTCAGGTGAGGGGGACGGCGGGGTCGCGGGCTTTGCCAAGGGCGGTGCCACGGTCGCGCTGACTGAAAAGGATGGTGGGACACTGCTTACCTACAACGTCGAGGCACAGATTGGCGGGAAGCTCGCCCAGCTTGGCCAGCGCCTCGTCAACGGCGCCGCCAAGAAGATTGCCGATGATTTCTTCAAGAACTTCGCCGCGAATGTCGCATCGGCCTGACCCGCTCACCGCAGTTTGAAGACGTTTTCGCCGTTTGAATCCCTTGACCCAACCCGCAATCGGGGTTCAGACTTATTCATGTTCCAAGCCGCGATCGGGCCAAAATCGGCGCGATTCCGCAGTCGAACCGCCCCAGTTTGGGTCGGGCGGGGCAAAAAGAGGGCCTTTGGCCCCAAATTGGGAGGAAGGTCATGCCTGCCGTATCCATGACGGTGAATGGCAAAGCCGTCACTGGCGATGTCGAAGCGCGCACCCTGCTGGTGCAATTCCTGCGCGAAAATCTGCGCCTCACCGGCACACATGTCGGATGTGACACGTCGCAGTGCGGCGCGTGTGTCGTCCATATAGACGGCATCGCGACCAAGGCTTGCACAACACTTGCTCTCCAGTGCGAGGGGTCGAAGGTCACGACCATCGAAGGCCTGGCTGAGCCGAACGGCCCGCTGCATCCGATGCAGGAAGCTTTCCGTGAGCACCACGGTCTGCAATGCGGTTTCTGTACGCCGGGCATGATCATGGCGGCGCTCGATATCGTTCGCCGGCGCGGCAACGATCTCGACGAGCACACAATCCGCGAACAACTCGACGGAAATATCTGCCGCTGCACTGGCTACCACAACATCGTCAAAGCAATTGCCGCTGGCGCGAAAGCCATGGCCAAAGGTGGCGCACGTCAGGCGGCCGAGTAGCGTCCAAGAGCTAACGGGAGAAAACCGCCATGAGCGCGACGGGTATCGGCGCGGCGGTGCGCCGGAAGGAAGACTTCCGTTTCATCACTGGCAAGGGCCAGTACACCGATGATGTCGTACGGCCGGGCGAGACCCGTGCCGTTTTCGTGCGGTCGCCGCACGCCCACGCAAGAATCGTAAGCGTCGATGTCAGCGCGGCCAAAAAGCTGCCGGGCGTGGTCGCCGTGCTGACTGGAGCCGATCTCGCGACCGACAAGATCGGAAATCTGATTTGCGGTTGGATGATCCATTCCAAAGACGGCACCCCGATGAAGATGGCGCCGCACCCGGCGCTCGCGTCTGGTACGGTCAACTGTGTTGGCGACGCGGTGGCGGTGGTGATTGGCGAAACGCTTGCGCAGGCACGCGATGCCGCAGAGAAAGTTAAGGTCGACTACGACGTGCTGCCATCTGTGACCGATCCCGCCAAAGCGAAGACAGGTCCGCAAATACACGAGGTCGCGCCCAAGAATACGATTTACGAATGGCATCTCGGTGATGCGAAGGCGACCGACGCGGCTTTTGCATCCGCCAAGCACGTCACCAAGCTCGACATTATCAACAATCGCCTGGTGCCGAACGCGATGGAGCCACGAGCTGCGCTGGCCGAATATGATGCCGGTAACGATGGTCTTACATTGTGGAATACGTCGCAAAATCCCCATGTGGCGCGCCTTGTCATTGCTGCCTTTGTCGGCATGGCGCCGGAGCACAAGCTGCGCGTCATCGCGCCTGACGTGGGCGGCGGCTTCGGCTCGAAAATTTTCATCTATCCCGAGGAAGTCGTGTGTCTCTGGGCGGCACGCAAGGTTCAGCGGCCGGTGAAGTGGACTGCAGATCGTTCCGAATCCTTTCTCACCGACGCGCATGGACGTGACCACGTCACCCACGCGGAACTGGCGCTGGACGCGAATGGCAAGATTTTAGCCCTGCGCGCCAAGACCATCGCGAATCTCGGCGCTTACATGTCGACGTTCTCGTCGTCGGTGCCGACCTATCTCTATGCCACGCTGTTATCGGGACAATACGACATCCCGCATATCTATTGCGAAGTGGATGCGGTCTACACCAACACCGCGCCGGTCGATGCCTATCGCGGCGCGGGACGTCCGGAAGCGACCTTCGTGGTCGAGCGGCTGGTCGAGGTTGCGGCACGGCAACTCGACATGGATCCCGCCGACTTGCGCAAACGCAATTTCATCAAGTCGTTTCCGCATCAGACGCCGGTTATTATGGCGTACGACGCGGGTGATTATAACGCCTCGCTCAAAAAGGCGCTGGAGCTCGCCGATGTGAAAGGCTTCAACAAGCGCAAACGCGAGGCGGCGCGTCACGGCAAGCTGCGCGGTCTTGGCTACTCGACTTATATCGAGGCCTGCGGCATCGCACCAAGCCAGGCGGTCGGCTCGCTCGGCGCCGGCGTCGGTTTGTGGGAATCCGCTGAAGTGCGGGTCAACCCGACCGGCAGCGTGGAAGTGCTCACCGGCTGCCATGCGCATGGCCAAGGCCACGAAACGACCTTCGCCCAATTGGTGTCAGAGCGGCTCGGCATTCCGTTCGACAACGTCTCGATTGTGCACGGCGACACCGACAAGGTTCAGTTCGGCATGGGCACTTATGGCTCGCGCTCTGGCGCAGTCGGTATGTCGGCGATCGTCAAGGCGCTCGACAAGATCGAAGCCAAGGCCAAGAAAGTCGCCGCCTTCATGCTGGAGGCGGCGGAAGGCGACATCGAGTTCAAGGACGGAAAGTTTACGGTTGCCGGCACCGATAAATCGGCTGCTTTCGCCGACGTCGCCCTCAACGCCTATATCGCGCACAAATTCACCGGCGCCGAACTCGAGCCGGGACTGAAGGAGACGTCGTTCTACGATCCAACCAATTTCACGTTTCCGGCCGGGTGCCACATCTGCGAAGTCGAGGTCGATATCGACACTGGCAAGACCGACATCGTGAATTGGACCGCGGTCGACGATTTCGGCACCGTGATCAATCCGATGATCGTCGAAGGTCAGGTGCATGGCGGAATCGCGCAAGGCATCGGCCAGGCCCTGCTGGAAGGCGCGATCTACGATAAAGAGGGTCAGCTCCTGACCTGTTCGATGATGGACTACACCATGCCACGCGCCCACGATCTGCCGTCGTTTCATGTGGGTTTGACCGAAACAAAATCGCCGTCAAATCCGCTCGGTATTAAAGGCTGCGGCGAAGCCGGAGCAATTGCATCGCCCGCTGCGGTGATCAACGCGATCACCGATGCGATCGGAACCGAAGAATTAGCCATGCCGGCCACCGCCAACGCGGTGTGGTCGGCACTCAAACGGGCGCAACCGCGCCGGGCTGCGTAATCACAGGAGACGTCGATGTACAATTTCACTTTTCACCGTCCCACCACGGTCCGCCAGGCAGCCGGCCTGCTGACGCGCAATCCGGACGCCAAGCTGCTGGCTGGTGGCCATTCCCTCTTGCCGGTGATGAAACAACGATTGGCGCAGCCATCGGCTTTGATCGACCTCTCACTTGTCGAGGGGCTAAGCGGCGTCGAGCAGAAAGGGCGATCGATCGTCATCGGCGCGATGACACGCCATGCGGACGCAGCCAATTCACCAGTGCTGCAGCAGGCCCTGCCGGGACTCGCGTCGGTGCCGGCCTCGGTCGGCGATCCGCAGGTTCGCAACCGCGGCACCATTGGTGGTTCGATCGCCAACAACGATCCGAACGCTGATTATCCGGCGGCAGTTCTGGGCCTGGGCGCCACGATCATCACCAACAAGCGGCGCATCGCAGCCGATGATTTTTTCACCGGCATGTTCTCGACAGCGCTGGAAGACGGCGAGATCATTACCAAAATCAGTTTCCCGATTGCGAAAAAGGCGGCTTACGAAAAATTCAAGCATCCGGCTTCCGGCTTTGCGCTGGTCGGCGTGTTCGTGTCCAAGCGTGGTGCCGACATTCGCGTCGCTGTGACAGGCGCCGGCGCCAATGGCGTGTTTCGGGTGAAGTCGTTCGAGGAAGCGCTCAAGAAGCGCTTTTCGGCAAAGTCGCTTGAAGGGATGACCATTCCGGCAACCGGCATGAACAGCGACATTCATGCCAGCCCCGAATACCGCGCGCATCTCGTTGGCGTGCTGGCGCGCCGTGCGCTGGCGAAAGCTACGGCCTAAGGGCTGTTGCTGGAACGTTACGTGAGGATGCGCGTTGCCTGCCGGGCGGACGAACCCGGTGGGTCATCATGGTGGACGGTATCCCGATCTTTATCGTGCTGTTGACGGCTGCGGCGATGGCGCTCGTTCGCTTGAGCGTCTGACTCCGGACGCACAGATCGCACGCAAGTGATTTATTTGTCCGGGCGATCAAGCTCGGCCAGAAGGTCATGCAAGTCGAGCGGATGCGTGAACATCTGCAGTGAGCCGTCCGGCTTCTGTGGCCATTTTTCCTTCGGACGATCCCAATAGAGCTCGACACCGTTATCATCCGGATCGCGGAGGTAGAGTGCTTCACTGACGCCGTGGTCGCTCGCGCCTTCCAGCGGAATTTTGGCCACGATCAATCGCCGCAGGGCGTCAGCCAGAAGCTTCCGGCTCGGGTAAAGAATAGCGGTATGGTAAAGTCCGGTCGTGCCTTGGGCCGGGGGTGAGCCGCCGAGGCTCTCCCAGGTATTCAAGCCCAGGTGGTGGTGATAGCCGCCCGCGGAAATGAAGGCGGCGCCCGGCCGCGTCGTGGTGACCGTAAAACCCAGCACCCCACAGTAGAAATCAAGCGCCCGCTGAAGATCGGCGACTTTCAGGTGGACATGCCCAATCCGCACCCCCGGATCGATGGTAGGCATGCGCAGGGCATCTTTTTCGAGGGTCATGGGCTTCGTCATGGCGTTAATCCTGGCTGGCGGGGCCTTCGATACCCACATGTAAGACACGCGCGTGGTAGGATAAAGTCCCCGCATGGCAGATAAGACGCTTCCCAATTCGATCGATTCAACCCTCGACCTGCTGGCCAAGGCCGATTACATCGCCGATCGCTCGCTGGCGACCGTGCTGTATCTGGCGCTCAAGATGGGCCGGCCGTTGTTTGTTGAGGGCGAGGCCGGTGTCGGCAAGACCGAAATCGCCAAGGTGCTGAGCCAGACTCTTGGGCGCCGGCTGATCCGTCTACAGTGTTATGAAGGCTTGGACGTTTCCTCCGCGGTCTACGAGTGGAACTACGGCGCCCAGATGATTGCTATTCGTCTGGCAGAAGCCGAAGGCGAGGGTGATCGATCGCGGATCGAGCATGACGTATTTTCCGAACGCTTCCTGATCAAACGTCCATTGTTGCAAGCGCTCGAACCAGACCCGGCGGGCGCCCCGGTTCTTTTGATCGACGAAATCGACCGCACCGACGAGGCCTTCGAAGCATTCCTGCTGGAGGTGCTGGCCGACTTCCAGGTGACTGTGCCGGAGTTGGGCACTGTAAAAGCGGCGCAGCCGCCGATCGTCGTGGTTACCTCCAACCGCACGCGCGAAGTGCACGACGCACTGAAACGCAGATGCCTCTATCACTGGATTGGCTATCCGAATGCCGAGCGCGAATTGAAGATCCTGCGTGCCAAGGTGCCGGGCATTTCCAAGAAATTATCCGAGCAGGTCGTCACCTTTGTGCAGACCTTGCGCAAGGAAGATCTGTTCAAATCGCCAGGCGTGGCTGAGACGCTGGACTGGGCCTCTGCTCTCACCGAGCTCGATGTGGTTGCGCTCGATCCGGCCACGGTGTCGGACACGCTCGGTGTATTGCTCAAGTACCAGGACGATATCGCACGACTCGACGGCACCAAGATCAAGCATTTGCTCGACGAGGTGAAGTCGGACCTGCGCGCGGCGGAGTGATGTCATGGCCGAAAGTCAGGGCCGTCTCGCCGAAAATATCCTCTACTTCGCACGCGCATTGCGCGCTGCTGGAATTCCGGTCGGTCCAGGCGCGGTACTCGATGCGCTGGAAGCGCTTGGGGTTGCGCATATCGGTGCGCGCGACGATTTTTACTGGACGCTTCATTCCGTCTTCGTCAAGCGGCACGAACACACGATCTTGTTCGATCAGGCGTTCCGGATTTTCTTTCGGAAGCGCGGCTATATCGACAAGATGATTGCGTCGATGCTGCCTGAGACACAGGCTGGTGCACCGAAGGCGCCGCCAGCAGGCGCGCAGCGCATCCAAGAGGCGCTGTTCTCCGGTCTTGCGCGCGAAGAGGACAAAGCGGAAGTCGAAATCGACGCGCGGTTGACGGTGTCCGACCGCGAAGTGCTCCAGACGAAAGACTTTGCACAGATGACGGCCGCTGAAATTGCCGCCGCAAAGGAAGCCATTTCAAGTTGACGCTGCCGCTTGACGAGGTTCGCACGCGGCGCATGGCTGCAAGCCGGCGCGGCCATCTGATCGATATTCGCCGCACGTTGCGCGCCAGCATGAAGGCGGGTGGCGCGGTTATTGATCTCAAATATCTCGGCCCGCGCGTGAAAGAACCGCCGATCGTGGCTCTGCTGGATATTTCGGGATCGATGAGTGAATACACCCGGTTATTTCTGCATTTTCTCCATGCGGTCACCGACGCGCGCAAACGCGTATCGACTTTTTTGTTCGGCACCCGGCTGACGAATGTCACGCGCGCCATTCGCCAGCGCGACCCGGATGAGGCGCTCGCAGCCTGCTCGGCCGATGTTGCTGATTGGTCAGGCGGCACGCGCATCGCTTCATCGCTGCACCTTTTCAACAAGCAATGGGCGCGCCGCGTTCTCAGCCAGGGCGCCGTGGTGCTGCTCATCACCGATGGGCTTGAGCGCGATGCCGATGACACGCTATCTTTCGAGATGGATCGGTTGCACCGCTCGTGCCGCCGGCTCATCTGGCTCAATCCGCTTTTGCGCTTCGACGGTTTCGAGGCGCGCGCCAAGGGCGTGCGGACGATGCTGCCGCATGTTGATGAACTGCGGCCAATTCACAATCTGCAATCGATGGCTGAACTGGTGCGCGCCCTGTCGGGTGCATCAGCCAAAAGCTACGATCCGAAGGAATTGCTGAGGCAAGTGGCCTGACGGAGGATTTCAATGCTGGCTCGCGACGAAGATATTCTCAAAGCCGCCGAAGAATGGCGCAAATCAGGGCGCGGTGTAGCCCTGGCAACAGTGGTCGAAACCTGGGGTTCTGCGCCGCGGCCCATCGGCTCCAATCTGGTGATCGACAACGAAGGCAATTTCCTGGGTTCTGTTTCCGGCGGCTGCGTCGAAGGCGCGGTGGTCACGGAAGCCATTGATGTGATCGAAAGCGGTAAGCCGAAAATGCTGGAGTTCGGCGTCGCCGACGAGCAGGCCTGGAATGTCGGGCTTTCCTGCGGCGGCACGATCCGCGTTTATGTCGAGAAGGTGAGCTGAAGCGTGAAACTCGACATCCTGCAAACGCTCAACGGCGAACGAGCGGCGCGGCGCGCCGCCGTGCTAGTCACCGACGTGGCGAGTGGCGAGCAACGGCTCGTGAAGGCGGTCGGAATTTCAAAAGATCCGCTTCAAGAAGCGCTCGAAAAACGTCTGCGCATGGCCAAAAGCGGCATGGAGGAGACACCGCAAGGACGTTTTTTCCTCACTGTCTATGTGCCGTCGCCGCGGCTGGTGATAACCGGGGCGGTCCATATCAGTCAGACACTGGCGCCGCTTGGACAACTGCTCGGCTATGATGTGACCATTGTCGACCCGCGTACTGCATTTGCCTCGATCGAACGTTTTCCCGATGTCAAAGTGATCGCAGAGTGGCCCGACGTCGCGCTACCGCCGCTTGGCATAGACCACTACACGGCCTTTGTTGCGCTCACCCACGATCCGAAGATCGATGATCCGGCATTGAAGCATGCGCTCGCGCGGGATTGTTTCTACATCGGCGCCCTTGGTTCAAGGAAAACGCATGCCAAGCGGGTGGAGCGGCTAAAACAGACCGGAATCGCGGATGCTGATATTGCGCGCATTCATGCCCCGATCGGGCTCGATATCGATGCGGTGTCGCCGGCCGAAATTGCGGTCGCCATTATGGGCGAGATCACACAGGTGCTGCGCCAGAAGGCGGAGGCGGCATGAAGTTCGGTGCTGTCCCGATCGCTGACGCGGTTGGTGCGACCGCGGTGCATTCGATTCGCCAGGGTGAGTTCGTCCTTAAGAAAGGCACGCTGATCGGGCCAGCCGAAGTCGCAGCGCTCAAGGCCGCCGGCGTCAAGGAAATCACTGTGGCGCGGCTGGATCAGGGCGATGTCTCCGAAGACCAGGCTGCTGCTGACATCGCTGTAGCCGTGAAAGGCGAGGGCACGCGCGCCGATCGCGCATTCACGGGACGCTGCAATCTCTTTGCCGAGTGCGCCGGCGTTCTGGTGATCGAGCGGCCAGCGGTCGATGCGCTCAACCGCATTGATGAAGCGATCACCGTAGCGACGCTGCCGGCCTACAAGCCGGTGGTCGAAGGCGAAATGATCGCGACCGTGAAGATCATTCCCTTTGCCGTGGCCCGCGCCGCGCGCGATCAGGCTGTTGCCACCGCTGAGAAAGCGAAACCAGTCGTCCGCGTCGCCCCGTATAAAGTAGGAAGAATTGGCATTGTTTCGACGCTGTTGCCGGGCCTTGCGCCAAAGGTTGTCGAGAAGACGCTCAAGATCACCGCGACACGCATTGCGCCGGCCGGTGCATCCATCATCGCCGAGCGGCGCGTGCCACATGAGCAGGCCGCGCTCGCGCGCGCGATCGACGAGGTGCTCAAAGCGGGCGCCGAACTGGTCATCGTGTTTGGTGCCTCGGCCATCGCCGATCGCCGTGACGTCATCCCTGCCGCGATCGAAGCCGTTGGCGGCGAGATTGAACATTTTGGCATGCCGGTTGACCCAGGAAATCTTATGTTGATCGGCCGGCTACATGGACAGGCGGTGCTTGGCGCGCCTGGTTGCGCACGCAGTCCCAAGGAAAACGGATTCGACTGGGTGCTCATGCGCCTGCTTGCCGGCTTGCCGGTGACGCGCGCTGATATCACCGGCATGGGCGTCGGCGGTTTGCTGATGGAGATCGTCACGCGTCCGCAGCCGCGGGAAGAGCCGGCGCCGGAGAAGGGCCGCCGCGTTGCCGCGGTGGTGCTTGCGGCCGGGCGCTCGACGCGCATGGGCGCGGTCAACAAGATGCTCGCCGAGATCGGCGGCAAGCCGTTGGTTCGGATCGCCGCCGAACAGGCCGTTGCTTCCCGTGCGAAGCCAGTGATCGTCGTCACTGGGCACGAACGCGAGAAAGTGGAGACAGCCTTGAGTGGCTTGCCGGTGCGGGTCGTGCATAATCCGGTTTTCGCGGATGGTCTTGGCACCTCGCTCAAGGCGGGCATCGCCGCTGTGCCGGATGAGGCCGACGCTGCAATCGTCTGCCTCGGTGACATGCCGCAGGTGGACGCAGCGTTGATCAACAAGCTGGTCTCTGCCTTCGACCCGGAGCGCGGCGCGCTAATCGTCGTCCCAAGTATCGATGGCCGGCGTGGCAACCCGGTCGTCTGGTCGCGTCGCTTCTTCCACGACCTGATGGCGATTCAAGGCGATATCGGCGCCCGCCACCTCATCGGCACTTATGCCGAGGTGGTCGTGGAAGTGCCAGTTGTCGGCGAGGCCGCGCTAACCGACGTGGACACTCCCGAGTCGCTTTCCGCCGTCAAGTCAGAAATCGAGCGCGCTTAAGACTTCGAATCATTGATCGCGTTACCCGACTCACCCCTATCTGGTGGGACCCTCAGGTAGGGAAGGGCGATGAGCGATATCTATGCGCCAGTCATGCGCGTGCTTGTGGTCGGAGCTTTGGTGCTCGCGACCGCGACGCTGATGTTTGTGACGGTCAATACGGCACGCGCCACCGCACGGGCTGCGTTGATCCGCGCGGGGCACACAACGCCGGTTCAGGCATCACCCGCGTCCCAGCAACGGCCAGCCGTCTCCGCCGGCCTCCTAAACAGCTGACAGAACTCACTAATTTAAGGTCTTGCGCAACGCCTATTTGTGCACTAAATAATGACTGACCAGTCAGTCATAAATTGGTGTAGCGATGTTGAGGCCAACGCGATCCCGAAAATCAAGCGTGCGCAGAGCAGGGAGCCGCAAGCGTGCGGTGGAAGCGGCCCGGGCCGCAGGTGTCCCCGCAAGTGCCGCGCGTAAGGCTCGTAGCGCGGATCGCCGCGATGCGATTCTCGCGGCCGCTCTCGATGAGTTTGCAAGCCGTGGCTTCGAGGCGGCGCGCCTCGATGATGTGGCGCGGCGTGCCGGCGTCGCCAAGGGCACGATTTACCTCTACTTCCGCGACAAGGAGAGTCTGTTTCAGGAACTGATACGTACCATGCTTACGCCTCTGGTCGGCACCATCGAGGCGTTGGGCCAGTCCGACGTGCCGCTCCCGATGCTCGCAGACCGTATCGCCGAATTATTTGTGCGTGAGGTTTATGAGACGCGGCGCAAGGATGTGGTCCGTCTCATGATTTCGGAGGGGCGGCGCTTTCCGAAGCTCGCCGAATTTTATTACCGCGAGGTTCTTTCGCGCATCATCGCCGCGGTGCGATCTCTCCTGCGACGCGCTGCCGCACGCGGCGAAGTGCCGGAGGGACTTGCAGAGTTCCCGCAGATTATCGCGGCGCCGGGCATGCTCGCGATCATCTGGAGCGGGCTGTTCGAACGATTCGAGCCGCTGGACGTTCGCAAAATGATGAAGACGCATCTCGACCTGCTGTTCTCCACACGGAGGACAGCATGAAAATGACAATTGCAAAGGTGCTAACGGCCGCCGCCGCCATGCTCGCGCTTGCCGGATGCAGCAACAACAGTGACCGGGTATTGCAGGGCTGGGTTGAAGCCGAGTTGATTTTCGTTTCGCCCGATGAGCAGGGGCGGGTGGAGACGCTGAAAGTCCGCGAAGGCGACCAGGTGCAGAAAGGCGACGTCTTGTTCACCGTCGACGACGATCTGCAAAAAGCCGACGTGGTCGTAAGGAATACGGCCGTCATCAACGCGCAGCAATCCTTCGATCGAGCGAAAGAGTTGCTGAAGTCGGCGGCGGGGACGCAGAAAACTTACGAAGATGCAGAAGCCGCCTTGCGTCAGGCTAAAGCCAACCTGGATTGGTCGCAGACACGGCTCGGACGGCGGAACGCCTACAGTCCAGGGGATGGTACGATTGAGCAGATCTACTACCGGCCGGGAGAAACCGTGCCGGCCGGCCGGCCGGTGGTGGCGCTATTGCCGCCGGGCAATTTGAAGCTACGCTTCTTCGCCCCGCAAGCCATCCTGCCGGAAATCAAATATGGCCAAACTGTCGAGGTATCCTGCGACGGTTGCGAGAAGGGCCTGACTGCCAAGGTCAGCTTCATTGCCCGTAGCGCCGAATATACACCGCCAGTTATCTACAGCCTTGAGGAACGGGCGAAACTCGTATTCCTGATCGAAGCGCGGCCCGACCATCCGGAAAAATTCCGCGTTGGTCAGCCGGTGACCGTCACGCTGCCGAAAGAGCCGCCGAAATGAATGCGTCCGACATCGTCATTGATGTCCATGGCCTGACAAAAAAATTCGACGGCCGTGCGGTGGTGCGTAACCTGTCGATGCAGGTCAAGCGCGGCACTATCTATGGCTTCCTTGGTCCCAACGGTTCCGGCAAGACCACAACCATCCGCATGCTGTGCGGACTGCTCACGCCGGACGAGGGGACCGGCACATGCCTCGGCTACGATATCCGCACCGAGACCGACAAAATCAAGCGCCAGGTCGGCTACATGACCCAGCGCTTCAGCCTCTATCAGGATCTCTCGGTGCGCGAGAACCTTGAGTTCATCGGACGTGTTTATGGGCTCGCCAAGCCGGTTGCGGCGGCGCGTGCCGCCATCGAGAGGCTTGGTCTCACCGGCCGCGAAGAACAGATTGCCGGTGAACTCTCGGGCGGCTGGAAGCAACGGCTGGCACTTGGCGCTTGCACGCTGCCGAGCCCGCAATTGCTCCTGCTCGATGAGCCAACGGCCGGCGTTGACCCCAAGGCGCGGCGCGAGTTTTGGAACGAAATTCACGCGCTCGCAGCCGACGGCCTCACCGTTCTGGTTTCCACTCATTACATGGACGAAGCCGAGCGCTGTCACGAAATCGCGTACATCGCCTATGGCGAATTGCTGGTGCACGGCACGGTCGAGCAGGTCATCGAAGCCTCACATCTGACGACCTACGTCGTTAGTTCGGTAAATGGAGATGGGCTCAATGCACTCGCCGAAGAACTCAACAACAAGACGGGCATCGATATGGTGGCGCCCTTCGGCACCAGCCTGCATGTGTCGGCGCGCGATGCAAAGGCGCTCGATGCGGCGATTGCGCCTTATCGCAAGCGCAAGGAACTGGAGTGGCAGCGTTCCGAGCCTTCGCTCGAGGATGTGTTTATCGACTTGATGAGCAAGTCGAAGGACAACTTCCAATGACCCACCTTCTGCCATCCGAGGCGCCGCGCCGGCTTCCCGGAGAAGGTTTCTGGCGAAAGACCTGGGCGATGCTGGTGAAAGAATTCATCCAGCTCAAGCGCGACCGCGTTTCATTCGCCATGATCATCATGATCCCGTTGGTGCAGCTGATGTTGTTCGGTTACGCCATCAACACCACGCCGCGCGATCTTCCGACGGCGGTGTTGATCCAGGAACAGAGCGACCTGTCGCGGTCCATTCTGGCGGCGCTGGAAAATACAAAATATTTCAAAGTCACCAAACTTCCCCGTACCGAGGCCGAGGTCGATCAGCTGCTGGCCTCCGGCACTGTGTTGTTCGCGATCGAAATTCCGGCCAATTTCGAACGATCGGTGCGCCGTGGAGACAAGCCCGCCATGCTGGTCCTCGCTGACGCAACGGACCCTGTTGCATCTGGCACGGCCCTTGGTGCGCTCGGCCAAGTTCTACAGACGGCGCTATCGCATGACCGCGAGGTACCCGCGAGTGCCGCGATGCCGTTCGAGATCCGCACACACGCCCGCTACAACCCTGCCGGTGCAACGCAGCTCAATATCGTGCCGGGTTTGGTTGGGACGATTCTCACTATGACCATGCTGATCTTTACCGCGCTGTCGGTGACGCGGGAGATTGAACGCGGCACGATGGAAAATCTCCTGTCCATGCCGATCACGCCTTTCGAGATCATGCTGGGCAAGATCGTGCCCTACATTCTTGTCGGTTTTGTACAGGCGGCCCTGATCATTGGCATCGGAGTCACGCTGTTCAAGGTGCCTGTTGTCGGTAGTCTCACGGTTCTGGCGGCATTGAGCACGCTGTTCATCGCGACCAACCTGTCCATCGGCTACACGTTCTCGACCATTGCGCAGAACCAGCTGCAAGCCATGCAGATGTCGATGATGTTTTTTCTGCCGAACATATTGTTGTCCGGCTTCTTGTTCCCGTTCGCGGGAATGCCGGTTTGGGCACAGTATGTCGGTGAGGCACTCCCGCTGACGCATTTTTTGCGTGTCATACGCGCTATCATGCTCAAGGGCTCGAATTCTGTCCGACTTGCGTTACGACGCGGCTGCAATGTTTGTTCTGATGCTGATAGCGATGACGATCGCCGTCACACGCTTCCGACGTACGCTCGACTAGCTCACTGCCTTTTCAGAAGATTGAGCCGCAGGTAGGGGCTTGAGCGGCCGGCGGAGTCCCTTGCCCAGCCGGCCGCCGCCGACCATTCGACATCGGCGGTCTTCATGGTGGTGACATGAGCACCAATCCGTAAGTGTCGATAGCCGTCCGACCCGAAATATTGGAGTTCCGGGCCGACGTAAACGCCGCCGAGCATGTCGTCGAGAATCCGCCAGCCAAAGGCGATCCGCGCTGTATCGCTGGTCGCAATCGATGACAGCGATACGTCTGAGGCGATCATCGTGTTCGGGGTGGGCTCGTACCAAAATTCGGCGGCCATTCGCAGGCCGAAAGAACGGCCACGTAGTTTGTTCTCGGGGTCGTCGGGCCGGAGCCGGTGGACCTGAATGTCGGGGCCCATGAAAAATTTGAACTCGGCATCGCCGCGCTTGATCCGCCAGCCGGGAAGCACTTGCGCGAGCCATTCGGCGCCGGTTACGCGCTCACCACCAAGATTTGACGCGTCGTAGCGGTAGAGGCCGCCCGACAATAATATCTTCAGGAGCAACCCATCCTGATCGAGACCGCCCGGCGCGTGTACGAAGCCGCCATAGGCGAAGGCCCCGTTGCGCCAGATGTCGCGTCCGGAGAACAGCATGGTTTGCGCGTCCTCGTCCTCACTGGCCGAGGCAGCGCCAGCCACCGCAAAACCGTACAAAATGAAGGCCGCGACAGCGACGACCGCCGCGCAAACGCGCCTCCAACACCGCATTCCAGACCCGAACCCTAAAGATTGTATTCCAGTACGGAACAACTAAAGCGCGTCTACAACCATAAGTCGAGTCTGGACAGGTAGGCATCCGTTAGGACAAAGGCCTATCTAATGGCTATATCCATGCAAAGACTCGCGATTGCCGGACAGACTTGAAATGACCGCCACCTCCGCCAGCCTGAATGAAGAGGCCGCCCGCCGTCGTTCGATCGCCTTCCTCAATTGGGCGCACGCGCTCGATCATTTCGTGCTGCTGATCTTCCCGACCGTGGTGATCGGGCTGGAGGTCGTGTTCCAGCGGCCTTACAGCGAATTGATTGCGCTTTCGAGCGCGGCCTTTGTCGCCTTCGGGATCTTTTCGCTGCCGGCCGGTTGGCTCGCCGACCGCTGGAGTCGCCGCAACATGATGGTGGCGTTCTATATCGGCTGCGGTCTGTCGCTCGCCGGTACGGCCTTTGCGCCGACCCCGATGTGGCTGGCCGTCGGCATGTTCATGCTCGGCGTGTTTGCCGCGATCTACCACCCGGTCGGCATGGCGATGCTGATCGAGGCGTCGGGCGCCAAGGGCCGCACGCTCGCCTTCAACGGGGTTTGCGGCAATCTCGGCGTTTCACTCGCCGCCGGCATCAGCGCCGCGCTGGCGACCTGGGTGAGCTGGCGCGCCGCGTTTCTGGTGCCGGCCGTGGTCTGCATTGCGACCGGAATTGTCTATTACTGGCTGACGCCCGACGACCGCCATCACGTGAACACGCGGCAATCGAAGCCCGCCGTGCCGTTGACGGCAAAGGTCGCTGCCATGCTGTTCGGGCTTTTCCTGATCATCGCGCTCAGCGCCGGCCTGGTGTTCAACGTGCTGACCATCGCGCTGCCGAAGATTGTCGATGAAGGCATGAGGACATCGGTGCCGCTGGCCTTGGTCGGCAGTATCGCAACTTTGGTGCTGGTCTGTGGCGCGATCGCGCAGCTCGCCGTCGGCCGGCTGGTCGAATGGGTTCCGCCCTATGTCATCTTCGCCGCGGTGACCGCGCTTGGTTTTGCCGGAAACCTGTGGGCGACCTATGCAACGGGATTCCCGCTGATGATGGCGCTGGCGATCGCCATCGCGGCGATCTACGGCCAGGTCACCGTCAATGACATCATTCTTGCGCGCTACACCGCAGATGCCTGGCGCGGTCGCGTCTATGCCATCCGTTATTTCACGTTATTCATCAGCGCTGGCGCGGCCGTGGCTCTGATTGCCTTGCTGCACAGGAATGGCGGTTTCAGCCTGGTGCTGGGCGTCAATGCAATCATTGCATTGATCATGTTTTTGTCGACGCTCGGGTTGGTATCGCTCATCATCAGCATCGAAGCACGGCATAGCGCGACGCAGCCCGCCGAATAGCATTAGAACAGCGGCGTAATCTGATCTTTACGAAAGCCTTTCAATCAAGGCCATGGCCGCTGCCGGCGCGCGTAATTTCGCCTCGTGGATGAAATAAATAAAGACATCGCGCGGCCGTTTCGTTGCATAGGCTTTCTCGACCCGCGGCAGATCCTTCGGCTCGCCGCCGCCCGCCCAGGTGCTGGCGCGCGCGGCCCAGCCATCCAGCGCTTTCGGCGAATAGCCGGCCTTGAGCTTTTCGTCACCCTTCTGCAGTCGCGCGTAGATGAAATCGCCTGTGATGTCGGCGATCGCAGGGTATTTGTCGTGTTCTGCGAAGACGACCGGAATTGAGAATCTACGCAACAGTGCCAGGAAAGCCGGCGTCTTGAAGCTGTCGTGCCGGACTTCGATGACATGGCGCAACGGCTGGCCGTCGAAATTGCGCGGAAGCAATTCGAGGAAACCGCCAAAATCTTTCTCGTCGAATTTCTTGGTCGGCGCGAATTGCCAGAGCAGGGGGCCGAGGCGGTCGCCCAGTTCGGTTACACCAGAGTCGAGAAATCGTTTGATGGAGTCGCCGGCCTCGCTCAGCACACGACGGTTGACGGCGTAGCGCGGTCCCTTGAGCGAGAAAACAAATTTGTGCGGAACTTCGGAGGCCCATTTGCGAAAGGTCGCAGGGCTTTGCGTGCGGTAGAAGGTGCCGTTGATTTCAATCGAGGTGAGATGCGCGCCGGCGTAAGCAAGTTCGCGCGCGTGCGGCAGGCCCTTGGGATAGAACACGCCGCGCCACGGCTCGTAGGTCCAGCCACCGATCCCGACGGAAATAATGCCCGACTGCGCTGTCATGCGCATGTCATGTGGAAAGTGTAGTGTAATTTGCAAGTAGCGATTTGTATTGTACGTCGCTACGACGGCCACTGCGACGAGGCGACGCCGGATGAACGCGCGCCTTTTCGTGTGTGGTCGTTTCGTTTTTTGCGCATACGTCCTAGAGATTGTCGTCGCAAGCAAAAGGCCCGGGATTTCTCCCGGGCCTTGGTATTTTCACAGCAATGGATCGACGGACTAGAAGTCCATCCCGCCGCCCATGCCGCCCATTCCGCCGCCGCCGGGCATACCGCCCGCCGACTTCTTCTGCGGAATTTCGGCGACCATCGCCTCGGTGGTGATCAGGAGACCCGCGACCGAAGCCGCGTTCTGGATCGCCGCCCGCACGACCTTGGTCGGGTCGATGATGCCCTTGGTGACCATGTTGCCGTACTCGCCGGCCTGCGCGTCGTAGCCGTAGGAGTACTGATCCTTCTCCATGATCTTGCCGACCACGACTGAACCGTCGGCGCCGGCATTGGAAGCGATCTGGCGGGCAGGGGCCTGGATCGCCTTGCGGACGATATCGACCCCGTGCTTCTGGTCTTCGTTTTCGGTCTTCACCCTCTTGAGGGCTTCGACCGCGCGGAGCAGCGCAACGCCGCCGCCCGGCAGGATGCCTTCCTCGACCGCGGCGCGGGTCGCATGCATCGCGTCATCGACGCGATCCTTGCGTTCCTTCACCTCGATCTCGGTGGCGCCGCCGACGCGGATCACCGCGACGCCGCCCGCGAGTTTGGCAAGACGCTCTTGCAGCTTCTCGCGGTCGTAGTCCGAGGTGGTCTCCTCGATCTGTGCCTTGATCTGCGACACGCGCGCCTCGATGTCGGCCTTCTTGCCGGCACCGTTGACGATCGTGGTGTTTTCCTTGTCGATCATCACCTTCTTGGCGCGGCCGAGCATGTTGATCGTGACGTTCTCGAGCTTGATGCCGAGATCTTCACTGATCGCCTGGCCGCCGGTGAGAACGGCGATGTCCTGCAGCATGGCCTTGCGGCGATCGCCGAAGCCCGGCGCCTTCACCGCTGCAACCTTGAGGCCGCCGCGCAGCTTGTTGACGACGAGCGTGGCAAGCGCCTCGCCCTCGACGTCCTCGGCCACGATCAGAAGCGGCTTGCCGGTCTGCACCACTGAACTCGAGCAGCGGCAGCAGTTCCTGGAGGCCCGACAGCTTCTTTTCGTAGATGAGAATGTAGGCGTCATCCATCTCCGTCCGCATCTTGTCGGCATTGGTGATGAAGTAGGGGGAAATGTAGCCGCGGTCGAACTGCATGCCTTCGACCACATCAAGTTCGGTCTCGAGTGACTTTGCTTCTTCAACCGTGATCACGCCCTCGTTGCCGACCTTCTTCATCGCATCGGCGAGGAACTTGCCGATCTCGGCGTCGCCGTTGGCGGAAATCGTGCCGACCTGGGCGATCTCTTCGTTCGACGTGACTTTCTTGGAGTTGGACTTCAGGTGCTCGACGATGGCTTCAACGGCGAGATCGACGCCGCGCTTGAGGTCCATCGGATTCATGCCGGCGGCAACTGCCTTGGAGCCTTCCTTGACGATGGAAGCGGCCAGCACGGTGGCGGTGGTGGTGCCGTCGCCGGCGAAGTCGGAGGACTTCGAAGCGACTTCGCGCACCATCTGCGCGCCCATGTTTTCGAACTTGTCTTCGAGCTCGATTTCCTTCGCGACCGTCACACCGTCCTTGGTGATGCGCGGGGCGCCGAACGACTTATCGAGCACGACGTTGCGGCCTTTGGGGCCGAGCGTCACCCTCACCGCATTGGCGAGGATGTCGACGCCGCGGAGCATACGATCGCGTGCATCGACGGAAAATTTGACGTCTTTAGCAGCCATTGTTTTGTTTCCTTCAGTTTTCGGTCTTCATCCTGAGGTGCCGCGCGTGAGCGCGGCGTCTCGAAGGATGAGCGGTTTGGTTCGACGCCTTAGGCGGCCTTCTTCTTGGCGACGTTGCCGCCTTCGATCACGCCCATGATGTCGGACTCCTTCATGATGAGGAGGTCCTGGCCGTCGATCTTCACTTCGGTGCCCGACCATTTGCCGAACAGCACGGTGTCGCCGGTCTTCAGGTCGATCGGGATCAGCTTGCCGTTTTCGTCGCGGCCACCAGGGCCGACGGCGACGATTTCGCCCTGCGAGGGCTTCTCTTTGGCGGTGTCGGGAATAATGATGCCGCCGGCAGTCTTGTCCTCGGCATCGATGCGCTTGACGACGACGCGATCGTGAAGCGGGCGGAACTTCATGGCAGTCCTCCTAAATTATTGAACGGTCGAGTTTTTTGGTAGCTGACTGGTCCCCCCGCCAGCACCTAGACGCCACATGGGTGGCGGTTTTTTGCCCGCAAGGGGCGACGGGAATTTTTTTAGCACTCCTTTGCGGCGAGTGCCAACAACTCCTGAAAAGCCAGTGGTGCCAATGGTTAACGGCCATGTGATCGAACACGGTCGGCCCCGACCACGTTACCGCCTGCGGCGCGCAGTCGGCACGCCGCCTAGGCTGTTAGCAGGCGTGGAGGCCTGCTGCTACCGCCTTGATTTTAAACAACTTGTTTACCTTTTCGGCTTGCAATGGCGGGTGCCGGAATTGGAAACTTTACGTCCGACTCGAAGGAGGGCGCGATGGTTTCGCAAGGCGTGTCAGAAGACTTCCGTAAGCAGGTGAGTGGCTTCGGCCTGACGACAGCGCATATTTTGTACAGGCGTCCCGATCATCGCTGGCTGCTGCAATCCTACGTCTGGCAGGCCTACGACCTCTTCCCGAAATTCCCCGAGCTGCAGAAGTTTCTGGCGTTCTGGCAGGAGAAGCTGGAAGGGCCGCTGCATTCGGTGCAGGTCGCGCATTGCAAGCTGATCAAGCCCGCGGAGCTG
The DNA here is from genome assembly GCA_963810125.1 of uncultured Alphaproteobacteria bacterium. Lineage (GTDB taxonomy): Bacteria > Pseudomonadota > Alphaproteobacteria > Rhizobiales > Xanthobacteraceae > Pseudolabrys. Next base: position 196,657 of record CAWEMK010000006.1, read on the forward strand.
AAAGCGATCAGCGGGGAATTCAGGCTGCACTGAGCTTCGCATCTTTCGTCAGCTCGTTTCCGCGTTCAGGATGCGCAAGATGATCGCGCGAACCGCCGGCGATTGCGCCGTCGCGACTTCGCCAAGCTCGCCAAGAAAATATTCACGCGCGAACTGTCCGAGAAATCCGAGGATCGCGGAGGCGAGCAAATTGGCCGGAGTCGAGGGCGATACCGAACCGTCGGCGACACCGCTGGCGATCAGCCGCCGTACATGCGCCAACAGGCTTAGTGCACGAGTGTCCGGCTTGATATCGCGCCAAAAGCGCCGGAGATTCTCCTGGACGCACAGCACGGCCTCGATGTCTTCGTCCATGAGACGCAATGCGCAGTCTCCGACAGCAAGAATGCGGGTGCGCGCATCGGCGTTTGGATCATCGGCCGCAAGCAACGCATTGGCTATCCACCGGTAGCAGCGTTCGAACAGACAAAGGGCCAGCGCTTCCTTGCTGTCGAAATGCTTGAAGATTGCGGGATTGGTGTAGCCGCTCTTCCCGGCAATATCGCGAATGGTCGTTGCGTCGATTCCGTTGCGGGTAAACAAGGCGAGGGCGGCCGCAAGGCTTGCCCGGACTGCGGGTGAATCCGTTGCCTCGTAAAATGAGGCTCGCGCGGTCTTGCGCGCTGCACGCTTCATCGTGGCACGATCTCTTTCTCGATCAGGCGCCGCGGTGCGTCCGGGTCATGTGAAGGCAACAGCACCGTGTCGTTTCGACGGGTATAGTCTCTAATCTTGGCGATAGTTTCGGCGGCGCTTTTTGCGTCAGCGTGGCCGCCTGCCAATTCTGCGACCAGCAACTGGTGTTGATTATAAACCGCATCACCGGCGATGAAATAGGTCAGCTTGCCTTTGCGAACGAGTATCGAGCAGTGGTGCGGGGTGTGACCGGGTGTCGGAACGGCGATCACGTCGCCGGCTCGCGTGAGTGGATAGCCAACGCCGAATACATCAATCGCCATCTCGCCAAAGGAAAACAGCTCTGGTTTGAATGGGGCCAGCAGCTTTTTTGGCGCGCCGGCCGGGTTTTTCCATTCGGCCTCGTTGACCCACAGCGGGCAGCCGGGAAGCTGCACAAGGCCATCGGCATGATCGAGGTGAAGATGCGTCATGACTGCGCGCAAACCCCCGGTGCCGCGTGGACGCAGGCGCGGAAGCTGCAATTCGATCTCCTCGCCGGGGGGAATCTCGAAAGTGCACAAACGCCGTGCCAGCCAGGCGTCGAAGCGGCCAAGTGACTCCAGATAGCCTGGCCGACGCAGTCCGCCGCTCACTCCGGCATCGACGAGAAGGTCGCCTTCCGGGTGCTCGAGCAGCCAGCACAGGACCGGCAGTGGTTCCGTGAATTGCGAACTCGTGAGGATGCGGAGGCGGCTCATGATGGGGCCGCCCTGCCGCGTGAGAAATGGCTTTTTGACTGCGACCAGACCAGTCCGGATAGCGTGAAGCATGACGTTTACCTGCATGATTGTGTCTACAGCTGGCGAGTTAGCAAATGCTAACTTGTATGGCAAGTGGAAAATTATGGCTGTGCCGCAAATCAGGAACAGCCGTTGGTGGCCATCAAAAACCGTCATCCGGAGCATTCGAATGTTTTGTGTTCAATGCACGCGCAACACATGGCGCCGGAGCCGTTGTTGCATTAGCTAGATTGCAGCCATCCCAACGCGGGAATCCCCAGTGCCCCGTTATTTCTCCCGCGTCGTGCTGATGCTCGGCAATGTCGTTACCGGCCTGACGATTCTTGGCCCGGCCGGCATGCTCGCCGAGCTGGCGGACGGCCTGCATGTAGGGATCCACGACACCGGATTGCTGGTGACCTACGGCGCGGTCGTTCTCTTTATCGGGTCACCGGTCATGGCCTGGCTGACGACACGCATCGACCGACGCGCATTGCTGGTCGCCACCTTGGCGATCATGGCAGCCGGTGAGGCGGCCTCGGCATTGGCGCCGGATTACAATCTCAATTTGTCACTGCGGCTCGTGGTGCTGGCGTTTGCGGCGATCTACACCCCGCAGGCAGCGGCCACTGTTGCATTGATCGTGACGGACCGGGAACGGGCGAGCGCAATCGCATTTGTATTCCTTGGCTGGTCGGTTGCCATCGCCGGTGGTCTGCCGCTCGTGACATTGATTGCCACACATTTCGGGTGGCAGGCGGTCTATGGCGTTTTGGCAGTGCTCGCAGCGACGTCGCTGTTTTGTTGTTCGCGGTCCTGCCGAAAGGGCTCAAAGGGCCGGCCGCTGTCGCCGCAGAGCTATGTCACGATCGGCTGCAACAAACGCATCGTGCTCATTCTGCTCGTGACGCTGCTGCAGACATCGGGGCAGTTCACCGTTTTCATCTATCTCGCGCCACTGTTGAAGGCCCTCACCGGCGCCGGCGCGGCCGTTGCCAGCGCATATTTTGCATTTTACGGCGTTGTCGGATTGCTTGGGAACGTCGTTGCCAGCGCCATCGTCACAGCGCTCGGTACGCAGAAAGACTCTTGCGCTGTTCATGGCCTCGACGCTTTTCGGCCTCGCCGTATGGGCCGTGGGCGCCGGCTGGTTGCTTGCGATGGGAGCAGGGGTGTTCTTCTGGGCGTTTGGCTTTTCAGCGATCAACTCGATGCAGCAGGCCCGGCTCGTTGCGGCAGCGCCCGATCTTGCAAGCGCTTCGGTCGCGCTCAACACGTCCGTGCTTTACGTTGGGCAGGCGGTCGGCTCCGGCATTGGCGGGCTTTTGTATGTGCACGAGTACTTCCACGCCGCCGGTTATGTTGGCGTAGCTTTCGTGGCATCCGCCTGTGCCGTCCTTGCGGCGACGTGGGAATCAGACAAGACGCGCTCGCATCATCGCGCGAGATGAGACGATCATTTCTTTTCGTTAGTCCGCGCATTTCGCGCGGTCTAGCACGGATTGTGTTCCGGACGCATGAGTTCGCGGAAAGACAATCCGATGCCAAACAAAGAGGAGCTTGAGGATCGCAAGCGCGTCGACTCCGGTGTGAAGGAGCTCGAGGCGGCCCACTACGTCGGCGCAGTCATTTTAATTGCGGCCGCGGCGGGATTTCTTTTACTGGTGTTCGGTCTCAACCGCGTCTTTGATTTCAGTCGTTTCGCGTATTGAGTGAGCCTTGACGTCGCGCCGGTTACCGGCCGGCGGCGTAGCCTTGCATTCCGCGCGGATTGGCAGCGGCCCTCCGCCGCTTGCCGACGCGCGACGCTGCCGTCAGGCGGCCCTCGGACCAGGGTGGCCCGACTTCGACCTCATGTCCGCGCGCACGCAATTCGCTGATGGTCGCGTCCGGCAATCGTTTTTCCACGACCAGCACGCCCGGCCGCGCCGTCCGTGGCCAGAATGAAATCGGGAAATGCTCCGAGTGCCAGGCGGGCGCGTCGATGGCTTCCTGCAGGTTCATGCCGGCGTGAACGTGTCTCAGGAAAAATTGTGTCGTCCATTGATCCTGCTGGTCGCCACCGGGCGAACCCCACGCCAGGTAGGGCTCTCCGTCGCGCAGGGCCAGGCTTGGCGACAGTGTCGTGCGCGGCCGTTTGCCCGGCGCCAGTGCGGCCGGGTGCTTGTCGTCGAGCCAGAACATCTGCGCGCGCGTGCCAAGGCCGAAGCCGAGCTCGGGAATAACCGGCGAGGATTGCAACCAGCCACCCGATGGCGTCGACGACACCATGTTGCCGGCGTTGTCGATGATATCGAAATGGACTGTGTCGCCGCGCACCTCGCCGAGACGCCCGACAGTCGGTTCACCGGCGCCGAATGCGCCAACCGCCGCGCGCGCGCCATCGGCGCGGCGCATTTCGACGACCCCGCCAAAGCCTTCGAGCGAGCCGGGTCGCAATTCGAGCGATGCGCGCTTGTCGATCAGCTTGCGGCGTTCGGCGTTGTAACGGTCGGACAGAAGCGTTTCGATCGGCACTTTGACGAAATCGGGATCGCCGTAGAAACTTTCGCGGTCGGCATAAGCCAGCTTGGCGCATTCGACCTGCAGGTGGATGAAATCCGGTCCCGTCGGATCGAGGCTGTCGAGGTCGAAGCCTTTCAGCAGCGCCAGCTGTTGCAGCACCACCGGCCCCTGGCTCCAGACGCCCGGCTTACAAACGGTGTAGCTGCCGTAATCGTAAGTGAGGGGCGGCTCGACATGCGCCTGCCACGCCGCCATGTCGGCGCCGGTGAGGAAGCCGCCGTGACGTTCTCCGGATACGTCCATGATTTTCTGCGTGCGGAAAAATTTGTCGATCGCTTCCGCGACGAAACCCTGCGACCAGATTTTGCGCGCGCGCTCGATCTGCGCGACACGATCGCCGCCCGCGCTCTCGGCCTCGCGCAAGACACGCGCATATGTCTCCGCCAGCGCGCGGTTCGTGAACAGTGACGCGTGCTCGGGCACTTTGCCGTCGGGCAAATAGACCGCCGCCGACGTCGGCCAATGTTCGCGGAACAAATCGGCGACCATGGCGATGGTGGCGCAGGCACGCTCGACCAGCGGGTGTCCGTTGCGGGCATAAGAAATCGCCGGCGTGAGAACATCGGCAAGGTGCAGGGTGCCGTAGTCGCGCAGCAACATCATCCAGGTATCGAACATGCCGGGGACGCAGGCGGCCAGCAGTCCGGTACCCGGCACCATATCGAGTCCGAGCTCGTGAAAGCGCGCGATGGTTGCGGCGGCCGGGGCGGGCCCCTGGCCGCAGATCACTTCGGGTTTCTTGCGCCTGACGTCATAGAGAATGACCGGAACGTCGCCGCCCGGTCCGTTGAGATGTGGCTCGACCACTTGTAGCGTGAAGGCCGTCGCTACTGCGGCGTCGAAAGCGTTGCCGCCTTTCTCGAGCGCGGCCATGCCCACCCCGGTCGCGATCCAGTGGGTCGAGGTGACAACGCCGAATGTGCCTTCGATCTCGGGACGGGTTGTGAAAGGGTTCGGATTGATCTTGGAGACGTCGGTTTTCATGCGCCGGCAATGTAGTTGAGATTGTAGGCGCCCGCCACCTTGTTTCCCCGTTCCGTTCGCGGCAACCTTGCGGGTGCCGCGCGGTCACCGCGGCAGACCGAGGGGACACATGTCAGCTACCACCGTGGCGGCGAAAGCGCCGCACAAAGCCAGCACGTTCAAAGTCCTTGCCGCCGCGGCTATCGGTAACGCCCTCGAATTCTACGACATCCTCATCTACGGTTATTTTGCCGTCACCATTTCAAAGCTGTTTTTTCCGACTGCCGACGCCACCACGGCGTTGTTACTGACGTTCGGAACGTTCGGAATTTCCTACCTGGCGCGTCCGGTTGGCGCTCTCGTGCTTGGCGCTTATGCCGACCGTGCCGGGCGGCGCACCGCCATGCTGTTGTCGATCGTCATCATGACGATCGGTACCGGCCTGATGGCCATCATGCCGACCTACAACTCGGTTGGGATTCTCGCGCCAATCGCTGTGCTCATTGCGCGTTTGCTGCAAGGTTTCGCGGTTGCCGGCGAGTTTGGCAGCGCCACGGCATTTCTTGTCGAACATTCAAAAGATCGGAAGGGCTTTTTCGCGAGCTTTCAGTGGTTCGGCCAGGGTATCGCCGCCGTGCTGTCGTCATTCTTCGGCGTTGTTCTGTTCACTTGGCTCACAACGGACCAGATCGAAAGCTGGGGCTGGCGCGTGCCATTCCTGTTCGGTCTTTTGATCGGTCCGATTGGACTTTATATCCGCAAGCATGTCGGCGAGACGCCGGAGTTTCGTGAGCAAGGTCCGGCGCATGCACCACTTCGCCAGATGTTCGCCGATCATTGGGATCGGCTGTTAATGTGCATGGGCATTGTGATCCTCTCGACCAGTTCGAACTACATCATTCTCTACATGCCGACTTATGCGATCAAACAGTTGCACCTGCCGCAATCGCTTGGCTTCACGGCGACGATGATCGGCGGGCTCCTGCTCATGTTCTGCGCGCCATTTTTTGGCCACCTGTCGGACCGCGTCGGCCGCGTGCGGATGATGGTGATCGTCTCGGTGTTGTTTGCGGTCTCTGCCTATCCGGCCTTTGTACTGCTGGTCGCCAATCCTTCGCTCGCCGGTATTGTCGGCATCGTGTGTTGGCTGAGCCTGCTCAAGGCCGCCTATAGCGGCACGCTGCCGGCCTTGATGGCGGAACTGTTCCCGACCGCAACCCGCAGCACGGGCATTGCCTTTGCCTACAATACGAGCGTCCCAATCTTCGGCGGATTTGCGCCGTTCATTGCGGCGTGGCTGGTCGCGGTCACCGGATCGCCGTTGGCACCGAGCTTCTACTTGATCCTGACGTCGCTGCTCAGCTTACTGGTGCTTGTCATCATCCACATGCGCGTCAAAACCACTTGAGCATCGCAACGGGAGGACACTGGTGGCCCGCATCCGCTTCGATTTCGGGATGTTGACGCTCGACGCCGAATTGCTCGACACGCCGACCGCCAAGGCCATCGCCGCGGCGCTGCCGCTCTCGTCGGCGGTTCTGACCTGGGGTGAGGAAATTTATTTCGACGTGCCGGTGAACGTCGCGCGCGAGTCCGATGCGCGCGCCGTGATTATCCCGGGCGAGATTGCCTATTGGCCGCAGGGGCCCGCGATCGCGATCGGGTTTGGCCGCACGCCGATTTCCAAAGGCGACGAGACGCGCCTCGCCAGCCCCTGCAATGTGTTTGCCAAAGCGCTCAGCAGCGTGAAGGTGCTCGCCAAGGTGAAAACCGGCGTTGAGGTTAAGGTGAGCGTGATCGTTTAGTGCGTAGTTGCGTCTGGTGGCGCGCCATCGACAGCGTCAGATCCCAGGCATTGCGGACGTTGACCAGCAACAGCACCAGCAGTGCGCCGGCGAGCACATCGACTGCGAACTCGTTTTCCATCCAGATCATCGCGGCGGCCACCAGGAGTCCGGCATAACTGATCGTCGGCAATAGCCCATAGGCGAGATGGTCTTGCTTGTAGCGTGTCCAGTCATGCCGCATGAGCTGGATCGTCGCGTAAAGCGCAACGCAAAAACCTGTCAGCGCGCAGGTGCCGACGACAACAGTGAAAAATACGGTACGATGCCCCGGCACCAGCGCGATGGCGGATAGAAAAAACACCGCGCTGAAATGGACGACCACGGGACTGAAAAAGGCGCGGGTCGCGCCCGTTCTGCGATCGCTCAAAAATCCGGCGCCGAGCGACACCGCAACAAACAGCAAGGCAAGCAGCGTTGCGCCGGCGGTGCCGACCAGCACGAAGAAATCGTGCCAGCTTTCCAGCGCGTGCATGAGTTATCCTCGCCCGACGAAGGGCATCTTGTTGGCCATCACCGTCATGAACAGGACATTGGTGTCGAGCGGCAGGCCCGCCATATAGACCACGGCATTGCCGACATGGTCGGCTTCCATGCGCGGCTCGATCTTTTTGCTGCCGTCGGGCTGCAACACGCCTTCGCCCTGCACCATGCGCTCGGTCAGCGGCGTTGCGGCATTGCCGATATCGACCTGGCCGCAGCAGATGTCGTAGGGCCGGCAGTCGAGCGAAGTGGATTTGGTCAGCCCTGTGACGGCGTGCTTGGTCGAAGTATAGGCGACCGAATAAGGCCGCGGCGCATGTGCCGAAATCGAGCCATTGTTGATGATGCGGCCGCCGCGCGGATTCTGGCTCTTCATGATCTTGATCGCTTCCTGCGTGCACAGGAACATGCCGGTCAAGTTGGTCGCGACGACGTTTTGCCAGGTCTCGAACGGCAGGTCCTCGAGCGGCACGGCGGGCGCGCCGATACCGGCATTGTTGAACAGGACATCAAGCCGGCCGAAGGTTGATTTCACGGTCGCGAACAGGCTGACAATCGACTCGCGCTTTGAAACGTCGGTCGGCACGGCCAGGGCCTGTGCGCCCGCGGCGTTGATTTCGGCGGCGACCTTGTCGAGCATTTCCTTGCGGCGGCCGGCCAGCACGAGATTGTAGCCGGCCTTGGCGAGCGCGATGGCCACCGCGCGGCCCACTCCGGTTCCGGCTCCGGTCACCAGCGCAATTTTTGCGGACGCAGCCATTGGATGTCCTTTCCTGTCGGGAATTTCGAGATGCCGCCATATCACAAAAGCGGGCGCGCGCCATCACTGCTGACGGCGCCGGTCTCTTCCGGCGGGAATCGGATGTCAGCTCGCCAGGGCTTCCGGAACGTCGGTCGGCTGGAAAGCGTTGGGCGAGCGCAGGCGGGCGGTGATCTCGGCAACCGACACCGGCCGGCCGAAACGGAAGCCCTGCATCGAATGCACGCCGGCGGCGCGCAGGAAGAGCTGCTGATCGGCGGTTTCCACGCCTTCGGCGGTCACTTTCATGCCAAGGCCGCGGCCGAGGCTGACGATGGCATGCACGATTGCAGCGGCATCGGCGGCCTTTTCGATCGAGAGTACGAAACTGCGGTCGATCTTGAGCTTGTCAAAGGGGAAGCGGCGCAAATAAAGCAAGCTGGAATAGCCGGTGCCGAAATCGTCGAGTGCGAGGCGCACGCCGAGGGCCTTGAGCCGAAGCATCGCGTCTTCCGCCGTATCGACGTTGCCGAGCAACACGCTCTCGGTCAGCTCAAGTTCGAGCAGCGCCGGATCGAAATTGGTTTCCTTCAGGATGCGTTCAACCACTTCGACGAAATCGATGCGCCGGAACTGGAGCGAGGACACGTTGACCGCCACGGTCAATTCCGGCCACGCTTGGCCGTCGATGCACGCGCGGCGCAGCACCCAGTTTCCGAGATCGATGATCAGGCCGCTGTGCTCGGCAATGGCGATGAATTCGCTTGGCGGAATCTCGCCGCGGACCGGATGTGTCCAGCGGCAAAGCGCTTCGACGCCGATAACACTCTCGCCGCTCTTGTTGACGATCGGCTGATACAACAGTTGCAACTGGTCGTTCTCGATCGCTGCGCGCAGGTCCGCCTCGAGCAGCTTGCGGGTAGAGAGGTCGGCGTCCATCGCTGCGTCGTAGATGCATGCCCGGTTGCGGCCTTCGTTCTTGGCGCGATAGAGCGCCATGTCGGCGTAGCGCATGATGTCGGTCGCAGTTCCGCAGTTCTTGTCGATCACCGCAATGCCGATCGAGGCGCCGATGATGATGTTCTGGCCGCCGATCGAGTAGGGTGCGCAGATCGCCGAGATAATGCGTTGCGCGAGGCCCATCATCAACTCGGTATCGCCTGCGAACGACGAAATGACCGCGAACTCGTCGCCGCCGAGCCGTGCCACCAGATCGCCGCCACGCAACGTATGTGACAGCCGCAAAGTGACGTTGCGGATCAGCTCGTCGCCGACATGATGGCCAAGCGTATCGTTGACGTCCTTGAAGTGATCGAGATCGATGTAGAACACTGCGGCCGGCGCGCTGCCGGCACGAACTTCCTCGATCACCGCCTCCAGGCGTTCGCCGAAGAAAATTCGGTTTGGCAGGCCGCAGAGCGGATCGTGCATGGCCAGATGGCGCAGGCGTGATTCACCGGCTGCGATGGCGGCGGCGGTACGGCGCATGTAGCGCAACACGAAAGCGGCAAGCAGCGCGAAACCGGTGAGGGCGACCGCAATGAACGGAATCACGTTGTGCACGATTTCGGCGCCGGGTTGTTTCGGCGTCCAGGCGAAACGTGCGATGAGATTGCCTTCAGGACCCGTGAGATTATAGGCAAGATCCCCGCTCGGCAGCGGATCCTGCCCGATCCTGCGCAAATTGGTGAGCCGCAACTGCGCGGCGATGCTGGTGAGCGCGCTGTCGTCGATGAATTTGACCGACATGACGATCGGCGCGGCCGTGTCGTAGGCCGGTGAAATTCCGTCGGCCGGGCCCACGGCGCTGGCAGCGATGACAGCAGGACGTCCCAGCAGCTGGCTGATGATGGCCGCTTGCGGATGCGCGCTGCCCTCGGTGAGGATCTGTTGGTTCAGGCGGATGGCGCCGCGCAGGCTGGGATCGCGGCCGCGCATGAAGTCGAGCACAGTCGCAAATGCGGGACGGGCGGTCGCAAACCACTGCGTGTCGGCGGGCCGGCGGCCGACCACTGAATAGAGCAGTGTGTCATTGCGATCGAAGATGAAGATGTAGTCGTGATCGAAATAGGTCTCCAGCCAGGTCCCGACGCGCAGCCTTGCCCATTGCGGATCGAACGAGCGGCGTATGTTTTCGATTGCGCCTTCCGAGGAGGCGACGCTCTCCACTTCGCGCAGAACGCGTTCGCCATAGTTGATCAGCGCGCGCGAGAACAACTGCTTTTCATGATCGACGGCCACAACGTCGGCGCGCTGCGCCGACGACAATACAGCGACAACGATGCAGACAATGGCCACGGCGACGATGACGCCAATGGGTACGACCACGCTCAGGCGAGCGCGGTCCCAACTCGTAAATTGCCGCGCGTCGGAAGCGCGCGGGCGAGCCACAGACGGCACGATCGATGTCCCTTAAAGCGTCCTGCCCATTAGGCTTTTCGGGCCGGAAGCTAGGGGACAAAGCTTGCTATTCGCTTTCGCATTCCCGCACCTGCTCAGGGCAATGTGTAAGGAACTGGCAATTCGCGCGGTTCTATTAACCTGCGGTAAAAATGTAATCCTTCAAGGACTATCTCTAAACCACTGAAAATATGCCGGAATCGATACCAAGCGGAGCTGTCAGGTCGGGCTGCGATAGGGCGGACGGGGTATCGCGATGTGCGCGGCCCGTAAAGCGCCGGACCAGCGCTCGCGCAGGTCCTGGAAATACGGTTCCCCCGGTTCGATCCGGTAGTTCACCTCGGCGGTGCAGGCATCACGGCGCACGACCAGGATATCAATCGGCAGCCCGACCCCGAGATTGGAACGCATGGTGGAATCCATGGAGATCAGCCCGATCTTGAGTGAATCGTAGAGGTCGGTGTCGAACCCGATGGCGCGGTCGAGCACAGGCTTTCCGTATTTGTGCTCGCCGATCTGCAGGTAGGGCGTGTCGGTCGTGCATTCGATGAAATTGCCAGCCGAGTAGATCATGTACAGGCGCATCGGCCCGTCCTTGATCTGCCCACCGAACAGGAAGGCGACTTCGTGTTCGACCTCGGCTGCTTCGAGCGCCTTGCCTTCCATACTCTGAACGTTGCGGACAGTGCGCCCGATGCGTTGGGCGGCCTGGAACATCGTCGGGGCATTCATCAAGGTTTCAACTTCGCCGGTCTCGGGATTTTCCACACCTTCGGTCAATGTCGCGCGCACTGACTGGCTCAGCGACAGGTTGCCCGAGGATGCAATGGCCATGATGCGCTCGCCAGGCTGCGTGTAGATATGCAGCTTGCGAAAAGTCGAGACGTTGTCGAGGCCCGCATTGGTGCGCGTATCGGCGACCATCACGAGACCCGCGCGCACGAGAATTCCGCAGCAATACGTCATGGGCTTGGCGCTGTCCTGCACACCTTCGGTGCCGGTTTATAGCGACGTTGAGCCTGTTTCGGCAATGGATCAGCTTTGGGCCTGCTGGCGCGCCTGGTCGACCCGCACGGCCACCGTCAGGGTTTCGCCACTGCCGCCATAGCGCGTCCCGCGAACCGGGGCGGCGCCGAGATAGTCGAGCCCGACCGCGACCCGCACATGGGCATCGGTCGTGCAAATCCCGTTGGTCGGGTCAAAGCCTACCCAGCCCAGATCCTCGATATGGGCTTCAGCCCAGGCGTGGCCAGCCTCCTGCGAAGTGACGCCATCCGCGCGGTGGAAGTGGCCGCCGATATAGCGCGCCGGAATGCCAAGCGCGCGTGTGCCAGCGACGAAGACATGGGTGAGGTCCTGGCAAACTCCGCGCCGCAGCGCAAAGGCTTCCGCCGCCGTCGTTGCGGCGTGGGTCGGGTCGGTGTCGAAAGCGATCTCGCGATTGAGTCCCTTCATCATCGCATGCAACAGCGCCAACGTGTCGCCGCCCGTGTCGCCACGTATTGACTGCGCAAACTCGACAATCGCGGCATCCGGCTGTGTCAGCGGAGTCTCGCGCAGAAAAAGCTGCGGCGGGAAACGCTCGACGGCGTTCCTGACCAGCCCACCCAGGTCCTGCGTATCGACGCTGCCTTCGACCGCGACCGTCAACTCGCTGAATGGTCCTTCGGCGGTAAATGAATGGATGATGTTGCCGAAGGAATCTTCGTGCTGGTGCAGCAGGCAATCGTTCGACAGATCGACACGCCAGGCGACGACGTGCTGTCCGTCGTGATCGCGCGGGGTGAGGCGAAGCACCTGCGTAACCACGGAGGGCGTTCCCTCGTAGCTATAGGTGGTCGCGTGGGAGATGCGGATTCGCATGGGTGACTGGCTGCCGGCGAAACGGGGGTCGTTCTAACACACGGTGCTCAAGAAAGGCGCACCGGCGCTCATGTCAGGAATTGCTCGGTAATCAGCGCGCCAAGGCGGTTGTTCTCGGTGATGAATTCCCCGATGAACTCGTGCAACCCGCGCTGGAAGATGCCGTCCATGCGGCTGCTCTGCAGGCGCGTCCGGATGCCGCGCGCCTGGCGCTGCGCCGGACCCTGGCGTCCATAGGCGCCGGCAATCTGGTCGAGATCGCTCACAATTGTCTCGTAACAGGAAGCAAGCGATCGCGGCATTTCATCGCGCAGGATGAGGAGGTCGGCCACCAACCAGGGCTTGAGGCTCTCGCGATAGACCCAGTGATAGGCGGTGAGCGCCGACACCGAACGCAGAATTGCCGCCCACTGGAAATAGTCGAGTGGGCCGCCGACGCGCTCGTTCTCCGGCAGCAGCAAGTGATATTTTACGTCGAGGATGCGTGCGGTGTTGTCGGCGCGCTCGATATAGACGCCGAGCCGCGAGAACCAGTAAGCGTCGTTGCGCAGCATTGTGCGGTAGGCGGAGCCGTCGTAACGGAGCGAGGATTCCTGCACCCAGCGCAGGAAGCGCGAAAACTCCTCGCGCGATGTCGGTCCGTTGCCGTAACGCTGCAATTCGAGCCAGGTGCCGTTGATGGAGTCCCACATTTCCATGGTGAGGGCGGTGCGCACCGCGCGCGCGTTGCCGCGCGCGAGTTCAAAGCACGAGCGGATCGACGAGGTATTGGCGGTGGAGAACGCGAGAAAGTCGGTGACATTCTCCTCGTTGGCTTCGTCGTAGAGTTTGAAGAAAGCGGCGGCGCATCCGGCGGTCGCCACGGCGGATTCCCATTCATTGCTAGTGCCGACATAGGCAAGGGGGAGCGCCGAAAGGCGCTGCGTCGCGTCGAGAATGCGCGCGAGATATTCCGCGCGCTCCACATAGCGCGAAAGCCAATACAGGTTGTCGGCGGTGCGTGAGAGCATTTACTCCGTCCTCGCAACGCGGTTTTCCCTCCCCCCTTGTGGGGGAGGGATAGGGAGGGGGGTCGTTGTGATAGGCGTTGCTCGCGCAGCATCGCTCGACCCCCACCCCCGACCCCTCCCCACAAGGGGGAGGGGAGCGCCAGCGCCGAATGCGTTCATTCTCATCCGTCCAATACCCAGGTGTCTTTTGTCCCGCCGCCCTGACTGGAATTGACCACCAGCGAACCGTCCTTGAGCGCCACTCGCGTCAGCCCGCCAGGCACGATCCGCGTGCGGTCGCGGCCAGTGAGAACAAATGGCCGCAGGTCGACATGGCGCGGCGCCACGCCTTGCTCGACGCAGGTCGGGCAGGTCGACAGCGCCAGCGTCGGCTGCGCAATGAAGTTCTTTGGCGAGGTTTTCAGCTTGGCGCGGAATTGTTCGATCGCAACCTTGCTGGCCGCGGGGCCGATCAACATGCCGTAACCGCCGGATCCGTGCACTTCCTTTACCACCAGCTCGTGCAGATGTTCGAGCACGTAAGCGAGATGTTCTTCCTCGCGGCAGCGCCAGGTTGGCACGTTTTTCAGGATCGGTTCCTCGCCGAGATAGAACTTCACGATCGCCGGCATGAAGCTGTAGACCGCCTTGTCATCGGCGATGCCGGTGCCGACCGCGTTGGCGAGCGTGACATTTCCGGCCTGATAGGCGGGCATCAATCCGGGCACGCCGAGCGCGGAATCCGGACGGAACGCGAGCGGATCCAGGAAGTCATCGTCGATGCGCCGGTAGATAACGTCGACACGGCGCGGGCCTTGCGTCGTACGCATGTAAACGATCTCGTCCTTTACGAAGAGATCGCGGCCTTCGACCAGCTCGACGCCGAGCTTGTCGGCGAGGAACGAGTGTTCGTAGTAGGCGGAGTTGAAGACGCCGGGCGTGAGCAGCACGACGGTGGGATCGTGCGAGGTTGACGTCGGCGCGACCGATTTCAGTGTTGCGAGCAATTCATCCGGATAGTTCTCGACCGGCGCGATACGATGGCGCGAGAACAATTCCGGAAACAGCCGCATCATGATCTCGCGGTTCTCCAGCATGTAGGAGACGCCGGAGGGCGTGCGTGCATTGTCTTCGAGTACGTAGAAGGTATCGGCATCGACGCGGACAATGTCGATGCCGGCGACCTGCACGTAGATATCGTGCGGCACTTTCAATCCGCTCATCTCCGGCCGGAACGCCGGATTGCGGAACACCAGATCGTCTGGGACGATGCCGGCGCGTAGGACTTCGCGTGCGCTGTAAATATCCTTGATGAATGCGTTGAGCGCGTTGACGCGCTGCGTCAGGCCTTTTTCGAGGAGCCGCCATTCGACGGCCGACATGATGCGCGGTATGACATCGAACGGAATGAGCCGTTCCTGCGCATCGGCCTCGCCGTAAACAGCGAACGTGATGCCGATCCGCCGAAAAATCAGTTCGGCCTCGCGCCGCCGGTAGTCGAGCACGTCGGGCGGCACCTCGGCGAGCCAACGCGACAGCTCGCTATAGGCCGGCCGCACGCCCCCATTGTGGCCCTTCATTTCGTCGAAGGCGGTCGTCATCGAAGTCCCCCAGCAAACGCTTTACAACCGCTCTCCCCAAAAGCCGTTCCAAGCCCCGTTCCCATCCCCTCGTCGTGGCGGCGGGTGCTCGCTCGGGAGCAGCAGGACAAGAGGTGCAAGCTTCAGGCCAAGAAAAACCAAGGAAATACGGGTATTTCCGTGGGCGGGTGCCGCTCAGCGCTGCCTATTTGTTGGGCGGCCGACGATTGAGGGCCGATGGCGGGGCCGGCCGCAATGATCCAGGTCAACTTGAGTGACTTTCGGGGTCACGCTAGGTGTTCGGCGGGGCTTTACCCAAGGACTTCGTGACGCCATGAGCAGCGCCAAATCCGAGATCGTCACCGCGGCCGTGCTTGTGATCGGCGACGAGATTTTATCGGGGCGCACCAAGGACAAGAATATCGGCTACATCGCCGATTACCTCACCGCGATCGGGATCGATCTCAAGGAAGTGCGGGTCGTATCCGATGACGAGGGTGCGATCGTCGATGCGCTCAACGCGTTGCGTGGGAACTACACTTATGTCTTCACCACCGGCGGCATCGGGCCAACTCACGATGACATCACCGCCGATTGCGTCGCCAAGGCTTTTGGCGTTGCGCTCGAGTTTCATCCCGAGGCTGTGGCGATCCTGAAGGAGCGCCTGGCCAAGACCGGTGGTGAACTCAACGAAGCGCGCATGCGCATGGCGCGCATTCCGCACGGCGCTGCGCTGGTTGCGAACAAGGTGTCGGGCGCGCCCGGCTTCTGGATCGGCAACGTCATTACGATGGCCGGTATCCCGGCGGTGATGCAGGGCATGCTCGATGAAGTCGCGCCCAGGCTCAAGACCGGAACCAAATTGCTGTCGGAAACGATCCGCGCCGATGCAAAAGAAGGTGATGTCGGCACCGAGCTGGGCGCCATCGCCAAGGCGCATCCCGAAGCGATCATCGGCAGCTATCCGTTCATCGACGAGACACACGGACCGAACACGAACATCGTGGTGCGCTCGCGCGATGCCGACAAGCTTGCGGCGGTGAAGGCCGAGGTTGAGACCATGCTTGTCAAAATAAAATCGCAGCTGGCGGCGACGCGCTAGGATGCTTGCGTCGCCACACACTCCGTTCGTTCCCGTACTCGGGTCCGGCCTTTGGCCGGCCCGAGTACAGGCTCCAGCGGGAATCCGAACGGAATGAACTGATGACAACACCGCAGGCCGACAACGGACCCCGCCCGGACAAAATCTTCCCCGTCTCCTGGGATCAGTTTCATCGCGACTCGCGCGCGCTGGCATGGCGGCTGCATGAGGCCGGTCCGTTTGAGGCGATCGTCTGCATTACGCGCGGCGGACTGGTGCCCGCGGCCATCGTCGCGCGCGAATTGAACGTGCGCATGATCGAGACAGTGTGCGTGGTGAGCTACCGTGACTACAAGAACCAGGGCGATCTCTCGGTGCTCAAGGGCATCGCGCCGGAAGTGACCGGGTTGCACAAAAGCGGCAAGCGCGTGCTGATCGTCGATGACCTGGTCGATACCGGCAAGACCGCGCGCGTGGTGCGCGACCTGCTGCCGGACGCACATTTCGCGACCGTCTATGCCAAGCCGATGGGGCGGCCGCTGGTCGACACATTCATCACCGAAGTATCGCAGGATACCTGGATCTATTTTCCCTGGGACACCGGGCTGGCATTCCAGCCGCCGATCCGCGAGGGTGGTGATTAATAAAAAACGAGAATGGAGGAAGCGCAATGCTGACACGACGCCATCTGCTTGCGAGCGCAGGCGCGATTGCGCTGGGTACTGCCGCTGGCGAAGCTCACGCGGACTCGGGCTACGCCAACCAGCCGATTCACATCCTGGTCGGTTATGCGGCGGGTGGCGGCGTCGATATCATCGCGCGCCTGTTGCAGGAGCCACTAAAGGCTGCGCTCGGGCAGACTGTCATCGTCGAAAACCGCACCGGGGCGAGTGCAATGCTGGCGACCGGCGCGGTCGCGAAGGCGGCACCCGACGGCTACACGCTGCTGGCTTGCGCATCCGGCGAGGTGGCGATCAATCATTTCCTCTTTAAGGAAAAGATGGCCTACGACCCGGCGAAAGAGCTGGTGCCGATCGCGTTGGTCGGCATCGTTCCCTGCGTGGTCGTCGTCGGCGCGGCGATACCGGTGCACAATCCGAAAGAACTGATCGCCTACATCAAGGCCAATCCCGGCAAGCTGTCGTTCTCGTCGTCGGGTATCGGCAATCCGCAGCAGCTTGCGGGAGAATTGATGAACACCATGGCCGGCACGCAGGTGCTGCACGTGCCGTATCGCGGCTCGGCGCCGGCGGTGACCGACGTTGCAACGGGCGCCGTCACCATGAGCTTCTCCAGCCTCGCGGCGGCCCTGCCGCTGATGAACGCGGGCAATATCCGCGCGGTGGCGGTCACCTCGCGCGATCGCATGCCGCAATTGCCCGACGTGCCGCCGCTGAGCGAAGGCGCGCCCGGTCTTGCGGGCTATGAACTGCTCAACTGGTTTGCGATCTTCGGCACCGCCGGCACGCCGCCGGACATCGTCGAACGGCTCAACGGCATTATCAACACCGCGCTCAAGGACCCTGCGATTTCCGACAAGCTGCTGCCGCAGGGCATCGTGCCGAAGCCGATGAAGGTCGCCGAGTTCAAGGCTTTTGTGGATGCCGAGCGTACGAAATTCGGAAAAGTCGTTGAGCAGGCCAACATCAAATTGAGCAACTGATCGCGTTTCGGTGTATCATCACGCAACGTCAGAAAATGCCTTGCCGGGGAGGTGCCCGATGAACGTCAAGCCGAATACCAAGGATGCAAAGCCGGTCGCGGACCTGCTGTCGAAGGTCGTGCGCGCCAAGGATATGCCGTGGCAGAAGATGCGGTTTTCGGGCTGCGAAATGAAGACGCTGCTGTTCGATCCGAGCAGCGGCCTTGCCACCATGCTGATGCGGATGGCGCCGGGCGCGGTACTGCCCGACCATGAGCATGTTCTGATCGAGCAGACTTACGTGCTCGAAGGCTCGCTGGTCGACAAAGAGGGGCCCGATGCCGGGATTGAAGTCGGCGCCGGCGAATTCGTCTGGCGGCCCGCCGGCAGCCGGCACACCGCCTGGAGCCCGAAGGGCGGCATGTTCATCGCCATGTTCCAGATCCCCAACAAGTTCTTCGATGTCGACGGCAAGGTGGTGGACGCCAGCGGCAAGGAATGGGATCCGGCCTGGGCGCATTTATTACCGGCCTGAATTAAACGCCGTCGCGTGGACGTTACCGCGCGCCGGCGCGGTGACTGAAAGTCCACGTGCGGACGTGGCGGAATGGTAGACGCAAGGGACTTAAAATCCCTAGGAGCGAAAGCTCTGTCCCGGTTCGAGTCCGGGCGTCCGCACCAATGCTTTCAAAGACTTGCAAGCTATCATTTCATTTGAACAAGAGAATAAATCGCGAAATCCTGAGACAATCCGTGAAGCCAGGCTGCTAAGGGCCGCGCATGCCTCTGACGATCAACTGCGACATGGGTGAGGGCTTCGGCCTGTACCGCCTCGGGGATGACGCGGCGATGATGCCGCATATCGATCTCGCCAATGTGGCCTGCGGATTTCATGCCTCCGATCCGCCGACAATGCGCGAAACGGTCCGTCTGGCCAAAAAGCATGCGGTTAAAGTCGGCGCGCATCCATCGCTGCCTGACCTGCAGGGCTTTGGCCGACGCGCCATGGTGATTTCGCCTGCGGAAGTGACGGATCTCGTGACCTATCAGGTTGGCGCGCTCAAGGCATTTCTTGATGCGGAAGGCGTCGCGCTCAATCACGTCAAACCGCACGGCGCGCTCTACGGCATGGCAGCGCGTGACGAAAATATCGCGGGGGCAATTGCCGATGCGGTACTTCCATTTGGCGTGCCAATTCTCGGCATGGCATTCACGGCGCATGAGACAGCGTACAAGCGCAAAGGCGTCGAACTCATCCCGGAATTTTACGCCGACCTCGAATACGATGCAGAGGGCAATCTGATCCTCAGCCGCGTTCACGACGCCGTGGATCCGGCGAAGGCGGCCGCGCGCGTGTTGCGTGTGATGCGCGACCACGCTGTCACCACGATCGCGGGCAAGGATATTCCCGTCAAAGCGTCAACGGTCTGCGTGCATTCCGATACGCCGGCCGCGGTCACTATCGCCGCCGAACTCAGCCGGGTTCTGCGCCAGGATTCGAAGAAAGCGTGATCGATTGCGGTCGAATTCCAGAGCCGGCGGCCGCATCACCCGATTGCCCAAATCATGCGATAGCTCAATGGCGATGACCGGCCGAGGAATAGCCTGGACTCTCATTGCTGCTCTTACAGCGGCTGTGTGCGGCTGTGCTTCCGAAGACACCGCCGGCCGTTTCCTCGTCACGCCCGATAAATTCGTTCTGTATAACTGCGCGCAATTGTCCGAGACGGCTCAGGGGATTGCCGCGCGTCAACAGGTGTTGGAAAAGCTGATCGCGAAGGCGGGAATGGGCGGTGGCGCCGAATTCGTGAGCGACCTTGCCTATCGGCCGGAATACGTGCAGTTGCGCGGCGAAATGAACGAACTCCGCAAGGCGAGCGTCGAAAAGAACTGCAAGCCCATCATCAACACGGGCAGTCCGACCGGCCGGGCAAGCGATCAGGCCGTACGCTGAACGCTTTGGTTGTCGGTATTCGGCTACATCTGGCTCGCCTTTGTACCCGACGAGCTTGTGGGTAGGGCAGCGCGGGCCTCGTGAAATCATCCCTTCAGCCTGGACTTCGTCTATGATGACGAGGGATCGGGAATGGCGAGGGGCGCAATGAAGCTTCAGCAGGCCATCGGGCGTGTGATCGCGAGGCGTAAACTTACGGCTGCTTTGTTTCTTGGAATTTGCGCGGGCGTTTCAACCGTCGCTTTCGCAGACGAGGGCGGTGTCAGCTTCTGGCTGCCGGGGACCTTTGGGAGCCTCGCCGCGGCGCCGCAGCAACCGGGCTGGTCATTCGCGGGCATTTATTACCACACATCGGTGTCAGCTGGCGGCGATGTCGCACGCGCGCGCGAGGTTACGATCGGGCGGTTCAATCCAACTGTAAATGTGAATGCGAATGTGAACTTGCACGCCGATGCGGACCTCGCCCTTTTGCAGGCCGGGTACACATTCGCGACGCCTGTGCTCGGCGGTCAGTTGAACGTCAACATGACCGGAATTACCGGGCGTAACAGTGTATCCCTCGACGGGACATTGACGGCGATGGTCGGCCCGCTGGTCGCCACACGGCAAGGCAGTATCGACAGCTCGGTATCCGGCTTCGGCGATTTGTATCCGCAAGCCTCGCTGCGCTGGAACATGGGTGTCCATAATTTCATGACGTATGTGATGGGAGACATCCCGGTCGGCGCCTATGACTCGACCCGCCTTGCCAATCTCGGAATTGGACATGGCGCAATCGACGGCGGCGTCGGGTACACCTATTTCAATCCGCAGACCGGTCATGAATTTTCCGCCGTGACCGGGCTGACGTACAATTTCAAGAACACCGACACCGACTACCGCAACGGAATCGATTGGCACCTGGATTGGGGCGCTTCCCAGTTCCTGTCGAAGCAATTCTTCATCGGTGCCGTGGGATATTTCTATGACCAGATCACGGCCGATAGCGGCCAGGCTGCCTTTCTCGGCTCAAACGAATCCCGTGTCATCGGGGTCGGGCCGCAGATCGGTTTTCTGTTTCCGGTCGGCGATATGCAGGGCTACCTGAACCTCAAGGGCTATGGCGAGTTTGACGCTGCCAGCCGCCCGCACGGGTGGAATACCTGGCTGACCTTCGCGATCACGCCCGCGGCAGAGCGGCCATCGCCCAAGACGCTGATGATTCACAAGTGAATTGATTGCTGCGCCGCGACCTGCGGTGCATGGAACTTTTCGGGTTCCACGCGCTTATTGGCGTGGAACCCGCCACGTCCGTGGCTTTATCAGGGGGCGCGCATGGGCTTGTTAATCAGCATTCTGATTACGTTTCTCGTTATCGTTCTGGTGCTCTATCTCATCAATATGTTGCCGATTGACGGACGCGCGAAGCAAATCGTGCGCGTCATCGTCATCATTATCGGCATTCTGTCTCTGTTGAAGTATCTGGCCGTCTATTAGCGGCCATCAAGCGCGACGCGGCGCAGCCGCAAGGCATTGCCGACAACGCTGACGGAGGATAGCGCCATCGCGGCCGCCGCGATGACCGGCGACAGCAGGATTCCGAACACGGGGTAAAGCACGCCAGCCGCCACGGGCACGCCCGCGGCGTTGTAGATGAAGGCAAAAAACAGGTTCTGCCGGATGTTTCCCATCACGGCGGCTGAGAGGGCACGCGCCTTCACGATGCCGGTGAGGTCGCCCTTGAGCAGCGTGATGCCCGCGCTTTCGATTGCGACGTCGGCACCGGTGCCCATCGCGATGCCGACCTCGGCGGCGGCGAGTGCAGGCGCATCGTTGACGCCATCGCCGGCCATCGCGACCACGCGGCCCTCGCGCCGGAGTTTTTCCACGACCGCGCTTTTCTGATCGGGCAGCACTTCCGCCTCGACCTCGGCAATGCCGAGTCGGCGCGCAACCGCCTGCGCCGTCGTGCGATTGTCGCCCGTCAGCATAACGACACGAATCCCTTCGGCGGCGAGCGCCTTGAGCGCAGCGGGCGTTGTCTCCTTGACCGGATCGGCGATGGCGATGACGCCGGCAACCTTGCCATTCACGGCGAGGAAGATCGCGGTGGCGCCGTCACTTCGCAGACTTTCGGCTTCGGCGGAAACGGCGGCTGTATCGATATGCAGTTCATCGAGGAACCTGGCATTGCCAAGCGCAAGCTTCTTGCCTTCCACCACGCCGGTGACGCCTTTTCCCGCCGGCGAATCAAACTCGCTGGCCGACGACAGCTGGAGTTTGCGCTCGACTGCGGCGGCGACAATTGCGGCTGCCAGCGGGTGTTCGCTGCCACGTTCGACGCTTGCCGCGAGTTGCAGGACCTGCGTCTCGTCGAAACCCATGGCGGGCGCAATTGCCACTACTTTCGGCTTGCCCTCGGTCAGCGTGCCGGTCTTGTCGATGACGAGCGTATCGATTTTTTCCATGCGCTCGAGCGCCTCGGCATTCTTGATCAGCACGCCGGCTTGCGCGCCGCGGCCGACGCCGACCATGATCGACATCGGTGTGGCAAGACCGAGTGCGCAGGGGCAGGCGATGATCAGCACGCTCACAGCGGCCACAAGGCCGAAGGCGAAGCGCGGCTCGGGGCCGAAGATCGCCCAGGCTGCAAAAGCGAGCAGGGCGACGGCAATCACCGTCGGCACGAACCAGGCCGATACCTGATCGGCCAGGCGCTGGATCGGCGCGCGGCTGCGTTGCGCACTCGCGACCATCTGAACGATCTGTGACAGCAGCGTCTCGCGGCCGACTTTCTCGGCGCGCATCACGAAGCTGCCGCTTTTATTGAGCGTTCCGCCGATCACGCGCGAGTCCTTATCTTTCGTGACATGCATAGATTCGCCGGTCACCATCGATTCATCGAGCGCGGAACGGCCCTCCAGCACGACGCCGTCAACCGGCACCTTGTCGCCAGGACGAACGCGCAAGCGGTCGCCGGGCTGCACCGAGTCGAGCGAAACCTCCTCGTCGCTGCCATCCTCCTTCACACGGCGGGCGGTCTTGGGCGCGAGATCGAGCAATGCGCGGATCGCGCCCGATGTCGCGGCGCGAGCGCGCAGTTCCAGTACTTGTCCCATCAGCACAAGCACCGTGATGACGCTGGCGGCTTCGAAATAGACGGCGGGCGAACCGCCGTGGCCGCGGAACGCGTCCGGAAATATCCCCGGCGCGAATGTCGCAAAGAGGCTGTAGACATAGGCGACGCCGGTGCCCATGGCGATCAGCGTGAACATGTTGAGATTGCGCGTGAGCAGGGATTGCCAGCCGCGCACGAAGAATGGCCAGCCGGCCCAGAGCACAACCGGTGTGGCAAAAGCAAATTGGACATAGCTCGACAGCGCCGGCTCAACCCAATTGTGCGGGCCGACGAGGTGGCCGCCCATTTCGAGTGTGAACACAGGCAGCGTGAGCACGAGGCCGATCCAGAACCGGCGCGTCATATCGACGAGTTCAGGATTTGGCCCGGTGTCAGGGGCGGCAATTTCAGGCTCGAGCGCCATGCCGCAGATCGGGCAGGCGCCCGGTCCGACCTGCCGGATCTCGGGGTGCATCGGGCAGGTGTAGATCGTGCCTTTGGCGACCGGCTCAGGCTCGCGCTCGCCGAGATATTTCTGCGGGTCGGCGATGAATTTCGAGCGACAGCCGGCCGAACAGAAATAATAGGTATGGCCGCGATAATCGGCGCGATGCTTGGCGGTGTGCGGGTCAACCGTCATGCCGCAGACCGGGTCGAGCACTCCCACGGTGGACGCGTCGTGATGATGGTGTTCCGTTGCCGCTGTCATGACTTGTCCTTCATACCCCCAGGGGGTATATAGACCCCATGGCAAACGACAGCAAGGCGGCAACGCTGCAGCGGCTCAATCGCATCGAAGGGCAGGTGCGCGGGCTGTCACGCATGGTTGAGGGCGAGCGCTATTGCATCGACATCGTCACCCAGATCGGCGCGGTGCGTGCCGCGCTGCGCCGGGTCGAAGAGGAAATCCTGCGCGATCACGTGGCGCATTGCGTCGACCATGCGATCAAGAGCGGCAACAAGGCCGATCAGCGGCGCAAGGTTGCCGAATTGATGGATGTCATGGGACGGGCGGCGCGGTAAAGGCACGCCGCAGCCTAGCCGCGCGCCGAAATCCGAAGTTGATCGAGATCAACCGAATTTCTGCCGGGCCAGTTCGGCGCCCTTGCCAAGCGCAATCAGTTTCGCCTCGGCAATATCGCGCCGCATCGGCGCCATGCCGCAATTGGTGCAGGCGACGATCTTTTCTTTCGGTACGAATTTCATGACATCGCCAATGACTTGCGCGACCTGCTCGGGCGTCTCGACTTTGTCGGTTGCAACGTCGATCACGCCGATGAGCACGTCCTTGCCTTCGAGCAGTGACAAAAGCTTGAGCGGCACCCGCGAGTGGATGCATTCGACCGAGACCTGGCCAATGCGGCTTTTGGCAAGCGCTGGAAATATCTCCTCGTACTGACGCCATTCGCCGCCAAGCGAATTCTTCCAGTCGATATTGGCCTGGATGCCGTAGCCGTAGCAGATATGGACCGCGGTCGTGCATTTGAGCCCGCTGACGGCGCGGTTGAGCGCTTCGACGCCCCAGCCCGCAACCTCGCCCATGAACACGTTGAAGGCCGGCTCGTCGAACTGGATGACGTCGACGCCGTCGCTTTCGAGCGCGCGGGCTTCCTTGTTGAGCAAATCCGCGAAGGCCATCGCCATTTTGATTTTGTCGCCGTAGTGGGAGTCGGCGATGGTATCCGAGATCGTCATCGGCCCCGGGAGCGTGATCTTCAATTTACGCTTGGTATGGGCGCGGGCGTAGCGCGCCTCCGCCTGATGCACGCGGCCCTTGAGCGTGAGCTCTCCGCGCACGACCGGGACCATAGCTTTGTAGCGGTCTCCGCGGATGCCCATCTCGACCTTGTGCGCGAAGTCGAGACCATCGACGAATTCCAGAAAGCCATGCACGAAATGTTGGCGCGACTGTTCGCCGTCACCGACAATATCGATGCCTGCGTCTTCCTGCCATTTGACGGCAAGTAATGTGGCGTCGAGTTTCGCGGCGGCGAGCTCGTCACCCTTCAGGCGCCACTGCGGCCACAATTTGTTTGGCTCGGCGAGCCAGGATGGTTTCGGCAGGCTGCCGGCGACGGTCGACGGAAACAACATCTCTCTCAACTCATGTAACGTTCAGGCGGACGCCAACTATAGAGCCAATCGTAGCGTGCGCGCAGTTTTTCTCCGCCCATTGCCCGCATTGCCAGATTGCGGACGAAGGCCTCGGGGCCGCTCAGCCCATAGATGCGGGCCTGCCGGCGCGCGGCTTGTTGGGCGCGCATCGTACGATGCCAGCGGGCGCCCTCGTAGGCACGGAGCGCATCAGACGGGTCATCGAGATATTTGCCGAGCATATCGGCGAGGACGGCGGCATCTTCGATCGCCATGCCGGCACCCTGGGCGAGGAAAGGCAGCATCGGGTGGGCCGCGTCCCCAACAAGCGTCACGGGGACCTTGCCGCCACGGAACGGCGTGCTGCGGTCGTACAGCGCCCATTTGAGCCAGCGCTCGGGACGGGCAATCAGCGCGCGCGCTTTCTCCGACCAGGACCAGCGCGCAAAGTGGCGTAGAATTTCGGCGGGCTCTCCGGTAGCCGACCATCCCGATTCATTCCACTCATCGTGCACGATGGCGACGATATTAATGACACTGCCGGCCTTGACCGGATAATGCACGAGATGCGCTTCACTGCCGAGCCAGAGATGCACGAACGGCTCGCGAAATTCCGCTGGCGCCGCGTCCGCTGGAATAAGCGCGCGCCACGCGGTGCGGCGGCGAAACGTCGGAGGCTGCTGCTCACGCAAACGTCCGGCGATGCTCGACCAGATGCCGTCGGCGCCAATCAGTGCAATGCCGCGTTCGTCGAGCACTTGTGTGCCGCGCTTGCCGAGCACGCTGACGCCTTTGACGTGCGCGGCAAAATCTCCAACGTGGACCCCGAGATGGATTTTGACGTCGAGTTCTTTTTGCGCCACCTCGGCGAGGGCCAGCTGCAGTTCGCCGCGATGCACCGACCAATAGGGCGCACCGTAGCGGCGTTCCATATCGTCACCGAGCGGAATACGCACGACTTCGCGGCCAGAACCGCCGGCCATGACCCGAATAGCTTTCGGCGCAACGGCCACCGCTTCAAGGCGCTCGCGCAACCCCAGCGCGATCAACACGCGGCTGGCGTTTGGTGACAGCTGGAGCCCAGCGCCGGTCTCTTCCAGTTTTTGGGCTTGCTCCAGCACGGTAACGCGCATGCCGGCGCGCGCGAGCGCGATGGCCGCCGTCAAGCCGCCGATGCCGGCGCCGGCGACGATAACATGACGCGCAGGCGCCATGGCTTAAGGTCCGATCTCGTTCAGGCGGCGGCGGAATGTGGCAAAGCGCATTGCGGCGGGTTGGCCGCGTGCGAATCAAGTTTCGGCGCGAAGCGGTAAAGCGTCGAGCAGTAGGGACAGATGATCTCGTTGTCCTCGCCCATGTCGAGGAAGACATGCGGATGGTCGTAAGGCGGCGTCGCGCCCACGCACATGAATTCCCTGGCGCCAATCTCGATCACCGGCACGCCCGGATCGTTATGGAAATGGGGGACGACGTGTTCCGCCATGATGTCTCCTTGACAGCTCCTCATGCGGCCGCGCTCGGGCGGCGAATTCGGGCGCACAATAGCGAGGCGCATCCGGGATGCCTAGCGCCATCGCGCAAGGTTTCACCGGCTTTGCCAACGAAACGCCTTGGTTGGCGGTTACAGGAAGTTCGGGACAGTCTGGATGTCGCGCAGGCGGGAGAGCCGGTTGGAACCATTGCAGCAAAGGATGGCGCGGATCCCGCGCGCCGGACCGGCTTTGTTTGCTCTGGCCGCGGTCGCGCTCGCGTTGGTTTCCGCCTATGTGGTGCCGCGCGCGGTCACGGCGCTCGGCGGTCTCGACGATCCAGCGCGGGTGGCCAACCATGCGCTCGATGGACGGTTCGATGCGGGCGTCGCACGGCGCGAGATCGAGGCGGCGCTTGCCGCGCGTGATGCGGAACTCGCGCAGAGCTTTGTCGATCTTGCTTCCGACCGTCGCGTGGCGATCGATCCGGCCCAGTTGCAGAAGGTGAATGCGGCCACTGCGGAGGCCGGTACCACGCGCCACAAGGCGGAAAGTTTTGCGCGCGGCTTCATCACCGGCGAGCCGGATGACATAGCCGCACTTGCAGGTACAACGCTCGGCGATCTTTTTGTATTCGGCGATATCCGCGACGCGTTGCGCGAAGGCAAGCACCTTGCCTCTGGCGAGCAGGCCGATGAACTCGTCCTGGGACTCGCTTGCGTCGGTATCGCGATCACGGCGGGCACTTACGCGAGCTTTGGCGCCGCCGCGCCGGCGCGCGTCGGACTGACTCTGGCGAAAGCCGCACGCAAGACCGGAAGCCTAACCGCAGAGTTTGCCGCGAGCCTCGCGCCGTTGGTGCGCCGCGCGGTTGATTGGCGGCCGCTGCGCCGAGCCACGACGAATGTTTCGCTCGCCGGACCGGCGCTGGCCGAACGTGCCGCGCGCGAAGCCGTCAAGGTCGAGCGGGCCGGGGGTTTGTTGCAGCTGGCAGGTGACGTGGGCCGCGTTGAGCGAGCCGCGGGCGGACGCGCCGCGCTCGATGGTCTCAAGATCGCAAAAGACCCGCGTGATGTGACACGCGTGGCCAAGCTCGCGGAGAAAGAAGGAAGCCGCACGCGCGCGATTCTCAAGGTTGCGGGCCGCGGTGCCATAACGATGGCGGCATTTGCCGTCGACGCAGCCGTTTGGCTGTTGGGCGCGATGTTTGCCGTTCTCGGGTTCGTGTCTGCGCTCAAGAATGCCACCGAGCGTGCGGCCCTGCGCTTTTTCCGCCGCCGCCGGGAACGGCGCAACCGACGCGAATTGCAGACATTTGCCGCGGCAGCAGCGCGCGGCTAGAAATCAAACATGGCGAGCTTTGCAAACGTCGGGGTCGAGATCGCCTATCTCGACGAGGGTGACGGCGATCCGATTGTGCTGGTGCACGGCTTTGCTTCCACCAAGGAGGTGAACTGGGTGCATCCCGGCTGGGTCGCGACGCTGACGCGCGATGGGCGGCGCGTGATCGCGCTCGACAATCGCGGACATGGCGCATCCGGCAAGCCTTACGGTCCGTCCGCCTACCACAGCGCAACCATGGCGGACGATGTCCGTGCGCTGCTCGATCATCTGAACATCGAACGCGCCGACGTGATGGGCTATTCCATGGGCGCGCGCATCACGGCATTCCTCGCGGTAAAACATCCCGGACGCGTGCGTTCCGCAATTCTCGGCGGGCTCGGCATTCGGCTGGTGGACGGCGTCGGCCTGCCGGAAAGCATCGCCGATGCGCTGGAGGCGCCGTCGCTCGACGATGTGCAGGATCCGACGGGCCGTGTCTTTCGAATATTTGCCGATCAGACCAAATCCGATCTGCGTGCGCTGGCCGCCTGCATTCGCGGCTCGCGGCAGACACTGGGCCGGACAGAGGTGGCCGCAATCCGGGCGCCGGTTCTGGTGGCCGTCGGGACGAAGGATCAGGTGGCGGGGAGCGCGCAGGAATTGGCCGCGCTCATTCCGGGTGCACGCGCGCTCGATATTCCGGACCGCGACCACATGCTGGCCGTTGGCGACAGGGTTTATAAAGCCGGCGTTATCGACTTCCTTAACCAACGCGGATGAGCCATGCGCCGGGCGCTCTGGCGGGGCTCTTCGCACCTGCAAAATTGTGATAAAAGGCCCATGTAGGGGTATCGAGAGGCGCCGGGAGAACGTTGGTCCATGGCTCAATATCAAACGCGGCCCGCACGGGCCCTCGACAAGGTCGATCCGGTCTGGGCGCGCATCCGCAGCGAAGCGGAGGACATCGCGCGCCGTGAGCCGGAGCTCGCGACCTTCATCTACGAAAACATTCTTCATCACGATTTTCTGGAAACCGCGATTGCGCATCGGGTCAGCCAGCGCCTCGACCACGCCGATGTGTCCGCCGATCTGATCCGGCAGGCCTATCACGATGCCCTCGAGGATCAGCCGACGCTGGGCGAAGCCTTCCGTGCCGACATCGTCGCGACCGTCGACCGCGACCCGGCCACCAGCCGGCTGATCGAACCGGTGCTCTACTACAAAGGCTTCCACGCCATCCAGACGCATCGCCTGGCGCATTGGCTCAACGGCAAAGGCCGCAAGGACTTCGCGCTCTATTTGCAAAGCCGTTCGTCGTCGGTTTTCCAGTGCGACATCAATCCGGCGGCAAAAATCGGCCGTGGCATATTCCTCGATCATGCGACCGGCCTGGTTGTTGGCGAAACCGCGGTGATCGAAGATGACGTCTCGATCCTGCACGACGTGACGCTCGGCGGCACGGGCAAGGAGCACGAAGACCGCCATCCGAAAATTCGCCGCGGCGTGATGATCGGCGCCGGCGCCAAGATCCTCGGCAACATCGAGGTCGGTCACTGCGCGCGCATCGCCGCCGGCTCGGTTGTCATCAAGCCGGTGCCGAACAATGTCACGGTTGCCGGCGTGCCGGCCAAAGTCGTTGGCGAGGCCGGTTGCCCCGAGCCATCGCGGGCGATGGACCAGATGCTCTACGGCATCATGCTGGACGGCTAAAGTTTTTGCGTTGCGCATGATCTGGTCCGAAAACCGGTGTCCATCCCCGATCAAGTCGAGGACATGCTTTTCGGGATCATGCGCTTGCACCGGGCGCGCCGATCGGGCAATGAAACGTTTCGTTTGAGACAGGAGTGACCCGGTGAACGTCCAGGAAGTCAGGCAGCTCGACGGCTATCTGAAGAAGCTGTTTGGCACCCAGAATATACGCGTTGTGCCGAAGGGTTCTGATACCGCCGAGGTTTACGTCGGCGAAGACGACCTTGGCGAACTCACCGTCGATGACGAGGAGGGCGAGCGTTCGTACAATTTCCGGATGGTTATTCAGGTCGGCAACGACCCCAGTATCCAGCCGGTCCCGACGCTCAATGCCTACCTGCGCAGCAAATTCGAAAACGACAATATTCGTGTTGTGCCGCGCCCGAAAAAAACCGACTCGCTGGAAGTCTATATGGGCGAGGAATTCATCGCCGTTCTGTTTCTGGAAATCGAGAAAGGCCGCCGCTCTTACATTCTCGAATTGCCGATCCTCGACGTCGATCTGGTCGCTGAATGAGCGATCTATTTTGTTTCCGGATGCAGACGTAAGCCCAAGCGGTCGATGCCGCTCGCGACGTGTTGCCAATCAGTCAGCCAGTCGCGTGGAAAGCGATAGGTGATGTCGGCATTGCCGATGCGCCGCTCCAGAAGGCATGTCCCGGAATTGTTGACGCCCTTGCGCGAGCAGCGCGCCAGGAAATGCTCGGGTGCGGCTGAACTCGAAAACCAGATCCTCGCCCTGATAGGGCGAGTCATCGCGAAAGCCGCGAAAGGTGAGGCCGGGAGGGCCGGCGACCGGCTCAGCCACCAGGTAACGCGGGTAGATCGTCTGCACGCGCTCCATCAACGGCAGCGTCGCCTCGCCGGATGCGATGGTGATGAACAGGCGTTCGTTCGGATCGACCGGCGCGCCCACTGTCGGCTTGACGGCGGGGTCGGGCGGGACCAGCGACGGCCACAGGTACGACAGGTCGACCCGCTCATGCGTGCCCGGGCGGCGCTGCACGTTCACCCGGATCGCCGCCGGCTCGATATTGAAAGACACGCCTGCAATCACGATCGGTAGCGATGGCGCATCCAGCGCGACCGGCGCATCCGGCCAGCGCGGCCAAAGGACGTAGGCAACGTAGCCAGCTGCGATCACCGCGATGGCGGCGAAGACGAGCAACGGCGCAAACAGCGGGCTATGGCCGCTTTGTCGCCGGCGGCGACGCCGGGGTTCCTGGGCGAGAGTGGCCAATGTGGTGATGCTCCGGGCGAATCGGGCCGATTATGCCACGTCGCCGGTCCTGCCCGCGGGCGCAGCTATTTACCATTCGTTAAGGAATGGCTGGCGCCGAGACCCTCCGTTTGCAACAGATGGCCCCTGGTAATGCGTTGAGGCCGTTGATGACCCCGGAATCGGTACAAATGTTGTTCTCGCTGGCGCTCGGCTTTGCCGTGGCCGGCCTGTGCAGTTCCGGCTACCAGCTGGCCACCAGCCGCTTGCTGAGCTTCAACCAGCTCAGCACAGGCCCGGGCCCCGGCACGATCGCAGCCATTCCGCTCCTGGTGCTGTCGGCCCCGTTTCTGATCATGCGCAACACCATTCTCGGCCGCCGGCAAGAAGGTCGCCGCTTCGAATTTGTCTTTCTGGCCACGCTGATCGCGGGCTTCTGGAGCCTCATGTCCGGCCTCGTTCTGGTCATGACATTGCAGGCTTGCGGCATCCTGGTCGCCTAAGACGCTTTCCTCGCCATCACTGTTCGGGCAAGTTCGCCCGCCGAGCGCGGAGCGGAGACTGCAATGCCGATCTATGAACTCGATGGTCAGGCGCCTGAATTCCCAGGTGACGGGCAATATTACGTCGCCGACACGGCGGTGCTGATCGGCCGCGTGCGGCTCAAGGCTGAAGCAAGTGTCTGGTTTGGCGCGGTGCTGCGCGGCGACAACGAGTGGATTGAACTCGGCGAGCGCTCGCAAATCCAGGACAATGCCACGCTGCATTCCGACCCCGGATTTCCCATGACCATCGGCCGCGATTGCGTGATCGGCCATAACGTCATTCTTCACGGCTGCACGATCGGCGACAGCTCGCTGGTCGGCATGGGCGCGATCATGCTCAACGGCTCCAGCATCGGGAAGAACTCCCTGGTCGGTGCCGGCAGTGTCGTCACCGAAGGCAAAAGTTTTCCCGACAATTCGTTGATCGTCGGCGCGCCGGCGCGCGCAATCCGCACGCTCGACGAAAAAGGCGTGCAGATGATCCGCGCCGGCGCCGACATTTATGTGCGGCGCTGGAAGCAGTATGCCAAGGGACTCAAGCGGATCGGCTGAGTTCAGGCGGCCGCTTTTCTGCTCTCGACCTGCGGCGTGGCGCGGAGCGCGATCGCAAGCCGATTCCACATGTTGATGGCGACTGCCGCAGCCGTGAGATCGATGATCTCTTTTTCCGAGAAGTGCTTGCGCACCTCGTCGTACACCTCGTCGGGCACGTGATCCTGCGCGACCAGCGTGATGGCTTCGGTCCACCCCAACGCTGCGCGTTCGCGCTCGCTGAAAATCGGGGCTTCGCGCCATGCATCGAGAAGATGCATGCGTTCGTCGGTTTCGCCGATCTTGCGCGCTTCGCGCGTATGCATGGCCAGACAATAAGCGCAGCCGTTGATTTGCGAGGCGCGGATCTTGATGAGCTCGCGCAATTTCGCATCGAGTCCGGACTTATCGACATACCCTTGCAGGGCACTCGCCGCCTGGAGGGCGGTTGGACTCACTTTGGTGACATCAATTCGCGTTTGCATGGGCCGGCTCCCATTTCGTTGTCGCTCCCGCAACACAAAATGGTCCCGAAAAATGCCGAGAGTCTGGCCGTATCGTGACGATCGAATGAAATCGCAAGGTGATTACTTGGAACTTGAAATGGTGCGGCCGGCTCTTGGGGGAGAGCCGGCCGCTCGCGAACCCGGTCTGGGGACGGGGAGGGGTGGGGACGTGACCGGGAACGCGAATTCCTTTTCTGTTAGCGCGCCGAAACTGTTGCAGGGGCCGTGCGCGGTTCGCCGAGCGAGACCCACATGTTCGGGTCAGATTGCGATTGCCGTTTCACGAAGCGGTAGCCGGTCTTGTTCCACGGCAGGACCTGCGGTTCCTGATTGTCGAGAATGAATTCGCCGTGGTCCGTCTTGACGGTGAGCACGGCATGGCCGTCGCCCTTCTTGTCGCGCACCACGGTGATGAGCAGCGCTTCGCGCGGCCAGCCGGCCTGCATCAGCATCCGCCGCTTGAGCAGAACGTAATCCTCGCAGTCGCCGTAGCCGTCGTCGGGATAGTTCCAGCGTTCGATCACGCCCCAATGTTCGACGTCGGTGACCGGCTTGATCGCCTCATTGACCCAGGCGTTGACCTTGACGATGTCGGCCCAGGCTTTCTGCGTGAGCACAACGTCGCGCGGTGAGGAGGGCTGGGTGGCGCATTCGGGCTTGTATTCGATGCAGAATTCGACCCATCCGATCGGAGGACGCGTCGGTTCCCCGACCACGGCATAGACCGAGCGCTCGTCGATCGACGAGGAACCACCGAGCGATGCGGTGGTGTCGCCCGCGACGGCACGACCAGCCGGTGCGGCCACGATGGCAACGCCAGCCAGAACCAGCAGCGCGCTGGCTCGAAGTGCCTGTCCGAAACGCCTAGCCATTCGTGGCCCCTTCCCGTCTTGTTGGGGCCACATTTCTCACAAACGACTTGTATTGGCGCTAAGTTGGGCAAGTCATTTTGAGAAGAACTAAAGTAAAACTAGATGCGAATACTTATAAAACTGGAATTGAATTCGATTAAAATCTTAGCGAATACAATTTAGCTAAAATTGTTTCTATTAACGTCTGAGAGGCAAAATCATACTGCTGCGCAGGCCTTCGCGCGCGCGCGTTTACGTTTGGCGGTGTCCGAGGTTGGTTGGTGGCGGGGCGGCGAATGCCTGTTCGCTTACAGACCCATTGCCGCCAGGGCGCACTATTGCAGGCGAAGATTTACGGAGCGGTGACGCTATCCGCCGGTGACGTTTTCTTCGACGAAATCGGGGTGTTGCAGCCGCATGAATTCGATCGCGAAGCCGTCCTCGATGTGGCGGACGACGCGCCCCTGCGTCTTGCCGATCGTGACCACGACCCCGACCGGGGGACGCAGCTCGGGCGAAATGCCGATCGCCGCGCCCGACTGCGAAAGATCGATGACACGGCAAGCGACATTGGTCCCGTTCGGCAGGACCAGCCGTGCCATGGCATTGCGCGGCGCAAAGCGGCCGTGGCGGCGGTCTTCGGGCAGATTGAGGATCTGTCGATTGGCAAGCCATGTCAGTTGCGCGGCGAGCTTGTCGCGCTTGCGCAATGTCGCCGAAATGGTCATGGCGAAGCCGTTCTCGATGGTGCGCGCGATTTTGCCCTCGAGCCGGCCGATGTGATCGATATAGGCGATAACTTTTTCGCCGGGCTGACCGGCCATTGGTGCAATCACCGCCATGCCGCCCGGCGACATGTCGACCACCTGGCATGGGTATTCCCGCCGGTCCGCCAGCATGTAGCGACCGAGCAGGTTAACTTTCACGCGTTGATGACGCCGGCGTTCCTCGGCCAGAGGCAGTATCACCGGTTTTGTCAGCGGCAGTGCCATAGGTGTCGGGATCGGAAAGCCTTTTTCCGCGATCACCGAGCCTATTAGCCTATCGTTAACGATGCGTTAGCTGGCGCGTCCACCGGGGTGCCCGCGCCCGCCAGTATAGACCTGGAAGCCATGACGCAGACGTTGACCCTCGCGCGGCTGTCCGAAACGCGGAGCGCCAGTATCGGGCTGCCGGCCGTCAATATGGCGCAGCGTTTTCAGTTCAAGCTCAACCACGGGCTGTTCGCCCAGCCAATAAGGCGGGCTGAGCGGGGCCAGCACCCCGAGTGCGCGAACGCGTGTCTGGCCCGCGTGGGTCAGCGGCAGCAGCAACAATTCCAATTCCACTTCGTCGCCGCTTTCCGTGCGCCCAATGATACCTGCGACCACCCCGATCTTTTCGTTGATGACAACAGCCAGCAGATCCTCGATGTGCTCGCTGCTCGACTCGCTCCATTGCGCGTTGAACGCTTCACCTTTTATTTCGCGGGTAAACAGTGCGCAGACTCGGGTGCCGGCAAGCCGAAACCTGATGTCGTCAACGAAATCTGCCGCAAGCATGAAAGTGTCGCCGAGGGCATGGCGGATATCCGCCGGATCGATATCGGAACGGTCAGGCGCCGCGCGCTTTCCTCGCTGCCGGTTCCAATAATCGAATATCGCGCGCGTCGAAACGTGTTTCATTGCCAGACCTGTTCCGTCGCGGCACGCCAAGTGTTGCGCACGTGTCGCGTCTGTCCCCGATCGGGACAGGCGCGACGGCTTTTGTGCCGCTATGTCGTATGAGGAGCAGGGCCCGTGCCGCCGGCGGGTGCCGGACCTGGCGGACGGCGGTTAGTGTTAAAATCAGAGTCGCATTGGCAGCCGCAGCGACCTTGCCTATGGTCTCCGTCGATCCATGTGGCAGCCCGGTGCCAAATTGTGGCGCACCGGACCAAAGAGTTGGGAGCCCGGGGAGGCGAGGGGATGTGACCAAGCCGTAAAGGCGCGGCAATAACCCCGCAACGCGGCTCAAGGGAGGGCGAAAGCCCTCCCTTTTCCTTTAGCCCGATCGGCAATGCGCTTGCGGCGGAGCCGCGAAGCAGCGTAACTCAAGTTCCGCATCGGGCCTGCCTCGTGAAACGCGAACCGCTATTCAACATTCCCCCTGTCGTCGTCTTAGTGCTGGCTGTGCTGGCACTTGTTCATGTCGTGCGCACGTTCGTCTGGAGCGAGCAGCAGGACATCGAATTTCTGCTCAATTTCGCTTTCATCCCGGCGCGCTACGACAGTTCATTTGTGCTCGGGGGTGCTTTGCCTGGCGGCGGCGCGGATGTTTGGACGTTTGTCACTTACGCTCTCATCCACGCAAACTGGACACACCTCGGTGTCAATGCCGTGTGGCTGCTGCCGTTCGGCAGCGCCGTGGCGCGCCGCTTCGGCGCAACACGTTTTTTGATGTTTCTCGCTGTGACCGCGGCGTCAGGAGCGGCGTTGCATCTGGCCACGCATGCCGGTGAGCAATTCCCGATGATCGGGGCGTCAGCTTCGATTTCCGGAGCGATGGCGGCGGCCATGCGGTTTGTTTTTCAACGCGGAGGACCGCTCGGATTGCTGCGGGGTGCCGATGACAGCGCCTACCGCGTTCCGGCGATTCCGCTGAGCGGTGTGTTGAGCGATGCCCGCGTGTTGCTTTTCCTCGCGGCATGGTTTGGCATCAACTTGCTGTTCGGACTCGGCTCGCTTCCGATTGCTGGCGGCGACCAACCGGTTGCCTGGCAGGCGCATATCGGCGGCTTCCTCGCGGGGTTGCTGCTGTTTTCCTGGTTCGACCCGAAACACGATTTTCCGCAATTCGATGATTCTGCTGCAACGCGGCATTAGGTAATTATGTAATGCAGCCCTGTCCTGGCGCATTTGCATCTTGACGGAACTGGCGCTGCGGCAGGATCGTTCCTCTCACGGTTGCGCATGACCTTCCTTGAACAATCATGCGCCAGGGAGGCTGCCATGAACGTCAAGGCGATCCTGGCCGCCAAGCAATTGGGCGGCGATACCATCACCATCGAACCCACCGCCACTCTTGCGGCGGCGGCGAAGCTACTTTCTGCACACCGCATCGGCGCGGTGCTGATCTGCGGCGCGGGAGGGCGCCTCTCCGGCATTTTGTCGGAGCGTGACATTGTGCGCGCATTGTCCGAGCACGGCGCCGACGCGCTCGCATTGCCGGTCGGCCAGGTCATGACACGCGACATCGAGACCTGTGGCGAGGATGACGTTGTCGCCAGCATCACGGAGCGCATGACTGCCGGACGATTCCGCCACATGCCGGTGCTCAAGAATGGAAAACTCGTGGGCCTGATTTCGATCGGCGACGTGGTCAAGCAACGAGTCGACGAGATCGAACGCGAGTCTGAGGCGATGCGCGATTATATTCGCACCGCGTAACGCGCTGCCTAGAGTGTATTGCCGTTGGCTGGCTGTGACAGCGCCGTAACCGCTTCGCTGACCGCATCGATTGCTTTTTCGGCAGCTTCGGCACCGATGTCGATTGCCTGACCTGCACGGTGAAAATCGAACCAGCCAATGGCGCCGAGCCGCGGGCTGATGAGAACGTCGGGCGGATCACCGGCAAGCCGTGCGCGCGTGATGCGGTCCTGCATCACGTTAAAGGCTTCGACCATGACGGTCGGGAGCCCGGGGCGGCCGCGCCTGCCGAAAAATTGTCGGCGCAGCGAGCGCTCGCCGCTGAACATGCCGCGCAAGCCGCCGTTGGGTTTTTCCTGCGCGCGGACGAGGTCACTGTCGTCGGATCCATGGCTGGCGATGATGGTGCCGCGCCCAAAGAGATCGGAATTGAGATTGACGGCGATCACCAGGCGCGCGCCAAGCGCGCGTGCGGCTGATACCGGCACTGGATTGACCAGCGCACCGTCCACCAGCCATCGGCCCCCGATCAGCACAGGCGGAAATATTCCCGGCAGCGCATAGGACGCGCGCAGTGCATCGCTCAATCGTCCGCGCGTCAGCCAGATTTCGTGGCCGGTATTGAATTCAGTGGCGATCGCCGCGAAACGGATCGGTAGATCGTCAATCCGGCTCTCCTTGAGACCTGACTCCAGCTGGGAGGCGAGGTGGCCACCGCCGATCAGGCCCGAACCTGACAGGCTGATATCGAGATAGCTCAGGACGCCGCGCACGGTGAGCGTGCGCGCCCAGCTTTCCAGGTTGTCCATTTCCTTGGCGGCATAACAGCCGCCGACGACGGCCCCGATTGATGTGCCGACGATGACGTCTGGGACGATTCCGTGTGCGAGCAACGTCCGCATCACGCCGATATGGGCAAAGCCGCGCGCGGCGCCGCCGCCGAGAGCCAGGCCAATTGTGGGACGCGTGGCTGTCGGCCGCGGTTGCGTGGTGGCTTCCGCGGCACGGTCACTGTTGCGCGCTCGCGCGAATAGGCCCTCGAACACCAAAACCGCTTACTCCTGTCCCCCGGTGTCAAACCGGAATAGCCCTCACACGAGCCGATCACTCCAACAGTCCGAAGATTGCTGGCGGAGTCTTGTGACCGAAACGTGACAGGGAGCGTGCGCCCGGCGGATTACGTAAAAGTTAAATGTCGCAAGGCGCCAATTGGTTCCTCAAACGCCGAACCGCGTGACAATTGCGTTGAGCTCCGGCCGTTCCCGGTCTTCCGGCGGCTTGGCGGGGCGACCAATATGCACGAAGCCGGCAATCCTCTCATTCGCGGCAAGTCCAAGCGCATCGAGCACACGCCGGTCGTAGGCATACCACTCGGTGATCCAGCTCGCGGCGTAACCCATCGCATGCGCCGCAATAACGAGTGTCATTGCCGAGGCGCCCGCCGAAAGCTGCTGCTCCCACTCCGGAATTTTCATGTGCGGGCCGGCCCGACTGACGACGGCGATGACGAGCGGTGCGCGCGCCAGCCTCTTGCGCTCGAAGTCGATCTGGTCAGGCGTCGCGTCGGGGCGATTGGTGCGAAAGGCCGAAGCGATAGCCTCACCCGCCGCCACACGGGCCTCGCCTTCGAACAGGATGAAACGCCACGGCGCCAGCTTGCCGTGATCGGGCACCCGCGATGCAATTTTCAGCAACGTTTCGATCTCGGCTTCCGTGGGCCCGGGGCCGGCCAGCTCAATCGGTTTTACCGATCGTCGTGTCTTGAGCAGCTCTAGTGCGTCAGGCATCAGAAAGCCTCGTGAAGGATTGCGCAAATGCGCCTACCACGGCGTTAACACAGTCTCAAACACGCTGACGTGTGGCTTGAAATCGCCGCGATTTGGGCCGAAAAGACCACGGTCATGGAAAGGGCACCAACAACCGCCACCGTTTGTGGCCGGCTATGGCCGGTGCTCATGCTTGCCCTAGTTGCGGCCGGGCCCTCGGCTGCGGTCGCACAATCGCTCGCGCAAAATTCTCTGTTTTCGGCCACGCCGTCCACCGGCCTGATCTCGCCGATGCCGGCAACGCGCGGCGACATCTTCGGGCCAAGCAATTTGCCGGTATCGCCGCCCGCGCAATCGCCGCCGCCTGCGCCAGCTCCCGGCACGTCGACCGCCTCAATTCCGATGGTCCCGGCCGGGCAAGTGGCGCTCGCGCTCAGTGCGCGCTTCGGCAAGGACGCGCAGCCGATTGGCGGCGGCCTGACCTGGCGCGTGTATGACGCCAAGGCCGATGCGAGTGGAAACTTCAAGCTCGTCAAGGAAGAAAAATCGCCGGCGCCGACGCTCGTGCTTCCGTCCGGCGCCTATATCGTCCACGTGGGGTTCGGACTGGCGACCGCCGTGAAGCCGGTCGACTTGCGCGGCACAAGCGTGCACGAGGAATTCGATCTGCCGGCGGGAGGCCTGCGCATCGAAGGCAAGGTTGGCGATGTGCGTATCCCGGCCGGGCAAATCTCATTCGACGTCTACAAAGGCAGTCAGTTCGAAGCCGGCGACCGCCGCCCGATTGCCGAGCGTGTGATGACCAGCGACGTGGTGATGCTGCCGGAGGGCACTTATTATATCGTCTCCAATTACGGCGATGCGAATTCGGTCGTGCGGTCCGATATTCGGGTGCAGCCCGGCAAACTCACGGATATCACGGTGACGCACCGCGCTGCCGCCATCACGCTGAAGCTTGTGAGCGATCGGGGAGGCGAAGCGCTCGCCAATACCGCCTGGTCGGTGCTCACACCCGGCGGCGACGTGATCAAGGAATCGATTGGCGCCTTTCCTCGTGTCATCCTCGCCGAGGGCGAATATCGCGCAATCGCCCGCAATGAGGGTAAGGTTTACGAACGTGAGTTCAAGGTGGTCACTGGCGTCGATGGCGATGTTGAGGTGCAGGCCCGCTGAAACGTTGGCGATCTTGCGAACTTTTTTATACCGAACGGAATTATAGTAGTGCAGACGATTGCCAACGACCCAGTAATGGACATTTTCGCCAATCTTGATTTGAAAACGGTTGCTCTATTGCTCGATGTGGATGGCACGATCATTGATATCGGTCCGTCACCGACCGAGGTGCAGGTATCCGGCGCATTGCTCGAATCGCTCAGGCGCCTGTTTGAGCTGACGGGCGGCGCCGTGGCGCTCGTGAGCGGCCGGCCAATCGGCGATCTCGATCGATTGTTTGCACCGCTGCATTTGCCCGCCGTGGGCGGGCACGGCGCGGAGATGCGTGTGCGCGATAACGAAGTCTTCTACTGGACGAAACCATTGCCGCCAGACCT
Organism: uncultured Alphaproteobacteria bacterium; assembly: GCA_963810125.1. Lineage (GTDB taxonomy): Bacteria > Pseudomonadota > Alphaproteobacteria > Rhizobiales > Xanthobacteraceae > Pseudolabrys. The sequence continues at coordinate 236,282 of CAWEMK010000006.1, forward strand.
GCGGCAGCAGTTGGCCGAGGCGCAGAACATAAGCCCGGGCATTGTTGTCGAGGACAAAGGTTATTCGCTCGCATTGCATTATCGGAAGGCGCCACAGCAGGCCGAACGCCTGCGCCGTCACGTGGCAGCCAGCCGGACGGCATTTGCCGCCGAGCCAACTGAATTGCTGCTGGGTAAAGCGATGTTCGAGGTCAAACGTCCTGGCATCAACAAAGGCGAGAGCATTCGTAAGCTGATGGCGCATCCGCCTTTCGCCGGCCGTATGCCGGTGTTCATCGGCGACGATGTCACCGATGAATCGGTTTTCGAGGTGTTGCCCGAAATAGGCGGGAAGGGCTTTAGCGTCAGCCGCTACTTCCCCGGGCTGACTGGAATTTTCAAGGACCCGGCCCAGGTCCGCAGCGCGCTGCAAATCCTTGCGGATAACGGGCAGGCTCGATCATGACCGATTACGGACTTGACTTGGCGGTCATCGGCAACGGGCGCACCGCGGCGCTCCTGGAGCCGTCCTCGCGCATCGTGTGGTGGTGTCTGCCGCGCTACGATGGCGATCCGGTCTTTTGCCGCCTGCTCGCCGGCGATGAGGAAAAAGGTTTTACCGATGTGGTGCTCGACGGCCAGGTCGAGACCCGCTCCGACTACGTTCGCAACACGGCGATCGTCGTTACCGAATTGATCGATGATAAGGGTGGCGCCGTCCGCATCACGGATTTCGCGCCGCGCTTCCAGATTTTCGGCCGCACCTTTCGGCCGCCGCAAATCATGCGGATCATCGAGCCGATCGGCGGCATGCCGCGCATCACGATTCGTTTCCGTACCACGCACCGCTACGGTGAGCCGGTGGTTTCGCGCTCTTCGGGCAGCAACCACATCCGCTACTGGCGTGACGAGGTGCCGGTCAGGCTGACAACGGACGCGCCGCTGTCTTATGTCGAGAATGAAGCTTCGTTCGTGCTGACGCGGCCGGTGCATCTGGTCTTTGGCACCGATGAGCCGTTCGAAGGCTCGCTCGAGACGACGTGCCGCGATTTTTCCGAGCGCACCCGCGACTACTGGCTCGAGTGGGTGCGTCGGCTTGCCTTTTCGGTCGACTGGCAGGACGCGATTATTCGTGCCGGCATTACGCTCAAGCTCTGCAACTACGAGGAAACTGGCGCAATCGTTGCGGCGCTGACCACGTCAATTCCCGAAGTATCAGGCTCGGGACGCAACTGGGACTATCGTTACTGCTGGATGCGCGACGCATTCTTCGTCGTCCGCGCACTCAACCGCATTGGTGCAACCCGCACCATGGAGGACTTCATTTCCTACATCCTGAGCATTGCTGTTGGACGCGCCGATCAACTGCGACCGCTCTATGGTGTTGTGCATACTGACACGCTCGAGGAGCGGACGGCTCCGGCACTTGCCGGATATCGCAGCGACGGACCGGTGCGCATCGGCAATGCCGCGGTCAGTCAGAATCAGCACGATGTCTACGGCAGTATCATTATGGCGGCGACGCCGATGTTTTTCGACCGCAGGCTGCCTCGGCCCGGCGATGCGGCGCTATTTCACACAATCGAACCGCTCGGCGAGCAGGCGGCAAAGCTGGCACTCGAGCCCGATGCGGGCATTTGGGAATATCGCGGACGCACCCGTGTGCACACGCATTCGGCGGCGATGTGCTGGGCCGGCTGTCAACGGCTGGAGGCGATCGCGAACCACCTCAATTTACCCGATCGGGGGACCTATTGGGGCGGGGTCGCCAACCGCATTGGAGAGCAGGTGCTCAAGCGTGCCTGGAATCCCAAACGCAAGGCGTTTACCGCCTCGTTTGACGGTGAGGATCTCGATGCCAGCGCGCTGCTGCTGGCCGAACTTGGCCTGGTACAGCCCGATGATCCGCGGTTTGTAGCCACCGTCGAGACAATCAACAGTGAACTCCGGCGCGGCAACCACGTTATGAGATATGTCGCCGCCGACGATTTTGGCCTTCCGGAGACGGAGTTTTTGATTTGCCGGTTCTGGTTGATCGATGCATTGTGGGAGATTGGCCGGCAGGATGAGGCCCGAGATCTGTTTGTCGATGCGCTTCGGATGCGCAATCGTTACGGCCTCCTGTCGGAGGACGTACACCCGGTAACCGGGAAATTGTGGGGGAATTTTCCGCAGACTTATTCAATGTCAGGACTGACGTTGACGGCAATCAAGCTGTCGCGAAGCTGGGGAGACCGGTATTGGCGCGGCTCGTCGTAGTATCGAACAGGGTTGCTGTTCCTGATCGCAGCGCGCGAGCTGGCGGGCTCGAAGTCGCGATTCGGCCTGCGCTCAAGCGGAACGGCGGCCTGTGGTTCGGCTGGAGCGGACGCGTTGCCGAAGATATGCCGCGGACCGTGAAGTCCGTCACGCACGAAAACATTACCTATGCCACTGTCGATCTTGGCAAGGATGACTACCAGGAATTCTACAACGGATTCGCCAATCGGGTGCTGTGGCCGATCCTGCATTATCGGCTCGATCTCGCCGAATTCACGCGCCGCGATCTCGGCGGCTATTTCAGGGTAAACCAGTATTTCGCCGGTCACCTCGAAACACTGCTGAAACCCGACGACGTCATATGGGTGCACGACTATCATTTGATTCCGCTGGCCAAGGCGTTGCGCGATCGCGGTCACAGCAACAAGATCGGCTTCTTCATTCACATTCCGTTTCCGCCGCCCGAAATCATCACGGCCTTGCCCAATCACGATCAGCTCATTCCCGCACTTTGCCATTACGATCTGGTCGGGTTCCAGACCGAAGTCGACGCAGCCAATTTCTCCCGCTACATCGCCAATGAGTGCGGACTTGCGTGGGGGAGCGGAAACGCCTTTCAATTCGGAAATCGCACGGTACAGATCGGCACGTTCCCGGTCGGCGTGGAGACGGAGGCGTTTTCGCGGCTCGCGCGCCGCGCCATCGAAACCGAATTTGTCCGCGATGTGCTGGAAAGTCTCTCCGGTCGCGCGATGATTATTGGCGTCGATCGACTCGACTATAGCAAGGGCATCCCCGAACGCATGAATGCGTTCGAGCGCTTCCTCACTAATTTCCCTGACTGGCGCGGCAAGGTGACTTATCTTCAGATCACGCCACGCAGCCGCACCGGCATTCCCGAATATGCGGATATGGGCCGCGCGGTCGGCGAGGCCGTGGGACGCATCAATGGCACCTTTGGCGAGGCCTCATGGACTCCGGTGCGTTACATCAACAAGGCGCACAGCCGCACGGCTCTTGCCGGCCTGTATCGCGCGGCCCGGGCGGGATTGGTCACGCCCTTGCGCGATGGCATGAATTTGGTCGCAAAGGAGTATGTCGCCGCACAAGATGCCGACGATCCCGGCGTACTGATACTTTCCCGGTTTGCCGGTGCTGCCTATGAATGCACCGCGGCCCTCCTCGTTAATCCCTATGATTCCGAGGGCGTCGGCAACGCGATCAACCGCGCGCTGTCAATGCCGCTGGATGAACGGCGCCAGCGTCATGCGGCCAATTTCAAGGTGCTGGTGCGCAACGATCTCAGCCATTGGTCGGAGCGTTTCCTGCGCATGCTCGATCAGCCCCCCGGTGGCGCCGATGCGCCGACACTCGTGCGTGCCGCGGCCGGACGCTAAACCGCATTAGACTTAGATCAATGCGTGCAACAAGCGCGTTGATGTATATGCTGACTGCATAACAACCGCCGAGGTGCCTGCCGATGAATCGAACAATCACTGCGCTGTCTGTCCTGATCGCGGCCGTGGCGCTGACGGACGGCGCCTTCGCGGCCGATGCGAGCAAGGGTGAAACACTGGCCAAGCGTTGGTGCGCGACCTGTCATATTGTGGCATCCAATCAGCAGCGTGGCACCACCCAGTCGCCTCCGTTTTCAGCCGTTGCAAGCAAGCCAGGCTTTAACGAAACGGCACTTGCCTATTTTCTGCTGACGCCGCACCCGCGCATGCCCGACATGAATCTGTCGCGCAGCGAAGCGGCGGACCTTGCCGCCTACATCAAAACGCAGAAGTAGCCCCTAGGCCACGGCCATGATCCGCCGCACATCGGGCGGCACGGCTTCGTCGGCGAGTGCCTTGAGTGCCCCATCGATCGGCATCACCTGCTGGCCTTCCTTACCGAGGCGACGGATCGAGACGGTGCGCTCAGCCGCTTCCTTCTTGCCGACCACCAGCAGGGCAGGGACTTTGGCGAGCGAGTGCTCGCGCACTTTGTAATTGATCTTTTCGTTGCGCAGGTCGCTTTCGACGCGCAGACCGAGCTTGCGCGCGGCATCGAATGCCTCGCGGGCAAAATCGTCGGCGTCAGAGGTGATGGTCGCGACCACCGCTTGCACGGGCGACAGCCACAGCGGCAGGTGGCCAGCATAGTGCTCGATCAATATGCCGGTAAATCGTTCGAGCGAACCGAACATCGCGCGGTGGAGCATCACCGGCGTGACCTTGTTGGAATGCTCATCGATATAAAACGCGCCCAGCCGGCCGGGCAGGTTGAGATCAACCTGCACGGTGCCGCATTGCCAGTCGCGGCCGATCGCGTCGCGCAAGACATATTCAAGTTTTGGCCCATAAAAGGCGCCTTCGCCTTTGTTCAACGTCCACGGCCGGCCCGAAGCTTTGAGGGCCGCCATCAAAGCCGATTCCGCCTTGTCCCAGACCGCGTCATCACCGATGCGTTTGTCGGGCCGATCGGAAAACTTGATGCGCACGTCCGAAAACCCGAAATCCTCGTAAATCGAAAGGATCAGGTCATTTATCTTAAGCGATTCCTCAGCGATTTGACCTTCGGTGACGAAGACATGGGCGTCGTCCTGGGTGAAAGCGCGCACGCGCATCAGTCCGTGCAACGCGCCTGACGGCTCGAAGCGGTGGACCTTGCCGAATTCGGCAATCTTGACCGGGAGTTCGCGGTAACTGCGCAAGCCATTCTTGAAGATCTGGATGTGGCCGGGGCAGTTCATCGGCTTGACCGCGTAGACGCGCTCGTCTTCTTCGCGCTTTTGCGTGAGGAAGATCATGTCGGAATAAGTCGGGATGTGCCCCGTGATTTCCCACAGCGTCTTGTCCATGAGCTGCGGCGAGTTGACCTCGACATAACCGGCGGCGCTTTGCTGGCGGCGAATGTAATTTTCCAGCGCCTGGAAAAGCGTCCACCCTTTGGCGTGCCAGAACACCGAACCGGGCGCCTCTTCCTGGAAGTGGAAGAGGTCCATCTCGCGGCCGACGCGGCGGTGGTCGCGTTTCTCGGCTTCCTCTATCTGCTTGAGATAGGCGTCGAGCTCTTCCTGCTTGGCGAAAGCCGTTCCGTAGATGCGGGTCAGCATCGGGTTCTTTGAATCGCCGCGCCAATAGGCGCCGGCCACCTTCATCAGCTTGAAAGCGTTCCCGACCTTGCCGGTCGAGGTCATGTGCGGGCCGCGGCAGAGGTCAAACCAGTCGCCTTGCTTGTAGATATTGATCTGCTGGTCGGCCGGGATGGCGTCCACGAGCTCAACCTTGAAGGCCTCGCCCATGTCGCGGAAAGTTTTCTTTGCCTGGTCGCGCGACCACACTTCCTTGGTGAAAGGCTTGTCGCGCGCGATGATCTCGCGCATTTTCTTTTCGATGACAGGGAGATCTTCGGGCGTGAACGGCTGGTTGCGGAAAAAATCGTAGTAGAAGCCATTCTCGATCACTGGGCCGATCGTGACCTGCGTGCCAGGCCATAATGCCTGCACCGCTTCGGCGAGTACGTGGGCGGCGTCGTGCCGGATCAGCTCGAGCGCGCGGGGATCTTCCCGCGAAATGAATTCAATTTTTACGTCGCGGTCGATCGGGTCGCTCAAATCGGCGAGGCCGCCGTCGAGTGCCATTGCGACGGTTCGCTTGGCCAATGAGGGGGAAATGCCCTTGGCGACGTCTAAACCGGATGTGCCTGAGGGGTATTCACGGCGTGCGCCGTCGGGAAAGGTCAGCGCGATACTTTGCGCCATGGAATCGTCTCCTTGCTCACTCGCTGCCTACGAACGCAGGTAAGCGTGGAACTCGATATAGCAGGCGAATCAAACTGTGCAACTAGGGGTGCGGGGCTTCGTTGGCGCGACGCCAACGTCCATAGCGCCAGGGCAGAAACCAATGCGCGCGCGCGGGCAATTCGGCGGGCACGAAATCCAATCCCGATGTGCCCCAAGGGTGGCAGCGCAGAATGCGCGCGAGTGCCATCCATCCGCCGGCCCAGAGGCCGAATCGTCCAATCGCCTCATCCGCATAATCCGAGCAGGTCGGTAGATGCCGGCAACGTGGGCCGAGTAACGGTGAAAGTGTGAGCCGATAAAGCGCGACCAAACCTTGGCCAGCGAGGCGGGGCAGGCGGAGGAATAAATGCACGTGGTCGCTATCGTCCGGCATCGCCTAACTCAAGTTCCAGTGAAAGTTTAATAGTGGAAGGTTCCACCGCAAAGTTCCAACCTAATGGAACTACGCATAAATTCCGTTTTTCGAGGTGCTAGCGACTTTTTTACACTAGACCCGAATCTCGCAACTGCACTAAGAATTACCTACGCCGGGGGTACCAGCGCCGCTCAAGCTCAGCCAGAACGTGGATCACCACGCAAGAAGAAGAGCTCGGTGGCGAGACAGGGGAAGAATGAGCCGTTCCCTTTCGCTTGCTTGCGCGCTCGCTTTGGCGGCGCCGCTATTGATGTTGTCATCGCCGCTGCATGCGACTGATCGCGTGTTGCCGATGCACTTCGAACTGCGCGCGCAGGGACCAGCCGAGATTTGCGGCACGAATTGCAAACTCTTTATCGTGGCCTCCGGCGCGATTACGGCGGACACGCCGCGCAACTTCCTCGTCTTTGCGCAAAGCCGCGATCTCGCCGGCGCTACCGTGGTCATCGATTCAGACGGTGGGTCGGTCCTTGGCGCCATCGCTTTGGGCCGCGAAATCCGTAACCTCAAACTTTCGACTACCGTCGGCCACGTTGTCGATCTCCCAGTGGAGGGACAAGACGAGCCGCGCGCGACGCTGTCGCCGAATGCTGATTGCGAGTCGATGTGCGCTTTCGTTCTGCTCGGCGGTGTGCAGCGATCTGTGCCCGTCAATGCGCGCGTGATGGTCCATCAAATATGGCTCGGCGATCGCCGAGAAGATCCGACCGCTGCGAGTTACTCGGCAGAGGATCTGGTATTGGTCCAACGCGATATCGGGCGGCTGGCACAATATGCCGCTGACATGGGCGCCTCCGCCGATCTGCTGGATCTGGCGCTTCGCATTCCCCCTTGGGAACCGATGCATGCAATGACGCGTGAGGAATTGCGGCGCTCGCGTCTGACAACGGAAGATGTTGACGCCCCGGTTGCGGCGACCGTCGCAACGTCCACACCCGCGCCTACCGTGCAGCCCATTTCACGTATGACGAACGGCTTGCGTGCGGCCGCGATCAGCGAGCAACGGTGGGCTTTGGTCGACAATTCAGGTGTTGCTACGCTGGCCCGGCGTCACCCGCTGACGGTCGAAGGCGAGGACATTGGCAGCTTCGATCTGGTGGTGGCCTGTGTTGCCGGTGGCGAAGGCTACGAGGTCAGCTATATCGAGCGGCGCCATGGCGGGGAACAAGCCCAGCTCGCCGATGCTCTCGGCGCCATCAACTTGCGGGTTGGCAGCAACGCAGCTGAGCTCAAGGTCGTCTCCTCCGAGCGCCGCAGCGGGCCCGATGAACTCGTCACTTACGCATCGGGGCGCGTTCCTGCCGCGCTCATCGCCGCATTTGCCGCGATTGGCAACCACTCGATGGTGATCAAAACGGAAAGCGCGCATTTGGTCACCGGGATTCGCTTGGGCAACACCGGCGCCGCGCAAAATCTGCCGCGGCTGTCTGCAAACTGCATCAAGCCGATTGGTGACCGCGCGGAGCTGCCGCGTGTGAAGATCGGCGGCCTCGCCGCGGCAAAATAGCTATTCGGCTGCTTGCGCGCGCTTGCTGTCTGATTTTGCGTCGATCTGGTCGAGCGCCGAAACGACCGCATCAAAGGTCAGCAATGTGGAGGCGTGCCGCGCCTTATAGTCGCGCACCGGCTCCAGCACCGCGATGTCCGCCCATTTGCCGGACGGAGGCGGGCCGTTGTCTTTCAGCATTTTGCGGACGATCTCACGCAATTCCCGCAGTTCGGCGGGCTTGGCCCCTATGACGTGGCGCGCCATGATCGACGAGGAGGCTTGGCCAAGCGCGCAGGCCTTCACATCGTGGGCAAAGTCGGCGACTGCGCCGCCGTCCATCTTGAGATCAACCGTCACCGTCGAACCGCATAATTTGGAATGGGCCGTGGCGCTGGCATCGGGCGCAGGCAGCCGCCCCAGGCGGGGGATATTCCCGGCCAGTTCGAGGATTCGGCTGTTGTAAACCTCGTTAAGCATTGAAGTTTTACCGATTATGCAGAATGGCCGGATTGCCTCAGCGCTACAAACGAATATATAGGTGTTGACCCAATGGTGCGAGAAGGGGTTCTCGGCGCCGACATGGTGTAAGCCATGCAGAATGGGAATGCAGCGTCCAGATGCCGCGTTGGGACGAAGTGGTCCTTTGCGGGTTAACTGACGCGGCCACCCCGGTGACACTCCCGGCACTGCCTTCGGGCTAGGGCCGGTCGAACGGAGAGACCCGTCATGGACGTAAAAAATACCAACGTGAAGCCGTGGCCGAAGCAGGGCCTATCGGAGCATGTGCGCGCGGCGCCTGCGCCGGTCGAGCCTCGACCCTCGCGCGAGCAAGCGGAAGCCGCTGTGCGCACGCTGATCGCATATACCGGTGATGATCCGACGCGCGAAGGCGTGCTGGAAACGCCAAAACGCGTTATCGACGCCTACGAGGAGATCTATCAGGGCTATCGTGAATGCCCGGCGGAAGTGCTCGATCGCACGTTCAGCGAGACCGGCGGCTATGATGACTTCGTGCTGGTCCGCGATATCGGATTTAACTCGCATTGCGAACACCACATGATGCCGTTCTACGGCAAGGCGCATGTCGCCTATATGCCGACCGACCGGGTCGTGGGTCTTTCGAAGCTCGCGCGGCTGGTCGATGTCTATGCGCTGCGGTTGCAAACGCAGGAGCATCTGACCTCACAAGTGGCGACCGCGATCAATGAGATCCTCAAGCCGCGCGGCGTCGCGGTGATGATCGAAGCCGAGCACATGTGCATGTCGTTGCGTGGCGTTCAAAAACCCGGTGCCCTGACAGTGACAACGCATTTCACCGGTGCGTTCCGCGACGACGCGAACGAGCAGGTTCGCTTCATTACGTTGCTGCGTGGCGGTCAACGGTAAGTTCTCGTCCACGTCTGTTTCAGTCTTGTTTCTCCGTCATCCTGAGGTGCGCGCCGCAGGCGCGCCTCGAAGGATGACGGGTACCAACTCGGCCGATCTCCCTTCGAGGCTCGCGCTTTGCGCTCGCACCTCAGGGTGACGGCGAAAGGCAGGAGCCAGCCTTGGTCTCATCCGCGCACGACATCGAAGAAGGCCTGGCGTTTACGCCAAAATTTGACGCCGACGGCTTGATCACGGCTGTCGCAACCGATGCCAAATCGGGCGATGTGCTGATGGTCGCGCACATGAATGATGAGGCCCTGCGCAAGACGATTGCGAGCGGCGAGGCCTGGTACTACAGCCGTTCACGCAAGACGCTGTGGAAGAAGGGCGAGACGTCCGGTCACGTGCAGCGCGTGCTCGAATTGCGCGTCGATTGCGACCAGGATGCGCTCTGGCTGAAGATCGAGCAGCAGGGCGCAGGCGCTTGTCACACGGGGCGTCGCTCGTGTTTCTACCGGGCGGTCCCGATCGGCAAAGGCGCAGGCACCAAGCTCGAATTCCGCGACGCTGCAAAGGCGTTCGATCCCGGAAAAGTCTACAAGTAACAGGTTGTTTAGCCCTTCAGGCGGTCGAGCAGTTGCTGCGCCCGCACGAGGTGCGGCCGGTCATACATCTTGCCGTCGATGCCGACGGCTCCTGCGCCGGGTTGTGCGGCAAAGGCTGCCACGACCGACTTCGCTTTTTCGATTTGTGCGGTTGTGGGCGTGAAGACGTCGTTGATCACCGGCACCTGCGCGGGGTGGATCGCGAGGCGCCCGGTAAATCCATCGCGGCGCGCCGCTTCGGTATCGCGGCGCAATCCGTCCGAATTGCGAAAATCCACATAGACGGTCTCGATCGCCGGTAGCTTTGCGGCCGCGGCAGCATAGAGGCAGACGGAACGGGCGAGGCGATAGGGCTCCGTCAATTCGCCGCTTGCATCCCGATTTGCTTCCGCGCCCAGCTCCGCTGACAGATCTTCCGGGCCCCAGGTAAGCCCAATCAGGCGTGGACTTGCGTTGCGGAAATTGCCGGCTGAAAAAAGCCCGGCAGCTGATTCCACAGCCTGCGCAAGAATTTTGATCTGACCTTCAGGTACGCCGGCAATGGCTTCCTGCGCGGTCAGCTTGGCGTCGAGGTGCATCACGCTTGCGCCGCCTTCAGCCTTTGGAAATACGACAGCATCCGGATTGCCAACAACAATCGCGCCAAGGTCGGCATCCGTCATGCCGGTGTCGAGGCCGTTGATGCGAACCAGCAAGCGCGGGCGCTGTTTTGCGGCTCCGGCAGCCTTGAGAAATTCAAGGGCCGCCGCGCGGGCCTGCGGCTTTCGCTCGGGCGTAATGGAATCTTCCAGGTCGATGATCACGGCATCGGCGCCGCTCGCCATCGCCTTGTCGAGTTTGGGCCCGCCGTCCGCGGGGACGAAAAGGAACGAGCGCATTATTTCGGCCGCATCCGCATGAAGGCCTGACGGTGGCATTCGGCCACCAAGGTGCCGTCCTGCTTGAAAGCCTTATGATGGAATTCGACGATGCCAGCGCCCGGCCGCGACTTCGACTCACGTTTGCTCATGACCTGTGTCGAGCAATGAACGGTGTCACCTTCGAACAAGGGATTGGGAAATTTGACATCGGTCATGCCGAGATTGGCAATGGTCGTCCCGACCGTCATGTCGGACACCTGGATGCCGATCATGAGCCCAAGTGTGAACAGCGAATTCATCAGCGGCTGGCCCCACTCGGTCTCGGTCTCGCAGAAATGCCGGTCGATGTGCAGCGGTTGCGGATTGAGCGTCATGTTGGAGAACAGCATGTTGTCCATTTGCGTCACGGTGCGCGTATAGCGGTGCTCGTAGGTCTTGCCGACCTCGAAATCCTCGAAATACAGGCCGCCACGTTTGTGCCGCTGGATCGCCTCAGCCATCGCTAACCTCCGAAAAATCCTGCCAAAATAGGGCCTTGCGCAACTCATTTACGGTTCGTTTACCATAATTCCCCATGGTCGGTAGGCCCGCGAGAGCCGTTGCGTCCGCGTCTAATTCCCATAAGCCCAGAACTTTGCAAGGCGCAACACGATGGCTATTCATCCGGCGACTGCCGGCGGGGGACCGCAAATCACCGGGGCGATCCGCCAGGCGTCGCAATCGACCGGTATCAGCTTCGAATATCTGCTCACGACGGCGCAGATCGAATCCAACATGAACCCGTCGGCGCAGGCGTCGACCTCGTCGGCGAAGGGCCTCTATCAATTTATCGATCAGACCTGGCTTGGCACCATGAAGCAGGACGGGGCCGCGTTGGGGCTGGGTCAATATGCCGACGCCATATCGCGGTCATCTGACGGGCACTACGAGGTCTCGGATCCGGGCATGCGGGCGGCGATCCTGCGGTTGCGCAACGATCCGCAAGCCAGCGCGATGCTTGCGGGTGCGCTCACACGCAACAACGCGACACTGGTCGGCTCGAATATTGGCCGCACGCCGAGCAATGGCGAACTCTATATTGCGCATTTTCTGGGTGCAGACGGGGCGGCCAAGTTGATCAATGCGGCGTCGGGTCGGCCCCAGACAAGTGCCGCCGCCATGTTCCCCAACGCGGCTGCGGCAAACCGCAATATCTTCTACGATCACTCCGGCCGCGCGCGTAGCGTGGGGGAGGTCTACGGCAAGCTGACCAAACTTTTCGATACGGCCCGCGCGGTTGCTTTTGCGCCGCTGGGCGGGACGACAAATGTCGCGAGTGCCGACCTGCCTGCGGCTGCACCGCCTCTGCCGCCCGCCAGGACCGTTGCATCGACGCCATTGATCAAGTCGGTGCCGAAGGCACAGGTCGCGCGGTTGGCCTCGGCCGACATACCGCGACCACCGGCACCGATCCCGCGCCCGGCGTTGGCCAAAACTCCCGACACCGCGGGCACGACGCAAGCATTCGCGAAGGCCAGCGAACAGATGCCAGCTCCGCCGGTTGCGCGCGCATCATTCGAATCCATGTTTACCGACCGCGTGCGGCAGCCTTTGACGCAAACTGTGAGCACGCTCTGGGGACCAACCCCGGCCGGTGCACCAACACCACCGAGCCAGACCGCGCAGGTGTTTGATCTGTTCACTGACCCGCGACCCAACACGCGCAAATTATCCGGCGACAAGGTCTGACATTGCCCTGATTTTGCTGGTGTTCCGAGCCAGCATGCTTAACAGCCGATCAATTTCTATGGTGAACGCTTTGTTAAGCCTCATCCATTAGGTTGATTTCTGCCGTCCGTGGGGCCGGTCTCGTAGCGTCGGTTGCGCCATGATCGTCCGTCAGTTCCTGCATTGGGTGCGCCAGGCTCCCGCCGGTGAGCGGGCCGAAGCCACATCCGCGCTGGCGCGCGCCTACCTTTACTCGGAATTATCTCCTGACGACCTCGCAGCCGCAGAAGGCGCGATGATCATGCTGCTGGACGATCCTTCACCATTGGTCCGGCGCGCGCTTTCCGATGCATTTGCGTCGGCCGATAAAGCGCCGCGGATTGTCGTGCATGCGCTCGCATCCGATCAGGCAGATGTCGCATTGCCTGTGCTGGCGCATTCGCCGATGCTCGATGAAGATGATCTCGTCGACTTGATCGGCAACGGTGACGAGGATGTGCAGGCCGCAATTGCCGGCCGCTCGCCGCTGCCGCGCGCGCTTTCCGCCGCCATTGCCGAGGTTGGATCGGCAGAAGCATGTCTGACGCTGCTGGAAAATTCCAATGCCGACATCGCGCTATTCTCGGTAGACCGTGTGGTTGATCGGTTTGGCCATCTCGCGTCAATTCGCGAGAACCTGCTCGCGCGGGATGACTTGCCGATGGCGATGCGCCAGGCACTGCTGTCCAAGCTGTCGCAAACGCTCGCCGGCTTCGTCGCAGCGCGACAATGGCTTGGTCCGGAGCATGCCGAATACGCGGCGAAAGAGGCCTGCGAAAAGGCGACGGTCGCGCTGGCAGCCGACACGCCTTACGAGGAGGTCGGCGCGCTCCTGCAGCATTTGCGCCATAGCGGCCAACTCACCGCAGGCATGATCTTGCGCGCATTGTTGTCCGGCAATGTGGTTTTGTTTGAAGAAGCGCTTGCGGAATTGTCTGGCGTGCCGATTGACCGTGTGAGCGGCTACGTCCACGACAAGAACATTTCCGGCTTCCGCGCGCTCTACCGCAAGGCTGGACTGCCGGATGTTGCTTATCCGGCTTTCCGCGAGGCCTTGTCGGCGATCCGCGCCGGACTTCTGGTCGGTGAGCAGGGCGGGGCGGCGCGCCTCAAGCGACGCATTGTGGAGCGCGTACTGGATGCCTGCGCGCATGAGCGTGGTGAGGACAGCACTTCACTATTGGCGCTGTTACGCCGTTTCGCGGTAGAGGCTGCCCGCGAGGAAGCGCGTCTCTTCTGTGATGATCTGGTCGCAGATGCTCACATTATTGCTGCCGATCACAATTTCGATGATCGGCAGTTGGCTGCGGCCTAGCGAATTTCAGCGATTTTCCGCTACTCGGGCACGATCGACGGACCCTTGAGCTGCTCAAGGACCTCTGGGCGGTCGTGATTTTCACGCATCAGGAACTCGTCGGTCACGTCGCGCAGTCGTCTTGTCAGCGTGGCAGCCAATTCTTTGGCGTCCGAACGTGCGTATTCCCGATAAATCGCCCGCACGGCATCGACGTGCTGATCGATCAGCTTGAGTGGAATGCGTGATTCGGCGGGTGTGTGTTCGATGAGCCTGCAAAGGCTGTTCGCCGCGGATGCCACCGCGGGGTAGCCAAACGTTGCAGCTTCACCCTTGATGTCATGCGACGCGCGGAACAGCGCCTCCTTGTTGGCTGCGGAGTGGCCATCTTTGAGCAGGTTGCGGCGGGCCGTATCGAGCCGCTCGCACTCGGAATCCATCCAGTTTGCGAATTCAGGAGATAGCTCTGCCAATGCCTTTTCGGCGCGAGCCACCGGATCCTCGCCGCTTGCCTCTGATGTATCTTTGGACACAGCGCCACGTAATTTGTTTTCCGGCACAATGACTTCATGATCGCCGTAAGTGACGATCGCTGCTGTGTCTTTGGTGCGGGACATGGCCAGGTGCCTTTGTCAGACGACAGTGCGGGCTTTGTCGAGTAGGGGTGTCTGTCTGATGACGTCCGCCTTGCCGCCTTTTCGCCGTTCCGGGCCGATGTAGTTCGAATTGATGTTGCGCCGGCGATCGGGACCGAAATAGGTCTTTGTCTTGATGAACGGGCGTGGATTGGCGACCACGTTGATGATGCGCTGGTAGAGGCCCTTTGCCGAAATCGGCTTGGCCAGGAATTCGGTCACGCCGGCATCGCGCGCGGCGGTCACGCGTTTCTTTTCGGAGTGGCCGGTGAGCATGATGATGGCCACGTAGGGATTGGCATTGGCGCCAGGCTGGCGGATCATCTGCATCAGCTCGAGGCCGTCGAAGATCGGCATCGCCCAGTCGGTGATCACGATGTCAGGAAGGTAGTGCGTAAACGCTTCCAGGCCGGCCGCGCCGTCTTCCGCTTCATAGACTTCGCGTGCGCCGAAAGCCGTGCAGCAACGTACGCAATATGCGGCGCATATGCGTGTTGTCGTCAATGACGAGGAAGCGCAACCGGTTGAAATCGATACGGACCATGGTGCCCCGGGCCTCGGGCGCGCCTGCAGCCCGGTACCGCGGCCATGAAACTAACGGTGCCCCGTTAACGAATGGTTTAGGAAGGCGGCGCGCTAGTCTTTCAGCAGCGCGGCCATGATCCGGTCCCGTGTCAGCGGCAAATCGCGGATACGGGCGCCGAGCGCATGCGACACGGCATTGCCGATGGCCGCCGCCGTTGGCCCGGCTGTTACCTCGCCGACGCCAAGCGGTATCTCATCTTTGGTATTGATGAGCTCGATCTCGATTTCCGGCACTTCGCTGAATTTCAGGACCGGATAGGTCTCCCAATCAAATGACGCGACGCCATTGTCGAAACGGACTTGCTCCTTGAGAACCCAGCTGGCCGACTGAATGATGCCGCCTTCGAGCTGGTTGATCGCGCCGTCGGGATTGACCACAAGTCCGGCATCGGTTGCGCACCACACGTGGTTCAGGTCGGATTTCTTCCTCGACTGAAAGGTCAACGATCACCGCCGAGTAGGCGGCCCGGTTTTTGTAGCGGGCGAAGGCAATGCCCCGGCCGCGGCCAGATCCGCCCGGCTCCTTCGCATTCCAGCGCGCCATGGCGGCCACTTTCTCGATCACGGCCCGTGCGCGTGCATCCGCTGTAATCGAGAGTCGATATTGAACGGGGTCTTGCCCGGCGCGTTCTGCCAATTCGTCGATGCAGCATTCGAGCGCAAATACATTCGGCATGGCACCGAGCCCGCGCAATGCGGACGTGCGCACCGGTGCCTCGGTCACAAGGTGATGCAGAATGCGTTTGGCCGGAATGGCATAGAGCGGCTCGCCATTGCGGGTGGCGCCACCGCCGTTGGCTTCCGGCACATCGTTCGGAGGTGGCTCGGGCGGGGGGTCGGGCAGGGCAAGTGCGCCGAGCAGATTGCCGCCGGCGCCTGGGCGCAAATTATGCGTCGGGCTCCAGATTTCCTGCGTCCAATCGCTCGGTTTACCATTGTCGTCGACCAACGCGCGGACTTTCACGATCATCGCCGGGGTCTTCGGCTCGTAGATGAATTCTTCCTCGCGCCGCCAGCGCACGCGGACCGGCTGTCCCGGCTTCTGCATCGCGATGATGGCGGCGTCGGCGGCCGCATCGTCGGCGCCATTGTGCCCATAGCAGCCGGAGCCCTGCACGTGATGGACAATGATCGAGGACGGCTCGAGCTTGAGCGTTTTCGCCAACGCCGCGCGCAGCGGATAAACGCCCTGGCAATGGGTCCAAACCGTCAGCTTGCCGTTCTGAAAGAGCGCAAGTCCGCACGAGGGCGAGATCGAGGCATGGGCGAGATAGCCGCGCGTATAGGTTCGCTCAAAGCGCTCGCGACCTTTGGGATCTGCCGGCTCCGCGCCGAAGACACGGTCAACCGCCGGCCGTTGCAAAAGCCAGTTGGCTTCCTGCTGGGTCGGGGTCGGTGCTTCGACATTCTGCCAGGCAACATGATTGAGAGCCGCGACGCCGGCGGCTTCGACGGTGGTTTCATCGTCGCCGACGATCGCAAGAAAATTTCCGTTGCGCACGAATGTGATCGTGCCTTTGGCCGCGCGGCGAATGGCCGATTCATCGATCGAACCGATCGTTGCACCGCGATTCGGCTGGCGCACGACGCGGGCGTGCACCATGCCATCGAGCTGCATGTCGTGGATGAAGACCGCATCGCCAAAAATCTTGGCCGGAAGGTCGAGGCGAGCGCTGCTCGCACCGATATTTTTAAGCTCAGTGACGCGCTTGCGAGCTCCGTTCCCGGTCGCTTTGGCGGAGAGGTCGACCGCGCCGACGAGCGTCCAATAGTCCTGTCCGGTTGATATGGTGCCGCGGTAGATGCTGCCGTCGCGAATGGACAATTCATCCGCCTTGCAGGCGAGCACTTTGGCGGCCTGTTCGAGGAACAGCGCCCGCACGTCGGCACAGGCTTGCCGCATGGCAACACCGCCAAATTGGATCGATTGGCTGCCAGCGGTGTATCCTTCGTTGGGCGCTTTCTCGGTGTCCCCGGAGCGTATCGTGATGCGCGCGATTGCAACATCGAGTTCATCGGAGGCGATCTGCGCCATGGCGGTGAGCACGCCTTGGCCGAGTTCGACCCGGCCGGTGAGTACAGTCACCTTGCCGGGTACCGGAAAGGCCACCCACCGGTCGAGTTGCGGATTGTCATTGAGCGGGCCGGGCAGGGGAGCGTTCATCGGCGTCCTCCGGCACGCATGGCCGCAGCCGCCTTTTCGACAGCGCGGATAATGCGGTTGTGCGATCCGCAGCGGCAAATATTTTCATCGAGCGCCGTCGCAATTTGCGCGCGCGTGGGGTTCGGATTTTTGTCGAGCAGCGCTTTGGCCGAAATCAGAATGCCTGAAAGGCAGTAGCCGCATTGGCCGGCCTGTTGATCGATAAAGGCTTGTTGCAGCGGATGCGGCTTTGCTGCATTACCCAGGCCCTCGACAGTGATGACTTGCTTACCGGCGACACTCCAGACCGGTTTGGTGCAGCACTTTTCCGGCGCGCCGTCGACGAGCACCATGCAGCAACCGCACTGCTCTAGCCCGCAGCCGAAGCGCGTTCCCATCAGCCCGAGTTCATTGCGCAGCACGTTGAGCAGCGGAGTCTCTTCGTTGTCGAGCGTGACGCTGACGGGCTTGCCGTTCACCGAAAAGTCGAACGTTTTGGACACGCTTGCTCCTAAAAACCAAACTGCTCGCGAAGGATGCGCTCGTCGAGACTGTGGCCCGGATCGAACAGCATGTTGATCGATATCTCGTGGTCCATTCGGATGTCGACGTTTCGCACAGAGCGTACTTCGTCATGGTCGGCCACGGCGGCAACCGGTCGCTTGTCGGCTTCCGTCACCTCAATGGTGACCTTGGCCTTGTTGGGCAGCAATGCCCCGCGCCAGCGGCGGGGCCGGAATGGGCTGATCGGCGTGAGTGCAAGCAGCGGTGCATTGATCGGAATGATCGCGCCCTGCGCGGACAGATTATAGGCCGTTGAGCCTGCCGGCGTTGCCACCATAACTCCGTCGGCAACCAGTTCAGCGAGCCTTTCCTGTCCATCAATCAGAATGCGCAGGTGCGCTGCCTGCGCGCTTTGCCGGAACAGTGACACCTCGTTGATAGCGCGATGTTCGTGAATGCGCCCTTGTGCGTCGCGGGCTTGCATGAGCAGGGGATGGATGATGGTGAAATGCGCGGCCGCCAGTCGTTCAACCAGGCCCTCCTCGACGAATTCATTCATCAGGAAGCCGACGGTGCCGCGATGCATCCCGTAGATCGGCTTGCCGGATTTCATGAACTTGTGCAGGGTTTGCAGCATCAAACCGTCGCCGCCGAGCGCAACAATAACGTCCGCTTTGGCGGGGTCGGAGTTGCCGTAACGCTTTTCCAGCCGTGAATAGGCCTCGCGCGCCTCGGGCGTCTGGCTGGCGACGAAGGCGATGTGCTCGAAGCGGTTGGCCGGTCGGCTCATGAGGGGACCTGACGATGGAACGCGCGGTGCTCGTCTATACGACTTGGCCATCGATTGTCGAGGCGGAGCGGGCAGGGCGCGCCATCGTCGAGCGTAGGCTGGCCGCTTGCGTGAATATCCTGCCGGGAATGATTTCGCACTATTGGTGGGAGGGCAAGATCGAGCGGGCCGAGGAGGTGGTTATGTTCGTCAAAACCCGGGCCGCACTTGCCGAAGCCGTGCGGGACGCCGTGAAAGAACGCCACAGCTATACCACCCCGGCGATCATGACGTTGCCTGTCGACGACGTTGATCCGGACTACCAAGCCTGGATTACGAAGGAGACCGCCCGTTAGCATCGGGCCGGCATGAAATCGCGTTGCCGTCGATGACGGCTTTCGGCTTGCGATATTTCTTTTGCTGCAGATGTTGCCGTCGCCCGCTTGACTCACTTCGGCGTTCGGGAGAACATTTTACCGTGCTGGTTCCCCGAGTCACATCGGGGACGAAAGAGGGAACACGGACACGACGAATTCGAGCTTTCGAATTTGAAGGAATCCGTGGCTGCCCCCGCAACTGTGAGCGGCGAGCTTTAGGTCCACTACAGCCACTGGGAAACTGGGAAGGCTGGACCACAAAGGCAACGACCCGCGAGCCAGGAGACCTGCCAGCACAGTCACCCAACCGGTGGACGGGGCGTCCATACGGAGCGGTCTTTCGCAGCGGTGACGGCAATGCCGGTGCGAAGGCCGTGAGGGCAACAACTCCCACGACATTCCGCACGTGAGCCCCGCGCGTCGCTGCCTGGGTTTCTCACTGCGTCCTTTGCATCGGGCCTGGTCATCACCCGATGCGTTCGCATGCGCGAACGCAAACGAAGGAACGATTGTGTCATGGGACTCCAAATATCTCGATTGAGCACAATTTTGGTGCTTGCCCCGCTACTTGCTCAGCCTGCCGTCGCGCAGAGCAATACGCAGATCCTTCCAACCGTCGATGTTTGGGCAACGCGAACCGGTACGGGAATCACCGGCGCTTCCAACAGCGTTATCACGGCGGAAGACATCGCCCGCTCGCCAGGGACCACGATCCAGGACGTCCTGTCGCGCGAGGCCGGCGTCCAGACCTGGAGCACAACCGGCGGCAATAACGGCGCGACCACGACGGTCGACCTGCGTGGCTTCGGTGCAACGGCGTCGTCTAACACACTGTTCCTGCTCAATGGCCGCCGTTTGAATGATATCGACCTCCTTGGTGTCGATCTGAGCACGATCCCGAAGGACAGCATCGAGCGCATCGAGATTACGCGCGGCAACAGCGGCGCCGTGCTTTACGGCGCCGGTGCGGTGGGTGGTGTCATCAACATCATTACCAAGACCGGCGCGGGATTGCCGCCGGCCGCACGTATCGAAACCGGCGCAGGCTCGTTCAATCAGCGCGAGCTCAATGGTTCGGCCACGGTATCGAGCGGTCCCTTCGCGGCGTCGGTGTTTGCCAACGGAGTTGATTCCAATGGCTATCGCGTCAATAGCGCGCTGCTACAGCGCAACGCGATTGGCGACTTGCGCTACACGGGCAGTGAAGGCAGCGCATGGTTCAATATCGTCGGCGACGAACAGCATCTCGGCCTGCCGGGCGCACGTCTGGTCGACCAGGCCGCCGGAATCAACGAGCTCGCGACTGATCGCCGCGGTGCTACGACGCCGACCGCGTTTGCCGACAAGACGGGAGCGGGCGTCACGCTCGGCGTCTCGCGCATAGTCGGCCAAGGCGTCGAGTTGATCGTTGACGGAAACCTGCGACGGAAGGACCAAACAGCATTCTCGACGCTGTTCGGTTTTGACACCTCCGACATCCGCGAACTCACGACAGGATCGATCACGCCGCGCGCGAATATCGACACTCAGATCGCGGGATTGCCGACCAAAATTACCGCCGGCATCGACTATTACAATTCTGAACTCGAGGTCAAACGTAGCGTCGCACCGACCGATCCGCCGTTTCATACTTACAATCTTCGCCAGCAATCGGCGGCTGCCTATGCGCAGCAGACACTTTCCATCCTTCCGACGACCGACGTCTCGTGGGGCGGGCGGCTCGAGCAGATGCGCCTCTCCGCCCGTGACCGGTTCGACACGTCGGCGCCAGGTGCATTTCCGCCCTTTGACGCCGAGGCAACACCGCTCGATAAAACCGAAACAAACCACGCGCTCCATTTCGGCTTCGAGCACCGGTTCTCGCCGATGCTCGCGGTGTTTGGCCGCGTTGCGCGCAGCTTTCGCACACCGAATGTCGATGAACGTATCGGCGTCAACGCGTTTCCGGTCGACTTCAATTTGAAAACCCAGACGTCGCGCGACATCGAGGGCGGCCTGCGCGGACGTTTTGGCAGGTTCGCCTGGCAAACCAGCGTCTATGATATGGAGCTCAATAACGAGATCCTGTTCATTCCGTTTCCGCCGATCGGCGCCAATATCAATCTCGACCCGACCCGGCGCTTTGGTGTGGAGAGCGCTGCTTCGTTGGATGTCACTGACACCGTGCGGCTCACGGGCGCACTTTCCTATACGCGCGCAAAATTCCGCGAAGGCATTTATGCCGGCAACGACGTTCCGTTGGTGTCGCGCTGGTGGGGCAATATCGGGATCTCCACCGACCTCTACAAAAAATACGTCGTGTTGGATGCCGTGGTCCGCTACGTTGGGGAGCGGCGCATGGACAACGACCAAGCGAACTTCCAGCCGTTGATCCCCGAGCACACGACGATGGATGTGCGGCTCGGCGGCCAAGCGCAAAACCTGTTCTGGTCGATCGCCGTGCAGAACCTGTTCAACGTTCTGTACTTCGATTACGCGGTAGCGAGTTCAGCAACCTTCGGCCGCTACAACGCCTATCCGCTGCCGGGTCGAACCTTTATGGCGAAGGCGGGCGTCACATTTTGAAGACGTTTGCCATGCCGCGCGCCAGCCTATCTGGCCGATCCTGCGCCAATCGCTATGATTGCGCCGGAGCGGGGGACCAAGTGAATGCGGACGGCGCGGATGAAACGGATTGCACTATTGGTGGCCGCTGCGGCGACGGTTGCGCTAGGCGGCTGCGCCACCGAGGTGGGTCCGAGCAGTGCCGAGCTGAAGGCAAAATGGGATGCGGAAAATGTCTTTCCGCAGGCCTACAGGCAGGACCTGCTGGCCTATCTGCGCACCTATCTCAACGATCCTTTGCACGTGCGCGGAGCGGCCGTATCGCAGCCACAGCTCAAATATATCGGCCCGGGCGATCGGTACGTTGCATGTGTGCGCTACAACGCGCGCAATACCGACGGAAAATATCAGGGGTCAAAAGACGGCGCGGCGGTCTATGTGGCGGGCAAGCTCGACCGCTTCTTCGACATTCCAAGAGACGTGCGCGAGCTTTGTAAGGATGCGGCTTTTGCCCCGTTCCCCGAGTTGGAGAAGCTGACGCGCTAGCGCGCCGGCGCGGGCTTTTGTCGTGAATGCGCGGACGCGCACCAACCGCCGGGCCCATTCGGCTCGGCGGCGCGAGATTCCGACAGAACGGCCGAAAGCAGCCTCGGGCTACGAGGTCACTTAACCTTGAGGTTCTCCGCGGACGTCTTCCCGCGGTTCTCGACGAGTTCGAACTGAACGGTCTGTCCCTCGTTCAGCGTGCTAAGTCCGGCGCGTTCGACCGCCGAGATGTGCACAAACACATCCTTCCCGCCTTCTTGGGGCTGGATGAAGCCATAGCCCTTCGTCGGATTGAACCACTTTACGGTGCCCTGAGGCATGCTAGATCTCCGAAGTATTACCAACGCCACAGTGTGCCACAGTCCTTAACCGGCGAACAAGGTCCCTTTCGGCACCCGGAGGGCGGCCCTGGGCCGAGATTGTTTGTGGTTTGTGCGTGGCTGATTCCGGTGCCGGGTGAGGGAATTGAACCCCCGACCAACGGTTTACAAAACCGCTGCTCTACCGCTGAGCTAACCCGGCTAGCCGTCGGAATTTGAGTCGCTTAGCACCGAAGCGGCGGGGAGTGAATTCCAGACTAGCGGCCGTTAGCTACCATTTCCCAAATATTTGAGCCCCGATCGTGCGGGCGAAATTCTCGACGCGGGCCGTCAAACCGGTGTGCGATGCGCTATTCGGGATCGCGGGGGGTGGAGAAGCGGACGTCTGATAGTCGGAGGCCGGATCCCGGGCGTTCTCGATCATGCCGGGCGGATAGGCCTTTTCGAAATACCCGAAGTCCTGAGCGCTGCGACCTAATCCGGGGAAATCCCCGGAATAAGAAGGCTCAGCCAAATCTTTTTCGGCAGAAATCTTTGCCACTAGGCCTTGCCGGCCGACATCAGCAGGCAGCCGTACTGGATGGCGGTGAAAGCCACCGTCAAAACGCCCCAACCAACGAATTCTATCCCGACCATGACTTTTCTCCCCGTACGCCTGGATCCTCGTTGATTGTCACAATAGGGGCCCCCTGGGGCCCGGGCTGTGTCAGCCGTCACAAAAATGCGGATTCCGCCCCGGGTCGGCCGCAGATCGCCCCCGCGGGCCCTGGGTCCATTGGGCATCACCAGGGGCCTCCGTCGGCACGAAAAAGCCCCGCACCAGAGGTGCGGGGCTGGATTGATCAATGGAGGGCGGCTGTGCGCGGCCGCCCTGCCACTCGTTACATTTGGGTGATATCCCGATCCTTGGTCTCAGGCAGGAAGATGAGCCCGACGACGAAGCTCATCGCTGCCACAACGATCGGATACCAGAGCCCGGAGTAGATGTTTCCGGTCGCCGCGACGATCGCAAAAACGGTCGCCGGCAGGAAGCCGCCGAACCAGCCGTTGCCGATATGATAGGGCAGCGACAGGCCGCTGTACCGGATGCGGGTCGGGAACAACTCAACCAACCAGGCTGCGATCGGCGCGTACACCATGGTGACGTAGATCACCAGGATGGTCAGCAGAAGGATCGTCATCGGGTAGTTGATGTCCGCCGGGTTCGCGCTTGGCGGATAGCCATGCTTGGTGATCGCATCACCGAGTTGCTTGGCAAAGTCCGGCGTGCCGGTCTGGATGACCTGATCGCCGATCTTGACGCTCGCCTTCGTTCCCGCCGGAGCGGCCACGTTCTCATAGTTCACCGAACGTGCGACCAGCGCCGACTTTGCAATGTCGCATGAGGTCGTGAACTTGGCGATACCGACCGGATTGAACTGGAACGAGCATTCGGCCGGGTCGGCGATGACTGTCACTGGCGCCGCCGCAAGTGCGGCTTCCAGCTTCGGATTGGCGAAGTGGGTGAGTCCCTGGAAGATCGGGAAGTAGGTCACCACCGCGAGCGCGAAGCCCGCGAGGATGATTGGCTTGCGCCCGATCTTGTCAGAGAGCCAGCCGAACACGATGAAGAACGGCGTGCCGAGCAGGAGTCCGGTCGCAATAAGTATTTGCGCCGTGACCGCGGGAACCTTCAACGTGAGTGTCAGGAAGAACAGCGCATAGAACTGTCCGCCGTACCATACCACGGCTTCGCCGGCGGTGGCGCCGAACAACGCCAGGATCGCAATCTTGAGGTTGGCCCATTCGCCGAAAGCTTCCGACAGAGGCCGCTTGGAGCCCTTGCCGAGTTCTTTCATGCGGGCGAACACTGGCGACTCCTGCAACTTGAGCCGGATCCAGATCGACACTGCGAGCAGGATCGCCGAGAGCAGGAACGGAATGCGCCAGCCCCAGGCGACGAAGGTCGGTTCGCCCTGGGTGGTGCGGATGCCGAGCACGAGCAGCAGGGCCATGAACAGGCCGAGCGTGGCCGTGGTCTGAATCCACGACGTGTACAGGCCACGTTTGTTCTTCGGAGCGTGTTCGGCGACGTAGATCGCCGCGCCGCCGTATTCACCGCCGAGCGCGAGACCCTGCGCCAGACGAAGGCCGATCAAGATGATCGGCGCGATGATGCCGGCCGAAGCGTAGGACGGCAGCAGACCGATGAAGAAGGTACCGACGCCCATCAGCGTCATCGTGATGAGGAAGGTGTATTTGCGGCCGATGATGTCGCCGAGCCGTCCGAAGAACAGCGCGCCGAACGGGCGCACCGCGAAACCGGCGGCGAAGGCGAGCAAGGTGAAGATGAAGGCCGCCGTCGGATTGACGCCGGAGAAGAATGTCGCCGCCAGAATGGGCGCGAGCGTGCCGTAAATATAAAAGTCGTACCACTCGAATACCGTGCCGAGCGACGATGCAAAGATGACCATCCGTTCCTCGGACGTCATCCCGCCTTCGCGGTATGTGTTCGCAGTCATTGCTGTCATGGGCGTTGTCCCCGTTTTCTCATTTATTTTGATTTCTTGTTGGGGGCAGCCTGCCTCCTAGTCGCGTAAGACTACCCCGAGCCAGAAATACGCCCGGCACTATGGCACGTCTGTCCACCTCAGGTCTTACGCCTAAAGTCGTAATAGACTTTTATGTATTTATGATTCCAAAGGAAAAAACGGAGGCGGCGAAAAGGCGCTTTGATGCCGCACCTGCCGCATTGCTCACAGGGAACTGGCGAGCTTTTCGAGTATGTCGATCAACCAGGCGGCGGCGTGTAGGACAGCCAGACGCCGGGCGAGCTTTTCCTTGCGATAGATGTCGTTGAGGAGCTTGAGCGCGCGTTTGTAGCCCGGATGGCGTTGCGCGGTTTCGCCAAGCATATGCAAACGCGCTGACAGCTCAGTGCGGCGTACTTCCAGATCATCGTAACGCCGGCGAAAGCTCTGTCGCTTTTGCGGGAGCGGCTTGTCAGGGGTGGGGTTGGGCTGGCGACCAGGCATGGCGATTAACTGTATTGGTGTCGAATTTTGTGGCGAAAATGAAGACGCAATTGAGCAAGGTCCTCACAAAGGCCACGTCACAATTAATAATACCCGGCGATTACGCGGGGTGCACTAAAGTCTTCGTATAAACTGCAGGCCTATTCGTTACGGATTGGAGCTGCAATGCGCAGATATCTCGTTCCCGTAATTATTGCCGGGTTTGTCGGCACCGCCGGTGTGACAACAGCGATTGCGGCCGATTTGTCCAAGGGTGGCGACGCCGGCTCGAATTACTATTCTGCATACGGCGCGCGCATTGAACCGATCGTGATCTACGACGATCAGCCTGGCGTGATTGGGCGGTCTTACTGGTACACGCCATGGGCCAATCGCCACTATTTTCCAAAGACAGGCAAACGGCCAAGGGTCGGGCGCCTCGAACACATGCCGGCGCGTCCGCCTGCCAAGGCGGAAAATTACTTCCGGCGTTGGACGGTCTCGTCCGGATACCCTTTGGTATTACCTCCCAGCCGCGCGAGCCAATACGGCATCGCACCAGTGCAGCCGATGCAACAACCTGAATATTGAGCGCGGCGGTATATTACGCGCGGTCTAATCGGTTGCTCGCAACATAGAGTGCAAGCGCAGCTGCATTCGACACGTTCAAGCTCTTGATGTCTCCGGGAAGATCAATGCGCGCGACGTGATCGCACGTTGTCTTCGTCAATTGTCGCAGTCCCTTGCCTTCGGCGCCAAGAACCAAAGCGAGCGGTGCGCGCAAAGCGATATCTGGAAGGTTGGTGTCACCCGTGCTGTCGAGTCCCACCACCAGAAAACCGCTTTGCTTGAGCGCGGCAAGCGCGCGCGCCAGGTTCTGCACGTTGATCAAAGGAACATGCTCCAGCGCTCCCGACGCGGCCTTGGCCAGCGCTCCGGTCGCTTCGGGGCTGTGACGTTGCGTCGTCACGATCGCTGTTGCGCGGAAAGCTGCGGCCGAGCGGAAAATTGCGCCGACATTGTGCGGGTCGGTAATCTGATCGAGCACCAGCACGACGCCCTCGGCGGGCAATGCGTCGATGGCAGGAGAGGGTAGCGGATCGGTCTCAAGGTAAAGCCCTTGATGCACAGCGTCGGGCAATAGCCGTTCGGCGATCGCGGATGGCCGCACGACCTCGGGCGCCACACGCGGCGAAATACCTTCGTCAGATAGTCGTCGCGCGGCATTCTCGGTGACGAGCAGCTTGCGAATATGCCGTTCCGGGTTTTTCAGAGCAGCGGTCACCGTGTGCCAGCCATACATGACGACGGGGCCGTCGGCGTCTGGTCGCAGGCTTTCACGACGCGCGCGCTCAAAACGTTCCCGCCGCTCGACCTGTTGGCGGGTAGCGCCTGGTTTCGCGCCGGAGCCGGGTCGGCGGGGAGATTGTCGTGACGTCATTGCTTGTGTCCGTGCTGCGCCGCTTGGTCCGGGAAGACCCGGGCGGCGTGGATTTATGGGTGCCTTAACTGATCCACCGCGTGCGGAATAGCCTCCATTGACTTAATGGGGGTAGCTCCCCATAAAACCGGCACATCCCGACCAGCCGGCGGGCGGAGCCGAATTGTCTTTCGAGTTCAATACGGTGCGACGGCTTCGGGGGAGTGTCCCGAGCGGCAAAGGGGGCGGACTGTAAATCCGCTGGCTATGCCTTCGTAGGTTCGAGTCCTACCTCCCCCACCATCCCGCTTTGCGTTGAGTAGGCCGGATACTTGCATTCATAGTTTCGCGAGCGCGGCCATGAACGAGGCGCGAATTTTTCCGTCGAGGTCTTTTGAGTTTTTCTCACCGGTCGGCGTGACTTCAACGCCGCTGACGATTGTCTTCAGCAGATAAACACCGCCCTGTTTGCGGGGAGCCACAAAATAATAAATGGATGCCGAAGTTTGCGTCGTTTGACAATTTGTGTACGCGCGAGCCACGTTCACCGTCTCGATGATGTCGAGCATCGCTCCCGAAAAGAAGTCGCCGCGGCAGTTCTGTGCATCACCACCGATGATGAGATCGGTGAGGTCGCCGATTTCCGGTATGTCGCCTTGCGACAGAATTGAAACGGTAAATATATTCGTGCCGACTTTCCATGCTGCGTCGCTAGCGGCTTCAGGCGGGATTTCAGCCGGCTTAAGATTGGTGGCCTTGCTGATGTCGGCCTCGGAAATAATATTTGCGGCGAGACTTGAAGCTTCCTTCTGAATTTCCGGATCCGCGCTGGCCCCGGCCGCGGGTCCGATCGGTGATTTCAGCCATGCAGCGACTGCGGCTCGACTTTTTGCCGTGGTGCCATATCGCTGAACGCATTTCACCAGCGCGGTGAGCACCTGATTTCCATAATTCAAATCGAATTGGGACGTCAGCCCGCCTGCGACCAGCTCGAGCCGGGGTAGTCTCCGGAATGCTTCAAACGAGTTCACGCTGTCGGGCAGCAGAACGCGGACCAGTTGCGGCTCAAGCGCGGCGACACGCTGGCGAAAATAACTTCGGTTGCCGCTTCCAAAGGCGACTTCAAATGTGGAGCCTTTGGGAAAATTCCACGACGGGTTGGACAGTTCGAACGTCCACATATAGTGGCGGTCAAGTGAGTAGATGATCGTAATCCTGTCTGCATTTGTCAGCTGGGCGGAGCAGCGGTCGAGCGTTCTTTCTTTTTGGTTTTTTTCTTTCGGACTGAAGTTAGGGCGAACCGTCCAATCCGGAATCGCGGACACGTCGTCGCTTGCGGCAAGTCCGGTGCGACTGCCCGAAAATGCGATCGAGACGCACACAAGGACAAGGCTGACCCAGCGCATAGTTCTCCACCCAAGGGTCGGCAGAAGCGCAATGTCTACGCATTGCTTGATCGCGGTAGAAAAGCAAAACGCTGTGAGAAGGCAAGATGAAGGCGGACGGGCGCGACAATCACAGCATGTGGTGCGCTGCCAAGAGGCAGGATACTTATTGCGATGCGGTTGATGGCAAAAAAGCTAGCCGTCGCGCACGACGTCTCAGCCGCGACCGGCCCTTATAGTCCCCACCAGTGACGCGTGCTGCGGGGATAGTAGGGGACGGGATCGCAGTAGTTATACCAGGAATAGTTCTGCTGGACCCAACGAAGACAGACAACCTCGGCCGCGGCGACCCTCGGGGCAGGCGAGGCTTTCACTGCCATGTCAGCCGCAAACACTGGCGATGTTACGGTGCAAAGAAGCGCAATACCGGCTGAAATTGGTAACATCCGCATGATCTTGCTCCCCATATTCCGGTCGACGGCTCGCGAATACCGTAACGAGCCAATAATTGAGCATTTGTAGAGGCGTAGTTCAACGACCAATTTGCCCTCGTCTCGCTATATTCCCTGGCCGGCAGCGGGCTTCATGACGGTCACCGTGATGCGCTGTATTTGCGACTTACCGCCGGCGCCAATCACCTCCAGCGTAAAAAGGTCCTGCCCAGTGAAGTCCTGTACCGACCGATAAATGGCAATGAACGCCGGAAGATCGGTGCCAAGGCATTGCTTCAGGTTGGTCGCGCGCAATCTGCCTTGCTTGACTGTCACATTGCCGTGCGCCGGTGGCGTTACGAGACGCACCACCGGCAATGGTCCAGCCGTGCAGTCGCGACGGAGGGTCGTGAATATTCCGGCGTTGATGTTGGTGTCAGGCTTGCCTTTGACCTGACGCTCTATCGTTTGCGTTTGCGCCGACGCGAGCGCCGGCAACGCAAGCAAAAAGCAGCTCGATGCCAGGGCAACCCATTTCATCGCGGTAACTCCGGACGTTTGAGTACAGTAGCAGTAACACCGATCGGCCGCGTTGCCAGTGTGCCGGATCTCGAGCAGTCGCCTCAATTATTGAACGGATTTCTGGTGTTGTTGGCGATCTCGACGGCCAGGAAAAACAACGCCACCAATATTGTCGATACAAAGAATCCGGCCACCGCTCCAAAGATTGAAATACCTCTCGGGCCCGACAGCGACGCGAAGGCTCCGCCCAGCGAGGGAAGAGCGGTCGACAGCCAATCCTGTCCGGCCAACGCGCCGGCCATCGTCGAAACCACTATGAATAGCAGCGCCAGAATTTGCGCCACGAAAATTACGGCGCGTCGAACAAAGACCATGGCGGTTTCCTTCGTCCCTTGCGGCAGGACAATAACACCTAATGCGTGACGAATCAGGACAAGCTTTCGTTTTGATGCCGCAATGATCGTCTTGAGTAGTGTCGCTTACGATCACGTTCGCACGACGGCGGCTCGGAATTTCCGGGCGATCGAAGAACGGCCGCCTGGCGGCGGAGCTTGGCCACGCACAAAAAAGAAACGCGCCCAAAAGGCGCGCTTTGCATTTCGACTGATCTCGAAAGTTTCACCGTTCGGCGCGGTCAGAGGCTCATTCTTGCATGACGTGGCAGGCCACTGCGTCCGGCCGACCCCAATTGAGAACCGCCTCGCCGCGCAATCCGTCAAACCAAACCCCCGGGCCGGCATAGCGGTAGCCGCTGCCCATAGGGATGAGTCTCAGATGTACGCCGCGCCCATGGCCCGTTGTCAGCAGGTAGCCGGTGACCAGGTCATATTCCCGCGACACAGCAAGTGGGTGGATAGGGTATTCGCGGCCATTTTCGCAGGACAGCCACATCTTCTGGGCGTCAAAGCTGCCGGCGGCATGCGCCATCGTGGATAGAGCGGCTGACAGCAAGGTGGCACCCAACGCAAGCCCCACACGCCGGTTCCACAAGCTTTTCATGACGACTTTCCCCAAAGGATTAGATGATTCTTACGTAATTGCCCCTGAGGGCACAAGGGCAAGGGTGCAACAGTCGGCCTAAAAACGATCAACAGTGACGCGGCGTCGCCTAGAACGGATCAAATAGCATCCGAATCCCACTGCACCGCGCCAATTCGGTTGTAAAGTACCCCAAACCACAACCGAGACCGACTTTAGTACTGCTGTGGATGACAGCTTTTGTCTTCCGAATGTGACAAATATACCTCCCTCTTTTGACCTTAACCAATTGCAAATAAAGGGCTTTTTTAACCTTAATTACCTGCCCAATTCCTTGACCAATTACTAATAAAGCCAGTACCGTTCTCATCAAATCTGAATGGCCGGAGTGCGCCCCAATGATTGGGCGCCAGGGAAGGTAGTCATGAACGGTACAATTGTTGTCGCGCAGGCTGGTTCTAGTGGCAATTCCGGCGCCGCGCCGGTTCAGGTCATCAAGCTGACCAAGCCGCTGGCTGGCCAAACAGAGATTTTTCACGCGAGTTTTACAGGGACGGTGAAAATTGATTTCACCGCCATCGCCAACGAACAAATCACACTCTTCCACGACAGCAAGACCCAATCGCTGCACGTCATCTTCGCTGACGGTTCGCAGGACATCATCGAGCCGTTCTTCGACTCAACGGGGACCGTGCTTTCGAATCTGATCTTCGAGATGGGGCCGAACCAGATTTTCGACGGCGTGCAGTTTGCCTCGCAGTTTCCGATTACGGAAGATCAGTCCGTGCTGCCGGCCGCTGGACCGGGTGGCGTAGCCTCGGGCGCCGACTTCCTCGATGCGGTGGTCGATCCGCTGCTGACTGGACCGGTGCTGCCGCTGCTGCCGCCTGAAGATCATTCCCGGGGATTACTTTCACCGGCACCGAAGCGCCGGCTTTCATTGAAGAATCGAATACAAATCTGCTGCCGACCGTCTCGGGCCACGTACTTGGCATCGTTGAGGAAGAAGCACTTAACGCGCAAGTCATCGTGCAGCCCTCGGATTCGGGGCAGGGCAATGAGGATACTCGCGACTTATCCGGCAACGACCACGACACGTCAGCTACCGGCCCGGGCAGCCAAATCACGACGCAAACTTTCAACGGCACGCTCGCCGGGCTTGTGAGCGGCGGCAATCTGCCGATCTCGTTCCTCACCAACGTGGGGGCAAATGGAACAGACGTCCATGATAGTAATGGAAACGTTGTCACCTCAATCGGTCTGGCGGTTCATTACGATCGTGTCAGCGATACCGAGATCGATGGCAGAACTTCCGACGGCCGTTTGATCTTCACGTTGACCATCGGTGCGAATGGTGCGTTCACGTTCACGCTTAACGATCAGATCGATCATCCGACGCACAGTCATGACGATGGCACTCATCCGCAGGGCATCTTCGAAGAGACACTAAATATTGATCTCTCGACCGCAGTTGTTGCGCATGACGCGACGCCAGATCCTGTCGTGTTCCCGACGAATACATTCGACATCGGGGTCATTGACGACACACCGATTACAATCGCGACGACGCCGTTTTATCCGCAGCCCAATTTTGATGGCGAAGGCGGCAGCGGGACATCTTCGCAAGCGCTCGACGACGAAAACCAACCCGGCGGGATCCAGGGCGGTCCTGGCGACGACGGCTTCGGAAGGCATCTGTTCGGTCAGCTCGACGTCCTTTATGGCGCCGATGGCCCGTCGCATTTCGATGGCGAAAACACCGCGACCAATCCGCTCGTTTTCGACCCCAGCAAGATTATCGTCACAAACGACAAGGGTGATCAGATCGCCCTCAGTGAATTTAATGCGATCTACGTCGACGGCAACGGCTTGGGCACGCAGCATCATATCGATATTGCGTGGTCAAATAATTCATCAGGCGGGGGCGTGCTGACCGGCACGGCGGATAACGGTCAGGATGGCACATTTGATGTGTTCAAGCTGATCGTGCAGCCTGACGGCTCTTATTGTTTCATTCTCTGTGCTCCGCTCGCGCATCCTTTCACCAATGATGGTGTGACCGAGGGCCAGACGGCCTGGGAAGATAACCTCCATATCCAGTTCACTTACACTGGGACGGACTTCGACGGCGACTCCATCGACGGTCATGTGACCATCAATGTCGACGATGACGTCCCGAGCGTCGCAGACAATCAGTACGAGCACGCGCAGGCTGCAGTTACGCTTGACGAATCCGTTGGTAACGACGCGAGCAACCCTGGCGACACTATCCAAAGCAATCCGCCCGGCGACGACACCGGAAATGCGGCCCCCACGTTCCCGCTACCGACCGCGCACGTGGACAACCCGATTGCATTCGGCTCGGCAACAATTGACGCCGCGACCATAGCCGACCTCTTCAGCGCCAGTCCGGGTGCCGACGGCGAGGGCAGCCATGCCTACACCCTTGTGCTCCGAGATTCTGACGGCACGCCAACGGGGATCGGCGACGCGTTTGTGCAGACGAACCTGTCGATCACCGATTTCACGGCGACTGGGAACCCAACGCCGGTATACGGTGACGACACGATTTATTTGGTCCAGGTCTCGAATACCCAAATCAACGGCCTGGTTGCGGGCGTCGATGGAATTATCGGCAATGCTGACGACCAGCTCGCACTGCAGTTCATCATCGACCCCTCCACCGGGAGCGTGACCGTCGAGCAATACCTGGCCATTCATCACAATGATGCCGGCGATACTCCACTGGCGTACGATGACCTGGCACAAATGTTCGTCGTGGGTGAGGGCGAAAGTGGCGGCATATTCGTCAACTACTCGCTGACTGACGGCGATGGCGACACCGCGAGCGCGATCTCTGACGCGCCGATATCGGTAACCATTCAAGACGATGGTATCGCCGTCGATGTGGCGCAGGCGACAAACGGGGAAAACTCCGACAGTTTCGTCACGCTCGATACACTGGTGCTTGACGAGTCGATCCAGAGCGATCGCGGCCCTGACAGCAACCATGACGGGGCGAATGACGACAATAATGTTCCGCCCGTCGTCACGACGCCATCCTACATCACGACGGCCAATTCAACTTTGGCCATCGGTATCACGTCCACCCCGACGACAGTGTCGGGATCGGGAACGTCGATTGCGGCCCTTTTCACCGTTACCAAGACCATCGGCAGTGACGGTCTCGAGAACGAGAATAAAGTTTACAGCCTGACGCTGACGGACGCGAATGGGGATCCCGTTCTGAGCCCGCAAACCGGCGTGCTGACCAACTTGCACGTCACGGATACCGGTGGCTCGCCCGTTGCCGGCAGTACAGAAGATCATCGCGCAATCTACCTCCACCAGGTCTCCGCTACTGAAATCGACGGCGTGATGGGGCACGACACCGTTGATCCCAGCGATGATTTCGTCGCACTTCGCATTTTGCTCACCGGCGACCCGGCCGATCCGGTGCTTCAGGTCGAGCAATATCTTCCCCTCGAACATCCGCTCTCGGGCACCGATCATTTCGACGAAACGGTATTACTGAATTTCGCGATCATCGATGGCGAGCTCAACGGCGCCAGCCTCGGCGTCACACTCACGGACACGGTGACTGACGGCGACGGCGACACCGCGACCGACTCGCAAACCGTTACACTTGCCACTGCCGCGGACTCCGACACGTCTTCGGGGACATCCTCCATTACATTCGAGGACGACGGACCAAGTGCGAGCCTTGTGATCAACTCGGGGGTGACGCTAACGGTCGATGAAACGGCCGGCCAGGACGCGGGCACCAACGACGTTGCGACGACGCCGGTTTTGCTGGCGCTGTTTGCGGCGTTGCCGGGAATCCCGATCCAGATTGCGCAGAGTGGCGCAGCACTGTTCACGACCGGCTCGGAGTTCGGCACCGATGGTCCCAGCGCTTCTTCCAGTAGCGTGTTCGGGCTTAACGTCGTCAACGGCACCGATTCGGGGCTCAATGCTACCGATGGCCGCAGCATCTATCTTTATCACGAGGGCAATCTGATCGTCGGCCGTGAGGGCGATGTCGGCACTGACGCCCCAAATGCGGCCGGTCAGGTTGCACTTGCCTTCTCGATCGATAGCGGTACCGGCACGCTGACGCTTGCGGAATACACCGCAATCCAGCATCCAAACCCGCTCGACCCTAACGAGGCTGGCTCACCGCAGACGATTACAAACAGCGCGCTGCAGGTGACGTTCACGGTCACCGATGGTGACGGCGATGTGTCGACTGCGTCGGCTGGTATCGGGAACCTCATCCAGTTCCGCGACGACGGTCCATCGATCACGCCGCCATCAAATCTGATCGTCAATGGCAGCTTCGAAGAAGGCCACCCCAACCTGGTCGGAGCGGATTGGGACATCTATTCATCGCTCCCTGGCTGGACCTACGGTGCAGACCATATTCCGTTCGAAGTTCAGACGGGCGGAGTGGGTGGCATTGCGGCAGAAGACGGCGTTGCGCTCATTGAGCTCGATGGCGACAGGACGGGAAATCCCGCACACCAGCCGCCATCAGCAACGCCTGACCCGCTCCACACCGATGCCACCATCCAGCAGGTCATCAGCGGCACCCAAGCCGGTGTCGATTACGAACTGACCTTCTGGTACACGCCTCGGCCTGGCCACAGCGCTGGGAATGACGATGGCCTCAATGTGCTGTGGAACGGCAACGTCATCGACACGATCGACTCTACGGGCCAGCCGGAAGGCGTCTGGCAGCAGATTACTTTGTTTGTCACCGGCACGGGCCCGGGCGACACGCTCGCCTTCCAGGGCGAAGGAGACCAGGACGAATTCGGCGCCTTCATCGATAATGTGAGCCTGATTCAGGCCGTTGTTGTCGATGAAGACGGGCTTCCAAGCGGTAATCACGACAGCCAGCCCGGCGATATCGTGGTGCCGAACACTGACGGCGACAATAACGAAGCAACATCAACGGGGCAGCTCAACATTAACTGGGGTGCCGACAATTTCGACGCCGCCCCGGATACCCATGTCGGCGGCAATCCTGCACTCGGCTTCGTGCAAGATTCCGGTGGCCGCAGCGTAAAGTTCACGGATGCGACCGTTGGAATTACAGGCGGCACCCTGACGTCGCATGGCGATGCCATTACGCTCACGCTCTCACCCGATCACACGGTTCTGACGGGTACCGCGCAGCACGGCGCCACGGTGCGCACCGTATTTGAGGTTTCCCTGTCGGACGACAATACGGGTGCCTTCCGCTTCATTCTGCAAGACGCGCTCGATCATGCGACCGGCAGCAACGAAAACAACATCATGCTGACGTTTGATTTCACCGCTACGGACTCTGATGGTGACCCCGCCCTCGGCCACTTCCAGGTGCTCGTGAACGACGACATACCGGTCGCCGTGAATGACGTCGATTCCGTCGTTCCCTCACCGGCGTCGGGCACATTGCGACGGGTAACGTCATCACCGGCATTGATATCAGCGGTGGTGATACCAACACGACTGATGGCAACGCGGACCATGTCGGTGCGGACGGGCCCGGCACGATCACCCAGGTCGTCGGTTTTGGTGCGACCGTCAGTTACCGCACAGCTTCCAGGTTGCCGGTCAGTTTGGGACGCTGCATTCTCGCAGAGAACGGCAATTACTTTTACACGCGAACGTCAACGTCGGGTCGGTATAGACCATTTCACTTACACATTGAGTGACCACGACGGCGATACCAGCACAGCGAGTCTGGATATTACTGTTTCACCCGCTGCCCACGACGACGCGGTGATCACAAACATAGCGGGCAGCGGCGCTGCGATTGGGATCCCGGATCTTGCGCTTCTGTTGAATGACATCGATATCCCTGGCGCGCCCCTGAACGTTTTGTCCGTTGGGGCGGCCACCAGCGGTGCCGTTGGCCATGCCGCAACGACAACGACGTTCACCGACGACAATTTGGACGGTGGCTCGTTTAATTACACAGTGGAAGATAACGGCACACCGAATCTCACCTCCACAGCTCATGTCACCATTGATCGCCTGCAGGCCGGCCACAGCGAGCTCGATGGCACCAGCGCGAATGAAATCCTCATCGGAACGACGTCGGCCGATACGCTCGTCGGCAACGGGGGCAGCGATATCCTCGTTGGCAATGGTGGCGCCAACCATTTCCTGTACAACGCGACAACGGATGGCGGCACGATCGCTAATCAGGCGGGCGCCGACCACATCCTCGACTTCAGCACGGTCTTGGGCGATTCAATCGACGTTCTGGCCTCCGCCTTCGGCGGCGGACTTGTTGCGGGCACCGATGCAAGCGGCATTTTCGGCAGCAGTGCAAACGACACGTTTGGTGGCAGCACCGAGCGCTTCCACTTCAATACCAGCACTCACATGCTGCTCTACGACTCAAATGGAAGTGTTGCGGGTGGTACGCAAGTCGCACTTGCCCACCTTGAAAACGGTGGTGCCGTCGACCAGACGCATATCCATATGGTCTAAGCGCCATATAAATTGTGACAATGGAGCCCGCCCGAAAATTTCGGGCGGGCTTTTTCTTGCTCGCGTGGGCTAATGCCACATAGCCTGTCGGCGCTGTAAAATTCAATCAATACACCTTGGTCGGATCTCGGAAAGACCGCCGCTAGGCGGTCTTTCTGTTTGCACGGCTCATTTCGGGAAATGCGCGCCGCCGTCCTGTTTCGGAGGTAAGGCGGACACACATCAATCCGCCAAAAGTCCTTCAACCGTGTCGCACTGTAGCGCCCTGTCTTCGCCATAGTTGAGGAATGGATTAATGACAGTTGTTCATTCAAGGACGAACATGAGGTTATTACTCGCCTCGCTCGAGCCGACAGAGTCCGGCGCCAAATACAGCGTGCGTACCCGGTGCCCGCAATGCGGTCGTAAGCACATCACAGTCTTTCGGCTGCGGCACGTGTCCGACAGCTTCTTCGTGCAGCTGGGGCACTTCTTTCGCTACGCGAGGCACTTCGACTTCCAGCGCTTGCGCTGGTGCACAAACTCGGGGCGGCATCCGAAATGGAGCTCCTCCTAAGCTGTTCGCCATTGGCACTTAGCGGACATGTCTAAGCCTCTCTCAAATGTCCGCTTTCGCGGCAAGGGCGGACATCGCGCCTGATTTGCATTAGCTAGCGCTAGTGCAGGCGCTAAAGTAACCCAACCTTAGCCATCCGACCTGTACGATTTTCAGCGTGGGGCTGGGGCAACCCGGCTTCCCATAGCTAATGTCTCACGGCGTTAGCTTTGTGGCGGGGAACGGTGGGGTGGGGACTTAGTAGCGTACCAAAGCTCCACCGTTCTTCTCTGCCGGGGTGCTGTCGCAAAACAATTTCAAAAGAGGGACCGCTGCCTGTGGCAGAAACAGCGGCCCCTCCTACGCACAGCCGAATCTTAGGACTCGTGGGGACACGGGGATGTTCGGCGGTTCGTGTCACGACATTAAGCATGTGTGCCCAGGTCATTCTGTGACGCGGATCACGCAGCGCCTGAAATATGCATCGTTCTTTCGTCTAATGTGTGCCGCCGAAGCGGACCTGCCATTGCCTGACAGATGTCCGCTATGTGGGGTAAAGCGGATGCGGCACCGCTGCAACGTCCATGCCCGATCCAATTCTCTGCATGGCAAAAAATATCAAATATTTGGCGTGCGAGCACAACGACCCCCGATAAAAACCTGATTGCCGATCGAAAATAGTCTGGGTTGTCACGCCCATAGCGGCCTTCTCCACCAATAGAAGGAAGCCGCTATGGTCAAGCGATTGCGTACCATCTTAGTTGCCCCAATTTTCTTTTCACTCGTTTTCACTGGCGTTATGCCGGTCGCCAGCGCCCAATCGGGAATTGCTTCGGTTTATTCCGGAGGTAGGACAGCAAATGGCGAGATAGCCAGCGCGAGTGGCATGACTGCCGCTCACAGAACTCTTCCATTCGGAACGCTCGTACGCATAACCCATCTGCACAACGGTCGCTCGGTGGTCGTCCGAATAAACGATCGCGGACCATTTGTATCTGGTCGGATTATCGACGTGATGCCAGCGGCAGCCCGCGCATTGGGTTTCTCAGGTCTGGCGCCCGTGACGGTTAACGTCATCGAGCACCGCGGCTGAACGGCTGAGCCGAGCGACTCAGTGGGCAAGTCGCTGAATTGAACTACTAATGTCCCATATTCCATGTCTGCTTGACATCTTTACCTCCGACTTGCTGCGCGGGTTGTATGCCCATCGCACCAAGTTGCAGGTATCATTTTGCAGTATTGAAGGGCAAAAACCAAAACGATAGCATTCAAAGCTTGGGGAGCGCGAAATGCAGCCTCCGGGGCGCTATACCTTCAAGTTTTCTCGCCGGCGACGCGTTGCAGAATTTACAACGCGGGTCGTTATTGCTGCTTGGATTGGAGTTTGCGTGGCATGCTTCGGCACTACAACACAATCGCATGCGCAATCACTGCTGCCGCCATCGCATGAAGAAATAGCAGATCAGGAACGCCTGTCGTGGACCCTGAAGAAATTTCCTCCCCAACCGTATATGAACGAAATCTACTGGCGGTGGCCCAGCGATACACCGGCTTTCTTTCGCGATTCTCTGATGCAGTTCGTGGCCCGCACATATTATCTGGGACGCGACAATTTTGATGGATCGAAGTCGCAGGCTTGGGCAGCCGGAGGCTGGATAGCATTTCGATCGGGCCTAATCGGCGACCTGTTCGGGGTGCATGCAGCCTACTACACGTCCCAGAAGCTTTTCGGTCCGCTCGATGAAGACGGCACAAAGCTGTTAGCCCCGGGCCAAAATTCACTCGGAATGC
Source organism: uncultured Alphaproteobacteria bacterium (assembly GCA_963810125.1). Classification (GTDB taxonomy): domain Bacteria; phylum Pseudomonadota; class Alphaproteobacteria; order Rhizobiales; family Xanthobacteraceae; genus Pseudolabrys. The sequence continues at coordinate 275,051 of CAWEMK010000006.1, forward strand.
TTGGGCAGATCTATGGACGCGTGCAGATCGTTGATCAGGAAATACGTGGCGGCCGCCAACTGGTCGATACGCCTCTCATCAATCCGCAAGACAATCGCATGGTGCCGAACACCTTCGAAGGCGCCACTCTGGTCTCGCTTCCCGACAAGGATCGAAATTATGACTATGCGCTTGGCTATCTCTGGACGGTGAAGCAACGAGACTCAAATGACTTCATATCGATGTCAAATGCACTGGCCAGCGGTGATGTCGAAAACCGAGGCGCGCCGTTCTTTATGGTCAAGTACCGTCCGGTCCCGGGGCTTTCAACCGCATTCATGGACTACTACGTTCAGGATTTCGTCAACACCGGCTTTGTGCAGGCGGAATATGATTTTCGGCAGCCGAAGGACGTTCCAAATTGGATCATCGGTGCAAATGTCATCGATCAACGAAGTGTTGGAGCTGACCTGCTAACAGGAAATTCCTTCCAGACCTATCAGGGCTCTGCGAAGGTGCAAATGAATTATGTCGGATGGACTTTATTCGCCGCGGGCTCGATTACTGGCGATGGTTCAAAGATTTTCTCGCCGTACGGCACAAAGCCAAACTACACCGATATGCAGCAAGCATCGTTCGACAATGCCAGGGAAAAGGCCATTGGCGGCAGCGTTGCATACGATTTCGGTTATGCATTCAGCAAGGCCGGTCTTTCCGGACTTAGTGCGGGGGCGTGGTACACGCATGGCTGGGACGCCATTGATCCAAGCACGAACTTGGGAATACCCAATCGGGATGAGCTTGATCTCTGGATCCAGTATCGCCCCACGCAAGGGCCGCTGAAAGGCTTTCGCTTGAAGACGCAATACTCGAATGTCTGGCAGCAGAATAACGTGCGCGACACTCAACCGGAGTTTCGGTTCATTGTCGACTACACCGTGCTTCTCCGGCCTCCAATAAATTAATGGATTGAGCCGGCTGCACTTAGCGGACAATCCCAAGCTAGCCATCAATATCTGTCTTCGGGGATAGGGCGGGTATGCTGATTGGATTTCAAAATGTCCGCTAAGCGGACGTTGTGTTTCGCCCGGTGCGGCAATTAACGCAGAATGCCAGGACGCTCGTGTGCTCTAGCCGTAGAACTTTTGCCAAAACTTTGGCTGGAAATGACAAGACCGAGCCGGTCCAATCATTTTAATTAACGATCAAATCAAAACAGAGCGCCCGCACGGATGCCCTTGGATTTGATGGGGACGTGGGATGAGCATCTCGCGCTGCCGTTCGCAAACAATGCTTCGCCGGTTACCCGGCGTTTTTTTGAAAGTAAAATGATGGAAGCCGAAAAGCACTACCAAAGACAGCGACCACGAGCCATCTGCGCTGAATGTGGCGATGAGTTGGTCCTAAGCCGGAGTGGACACCGTTTTTGTGCCAACCACCTGTGCAAGGAGGGGTTCGATATCAAGTCGGATTGGCGAGCGATGCCGTTACCTGTCCTTGTAGCGGAGGGAAAAAAACTACGATGAATGTTTGCGTCATCTCCCGTGCAAGGTCGCTTACGAAGCTTTAATCGCCCAGACATAGGCCAGCCATTAGAGCCTGGATACCGAGGAATACAGTGATGATGCGCATCAAGATAAGTCTGCAATACGCATCCCAGATCTGGGAACGAATCCGACGTACGCTGCGCGATTCTTACCGGCCCGAGCAGCACTATATGCGCGGCCCTGGCCCGAAAAATCGCGCTAGGCATCCGCAAAAATCAGATAGCAGATAAGGCCCGTCCAGCTACAGCCGGATCGGCAAACCACCACCAAATAACACTGCCGTCCGGATCGTGTCACCAACGCTCATCGCTCGCGACGCGGAATGTCCGCTATTGGGGATAAAAGCGGACATGCCGTTTTGCACTGCAAATCTGTTTTCAAGCCAAAGCGGACCTCACATCATCTTTGCGTGTCGCGATTGGTCAACCTTTTCAAATAAGATAGGGTTGTCGCGTTGATTAAATCAACATAGACCACAGTAGGTCGCTGCTAATACAAAAATATGGGTGCAGTCATGGGTAAAGTTCTGCTTCCAGCATTATTTGCGGTCCTTATTTCCGCTTGTGCGGCAAACGCAATCGAATTGCGATCTTCCGATGATCCGACGGACCACCCGTTCGGCATGACGGAATTTGCGGCGCCCGAGGGCGTGACCAAGGATAAATGGAAAAAAATCAAGGTCGATATCTTGGCCGAGTTGCCAAAATTAACGAAATGCCAGTCGGACCTCGACGCCTGCACATCGTCTAATCGGAAATTTGCAGACATCGTCAAGGAAGTCGAAGGTCAGGACGCTCTTGCGAAGATTGCATTCATCAACGCCATCATCAATGCCCTAATCGATTATGAACCCGACAGGAGCCAATGGGGCGTTGCCGATCAGTGGACCGCGCCCTTCGTTAACAAAAAAGGTGCTTTCGAGACCGGTCACGGCGATTGTGAGGATTACGCCCTCGCTAAATACGTTGCCCTCCGGCAAGCCGGGGTGCGTTCCGAAGACGTGCGCATGGTGCTCGTCCATGACTACGCTGTCCGCGTCGATCATGCCATTCTCGCCGTTCGGTATGATAGGCGCTGGCTGATCCTCGACAATCGTTGGGACAAACTGGTCGAGGATAAAGAACTCAAACAATTCAAGCCGCTTGCCGTCGTCGATGCCGGTGGCGTGACAGTGCTAGCCAAGCAGTTCACCTTGAGCAGCAAGCTCAAGCCTGCGGCAGGTAAAGAGCGACCAGTAACGGATAGTACCGCGTCGTCTCGGCCGCCACCCACTCAGATGTGCGTGGCATGCGCTAAGGATCTCAGTTCGTGTTTCCCCCGCTGCAACGAGCAAAATAAATCTACTTCTGACAGGCTAAAGTGCGTTAATGCATGCAACGACAAGCACAGATGCGTCAAAGGGATTACTTGCAGGCCCGAAAAATCATGAAGGTTTGAAATTATAATCAATCTCTAAGGAACCAAGTCAGACACCCCCGACATCGCTTCTTGGCCCGCGGCATGCCCGCTTATGGCACTTAGCGGACACTATTACTGAAAGGCAGAGCAATAACGGCGCGTGATGACGTCCAACTATAGCGGGCCGTTTTCTTGTTCAAGAATTTTTTCGAGAACGTACCTGTCGAGGGGTCTTTCCCGACCAACGTTTAAAAGCGTGCGTGAAAGAGCTGACTTCCTGATAGCCGAGCAACCATGCAATTTGCGAAATCGACAAGTCATTCTCGGCTAAATAGCGATGGGCGAGATCAATCTTCAGATTCTCTAAAACAGTGGAAAAATTCAGTTTTTCCATAGCGAGCCGCCGCGCAAGCGTGCGTTGACTGACGCCGAGCTGACGTGCAATCGCCTCAAGGTGCGCCATGCCATGCGGTAGCAACGGCACAATGGCATTCTCAACGCTGGTGCGAAACGCGCCGCGGCGGGTTCGCCGCCGACTAAGCGCTTCCTCGCAATATGTTAGCAACAGTTTGTTCAGGTGGTGGTCCGCGCTAACGACCGCCATATCTTTTACGCTTGGTGCGAATGACAATTCATCAACGGGTGCTCCAAATTCGACGTCGCCGCCGAAGAATTTAGTCAATTCCGAGATTCGGCCGCTGCGATGATGTGCGAAGCGGACGCGGACAGGCGCCAACCGAATGCCTGTTAGCTGCCGGCAGAGACGGACCAGCATTGCCATAAAAAACTCAATCTGATGCTGATCAAGGTGACGACCGACCCCAGTGTAATGGAATGCCAGTCCAACATTTCTGCCATCAACATATTTTACTGAAACGCCTTCATTGGCTATCGTGCTGTAGCGCGCGAGTTTCTGTAAGGCCTCACCCAATTCCTTCGAAGAAGCCGCAACATAATAGAGAAAGCCGAACTCGCGAAGATCGAGTGGCTGGGCAAGATGAAATCCAAACAGGTTATCCCGGAGCGCGCCGGCGACAAGGTCTAAAAATCTGATTTGATCGCGAACTCTGAGTTTAAGATTCGTGTTATTGATTTGCTGCAGTGTGAGATTTGCTTTATCGAGCAAAGTCCGCGTGTCAATTCCGCTCTCTTTTGCGTGCGCGTATGCGAGCCGCGTTAACGTTCCATATGCGTTCGGAAGAGTGCCGAGGTGCTTGATATCAGCACGTGCCATGACTGCGCCTTTCCTGCCTATAGAGCCAAGTCCATTATCAATCGTATTCCCACCCCGACTGGCCGACGCTGCCATAACTTTGGCAGATAATAACAAGACGCCAACTGGCTGTCGCGTCTATCAAGCACGTGCTGGAGATGACGCTTTGGCGAAACTCTCATAGCCAGTAGGCCGATCAGCTCCGACCTCAATTTCGACCGTGAGCTGCCGTGTGGCCGCACGCCTTTTTGGAGGAATTGATGGCAAATTCACAAGTGATTGTCGCCGTCGTCGATGACGATCCGGAAATGCGCGCTGCGATGGCGACGCTTATTTCGGCACACGGATATGGTGCACTCACTTTCGATTCAGCTGAGACCTTTCTCGCCTGTGCGTCGACATGCCCGGCGAAATGCCTACTTGTTGATATTGAACTCGGCGACCTTTCCGGGGTGGAATTGGCGCGTCAATTGGCGGCGGACGGCTTCAAATTCCCCGTGATTTTTATGAGCGGACACGACGATGCGACGATCGAAATCCAGGTCATTGCTGCAGGCGGCATCGCGTTTTTTCGCAAGCCATTTCCAGCAAAGATGCTGCTTGATGCGATCAAAAAGGCCATCGAAGCGGATTGATGCACCATGCGAAAAAATAAATTAGATCCGCAAATGATCCGCGAGCTTGTCGGAAACGGGCTCAGTAACACAGAAATTGCAAGCAGGATGGGATGGACCGTTGGCACTCTGTCCGTCAGGTGTTCCCAGCTGAAAATCAGCCTTCGGCGATCTTCCAATAAGGTTCGGCTTAAACGGTGGCCGAGAATTCCGCTCCCAGATGAGCTGTTCAAGCAACTACGTCAGCGTGCCGCGGCTATGGGTGTTTCGACGGCAGAGCTTGTCGTGGATTTGCTCAAAGAGATCGCTCGGGATGACCTGTACCATGCAGTGCTCGATCGAGACGATGCAGAAGTAAATTACGCGGTCGACAAGCACGCGGCAGTTAATCATGCACAATAAGTTGGTTGGTGGCTACGCACTGGAGAAATCGCACCCGGTAGCATAAGTCAACACGGTAGCTTCGCTACGGGTCTCGGCGCGTTAGGTCTGCTTGGCTGGTGCAAGAGGCGAAAGGCCGCTGTTCTCGCGGTTTGATTAATATAGCCGATCGAATTTCGGAGAGACCATCGAGAGGCCGTCTTTCTGTTTTGTGCACACCGTTTAAATGTCGTGATACGCATCAGAAAACATCTGCAATACGCATCCCAGATCTGCGGACGCTGTTTGGTTCTTGCCGGCCCGAACGGCACGATATGCGCGGCCCTGGGCCGAAAAATTGCGCCAAGCATTACGTACAAAAGTCAGATAGCAGAGAAGGTCCGTCGTTGATGTCCGAAATTGGCACTTGGCGGACATAAGGTAATGCACCGCACGTGCCCGCTTTCGGGTGTAAAGCGGGTATCACGCTTCATTCAATCGATTGTGAACCATTGGCGGTAGGTTAGAACCGCTCGAAGCGGTAGGTCAGATGATGGCCGTCCGATCGCCAGATTGTAGTCACGTTCACGAGTAAATTCCGAGCCGATCGAAATAGCACGTGAGGTGATTAATGATCGGAAGAGAACAAGCTGTGTATTTTGATCCTGAGACCGTCGCTTTTTTGAGGGAGACTCTTGACGACGCTTGGGCCTGCCTTTCGCCGGAATTGCAGGCCAAGATGCAGAAGACCGCGCTGGCCGAACGCATCCTTAAATCCGCAGCGCGCGGCGAACGCGACCGAAAGCGCTTGCGCGCTGCTGCACTGGACCTCGCCGCGTGAGCGGTTCTGCTCGGCTGGCGCAGGCAGCGGAAGCAAGATCGCCTAATAAGTTTATTGTGGCCGGAAAGCCCTCGAGCGAAAACGCTCGGGGGTTTGTCGTTGATGCAGATGTCGCGTGATGATGTGATGATGTGGCGATGACGCCAGAGGAGGGGCCTGCAAGCTGCCGAGAATACGGGCTCATTCGGGGTTTAAAATCCAACGCCATCGCCGAGGGATGCTGCGATTGGCGCCCGGTGACGGGAGCGATCACGATAGGGGCGGGATTTGTTTGCAGATTTTGCACTGCGGAAAGTTCGCTGGTGACGGCAAAAAACGGCCATTTGACAATTAGAGATCAACGAACAAACTCACAATGATTATACTAATTAATGTAGCTAAGAGGTGGGTTCCAAAACTTCCTCGATATTCGGTTTTCTAAAGTATGAGTACTGCAGAGACGCGATTGTACGTGATCGGCGATATCCACGGTCGACTGGATTTGCTCGAGCAACTCATTGAACTGATTAATCTCGATATCAAATCGCGTGAAGGCGAAGCGGTCATTGTGACTCTCGGCGACTATGTCGATCGCGGTCCGAATTCCAGCGGCGTTCTTGATCGTCTAGCGAATAACCCGTTCGAGGGTCGATATGTCGCCCTCAAGGGCAATCACGAGGCATTGCTCGAGGCGTTCTTGGACAACCCAGCGGCTGTTGGCCCGGACTGGTGGCACCTGGGTGGCCTGGAAACGGTGAAATCGTTCGGCGTCGCCGTCACATCTAAAATGAGGCGCGCCGATTTAGAACGAATGGCCAAGCAATTGGGTGAAGCAATAACATCGAAACAGTCAGAGTTTCTGAAGTCGCTGAAGACTTCACTGGTGTTCGGAGCGCTACTTTTTATGCCATGCCGGTGTTCGACCCGGGATTTCATTGGAGCTTCAAAGCGAAGCAGACCTGTTATGGATCCGCGACGAATTTCTCAGCAGCAAAACGGATTTCGGCAAAGTTGTCGTTCACGGCCATACCCCGAGGCGCGAGCCGGAAGTCTTAGCAAACCGAATCAATATTGATACCGGCGCCTACACCTCGGGGCGTTTAACGTGCGTTTTGCTGGATGAACGCGGGCACCGGTTTATCGCGACGGGATCGGCCCCAACGGCGGCGGCCTAATCGGCCAATTCCCGCGATGCCTTGGCCGAGGTCAGTTATCAGGCGTTAACTGATTTGCAAAATCCTAGTGGCCGGGGGAAATCCCCTCGGCAGCCATTGCGGGGATTCAGGGGCTCTTTACAAATTGTAGCTAGCGTCGTGGGCGATTCGTGGGGGCAGGGGCCAAGAATTGGCTGAACGCGATGATATTCCATTTTTTAGCTGGTGCGGTGGCTGGATCGGTCTTTAAGACGCGCACCTTGCTATTAATCATGTCTTTCGTCTTGGGCGAAGCCGGTCTTCTCGCGCTCGTAGACCCAAGCCATGTGTGGCTCTGGGTGGTCGTCAATTTAACGGCGACACAAGTCGGCTATCTGTCCGGAGTTTTGGGGCGTGCCGCCCTCGAACAGGCTGGATATTCGCTACCGCCTGTCGATGTCCGCCGACCTTACTGAAGGCTGGCCACCCGATTCGGCGCACCAGACCGGCAATCTATCTCTACAACCGAACCGGGGCCTCGCCCGTAGAAGCAGGCAACCGCGCTGGCAGGCCTAAATCCGCATGGGATTTGCCAAAGCTCGCCGCGCCGGTTCGAGAAGTAGCACGCATCCGGTTTGATGAGTGACCCGATGGTCGCACCGGTTGCGGCGCCAATTATGGCGCCAGCCGCAATAGAACCTCCGCCCGTAGCGACCGCTGATGCGACAAGGGCCCCGGTACCCGCGCCAAGGCCGAACCCAATAAGCGTGTTTCGTTGTTCGTAAGGCATGGAACCGCAACCTGACAAGAATGTTGCAGCGCAAACAGCTAAAATAGCCCCACGCATAATGTCCCCCGCCCAGCCGCGCCAATAGCGGACTTCCACGCAAGAGTACCCGGACAAGCAGCCGATGCCAATGAGGGTGGGGATATTCTTTTGTGAAAAAGCGGCCCGCGTGGCCCGCTGGCCACAATAGATCGGCGGCCGCAACTCGAATAATGGCTAGAAATGGCGGGGCGACATCAAGGGGTTAGTACGCGTTCTCGCCCTTGGCAATTTCTATGACCGTCATCAGGGTGATCTTAAAGTCGAGCGCAAGGCTCCAATTATCAATATACCAGAGGTCAAGCGCCAGCCGCTTTTCAATATCGGATACCGTGCAGGTTCGTCCGCGGAAGCCGTTGACCTGGGCCCATCCGGTAATGCCCGGCTTGACGTGGTGCCTGTACGCATAATTGGCCACCAGCTGCCCAAATTCCGTGTCGTGTGCGAGCGCATGCGGGCGAGGGCCGATCATCGACATATTCCCGCGCAGAACGTTGAACAGCTGTGGCAATTCATCGATGCTGGTACGGCGCAGCCAATAGCCCACGCGTGTGACACGGCTGTCCTTGCGTTTGGCCTGCGTGACAGTTTCGCCATCTTCGAGGACCGACATGGTCCGAAACTTCATGATGTAAAATTTTCTGCCGTTAAAACCGGCGCGCCGCTGCCAGAATATTACGGGCCCCGGGGAATCGAGTTTGATTGCAATCGCGGTCATTATGAAAAGCGGGATCAACAAGGCCAACGCACCGGCCGAGAAAATCATATCAAGCACCCGCTTGGTGGCGCGATCAAACAACGTGCGTGGGCCACGCTGCAGTTCAACGGTGACGGTATCGCCGATGGTATGTGACGGGAGCTGGAATAGATCTGACGATGGACCAACCGGTACGAGATTTACCGGGATTGGGAGCACCCGAAGTTCCGAGAACAATTCTTTGAGCTGCGACCAATGTGCGGGATCGGCACCGACAATAATTTCTTCAATCTTTGAACCGCGGACCGCCGATATTACTTTTGCGATAACCCGCTTTCGTTCCTGAACATCTTCTGGATCTGCGGGCAAAATAAACTGGTGGGTCGGTTGCAGTCCATGGCGATCGAGAGATTCAAGAATGCCCGACCCCTTCACTGCGTCCCGTTCGGCAATCAGAGACAACTCTGCGGCCGGAAAAACGGCGAACTGACAAGCCGTCTGCGAGAACGACACGCCAAAGCACACGTTCGCCGATCAACGCTGCAAGGCCAAATCCGGCAAACAAGATCGTCGAGCCGCGGGAAAAATTTCCACCAGCTTTCATCGCAAAAGCGGCCGCTGCTAAAAAAAGCAATACAGCGAGCCACTTGAACGAAACTCTTTGAATTTGTGACTTGAGATTTAAAAGCTCGGCGGGATCGTAGAGATTCCGAATCTTTCCAAAGCTGACGAACAGCGCCGCAACGACTGCAGCAAGTCCGGCGGCTTGGATAATGTCGCCCGATCGTCCGCCGATGCTGTCATAGGAATACAGGTATTGATAAGCGACGTTGCCGAGCACACCCATCAGCACGATCGTGAATGCATCGACGATCATCGCGATCGGAGCGATGGCGTGGTAGGAAACGCTCCACTGCGGCTGACGGCGCTTTTGATACTTGAGAGACTCGAGCGCAACGGTCTTCGACGTGCTCAGATCTGGCTTGTGATAATTCATGATGCGACGCAACGGTTACAGGTTACCAAAAATGCTCAGCACTTTTAGGTACCGTCGTACCGATTAGCCTTGGTTCGAGCCGCCACAGCCATATAATTACTCGACTTTTAGTCAATTGTGTATCGGAAGTTTGTATTAATTTTAACAGCCGAATGGCATTCCGCCGCGTTCGGTGGTCGCCCAAGCCTATGAAATATCATAGAGATTTGTGGTGGCGGCGAGGGGGTCCGCTGCCGTTTATGTGCGCGGCCAATACGTGGCAGGTAATTGGAACTTTCGCGCTCCGCAGTTGTGCGATTCGGCGGATGCCTGCGAGACGAACAACGACAGCAATTGCATCAATGAAACCGGCGCAGCACGTCTCGGCGATTAAGCATTCCCGCTAACGTAAATACGAATGAGTTTAGTTTGTAACTCGACTTGAATTCAGTCCTCACTCATAACGTTCTCACTGTCGACAGAATTCCAATTATTGGAGGGATAGCCTCGGCCAAGCCACAAAGCCGAGGCTGTTCTTTTTTCTGACGATGCGCGGCATCGAAAGTTCGTACGCCACGGCGCAAATGCTCACGCGAAAGCGTGGCTGCACCGCATCCAGCATCCAAGGACAATTTTTTCGGAAAACTACGCGGAAAACAAAAGCCGCAGTGGCAGCCAGGCAATGACGGCTATCCAAAGAAGCGTCAGCACAATTCCTAGCGCGACGATGCTAATCGGCCAATGTGCGATGAAGTTTTGGCGCTTGTTGCTATTGACCATGGACTGCATGCATTCGACCTGTGTGAAATGCATGTATGTCGAAGGAGATAAAGGCGGTCAACGAAAGCCGCAATAAACTATTAATCTTAGGGGAGCCGGCTTGCTCACGGAAAAGCGATCGCAGCGCTAATAGCGGCGCGATCGGTCAAAATCACTTTTCTCGGAAGGCTTTCACGATCTGATCGGAGAGCGGCTTCATCAGATAGGCAATGACGGTCCGTTCACCGGTTTGAACAAAGGCATCGACAGGCATGCCGGGAACGAGCCGCACGTTGCCGAGGCGCTCCATTTGATCACGTTCCAACGCAATGCGGATTGTATAGTAGCTCTGCCCTGTGCGTTGATCCAAGGTCGTATCCGCTGACACACGGGTGACTTTTCCGAATATTTCGGGCGTTGTGCGCGTGTCGAATGCGGAGAAGCGCAAAACCGCAGGTTGGGTGACTTGCACCTTGTCGATGTCCTGGGGATTAACCCGGGCTTCCACAGCCAGATTTTCAGCATCGGGGACAATGATCATCATGGGGTCGCCCGGCGGAATTACGCCGCCTACCGTGTGAACTGTAGATTGGAAGACCGTGCCAGCCTGCGGCGCCCGAATGTCAGTGCGTTTGAGCTGATCTGCGGCAGCGATCTTACGCTCGACAAATTCTCCAATTTTTCCTTCGACTTCCCGCATCTCTTTGGCGACTTCGCTGGAGGCATCTTCGTCAACCTGGATGATTTGCAGGTTGAGTTCTGCGACTTTCCCTTTGGCCTGGGCGATTGACGCGACCAGCTGGCCGCGTTCGCCGTCGAGGCGGGTCGCGTCACGCTCGAGTGCGGTAACGCGGGTCATGGGAACGAGATTTTTCTGGAAAAGCTCGTGAACGCCTTCCAATTCGTGCTGAATTAACGTGACTTCCTTCTCCTTTGAGATCTGTTGCGAAGTAAACCCGTTGATTTCCTTGCCGAGTTGTTCAATGCGCTCCCTTAGCTGCGCTTTCTGCCCCGCGCGTGCAGCCCGCCGCAGGTCAAAAAGCTTGCGCTCCGCTGCAAGAACTTGCGCTACGTCTGGGTCGGGTTCACGCTGCAAGAGACCATCGGGAAATTTGATGGTATCGGCGCGGTCGCGTTCGGCGGCGAGCCTTGCCCTTCGGGCCTCAAACTCGGTTAGCCCCTTCGTCACAATTGCGAGACTGGCGCGTGCCACCGTATCATCAAGACGCACAAGGAGATCGCCAGCTTTAACGTGATCGCCGTCGTGCACACGAACTTCCCCGACGACGCCGCCGGTCGGGTGCTGCACTTTCTTGACGTTAGAATCGACAACAATCGTGCCGGGCGCAATCAATGCACCTGCGATATGCATCGTGCCGGCCCATACGCCGACGCCGCCTGTGAGGAAGATAACGACTGCGGCGCCGGCGATTGTGTACCGCCTGATGGCTTCACGCGTATCCGGGTGATCGAGCAGTTTCATGCTGTTGCACTTTTACGTTCGGGAACGACCTTGAGCGGTGAGGGATGCGGACGCTGAAGCTTTGCCAAGGTTTCTTCCTTCGTGCCAAATGCAGCTTGTTTGCCATTGTTCATGACGAGCAGAAGGTCGACACCGGCGATCGCGCTGGGTCGATGCGCGATGACAATGACAATGCCATTGCGTGCGCGAACGTCGAGGATCGCGCGGGTCAGGGCGTCGTCGCCTTCGGCATCAAGATTTGAGTTGGGCTCATCAAGCACGACCAGAAATGGGTCGCGATAAAGAGCGCGGGCTAACGCAATTCGCTGTGCCTGGCCGCCGGAGAGCAACATGCCCTGTTCGCCAATTGCTGTTTCGTAGCCTTGCGGAAAACTGACAATAAGTTCATGAACGCCCGCGGCACGCGCTGCGGCAATCACGTCCTGCGCCTTTGCGTTATCATCGAAACGGGAGATGTTTTCGGCAATCGTGCCTCCAATAAGCTCAACGTCCTGAGGCAGGTAGCCGATCTGCTGACCAAGGATTTCCGGCGCCCACTGATCATAGGTCGCCCCATCCAGGCGGATTTTTCCACGTGCCGGCTGCCAGACGCCGACCAGCGCTCTGGCCAGCGACGACTTGCCAGATCCGCTCGGCCCAATGACGCCTAATCCAGTTCCGGCTTCGAGCGTGAAATTCACATCATTGACGACGAGCCGTTGATCGCCGGGTGGAACCACGCTGGCATTTTGCACAGCGATATTTTTGTATGGTTGCTCCAGCAACATCGGCGTTTCTTGTTCGGGAAAGAGTACGAGAAGCTGATTTAGTCTGTGCCAGCTCTGCCGCGCCGCGACAAAACCCTTCCAGTTTGCGATGGCGAGGTCGACCGGTGCGAGCGCCCGGGCACTCAAGATCGAACTCGCAATGATAATACCGGCGGTCGCCTCCTGATTGATGACGAGATATGCGCCGACACCCAGGACCGCCGATTGCAGTAACATCCGCAGCACTTTGGATGTTGAAGAAAATCCGCTTGCGATGTCACTCGTCTCACGCTGAACGGCGAGATATTTTCTGTTGATTTCTTTCCAGCGTGCGGCCAACCGCTTTGCCATGCCCATTGCGACCAGGGCTTCGGCGTTCCTTCGGCTGGTGTCGGCAAGCACGCTTCGCGATACCGCAAGTCCGGCCAACAGTTTTCCCGGATCGCGCGTATAGACCTCGGTCAATGCGGTCAATACGCCCAAAATTACTGCGCCGATGAGGGCGGTCAGGCCGATGAGGAAATGAAACGCAAAACAGATGATGAGGTAGAGCGGAATCCACGGCAAATCGAAGAGTGCCACAAGTCCGCTGCCAGAGAGAAACGCGCGCAGACTGTCGAGATCCCGGAGCGCCTGGAGGCCTTCACCCCGATTTCCTGCCTTTAGTGGCAATTGCACAAGGCCGTTGTACACGCGTGCACTGATGGTTTCGTCGAGGTGTGAGCCGATTCGTATCAGGATTCGGCTTCGGATGAGATCGAGGATGCCCAATGCGCCGTACATGAACGTCGCGAGGAGAATCAAAGCAATAAGAGTCGGAACGCTGCGGCTCGGCAAGACGCGGTCGTAAACTTCCAGCATGAAGACCGCACCGGTGAGCATGAGAACATTGCTCATCCCGCTGAACACGGCGATCGATATGAAAGCGTTGCGGCACGTCTCCAACGCTGTTGTGAGCTCGGATTTGGCGATGAAGCCATCCAAGCGCGGATACCCACCAAATTTTGCCATTCTGTCGCGCGCGTCCTTTGAATTCCGCCCAAACGTATGCGCGAGCAGTGTTTTTTTTATTACTCCAATACGGTTACAACTTGTGGAAGCTTAACAACATCTCAATAACTGGGTTTGGCGCAGTCTGTAGCGATGAAAAATGCGCTCACGCCTGAAGCTTGCGGTGGGGGCCTCGCGAGCCGTCAATTTGCGCAGTGAAAACAAGTCGCCGGCCGAAACGACGCCTAACCAAAAGTAAAAATCGGCTTGAGTAGATCCAATCAGGCACAAAACAAACCCTGCATTAAAGTAAATTCGATGCTCAATCGTTTTGATTAAATCGCACGCATTTAACTAACGCGATTTTACATCGCCAAATCTAAAAAGGAGGAGAGCAGGGCCTTTACGGGCCAAGTAGTCAGAAGACGAGTGTGGGAAAATGCGGAAAATCGTAGGAACGAATGACGCAGCTGCTATTGCAGGAAGCACCGCGATCGACAATGTCATGCCGGACGTTTCCGGCGGACCTGTCGCGCCGAGCATCGCAAATGTGGACCTCATCACGGACCCACTCAATGCCGGTCACTCAGAATTGTCGTTCGACCTTCCGTCCGACAATTTCACCCTGACTGCCGTAACTGACGATCACTCCCCAAAAGATCACGCCTCGATCGCTAACGTAATATCGACAGACAATAGTGCCTCGCCTGGTGCGGATGCCGATTTGGTCTCGCTGTCAGTTGATACGGCGAGCGATGATCACGGCAAGAGCAGCCACGGGTTCGATAGCAATAGCAATTCGGACGGCCACGATAATCTTGATGCCTCAGCGCCGAGCTTTGGTGCGCACGACAATCATAGTGCCGGCAGTAACGCCGCCGACGTGGGTATCAGCCCGGTCGGAAGGGATGTGTCTTTTCATCACGATACCGCGCCAGGTTCATCTGGCGATGTCCCTGCTCCGGTGCCGTCGGATCACGACGCGGTAACCAACGATCCTGCCACGGCGCCCCAGACCACTGCCTCGGCCCCGTCGACGACCACGACAACCGACGGCGACATGGTGTGGACACTGGTGGGAGACGATGCCGGTTCCACGACCACAACGACGGGAACGAGCACGGGTACATCAACCACGACGGCCGGCGGGTCAGCCAGCGCCGGGCTTATCATCAATGTCAATTACGATGCGAGCGTGAACAGCGCGCCGGCTGCATTCAAGGCAGATGTCGCTGCGGCTGTCTCGTACCTGCAAAGTCAATTCTCGGATCCGATTACCATCACCATCTCTGTTGGCTACGGTGAGGTCAACGGACAGACGATGGGCGGTGGTGCGCTCGGCCAGAGCATGTACTACGTCGGCTCGTTCAACTATTCGCAGGTCAAGAACGCGCTGGTCGCTGATGCGAAAACCGCCGACGATTTGTCGGCGAATGCAACGCTGCCCACAATCGATCCCACCAACGGTGGCACATTCTACGTGGCATCGGCCGAGGCTAAAGCGCTCGGACTTTGGGCCGGTACCATTCCCGATGGTTGGATCGGGTTTAGCAGCGGAGCCGCGTGGGATTACAACAACGCCGACGGCGTCTCCGCCGGGACCTACGACTTCTACGGCACGGTCTTGCACGAGATTTCCGAAGTGCTCGGTCGCGAAACCACTGACGGCCTGAGCGCAACGTACAATCCCTTGGACCTGTTTCACTATTCCGCGCCCGGCGTTCGTACGTTTTCAGGCACAACGCCCGGGTACTTTTCTGTCAATAACGGACAGACGAACCTCAACAGTTTCAATACCAATCCGGGGGGTGATTTCGGCGATTGGGCAGGCAATACGGCCGATGCCGGCAATGCGTATGGCTCGCCCGGTGTTGTTTCGCCGTTTTCTGCCGCAGATCTCACGGCTCTGGACGTCATCGGCTGGAATCGTGTTTCCAGTGGTGCGCCAGCGGCCCCAACAATCAGTTCGGTCTCGCCCGACACCGGTGTTGCGGGTGACGGCATCACCAATGCCAGCACACTGACACTCACGGGAACGGCTGTGGCCAGCAGCACTGTGAATGTTTACGACGGTGCGACCTTGCTGGGCACGGCGACGGCCAATGCCAGCGGCGCCTGGACCTTTACGAGCGGCACGCTGGGCAACGGAGCCCACAGCTTCACCGCGACCGATACGGTTTCAGGTGTGACCAGCGGCGCGTCCGCGGCCCTGAACGTGACCGTCGATACCGTCGGCACCGGTTGCGCCCACCATTGCCACATTCTCCACCGACAGCGGTGTGGTCGGCGACCACATCACCAATGACAACACGCTGACCTTGACCGGCACGGCGGAAGCCAACAGCGTCGTCAAGGTCTACGACGGCGCCACGCTGCTCAACAGCGTCACCGCCGATGGCACCGGCGCCTGGAGCTACACCACGACGGCGCTGAGCAATGGCGCCCACAGCCTCACCGCCACCGCCACCGATGCGGCCGGCAATACCGGCGTGGCCTCAAGCGCGCTCGCCGTCACCATCGACACCACGGCACCGGTTGCGCCCACCATTGCCACATTCTCCACCGACAGCGGTGTGGTCGGCGACCACATCACCAATGACAACACGCTGACCTTGACCGGCACGGCGGAAGCCAACAGCGTCGTCAAGGTCTACGACGGCGCCACGCTGCTCAACAGCGTCACCGCCGATGGCACCGGCGCCTGGAGCTATACGACCGTAGCACTCACCGATGGCGCCCACAGCCTCACCGCCACCGCCACCGATGCGGCCGGCAATACCGGCGTGGCCTCAAGCGCGCTCGCCGTCACCATCGACACCACGGCACCGGTTGCGCCCACCATTGCCACATTCTCCACCGACAGCGGTGTGGTCGGCGACCACATCACCAATGACAACACGCTGACCTTGACCGGCACGGCGGAAGCCAACAGCGTCGTCAAGGTCTACGACGGCGCCACGCTGCTCAACAGCGTCACCGCCGATGGCACCGGCGCCTGGAGCTACACCACGACGGCGCTGAGCAATGGCGCCCACAGCCTCACCGCCACCGCCACCGATGCGGCCGGCAATACCGGCGTGGCCTCAAGCGCGCTCGCCGTCACCATCGACACCACGGCACCGGTTGCGCCCACCATTGCCACATTCTCCACCGACAGCGGCACGGTCGGCGACCACATCACCAATGACAACACGCTGACCTTGACCGGCACGGCGGAAGCCAACAGCGTCGTCAAGGTCTACGACGGCGCCACGCTGCTCAACAGCGTCACTGCCGATGGCACCGGCGCCTGGAGCTATACGACCGTAGCACTCGCCGACGGCGCCCACAGCCTCACTGCCACCGCCACCGATGCGGCCGGCAATACCGGCGTGGCCTCGGCGGCGTTGAGCGTAACCGTCGATACGGTGGCGCCAACGGCACCCTCGATCTCGAGCGATGTGACTGTAAACACGAATCAAATAGCGCTTACAGGCACGGCGGAAGCCAACAGCGTCGTCAAGGTCTATGACGGCGCCACGCTGCTCAACAGCGTCACCGCCGATGGCACCGGGGCCTGGAGCTACACCACGACGGCGCTGACGCAATGGCACCCACAATCTGACGGCGACAGCCACTGACGTGGCCGGAAATACCAGTGCGGCTTCGGGCAATAGCGTGACCGTCGATACGGTGGCGCCGGTTGCGCCCACCATTGCCTCATTCTCCACCGACAGCGGTGTGGTCGGCGACCACATCACCAATGACAACACGCTGACCTTGACCGGCACGGCGGAAGCCAACAGCGTCGTCAAGGTCTACGACGGCGCCACGCTGCTCAACAGCGTCACCGCCGATGGCACCGGCGCCTGGAGCTACACCACGACGGCGCTGAGCAATGGCGCCCACAGCCTCACCGCCACCGCCACCGATGCGGCCGGCAATACCGGCGTGGCCTCGGCGCGCTTGAGCGTCACCATCGACACCACGGCACCGGTTGCCCCGACCATTGCCACATTCTCCACCGACAGCGGTGTGGTCGGCGACCACATCACCAATGACAACACGCTGACCTTGACCGGCACGGCGGAAGCCAACAGCGTCGTCAAGGTCTACGACGGCGCCACGCTGCTCAACAGCGTCACCGCCGATGGCACCGGCGCCTGGAGCTATACCACGACGGCGCTGAGCCAATGGCGCCCACAGCCTCACCGCCACCGCCACCGATGCGGCCGGCAATACCGGCGTGGCCTCGGCGCGCTCGGCGTCACCATCGACACCACGGCACCGGTTGCCCCGACCATTGCCACATTCTCCACCGACAGCGGTGTGGTCGGCGACCACATCACCAATGACAACACGCTGACCTTGACCGGCACGGCGGAAGCCAACAGCGTCGTCAAGGTCTACGACGGCGCCACGCTGCTCAACAGCGTCACCGCCGATGGCACCGGCGCCTGGAGCTACACCACGACGGCGCTGAGCAATGGCGCCCACAGCCTCACCGCCACCGCCACCGATGCGGCCGGCAATACCGGCGTGGCCTCAAGCGCGCTCGCCGTCACCATCGACACCACGGCACCGGTTGCGCCCACCATTGCCACATTCTCCACCGACAGCGGCGTGGTCGGCGACCACATCACCAATGACAACACGCTGACCTTGACCGGCACGGCGGAAGCCAACAGCGTCGTCAAGGTCTACGACGGCGCCACGCTGCTCAACAGCGTCACTGCCGATGGCACCGGCGCCTGGAGCTATACGACCGCAGCACTCGCCGACGGCGCCCACAGCCTCACCGCCACCGCCACCGATGCGGCCGGCAATACCGGCGTGGCCTCAGCGGCGTTGAGCGTAACCGTTGATACGGTGGCGCCAACGGCACCCTCGATCACGAGCGATGTGACGGTAAACACGAATCAAATAGCGCTTGACCGGCACGGCGGAAGCCAACGCATCGTGAAGGTCTACGACGGTGCCACGCTGCTCGGCAGCGCCACCGCCGTGGCACCGGCGCCTGGAGCTATACCACCGACGGGGCTGAGCCGGCACCCACAATCTGACGGCGACAGCCACCGACGTGGCCGGCAATACCAGTGCGGTCTCGAGCGTATTGGTGGTGCCAGTCAACCCGAGTGCCTCCGTGATCGAGTCGCTTGGCTCGACCAGTCTGGTCGAGGTTGGGACCAATTTTTTCCTTGATAACATCAGCACTGGGTCTGGCTCCGCGCTTACACTTGATAACATCAGCACGGGTCGCCCTCGCTGAAATATGGTGGCGCGGATTTTGTGGCGGGTCAGTTTGGCGGCTGGACGCCGATCGGCACCGAGCAAACGGCAACCGGCTATGAGGTGGCCTGGAAAGTACACGGTGCCGGATCAGTACACGGTCTGGAACACCGACAGCAACGGCAACTTCATTTCAACGACTGCGCACGTGTCGGGAAGTAGCACTACACTGCGAATCGATTGAGACCAGTTTCCATCAAGACCTGAATGGCGATGGGACGATCGGTGTCCCTCACGCGAGCACTGGTCCTACCACTGTCATCGAGTCGGTCGGTTCGACCAGCCTGGCCGAGGTTGGCAACCAATTTTTACCTTGATAGCATCAGCACCGGGACCGGCCCCTCGCTGAAATATGGCGGCGCGGATTTTGTGGCGGGCCAGTTTGGCTGGCTGGACGCCGATCGGCACGGAGCAAACGGCAACCGGCTATGAGGTGGCCTGGAAAGTTACTGGTGCCGGACCAGTACACGGTCTGGAACACCGACAGCAACGGCAACTTCATTTCAAACGTATTGCGCACGCTGTCGGGAAGCTAACACTGCACTGCGAATCGATTGAGACCAGTTTCCATCAGGACCTGAATGGCGATGGGGTAATCGGTGTCCCGCAGCCGACGCAACACCACTACTGACACTGTCATCGAGTCGGTCGGTTCGACCAGTCTGGTCGAAGTCGGGACCAATTTTTACCTTGATAGCATCAGCACCGGGACTGGCCCCTCGCTGAAATATGGTGGCGCGGATTTTGTGGCGGGCCAGTTTGGCGGCTGGACGCCGATCGGCACGGAGCAGACGGCAACCGGCTATGAGGTAGCCTGGAAAGTACATGGTGTCGGATAAGTACACGGTCTGGAACACCGACAGCAACGGCAACTACATTTCAAACGCTGTTACGCCAGTGTCGGGAAGTAACCCCGCACTCGAATCGATCGAGACCAGTTTCCTGCAGGATCTCAACGGGAACGGGCTCATTGGCGGAAAAGCCATCGTCAATGGCACGAGTGGAAACGACACGCTCACCAGTAGTTCGCCGAACCAGATTTTCTTCGGAAATGGAGGAAGCAATACGTTCGTATTTTCTGGCACTGTAGGCAATGATATTATTGCAGACTTCCATCCGAGCAATGATGCGGTCCAATTAAGCAAAAATACGTTCGCTACGTTTGCTGACGTGATGGCGCATGCCGCACAGGTTGGATCGGATGTCACAATTACAATAGATGCGGCGGATTCTGTTACTCTGCACAACACGGCAGTTGCACAACTCACGTCCAACAATTTTCATCTCGTTTAGAGATCAGAATTGTGCCGCAGAAGCGTGCCGTCGGATTGGAGGTGCCGGCGGCTGCAGGCAAAATGGTGAGAGCAACAACCTGTGCCGGCGCACTATTGTTTCTTCACGACGGCCAAAGGTCGAGCGCCGAAAAATGAATTACAGATTCGGCGACTTCGTTTTACATCAGCGCGTCATGTGAATTTCAAAAGGCCCCGGTGATTTCCGGGGCCTTGTTCGTTTAATCACGCGTGGCGGCGTTTGCGCCCGTGAGACGAGACTTCCGAATACCGCGCATAATAAGTAGCCGGCAATTCCGACGATTTATTGAGAACGACCCGCACAACTGATGCGAGCTCAAGGTGTTTGCTTACTTCTTTCATGTCGGATTTCGTCGTCGTTCCAATCGCGGCTACAAACAAAATACAATCGAGCCGGGGAAGGATCGTGATGACGTCATCGCCAGTCAATACCGGCGGCAAATCATAAATAATGATGCCGTCACTAAAGTCCCGCTTAATTTGATTAAGCATGTTGTCCATTGATTTTGACGCCATCCATTCCGATGAATTCAAAATGGCGGTTTCGCACGGCAAAACCGAAATCCGCGCGGTTTTAGTGGAAGCCTCAATGGCAGTCTCAGCCAGACTTGTCTGTCCCTCCAGGACACTTAAGACGCCCTGCTTGCAGTTCAGGCCCAAGTAATTTGCGATTTGCGGCTTCTGAAAATCCAGGTCAACCAACATAACGGATCTGTTCTGTTGGCGCGCAATACTAAGCGCCAGGTTGGTAGACACAACCGTCTTTCCGCAAGCAGGCGTAGGTGAGGTGACGCCCATTGTCTGCCACGACTTAATTTCCATCGTTTGCAGAACTTGCGTCCGCAACATATCGAAGGACTTCGAACGAGGGTCGGTAATATCGTGCGCTATGATTCGCTTCGATTCCAAATGCGCAGGATTCAATTGCACCTGTCGGACTGGGTATGGTCGAGAAATGGACGGCGCGATGAGGTCAGGACGGGATTGAAAATCCAAAGTCGCTGGCCCAGATACATTACGCGTCGTTGCAGAGGCGGGGCGCTCCTCCTTCAACCGTTCAATGGCTTGTCGAATTTTTTCCATTTCGAAACTGGTTACCTCAGTATGATTCTCATGATCTTGTCGAACAGAAGATCGAGCGGCGGCAATATAAAGAAGATAGTTATCAGGCCGACCAGCGTGAATGCGATCAAAGTGGCCCATATATACATGCGGCGATTTTTCTTCCACCGCACGTCAGCATTCGTTTGAATAACGGGTATAGAGACGAGTAACTGGCCGTCGACGAACGCCAAAAGATCCGCGCTCTGCCGGATCGCCGGGTTTAACATCTCAGTGCCAACCATCAGGCCGCCGCCAGCCATCAAGGCAAGGGCTACAACAATTGCAAATATCTTGGGCCGGTTCGGGCTCGTCGGTTTTGTTGGAAGCGTTGCCTGTTCGATAACCTCCAGCCGCTCCGAATGTTGGCCTCTTTCTAAACTCTCACCGAGACGAGCAGCCGCGAGCTTTTGCGGTTGCTGTATTGAGTTCCGATCGCAAGCCCGCCCGCTGTGTGAGTAGGGTGTCTATTCCCAACGGGTTCGGATTTCCGGCAACGACATCTTTGCCTGCCGGCTCGGCAGGTGGTGTTGCTTTTTGCGTAGTACTGGAAGCATCCTCCAATGCCTTGATCTGCCGTTTCAGTGCGCGGACATCCGGGTGACTGTCCGAAAAGTTGGCGCTCTTGACCGCAAGCTGAGCTTTCAGGGCAGCCAGGTTTCGGCCGTCATCGGCAGGATCGTAGAGGCCACCAGCCGCCGTTTTTTGTCGGTTGTTGATTTCCTCGTTGATGGCACTGAGCTGATTTTCAAGCCGCTTGACGTCGCTATCGAGAAATTTTGTCGTCTCCGATGCAAAATTGGTACGGGTGCGGACGTCCTCATTGAGGATCATCGTGACGAGTTCATTGGCGACGCGCGTGGCGACGTCGGGGCGCTCATATTCAAAGCCGACTGAAAATGCGATCGCCTGCTTGCGCTCACCGAGGGTGCCTTCCAGTGGCTTGATTTTTGTACGCTCGCGAATGAAGTCGATCATTTCAGAGCCTGAAACTCGCCCTTGCCACCCCATTGAGAGATTGAATTTTTTCGCGAGCGCAACGAGGTTGTCCCGCGTCATGATTCGTTGTTGGATATATTGAATGCGCTCATTGGCGAGCGTGGAGACCGTCGGGCGGACAAGTTCAGTCGGAATTTCCTGCGATGAAATGAGAATTTTGCCCTCGGACAAATATTTCGCCGGCCATCCAATTGTGACCATTGACCCAATCGTTAGTATGGTGAGGAAGGGAATGACGAAATAAAGCGCGCGGCGCTTTAAAATATCAAAAATGTAGGAAATCGAAAAAGTTTGGCCCTGATCCTGCTCATGAATCGGACCGGCGTCTTGCGATGGTTGCCTCTGCAGCATGGGTACCTGAAGTTATTGTGAGCAGATTACTGTCTAGTTACTCAGTGATCAGCTCGCGCTAACGCCACTTATGGTCCCCACCACTTATGGCCCCGGTCCCCGTCCTTAGACATTTTCAATATAACGAAAAAGGGGCCTTTTTAAAGGCCCCTTTTTGTTAATACCGATCGAAGGTTAATCTACGCAGTCTTGTTCCGCTTGCGCAGCCGACGGAACAGCAATCCGCCGCCAAGCACGCTGCCGAACAGGGGCAGGGCACCCGGAATTGGCGTGTCACCTTCGAGCCCGCCCGGGACCAGAGCCATGACGCCCACGAAGTCGTCATGGTTATCATCGCCGAAACCGTTGTCGTTAAAGCCGAAGACAACGAACCGCGTCGGGTCACTGGTCAGCGTATAAGTGCTGCCATCAAGGTTCGCGTAGGAGAATATCAGGCTCGCGAAAAAGTTTGCCGGAGCGGGATTTAGTGAGCCATTGGTGACGCTGCCGGCGATCTGATTCGTATCGGTGACCGTAAATACGGGAATATCCCCGTTATTGTACGCTGTCGAACCCATCGGCACAGTCGACACATTCCGCCCAGGCCCGGCACTGCATGTTGCACAATTATTGTTGCGATCGTCGTCGTTGGTTGTGATCGCGCCGCCGGGGGCAGAAAACTGTATGATGTCACCCGATTCCGAACCAACGTAGGTCCAGTCGACAGAATAATTCTGGCCGGGCGCTAAGCCGGTTACCGTGACCATCGAATTGACAAAACCGGTGCCGGGATCGCCGGATCCTTTCCAGGTCGACGGAGCTGAGTTCGGATCGAGGACCGTTGATCCGGTGTTGTTCGCGGCGGGTTGACCGGTGAAATTGATGACGTTGTCAGCGCCTTCAGCAGGGCCATAACTGAAACCGTTCTGTGAAATGCCCGAGATGTTGAACAGGACATCAGCGTGAGATGGCTGACTTGCGGCTGTTAGCGCGGTCGTGCACAGGGCAACCAGCGCGAACTTTTTTGCGATCGTATTCATAGGAAGACTCCCAAAACCACTGCTACCGGCGATGGCCACGCGTCGACGCGTACTGCGTGCACTTCCACCGAATTTGGCGCCACAACCTAACTATGTACTTATTTTTCAAGCCTGTAAAGTAACACCTCATTAACTTTTTGAAGTGTTGCAGGTGAGCAACTCAGCCGTTGAATCGCCTAATACTTTGATATATATAACGAATATTTCGCACCCTGTAAAATCAAGGCCGTTTTGCGTGGTAACCTTATCCGAAAGTGCTGGTCGGTAGGGCTTTTTGCCACAAGGGCCTAAACTCCTGCCTCTGGGGTGAAATCCAGGGACGTGAGTAACCTAGAATTCGAATTGAATTGGCGTGGGCCCGCTTGTTGGGGCAAACAGGGCAACTGATGGTCGTGTCGGCGCACTGGGGTACTTCCAGTGTGATATCTCTCCAACCGGCGCCGCGGCGATGGGCTCCCAGGTGCCCACCAGCCCGGAAAATTAGGGCCGGAGATAGAGTTGGTCTCTCAAGCCGACATCATTACATCATGACCGTCCACCACACTGCGGGCGATCGAGGGCAACTGATGTACGAGGCGTTTTACGGGCTCCGAGAAAAGCCGTTTTCGATATTGCCTGACCCGGATTTGATTTATTGGGGCCAGACTCATCGGCTTGCATTTGGAATGCTTGAGTTCGGCGTCATGAACAACGCCGGCTTTACCGTGATTACCGGTGAAATCGGCTCAGGAAAGACGACGCTCGTCCGCCATCTCTTGAAGAAGCTCGACCCGAAGGTGATCAATGTCGGCCTGATCTCGAACACGCCCCGGGGCCGGGAAGAGCTCCTCCAGTGGATTTTGATGTCGCTCGACCAGCCATTCGATGGAGAGTTTGGCGTCTTAATCAAGCGATTCCAGGATTTTTTGTATTCGCAATACCGCAAGCGACACCGGACGATCGTTATCGTCGATGAGGCGCAAAATCTCGGGGAAGACGCTCTCGAAAGCCTTCGGATGCTGTCGAATATCAATGTCGACAAGTACCAATTTTTACAGCTGATTCTCATCGGGCAACCGCAGCTGAAGGAATTGCTCTGTCGCCCGAATTTGGTGCAATTTGCCCAGCGAGTGTCATCGGATTTTCACCTAAGGCCGCTGCCTCAATCGGAGGTCGCAAAATACATCAATTTCCGGGTCACTGCGGTCGGTTCCAAGGTGAACCTTTTCACCGAAGGGGCATGCAAAATGGTCGCCGAGGCCAGCCAGGGCGTTCCGCGGGTGATCAATATTTTATGCGACACGGCTCTGGTTTATGGCTTTTCGACCGGCGCGCAAAAAATCGACCGGGATCTGATGGGCCTCGTGATCGAGGACAAGCGGAATTACGGTATTTTTCCCCTAAACAGTCAGCTGGCTAAATAGCATTTAGTCGTTGACGCATGTAAAGTTGTCGAATTACGTGGCTCCGGTGGTCTCTGCTGGATGGGGAAGATTCCATGCGTGTGCTCTTGGCCTTGTTGTTTTTCTGCAGCTTTTTGACGAGCGCCTTCGCGCAATCCGCGATACGGCCCGGCGACGGTCTGGAAATCTCGGTCTGGCAGGACCCAAAGCTTGATCGTCGTGTGGTGGTAGCCCCCGACGGAATGATCGGATTTCCGTTGGTGGGGCAAATTCGTGCTGCTGGATTGACGCCACAGGCGCTGGAACAGGTACTCCGTGAGCGACTGGCGAAAAATTATACGGGCCAACTCGACGTCACTGTCGCGCTCGCGGCTGTCAACAAAGAATACGAAGATGAAACAAAGCCGAAAGTCTACATCACCGGCGAAGTATTAAGGCCGGGCCCGTACTTTGTCAGGCCTACGATCAATGTGGTGCAGGCGATTGCGCTGGCGGGAGGCCTCGGGCCGTTTGCAGCGAGACAGCGGATTCAGCTTCACCGCAAAGTCAACGGTGTCGATTCGATATTTATCTTTGATTTTAACGCCTTCTCGTCGGGGGCCAACGCGGTCGACAATATCAATCTTCAATCAGGCGATATCATCATCGTGCCTGAGCGAGGCTTGCTTGAATGAGTTGTGTGGCATTAGCGCAATCACACCGGACAGGACCGTGGTATTGTGAAAACATCGGTCTTTACCGCCACACTATGTGTGGGCGCTCTAGCGACGAGCGCCTTTGCCGCTGAATTTTCAGTTAAAGGCAATGTGAACCAGACGGTCGAGGGGAGCGACAACTATTTTTTGAATGCCAATCCGACCGGTTCAACAGTAAAATCGTTGACCAATGGAACGCTCGATTTCCTCGCACTGACACCAACCACGCGTTATCTGCTCGATACCAATTTCAGTTATTTCAAATATTTTGGTCCAGGCGCGGACGATACCAACCCGACATTTTGGGACACCCGCAAGCGCGAATTTCTCAATCGTCCACCTCACTGAGTTGGACCGATACAACTTTGCTGCGTCGTGGAGCCGCAGCGATGCAGCCGTGACACAACTGGCGCAGACGGGTGTTGCGACGGCGCACGGCTCAATCAATAACTATAGTGCCAGTGGTGGAGTCACTCATGATGTGGGGCGGATCGACACAATTTCGCTGACGGTCAATGCAAATACAACTTCATTTTCCGACCCCACTCAAACACCCTACAAGGACGTTTCGCCGACGATTTTGTGGATTCATACGGTCAGCCCGACGACCTCTTGGACCAATTCTGTAAACTTCGATTGGTTCTCGCAAGACAACGCTGCCAATGCTCAACGACTAATGTGGCGATTGACATCCGGAGTGCAATCGCAACTCTCGCCGCGTCTTTCAGTTAACGGTGACTTCGGTTGGGTTTTCGCGAACGCCTACGAAAACGGTAACGCAGCTGCATCGACAACTGCGCCGTCTATACCAGGAGTCACACCCTTTCAGCCTTTGGTCGGAGCGGGCAATGGCTGGTTCGCGGATGCCGGTCTCAGTTACCGATTGCTCAAGGACACAAGCGTTTCCTTTAACTGCTGCGCATGCCATCATACCCATATTTACCGGCCAACTGCAGCTGAGCGAGACACTTGGAGCGTCACTCAGCCACGAGGTTAACCAGGCCTCGAGCTGGTCGGTATTTGCCTCATATGCGCAAACGAGATCTCCCGGTCAAATAGGTCAGTCCGGCGGGACGGCGTCTGACTTTTTCTCGGCAGGTATCAACTATAGCTATCGGATAAGCCGCGAATGGCGGACAAATATGTCCTACACATTCCGAGAAAACGTGGGTCAAGCGAAATCGAGTACGATTTTGTTTAGCCTGGCACGTGACTTTACGTTGATGGGCAACCCGACAGCCATCAGTGAAGCGGAACGAGAGCGATCAAGGCAGCGCGCGCGCGATACCATTGGGCAGGTATTCCCCACGTTCCAATGATCGGTATGAGGTTGGTTGCTCAGCCGCTGCTAGAACTTGCGCTTCAGCCTTTGACTTTGTCTGATCGACTCTTAAGCGCTGCGTCAATCTTTGCTTTGAGCTCTGCATCTTTCGGCGCCAATTCGATTGCCTTCTTGAATCGCTCCGATGCATCGGCATCCTGTCCAGCGGCAAGGTAACTCATGCCGAGGTGGAACTGAACGACGGCAGAGTTAGGCATTTTGGCCGCCGCGTCCTTGAGCAATGGAAGTGCAGAGGAGTTATCCCCTCGCAGATAGGAAACCCAGCCAAGCGTATCCTTAAATTGGGGGATATCAGAGTTTTTAAGCAGGGTAGAGAGCGACCCTGCTTGTGCCAAGCTGTCCTTGTCGGTGTGGTGTTCTGCAAGCAAGCTCGCCAAATTGTTGGCGATGATCATCGAACCCGGCTGATCCTTCAACATTGATTGGTATTCTGTAATGGCGGCATCGTATTGTCCGGTGAGCTCCAGGATTCCGGCCTTCGCCATGAGCAGATCAAAACTTTTCGGTTGTTGCTGCAGTCCGGCGTCCAAGGTCTTAAGTGCCTCGTCCGTTTTTCGCTGACGAAGATAAAATTCTGCCAAGGCTTTGTAACCGTTAGGATCTTTCGGCTGTTTGGTTATCGCGGATTGGAAATTGTTCAGGGCTTCGCCGGGATTATTTTTCGCCAGTTGCACGGAGCCCATTAGGACAAGGGCTTCTGCATTTGAAGGGTTGGCTTTGAGTGCATCGCGAAGGAATGCCTCAGCTTTATCGATCTGCTTGGCTTGAAGATAAACGCGGACGAGCGCAGCCATCGGCTGCACTGCGGTCGGGTTGGCGTCGTAAGAGCTTTGCAGCGCCGCTAAGCTTTGGTCGAATTTCTTTTCCCCAAATAGTGCAGCTCCATTAATACGATCGGCGATATCACCTTGGTTGCCCAGCCGCCGGATAGTATCAGCGAGCGCGTGTGCTCCGGCCCAGTCCTGTCGTTGTAATTTGACTTGCGCGAGAGCTGATAGCACTGGGGCACTGTTCGGATTACGGGCCGCAAGATCGGCAAGAATGGTCTCGGCACGGTCGGATAAGCCACGACGCTGCAAAAAGGCGACGTAATTCAGACCATAGTTCGGTGCAAATCCGGACGCCCGCATCGCATCGAGAAAGGCCTTATCCGCAAGTTCGATCGAGCCGCTGCGTTCATAAGCAATTGCGAGACTGGCAAGCAGTTCTGGCGAGCGGGGCTGATCGTTGAGTGCGGTGCGCAGATCGCTGATGGCGTCGTCAGTCTGGCCGCGGTCAATCCGAATGGATGCGCGGAGCCTTAAGCCGACGAGGTTACGACTGTCTTTCTGGAGAAGATCGTTGATTATAGGCTCGGCCGCAGCGACATCTTTTCTCAGCATGTCGAGTTCAGCGAGCGTGCTTTGCGCGGCAAGAACCTCATCCGGCGATTTTGAGGTCGAAATCAGTTTTTCCAGCAACTGCGTGCTGTCTTTGACATTTCCTTGCGCAAAATCGAGTCTCGCAAGCGCAATTTGGTAGGGGAATACGGATCCTCCAGCGTTGATCCGCGTCAGCAGTTCGGTGCGCGCAGCGTTCGCGCCTTTTACGGTGCCGAGTAGGTTCACGAGCTGTAGCTCCGCGTTCACGTCGGCGGGCTTTTCGGTAACTACACTCCGTAACTCGTTAATTGCGTCATCAGGGCGTTTTTGAGCGAGCAAGAACCTTATCAATTGCGTACGGAATCCAGCCTCATTTGGGTGCGTTGCAATGAGCCGTCGCAGTATCACTTCGACTTGCGCGAAGTCACCCTTCCGCTGAAATATATTGGCTTTCAGCAACATGACGCCGAGGTCTTCTTGTTGCGCGGCCGGGATATCAGCAAGAATTTTCAGTCCGGAGTCGGCATCTCCTTGTAGGAATTTGATTGATGCGAGAACAACCCGCGCACTGACGTTGCCGGGATCGATTTCGAGGGCCTTTTGGGCGGTTTGAGTGGCGCCGTCGATATCTTTGAGCCTAAAGAGTGTCGCCGCTTTGACGCCAAGCGCTTGTAAATTCTTTGGGTCTAATTCCACCGCTGCATTGCTTGTTTTAGTGCGTCGTTGAGGGCGCCGGCGCCGAGATAAAGTGTGGCGAGCCGAACCCGTGTATCGATGTCTTTGTCGTCAAGCTCAGTAATTTTCAATAAATCGCCAACGAGGCCTGGGAGGTTCTGGTCATGCTCGTCGACTTTGACCAGGGCGCGCCACGCCTCGATGGTGTCGGGCTTAAGCTGCAACGAATTTCGCAGTTCGACACGCGCCTTCACGTAGTCTTGCTTTTCAAGGTAGCTCACGCCGCTTTGGTAGTAACGTTGAGCGCGCTCTTCGCGTGAGCTGCAGGCGCCCAAGGGCAACGCGGTGGCGAGCAAGCATCCGCATAGCAAAGCTGCTTTGGCGGACTTCCATGTCAATAGCTGTTGCATCGTTATGATTTGCTCGCTTTGGGAATGATCATCGCTGGTTTAAGTTTGCTTGCTTCTTCACTTGGCAAAAATCCGGTCAAGCTCGGCATCAACGTTTGCATGAATTGCTGCAGCCTCTTGTCGGCATCGCTTTCCTGCTCGCCGGGAAAGATTTGTGTCGTCAGGCGAACCAGAGCGCCGTCAGTGCGATTTTTAAAAATCGCGTCTTTGAGCAGATAGAGCTTGGAAATATACTCATTCGCAATCCTTAGACCGCGCTCTTCAAACCAATAGTAAACGAGTTCTCGGTTATTGCCTTTGGACATGATGACGCGATTGAGTGGCAACGAAATGCCGTGCTCGGCATTTTCATAGCTCGTCCGCTCGAACACGGTCATTTGCCAACCGTTACCCGGCAGGCAAACGCTGGGCGAATGAGGCGAAATCCCGCTCCGCTGTGTTGCGTAGTAGGCGATGTACAGATTAACCGGGCGCCCATCACGTTTGACGAAATCCGAAATAATATAATCCGTCATCCCGAGACCCTTTTCGGTCTCGCGATCGAGCGAGGAGGTTCGCCCTGTCCAGTCGCCGATTTTGGCGGGGAAGCCGGCAAACAAGGCCCGTTGTGGCAAGATCTCCTGGCGCGCTGACACCAGATACGTGGCGAGCCCAGTGGCACACAAAAGGATGCAGACAGCTTATAAGCGGAAGTCGACTGGCCGACAGAGGTCACTTGGTCGCTTGGGCGAACCGGCTCGATTTTCGGGGGGTAGAACACCTGGAAAAAACCTTTGCCCGACCCGATGCGCGCCAAGAGATGCATTAAGCCGACGAGCAGGACCGCGCACGCCAGAAAGATGATCCAGCCCTCGAACATGTGAAGAAATCCGTCGGCATCTTGCGGTCCAAAATTATCGACCATGATGCCGACGACGCCGATCCGGAGGCTATTCATGAAAATCGTAATGGGGATCGTCGACAAAAAGACCAAGGCTCGTTGCCAGAGCGGTGCCTGAAAAAAGTATGCCGCTAGGAATCCAAGGCTCATCAACGGATAGAGATAGCGAAGCCCACTGCATGCCTCGACGACCTGCAGCTTGTATTGTCCAAGATCGATGACGTTTCCTTCGAGGAAGACCGGAATCTGAAAGAGCCGGATAAATGCCACTCCGAGCTCCGAAGAGATGATCTGAAGACGCCAGGACAGTACGGCGTCAATGAAATAGGGCATCGGAATCGCGAAAATCAGAAATACGATCGGAACCAGTGTTACTTTGAGTAATGAATAGCCGCCAAGTCCCAGGACGATGCCAATTAATGCAACAATAAAACCAAGTTGGGACAAGAGATACAATGAACTCAATTTTCCAATGACATGCATCACTGCAGCAAGCAGAATAAGCGCAGGCCCAAACCATGAGGGATGACCAACGCTCGCAAGCAACGCGTCACGTCTCGTCCACAATAGCCAGCCAACGATAACGGGTATCAAAAATCCGTGGCTGTATTCCTCCTGAACTTGCCAGCGACGCACCAATTCCAGGATCGAATTGCTGAATGTGGCGAAACCGACAATAAGACAGACGACAAATGCCGCGAGAATGATTGGCTGTGCCATTCTCACCCGATCCACGGAACTTGTCTTCATCAACATTTTGCGAAACTCATTTTGTTGCTGCGCGGAGCAAAAATTCAAATCCGTTGAGACGAAATAGCTTCACTATTCGAGGCGAGGCGCCCGATAACCTCAGCTGATGTCCCTGCGTTTTGAGATATTTGTCTAGCATAAGGATGAGCCCGAGAAAACGGGCGTCAATTTGGCGCGTATTTGTGAAGTTAACAACGATGTCTTTTGATGTCGCGCACGCGTTTTCAAAAAGGACCGCCGCCTTTTCGACGGTCTTCGCTGTAGCGCTGCCATCAAGATTAATTATGACGGAATTGTGATCGTCGCTGTTGGTAATCTTTAGATCGTCGCCAAGACGCTGAGCTGTTAGCCGACCCCAAAAGTCGACAAGAAGGAGCGGGAAATACGTGGGTTATCAGCAGGGCCAGAAAAGCGAGGCCATCATTCCAATAGCGCCCCCAGAGCTGTGGTTCCTCCTTGATGCGCCAAAGCCATTCAAGCCCAATCCTCTGCATAATCACGGGTGACCGCTTAAGAATTCCAGCTTGGTAGTTGATCGCCGCGCCAAGATGGACTCTTACGGCAGGTCGTAAGCGAGCGTGATTTCGCCGTAACCATGTTTGCCCCTTTTTCGCACCCAACGCGGCTATCAGCAAATTTGCTCCGCTTTTATTGATTGTTTCTATCGTTTCGGGTGTGCTCATGTCATCTACCGCGCCAAAACCTGGGTAAAGGAATCCGACGCAAGTCACCTCGCTGGACTCGAGCATTGAGCCTTTTGCAGGCGGCAGCAGCGGCCCCTTCTTTGCCGCCGAACAGAAATAGATTCAAACGATTGCCAGCGCCTTTTGTTGTTTTGAGTTTGTCAAAGATGTCTGCACCGGCAATCCGTTCTTTGATGGGGACACCTAGTAAACGGCCCAACCAAATAATGGGCATCCCATCGGCCGTGCAAAGGTCGCTCATGAGCAAAGATTCCCGAAATTCGGAATCGGTTTGGCTGCTAATTAGGAAATTGAGATTAACCGTCGAAATCAGAAATGGACTTGAATCGCAAGCAGCTTTCCTAATTGGAGCAATGCGGTTGCCATATCGGCGGCATCGATCGGCACGCCCAAGAGACCGTAAACCTCACGTCGAAGCTGCTGTGACGCGTTCATGAGTTCATAACAATGCGACGAGGCATATTAAGAGGTTCGTCCAGGGTTTCGGTGCCCCAAAAGGACGGAGCAACCGTCCCGCGGCTCAGAAAAAGACCCCAGAGTTTGGCAAGCATGACCAACAGGATAAACAAAGGAATCCAGGAGACCCGCGCCTGATAGCGGGCGCTCAGTGTCGATAAGGCTCCGCATATCGCAGCATTGAAGACAACACCCAAGCAAGCAATTGAAAGCACTAGGAACCACTGCGGTTGCGGAAAAAGAATTGATTTATCTTTGAAATTTAGCAGTGGCCAAAAAGTGAATGTCAGTATCAACGCCGCGATTGAGAGAAGATAGACCAGGGAAAACCATGCGCTGATCGGACCCACGATGGTCACTTCCTCGACGATGCGAGTGTGCAGCATTTTGTCAAAATAATACGCGGGCAGAAACTGCTTATAGGACTAAGCTCCGCGGGCGTGTGAAAAAACGGCCAAGATCGACTTTTAGCAGCTGTTGGGCCGTATTTTTTACCGCTGCCGCTATTACGCCCACGGGATCAGATTTGAAAACGTCAACGACAAACGAAGCTTGCTCCAAGGCCAGAGCCTTTCGCGTAGGCACGTCAGCAAGATTGTAGACGCCCTTGCTCGGGTCGAGTGACCAGAGAAAATCTTCGGCGGTTGTCGGCAGGCGATCAATGTAGTTGCAGACGGTGTAGCGTTTTTGGGCACAGTTCTTTTTGAGGAACAGATAGCCCGGGCCATCATCGATTATCCTTGCCATCAAGAAAGGCGGACGGATTGGCTCGACGCCAACCGCGAGTTTTGTTGCATAGGAAAATCCGAGGTCGCCAACAATTCCTAGAACAATGATCGCCATCAGGCAGAGCGCAGGCGCGAAAATCATGCGCGCGTAGTCGGTCCTCCGCTTAATAAGGTACATACCGGCCAGCGCCAATTCTAGAAATCCTAGCAAAAGCAAATGTGATGTGTGAAAAAGTACGGAGAGCAGTGCGATGGCCGAGACGCAAGTTCTGTCGTGTGAATGGAGCTTGTGCCAAAATCCAACAAGAATGACGGTCGATAAAATTAGAAAAGCGGCAAAAATATCGGGCATCAAAAAACTGATGAAGAAGGACACTGGTGTAACGATCAATACAAGTGAAACGACCCCCACGAATTTCGAAAATGACAATTCGGCGCATTTGATGGCAAATATGTATGCCAGATAGATAAAAATTGCGGCTTGTAAAAAAACCGAAAGCCAAAAGTAACTCGTGAGGTGGCCTAAATAGAGCAGGACGCCGTAATAGATTGATCGTCCTGCCATAACCGTTCTTTAAAAGGTGAATTGAGCGGCACGTGCTGTCCGGAGATCCGCTGGACGTCGGAATGCGAATTGTCCTTATGCAGTGTGCGGTCTTGGGTCCAGGAGCTCGCAAATCTATCACCAAGCAAGTACACAACCGCAAAATCTGGGCCGCGCACGTAGGCGCTAGTGTCATCCGTGAAGAATGGTTGCCCGTTGACAAGTGCAGCCCATGCGCTCGCCACCAACAGGAAGAACAGCGCAAATTTTTGCCGAATAGTCACCAGAATGGTCTCGCTGTGCAGTTCTCGGTGGGCGCCTAAGTGCACTCACGACTATCCAAATAACGAATTCTTGTTAAGCATTTTCGAGGCCCTTTCGTGAGCGTTTTGTAATCTTGGCTAACTGCTGTTGCCCGGAAAAACAGTGCTGTCGCATAAGGATTTATCTGATCAGTTCCTGAAGAAACTCTTTGTACATAGTACCGATTTTTGTCCACGAAAACGACTTCGCCCGAGCGACGCGCCGCGATTGATTTACGGCGCGAGCGTTACCAGCATCCACGATTTGCTGAGCAATGGCAGTTGGCTCATCGGGCCCGGCTAAAAATTGATCGTCGCCAACGATCCAACGTGTCCTAGCAGAATCCCGGGCAACAATAGGCAGACCGCTTGCCATTGCTTCCAAATAGACGTTTCCAAAAGCTTCTTCTTTCGAAAGATGCAGGAACACATCTGCAGAACGATAAAGCGTGGGCATCCTATCCACCGGAAGTGAAAGCAAGGTGAAGCGTCCAGGCAGCAGCCTTGCGGCTTTTGCCTCTAGTTCGTGACGCAACGGTCCTGTTCCGGCAACGACCAGGTGCGCATCGGGAATCACGCTCACCGCCTGGACGCCAACATCAATGAACTTTGATGGGATCAGCGCGCTGACCATCAACACGACGAGTTGATCCTTTGGCAGGCCAAACGCTTCTCTTTCACCCGGCCCAGGTGAGAACCGACCGCAGTCGACGCCATTAGGAATGAGCTTCGAGCGCCACCGCGCGCAATTGCGCTCGTAGAAGTCAGGATTGGTGCAAACCAAACCATCACAGCTGAAAAATCTATATTCGGATTGATTTGCATAGGCTGGCCAATCGCCATTTTCCGTGACGAAAACATGACGGGGCCGGTGCCCATGCGAACGGGCACGGCGGAGCATCCAGTTGGTGAACGGATAGCTGCAGGTCAAAGTGACGTCAAAATCCGCGGGCCGATATCGGGCGAGAAAATGGGGAACGAATGTGAGCTCCTCATAGGCGCAATCATTTCTCAAGAGCGGCAACGAAGGAAAAGAAGCAAATTTGTCGCGCGACAGGCTGCCCGCGTGCAGAAACCGATAGGGCGTGCCGAACCTGGCCTGGCCGGAGCCGATCAAAGTGACTTCGGACCCGAGTTTGGCGAGTTCGTTAGCAATCGAAATAAAAGCTACCTCCGCGCCGCGATCTATTCGATGAAGGCCAGGTAGAGCAAAAAGAACTCGCATGAATGGAATATCACGACGCTAGGGTTGGGATGAATTCTTGTCGCTCCGGTCAGCCCGGACCCAGGTTGACATAACACGTCGCGAAAACATCTGCCGGTACAGGGGAAACTTGGCGAATATGTAGCTTGCAATTGAGGGTATTGAATGCAGTGGCAGCAGATCTCGGCCGTAGCTGAGCCATGAAAAGAAAATGGCCAAAGCCAAAACGAGGAGACTGATCGCGCTGATGTAAAAGGCTGTTACGGACACACCGAAAATCGCCGCGACGCCACTTGCAGCAACTACACCCGTGACAAGTATCACAAGAAGTGTCAGGGGCGGTACGATCAAGTCCAGCCCAAGCGCAAGCAAGCCAACGTTTCTGCTCAGAATGGATCGGTAGATGAGCGGCGGCGCGCGCGCAACTAGCAAACGGATATGCCCTTCTTCCCAACGGTTACGCTGATGTTTGGCACCTTCAGTCGATTGCGGAAATTCGCTGGTGACTTTGACGAACGGATAGAACAGGGGTGGACTTCCCATTTGTGCCAACTCGAGACCGAGTTTCATATCTTCGGCAAGCGCGCCACTCGCCAGACTGACAGACCGGATGCCATCCCACGTAAAGGCCATGCCCGTGCCCATCAGTTGGCACGGAAGTCCCATAGCGCGAAGCCCCAGCGGTCGAATCCAATTTTAGCCGCCACGCAAATTCGGCGGCTCGATAATTGATCGGTGAACCGGCGGGCGCCGTCATTAGGTCAAGAGCCTGTACGGGTCGCCGCGTCGCCTGGCATGTTCTTGCAAGCTGGTCGATTGCACCCTCGCTGATATGACAGTCGGCGTCTACACAGATAACCACCGCCGGCGGGTCTAGGGCGAGATGTCGGAGCGCGTGGTCCAGGGCGTAACCTTTTCCCACTTTTGCCGGCTCATTACGTTCAACGGTTTCTGCACCGGCTGACGATGCGACAGCTGCCGTATCGTCACTACAATTGTCAGCAACGACGATCAATCGATCGCCAGCCGCAAGCTGTTCCCTGATTGTCTTAATTGTGGGGAGTATTCCTGTGCTTTCGTTATGTGCAGGAACAATGACCGCAACGCGCCGACGCTCGCCATGTTTAGGCAGAGTTGTCAATTTTGCAGGAAAGAGTAGTGCAGCAAGAGTTTCAATAAAAAGCACTGCGACAGGTAAGGCAAACAAGCACGCAATGAAGCTTAAGATATAAGACACGCGGTTCGTTCCCACAAAATCACAAGTGATCGGCGCCCCAATATGGAGTTATCGCCGGGAGTTAAATCGATAATTCGGGGCTGCTGGTGTCGGCCGTTCAACGACCTCTCTTGGCGGCGAATACTGGACTTGCTGTTTCCGCACCTGTTTCCAATAACCGAGTTGTTGCGCGAGCCCCGCAATCATCGCTGCATTCGCTGCAAACAAATATTCGCACTGGAAACTTACAAAAATCCATTCAAAGAAATTGTGAATATAAACGGTCAACAAGCCTACCCCCAGACCCAGTAACACATCGCCTCTTTTGTCCTTGCGATTGTGCCAGCCACATAAAAACGCGACCATCAATGGGCGAAAAAGCAAAACAGCAAAGGCGGCAAGGCCGAGGTAGCCTGTCTCGGCCGCGACGAGCAAGTAAGCGTTGTGAACATAGGCGCCGAAATTCGCCCAGGAGAGACCTGATTTTTGATTGTATCCTAAGTTATTTGCAGCGGCGACATAGTGATTGGCTCCTACGCCCATCGGATGATCCTGCGAGCATCGAGCGCGCGGCGTCTTCCATTTGATCGCGCGTTTCATCACCCTCTAAGATAGAAGATTGAAGATCCGTGCTGGTACTAAACCGCTGCTCGAATGACGAGAGGACTAGAGGAGAAAGAGCAATCGCAGCCAACAGAACGGCCACCAACGCCATCGACTTGCGAGGCGTCCATCCGCGCAGCGCGGAAAGTATGAAAACTAAAACATAGCCGAAGGCGGCTAGCCCAACCGTCGCCCGTGATGTTGTAAGGACCGCGACGATCGCTCCAGCGACTGAAATCGCAATCGGAAACCATCCTCGTTCGCCTGCCAGCAGCAGCGCGAAAAATGGATACACGATGAAATGGGATACCATACCCAAAAAATTTCGGTGCGGAAATCCGCCGGCGGTCTGCAGCACGCCAGCTCCAAACCGTTCCCACACGGCTTGGCCCGCTGCCAGAAAGAGACCAAAGGCGATACCTTTCAGCAGTGACGCAACGACACGCTCGTCTGCAGCGCAAGCTTTGGTGATCACCGCGTATGCGAAAAAAACCCGAGCGAGCTGCCAGCTATAGAAGAGAGCGGCTGAGGGCACACTGGCTTGGAACGCCGAAATCAGCGCCGCAAAAAAAATCCAATCGAAAACAGGAAGGGTAGAGAATAACGACTTCGCGGCAAGGTGAGGTAAATCGCGAGCAGGGTCAGGTCGAGCAGGGAAATCTCTGCGCCAAGTGTGTAACCCGGCCATTGTCCGGCCCAGGAATCGAGCGCCATGTAAAGATGCAAGGGGCCGTGCTCAACCACCAGGAATCCGACGAGCACCCAGAGCTTAGGCGCCTCGCGAGGATTTCTGACGCAGCCAAATGGACAGCGGTAATACACTCGCAAGGGCAGCAAGGAGAAATACCCATTTCACGGAGGATTTTCCTTCGTCCAGCCCAGCGGGCCGAGTTATCCGGACAATACCGCAGATGCAGCGGCGTTACGACATTAATCAGGTCTCGTTCTCGCGATTGCCGGCCACTCAATCGATTAATCTTACCGGTTAAGCTGTCCGCGGATCGGCGAAACGGAACCTGTCAGGCCGTAACCGTAAATCCTTGCGTACAAAAATAACGTCAATCTGCGCAAGGTCTTTCTGGTTGGGGCGAACAAAGCCCGCAATATCATAAATGGCAAATCCGCGTTCATCCATAAAAGTAATGACTTGGTTAGAGGTAGGCGCGCCTTCGTTGTAAGGCAAAAGCGCAACCTCGAGCTGTGCGACCTCCGTCTTTGCCAAAGTGGCATTTGCGCCACGTAGCACGTCAAGCTCGCTTCCTTGGACATCCAGTTTGAGAAACAAGGGCGCATTGAGAGAGGCGGGTAAAATCTTGTCCAGAGTGGTCATTGGGACTTTGGTCGCCGTCATGCGGGCATCGCTGCGTTCGCGGTATAGTGACGAGGCACTGCCCTGCGCGCGGAAAAATGTTTCG
Source organism: uncultured Alphaproteobacteria bacterium (assembly GCA_963810125.1). GTDB lineage: Bacteria > Pseudomonadota > Alphaproteobacteria > Rhizobiales > Xanthobacteraceae > Pseudolabrys. Next base: position 313,310 of record CAWEMK010000006.1, read on the forward strand.
CCCGGGCTTTCTTTTGGCCCAAGCAGCGCGATGTGAAAACTGACGTCCGAAAGGGCTGTGACAGTACGTTCAAGATCCTCGCGCATCTCATCGCGAGCCTCAATCATTATAAACGAAGCGTCACTGAAAATGGCTTTTGTCGATCTCGTCCACTTGCCCTCGTGAGCGCCGATGTCGATGACACAACTTGGCCTGAAACCCTTTTCCTTGAGCCGAGAATACGTCACCTCTTCCAGCTGCCAGAATACGGCGTCAACGAGAAGACGCTTGCTGGGCGAGCCAGCCGGCATACGTCGCGCCCAAGCGCCGACGATTCGTTGTGCGAAACTGTGCAAAAATTCAGCCATGCACAAACGTTCAATACTTCCGTTGCAGAATTGAAGGGTTATAGAACCTGCCTATTGAATACAAGCACAAGCTTGATAATCACTGTTGAGCGACCTCCAAATCAGCCGCGAGTCCTGTTAATGGATCGTTCAAAAAGGCTCAAAATCTTGGCCGCCTCCTTGGTGCTGTCGTGATGTTCGGCCACGTGACGCCGCGCTTGCTGGCCCATGCGCTCCAGTTCTGTCGCCGGTGCGATCAAACATTGGTGAATCGCCTCTGCAAGTTCTCCTTCATCGCTTGCCGGCACGAGCCAGCCGGTCTGCCCAGGTTGGATAAGTTCAGGAATACCGGCGACATAAGTTGAGATCACAGGGCGGCCGAGCGCCATCGCCTCCATGATTACCACGGGCATGTTCTCTGAGAAGCTTGGTAATATGAGGGCGCGGGCATTCAATATTTCGGTTTTGACGCGATCACCCGTGCCCCATCCAACGAAGATTATTTGGCGCTCGAGTTGCGCGCTTTGGACCGCATCTTCAATGAATTCGCAAGGGCCCATCACCGACCAGCACAACTTCGCAATGAATACCCTTCTGACGTAATAGGCGCACTGCGCCAACAAGGACAAGATGGGCTTTGACAGAAACAAAGCGGCCGACACACACAAAGCGGGAGCCAGATGTTGGTTTCTGAAACGGGGTTTCAATAAAGCCACTGTCCACGCCACAATGAACGACCTCAATTTTCCCCCACTGGTCGGGGGGGACCAACGCATGAGTTGACTTTTTCCGAACGAGCTCACGCAAATCGCGAAGGTCGAGCGCTTGAGCTTTTCATCGAGCGAGAGGAGAGGGCTTTTTCAAATTCTTCGGATCCATGCGCAGTGAAACTGTATGGAATGCCGGACAATTGCGATGCAAACATCGCGATGATGGCCGGATTCGTGCCGAAATGGGCATGTATATGGTCAACCCGGTCCTCGCGGCACCAGCGGGCAAGCACAGTCGCCTCCACCGCATAGGCAAAATGTCTGAGGAGGCCTCGATCCGAATGCCAGCCCATCTTTGCGGCGAGAACAAAAATTTGCGCGAGTGTAGCTGGCTGCCCCAAGAGCGCTGCAACAAAACTGCGCAAGAATTCTGCTGCGCCCGCGCGAAGCACGAGTTGCGTCTTGCGCTCCTCGCCTTGGTCGATCGGGTCGACCAAGGCCTGCGGTGCACCCCTCAACGCGTACCGTACGATGCTGAGCCCCAGCTTTTCGAGGGCGAGAATTTCGCGCCGTATAAAGGTGTGGCTGACCGCCGGGTATTGATTTGTGAAATAGGCAACGCGCAAGGTTAGACCCGTTTCAAGATGTGCCCTTTGAGCAGCATCTTTAGTTTTTCAGCCCAACTGTTTTTGGGATCGTAGAACTGCCCTTGCAGTGTAGCGCACGCTTCCTGCTTCTGTTTATAAAATTCGTCATCATCGTAAAGTTTCAAAATGGCCTTGCAATATTCCTCAATATTGTCAGGTGGCACCTCAACAGCGGCTGCCCGAATGTACTCAAGGGCAGGGCAGACCGGCGACGTAATGACTGGGCGGCCCGCAAGAATCGCTTCGGCGCAGACCATATTGAATCCCTCTTCGAACCAGGATGTCGTCGGAACAATGACGGCATGCGAGGAACCGAGCACTACAGAGAGATGCTGTGAGTCCAGGTAACCATGGCAGAAGACGATGTCCTGGAGGTTGGATTTCATGACAAGCTGTCGGAGGGCGTTCAACTCGTCCCCATCACCACATATATCGAAAGCAAAAATCCGTGGTCGATTGGCATTGAGCCGGCGTGCGATCATTACAAGTGATCATAAATGCCTTTATTGGCTTCAATGCGGCCCGCAAAGAAAATTCGAAATGGCGGGCGTGGGATCGTCCGCGGGGAAGGGATAGACGCAAACTGTGATTCTGAATAGCTCGGAAGATGTTCTTCGATTTCAGTATCGTCCTTGCTAACAAGGGTACAGAGTTGTTGCGTGATGTCGCGCGAAGCGGCGAGCGCGGCCTTCACATGCCTCAATATAAAAAGCCGGTTGAGTTCTAACAGAACCTGCCAGCTGCGCCGAACTGGTGCATATTTGGGCCACAAGACACAATGAAATGACGGAATGATGGGGATGCCGAACCATCTGAGATAAAACAATAGGAACCAGTAGTTCTGATTTGCCGTCGCAATCAGCGCATCGGGATTGAAGCGAACGAGTGTTGGCGCCAGCCGTGCAAACCATCCGACCATGGCCAGATGATACATGAGCCCGCTTAGGTGGGAGGGTAATGGCCGGTTTTCGATCGTTAAACCATCATGGTGCCAGACGGAATATTTGCTCGAAACGGTTGTGATAACATATGCGTCGGCATTCAATTCGCGGCAGACTTGGAAAAACTGCTTCATGTAGTTCGTGCCGAAGTAGTTCTGTACACGGTTCTCCGACCATTCGCGAAAAATGTTTGCGGCTTCGCTCGGTCCGCTAAGATATGCAATCCGCAGCTTGTCATTGGCGTGCATGAGAAAATCTCGGCTGCGCTATTTATACTCGATCAGCGTGGCCGACTGGCCGCTCAACCGCCGCAGGTAAAACTTCAGCACGCCTTGTAATTCCGCGAATTTCGCAACCGTTATGAAAAAAGCATAGGACCACGCCGTACCCTTATCGCCGCCTCGACGAAGCGCAATCCGGCAGATTTGAACGGGGTAGACCAAGATGGCGAGGAGCGCAGCCGGGTAAATGTATATTCCGAGACAAATGAATACCGGGAGAAGGCCGCCCCAGACCTGTGCGCGCGTTGTTTCGCGCGCGTAGATCCGGAACTTGGAATTCTTATGGAGCCTGGCAATTTCCGCATAGGCATAGCCGCCGCGAACGGTCCGTCTCCACCATTGGCTAAACCGCGTAATGGCGGCATCGTGTCGGGTCATCTCGGCATCCAGCCGCCAAATCTTCCAATCCGCGCAGTCGCAGGCAGAGCTCGGCTCTTCGCCGGCGATGAGCTGGTTTAAATACCCGCCCGCTGCCTTGAAGGCGTCTGATCGAAAAACTGCATCGCCACCGCAGGCAGCAGCCTCGCCAATGGGTGTATTCCATTCGACATCGCAAAGTCGGTTGTAAATAGATACATCCGGGTAACGCTCCCGGCGTCGCCCACAAACGACTGCCACATCGCTGCGGTCCCCAAGAAACTTTAGCGCGGCCTCGAGCCAGCCGGAAACTAGTTCGCAATCGCCGTCAACAAATTGCACAAATTTAACCTGATCATTGTGGGCAACGAGAGCCGCAAAGCCCTCGTTTCTTGCCCGTGCGGCGGTGAACGGCCGGTTCATGTCGAGGCTGACGACGGCAATTCCAAGACGCTCCGCGGCCGTGACGCTTCCATCCGTGGATCCAGAATCGACATAGACAATCGCCGCGTTTGTCTGTTTCTTGATGGAGTTCAGGCAATCGATCAGCCGCCGTCCTTCGTTGCGGCCGATGACGACGATCCCAAGATCATTTACCATACGTCACCCGAACGAAGGCAGACTGTCGAACGAAGTACCGAAACCCATGCTCCACCGTAACCATTCGACAAGCACGAGGAGGACGGACACGAGGATGGTCAATGCGATATCTTGCAGGCCAAAGGAAAAGCGTTCCCTAATTTGCCCAAACAGCACCGGAAAATAACGGAAAATATCGCTCACCGCGATGACCAAAATGGCGGCGACGGCTCCGAAGTGCGTAATACTAAAAGGAAGAGCAACGAGCATCCACGCAAACTTCAAGCCATAGGCCATCGCGCCATAATTTGGTTTGCCGAGGCCGAGTAGGGTTGATTTGACGCTGCAGAGAATTGAAAACCATGTGCCGGAAATCAGAACCGGCGCATCGAACCGGCTGCTTGATAGCGTTGATCGAATATAAGCTTGATGACCAGGTCAGCTAGTGCTGCGGAAAAGGCAGAACCAATTGCCGCTATCAGGAGAACCAAAAGTCGCAGCCAAACGAGTTGTCTGCGGAGTTCGTCGCGGGGGATTTCGGAGTGCGCAGCGATGAATGGAAAAATGACACTGTTGCCAAGACGGACGGCGAGTCGAACTAGCATCTCTGCTAGGCTTCGCGCAAGGCCGTATATGCCGAGCAGACCAAGAGGGATCACACCCGCGAGATAGAGACGGTCGAAGGTGGTCGATAAATAGTAGACAAGCGATGCAAAAAATATCACCTTCCAAAGTGTAAAATCTCTTTCGCATAAGGTTTGTTGATCTTTCGTGGTGCGTGTCGGGGATCAGGTCATACCCCGCGATCATCGCTGTTCCCGAGCCGAGGAGAAGGCCAATAACAAGTGCCCAAATTGTTGGGATGAAATAGGCGAGGACGATCTGCCTTATGGACGGAATAGTCGATAAGTTATCTCGAAAATGCTCAGTTTGGGGATTAGCAAGCGTCTCTGGAGGAGGTATCCATTGATAGAGCGAAAGCCGGAAAGCTCCAGGATGAAGGATGCGACCGGTATGACGTGGAGTAGAATCGGAGTTTGATAGGAGTGCACCGGTATTGAAAAACGCATGCTACGTATCCAAAGGGCCATTCCGCGGATGGCCTGTAGGGTCCATGCGGTGTTGAAGAATTCAGGATCTTCAGCTCTGCGTTTATTAATGATGCTTTGGCCAATGCCGACGTCTGAGCAACTCGATGCCCGCTTTTCAGGCTATTGAATATCACCATGATGCCGAAAGCTCTGGCACGGGAGGCGCGTAAGGAGTACGCTGGTGCAAGTCGCACGCACTGCAGTAAGCCGAATGTCCCCACGGTCCATACGGCATTTTTGGTATCTTAACGTGCGGAATTTTCATGGTCACGACGGGTGGTAGCGTAACGTAATATCTCTGTATAGGCGGGTTCGACCCCGAAGGCGGCTAATAACTACGGAGATCCGCTTATTTTTCTACCGCGTTCAGCAATAGATCAATTGTCCGCAAAATCTCATTAACGGAAAAGCGATATCCCGCGTCGCCGAACTCCCCGACGACAAATCCAAATTTGACCCCGAGGCATCCCGCCTGGGACGATGGACCCCGGAGAATTTGTCAGGCGGCTCTAAAATCAGCAAAGCGCTATCTTCTGGAACGGTTAGAGTGCAATGAGCAACATGGCTTCCTTCCATGGAGACAACGAGCTTCGCTCTCGATAATGGTTCGACAATATGTTCAAGCCGGTTGGAGGCGATATCAACCACCATAAAGCCCCGCTTCACAAGAGCTCCTACGACCTCCTCCTCAGTCTGAAATGGCTCGTGAGCTACCCGTCTGACCTCGTCTCAGAAAAATGTTTGAGCGGTGGGTGCTTATAGGGAAATGCTTTTTATTCGGCCCCTGAGCTTCCTGTAACGCTCCCGCTTAAAACTACTTTGCGAAAAATCTTGAAAGACGACCAGGTGATCGATATAGGCCCGATCGGTGGGTTCCCAGTTTTGTTCGAAGTAGGTTTGGTACATCCGCTGGTGGACATAGACCGGCATTCGCGCGCAGAGCGGAGTGCCAAATTGTTCGGCGAGCATGAATCGCGTGCTGTCATCAGTCAGCCAGTGACCAAAGTATTTCGTTCCGAGAAAAGAAGAGGCGAGCGCTGCGATGTTATACCGACGCGGCTCTTGGACGTTTGTCGCATAAAGAGACTTCTGCGGGATCGGGGTATTTAAATCGCCCAGCAAATAATTGGCCATCAATCAACGTGGCATCCTTGATGTGGTACGCAAATTGCTGGCGCGTGAACAACTGCCGTTGCTGTTGCTTCGGCTATGGCTTCTTCTCGTCTTAGCGCCCCAGCCGTGGATCTTTTGCTTGGCTACCCGTTGAAGTTGGCCCGGGAGGAAGATTGCAGGCGGAAGGGTCGTTCGCTCTTCCGCGCACAAAACTTCCTGCTTAAAAGAGGATCTTGTACAGAGCTCGGTCCAAGATGAAACGTTTGTCAGGCGGACTCCGGGCACCGCGTTGATAGGATCCGCATACGTCGAACCTGGCAGGATTACCAGAATCCTGCGCCGGCTCCCTTACGCATGAGTTGGCTGGCTCGTACGAGCAAGGCCATGTCGAACACGACGCTCACCACCAAAATCGGCCATCTCCGAAGCCGTTGCGATAGCGGAAGCGCAAAAAAACCCTGGATGCGCTTGAGGATGAAGTCCTTGTTGAGAGGAAGTATTTTCCGCGGCGGATCTCCGTCGTGATGAGATCGTTCACCCAGTCGGGATTGGCTGCGTTCCTGCGTTGGAATAGTCGGCTACGTTCTTCGGATGCTTTCGGACTCCGGAAATGGTTGAAGAGCAGAATGTTGATCGCCGTGCCAATCGCGAGACGGACATTGTGACGGAAGACGCCAGCGATCGTGTGTTCCGATTCTGAAGATGTGGCGCGCTCCTTCACGAACACGAGACGGTCGAGGTTCTTTCGTCTTTGGTAAAATTCGATGTCAGAATCATCGCTCGAAGGAACCCATCCTCCCCGGCAGCCCAGTCGGCATCCAGATTTCTCTTATGACATCAAATCGGGCGCAGTAGAGCGCGCCGGCAATGGCGGCGCGCGTGTTGTAACCCGTGCCTGAAGCAGCAAGGATGATTCGCTCGATTAGGGTTTTATCGGCTTTTTCAGACAGGTCTTTCACCGACTTATCAATTGCGACGCACGCGGTCTTGATTCAACGAGGCTGTCAAGAACGATTTGAAGGGTTGATTCCTCTGGTATTCGAATGTCAGCATCGAGGCAAAAGACAAAATCGGTTTTCGACGATGCCAGTCTATGGACGAATTCATTCCAGGCGTTCGATTTTCCTGGTTGCCGAAGGTCGTGCACATAAATGTCGAAATATTTCGCGCTGGAACGGCGGGGCTGAGCGCCGCCTTGGAAACGCTTACGGTTTGGTCGGTGCAGCCATTAGCAACCACATGGATGTCGATCGACAGAGCATTGTTTGACAACAAGTTCTGCTTCGCAAGATCAGAAATCAATGTTCCGATGTCGTGCTCTTCGTTGTGCGCTAGAATGCCAATCGAAATTAGCATCAACTCGTGGTCCAAATTTATCTGAGTGGATTATTCTTACGATAGGGGTATCTTATTGGCAAGTTTGTAAAATTGGCGTTTAACCAGCATGCCTAACGTGAAATTGTGTTCATGAATCGTTGAAAATCTTCGGAGCCAACAATTGGCGGTTCGGTGTGTCCGACAAGGATACTGGTGAATAGTAACTGCTATGATAGTTAAGTCCCCGGAAAACATCTTCGTTATCGCGTCCGGTGATTGCTCGCGCTTGCATTGGTGCTGCGAGCGGTGTGGGGCATGCGGTGCCCGTCGTGCCGATTTCGGATAGCCGGGCTTACGACATTCTGGCGCACGCGCTCGTGGAACATGGCGCTTACAGTTGGGGCAACAATCAACTCACCGCCTATTGGCCGCCGGGAACGTCGGCGACCTATGCTGCGCTTTATGACATTTTTCGTTACAGCTTTCGGCCAGTCGTCGTGCTGAATGTCATTTTGAGCACCGCGATTGTGGCCTGACTGTGGTTTTCGCTACAGAACTTTTCGACAAGAGGACCGGTATCGTCGCAGGTCTTTTGATGGCCATCTGGCCGAGCGAGATTGCATATGTGACCGTGTTGGCCAGCGAAGTCCCATTCACGTTTTTCATGTTGTCGGGCTGTACGGTTTGTTTTTCATTGTGGACATCGAACATAGCCCGAGCCGTCGTCAGTGGTTTGGCACTTGGTACGGCAAGTTATTTTCGTCCGGTCGCGCTTTTGCTTCCGATTGTCATCTGGCTTTCGACTTTACTTGATTTGCGTAAATTGCGGCGCGAGGAATACCCGCAATGCTTGTGTCATTAATAGTTATTGTCGCCACGATAGCGCCGTGGACGATACGAAACGCACAAGTCTTCGGCCACTTCGTGCCAATGTCGACATCCGATGGCGTCAATCTGTCGATGGGAGACGACCGAGAATCGGACGGTTTTTATTCGCCCCTTCCGGTAACGGTGCAGGGCCTGAATGAATTTGAGCAAAACCGGATATTGTCGGAAGACGCGCTGCTCTTTGTTTCTGAACATCCGCTCATGTTTGTCGCGCGCACGTTCAAGAAAGCGGCGTTACTCCATATTTCCGAACGACGGCTATTACTTGGAATATGGAGGGTATCAAGCTACTTTCCGGCGAGAACGCACTCTTTCCGCTCAAATTGGTGACGCAGGGCTTCTGGACGGGCGTGCTGTTACTTGCATTTGCTGGCATCGTCGTATTGATGAGGCGCAGCGGCGTTCTGCGTGCGCTGACAAATCCAGCGTTGTTGATCTGGATTTATTTCACGGCAGTCTATTCGATATTTGTGGTGGCCGATCGCTACCACTTCCCGTCTCACCCTTTCATTTCCATGCTGGCCGCTTTGGCAATCAATGAGGCAGGTCGTTTCATCGAACGGATGAAGAGCGCGCGAATCGCGATGCGCGGGCAAAGAGTTTAAATCATCAGCGCTTCTTGACCCGCGCGAGGCGCAATAGCGAAAAGCCCGTCGGGATGAGCAGGAGATAACAGATAGCAGAGATGGTGAGAGTTCACGCGGATTCCCAGCGCCATGCTGAACATGACGGCGAGCACGGTCGCGAGACGCCCGTGGCGCCATTATGCCCCAGAACCAAGGAGTTGGTTGCCGGTGGATCGTCGTCTACCAGCCGCATGCCAGTCGGAAAAGCAAAACCGAGCAGGAAGCCCGAAGGCATAATCGCGAGCAGTGA
>CAWEMK010000007.1:0-227597 GCA_963810125.1 uncultured Alphaproteobacteria bacterium
CATCGCCCTGATAGGGCGTGTTGTTGCGGAAGCCGCGAAAAGTGAGACCGGGCGGACCTGCGACAGGCTCCGCCACCAGATAGCGCGGGTAGATCGTTTCCACGCGCTCCATCAGGGGCAGGGTGGTTTCTCCGGACGCGATCGTGACGAACAAGCGTTCGTTTGGATCGATCGGAGCGCCGACCGTCGGTTTGATGGCCGGATCTGGTGGCGCCAGGCTAGGCCACAAATACGAAAGGTCGACGCGTTCATGGGCGCCAGGACGGCGCTGGACGCTCATGCGGATCGCTGCTGGCTCGATGTTGAAGAGGGTGCCTGAAATGACGATCGGCAGCGAGGGTGCATCGAGCGCAATCGGCGCGTCCGGCCAGCGCGGCCAAAGCACGTAGGCGACATAGGCCGCGGCGAAAATCACCACCGCGCCGAAAACCATAAGTGGCGCGAGCAACGGGCTGTGCCCGGACCGCCGCCGGCGTTGTGAGGTGCGCCGGGCCGCCGGAGAGCGCTCGTGCGCGAGAATGGCCAATGCCTGCTCCTTTTGCGCTCCAGCATGATCTTGTCCGAACACGGGTTCCCGCTCTTCGGGATCATGCTTCAAGCGAATTGGGCGGATTATGCCACGCCAAATGGTGGCAGCGGCCACGGACGTCTGCATTTACCATTTGTTAAGGATTGGCTGGCGCCGGCCCAACCCGTTTGCAACAGATGGCTTCAGGTAACGCGTTGAGGCCGTTGATGACGCCGGAATTCGTGCAATTGTTGTTCGCCCTGGTACTGGCCTTCCGTTGCCGGCATGTGCAGCTCAGGCTACCAGCTCGTCACGAGCCGGCTGCCGAGTTTCAACCAGCTCACTGCCGGGCCGGGGGCAGCGGCGTTCGCGGCGATCCCGCTGCTTGTCGTTTCGGCTCCATTTCTGATCATGCGCAACACCATTCTTGGCCGCCGGCAGGAAGGCCGCCGCTTCGAATTCGTATTTCTCGCGACGTTGATTGCCGGTTTCTGGAGTTTGACGTCCGGGCCTGGTCCTGGTCATGACATTGCAGGCCTGCGTTTTCCGCTCGCCTAGGCGCTTCCCTCGTAAGCATTGTTGAGGCAGTTTCGCTTCCGGTTGTGGTCATTCCGGGACGGCGCGGAGCGCCGCACCCCCTGCGCCCTGGAATGATGGGGCTGGCTGAGGAGAGGGCGGGATGCCCATCTACGAACTCGACGGACAAGCGCCGGAATTTCCCGGCGAGGGCCAATATTACATCGCCGATACCGCGGTGCTGATTGGCCGTGTACGGCTCAAAGCAGAAGCGAGCGTCTGGTTTGGCGCGGTCCTGCGTGGCGACAATGAGTGGATCGAGCTCGGCGAACGGTCGCAGATTCAGGACAATGCCACGCTACACACCGACCCGGGATTTCCGATGACGATCGGCCGCGATTGTGTGATCGGCCACAATGTTATCCTGCATGGCTGCATCGTCGGCGATAATTCCTTGATCGGCATGGGTGCGATCATGCTCAACGGGGCCAAGATCGGCAAAAACTCTCTTGTTGGCGCCGGCAGTGTCGTCACCGAAGGCAAGAGCTTTCCCGACAATTCATTGATCGTGGGCGCGCCCGCGCGTGCGATCCGCACGCTTGACGAAAAAGGCGATGTCGATGATCCGCGCCGGCGCCGACATCTGTTAGGCGCTGGAAGCAGTACGCAAAAGGACTAAAGCAGATCGGCTAAGCCTTAAGCTGCCGCTTTCTTGCTTTCGACTTGTGGTGGAACGCGGAACGCGATCGCAATCCTGTTCCAACTGTTGATGGCGACCGCCGCGGCTGTGAGGTCGACAATCTCTTGATCCGAGAATTGTTTGCGCACCGCCTCGAACGCTTCATCCGGAACATGCCCCTGCGTCACCAGTGTGATCGCTTCGATCCAGCCCAAGGCAGCGCGCTCGCGTGCGTTATAGGCTGGAGCCTCGCGCCACGCATCGAGAAGGTGCATCCGTTCCTCGGTTTCGCCGAGCTTGCGCGCATCGCGCGTATGCATGGCGATACAAAACGCGCAGCCATTGATTTGCGAGACGCGGATCTTGATGAGTTCGCGCAATTTCGCATCAAGCCCGGACTGATCGACATACGATTGCAACGCGGCGGCCGCCTGATAGGCCGCCGGGTTCACTTTTGTGACGTCAATTCGTTGTTGCATGAGGAGCTCGAATGCTTGGCGTGTGGCCCCCGGCAGGCCAATATGCATGCAAAAATGCCGGTAATCTGATTGCTTCGTGACCATCGCGTGGACGACGGAACGTGAAAAACTGTATTCCCAAGCAACTTCTGCCGGTCTCGGGCGTTATTTCGCGCCGGCGTTCGGAGAAAAGAAAAGCATGACCCAGAAGCCAGACAATTCCACCAGCGCCAGCGAGGAGCGGGACGTTTGGTGCTGGAATAAGCCGGCCGCGATCAAAGCAGACACATCGAAAAAGGATTTCAAGTACAATTCGGCCTGAGGCGATCCGCCAGGCCTCGGCAAACGAGCCTGGCAGCTCTAGTTCCCCGCCCGAGAACTATTCACGCGTTCGAGCAGCACACCGGCCAAGTTTGCGTAAAGTCACTTCGCGTAACCTTGCGATCTGAGCCATCTAATTTTGCCGTCGCCGGCCAGCCATTCATCGATTGCCGCTTTGTCCTGGAATCCTTTGACGTAAACAGTTTCGGTTCCCGGACAGAGAGCCTGGATTTGCCAGTCGCCCTCCGCAATCCGTTGAGGTTTGAATACGACGCGTGGAGATTTGCTCATTTCGGCAATATGCGACCATTCACGCGAGGAAGCCAGCTCAGTTTAGGGAAGCCAGCTCAGTTTAGACTTGCGTCCCGCGCGTTAGTCGCTCCGGACGGTTCTTTACCAGCACCGGTTCACGATAATTGAACGCGGGCCCCACGGGCCGGGCACAAGGCGCCGTCCGACGCACCCGCCGACGAATACTGGCGCCCCCACGACAAAGGCTGGTCCACCCCAACCCCAGCCCCAGCCGCGACGCCACCCCCACCCGGGGCCCCAGCCCGCTCTCCACCCGGGCCGCCATGCGCCGTGCCAGCCACCGCTCCATCCACCACCGCGCCAGCCTCCGTACCACGCAGAGGCCGATGTCGGCGCTAAAGTCGCCGCACCCAGTGTGGTAGCAGCAACGACAACAAGTGCGAATTTGCGTAACATGACAATCTCCCGAGTTGGCGCTAACTTAATTATCAGGCGAGGGAGCGAGTATGCGATTACCAATATAATCCTCGAGGAACCAATTGCTGTTTCACGATCCCGTGACGAAATATTTAACGTTCAGCGGAAGCGATGCGCGGCGTGTCTTTTGACACAGACTTCTGTCATTCCCGGTGACTGAGTGAGTAACGCGAGTAGGCGTGAGTGAATAAGATGTCAGAACGCGCACCCATTCCTGCCAATCAGAGATACCGTGCCCGAGCGAACAATGTCGCGCTCAGGCCAAATCGTTTCGCGATCCAAAGGCGCGCACCCAAATGCTTCAGCTCGCCGCCGACTATGATCGCAAGGCGGTGCAGGCCGACGCGCTCGAGAATAAAGAATTTGAAAAACGAATAGTTTTGGTGCGCTACGCTAGTGAATGACCATCCGGCTGCGCTCTGCTTTCGCGCGACGATAATGTGAAATGCTCGCTCGAACCCCAAAGCCGAGAGCAAAACCAACAGCGAGGGCGGCGATCACAGTCGAAAGAAACAGGTCCATAGCTCGTCGCTACGTCTTCTTGACAGAATTTCTCCGGTTGGCGTGAACGTTACACAATCTTCGAGGCAGGAAATTGTCGGTGACGGTAACCGGCACATAAAATTAGCGACGCGGGCTGTAATAATGCCGCCTCAATAAAAAGAGCCCCGGCATGCGGGGGCTGCCCCGGGGCTCTTGTGCGCGTACGCAGTGCCACAAATGCGCACAAACGGAATCATAGGCGGTAGTTATTTCTAAAGACTGAAGAAAAAAATCCCAGGAGAATGCCGAGTTGTCGTTTGGGGGAGCGGTACCCGGTTGGCGGGCTGTGGCTGGCCTTTCTCGGGCCGTGCGGCCCAACGGCGCGCCAAGGCCGGTACAAGGTCGGTAGCGAAGAGGGGAATGGCAGCAGCAATTGACGGCCGTGGAATGGGCGCGGTTTCGCCGAACGGACACTTGGTCGGCAGCGGTGGTGGCGTTTGCGGTCGCACTGTGCGAGCATTGACGCGTCGCACATAACTTGCCGAGCGCCGCCGCCAATTGATGTGAGGAGGACCATCGAATGAGACAGCTGGCTACAACGCTGCTCCTCCTCGCCCTTGCGGGATGTACGTCATCGGGTGACTGGTTTCATCAAGAGGAACCCAGGCCCCCGCCTCCGGTAGCAGAGGCCACTCCCCCAGCTCTTCCCCAACGGCCTGTTTCGCAGGTCGCTCCGAACAGGAGCAATATGTCTCCCGCGGCAAGCGCGGCAGCACCTAAAACCGATGCAAACGCGACCAAGGCTGAGGGTGAAAGCTAATGGAATGCGAGACTCGATTCTGCAAGATCAATTGCTCGCCAAAAGTACCAGTACGGTCCAGACCAAAATGGTGCGGTGCTTTATAAAGAGCCCATTTGACGCCGACAGGCGATCATCCCTGAGCTTTCGGGGCTAAAGCGGACATCAAACTTCGAGGCCGTCATGTCCGCTTTTGACCCAAAGCGGACAAAGACTAAGTTGCAGTATCACCGTTTGCTGCCTTCCAAAAGCGAAGAAATTTCAATTATCAATCAATGCATTTGGCTTGGCGAATTGCTCAGCGCCGACGGATCGTCGATCGCAATATCGCGCCCCGAGCTGCGCACGCCGTATTTCGACAAAAAAGTCAGATTTCGCGAAAGGTTCTCAGGCGTCATTCCCAAGCGTGACGCAAGCGTGCGCTTGTCGAATGGTAATTCGATGTTGTGCTGGTTTCCCTGCTCGGAGCCGGTCTGAAGGATCCAGTTCGCAAGGCGCTCCGCGCTGTTGCGCAGTTTTTCATTCTTGAGGGACCGGACGACGCTGCGGTAGCGCTCGGCAAGCTCGCCGACGATGGCGCGCGCAAAAGCGGCGTCGCGGCCGAACACATCGCGCACGGTCTGGGCCGGGATCATCAGAATTTGTGCGGGCGCAAGCGTGCGTGCGGACTTCAAATAAACCGCATCGCGGATCACCGCCGCCAAAATAAACGTGGTGACGGGGCGGATGATGTCGATCGTGGTCTCGTGGTGGTCGTGGGTGCCGAACAGTTCCACGGAGCCCTCGACAACGATGTGGAGAAAGTCCGGCAAGTCGCCTTCCCGGAGAAGCATCACGTGCTGCGGAAAGCGTTGCAGGAACGCCGCTCGCGTCAGGTCGTCGAAATTTGCCTCGTTCATGTCGCGGAACAGAGGCAATGCGCGGATGAGCTTCCGGTCGGTGTCGCGCATCATGGTCTCCGATCCCAAGCGGGGGTGTTTGAAATCTATACCAGTCAGCTCGATGGACTTGATAATTATCAAGCCGAAGAATTACTTAAGTCAAATACTAATTCAAGCAAGTAAAGCCGAATTGCCGCGATGTATTACCCGCGCAATTTGATCGACCTCAAAACATTCATCCCAATTCCACGCTTTTGTCGTGCCCGGAATTCTAAAAACGCCACCAGGGACGACACTCCGCCATGTCTGCAAAATCAGGTGCCGCAGTCGCCGGCCAAAGCCGCGCACTTTGGATGTCCACGATTGCTTTTACCGTGTGTTTCGCGGTGTGGACGATCTTCGCCATCATCGGCATCCAAATTAAGAAGAACCTCGGTCTCAACGAGACCCAGTTCGGTTTGCTGGTCGGCACCCCGATCCTGAGCGGGTCATTGATCCGAATCGCGCTCGGCATCTGGACCGACCAATATGGCGGCCGCATCGTCTACACGGCGGTGATGCTGGCGGCGGCCGTCGCCACCTTTTTCCTGACCTGGGCCTCGACCTATCCGGAGTTTCTGATCGCGGCGCTTTTCGTCGGCATCGCCGGCGGCTCTTTCGCGGTCGGCATTGCTTACGTTTCGCGCTGGTATCCGACTGAAAAGCAGGGCACAGCGCTCGGCATTTTCGGCGCCGGCAATGTGGGCGCCGCGGTCACAAAATTCCTCGCGCCCTTCGTTCTGGTCGCCTATGGCTGGCAAACCGTCGCCCAGGTGTGGGCCGCCGCCATTGCAATTATGGGGGTCCTGTTCTGGTTTTTCACGGATGACGATCCGGTGCTGGTCGCGCGCCGGGCGCGCGGCGAACGGCCGCGGAGCGCCTGGCTTGAGCTCGAACCGCTCAAGAATGTCCAGGTCTGGCGTTTTGCGCTCTACTACTTTTTTGTCTTCGGCGCGTTCGTCGCGCTGTCGTTATGGCTGCCGCAATACCTGATCAATGTGTACGGCGTCGACATCAAGACGGCCGGCATGATTGCTGCCGCGTTCTCGTTCCCAGCGAGCGTCTTCCGCGCCTATGGCGGCCATCTGTCGGACCGCTATGGCGCGCGCACCATCATGTACTGGACCTTCCTGGTCGCAATCGCCTGCACGTTCGTTCTCTCGTATCCGCCAAGTGACTATATCGTCCGCACAACAAGCGGACCGCGCACGTTCCATCTCGAAATGGCCGTTGTGCCGTTCACGGTCATTGTATTCGTGCTCGGCTTCTTCATGGCGCTGGGCAAGGCTGCGGTCTACAAGCACATCCCCGTCTACTATCCGAAAAATGTCGGCGCTGTCGGCGGTCTGGTCGGGATGATCGGCGGGCTCGGCGGTTTCGTGCTGCCAATCGCATTCGGCGCACTCAACGATCTCACCGGCCTGTGGACCAGCTGCTTCATGCTGCTCTTCGTACTGGTGAGCGGCGCCTTGCTCTGGATGCATCTTTCAGTCCGTCATATGGAAAGTGCCGCCGCCGGTACCGCCCTGGCGAAGCTTCCGCAGCTGCCGGAATTTGCGGAAATTCACAAGCCGGCCCATGCCGGCGCGCTATCGGGCGCCGTGCTGACCGATTGGCGGCCGGAGGACAAAAAATTCTGGGACACGACGGGCAGGGCAATTGCCCGCCGCAATCTCTGGGTCTCGATTCCGGCGTTGCTGCTGTCTTTCGCGGTCTGGCAGGTCTGGTCGGTCGTTGTCGCAAAGCTGCCGTCGGTCGGGTTCCGGTTCACGACGGATGAACTGTTCTGGCTCGCAGCCTTGCCCGGGATATCCGGCGCTATCCTGCGCATCTTCTATTCCTTCATGGTGCCGATCTTCGGCGGCCGCCTGTGGACCACCGTTGCAACCTGGTCGCTGATGATTCCGGCGGTCGGAATCGGCTACGCGGTGCAGAATCCAAATACGCCGTATTTCGTCTTTCTCACGCTGGCGCTCTTGTGCGGTCTGGGCGGCGGCAACTTTGCGTCGTCGATGGCCAATATCTCGTTCTTTTTCCCACGCTCTGAAAAAGGCAACGCGCTCGCGCTCAATGCCGGCCTCGGCAATCTGGGCGTCAGCGTCGTGCAGTTCCTGGTACCGATCGTCATTACCGCCGGCGTCTTTGGCTGGTTCGGCGGCGATCCCGCGATGGTGAAGGGCCCGGCCGGCCAGACTCCGCTCTGGCTGCAAAACGCCGGCTTTATCTGGGTGCCGTTTATCGCCGCCAGCGCATTTGCCGCATGGTTCGGCATGAATGACATCGCGTCGGCCAAGGCATCGTTCAGCGAGCAGGCCGTCATATTCCAGCGCAAGCACAACTGGCTGATGTGCTGGCTCTACACCGGGACCTTCGGCTCTTTCATCGGCTATTCGGCTGGTTTCCCGTTGCTGGCCAAGACTCAATTCCCGGCGGTCGATGCTCTGCCATTCGTCTTCGTCGGTCCGCTGGTCGGGGCGCTGTCGCGCTCGGCGACCGGCTGGATTTCGGATCGTTGGGGCGGCGGCCGCGTCACCTTCTGGGTCTTCCTGCTGATGATGATCGGCGTCGTGGGCGTTCTCTATTTCCTTGGCATCAAGGATCAGCCCAATGCGTTCTGGGGCTTCTTCGCGATGTTCCTGCTGCTGTTCTTCGCAACCGGCGTCGGCAATGCATCGACGTTCCAGATGATCCCCAACATCATGCGCAAGGAAATACCGCGCCTGATGCCGAAGCTCGAGAAGGACGCACAGCTGCGGCAGGCGGAAAAGGAATCCGCCGCCATCACGGGCTTTACCTCGGCGATCGCGGCGTTCGGCGCGTTCTTCATTCCGAAGTCATACGGCTCGTCGATCGCCCTGACCGGCGGCGTCGAATTCGCGCTGTGGGGTTTCTTTGTCTTCTACATCACCTGCGTGCTGATCACCTGGGCGTTCTACACGCGCCGTGGCGGTCTTCTCTATGACGTCGAACGCCAATCATCAAAGCTGCGGAGAATGACGTCCGCTGCTGCACCGGCTGAATGAGGGAACATGAGCCATTTTCTGGATCGCCTGACCTTCTTCACCCGTCCCGGCGAGGTGTTCTCGGACGGCCACGGGATCACAACGCGGGAAGACCGTCGCTGGGAAGACGGCTACCGCAAGCGCTGGCAGCACGACAAGATCGTGCGCTCGACGCATGGCGTGAACTGCACCGGCTCGTGCTCCTGGAAGATTTACGTCAAGGGCGGAATCGTCACATGGGAAACGCAGCAGACGGACTATCCGCGCACGCGTGCCGATTTGCCGAACCACGAGCCGCGTGGATGCGCGCGCGGCGCCAGCTATTCCTGGTACCTCTATTCAGGGAACAGGGTAAAATATCCGCTCGTTCGTTCGCGCCTGCTCAAATTATGGCGCGAAGCGCGCGTGCTGATGACACCGGTCGCGGCCTGGAAGTCGATCGTCGAAAATCCCGAGAAGCGGAACGCCTACGTCAGCAAACGCGGTCTCGGCGGCTTCGTCCGTTCGACCTGGGATGAGGTCAATGAACTGATCGCGTCGGCCAACGCGTACACGGTCAAGACCTACGGACCGGACCGCGTGTTCGGCTTTTCGCCGATCCCGGCAATGTCGATGGTGAGTTACGCCGCCGGCTCGCGCTATCTGTCGCTGCTCGGCGGCGTGTGCATGTCGTTTTACGATTGGTATTGCGACCTGCCGCCGGCCTCGCCGCAGACATGGGGCGAGCAGACCGACGTGCCGGAATCGGCCGACTGGTACAATTCCGGCTTCCTGATCCTGTGGGGCTCGAACGTGCCGCAGACGCGCACGCCCGACGCCCATTTCTACACCGAGGCCCGCTACAAGGGCGCCAAGAGCGTGGTGATCATGCCCGGACTATTCCGAGGCGTCGAAATTCGCCGATCTGTGGATCTCTCCGAAGCAGGGCACCGATGCCGCGCTCGGCATGGCCATGGGCCACGTCATCCTGCGCGAATTCCATGTCGATCGGCAGGCCAAGTATTTCCAGGACTACGTCCGGCAATACACCGACATGCCGATGCTGGTGCGCCTGGTGAAGCAAGGCGAGCACTACGTGCCGGAGCGCTTCCTGCGCGCATCGGACTTCGTGCAGGGATTGAAGTGAAGCCAACAATCCCGAGTGGAAGACCGTCGCCTATGACGAGACCAGCGGCGAGATCGTCGTGCCGCGTGGGTCGGTCGGGTTTCGTTGGGGCGAGAAGGGCAAGTGGAGTCTCGAGGAGCGGACGTCGACAGGGCGTGGATACCAAGCTCCGACTTTCGCTAGCGACCGTCAAGGACAAGGTCGCCGCCGTCGGTTTCCCGTATTTCGGCAATCGCGAGCACGATCATTTCCTCGGCACCGATCATCCGGGCGTGCTGGTGCGCAATGTGCCGGCCAAGACGCTGCAATTGGTCGAAGGTGAGACGCTGGTCGCGTCGGTCTACGATCTCTTCGTCGCCAACTACGGCGTCGATTGCGGGCTCGGCGGCGAGCATCGTCGCCAAGAGCTACGATGACGATCGAGCCATATACGCCAGCCTGGGCAGAGAAAATCTCTGGCGTGCCGCGCGACCAGATCATCACCACGGCGCGCGAGTTCGCGCTCAATGCGGAGAAGACCAAAGGCCGCTCGATGGTGATCGTCGGCGCCGGCCTGAACCACTGGTACCACATGGACATGAACTACCGCGGCATCATCAACATGCTGGTGATGTGCGGCTGTGTCGGCCAGTCGGGCGGCGGCTGGTCGCATTACGTCGGCCAGGAAAAGCTGCGCCCGCAAACGGGCTGGCTGCCGCTGGCCTTCGCGCTCGACTGGGGCCGCCCGCCGCGGCAAATGAATTCGACCTCGGCATTCTACGCGCACACCGACCAATGGCGTTACGAGACGCTCGACGTGTCGGAAGTGCTGTCGCCGACTGCGCCGGCGGGCCCGTGGGACGGTGCGCTGATCGACTACAATGTACGCGCCGAGCGCATGGGCTGGCTGCCGTCTGCGCCGCAGCTCGAGACCAATCCGCTGGAAGTGTCGAAGCGCGCCGCCGCCGCGGGCGTCGAGGCCAAGGATTATGTCGCCAAGGCGTTGAAGTCCGGCGAGCTCAAGCTGTCATGCGATGACCCGGACAATCCGAAGAACTGGCCGCGCAACATGTTCATCTGGCGCTCCAACCTTCTGGGCGCGTCGGGCAAGGGCCACGAATATTTCCTCAAGCATCTGCTCGGCACCAAGCATGGCGTCATGGGCAAGGATCTTGGCCAGGATGGCAAGAAGAAGCCGTCCGACGTCGTCTGGCACGACCAGGCGCCGGAAGGAAAGCTCGACCTGCTGGTCACCCTCGACTTCCGCATGTCGACGACCTGCATGTATTCCGACATCGTTCTGCCGACTGCGAGCTGGTACGAGAAGAACGATCTCAACACGTCCGACATGCATCCCTTCATCCATCCGCTGACCTCGGCTGTCGATCCGGTCTGGGAGGCGCGCAACGATTGGGACATCTACAAGGGTATCGCCAAGACATTCTCGCGAGGTCGCGCCCGAAGTGCTCGGCGTCGAGAAGGACGTGGTGCTGACTCCCATCATGCACGACTCGCCCGGCGAGATCGCGCAGCCATTCGACGTGAAGGACTGGAAGAAGGGCGAGATCGATCCGATTCCCGGCAAGACCATGCCGTCGGTGACAGTGGTCGAGCGCGACTACCCCAACCTCTACAAGCGCTTCACGTCGCTCGGACCGCTGATGGCCAAGCTCGGCAACGGCGGCAAGGGCATGAGCTGGAATACCGAGCACGAGGTCGAGTTCCTCAAGAAGCTCAACGGCGAGGTGACGGAGGAGGGGGCGACCAAGGGTCTCGCCCGGATCAATTCAGACATCGATGCCTGCGAAGTCATCCTCAGCCTCGCGCCGGAAACCAACGGCGAGGTCGCTGTTAAGGCCTGGACCTCGCTGGCAAGGATTTACCGGGCGCGAACACACGCATCTCGCCGTTCCAAAAGAGGACGAAAAAATCCGCTTCCGCGACGTGGTGGCGCAGCCGCGCAAGATCATTTCGTCGCCGATCTGGTCGGGCCTCGAGAGTCGGAAAAGGTCTGCTACAACGCGGGCTATACCAACGTTCATGAGCTGATCCCGTGGCGGACGCTGACTGGCCGTCAGCAGCTCTACCAGGATCACCTGTGGATGCGGGCGTTCGGCGAGGGCTTCTGCGTCTATCGTCCGCCCATCGATACCAAGTCGGTCAATTCGGTCATCGATCGCAAGCCGAACGGCAATGACGCGGTCGTGCTCAACTTCATCACGCCGCACCAGAAGTGGGGCATCCACTCGACCTACACCGACAATCTGCTGATGCTGACGCTGTCGCGCGGTGGGCCGATCGTGTGGATCAGCGAGATCGACGCCAAGAAGGCCGGCATTGTCGATAACGACTGGATCGAAGCGTTCAACACCAACGGCGCTCTGGTAGCACGCGCCGTGGTCTCGCAACGCGTCAAGCAAGGCATGTGCATGATGTATCATGCGCAGGAGAAGATCGTGAATGTGCCGGGCTCCGAGATGACCGGCCAGCGCGGCGGCATCCATAATTCGGTGACCCGCGCGGTGCTCAAGCCGACCCATATGATCGGCGGCTACGTTCAGCAGTCCTATGGCTTCAACTATTACGGCACGGTTGGCTCCAACCGTGACGAATTCGTCGTCGTCCGCAAAATGGCGAAGGTCGACTGGCTCGACACGCCGACGCCCGATCAGCCCGAACCGCTCACCGTCGCGCCCAAAATGGAGGCCGCAGAATGAGAATCCGTGCGCAAATTGCGATGGTGCTCAATCTCGACAAGTGCATCGGGTGTCACACCTGTTCCGTCACCTGCAAGAACGTGTGGACCAACCGCGAAGGCATGGAATACGCCTGGTTCAACAACGTCGAGACCAAGCCCGGCATCGGCTATCCCAAGGAATGGGAGAACCAGGACCGCTGGAATGGCGGCTGGCGCCGCAAGAAGAACGGCAAGATCGAGCCGCGCATTGGTTCGAAATGGCGGGTGCTGGCGAACATCTTCGCCAATCCCGATTTGCCGGAAATCGACGACTACTACGAGCCATTCACCTTCGACTACGAGCATTTGCAGAAAGCGCCGGAAATGACGGCGATGCCGACGGCGCGTCCGCGCTCGCTGATCAGCGGCGAGCGCATGGAGAAGATCGAGTGGGGTCCGAACTGGGAGGAAATTCTCGGCGGAGAATTCTCCAAGCGCTCGAAGGACGTAAACTTCGAAGGCGTGCAGAAGGACATCTACGGGCAGTTCGAAAACACCTTCATGATGTATCTGCCGCGGCTGTGCGAGCATTGCCTCAATCCGGCCTGCGTTGCGGCTTGTCCGTCCGGCGCGATCTACAAGCGCGAGGAAGACGGCATCGTCCTGATCGACCAGGACAAGTGCCGCGGCTGGCGCATGTGCGTGTCCGGCTGCCCGTACAAGAAGATCTATTACAACTGGTCGAGCGGCAAATCCGAGAAGTGCATCTTCTGCTATCCGCGCATCGAGGCCGGCCAGCCGACGGTGTGCTCGGAAACCTGCGTCGGCCGCATCCGCTATCTCGGCGTCGTGCTCTATGACGCCGACCGCATCGAGCAGGCGGCGAGCGTGCCGGACGAGCAGGACCTCTACCAGGCACAGCTCGACATCTTCCTCAATCCGCACGATCCGGCGGTGATCGCGCAGGCCCGTGCCGATGGTATCGCCGAGAATTGGCTGGAAGGTGCTCGGCGTTCTCCGATCTATAAAATGGCGATGGAGTGGAAGGTCGCGTTCCCGCTGCATCCCGAATACCGCACGCTGCCGATGGTCTGGTATGTGCCGCCGCTCTCGCCGATCCAGTCGGCGGCGCAGGCCGGCAAGATCGGTCACGACGGCGAGATGCCGGACGTCCGCTCGTTGCGCATCCCGCTCAAATATCTCGCCAACCTGCTCACGGCCGGCAAGGAAGAGCCGGTGGCACTTGGGCTCGAGCGCATGCTGGCCATGCGCGCCTATATGCGCGCCAAGACCGTCGACGGCGTGATCGACGAGGCGATTGCCAAGCGTGTCGGTCTCACCAGTGCGGCGATCGAGGACATGTACCACATCATGGCGATCGCCAATTACGAGGATCGCTTCGTCATCCCGACCGCGCATCGTGAGCTGGGCGAGGACGCGCTACGACCTGCGTGGCTCCTGCGGCTTCTCGTTCGGCAATGGCTGCTCGGGCGGCGAGACCGAAACCAACCTGTTCGGCACGCCTAAAGGCCCAAGAATACGCGGCAAGACTCCGATGGAGGTGGTGTGATGGCGAAAACCTTTAAGGCCTTGTCGCTTTTGCTGAGCTATCCAAGTGCCGAGCTTCAGCAGGCTGTTGGCGAATTGCGCGCGGCGATTGAAGTGGAAGGACTGGTGCCGGCGGCGGTACGGCGTCAGCTCGATGATCTGCTCAACGACATCGCTAGCGGCGATCTCTACGATCTGCAGGAGCGCTATGTCCTGCTGTTCGACCGCACGCGCTCGCTGTCGCTACACCTGTTTGAACATGTCCATGGAGAAAGCCGCGATCGCGGCCAGGCCATGGTCGATCTGCTCACGATGTACGAGGAGCGTGGGCTCGCGGCGGTCAAGAACGAATTGCCGGATTTCCTGCCGCTGTTCCTCGAATTTCTTGCAACGCTGCCGCAGGCGAAGGCGTGCGAGCTGCTCGCCCAGCCGGCTCATATTCTCGCGGCAATGGCCGAGCGCCTGCGCAAGCGCCAAACACCCTACGAAGCGGTGTTCCGCGCGCTGACCGCGCTGTCTTCGGTCAAGCCGAAAGGTGAGGAGGTCTCCGCCCTTCTGGCATTGCCCGATCCGGATCCGCTGGACCTGGCGGCGCTCGACGCCGCCTGGGAAGACGAGCCGGTCAAGTTCGGGCCCGGAGCCGGCGATAGCTGCAAGGATACGCTGATGGCTCATGTCCGCGGGGGATTGCGTCCGGCGCCCGATATGCCGGCGGCAACGCGTACCAACCAGCGCCAGTAAGGAAACGATCATGCGCGACCTGATCACATACGCTGTATTCGGCTGGTATCCATATCTCTGCCTGACGGTGTTTCTCCTCGGCAGCTGGTTGCGCTTCGATCGCGAGCAGTACACCTGGCGAAGCGGCTCAAGCCAGTTGCTGCGCCGGCGACAGCTGACGTGGGGCTCGAACCTGTTCCATGTCGGCATTCTGATCATCTTCCTGGGCCACTTGGTCGGCCTGCTGACCCCGATCTGGGTGTTTGATTTCCTCGGCATCTCGCACACCTTCAAGCAGTGGCTGGCCATCGACGTCGGCGGTGTCGCCGGCGTGTTCTGCTTCGTCGGCATCACACTTCTGGTGCATCGCCGGCTGTTCGACGCGCGCATCCGCAAGACCTCGTCATTCGGCGATATCGCGATCCTGCTGATGCTGTATGCGCAGCTCATCCTCGGGCTTCTCACTATCAGCGTCTCGCTCCAGCATCTCGATGGCCACGAGATGGTGAAGTTCATGACCTGGGCGCAGGGCATCCTGACCCTGCAACCGGGCGTCGCCGATCTCGTTGCTGACGCGAACCCGATCTTCAAGGCGCATCTGGTTCTCGGCATGACGATCTTCCTGGTGTTTCCGTTCACGCGTCTCGTCCACGTCTGGAGCGCGCCGATCTGGTATCTCGGCCGGCGCGGCTACCAGGTCGTGCGCAGCGATGGCCGGAGGCCGGCCGCTTCGCGCCCACGCGCAATTCCGGCGGAGTAAACGCCATGTCCTGCTCGGTCCATGTGCAATTCCCGGCCGGAAAGCCCGTCACCGTCAGCGTCAACGGCGTTGCCATTGCGCGCGACGACATCCAGCGCGAGATGCAGCACCATCCGGCGCCGAAACCGATCGCGGCCTGGCAGCAGGCGACGCGGGCGCTGGTGGTCAGGGAATTGCTGCTCCAGCGCGCGAAAGTTCTCGGGCTTGCGCCGGAGCCCATCAGTGACGAGGCCGGTCGCCGCGAAACCGATGACGAAGCCCTCATGCGGACGGTCGTCGAGCGTGAGGTGACGGTTCCGCAGCCAGATGACGAGACGTGCCGGCGTTTCTACGAGCGCAATCAGGCGCGCTTCCGTTCGCCTGATATTTATGAGGCATCGCACATCCTGTTTGCGGCATTGCCGGACGATAAATCGGCCTTTGCGCAGGCGAAGGCGGACGCCGCCGCCGTGCTTGCGACATTGCGGGATAATCCGGACTCTTTTGCCGCATTGGCGCGTACCCATTCCACATGTTCGTCAGCGGAGCATGGTGGCAATCTCGGTCAGATCACGCGCGGACAGACAACGCCCGAATTCGAGCAGGCGTTGCTGGCGCTGGCGCCGGGCGCGCTATGTGCCGAGCCGGTCGCGACCCGCTACGGCTTCCATATCATCCGGCTCGACCGGAAACATGACGGCCGCACGCTGCCTTATGAGGTGGTCGCCGGCCGTATCGCCGACTATCTCCGCGAAAGCGTGCGCCGGCGTGCGGATGCGCAATACATCGCGCGGCTGGTGACGGCGGCAAAGATCGAAGGCATTGACCTCGCCGGCGCAGACGCGTTGCGCGTGCACTAACGGCTTAGGAATAGGAGCAACGACAATGCTCGGCGATGTTCTGGCCCGGTTGACCGACGAGACGGCCGCGGTTGAAACGATTCTCGGAGCGGGCGACCTGACGCTGCTCACAATGGTCAAGGAACGGGCCGCGGCCGAGGGGCTCGATCTTGCGGCCTGCGTGACCCAAACGGTGCAGCGCTACACACATGAAGCATCCGACGAGGAATGGGTGACGCTGATCGGGCTGATGAACCGCGCCAACGATCCGGGGGCGGTTTGCCTCAAGCGCGCATTCGAGCAAGCTCAGCGCGGATAGTCATGAACGCTATTCCTCGCCTGCGGGACTATCGCGGCCCGGCTTTGCTGTCCTACGGCTTCCGGCCGTTCTTCCTGTTCGGGGCGATCTACGCCGGGCTTGCCGTTCTGGCCTGGCTGCCGATCTTCAACGGCGAACTGAATTTGTGGAGCGCGTTCTCCGCCGTCGATTGGCACGTCCACGAAATGCTCTACGGCTATCTGCCGGCGGTCGTGACCGGCTTCCTGCTGACCGCGATCCCCAATTGGACCGGGCGGCTGCCGATCCAGGGGACGCCTTTGCTCGTGCTGGTGCTGGTTTGGCTGGCGGGCCGCGTCTGCGTCACTTTTTCCGCCGAGACCGGCTGGCTGCTGGCAGCGATCGTCGATGTCAGTTTCCTGGCGCTGGTCGTCGCTGCGGCCGCGCGCGAGATTGTCGCCGGCAAGAATTGGCGAAATCTTCGGGTCGTGGGTCTCGTCACGATGCTGCTGGCCGGCAACATCGCATTTCACATCGAGGCGCATGTCCGGGGTACGGCGGAATACGGCGCCCGTGTCGGCATCGCTGTCATCGTGATGTTGATCGTGGTGATCGGCGGCCGTATCGTTCCGAGCTTCACCCGCAACTGGCTGGCGCGCGAGAATCCGGGTCGGCTGCCGGCGCCGTTCGCGCGCTTCGATGTTGTGACGATGGCCGTCACTGCCGCGGCGCTGGTGCTGTGGGCCGTGCAGCCCGTTGGTCCGCTGGTTGGCGCAGCCCTCCTGATAGCCGGGGTGCTCAATATCGTGCGTCTGGCCCGCTGGGCCGGGGACCGGACCGGCCGCGATCGTCTGGTGCTCATTCTGCATGTTGGTTACGCTTTCGTGCCGCTCGGCTTTCTGCTCGCGAGCGCGGCCGCACTCGACCTGATTGTGCTCAGTGCGGGGGTCCACGCCTGGACAGTCGGGGCGGCAGGCACCATGACGCTCGCGGTGATGACCCGCGCCAGCCTCGGCCATACCGGCAACGCCCTGATCGCTTCGCCGATGACGCAGGCGATCTATGCGACCGTCGTTATTGCGTCGCTTGCACGGATTTGCGCTTCATTGGAACCCGGATGGAGTGACGCGCTGCTCCACGTTACGGCCTTCGCCTGGTGCGTTGCTTTTTTTGGCTTTGCCTTGTCGTTCGGGCCAATGCTCGCAGGCAGCCGCCCGGCCGCACGGCCGACGTGTTAGCAAAGCGTCATTGCCAGCCCTGTGCCGACGATCCCGCTTGGGAGTGACTGGAGTCCCAACCCACCCGCTCTGTGCTAGACAGTCGCGGGTTCTCACCGGTCGCGGAATTCAAAGTTGGACACGCAAGTCATCATTGTCGGCGCCGGCCCGGTCGGGCTCACGCTCGCCATCGATCTTGGCCGCCGCGGCGTGCGCTGCATCTTGCTCGAGCAGAAGGACGCGCCGCAGTTTCTGCCCAAGATGGAGCGGTGCAACGCCCGCACCATGGAGATCTACCGCCGGCTCGGCATCGCGCAGAAAGTTCGCGATGCCGGCTTCCCGCGCGACGTGCCGATGGATGTGTTCATCGTCACCTCGCTGGTCGAACCGCCGCTTCTCCATCTGCCTTATCCGTCGGTCGCACAGGCACAGGCCGAGATTGCGGCGTGTACCGATGGCTCGATGCCGCTCGAGCCTTACCAGCTGATCTCGCAATACACGCTCGAGCCATTGTTGAAGTCGGTCGCCGAGACCCTGCCCAGGGTGGATGTGCGTTACGGATGCGAATTTCTCGATTTCGAGCAGGACGCAGGGTCCGTGCGCGCGCGCGTGAAGCGTCGCGATGGCTCGATTGTACAGTTCAAGGCGCAATATCTCGTCGGCTGCGACGGCGGATCGAGCAACGTGCGCCGCCAGCTCGGCATCAAGCTGCAGGGCGAAGCCAACCTGCTGCAATTGCGGCAGGCGTTGTATCGCTGCGACGACCTGTTCGAACGCATCCCGATCGGCAAGGGTCGGCACTATCACGTCGCCGATGCGCACAATTCATTCCTGATCGTGCAGGATTCCACCCGTCACTTCACGCTGCATGCCGTGGTCGACAGTGACGACGACATGAAGACGATGTTCGAGCAGACCGTCGCCATGCCGGTGAAATATGAGATGCTGTCCTGCCAGCCGTGGCGGCAAAATCTGCTGCTGGCGGACAATTACGGGCAGGGGCGTGTGTTCCTGGCCGGAGATTCGGTGCATCTGGTGATCCCGACCGGCGGGCTCGGCATGAACAGCGGCGTCGGCGACGCCATCGACCTGTCATGGAAGCTCGCGGCGACGCTAAAGGGGTGGGGCGGGCCGGCGTTGCTGCGCTCGTATGAAATCGAGCGCCGGCAGATCGGCGCCCGCAATGTCGAAGCCTCACGGCATGCCTCGCGCGGGCGGCGCGCCTGGCGCGCAGCTTATAAACCGAATATCCGCGACAAGACGCCGGAGGGCGCCGAGACGCGCGCCAATCTCGCGCGCATCGCCGATGTCGAGCAGCGCAAGAGCAACGAGATGATCGGCGCCGAACTGGGCTACCGCTATGCCGGCTCGCCCATCATCTGGCCGGAGGCGGGCGAGGCGCCGGAGCCCGATTTCATGACCTACGTGCCGACAACCTGGCCCGGCGCTCGCCTCCCGCACGTCTGGCTTGCTGACGGCATGGCGCTGCACGATCGGATCGGCGATGGCTACACGCTGTTGCGGCTTGCCGGCGTGCAAGGTGACAGCAAAGGCGACGGCGCCGCGCTGGCGCGGGCCTTTGCCGTGTTATCCGCGCCGTTTTCAGTGCTCGACATCGAAGACCCGCGCCCGCGGGACGTCTACGGTTGCGATCTGCTGCTGGTGCGGCCGGATCTGCACGTGGTCTGGCGTGGCAACCGGCTGCCCGATGATCCCGCCAAGCTGGCGGCAGTGGCGACGGGGCATTGAATTGCATTCGTCATTCCGGGACGGCGCGTTAGCGCCGGACCCGGAATCCAGATACATAGGCGACCGTCTTGGTCTGGATTCCGGGTTCGCGCCTTCGGCGCGCCCCGGAATGACGAGTAAGGAATGCGACATGCCGAAAAAACTGAACCTGACCCTCGCCTGCGGCGACTACGAAATCATCCGCCCTTTGCTGAAAGGCAAAGTGGAGGTCGATGGCGTCGACCTGACCATCCTCACCGACATGGATTCGGCGACGCGTCACTGGCGCTTTCTCAACAACAACGAATTCGATATCGCCGAAGTGTCCGGCTCATCTTATCTCGCCGCGCGCGACAATGACCTGCCGTTCCGCGCAGTCCCGGTGTTCCTGCATCGCCGTTTCCGGCACGGCTTCATGTTCATCAATACGTCGAAAGGCATCACCAAGCCCGCCGATCTGCGCGGCCGCAAAATCGGCGTGAAGACAATGATGACGACCGCGGTGCTGTGGATGCGCGGCATCCTGCAACACGAATATGGCGTGCCGCTCAACAGCATCGAATGGGTTGCCGAAATCGAAGACGACGTCAAAGTCGCGCTGCCGCCCGACATCAAATATTCCTGCCTGCCGGACAACAAATCGGTCGAGACCATGCTGGCCGAAGGCGAGCTCGACGCGGTCTTCCACTCCGATTTCGTCAAGCCTTTCGTCGCCAGGGACCCGCGCGTGGCGCGGCTCTTTCCCGATCACAAGGCGGAAGAGATGGCCTATTTCAAGCGCACCGGCATTTTCCCGATCATGCACGTGCTCGGCATCCGCCAGTCGCTGGCGGACGAGCATCCATGGCTCGCCGTCAACTTGTTCCGGGCCTTCAATGAAGCCAAGGCCGTCGCCATGAAGCGCATGGCGAACCCGCGCATCGTGCCGCTCGCCTGGTATCGCGACGCCTGGGAGGAGCAGGAGCGGGTTCTCGGTCCGGATCCGTGGGAATACGGGCTCTCGGAGAAGAATCGCAAGGTGCTCGACACTCTGGTCGGCTACTCGCACGAGCAGGGTTTGATCAAGAAGCGGCCGACGCTGGAGCATCTCTTTCTTAATGTCGACCAGGGCCGCAAGCGCGGCGGCGAGTACAGGATTTAGATTAGTTTTCGTCATGGCCGGGCAACCGGGTCCGGCCGCTGGCCGGCCCGGCTGTAAACTTGTCCCGGCCATCTCGCTTATGAATGCAATGCGTCCCTAAGCGGGATCACCGGGACAAGCCCGGTGATGACAAGGGTGAATGGCCATAAAAGAGTTTGATCGTTGCGCGCGAATTCCGAAGGCCGTAGCCTCCGCAACAAACAAAGCCGCAATTGGAGGATTCATCCGTGCACAAAAAAACTTCCGTATTCACCGCGGCCATTGCTTTCGCTATCAGCCTCACCGCCGCCCACGCGCAAGAGAAGGTCTGGAAGCACGGCATCCTGGAAGCCAAGAGCGACGCCGGCTTCATTGCGATGGTCGATAAAGGCGGCTTTGCCGCCAAGCGCGGATTGAAAGTCGAGATCCTTCAGATCAAGGCCGGTGCGACGCTCATGAAGGCCCTGATTTCCGGCGAGATCGACAGCGTCGATATGGGCGCTGCGGAATCAATCGTGGCCGGCGTGCGCGGCACCGGCGTGAAGATCGTTGGCTGCACCTGGCCGGGCGTGCCGCAGGTCGTGCTCGCCAAGGCCGAGATCAAGACGATGGCCGATCTCAAGGGCAAGACCGTCGCCATTTCATCGCCCGGCTCGCTGCCCGACCTGCTGTTCCGCGGCATGCTGGATGCCGCCAATGTTCCGTTCTCGGATGTGAAGCTGGCGACGCAAGGCGCCGATCTCGACCGCTACAAGTCGCTGGTCGCCGGCATCACCGATGCCGCGGTGGTGTCGAACGAGTTCGAGGCGGTCATGCCGGCCAACATCAAGGTGCTGGCCAAGGGCGGCACGGCGGTTCCGAAGTTCATCCGGCTTTGCGTGGCAACCAGCAGCAAGGTGCTGGCCGAGCGGCGCGACGATCTCGTGAAATTCATCGCGGCGGAGATGGATGCCTACAAATTCGCCGCGACGCATCGTGACGAGACCGTCAAGGTCGCGCATGAAATGACCAATGCCAAGCCGGACGACAAGCGCGCCGAGTTCATCTCCGACCAGGCGATCCGCGAGAAGCAGATCGATCCGACGCTGGCGATCCCGGCCGAGCGAATCGATTGGATGCAGGAGCTGTTCGTCAAAGCCGGCGTCATTCCGAAGGCGGTGCCGACGGCCTCGATTATTGACGCCAGCGTGCAGGCCGACGCGGCCAAACTGGCGGGGAAGTAGGACAAGCAGTTATCAGGCCGGGCGTGGCCGGGCTTAACCGCTGTCATCACCGGGCTTGTCACCACAGGTCGGGTTTAGCCGACTTGTGCTTTTCAATACTGCGGAAGTCGGGCAAGCCCGACTTCCGATGTGATCCCGCTTAGGGACGCAGTGCCTTCATAAGCGAGATGGCCGGGACAAGCCCGGCCATGACGACTACACAATCCGCTCAATCCTTCCCTGGCATCGCAATGCGCCGTCCGGCAGCTTCCGGCCGTGGCAATTGTGCGTGCGCGACTTTCATGCGGGCGAGCGCGCCCATGATCTTTGCGGGAAATGGCGCGACTTTTTTTGCCGCCATGTCGACGTGCAATGTCATGTTTTCCGATGTGGCGGAGACCCAGCCTTCGGTCGCGTGAAACAACTGCTCGAAATAATGGACGCGCTTTGAATCGTAGTCGAGCAGCTGGAACGTCACCCGCACCGGGTCATTTTCACGGAGCTCGCGCACGTAGCGCACGTGGACTTCGGCGGTGAAGGTCGAATGATTGTACTGCTTGAGGTAATCGAGCCCGAAGCCGAGGAGCTCGTAGACCTCGTCCACCGCACGATCGAACAACACGTTGTAATAGGCCATATTGAGGTGGCCGTTATAGTCGATCCATTGCGGTTCGACACGCATCAGCGATGACACGAAGGGCGCGAAGAAGACCGGTTCGAGGTCAATGCGATCGAGCATCTGGTTTTATGCCGATATCGGGTAAACCGCCTTTTCGCCGCTCAACACACGCGCCACATCGGTCGCGCATTTGGTCTGCAATTCGTTGAGCGCTTCGATCGAGTAGAACGCAGTGTGCGGAGAGATAATGACGTTGTCGCGGCCAAGCAGCGGTGAATCCTTGGCCAGCGGCTCCGCCGCCACCACGTCGAGCCCGGCGCCGCCGATCTGCCCGGAGTCGAGCGCAGCAATGAGCGCCGGCTCGTCGATCAAGGGCCCGCGCGCGGTGTTCACGATGTAGGCGCCTTTCTTCATCTTGGCGAAGGCTGAGGCATTCATCATGCCGCGCGTTGCCGGCAACAGCGGCGCATGCACCGAAACGTAGTCGGAGGTCTTGAACAGCGTGTCGAGGTCGACGCTCTCGACATTGGCGGCCTTGAAAATTTCTGGCTTGGCGAAAGGATCGTGCGCGATCACCTTGATGCCGAAGGCCTGCGCCTTCGGTGCCACCAGGCGCGGAATGTGACCGAAGCCGATGAGCCCGAGCACCGTGCCTTCGATGCGGCGGATCGGCACCACCGCCGGCATTTCCCAGCGGCCGCTTTGCACGAGCTTGTTCGACAGCGGGACTTTGCGGATCAGCGACAGCAGCAGCGCCATGGCATGGTCCGACACTTCGCGGATGCAGTAGTCCGGCACGTAATTGACGGCGATGCCTTTTTCCTTCGCGGTCGGCAGATCGATATTATCGACACCCAGACCGAAACGGCCGATCGCTTTGCAGCGCGTGAATTGGGTCAGAACCTCGCGCGTCAGTTTGGCGTAGGTCACCAGCACCGCATCGGCATCCTTGGCCACCGCAACGATGTCGTCGGCGTTGACGCTCTTCGACATGCGGTAGGTTGGATTGAGACGCGCCAGCGCGGCCTTGGCCGGATCGAGCGTGGGGAAAACACTGTCGGTAACCGCGATCACAGGGCCGGCCATTGCAAACTCCAATCGGAAAACGGAACGGAACTCGTCGAAAACTACGACAGCGGCGTTGACGCGTCCACCATGACACCCCGTCGAGAGGGCGCGTTTTCAATGGCTTATCCGGATTAACCAAAAATTAAGGACAACCGCGCCTGGCGGGCCTATTGGACTATCCTGAAAAAAAATAAGGGAGCGTCACAATGGCTAGCAGGTTGGCTCGAGGCACGTATGTGCTCGTGGTCGCGACGATGGTCACGGCGTGGGTCTTTTCGTTCACGAAGGAAGCACCTGCCGATCCGCAGCAGCCGCCCGCGGCCGAGCAGATCTGGTACCTCTTCGCGTGATGCCGCACTGACGGCATCTTTTCTAATTCCCCATTGGACCAAATGGCCGGCACAACCGCCGGCCTCGTTTTATCCCCACCTCATCCTCTGCTAACGTCCGCTGGCGAATGAGCGGAGAAACGACCTATGGCCATGGCTGACGTCGCTGCCGAGCAGGACAACCGCAACCCGGCGGCGATCAAGGCCGTGATCGCGGCGCTCACGGCGGCGTTCGGCAACCGCGTCGTGACGTCGCAGGCGGTGCGCGAGCAACACGGCAATACCGTCACCTGGATTGTCAACCAGCCGCCGGACGCCGTGGTCTATCCGCAAAGCAGCGAAGAGGTGCAACAGATCGTCCGCATTTGTTCGGCCAATCGCGTGCCGGTAATTCCCTTCGGAGTGGGAACATCGCTCGAAGGCCACGTCAATGCGCCGCGCGGCGGTGTCTCGATCGATTTCCGCGACATGAACAAAGTGCTCACCGTGCATGCCGAGGACCTCGATTGCATCATCGAGCCGGGCATCACGCGCAAGGCGCTCAACGAGCAGCTGCGCGACAGCGGGCTTTTCTTTCCGATCGATCCCGGCGCCGACGCTTCGCTCGGCGGCATGGCCGCAACACGCTGCTCCGGCACCAATGCCGTGCGTTACGGCACCATGAAAGACAACGTCATTGCGCTCAAGGTCGTGCTGGCGAATGGCGAGGTGATCGACACCGCAAGGCGCGCCAGGAAGACCGCGGCCGGCTACGACCTCACACGCTTGATGGTCGGTTCGGAAGGCACGCTCGGCGTCATCACGCAATTGACGCTGCGGCTCTCGGGAATCCCGGAGGCGATTTCCGGCGGCACCTGTCCGTTCCCATCCGTCGAGGCCTGTTGCAATACCGCAATCCACACCATCCAGTCCGGCATTCCGGTCGCGCGTATCGAATTGCTCGATGCCTTGCAGGTGCGCGCGTGCAACCTGCATTCCAAGCTCGGCTTGCCGGAAACGCCGATGCTGTTCCTCGAATTTCACGGCACTGAAGCCTCGGTGGCCGAGCAGTCCAAGCGCTTCGGCGAGATTGCCGCGGAATTCGGCGGCGGCCCGTTCACGTGGACGACGCGACCCGAAGAGCGCACGAAGCTTTGGGAAGCGCGCCACCATGCGGCATTGTCGAACTTCACGTTGCGGCCGGGTGCATCCATGGTGGCCACAGACGTTTGTGTCCCGATCTCGCGCTTGGCCGAATGCGTGACCGAAACGCAGCGTGATATCGAGGAAAGCCGAATCCTGGCGCCCATCGTCGGCCACGTCGGCGATGGTAATTTCCATCTCACATTGCTCATCGACATGGACGATGCGGACGAGGTCAAGCGCGCGAAGGCTTTGTCCGAGCGGCTGGTGGAACGTGCGCTCGCCATGGACGGCACTTGCACTGGCGAGCATGGCGTGGGGCAGGGGAAGATGAAATACATGGCGGCCGAGCACGGCGCTGCGGCACTCGCTGTCATGGCCTCGATCAAGCGTGCGCTCGATCCGCAAAATATCATGAATCCGGGGAAGATCGTTTCACTGTCTTGAGTGGCGACATAGATTCGCCGCCATAAATCGCCAGAATGCACTAGATTTCATTGTGATTGGCCGAGACGCGCGCCGGATGCGGGTTCGGTGCTGGAGCTGGCGTTGCAGACCACTTTGCTCGGATTGGCGATTGCGATCATTCTGGCGCTCGTTGCGGCGCTGGTCGGCCCTCTTGTGATCGACTGGGGCAGCCATCGCGCATTGTTTGAGACGGAAGCGAGCCGCCTCATCGGCGTACCGGTGCGTGTGACCGGCACCATCGATGCGCGTCTGCTGCCGTCGCCGCGTCTCACCCTGCATGACATCATCATCGGAAACGATACCGATGCCGTCCGCGCGCGTTCGCTGGGCGTCGAGTTCGCGCTCGGGCCCCTGATGCGTGGCGAGTGGCGTGCCGCCGAATTACGGCTCGCCGGGCCGCAGGTCACCCTCGGGCTCGACAAGTCCGGCCAGGTGCGTGCGCCGAATCTGGCAATTGCGTTCAGGCCGGATGAGTTGTCGATCGACCGGCTGAGCGTTGAGGATGGTTCGATTGCGCTCAGCGACGCGAACAGCGGAGCGAGCGTTACGCTTGGCGGCGTGTCATTCGATGGCGAGGCGCGCTCGCTGGCCGGTCCCATCAAAGGCGCCGGTGCGGTCACGATCGGCGGCCGGCTTTATCCCTATCGTCTCACCGTGGGTCGTTTTACCGACGAAGGTGGCGCCCGCGTGCACATCAATGTCGCGCCGGCCGATCATCCGCTCACGATCGAGGCGGATGGTGCGCTGTCCTTCGCTGGCGGCGAGCCGCGTTTCGACGGCACGGCGAGCCTGTCGCAACCGGTCGGGATCGGCTCGCGCGGCGCCTCGCCGTCCACGCAGGCACTCACCCAGCCTCTTACTCAACCTTGGAAGTTGAGCGGCAAGATCAAGGCGAGCGCGCAATCGGCGCTCATGCAGAACGTCGACTTCCTCTATGGCTCGGAGGATCGCGGTTTTAGACTGGGCGGCGTCGCCGACCTGACATTTGGCGCGAATCCGCGCTTCAACGGCGTGCTGTCCGGACGGCAGATCGACGTCGATCGTGCGGTGTCGAGCGCGGACGGCACACGCCAATCGCCGGCTGTCGTCATTCGCAAGCTGGCGGAGCTGGCCGGCGCTGCGTATCGCCCGGCGCTGCCGTTTCAGATCGGCCTCGGCATCGACCAGGTCACGCTCGGCGGCGGCGCCATCCAGAATCTGCGCGGCGATATCAGCAGCAGCGGCAGCGGATGGAGTCTCGACAAGCTCGAGTTTCGCGCGCCCGGCCTGACACAAGTGCGTTTGAGCGGCCGTCTGGCGGTCGAAGCCGACACCGTCGCCTTCTCGGGGCCGACCGAGATCGAGACCTCCGATCCGAGAACATTAGCCGGTTGGCTCGAAGGACGCAGCGAAACAGCGTCGGGCGAACTGCGGCCACTATCCCTGCGGGGCGATGTGACGCTCGCGAGCGACAAGGTTGCGATCGATCAGCTCAAGGTCGAACTCGACCGCAAGCCGGCTGCCGGACGGCTGGCCTATCGCTTCGCGGCAGCGGGCAAGCCGGCCCGGCTTGATGCGACGCTCACGGCGGCCCAGTTCGATGTCGACGCCGCGATGGAATTCGGGCGCGCCATGCTTGCCGGATCCGCGTTGGGCCGGCCCGGCGAGATGACGCTCGCCGCCGATATCGGACGCGCCACATTCGCTGGCATCGACGCACGCGACGTCAGCGCTCGCATGACGATCGATGGCGCCGGCTTGCAGATCGACCGACTGGCGGTCGCCGACTATGGCGGCGGGAGTTTCGCCGCCAGCGGACGGATCGATACCAGCGGCCGGTCACCGCGTGGCCTGCTGAGTATCGATGTCGACACCAGGCAGACGGCGGCGGTCGGCACGATCGTCGAGAGATTCGCTCCGAAACTTGCTGGCCCTGTCCACAGTCTTATTGATCGCATTGGACATGCAAAGCTGCACGCCACGGCGGATATTGCCGGCGATGACAAAACGTCCGTTGCGCAACTGGTGGTCACGGGCGATCTCGCCGATGCGCGCATTGATGTGCATTCGCGCGTCTCGGGCGACTGGCCGAAGCGCTCGGTGGCCGATATTCGCTTCGATGGAAGCCTTGCAGCGGCTGAGGGTGCGCCGCTGATTTCGCTGCTGAGCCTCGAAAAATTCGTGGCGGCGGGCAAAGGCCCGGGGCAATTGAAGTTGCAGGTCAGCGGTCC
This sequence comes from uncultured Alphaproteobacteria bacterium, assembly GCA_963810125.1. Taxonomy (GTDB): domain Bacteria; phylum Pseudomonadota; class Alphaproteobacteria; order Rhizobiales; family Xanthobacteraceae; genus Pseudolabrys. The sequence continues at coordinate 27,383 of CAWEMK010000007.1, forward strand.
CGTCGATGGCGATATGACGCTTGGCATACAGGTGGCCGCCGCCGGGCTGTCGGCGCAGGCGAAGGGCACCGCACGGTTTTCCGCCGAAAAAGGCCCGCAGGCTGAAGGGACTTTGCAGGTGCAGGAGGCCGATATTCGGCCCCTGCGGCCAGCCGCTGTTGCTGGCAGCACAGATCCCTTGCCGCTGACAATGACATCGCGCATTGCGATCACCAGCAGCGCGATAACCTTGGATGGTATCGACGCCAAATTCGGCGGATCCGACATTCGCGGACGACTTGCAATCGACAATGCATCGCCGCGCCAGATCGAGGGAACGATCGAAGCCGATGCGGCCGAGGTGCCGGCATTCATCGCTTGGGCTGTCGGCCTGCCAGCGCAGGCAACCCACGCGGGGGCGGCCTGGAACTGGTCGGGTGAACCATTCAGCGCTGGTTTGTTCGGCAAATTATCCGGCCAGGTTGCACTCAAGCTCAAACAGGTAAAATTACTGCCGCAGCTGACGGCGAGCGACATCAACGCGACGTTGCGTTTCGGCAAGGATGACATCGTATTCGCCGACGCGGCCGGCCATCTCGCCGGCGGGCCATTGTCCGGCGAGCTTTTGTTCCGCCGCGGCGACGACGGCTTGACCGCACACGCCAGGATTTCCGTGGCGGGCGCCGACGCGGCAGCGTGGTCGTCCGCGACAGCGCAACCGCCGTTCCGTGGAACGGGCGCCGTGACGGCTGAAGTCGAGGGCACGGGACTGAGTCCGGTTGCGCTGATCGGATCGCTGAAGGGCTCCGGCAAGGTCGTGCTCACTGACGGCCAGATCGCCGGTCTCGATCCGCGCGCCTTCAATGCCGTCATCCGCGCGGTCGATCAGGGCAGCGTGCCGATCGAGCGGAACCGAATTTCCGATCTGGTGGTGAAATCGCTGGAGAGCGGGCCGTTGTTTTTGAAACGCGCCGAGGCCGTCATACGCGTGGCCGCGGGTCAGCTTCGGATCGACAAGGTTACGGTGGACAGTGCGGATGCGGCCCTTTCAGCGGCGAGCACGCTCGACCTGACTGACGGCACCATGGATGCGCGGCTGACGCTAACCGGGCAGGGCGCTGCCGCCGGCGCGCGGCCGGAGATATTCGTGTCGCTGAAAGGCCCGTCAAACACGCCCGCGCGCAGCGTCGATGTGTCGGCGCTCACCGGTTGGCTCACATTGCGTGCGGTTGATGATCAGACGAAGCGATTGCGCACGATGGAAAATGCGCCGCCACAGCAACGTGCTCGACCGGCGCCGAAGAACCAGAGCCAGCAGGCACCAGCCTTGCCGGCTCCAGTTGATATCCGGCCTGCGCCCGCGCCAAGAAACGCGGGCCGGCCGGCGGCCTCAGTCGGCCCGCAGAACTGAATGCATCAAGCGCGGCGCATTTTGAACCTCGCGCGCCTCGCTTGGCACACTGTGTTCTTCGCCATTGTGCATTCGGTAGTGGTCGAGAACGAAAAGACAAATCGCGGACGACAGATTTCCATGACGGCGATCCGTATCGATCGAAGCCACGAGATCTGACAGGGTCTTTTCCCTGCCATTCGCGATTTCCTTGAGCCCCTTCCAGAAAGCGTCTTCGAGGCTCACGCTCGTCTTGTGACCTGCGATAACGATCGAACGTTTGACTACCGGAGATTTCATTAGCGGTCCCCTATTTCGATCCGGCACTGATCAAGGTCACGGCGGGCTTTCACCCGCTGCGCTGTTTCAAGCTTTCGGACGCGTTTAGATTCGCCAAAGGCAACACGATTGGCGCTGGCACGCTGATCGTCTTGTTGCCGCTTGGCTTGCTTGCGCACGGTCCGAAGATTGATCACTTCAGCCATTCCGTGGCCCTTGAAGGGGTAGCCGGATACGTTTCAGTTCAGCGTTCAGCTAACTTCCAACCTTCGCTGCCAAATGCGCCCACACGTGGGCGAAATTTCGCCTTTTGGAAATTTCTTGGCAGTTTCCACAAGATTGCGTTTGATATTTTGCGGCCGATTGCTGCTGCAATTCAATACACGGTTAGTTGACCGCAAAAGTTCCATGCATGCGCACGAACGAATACCAAAACAAATAATGACATCGATTGGGGAGGTACTATGGGACTAGCCCATGTATATTTAGATCTAGCCAGAATTTTACTGGCGAGATCATGAAATGAGCCCAACTAAAACGTTACGGCACTTTTTCGGTATTCGAAAAAACGGCTCCGAAACTCAATAAACTAGTAGCAGGATACTTATGTGCACTACCCGACTTACCGGTATTTCGTTGGAATACAACTCACGACTGCGCCGTCCGTTCCGACAAAATGATGATGTGAGCTGCTAATTTATTCATCACGATCAGGAAAGCGTGTTCAGGGCGCCCGCGCTAGCGGGGTCTGGTCATTTTTTCTGGCCGAACGAGGCGATCAAATTCCGCCGCACTCACAAATCCGAGGCGCAGGGCTTCCTCGCGCAGCGTCGTGCCATTGGCATGCGCTGTCTTGGCAACCTGCGCGGCTTTATCGTAGCCGATCCGCGGTGCGAGCGCGGTGACCAGCATCAGCGACCGCTGCATGAGCTCGCGGATGCGAGGTTCGTTAGCGCGAATTCCCGTGACACAGTTATCGGTGAACGAGTTCACCGCATCACCAAGCAGGCGGATCGACTGCAGCATGCAGTAGGCGAGCACCGGCTTGTAAACGTTGAGTTCGAAATGTCCCTGGCTTCCCGCAATTGTCATGGTGGTGTTGTTGCCGAAGACCTGGCAGCAGACCATGGTCAGCGCCTCGCTCTGGGTCGGGTTGGTTTTGCCCGGCATGATCGATGACCCAAGCTCGTTGCTCGGCAATATCAGTTCGCCCAGGCCGGAGCGCGGACCGGAGCCCAGCAGGCGGATATCGTTCGCGATCTTGAACAGCGCGGTGGCGGCGGAATTGATGGCGCCGTGCACGAACACATAGGCATCGTGGCCGGCCATGTGCTCGAATTTGTTGGGCGCGCTGACAAAAGGCAACCTGGTCAATCTGGCAATGCGGTGCGCGAATGCCTTTGCAAATTGCGGTTTCGAATTGAGGCCGGTGCCGACGGCGGTGCCGCCCTGCGCGAGTGGATAAAGCTCGCGTTGCGCCAGCGCGAGCCGCGCAAGCGCAGACTTCGTTTGCGCGGCGTAGCCGGAAAATTCCTGGCCTAGCGTGATCGGCGTCGCATCCATCGTGTGCGTGCGTCCGATTTTGATGATGCCGGCAAATTCCTTCGCCTTGTCATTGAGCGCCTTGAGCAGGCGCGCGAGGGCCGGCTTGAGGTGCCGTTCGATCTCCATCGTCGCGGCAATATGCATGGCAGTCGGAATTGAATCGTTCGACGACTGGCTCATATTGACGTGATCGTTCGGATGCACCGGCGATTTGGCGCCGAGGGCGCCGCCAAGCTTGAGATTGGCGGCATTGGCGATCACTTCATTGACGTTCATGTTGGTTTGGGTGCCCGACCCGGTCTGCCAAACCAGCAGCGGAAAATGCTCGTCGAGTTTGCCGTCGGCGATATCTTGCGCCGATGCGGCAATGGCCGCGGCGCGCCTGCGATCGAGCGATCCCAGCGCACGATTGACGTCGGCCGCGGCGCGCTTGATCAGGCCCAGCGCGCGCACAATCTCAATCGGCATTCGCTCGCTGCCGATGAGAAAATTATGCAGCGACCGTTGGGTTTGCGCGCCCCAAAGCCTATCGGCGGGAATCTCCAATGGCCCGAACGCGTCGCTCTCCAGACGGGTCTTGCCGGATGTCTTGCGCGCCTTCGCCATGGAATTCGTCTAACGCTGCCAAAATCAGATTGTGCCAGCGCGAGGCTACGCCGACCAACGTCAGAAACAAGTGCGGGCGGGCGCGGTGCGAGCGTGCCGACTATTTTTTGCGAAAACGGTCAAGCCGGACCACTTCGCCGCCACCGCCGCCATCGGCTGGCTTGTCGGGCTTCTCGGGTTTCTCGCGCTTGGCGGCGGGCGCGGCCGGACGTACCGGTGTGGGTGCCTCGGTTTGACCGGCCGAGGCAGACGGGCCGACCGGCAATCGCTTCTTTTTGGTCGCGGGTGGGTCTTGCACGTTCGCCGGCGCCGGACGCTCTTCGCCCTCGGTGACCTCTTCGAATTGCAGTCCAAATTGCACCGACGGATCGAAAAATCCATTAATCGCCTCGTAGGGCACTGTCAGGCGTTCGGGGATGCCCCCGAAAGACAGGCCGACTTCGAATTCATCATCGCCGACCTTCAGATCCCAGAATTGATGCTGGAGGATGATGGTCATCTCGTCAGGGTATTGCGCGCGCAAGCGATCTGACAGGCGTACGCCGTCGGCGCGCGTATCAAACGAAATGTAGAAGTGGTGATCGCCCGGCAGCCCCTTCTTCGCGGCATCCGCGAGGACATTGCGCACGACCCCCCGAAGTGCCTGCTGGGTCAATAGGTCGTAGCGGATCTGGTCGGCCATGGCGGAGCGCGCCTTTTCATGAATCGCGCAAATGTACCGCGCCGCACGCGCCCTGCGCTATCCCTGCGTGGGCCATTCACGGCCTCGCTGTCATAATTGCATACCTTTGGAGGATGAAGTGGAGGCTTCTGTTGCCAGGTGCCTCCGAACCCCGCCTAACCGCTGCTAAGACGGCTAGGGCTTGTAGGCTTGGTTAGTCAAACCGCTTACGCGGCCTGAGCAACCGGAGCATAGTTGTCGTTTGCAACTATGAGACGGCCCGATAACGGCGGTACCATGCCGAGCAAAAGTCCGTCCTTTACGCCCTCGTCGATCCTATTTCGCCCCCGCCGAAGCCCGGATCCGGCGGGCTTGGTTGCGGGCTTGGGTGGAGGCGCCGGGTACTGCCCCCGGGTCCGAAAGGTTTATTACGACGGCCGTTTATCGCCATAGCCGGGTTGCCCCGGCACCTAGGAATATAGGCGCTGAAGGTTACCGAAGAAAGAGCGGCGAATGGGGCCTAAAACACGGCATATAAGCCTTGGCAGGCGGCCTTGGCCGAAGCGACATGGGGCCGGAGGCTTGCAGTGAGCGACATTAAAGTCCTCAGCACCCACGCCGTCGAAAAGGTCCTGCGCGAGCTTGGGCCATCGTTCGAACGCGCAAGCGGGGCGCGGCTCGTGATTGACTATGACCCCGCCAATGCCCTCAAGCGCAAGATCGAAGACGGCGTTGCGTTCGACGTGGCGATCGTCACGCGCCCGGTGGTCGACGCATTGGCAGAGCAGGGCAAAGTTGTGCGCGAGAGCTGCGTCGACATTGGCCGCTCCGGTCTCGGAGTTGCTGTTCGCAAAGGCGCCGCGAAGCCCGATGTTGCAACCAGCGCCGCGTTCAAGCGCGCGCTGCTTGCCGCGAGGTCGGTCGTGCGTTCCAGAGAGGGTACGAGCGGCTTGTATTTCGAAAGCCTGCTCACGCGGCTCGGCATTGCGGAAGTGATGCGCGGCAAAATCGTTTTGGGCGGAAGCGGCCGCATTGCCGAGCTGGTCGCGCGCGGCGAGGCGGACATGGCCGTGCAACAGATCCCGGAGCTTCTGCCGGTCGAGGGCGTGGATTTCGCCGGTCCGTTCCCGGACGAGCTGCAGCTTTACACGGTTTTTTCTGCGGGTGTCAGCGCCGGCTGCAAGACAAAGGACGTGGCCACAGCTTTCGTCGACGTCTTGGCCGCACCCGCCGCATCTGCGCTGTTCAAGGCGAAAGGGCTTGAACGCGTCCCGCGTTGAACGGCTATGCTCTCGCCCAGATGCGGGAGGTCAGCATGCAGCCGTTCGAGGGCATCCGAGTGATTGACGTCACCCATGTGCTGGCGGGGCCATTTGCGGCCTATCAGCTGGCCGTGCTTGGCGCTGACGTGATCAAGGTCGAGCATCCGGACGATCCAGATCAGAGTCGCGGCGCGGGTACCGACAAGGAGCTCAATCGCCGTAACATGGGCACGGCGTTCCTCACGCAGGCGTCCAACAAGCGTTCGATCACGCTTGATTTAAAGCAGGAGAAGGATCGCGACATTCTCAAAAAACTGGTCGCGACCGCCGACGTCTTTATCGAGAACTATCGCCCCGGCGCATTCGAGGCACTCGGCCTGGGTTATGACGCGCTCGCCGCGATCAATCCGCGTCTGATCTACGCTTCGTTTTCCGCATTCGGCCAGCAGGGGCCGCGCAGTTCGCAGACCGCCTATGATCACGTGATCCAGGCAACGTCCGGAATCATGGCGATGACCGGGACACCTGAAGTCAATCCGATCAAGTTCGGATCGCCAGCGGTCGACTACGCAACCGGAATGACCGGCGCTTTTGCGCTGTCAGCGGCGCTGTTCCAGCGGGAGCGTACCGGCAAGGGCCAGCGCATCGACATGGCTATGCTTGACGTGGCGATGATCCTGATGAGTTCGCACCTAACCGGCTATTTGCGTAACGGTGTGCACCCCAAGCCAAGTGGCAACCAACATCCGCACGCGACCAACAGCGCCTACCAGGCGAAAGACGGAATCGTGATGGTTGGCGCAAGCAATTTGCGCCAGCAGCGCCGCCTTTGGACGTTGCTCGAACGTCCGGACTTGATCAAAAAAACAAATGAGGAGCGCGACGCCGACCGCGAGCGCGAAGCGGCTACGTTGCGCGAGATTATGCGCACGCGCACGGCCGACGAATGGGAGGTTTTCCTGCAAGCGAACCACGTGCCGGCCGCGCGTGTACGCACAATGGGCGAAGCGGTCGCCGACCCCCAGCTCGGGTCGCGCGGGATTATACATCGCCATGCGGCCGGTAACGGCGTTGATGGGGCTTTTGGGGTCCCGCTTGCTGCTTTTACGTTTGCGCATGGCGGGCCGCGCATCGATGCGTCGCCGCCCATCCTTGGCCAGCACAATTCTGAGATTCTCAAGGAACTCGGAGTCAGCGGCTAGTTCGCGGTCGCGCCGGATTTTTTTACGAGGGCCGACCACTTGGTTTCCTCGCGGTCGATATCGGCGGCATATTCGGCCGAACTCATTGGCAGGGGCTCGGCACCTTCGGTCGCGAGGTAGTCGCGGACTTTGGGGTCGGCCAAAGCCGCGCGCAGCGCCGCGTTGAGCTTGTCGATGATCGGCCGCGGCGTGCCCGCCGGTGCGACGATCCCATAGTGCAGCACGGCCTCGAAACCAGGCAGGCCCTGTTCGGCCACCGTCGGTAATTCTGGAAATGAGGCCGAACGCTTGAGACCGGTTACACCGAGCGCGCGCAACTTGCCGTCCTTCACTAGGCCGATCGCTGGCGGCAGCGACGAGAAATAGATTTGAACATGGCCGCCGAGCAGATCGGTCAGCGCTGGCCCCGAGCCTTTGTAGGGAATATGGGTGATGTTGATGCCGGTGGTCTCGGCGAACAACACTGTGCCGAGATGGATGCCGCTGCCGGTACCGGCGGACGCATAATTGAGTTTGCCGGGCTGTTTCTTCGCCAGCGCGATCAGATCCTTCACGTTGTGCACCGGAACTGACTGGTTCACGAGCACAATAAGCGCGCTCGTCGCGATTAGCCCGACCGGTGCGAAGTCCTTGCGCGGGTCGTAGCCGACGTTCGGATAAAGCGTCGGATCGATGGCGAGAGTGCCGGTTCCGCCGAGGCCCAACGTGTAGCCGTCTGGTGCGGCCTTGGCGACCTGACGCGTCCCGACCGATCCGCCGGCACCACCACGGTGTTCAATCACGATCGGCTGTCCAAGCGACCTGCTCATGGGTTCGACCACCGCACGCGCCACCACGTCGTTGCCGCCGCCGGGTGCGTAGGGAACGATCAGCGTGATCGGGCGGTCCGGATAGCCGGTTTGTGCCCGCGCCGTGAGTGGCCGAATGACAGGCCAGGTTATTGCGCCGCCCAATAAAGCGAAGACTTCCCGCCGTTGCATGGTGCGCCTCCCAGAAGCCGCATATGCGGCCGATCATTGGCGGTCCGCAGGCATGGCGCAAGGGTAGCCTGCATGCCGCCACCTAGTCGTCGTCTTCGGCACGATGTAACTCTACGGTGCATGTCCGATTCCACCCGCTCACATACGGGCACTCCGTTGTCCGCTGCGACGCGCCCTTCTTTGTCCGAACTGTTTCGTGCCTTCGCGATTGTCTCCATCTCCGGATTCGGCGGCGCTCTGCCGTGGGCGCGACGCAAGATCGTCGAGCAGAAAGGCTGGATGACGGCGGAGGAATTCAACGAGGCCTTTGCGCTCTCGCAATTCCTGCCTGGACCAAACGTCGTGAACTTCTCGGTTGTGTTCGGCTCCCGCTTCGGCGGTGCGCCCGGCGCTGCGGTCGCGCTCGCAGGGCTCATGGGACCACCGCTCATAATCGTTTTTGTGCTGGCGGTGCTCTACGCACATTTCGGCGACCTCGAAGCGCTCAGCCGAATCCTTGCCGGGATCACTGCCGCTGCGGTGGGCTTGCTGATGGCGGTCGTCGCCAAGATGGCGGCCCCATTGTTTCGCGTGCGGCGGGATTGGGCGCCCCTGATTGCGATAGCCGCATTCACCGGCGTTGCGATCATGAACTGGCCGTTGCCGTGGGTGTTCGTGGCGCTGGCGCCGGTCAGCGTCGCCTGTGCGTGGTTTAGACGATGAACGAGAACCCGCTGCTTACGCTTGCCGGCTATTTCGCGCTGCTGTCGCTGTTTGCGGTGGGCGGGGCGAATGCTGCGATCCCGGAAATGCACCGCATCGCGGTCGATGTGATGCATTGGATGAACGATCGGCAGTTCGCCGACATGTTCGCGATCGCCCAGGTGTCGCCGGGCCCGAACATCATCATTGTGACCCTGATCGGGTATCATGTCGCCGGCTTTGCTGGCGCGACGGTGGCGACTGCCGCAATGTGCGGGCCGACTTGCCTGATGGCGTTTTTTGTCGCGCGCACGTGGGACCGTTTCAAGGAGGCGCGCTGGCGAATTGCCATACAGGCCGGCCTTGTTCCGGTTTCGCTGGGGCTGATCGCGGCCAGCGCCTTTGTGCTTGCACGCAGTGCCGACCACAATATCTATGCCGCCGCAATTACCGTGATTACGGCTGTGGTCGGCTTTGCCACCCGCATCAATCCTCTCTGGATTTTCGTGGCCGGCGGGTTGTTGGGGTTGAGCGGCTGGCTGTAGCGGGGCACCACCCCAGATCGACTCTTCCGGGCGGGCCCGCTCGTGTGCTATGGATTGCGGTGAGGGGTTCAGCCAAGAACCAAGAACCAAGCAAAAAGAACAAAAATAAAGAGTCCAGGGGAGGAAGAGGATGGCCGAGGGGGTCAAAACCTCCGCGAAGGGGGGCGGGTTTCGTTTCAAAGTGCGTGGTCCGCGCGATTTCTACGGCGGGCTTGCGCTCATCGGTCTCGCAATCATTGCCATTTTAACCTCCGGCGATCTGCCAGGGACGCACGGCTTTGCGTTCGGACCCGGAACAGCACCACGCTTGTTTGCCGGGCTGCTTGCGGTTTGCGGCGCGCTGGTGGCGCTTTCTGGATTGCTTGTCGATGGTCCACCGATTGAAAAATACGCGGTTCGTGGCCCGGCCTGGGTGCTCCTGGCGATCCTTGCGTTTGCCGGCATGATCCGCGGCCTCAATGTGGGCCCATTGAGCATCCCGCCGCTCGGGCTGGTGCCGTCGACCTTCGCGGCCTTCCTGGTCTCGATATTCGGGTCGACCGAATTCCGCTGGGTGGAAAGCCTGATCGCCGCGGTGGCGATGACCGCATTCTGCGTCGGGCTATTCGTCTATCTGCTGCAGCTGCCGTTCCAGCTGTGGCCCTGGATTTGAGCAGGAAGCAACGCCATGAGTGAACTTCTTGCCAATCTCGCGCTCGGCTTCTCGGTCGCCGCGAACCCATACAACATCGGCTTCTGTCTGCTTGGTGCATTGGTCGGCACGCTTGTTGGCGTGCTGCCAGGTATCGGCACCGTTGCGACAGTCGCCATGCTGCTACCAATCACGTTTGGACTGCCGCCGGTTGGCGCGCTGATCATGCTCGCGGGCATTTATTACGGCGCGCAATACGGCGGCTCGACAACCTCGGTGCTGGTCAATATTCCGGGCGAGGCGACCTCTGTGATCACCTGCCTCGATGGCCACCAGATGGCGCGACAAGGCCGTGCCGGTGCCGCGCTATCAATTGCCGCCATCGGCTCCTTCTTTGCAGGCTGCATCTCAACTGTGCTGGTTGCAGCGCTGGGCGTGCCGCTGACTTCGATCGCGCTGCTCTTTGGCCCCGCGGAATATTTCTCGCTGATGTTGCTCGGCCTGATCTTCGCGGTGGTGCTGGCAAAAGGCTCGGTGCTCAAATCCATTGCCATGGTTCTCACCGGCCTGCTGCTGTCGATGGTTGGCTCGGATCTCGAAACGGGCGCCGGTCGCATGACCTTTGACATCGCGGAACTGTCCGACGGCATCGGCTTCACGAACGTGGCGATGGGCCTGTTCGGCTTCGCCGAGATCATCCGCAACCTCGAAATGTCGCAGGAAAGCCGCGATATCGTGAAAGCCAAGATTTCCGGGCTAATGCCGACGCGCCAGGATCTGATCGATTCCTCCGGCGCGATCGCGCGCGGCACCATTCTCGGTTCCATCCTGGGAATTCTGCCAGGCGGCGGCGCGGTGGTGGCTTCGTTCGCGGCCTACACGTTCGAAAAGCGTATCTCGAAGCACCCGGAGCGTTTCGGCCGCGGCGAGATCCGAGGCGTGGCAGCCCCGGAAAGCGCCAACAATGCCGCCGCGCAGACTTCGTTCATTCCGCTGCTGACGCTCGGCATCCCACCCAATGCGGTGATGGCGCTGATGGTCGGCGCCATGACCATTCACGGCATCGTGCCGGGTCCGCAAGTGATGACCAAGCAGCCGGAGCTCTTCTGGGGCATGATTGCCTCGATGTGGCTCGGCAATCTGATGCTGATCATCATCAACCTGCCATTGGTCGGCGTCTGGGTGAGCCTGCTGCGGGTGCCGTACCGGCTGCTCTATCCTTCCATCATCGTGTTCTGCTGCATCGGCATCTACTCGATCAACAACTCGCCCACCGATGTTGTCATCGCTGCAATCTTCGGTCTGTTCGGCTACTGGCTAAACAAGCATGAATTCGAGCCGGCGCCGTTGGTGCTGGCCTTCGTGCTCGGCCCGCTGATGGAAGAGAACTTGCGCCGCGCCATGTTGATCGCGCGCGGCGATGCGACCGTGTTCCTCACCCGGCCGATTTCCGCAGGACTGATTGCGGTTGCAGCCGGGCTGCTGGTGATCGCGGCCTTGCCGATGATTCGCAAACGGCGCGAAGAAGTGTTCGTCGAGTAGGCGCGCGCTAAAGCTGCGGGGCGTGCGGGCTTTCGCCCGCCGCCCCGATTTTCCATTTAGCCAGCCAGAATTACGCTTTGGTGACCGCCAACAAGCCCGCGGCGAGCAGCACCAGTTGAATTGAGAAGATGGTGACGTTGACGTCCCACGCTTTGGCGAATAGCGGCACGGGCGCCTTGAAAGGCTTATATCCGTTCTTGTCATAAGCCGCGCCGCCATAGACGGGCATGGCGACCAGCGCCGCGAAGAAGGCGCCGTAGACGATCGTGCCCATGAGGGCGACGAGGTATAAGCGTTCGATCGCCAGCGGACCCGGCCACCAGATCAACGCGAAAGCGAGCAGGCCGAACCCGACGTAGCTGTTGATTTGCCAGACCACATGAAACCGCGCATGTGGCGTCCATTTGGGGTTAGTGGCGTGAGTTCTTGTTGAAATCGGCAATCACGGTGGCGACCGCCCAGCCGGCGGTCATCAGAGTGAACAGAATACGTGCGACAAGAAGAAGATCGAAGTTCATGGCATTACCCCCAACTGCAATGTCGCGATGGTATCAAATCCCGGGCGTGCGTGGGTCGCAAAAGCGACCGGATTTCGGCCGTTGATAAAAACCAGCCAGCGGTTGCCGCCTGCGGTAAACTTCCCCATGTTTGAGTCGTGAGCGATTTGAGCGACCGATGCGCCAATATCTCGATTTGATGGAACACATCCTCGCCGACGGCGTGGAAAAGCGTGACCGGACGGGAACCGGAACAATTTCCGTGTTCGGGTATCAAATGCGATTTTCGCTCGACGAGGGCTTTCCGCTGCTCACCACCAAGAAACTGCATCTCAAATCGATTATCCACGAGCTGCTCTGGTTTCTCGCCGGCGACACCAATGTAAAATACCTGCAAGAACACGGAGTTCGCATCTGGGACGAGTGGGCCGACGAGCGCGGCGACCTTGGTCCGGTCTACGGCCAACAATGGCGGTCATGGCCGGCGAGGGATGGCAAAACCATTGACCAAATCAGCCATGTCATCGAAATGATCAGGCGCAATCCGGATTCACGACGGCTGATCGTCACTGCATGGAACCCGGCCGATGTCGACAAGATGGCGCTGCCGCCATGTCATTGTCTGTTTCAGTTCTATGTCGCCGACGGCAAGCTGTCATGCCAGCTCTACCAGCGCTCGGCTGATGTGTTTCTCGGTGTGCCGTTCAATGTGGCGTCTTATGCGCTTCTGACGCTGATGGTGGCGCAAGTGACCGGCTACAAACCCGGGGATTTCGTCCATACGTTTGGAGACGCGCACTTATATCTCAATCACATTGAGCAGGCGCGGCTGCAGTTGGGCCGCGCGCCGCGCCATTTACCCGCGATGCGTCTCAATCCGGCGGTGCGGGATATATTCGCGTTTCGCTATGAGGACTTTTCAATCGAAAACTACGATCCGCATCCTCACATCAAAGCGGTAGTTGCCGTCTAGGCGTTTGCCAATAAGCGATAGCCTTGTCGTCGCTGTTTGTACGCATCCAACTAAGATGATTTTAAGGGGTAACTTCGGCCCATTTGGCTGATGTTTTTTGGTGTACGCGTGTTCCGCGCCGAATACGCGGCCGTTAGGGAAATGTCAGAACAATTGGCCTATGCAGATGATGGTACGATCACAAAGCAGTCTTATGCTCTTCGGTCTGCTTCCCGTTTCATTGTCGGTCGTGCGTAAAGGCGCAAAGTGATGAAAACGGTGCTGGTCGCAGCAATCGGTGAGAACCTGGTCATCGGCCGTGATGGCCAGCTGCCATGGCGACTGAAATCTGATTTGCAGCATTTCCGGAAAGTGACGCTGAACCGCCCGGTGGTCATGGGTCGCAAGACGCATGAGTCGATCGGGAAGTTGCTTCCGGGGCGGACCAATATCGTGCTCTCGCGTGATCTGACCTTGGTTGCGCAGGGAGCCGTATTGGCGACCAGCCTCGATGCAGCGCTGAGCTTCGCGCGCGCTGATGCGGCCAAGCGTGGCGTCGATGAAATCATGGTGATTGGCGGCAGTGATATTTTTGTTGCCACAATGCCGTTGGCTGACCGGTTGGAGATCACGCACGTCCACACCGCGCCGGAGGGCGATGCGGTTTTTCCAGCAATCGATCCCGAGGTCTGGCAGGAGATCTGGCGTGAAGAGCACTATGCCGGCCCCGACGATGACGCTGATTTCACGCTGGCGACCTATGTAAGGCGCTGAATCGCCGAAAATATGCGGCATGGCGGCGCGTTGTAACGGGGCTTGGCGTCCCCTATAACCCCTCCCAACTAGAGGCAGCCGGGCAAGAACTCCGGCGCGGGAGATATTTTCAATGCCATGGAGCAATCAGGGCGGTGGCGGCTCTTGGGGCCCGGGCGGCAAGGGGCCGTGGGGCTCCGGACCGCAATCGCCGGGACCGACGCCGCCGGACCTGGAGGAAATCCTCCGACGCGGCCAGGACAAATTGCGGCGCTATCTGCCCGGTGGCAATTTCGGCGGTCGCGGGTTTGCGCTGATCGCGCTCGGTCTCCTGGTGCTCTGGGGCTTTTCCGGCTTCTTCCGTGTCGAGCCGGATGAGCTCGGTGCGGTGCTGCGATTTGGCAAGGAAGTGCGGGAAGTGCAGCCTGGCCTGAATTATCATCTGCCGTATCCGATCGAGAAAGTACTCACGCCCAAGGCGTTGCGCGTCAACAAGATCGACATTGGCATGCGTTCCGTTGACGACATTCGCCGCGGCGGCACCACAGTGCGCGACGTGCCGGAAGAGAGTCTGATGCTCAGTGGCGACGAGAATATCGTCGATGTCGACTTCTCGGTGCTGTGGAAAGTCAAACCGACGGGTGTCGGTGAATTTTTGTTCAACATCCAGAACCCGGAAGGGACTGTTAAGGCAGTGGCGGAAAGCGCCATGCGCGAAGTGATTGGTCGTTCCGACAGCCGGGAGATCCAGACCGTCGCACGTCAAAGCATCGAACTCTCGGTGCAGGATCTCATGCAGAAGGTTCTCGATCACTACGGCGCCGGCGTCATCATACAACAGGTGCAATTGCAGAAAGTCGATCCGCCCGCGCAGGTGATCGATTCATTGCGCGACGTGCAGGCCGCCCGTATCGATCAGGAGCGTGCACAGAACGAGGCGCAGACTTACGCCAACCGCGTTGTTCCCGAGGCGCGCGGCCGCGTTGCGCAAATCGTGCAGGCGGCGGAAGCGTATCGTGAGCAGACCGTGGCCGAAGCGACTGGTCAGACGTCGCGCTTTTTGAAGATCTTCGAGCAATACAAGAAGGCTCCGGACGTCACCCGCGAGCGTATGTATCTCGAGACCATGGAACGGGTTCTCGGCGGCGCCGACAAGATCATTCTGGATTCCGGCCCGGGTGGCAGCGGAGTGGTGCCTTATCTACCACTCAATGAAATCTCTCGTCCGCCGCAGACACGCGCTCCAAACGCGACAGGAGGCCGGCCATGAGACTCAATTTCATTGGCGGCATTGTTGCTGTATTTTTTGTCGCCGCGCTCGTCGTCGGCTACTCGTCGCTATTTTCGGTCTACCAGACCGAGCAGGCGCTGGTGGTCCGGCTTGGCCAGCCGGTGCGTGTGGTCGATGAGCCTGGCTTGAACTTCAAGGCCCCGTTCATCGACTCGGTTGTCTACATCGACAAGCGTATTCTCGATCTCGAAGCGCCGCCGCAGGAGGTGATCGCGTCCGACCAGAAACGTCTGGTCGTCGATGCATTCGCGCGATACCGCATCAAGGACGCGCTCCGTTTCTATCAGACGCTTGGTTCAATCACCGGCGCCAATTCGCAGCTCTCCATCCTGCTCAATTCAGCGCTGCGTCGTGTGCTCGGCGAGGTTACATTCATGCACGTTGTGCGCGATCAGCGCTCTGACCTCATGGCCCGCATTCGCGAATTGGTTGATCGTGAAGCGACCAGCTACGGCGTGGAGGTGGTTGACGTGCGTATCCGCCGTGCTGATTTGCCGGAGCAGAATAGCCAGGCGGTCTACCAGCGGATGCAAACGGAGAGGCAGCGGGAGGCAGCTGAGTTCCGTGCACAGGGTGCACAGCGCGCGCAGGAAATCCGCTCGCGCGCCGATCGCGAGGTCACAGTTCTGGTAGCCGATGCGACCTCGAAGTCGGAGCAAATCCGCGGTGAGGGCGATGCGACCCGCAACAAGATCTTCGCCGATGCTTTCAACCAGGACCCGAACTTCTTCATTTTCTACCGCTCGATGCAGGCCTACGAGAATGGCCTCAAGCAGAGTGACACCCGGATGGTGCTCAAGCCGGATTCGAGTTTCTTCCGCTATTTCAACGATCCGTTGGGCAAGCCGCGGGACAATTCGACAGCTGCTCCGGCCGTGCCGGCGCCCTCCCGGTAGCGGACGCGCGCGAGCGGCATGACCGACTTTTTGGCCGCGTTGGGACTGGTTTTTGTCATCGAAGGCCTGATCTTCGCGGCCTTTCCGGAGGCGGCCAAACGCGCGATGAAGAGTGTGTTGGAAACCCCGGATTTGTCGCTACGCCTGATCGGAATCGGTTCGGCCATCGTAGGCCTGGTTATGGTCTGGTTGGTGCGGGTGTGACGTCGGGAAATGGCCTCTCATGGTATTGATTTGTGGTGCCCTTGAATCGCCCTGAAGTCGGGGCCACTCTCTTTGAAACCTTATTCTGAGGAGACACGACGCCCATGGGCGCATCCTTCTTCTTCCGCTCGACGATCCCAGTCAGCCGCACCGGCTTGGCCCTTTTGACCGCTGCAGCCATCGCCTGGCCAATATTGATCGTGCCGGCCGCGGCGCGCGGGCCGGACGGCATTGCAGATGTCGCCGAACAGGTGATTGACGCCGTGGTCAACGTCTCCACTAAACAGTCCGTGGATCTGAGCGGCGGCGCGATGCCACAGTTGCCGCCAGGCTCGCCCTTCGAGGAATTCTTCGAGGAGTTCTTCAAGAACCGGCGCGGGCAAGGCGGTCAGAACGGGCAAAACGGCCAGACTCCTTCGCCGCGCCGCGTCAACTCGCTGGGTTCTGGTTTCATTATTGACACGTCCGGGCTGGTCGTGACGAACAACCACGTCATCGCCGATGCCGACGAAGTCAACGTTATCCTCAATGATGGCACCACGTTAAAAGCTGAAGTCATCGGCCGCGACCAGAAGACCGATCTCGCATTGCTCAAGGTCACGCCGACCAAGCCGCTCAAGGCGGTAAAATTCGGCGACAGCGACAAGCTGCGGCTGGGCGAATGGGTCATCGCAATCGGAAACCCGTTCAGTCTTGGTGGCACGGTGACCGCCGGCATCGTCTCTGCACGCAACCGCGACATCCAGTCTGGACCCTATGACAATTACATTCAGACCGACGCTGCCATTAACCGCGGCAATTCGGGTGGCCCACTGTTCAATCTGAACGGCGAAGTGATTGGTGTGAATACGGCGATCATCTCACCGTCGGGCGGTTCGATCGGCATCGGCTTTGCTGTCCCATCGAAGACCGTGGTGCCCGTGGTCGATCAATTGCGCGAATTCAAGGAGGTTCGTCGCGGCTGGCTCGGCGTACGCATCCAGCAGGTCAGCGATGAGATCGCCGAAAGCCTGAGCATCAAGCCGGCGCGCGGCGCGCTGATTGCCGGCATCGACGAAAAAGGCCCGGCCAAACCCGCCGGCATTGAGCCAGGCGACGTCGTCGTCAAATTCGACGGCAAAGACATCAAGGAAATGCGAGACCTGCCAAAGATCGTTGCCGATACGCCGGTCGGCAAGGACGTGGAAGTCATCATCATTCGCAAAGGCAAGGAAGAAAAGAAAACCGTCAAGCTCGGCCGCCTTGAGGACGAGAAAAAGCAGGCTGCGCTCGACCCCAAGAAGGATGCGGCGCCGGATGCGAAGCCAGTCGTGAAGAAAGCGCTCGGTCTCGATCTTGCCAATCTGACCGACGACCTTCGCAAAAAACACAACATCAAGGAAAAAGTGAAAGGCGTTCTGATCACGGGCGTCGATCCAAATTCGCCAGCGTCCGAGAAGCGCCTCGCGCCGGGAATGGTCATCGCCGAGGTCCAGCAGCAGCCGGTAACAAATGCCGCCGAACTGCAGCAACGCATCGAGAAGCTCAAGAAGGACGGCAAAAAAGCGGCTGTTCTGCTTGTCGTCACGCCTGACGGAGATCCGAGTTTCGTCGCGCTTAGCCTGCAGTAGAGTTGTGTCTTGCGAGCTGTGGGCTGATGCTTTCGTCAGTCAAGCACGTGATTGATCATACCGTCGGCGAGCTTGGGCTCGAACCAGGTCGATTTTGGCGGCATGATGCCGCCGGCATCGGCCACCGCCATGAGGTCGCGCATCTGCGTGGGATAAAGCGCAAAAGCGACTGCCATCTCGCCTGATTTCACGCGCTTCTCAAGCTCCTCCAGCCCGCGCGCGCCGCCAACGAAATCGATGCGCTTATCGGTGCGCGGGTCCTGGATGCCAAGCAGCGGCTCTATCGCGTTGCGGGTAAGCACGGTGATCGGCAGGCGGCCGATCGGGTCGCCAGGAACCAGCTCGGGTCGGATCGAGAGCTTGTACCAGTGCCCCGCGAGATACATCCCGTACTCGTTCGAAGATGCCGGCCGCACCGGCGGATCGGATGCGGTCACTGTAAATTTCTTGCGCAGCTCGGCGAGAAATTGTTCGGCGCTGCGGCCATTGAGATCTTTCACCACGCGATTGTAGTCGAGGATCGTCATCTCTCGTTCGGGGAAGATGACGGATAGAAAATAGCTGTGCGAACCTTCGCCTTTTCTGGCGGCAGCAACGCGAGCGGCAGCAGCCGAACGATGATGGCCGTCGGCGATGTAGATCGCCGGCAGGCGCTCGAATGCATCAGTGAGCTTCCTGATGTCGGCATCGTCGGCGATCCTCCAGAGCTGGTGCCGTACGCCGTCATCGGCCGTGACGTCGACTTCCGGTGTGTCGGCGGCTGCCTGCGCCAGCATCGCGTCGATTGCCGGTGTGCTCGGATAGCCACTCATCACAGGACCGGTCTGGGCGTTGATAGCCTCGATCTGGCGGACGCGGTCATCTTCCTTCAAGGGGGTCGTCAACTCGTGTTTGCGGATGCGGTTGGTCGCATAGTCGGCGAGCGAAGCGGCGGCGGCGATGCCGGTCTGGCTGTGGCCGCGCCATGTGAGCCGGTAGACGTAATAACAGGGCTCAGGATCGCGGATCAGAACGCCATCCGCGATCATGCGATTGAGATTCTCATTCGCCTTTGTGTAGACCGCCTTGTCATAAGGATCGGTGGCCGGGTCGAGATCGATCTCGGGCTTTGAAATATGCAGGAAACTCCAAGGTTTGCCTTTGGCGCGCTCGCGCGCTTCCGCGCTGGAAAGTACGTCGTAAGGTGGCGCCAGCACCTCGGCGGCGCGCCCCGGTGCAGGCCGTAAGGCGCGGAAAGGTTTAATGAGCGTCAAGCCTATCTCCGTGCGCTGGGTGAGTTCTCATCAAGCTGGTGCTATCAGGGTCGTAACCATGGCGACACAATGACAACAGTCAGCGCGGTGCTTATTGCAGGGCCGACAGCGAGCGGCAAGTCGGCGCTGGCGCTCGATCTGGCGGACCGTCTCGGCGGTGTCATCGCCAATGCCGACTCCATGCAGGTGTATCGTGATCTGCGCATCATCACCGCGCGTCCGACGGTGGAGGACGAGGAGCAGGTCCCACATCGGCTCTATGGCTTTGTCGATGCCGCAGAAGATTACTCCGTCGGGAGATGGTGTCGCGACGTCGAAAAATCGCTAAGCGAGATTGCGGGGCAGGGGCGCGTGCCGATTTTGGTCGGCGGCACCGGGCTTTACTTCAAAGCTTTGACCACAGGCCTCGCTGCCGTGCCGCCTGTCCCCGCGGACATTCGCGCCGGTGTGCGTGGCCGGTTGCAACGCGAAGGCGCGCCGGCGCTGCACGCCGAGCTGACCAGCCTCGATCCCACTACTGCGCAGCGGCTGATGGTCAACGACCGGTTACGCATCGCGCGCGCGCTGGAAGTCGTGCTGGCGACCGGGCGCCCATTATCCGATTGGCACAAGGAAGGCATGCCGGCGCTGATGAATCCCGATAGGGCCGTGAAGATCTTCCTCACCTGCGAGCGCAAGGAACTGGTCCACCGCATTGAGACGCGCTTTGCGGCAATGCTGAACGCAGGTGCACTGGATGAGGTTAGGCTGCTGGCCGCCCGAAAGCTCGACCCCTTGCTGCCGGCGATGAAGGCGCATGGCGTGCCGTGGCTGATGCGGCACCTGAACAGGGAAATATCGATCGAAGAGGCTACGGCCGGCGCCATCATGGACACGCGCCGCTACACAAAGCGTCAGGTCACCTGGTTTCGTAACCAGATGAAGGATTGGCTATGGGAAACCCCAGAAAGTGCCCTTTCCGCCATCCAGGCTCGGCTTTCAGGCCACAAATGACGCTGTTTTGTGCTTGACCGGGCCCTTTGGCCCCATTATAAAACCGCGCAATGAAAGTACGGGCAGAGACAGTGTTACGCAATTTTATTACTCTCGTAGTAGAAGTTCGGGCGCTGGCTGGGTCCTGAAGCGGGACCACAGGCGAGCGTCCGGACGTGGCCCGTTACGGGCCTTTTTTATTGGCCACACGGATTGGGTAGTAACGAGTTGACGAAAGGGCATGTCATGACACGCGAAATGACCGGCGCAGAGATGGTGATCCAGGCGCTCTCCGATCAGGGCGTTGAGCATCTGTTCGGTTATCCGGGCGGCGCGGTGCTGCCGATCTATGACGCCATTTTCGCGCAGAACCAGGTGCGGCACATTCTCGTCCGGCACGAGCAGGGCGCTGTGCACGCCGCCGAAGGGTATGCCCGCTCGACCGGCAAGGTCGGTTGCGTGCTTGTCACGTCCGGCCCCGGCGCCACCAATGCGGTCACCGGCCTGACCGACGCCCTGATGGATTCGATTCCGCTCGTCTGCATCACCGGCCAGGTCCCGACGCATCTGATCGGCAACGACGCTTTCCAGGAAGCCGACACGGTCGGCATCACGCGCCCGTGCACCAAATACAATTATCTGGTCAAGCGCATCGAGGATCTGCCGCGCGTGCTACACGAAGCGTTTCACATTGCATCGAGCGGCCGGCCCGGGCCGGTCGTAGTCGATGTGCCGAAGGACATCCAGTTCGCCAAGGGAATTTATTCGCGGCCGAAAGATTTTCCGCACACCGGCTACAAACCAAAAGTCAAAGGCGACCTGGACAAGATCAAGCAAGCGATCGACTTGATGGCGCACGCCAAGCGGCCGCTGTTCTACACCGGCGGCGGCGTGGTCAATTCCGGTAAAGCTGCGTGTGACCTGCTGCGTGAGCTGGTCAAGCTGACTGGCTATCCGATCACCTCCACGTTGATGGGGCTTGGCGCTTTTCCGGCCGCCGATCCCAAATGGGTCGGTATGCTCGGCATGCACGGCACGCTCGAAGCCAACATGGCGATGCACGATTGCGATGTGATGATCTGTATTGGCGCACGCTTCGATGACCGGATCACCGGGCGGCTCGATGCTTTCTCACCGGGCTCAAAGAAGATTTACGTCGATATCGACCCGTCCTCGATCAACAAGAACGTCAAGGCCGACGTCCCGATCATCGGCGACTGCGCGCACGTGCTCGAAGATATGGTGCGGCTGTGGCGCACGAGCGCGATCCATCCCGACAAGAAGTCGCTGCAAATGTGGTGGACACAGATCGAAAAATGGCGCGCGCGCAAATCGCTCGCGTACAAGCCGTCAAATGATGTGATCAAGCCGCAATACGCGATCCAGCGGCTCTATGAGCTGACCAAGGACAAGGACGTTTACATCACCACTGAGGTCGGTCAGCACCAGATGTGGGCGGCGCAGTTCTTCGGCTTCCAGGAGCCGAACCGCTGGATGACGTCCGGCGGGCTGGGCACCATGGGCTATGGCCTGCCGGCTGCGGTCGGCGTGCAGCTTGCGCATCCGGGCTCGCTGGTCATCGACATCGCGGGCGAAGCCTCGGTGCAGATGACCATGCAGGAGCTCTCGACCGCCGTGCAGTACCGGCTGCCGATCAAGATATTCATCCTCAATAATGGCTACATGGGCATGGTGCGGCAGTGGCAGGAATTGCTGCATGGCGGCCGCTATGCCGAAAGCTATTCCGAGGCTTTGCCGGATTTTGTCAAGCTGGCTGAAGCGATGCATGCGCACGGCATCCGCTGCCAGAAGCCCGGCGATCTCGATCGCGCCATCAAGGAGATGATCGACGTCGACAAGCCGGTGCTGTTCGACTGCGTGGTCGATCCGAAGGAAAACTGCTTCCCGATGATTCCGTCGGGGCGCGCGCACAATGAGATGATACTCGGTGACGCTGGCGTCAGCGTGGATGATGCGATCACCGAGGAAGGCAAGGTGATGGTGTGATGAACGCTCCCACAACGAGTTATTATCCCGCGGCGCCGACGGCGCAGAAGGCTGAGACCCATACGCTCTCGGTGCTGGTCGACAACGAGCCGGGCGTGTTGGCGCGTGTGATCGGCCTGTTTTCCGGCCGTGGCTACAACATCGAGTCACTGACGGTCTCGGAGACCGAGCATCGGCAGCATCTTTCGTTGATCACCATCGTTACGACCGGGACACCCATGGTGATCGAGCAGATCAAGAACCAGCTCGATCGGCAGGTGCCGGTACATCACGTGGTGGACATGACGCTCGCCGGCAATGCCATTGAGCGCGAGCTCGCCATGGTCAAGGTCAAGGGCAAGGGCGAAAATCGGGTCGAGGCGCTGCGGCTGGCTGATGCCTTTCGTGCGCGCGTGATTGATGCAACGACGGAGAGCTTCGTGTTCGAGATCACCGGCGCCAGTGAAAAGATCGAGCAGTTCATCGCTTTGATGCTGCCACTCGGTCTCGTCGAGGTGGCACGCACCGGAATCGCGGCCATCATGCGCGGACCGGAGGGGATGTGAGATGGGGCTGACGGTCCTTGCAATCCCGCTGATTATGCTGGGCGTCTTCCTCAAGCCCTATACGCAAGAGAACGCGCGTTGTTTCAATCTCGTCGGCAAGGTCTATTGTTTCGAACAGGGCTCGCAAATGCCTGAGATCGTCAAATACGGCAGCGTGCTATTTGGCTTTGCGCTGCTCTATGCCGGCCGGCGGCAGATCAAGCGGCAACGGGACGGATAACAGCGGAAGCCGGGAGGGACTTGCCCCGGCTCCCGGAGCAACCTAGAAGCACCGCGACGGGGCAATCTCCGACATCACAAGCGACCATTGGCCGAACGAAGGACCAAAAGGACCAAGTATCATGCGTGTTTACTACGATCGCGACGCCGACCTGAACCTCATCAAAGGCAAGAAGGTCGCCATTATCGGTTACGGCAGCCAGGGTCATGCCCACGCGCTCAATTTGCGCGACAGCGGCGTGAAGGAGGTTGCGGTTGCGCTGCGGAAGACCTCGGCCGGCGTGAAAAAGGCCGAGGGCGAAAAATTCAAGGTCCTGGAGGTCGCGGAAGCGGCCAAATGGGCCGACGTGATGATGATGCTCACGCCCGACGAATTGCAGGGCGACATCTATCGCGATCACCTCGCCAAGAACATGAAGGACGGTGCAGCGCTGATGTTCGCACACGGCCTCAATGTGCATTTCAACCTGATCGAGCCGCGCACCGACCTTGACGTGCTGATGATCGCGCCGAAGGGCCCCGGCCACACGGTACGTTCGGAATATCAGCGCGGCGCCGGCGTGCCTTGCCTCGTTGCGATCCACAAGGATGCCTCCGGCAACGCGCATGATCTCGGTCTCTCCTATGCGTCAGCGATTGGCGGTGGCCGCGCCGGCATTATCGAGACGACCTTCAAAGAAGAATGCGAGACCGACTTGTTCGGCGAGCAGACCGTGCTGTGCGGCGGCCTGGTCGAGTTGATGAAAGCCGGTTACGAGACACTGGTGGAAGCCGGCTACGCGCCCGAGATGGCTTATTTCGAATGCGTCCACGAAGTGAAGCTGATTGTCGACCTGATCTACGAAGGCGGCATCGCCAACATGAACTACTCGGTGTCGAACACCGCCGAATATGGCGAATATGTTTCTGGCCCGCGCGTGATTACGCCCGAAACCAAAGCCGAGATGAAGAAAGTGCTCGCTGACATCCAGTCCGGCCGTTTCACCCGCGATTGGATGCTCGAAAACAAAGTCAACCAGACTTCGTTCAAGGCGACGCGCGCCAAGCTCGCCGAGCATCCGATCGAGCAGGTCGGCGCCAAGCTGCGCGAGATGATGCCGTGGATCAAACAGCGTGCGCTGGTCGACAAGAGCAAAAACTAGTTCGAATGGTACGAATTGCTTCTATTGCCGCGGCCGTCCTGATCGGGGCGGCCGCGTTCGCTTATGCAGGCGATCAGGGCGAGCCGGATCAGCCTTGTGACGGCAGTACCTATGAAATGGTCGACTGCCTCAAGGCGAAAACGGCGCAGTGGGACAGGCGCATGACTATCGCTTACCAGCGAATGTTGAATGCCGGTGAAGCCAAGCAGCGCGAGCAATTGCGAGTGGCACAGCGCCTATGGATCCAGTACCGCGACGCTAACTGCCTCTATTACGGGCTTGGCGAGGGCACGATCGCCCGCATTGACGCTGGCGATTGCATGCTGCGGATGACGCAGGGCCGCGCGCTTGAGCTGGAAGGCAAAGACGACCGCAACTAGCCGCGCGCTGTTCTATCGTTTTCTCGATGTTTCCTGCGCCAACCACCGCGCGACCTCATCGGGGGTCGAAGTGCCATTGGATGCGCGGGCGTTAGCCTCGCGCATCGTTGTTACATCAATCGAACCGATCAGCGGCTTGAGTGCATCGATTAATACCGAGTCGGCAGCCCGCTTGCGCGAAACCAGCAAGATCGCGTCGTAAGGCGGTATCGCGTGTTTGTCGTCGGAGAGCACCGCGAGATCGAAGGTCGAGATCTGGCCGTCGCTTGTGTAGGCGGCAATCACGTCAACCGTGCCGTCGGCCGCTGCCCTGTACATGAATTCGGGCTGCATCTGGCGTTGATTGCGAAAAATCAATCCGTAGGTTTTGCGCAGTGCGGTCCATTCGGGCCGTGCAAAAATCTCGTAGTCGCCAGCAATGGTGAGTTCGTTGGCTTTCGAAGCCAGATCGGAAATCGAATGGATGTTGAGGGCCTCGGCTTTCTTGCGCGTCATGGCTAGTGCATAGGCATTCTCAAATCCGAGCGAACCGAGCACCTGAACGCCATATTGTGTCTTAAGGGTATTAGACAATTCGGTGAGCAACTGCGCGCGCGGCAGCACGTCCGTTCGTTGAATGCGATTAGCCCACAGGGTCCCGGAATAGTCGACGGCAACATCCACTTCGCCGGATGCAAGCGCATCGAACAGAACGTTGGAGCCAAGTCCCGGACGGCGCGCGGCCGTGAGCCCGGCGGCTTCGAGACGCTGTTAAATCACTGCGGCCAGCACGTATTGCTCAGTGAAGGTTTTGGCACCAATGAGATAAGCTGCCTGTGGCCGCGCCAAGCCGGGGAGCAACGCAGCGAGCGTCAGGGCCACTAGGCCTAATGCGCCCAGCATTGTCCGCCAGCGACTGCGGCGGCCCACACCCGCCTGTATCAGCGCCAGCATCTGGTCGACCGCGAGCGCCAGCACTGCCGCCGCGATACAGCCGAATATGACGAAGACCCAATTCTGGGTTTGTAAGCCGGTGAAAATGTAATTTCCAAGGCTGGTTTGTCCGATCGGCGTCGCGAGTGTCGCCGTGCCGATGACCCAGACGGCGGATGTGCGGATGCCCGCCATGATGACTGGCAGCGCGAGCGGCAACTCAATGTCGCGCAAGAGCTTCCATGGCGGAACGCCCACGACGCGCGCAGCCTCGCTCAGGCGTGGGTCAACCCCGTTAAGGCCCGTCACGGTGTTGCGCAGGACGGGAAGCATCGAATAGAGCGCCAGCGCCAGGACTGACGGCAGAAATCCGAGCGCGGAGAAGCTCTTGCCGACCATGCGTTCCGATAAAGCGGCAAGCGCCAGCAGCAACGGATAGAACAGCGCCAGCAGCGCCAGTCCGGGAATGGTCTGCACGACACTGGCGATCGTCAGTAGCGTGCCGCGCAGGATTGGACGATGCCTCGAGGCGACCGCGACCGGCAGGCTAATGCCAAGTCCGATTGCAAGCGCGACGAGACTGACCAGCACATGACCGCCGAGATAATCCGGCAGCCGTGCCCACGCATCGGCGAAGCGGGCGTCAAACATCATCGTGGCGATGATGGCATGCGAGGCAGGGGCGCGGAAACCGTCGTTTATGGCCGCAGACGCCTCATCCCTTTGGCCCAAATCATTAATTTTCGGCCAGGAAGCGTGCGCCGGCTTGCAATGACAGTTTGATTACAGTCATATGACAGCGGGCCGTGCGCTGGGGAAGCCGTGGGGATCGCAGCCGGGCAGGGCCGTCCGAAGGCCATGTTGTCCGCAGCGTCAGCTCTGCTTAGTCGTCTTGCGCCCGCCGAGGCGATCTCGCGCCGCGATGCATTGGCGCTCGTTATCATCACCGTCCTTCATCTTGCCGCGCTCGCCGTCATGACGGCGACTGAGCTTGACCTCGCGACCAAGGCAACCTTTCTGCTTTTTTGGGCGCTGCTGAATTTCGCCTGGTTGGGACTGTTGCGAAGGCCCGCAATTGCAGCGCTGCTGTCGCTTGCGATGGTGATCACGCTGATCGTGCTGTCGCAATTCAAGTACGACAAGCTGATGATGACGGTTAATTTCGTCGACCTGATGATCATCGATCCGGACACGTCGGCGTTTCTCTTAACGATCATGCCGCGGTTGCGTGAGCCGATTTTATTCGGGACGGCGATTGCGGTTCCGTTGCTTGTGTTGCTGTGGCGGGTTGATCCGTTTCGCGTGCGCCTGCGCACGAGCGCGTTCGGCAGCACACTATGCATGGGCGGCCTGGTGGCGTTTTCAGTGGCCTATCCAGCGGACTTCTACGGGGAATTTTTCAGCCGCGACTATGTGTCGAAGTTTGCGCGCTCAGGCGTGGAGGCGGTCTACGAATTTGCAACGCACGGGTTGCTCGAATCCGATGCGACGGTTGCCGAAAGGCTGAAGTTACCCACGGCCGCGTGCAGTCCTGGCGCGAAACTTCCGCACATCATTCTGCTGCATGATGAATCGAGCTTCGATATCACGGCCGCGCCCGGCATTAAGGTGCCGCCCGGATATCAGCGGCACTTCCTGTCGTTCGATGGCAAAGCGCGCAAGCTGGTCGTGGAAGGCGCGGGCGGTCCCAGCTGGTTCACGGAATACAATGTGCTGACGGGCCTTTCGGCCCGCTCCTATGGCCGGTTCGCGACGTCCGTGACTCGCATTGCCGCGGGTCACGTTGCCCGCGGATTGCCCAACGCGCTCAGCCGCTGCGGCTACAAGACATTCAGCCTTTATCCGTTTTACGGAGCATTCCTCGGTTCACGCGGCTTTCAGACCACGGCTGGCGTCGAACGCTATCTCGATATGAAGGATCTCGGCGCGCGCGGACTGGAGCCTGACAGTTTCTATTTTGACCAGGCGACCAACATCATTGCGCGCGAGCGTGGCCAAGGTCCGTTGTTTCTTTTCGTTTATACGGCGGCCAATCACTTTCCGTGGGATTTCCGCTATCGGCCGGAGCTAACGCCGGGTTGGCGCGACCCGGGCAATGCGGCGAATATCGACGAGTATATTCGGCGACAGACTTTGAGCGCGCGCGATTATTCCGCGCTTCTCGATCGGCTTAAGCGCGATTTCCCGACTGAATCGTTCTTGGTCGTACGGTTCGGCGATCATCAACCGGAATTCGGCTACCGCATTATCGACCCATCACTGAGCGAGCCCGAGCTTGCACACCACCTTGAGGCTTTCGATCCGCGATATTACACGAGCTACTATGCGATCGACGCCGTGAATTTCAAACCCGTCGATCTTTCATCGGCCCTCAATACTCTCGACGCGCCCTATATTCCGCTCCTGGTGCAGGAGACGGCGGGAGTGCCACTCGATCCGTCGTTCGCCGAGCAGAAGAAGATACTCAAACGATGCCATGGACTTTTCTATCGCTGCAGTGGCGGCGCGGAGGCGAGCCGTTTTAACCGAATGTTGATCGATGCGGGCCTGATCAAGGGTCTATAGGGCCACGCTGCGCGCCCGGCTTTGCAAGTCGGAGTTGGCCGGATACGTTGCCTTCAAGAAACGGAAGCGGGGAGGAATGTATGACGGTCGGCATTGCCGCCGCTTCAAACCGTGTCGGTAAATCGTCTGCCGCGGCTGCCGTTGCGCTCGGCGATGTTTCGGTCGCGTTTCGTCTCGCGGGCGGTGGCGTCTATACGGCGGTCGATCGTGCAATGCTCAATGTTGCAGACGGTGAATTTGTCGCCATCGTCGGCCCCACAGGGTGTGGCAAATCGACATTGCTGAATGTCGCGGCGGGCCTGATAGCGCCGTCGTCCGGCGCGGTGGATATATTCGGTGCCCCGCTTGGAGCGCTCAACCGCAACGCTGGTTACCTGTTCCAGGCTGACGCGTTGTTTCCTTGGAAGACCGCGCTTGAAAACGTCGCGATCGGACTTGAAACGGCCGGCGTGGCCACCGATGAAGCGCGCCAGCGCGCCCACCAGTGGTTGACGCGTGTTGGTCTCGGATCATTTGGCGATCGCTATCCGCATATGCTGTCGGGCGGCCAGCGCAAGCGCGTTGGCCTGGCGCAGGTGTTGATCCGTGACCCCAAGATCCTCCTGATGGATGAGCCATTCGGTCCACTCGACGCGCAAACGCGCCAGATTATGGGTAACCTGCTACTTGATTTGTGGACTACAGATCGCAAGGCCGTGCTGTTTGTCACGCACGATCTGGAGGAGGCAATCGCGCTTTCCGATCGCGTTGTGATCATGTCGGCAGGACCGGCCGCGCGTATCATCGGGAACTGGCCTGTGACGCTCACTCGCCCGCGCGACATATCGGAAGTTAAGCTGGCCCCGGCTTTTCACGAACTGCATCGCGAAATCTGGCATACGCTGAAGGCCGAGGTGGTGAAGGGATATGCGCAAGTCGAAGGCGCGTGATGGTAGCGGAATTTTATTGCAGCAGTATTGTTCACTATAATGGCTACAGGAAACCAACAAGGAGGAATGTAATGACTGGAATACGTTTTGTAGTCGCTGCCGCTACCGGCATCGCGCTGATGGCAGGGACAGCCCACGCGGCCGACCCTTTCACGCTGGCATCGTCGTCTTTTAAGGATGGATCTTTGTTGCCGAAAAAAATGGCCGGCAATAACAAGGCGAACCCGAATTGTGTGGGCGAGAACTTGTCGCCGCAGTTCAGCTGGTCGAATCCCCCGGCGGGCACCGTCAGCTACGCGCTAATCATGACGGACCCGGAAGGCCGTAACGGCCTTGGCGTCGATCATTGGCACGCCTACGGCATCCCGGCTTCCGTCACCTCGTTTGCCGAAGGCGAGACCAGCAAGCCGTCTGACAAATTTGTTGGCGGTATTGGCACTGCAAAACAAAACGTCTACGTCGGTCCATGCACGCCTCCGGGCACGACACCGCATCACTACACCTTCATTCTCGTCGCGACCGATCTGGATCCGAAGGCTTTGCCGCCCGGTCTGACTAGGCTCGAGCTGCTCGACAAGCTCAATGGTCACGCCAAGGGCGCGAGCACGATGATTGGTCTATTCAAGAATCCCTATTGAGTTCTGGGCGCGTGCAACAGGGAGGAGACTAATCGTGGCACGTATTAATCTCCTCCTGTTGCAGGTGCTGGTCGCGGTCATAAGTGTTGCACTCTGGTACATGCTCACGACATATCCGGTATTCGGCAAAATCCTGCTGCCGCCGTTCTTCTTTTCAAATCCAGTCGATGTAGCCCAGCAAGTCGTGGCCTGGTTCGTTTCCGGCGTGATCTGGAAACATCTCTGGGTTACGCTGAGCGAGTCGATTCTGGCGTTCGTGATCGGCTCGATAGGGGGCGTTCTCGTTGGCTTTTGGTTCGCACGTCAGCCACGCACGGCCGCGGTGTTTGATCCTTATGTTAAAATGGTCAACGCGCTGCCGCGCGTTGTACTCGCACCGATCTTCACCCTTTGGCTTGGTCTCGGCATCTGGTCGAAAGTCGCGCTCGGCGTCACGTTGGTTTTCTTCATCGTGTTCTTCAACGTCTATCAGGGCGTGAAGGAAGTCAGCCCGACGGTGCTGGCGAATGCCCGCATGCTCGGAATGAACGAACGGCAATTGATGCGCCACGTCTATTGGCCCTCGGCTCTCTCCTGGATGTTCTCCTCGCTGCATACTTCTGTGGGCTTTGCCGTGGTGGGCGCGGTGGTGGGCGAGTATCTTGGTTCCGCCGCCGGCCTTGGTTACCTGATCCAGCAGGCGGAAGGCATATTCGACGTTGCCGGCGTTTTTGCCGGCATGTTCGTGCTCGCGACATTCGTGATCGTGATCGATTTGATAGTCAGCGTGGTCGAAAAGCGTTTGCTGGTCTGGCGGCCGGTGACGGCGGATAGCAGGCCCTAGTCAGCTTCGCCGCCCTGGCTTATCGTCTCGCCTGAATGGCCTGCTGAAAGGCCTTGCATAACAAGGGAGGAAGTCATGCCCGCAATTGTCCGGCGGTTTATCACGATGCTTGGCGCGCTCGTACTGTCGAGCGGTCTCGCGCTGGCGCAGTCCAAAGTTACAATTGCTGTCGGCGGAGGTGGCTGCCTGTGCTATCTGCCCACTATTCTCGCCAATCAGCTCGGCGAATTTGAAAAAGCCGGCGTCAGTGTGGAGATCGTCGATTTCAAAGGCGGCTCAGAGTCGCTCAAGGCCGTCATTGGCGGCAGCGCCGACGTTGTGTCCGGTTATTTCGATCATTGCGTGAATCTTGCCGCCAAGGGCCAGCACCTCCAGGCTTTCGTGGTCTACGATCGCTATCCCGGATTGGCTCTGGTGGTGTCGCCGAAACATGCGGACGAAATCAAGTCGGTGAAAGATCTCGCCAACAAGAAGGTCGGCGTCAGCGCTCCCGGCTCCTCGACTGACTTTTTCCTCAAGTACCTGTTGAGCAAAAATGGTGTTGATCCGAACTCTGTTGGCGTGGTCGGCGTCGGTCTTGGTGCCACGGCCGTGGCGGCGATGGAGCAAGGGCAAATCGATGCGGCTGTCATGCTTGACCCGTCTGTCACCATTCTTCAGGGCCGCAACAAGGATCTGAAAATCCTGAGTGATACGCGGACGCAGAAAGATACTCTCGCCGTCTTCGGAGGCGAATATCCCGGCGGCGCGCTTTACACCAAGGCGGATTGGGTCGCCGGCCATCAGAAGGAAGTGCAGGGAATGGCTACTGCGATTGTTGCCACGCTGAAGTGGATCCACTCGCATACGCCTGAAGAGATCATGAACAAGATGCCGCCGGAAATGGTCGGCAAGGACAAGGATCTCTATCTCGCTGCGCTCAAGAACACGATCCCGATGTATTCGGAGACGGGGCGCATGGATCCGAAGGGCGCCGCGGCGGTGCTGGCGGTATTCAGCCAATCATCTCCGGATGTGGCCAAGGCCAATATCGACCTGTCAAAGACCTACACCAACGATTTTGTCGACGCGGCAATCAAGAAAATGGGCATGAAGTAGGTTTCGACTTTAATCCGATATCCGGGGACAATTGCACGGCGGGGATTTCCCCGCCGTGTCTGTTATTGTCGGGGTTATGAATATCCTCTCCATCCAGTCGCATGTTGCTTATGGTCACGTCGGCAATGATGCCGCCGTTTTTACGCTGCAGCGCATGGGCGTAGAGGTGTGGCCGATCCACACCGTGCAATTCTCCAACCACACGGGCTACGGCGATTGGAAAGGCCGAGTATTCGACGCCGGCATGATCAGCGAGGTGGTCGCCGGGATCGCGCAACGCGGGGTGCTCGGGGAATGTGACGGCGTCCTGTCCGGCTATATGGGCTCGGTTGATATTGGCGCTGCCATATTGGACGCAGTCGCGGCGGTGAAACGCGCCAATCCGGCGGCTAAGTATTGTTGCGACCCTGTGATAGGCGATGTCGGCCGCGGCATATTTGTGCACGAAGACATTCCGGACTTCATGAAGACCAGGGCATTGCATGTCGCCGATGTCATTACGCCCAACCAGTTTGAGCTCGATTATTTGAGTGCGCGCGCCAGCAAGACGCTACGGGAAGCGCGTGAAGCCGTGAAAGTATTGCACGATCTCGGGCCGCGCGCGATTCTGGTGACGTCTCTGCATACTGACAAAACGCCAAACGACGCGATTGACTTGCTGGCATCCGGGACAGGCGGCTGCTTTACGTTACGTACGCCGAAGCTGCCGCTAGCCGTCAATGGAGCAGGGGATGCGATCGCAGCTTTGTTTTTCGCGCACTATCTGCGTGATGGAAATGTCGGCAAGGCTCTTTCCCAGTCGGCGTCCAGCATCTTCGGTGTGTTGGCAAAGACTGCGGTAATGGGCGCGCGCGAAATCCAGCTCGTTAGCGCGCAAGAGGAAATCGTAAAGCCTACGCGCGTGTTTGAAGCGGAAATGCTTGGGCCATGAATAGCACGCCGTCGGTGTTTCATATTGATAGGCTGGAGCTCGTCTTTGGGCCGAAACCCTGGGCATTCGCAAATAAGCGCAGGGCCGAGATCGATGCGTTTTTCGAAGCAACGCGCAAAGAGAAACCCACACTTTGGAACGGGCGGGTGCTGCTTATGCATCATCAGGTATTAGAGGCCGGTATTTTCCGCGGCGAATATCTCGAAACCGATTACGCGAGCTTTGCTGCCTGGCGACATTGGGGCCGGCCACCTGCGGGTGTGCGCGATTGCTTTGGCGCCGGCGCGGTCATTGCAGAGGACGGGGCAGTATTGCTGGGCGTGATGGGTGTGGAGACATTCAACGCCGGGCTGATCTATTTTCCCTGCGGCACGCCGGATCCGGATGACATCGTCGACGGCAAGGTCGATCTCGATCTCAGCGTGCAGCGCGAGCTGAAGGAGGAGACCGGTCTTGACGTCGCGGCGTTTAAGCCCGAGCCGGGCTGGACCACGGTTGTCGATGGCCCGTTGATCGCGCAGATCAAGGTCTTGCGATCAAGCGAAACATCTACGGTCCTGCGCGAACGCGCTCTTGCGCATCTGGCGTCCGAGCCGCATCCGGAGCTTGCCGATATTCGTATTGTCCGCGGGCCGGCCGATTTTGACCCAGCTATGCCGAAGTTCGTTACCGCGTTCCTGGCATCGCGATTTGCCGGGGGATAGGGTAAGGCGATGGTCGGCGCGAAGAGGCAGAAATGACGCTCTACAGCATCGCCAAACGCTTCAGGATCGATAAGCCGGACAAATTTCGCCTGTCGGCTTGCGACCCCGCCGAGTGTTACGGGCTTACCGTCGATAAAAGCGAATCCAAGGCGATGCTAGCCGAGGGCATTGAGCGGTTGTCCGAACTGCAGGAACGACTTTACGCATGCGACCGCTGGTCGGTGCTGATTGTTCTTCAGGCGATGGATGCTGCCGGTAAGGATAGCGTGATCAAGCACGTGACGGCTGGCCTC
This sequence comes from uncultured Alphaproteobacteria bacterium, assembly GCA_963810125.1. Lineage (GTDB taxonomy): Bacteria > Pseudomonadota > Alphaproteobacteria > Rhizobiales > Xanthobacteraceae > Pseudolabrys. Next base: position 60,300 of record CAWEMK010000007.1, read on the forward strand.
AATCCGCAAGGTGTTGAAGTCCATCCTTTCAAGCAGCCGAGCGTCGAGGAACTCGATCACAATTTCCTCTGGCGCGCGGCCCGGCACCTGCCCGAGCGCGGGCGCATCGGTATTTTCAACCGCTCCTATTACGAGGAAGTCCTGGTCGTTCGGGTGCACCAGAAATTGCTGGAGCAACAGAAGCTCCCGGCATCATTGAGCGGCAAGGACATTTGGCAAAAGCGCTTTGAGGATATCCGCGCTTTCGAGCGCCATCTCGCCCGTAACGGCACGCTGATCTTGAAATTCTTCCTGCATGTGTCGAAGGACGAGCAACGCAAGCGCTTTCTTGATCGCATCGACGAGCCGGCCAAACGCTGGAAGTTCTCGATGGCCGACGTCAACGAGCGAAAGCTCTGGGACAAATATCAGAACGCCTACGAGGACATGATCCGGCACACCAGCCGGCCCGAGGCGCCTTGGTTCGTGGTGCCGGCCGACCACAAGTGGTTCACGCGCATGGTGGTTGCGGGCGCGCTCGTGCAGGAGCTCCAGGCGCTCGGCCTCGACTTTCCAAGGATCAAGGGCAAGGCACTTAAGGAGCTGCAAAAGGCGGGCAAAGCATTGAAGGCGGAGCGCAAGTCGTGAAGCCGCCTCCTGAGGTCTTGCTTCGCGGTGCGGCAATCCGCTAAAAGGGCATTACGGGACGGGTTAACGCGGACTTAAAGAGTTTCCGCCACCCTAACGGTAGAAGACGAGGGTTATTCGCAAGCCATGACGACGCGCTCAAATATCTGCGCGATCGAGCGGACGGCGGGATACGCCGGCTCCGCGGCAACCCTCATTCTGGGCTCGCTCCTTCTCCTTATCCGCCCCTGAGGGCCGGCTGGGCCATTTGCGCCTGGGCACTCGGGGGATCGACGGAAAGAGCAAGAGAACCCCATAGCGCCCAAGAGCGGCGCCTTCGACGAGAAGGAAAAATCCGATGAACTCAAAGACTCAGTCCGAAAAGGACCGTGTCGTCATATTCGATACGACCTTGCGCGACGGCGAGCAGTGTCCCGGCGCAACCATGACCCACGAGGAAAAGATCGAGGTCGCCGAGCTGCTCGACCATATGGGCGTGGACATCATCGAGGCTGGCTTTCCGATCGCTTCGGACGGCGACTTCGCGGCAGTGAACGAAATCGCCAAGCGCGCCAAGAATGCGGTGATCTGCGGGCTCTCGCGCGCCGCACCCAAGGACATCGATCGCTGCGCCGAAGCCATCCGTCCGGCCAAGCGCAGGCGCATCCATACGTTCCTGTCCACCTCGCCGGTGCACATGAAATACAAGCTTCAGAAGGAGCCGCACGAGGTCTATGAGATGGTGATCGCGCAGGTCACGCGTGCGCGCAGCCATACCGATGACGTCGAGTGGTCAGCCGAAGACGCCACCCGCACCGAGGCGGACTTTCTCTGCCGCTGTGTGGAGGCCGCCATCAACGCTGGCGCCACCACGATCAATATCCCCGACACTGTCGGTTACACGGTCCCCGAGGAACACTTCGCTTTGTTCAAGATGCTGCATGAACGTGTGCCGAATTCTGACAAGGCCCGTTTCTCGGTGCACTGCCACAACGATCTCGGCATGGCGGTGGCCAATTCACTGGCCGGCGTGAAGGCGGGCGCGCGCCAGATTGAATGCACTATTAACGGCATCGGCGAACGTGCCGGAAATACCGCGCTGGAAGAAGTCGTGATGGCAATCCGTACGCGCAACGATGTGTTGCCGTTTTGGACCGGTGTCGACGCGACCATGCTGACCCGCGCATCCAAGCTCGTTTCAGCGGCGACCTCGTTCCCGGTACAATACAACAAGGCCATCGTCGGCCGTAACGCCTTTGCGCATGAAAGCGGCATCCATCAGGATGGGATGCTTAAGAATGCCGAGACTTACGAGATCATGACGCCGGAATCGGTCGGCGTGAAACAGACCTCGCTGGTCATGGGCAAACATTCCGGACGTCACGCGTTCGTCCACAAGCTGGAAGAACTCGGTTACGAGCTCGCGGGCAATCAGCTTGAGGATGCTTTCGTTCGGTTCAAGGCGCTGGCCGACCGCAAGAAACAGATCTTCGATGAGGATATTGAGGCGCTGGTCGATGAAGAAATCGCGCACGCACATGACCGCATTAAGGTGCTGTCGTTGACGGTGATCGCCGGCACGATGGGCCCGCAGACAGCAACACTCACCCTCGACATCGATGGAGAGCATGTCACGACGCAGTCGACCGGTAATGGTCCCGTGGATGCAATCTTCAAGGCCATTCGCGTGTTGGTGCCGCACGAGGCCGCGCTTGAGCTCTATCAGGTTCACGCGGTGACGGGCGGGACGGACGCGCAGGCGGAAGTCTCCGTGCGGCTTTCGGAGAGCGGGCGCTCTTTTACGGCCAAAGGTGCCGATCCAGACACCTTGGTTGCGTCCGCCAAGGCCTATGTCAGCGCGCTCAACAAGCTCACCAGCAAACGCAACAAGACGCCGTCCATTGAACACCGCATTCACTCGACCGACGTTGGGTGAAATTGTGCGGGTTAACGGTAATGCCGCGCCCCGAAGGGCGCGGCATTTCGCGGTTTTTGGCACAAAGTCGGTAAATAGTTCCGCTCGGAACCCATAAATCACATTTTGTCCGCATTTCGTACGTTTTGACGGCAAGATTCCCGGCTACTTGCCCCCACATAACCCGTTAGCCTTGGGGACTTTCGAAATGAAAATGACAGTACGCGCGGGCGCCATCGCGCTCGCGACCAGCGCGTTGTTGCTCAACGCTCCCCTGGTCCAGGCCGGGGAGTTTAACTCGGTGTATGGCGAGCAGGGTCAGCCTTCGGCCTCGATTAACATCGCCCGCATCAAGAGCGTGCTCAAACTCACGGCTGCGCAAGAGCCGTACTGGGCGCCGGTCGAGGCAGCGCTGCGTGATCTGGCGCGGCAGCAGGCGCGCGCGGAATCGTCCGATGGCCTGGTCCACCGGATCAGTCACAGGGTCGTTTCGGTTGTGTTGAGCAGCACCGCTGTGCAACGACTTGCAGTTGCGGCCCGTCCGCTGCTTGCCAAGCTCGATGAGGACCAGATGCGGGCGGCTCACAGTTTGGCCGCGGAAATGGGTCTGGGCCCGGTCGTTGCAGCGCTGAGATAAGCCAGGCGGCGGCTCTTCGTCGCATCCAGCTCTAGTTGAATTCCGGGTTTAACCACTGCGGCGAAGGTCCACTTGCCGCAAAAGTGGTTTAATGCCACCCTAAACGGCGGAAAAACAAGGCATAAAGCCGGTCCAAAGCGTTCAACTGGAGGAATATGTCCATGCGCAAATGGATTCTTGCGGCGGCTGCGGCCGCCATTTTAGTGGCCCCTGTCGCGGCAAGCGCGCAGGCACCGATCGTCATCAAATTCAGTCACGTCGTCGCGCCAAATACACCGAAGGGCTTGGGCGCGGAAAAGTTCAAGGAGCTTGCCGAGAAGTACACCAGCGGCAAGGTCAAAGTCGAAGTCTATCCGAACTCGACGTTGTACAAGGACAAGGAAGAGCTGGAAGCATTGCAGCTCGGCGCGGTGCAGATGTTGGCGCCGTCGAACTCCAAGTTCGGGCCTATCGGCATCAAGGACTTTGAAGTGTTCGATCTGCCGTTCCTGCTGCCGAACCTGGCCTCGCTGCGCAAGGTGACCGAAGGCCCGATCGGCAAGAAGATGCTGACGCTGCTCGACGCCAAGGGCATGGTCGGCCTCGCGTACTGGGACAACGGCTTCAAGCAGATGAGTGCCAACAAAGCGCTGCGGATGCCGGAGGATTACAAAGGCCTGAAATTCCGCATCCAGTCCTCCAAGGTGCTGGAGGCGCAGTTCCGCCTGCTCGGTGCGACTCCGCAGGTGATGGCGTTCTCGGAGGTCTATCAGGCGCTGCAGACCGGCGTCGTCGATGGCCAGGAGAATACGCCGTCGAACATGTACACCCAGAAAATGGATGAAGTGCAGAAGTTTACGACGCTCACCAACCACGGCTATATCGGGTACGTGGTCGTCGTGAACAAGAAGTTCTGGGAAGGGCTGCCGGCCGACATTCGTGGCCAGCTCGAGAAGGCGATGAAGGAATCGACCGAATTCGCCAACACTCGCTCGGCACAGGAGAATGACGAAGCGCTCGAAGCGATGAAGAAGAGCGCCAAGACCACGTTCATCGTTCCGACCGCGGCCGAGATGTCGGCGATGCAGAAGGCCATGGAGCCGCTCTATCAGGACATGGCCAGCCGCGTCGGCAAGCAGCTAATCGACGACGTGCGCAAGACGGCGCAGGGCGTGACCAACTAACGAATCGAAGGCGAGCCCCGGCGATAGTATCGGGGCTCGTTTTCATAGCTGGGGTGGGGATTCCAACGTCGTCAAGACGTGGGCGGCAACTGGGGGCTGCCTTTAAAAAATCGGGGATCTCCTGCTGCTGGGACGACACGCGTCCCAAGCGCATGAGGGGAATTGTGTTTCTTCGTATTCTAGATCGTTTGGAAGAAATCATTATCGGGACCCTGATCGGGGCGGCGACGCTGCTGATTTTCGTCGCCGTCGTGCAGCGCTACTTAATCGGCGTGCCGTTCCTTTATCCGTATTTCTACCATTTTAACCTGACCTGGGCGCAGGAACTGTGCATCTACATGTTCGTGTGGATGGCCAAGTTCGGCGCGGCCTATGGCGTGCGCACCGGCATCCACGTCGGCGTGGATGTCATCGTCAACATGCTGCAGCCGAAGTACCAGCGCAAAGTCGTCATGTTCGGCTTGCTGGCCGGCGCGTTTTTTACCTTCACCGTCGGTACTATGGGCGCCAAGTTCATTATCGAACTTTATCCCACCGACCAGGTGTCGCCCGATCTGGAGATGCCGCGCTGGATCATCTTCCTGTGCGTGCCGCTCGGCTCCTACCTGATGTGCTTCCGATTTCTGCAGGTGGCCTGGGCCTATTTCCACACCGGCCAGCTGCCGCATCATGACCCGGGCAAGGTCGAGGGCGTGGAAGATAACCTCCACCCCGCCGATCTCGCCGAAGATGCGGCCAAGGGTGGCGCACGATGAACAGCGCCCTGATCTTTGGCCTGCTGATCGCGCTGATGCTCACTGGCATGCCGATTTCGATCGCGCTCGGCCTCACTGTGCTCAGCTTCCTCTATGTGATGACGCAGGTGCCGATCGAAGCGGTTGCGCTCAAGCTTTTCACCGGGATCGAGAGTTTCGAGATCATGGCGATCCCGTTCTTCATCCTGGCCGGCAACTTCCTCACCCACGGCGGCGTCGCCCGCCGCATGATCCGCTTTGCCACCACGATGGTCGGCCATTGGTACGGCGGGCTTGGGCTGGCGGCGGTGCTGGCCTGCGCACTGTTTGCCGCCATATCCGGTTCATCGCCGGCGACCGTCGTCGCCATCGGCTCGATTTTGCTGCCGGCGATGGTGCAGGCAGGCTATCCGAAACGCTTCGGTGCCGGCGTGATCGCGACCTCGGGCGCGCTCGGCATCCTGATCCCGCCGTCGATCGTGATGGTGCTTTACGCAGTGGCGACCGGCGGCAGCGTGGCAATCGACCCGGAAGGCAAGCGCGTGTTGTCGGCTTCGGTGGCGCAGTTGTTTATGGCCGGCGTCATCCCCGGTCTTATGCTCGCCACGCTGCTCGGCCTGACCACGTTCTACCGTGCCTGGAAAGGCGACTATCCGCGCATGCGGAAGGCGACATGGCTCGAAGCAATTACTGCGTTCCGCGAGTCGATCTGGGGCCTGCTGCTGATCGTGATCGTGCTTGGCGGCATCTATGCCGGTCTGTTCACGCCGACGGAAGCCGCGGCGGTCAGCGCGGTCTATGCCTTTGTGGTCGCGGTGTTCGTCTACCGTGATCTAAGACTGTGGGACATCCCGAAGGTGCTGCTGTCATCCGCCAATATGAGCGCGATGATCCTCTACATCATCACCAACGCGGTGCTGTTCTCCTTCCTGATGACCAGCGAGCAGATTCCGCAGTCGATCACCGCCTGGGCCACCAGCTCGGGCATCGGACAGTTGGAATTCCTGCTGTTTGTAAATCTCCTGCTGTTGGCGGCTGGCAACGTGATGGAGCCGTCGTCGATCGTACTGATCACTGCGCCGATTCTGTTTCCGGTCGCGATCGGCCTCGGCATCAACCCGATTCATCTCGGCATTCTGATGACGGTGAATATGGAGGTGGGCATGTGCCACCCCCCGGTCGGGCTCAACTTGTATGTTGCCTCCGGCATCGCGCGGATGGGCATAACTGAACTAACGATCGCAACGTGGCCATGGCTGGTCACCATGCTGATCTTCCTCGGTGTGGTTACTTATGTGCCGGAATTGTCGCTCTGGCTGCCGCGCATACTCGGAATGATGTGAAACGCGCCTGCGCAAGGTGAACGTTTGTAAATCAACATTGCAGCGGCGTAATCTCTGTCCAAACTTTAACTTGATAAGGCAGCGGCGTGCTCCTCTATTTGGTGGCATCAGGAAATGCCATTGGAGGTGGCCATGTTGAAAACCTTTCTCGCCGGCACGACCGCGCTAGCGATCGCCGGCGCTACGCTTGCCTACGCGCAGCAGGGTTCGAGCGAATTCCAGCGCATCCAGCACTGGCGCCCAAGTGCAGAAGACATTGCTGCGTTTGGCGATGCTCGCATTGCGGCGCTACATGCCGGGCTAAAGCTTACCGCCGAACAGGAAAAAAACTGGCCGGCCGTGGAGACCGCGCTACGCGATCTCGCTAAGCAGCGATCTGAACGATTTGCCGCGCGAGCCAGCGCCGATCGCCCCAAGGATCCGATCGAGCGCCTGACCTTGCGTGCGGACGCGATGGGTCAACGCGCGGCCGGCCTCAAGAAGCTCGCCGACGCTGCCGGTCCGCTCTACAAGAGCCTCGATGATAGCCAGAAGCATCGCTTTGCCATGCTGGCGCGGCTTGGCGAACATGAAGGCGGCCGGGAAGGCGGTGGCTTCCGCGGACATCATGGCTTTGGCGGATGGCACCAACGTGGCCCGCGCGGAATGATGCAGGGCGGCGACGCGCAGCCGCAGTAAGGCGCACTCAAAGTAGCGGACGACGGCCAACGCGCTCTCCCCGACGCGTGCCGCCTCCAGAAGCCGCCGGACAGATCCGGCGGCTTTTCCTTTGTCTTTCCGAGGCTTGAATGGGTGGCGCGGCTGGACACTGCCAGCCGCCTTTGCTAAGCCACGCGCGCTCGGCGGGATCTCCGCCGTCGCAATCCGGGCGCATAGCTCAGTTGGTAGAGCAGCTGAACTCTTAATCAGCGGGTCCCAGGTTCGAGCCCTGGTGCGCCCACCAATTTTTCCCGCGAAATCTAAGTAGTTGCCGCTCGTTGTCATTCACGCGCGGTTAAATAGTCAAAGTGATTTCCAGTCATTCGGTGGAAATTCAACCAAGGAAGCCGCGCATGAATATAAAGAAGCCTGTTCTTGGAGTGAAAAAGTCGGCAGCTGAACATGGTGCGAACAATGGTCCTACGACGCGACCCAAAAATCCGTCAGCCAACACAATTCCGTCCGAAGGTTATGTTCTCGAGATCGATGGAAAATTCAAAACAGTGTACGACACCTCTAATTCGGCGATGAAAGCGGCCACTGACCTCAAGCAGAAATATCCGCAAATCCAGGTCAGTGTGTACGATGCGAAAGAACACACGCGCGCACTCGTCGAGTTACCTGCCAATGAAATAAAGTCATAGCTCGCGATCAAGGTATTTTGCGGCCGACGAAAATAATTAATAACAAAGTCACGGCCATGGTGCAGTCATTGTCCTGGAAAACGTGATCGGCGCACCAACACGATGCACATTTTCGACGAGCCGAAGATTGACTGCCACGCCCACGTGATTGATCCGGCGAATTTTCCCTATGGCAAAGACGTCGTCTACAAGCCGGCCGGACCGGAAGTTGGCACTACGGCGCAATTTGTCGAGGTGATGAAGTGCCATGGGGTGAAGCATGCGCTCCTGGTGCAGCCAAACTCGGGATACGGGAGCGATAATTCGTGCATGCTCGATGCAATTGCGAAAGGTGAGGGCCGCTTCAAGGGCGTCGCCATCGTCGATCTGGACGTCGAGACCGCAACGCTGAAGGAACTGCAATCGCGTGGCGTCATCGGTGCCGCCATCAATCCGACATTCCACGGCAATGACTACTACCGGCGCGCCGATGGGCTCATAAAGCGGCTTGCCGACTTGGATATGTTTTTGAACCTCCAGGTCGAAAACGATCAGTTTCTGATGTTCGCCCCGTGGATCGAAAAGTTTCCCGTGAAGGTCCTGATCGACCACACCGGCCGCCCGACGCCTCCGGCTGGCCTCGATCAGCCGGCCTTTGCCGCAATCTTGCGAATGGCCCAGACGGGCCGGGTGAACGTAAAGATTTCCGGCTACCAGAAATTTGCTACCCGGCATTACCCATTTGAAGACTGCTGGCCGTTTGTCCGCGCCATCGTCGATGCATTTACGCTCGACCGCTGCATGTGGGCGTCGGACTGGCCCTTCCTGCGTGCATCGGAACGGCAGGACTACGGGCCGCTGGTGCAGCTGGCAGGACAGTTGTTTGCTGACGCCTATGACCGGCGCAAGCTTTTCTGGGATACGCCCAATCGTTTATTCAACTTCGCCGGGTAATTACGGGCGCCGAAAACGCTGGCCTATGCCGGTTTTCGGCCCCAGAAGATTTCGATGCCTTTCCAGACAAAGCTGTCGGTGTCGTTGAGCAGCCCCTTAAAGGCGGCCTCCAGGTCATTCGGGCTGTAGTAGGGGAACTCGTCCAGCTTCCATCCGACCCGCGACAGGAGCTTGCTGAAAACATATTCAATGTGCATGTCCAGTTCGATTTTCATTCGAGTTTCGGGACTGTAGGCGATCTCTGCCAGCACAAGATTGCGTCCGCTTTTCATGACGCGCAGCATTTCCGCGCCTGTTTCACGCCAGTCATCGGTGTGCTGCACGCCCTGCAGGCAGACCGCGCAATCAAAAGTCCGGTCTGCGATGTCTCGCGTATAGGTCCATTGCCAGGTCGCAAGCTGGCCACTGCGGCCACGCTTTTTCGCGATGTAGTTGTCGCGGGCCTCATCGGTAATGTCGAAGACCTTGATCTCGCCCTTGGGGCCGATGCGAGCTTTGATATCCTCCACAAAACCGCACGGTTCGATGCACTCGCCGATGATCAGGACCTTGTCGTCTGTACGCAATTCGAGCCGGTCATAGATGAGATTGCGGGCGACCTCCGCCTTGCGCCACATGAATGGCAAACCGCCGAGCAATACAGCGCGGCACCAGCGCTCCTGCTCGGTTTTGTCGAGGATGACCTCGCCGAAACGGCGCGCATCGTAGGGTTGCATCCAGGCCCAGGGGTCCTCGAAATTCATCCGGGTCTCCTTTGGACTATTTTCGATAGGTGATCTGCAAATTCGACTAACCGAGGCTATCGCAGTTTGAACAAAAATGGACGGCGGCCGAATTCATTTATCGTTTTTTGATTCCGGCTTTCTCGATCACCTGGGACCACTTGGCGACATCGTTCTTGATGCGATTGCGTAAGTCGTCGGACGACATGCTGCGCGCGTCCATGCCGGCCTCGCCTGAGAATTTCTGTACCTCTGGCGACTTCAGCGCGCCGTCCACAGCGCGGTTGAGCAGGGCGACAATATCGGCGGGTGTTCCTGCCGGAACTGCAAGGCCATTCCAGCTTGTCACTTCGTAGCCGGTGAGGCCGCTTTCGATCACAGTGGGGACGTTCGGCAAATTGCTCGCGCGCTCGCGCCCGGTGGTGGCAAGCACAGTCATCTGGTCGTTAATAATCGGTGACTGGAAGCCGACGTAATATTCGAACGCGACGTCGACGTCGCCGCGCAAAACGGCGTTGGCGAGATCCGGCGTGGTTTTGTAGGGCACGATCGTGACGTCGAGGCCGGACATCGTCCGGAACAGCTCGGCGGACAAATTCTGCGCACTGCCGGCGTTGATGGTGCCGAAGTTCAATGTGCCGGGGCGGGTCTTGGCGGCGGCAACCACGTCCTTGATCGATTTGTATGGCGATCCGGTTTTGGTCGCAATCACCAGGCCATACGATGCAGTGGTCGAAATCGGCGTGAAATCTGTTTCGATATTGTAGGGCAGGGACTTGAACAGGGCCTTGGCGATGGTCAGGCCGCCGCCAAGCATGACGATTGTGTAGCCGTCGGCTGGCGCGTCCTTGGCCGATTGCATGCCAACGATACCGCCGGCACCAGGGCGGTTTTCGATAAAGAACTGCTGGCCGAGATGCTGACTTAAGTTCTGCGCCACCATCCGCATGGTGACGTCGGCGATGCCGCCCGGGCCGTAGGGAACGATGATTCGCACGGGCCGCGTCGGATACGTATCTGCCCGCGCGGGAGGTGCGGCAATCGCCAGCCCCAATAAAATTCCGCAAGCGATACGCACTGCTCGTTGCATCATACGACAGGCGACGCTGATGATGGAGTACAGCATATTTGTTCCCGGGTTTCCCGGCCGGGACACTAGGAAGTCGGGGCGCGGCTGACAATATGCCTCGGCTGCGCCGGGCGCATCACTGGTTACCGGGAATTGCCGCTTTACGCTGAGGGCCGGTTGCTCTACGGAAGGCGGCCCAGACCCATGAGCACCATCGACATCCACCCGCATATCATCGCCAGCGATGCCACGCGCTACCCTTTGGCGCCGCTCGGCGGCCACCAGTCCGACTGGTCGCGCACGCGTCCGGTGACGTTGGAGCAATTGATTGCCGCCATGGATGAGGCCGGCGTCCACAAGGCCGCGATCGTCCAGGCTTCCACCTGCTATGGGCACGACAATTCTTATGTGGCCGATGCTGTCGCGGCCTTCCCCCAACGCTTCACGGGCGTTTTTTCTGTCGATGTGCTGGCGACCGATGCGCCTGAGCGCATGCGGCATTGGCGCGGCAAGGGGCTTACCGGGTTGAGGCTTTTCACCTTCGGCAGCACAATGTCGGAGCAGGCCAACTGGCTCGACGATCCGAAATCCTATCCGGCATGGGACTGCGCCAGCGAACTTGGCCTTTCGATTTGCCTGCAGATGTCGGCCAAGGCAATCCCGCAAGCGAGTGCAATGGCGAAACGATTTCCAAACGTGCGGATCATTCTCGATCACGGCGCGCGGCCGGTGCTGGAAGACGGGCCGCCCTACAATACGGCCGCCAGTCTGTTCGACCTGGCGCGCTACGCCAATATCTACATTAAGCTCACGCCGCGCATGTTTGCCGAATCCCGCCGGGGCAAGGCAACGCCCGAAACGTTTTTTCCGCAACTGATCTCCGCATTCGGGGCTGCGCGCCTGGCATGGGGATCGAATTATCCGTCCAGTGAAGGCAAGCTGCCGGAACTTTTGGCTGTCGCGCGCGAATCCGTGGCTAGTTTGACGACGGCCGATCAGGGATGGATCTTTGGCAGGACGGCTCAGGCGCTCTATCCGGCGCTGGCGGATTGAGGAGACAGTCAATGACCGCCGAAAAAATCAAACTCTCGACGCTGCTCGGAAGCTATCCGAACGCGATGGCGCTCAAGGACGGCGCGGTGAAGTCCGATCTGGTGGCGTTCGATTTCGCGGACGTGAAAGTGTCGAATACGGCATTCAAGCCCCTGGTGCGCGAAGCCAAGTTCGACGTTGCCGAGCTCGCGATCGTCACTTTTTTGCAGGCCAAGGTTTATGGCAAACCCTATGCGCTCATTCCGGCCACCGTATTGGGACGCGGCCAGCATCACACAATCGCCTACAACCCGGAGCGCGGACCGTTAAAGGCATCTGACCTGACCGGCAAGCGTGTCGGTGTGCGCGCCTATACCCAAACCACCGGGGCCTGGGTGCGCGGTTTTCTCGCCGACGACTATGGTGTCGATACTGCGAAAGTCCATTGGGTGACGTTCGAGGATCCCCATCTTGCCGAATACATGGACCCCGATTTTGTCACGCGCGCGCCGGAGGGAAAAAACCTCACGCAGATGCTGCTCGACGGTGAGCTTGATGCCGCCATTGTTGGCGACAAGTTACCCGATCCGCGGCTCAAGCCACTCGTTCCCGAAGCCGACGCGGTGGCGCGCCAATGGGCGCAGACGCACGGCGGCGTGCCGATCAATCATATGATGGTGGTGCGCGATAAGATTGCAAAATCGCGTCCTGATGTCGTGAAGGAGATCTACCGCATGCTGCGCGACAGTCGGCGGGTGGTGCCGCCAGCGGCGGACAATGGCTTGCTCGATCCGTGGCGGTTCGGAGTTGAAGCCAATCGCCGGTCGCTTGAAATCATAATCGAATACAGCGTCCGGCAGAAGCTGATCCCGCGAAAATTTTCCGTTGATGAATTGTTTGACGAGAGCATGCGGGCGCTCGCTTAGGCGAATCTCAGGGTGAGGCGCCGCTCAATACAAAACCGACGACGAGCCCTAGAATCACAGCCACGACGGACGATGTACCGGCGATGATCAGAATAAGATTGATGAGCTGTTTGTGACCGGCGTACTCGCCCATTCGCGCCTCACGCACTAAATTTGAGCGCGAGTTTTTAATCAACGCGACGCTGAAATCTTGGGCGGGAGCGACGACAGCCTTGACTGGAGCGCGCTCGTTCAGCGGCCCTGATAGGCCGGCGTATAAACGATCAGGCCATCAAGCGCGTCCGTGACCTTAATCTGGCAGGACAGCCGCGACGTCGGTTTCACCTCAAAGGCTGAGTCGAGCATTTCTTCCTCTTCGCTCGACGGCGGGCCGACTATGGCGCTCCACGCGTCATCGACGTGCACAAGGCAGGTCGCGCAGGTGCACCCGCCGCCGCATTCCGCGACAATGCTGGCGACATCGTTCCGCAACGCGGTTTCCATCACGGTTGAGCCAAGCTCGGCGACCACGGTGTGACGCGTGCCGTCGTGTTCGATGTAAGTGATTTTCGGCATGACGTGCGGCGGGTTAAGCCACGCCCAGCTTTTTTTGCAGGCTGGTGGATGACGTCGTGTACTGGAACACCAGCTTTTTCTCCGGATAGACGTAGCGGTGCGCTTTTTGCGCCATCAATGCGGCCTCGTGGAAGCCCGACAAAATCAGCTTGAGCTTGCCCGGGTAGGTGTTGATATCGCCGACGGCGAACAGGCCGGGAATATTGGTCTCGAACGCGGCCGTGTCGACCGGGATGAGTTCGTCATCCATCTTGATGCCCCAGTCCGCGACCGGGCCGAGCTTCATCGTGAGACCGAAGAACGGCAGCATCGCATCGACTTCGATGCGTGCAACGGCGCCATCATTGCCCTTGATCGAGCAGGCGGCGAGTTGGCCGTCGCCGCCTTCCAGGGTGGTCACCTGGCCAATTTTGAGATCCATGCCACCGGCCGCCACGAGCGCGCGCATCTTGTTCACACTGTCGGGCGCGCCGCGGAATTCGTCGCGCCGGTGAACAAGCGTCAGGCGCTTGGCGATGGGCTGCAAGTTGAGCGTCCAGTCGAGCGCGCTGTCGCCGCCGCCGACGACCAGGAGCCGCTTGCCGCGGAAGGCATCCATTTTGCGGACCGCGTAGAAAACGGACTTTTCTTCGTATGGCTCGATGCCCTGAATTGGCGGCCGCTTGGGCTGGAAGGAGCCGCCGCCGGCCGCGACCACGACGCATTTCGCTTCGAATGTCTTGCCGGCGTCGGTGCGCAGCCGGAAGCCCGGCTCGCCGGTCTTTTCCAGTGCCGTCACCATTTCGTTGAGATGGAAAGTCGGGTGGAAAGGCTTGATCTGCTGCATCAGCGCGTCAGTCAGGCCATGGCCGGTGATGAGCGGGATGCCGGGAATGTCGTAAATCGGTTTCTCGGGATAAAGCTCCGCGCACTGACCACCGACCTTGTCGAGGATATCGACGAGATGGGCCTTGATATCGAGCAGGCCGAGTTCGAACACGGCGAACAGGCCGACTGGCCCCGCCCCGATAATCAGAACATCGGTCTTGATCGTGTCGCTCATACTTCTCGTCCTTGTCGTCCCGGCCAAAGCCGGCCTTTTCTTACGGGGTTGAGGCCAATTTTCGGCTCATGCGCGTAGCGGGAACTTCGATAAGACGCAACAGTTCCGCGAGCGCTTGCTCGGGGGTCTTTCCACTGGTGGAAAGGGCGACTTCCGCTTTGGCATAAAGGGGTTCGCGGCTGCGAAGGATCGAGACCAGGTCGTCCATGGCCCGGGTGCTGTTTGCCATAGGGCGCATATCGCCTTGCGCCATCACGCGGTTCATGTGCTCGGCGGGCTCGGCGCGGACCCACACCGTGAAGCAGGAGGCAAGCAACAATTCGAGCGTGCCCGGTTCGGTGACGATGCTCCCGCTGGTGGCGACCACAAAACTTGAATGTCTGCGCAGGACCTCGTCGAGTGCTTCGCGTTCGGCGCGGCGGAAGGTCTCCTGGCCAAACATATCGAAAATCGCGCTCAACGTGGTGCCACTGCGCTTTTCAATTTCACGGTCGAGTTCGATAAATGGGACGTCGAGCCGCTCGGCCAGCAGCTTGCCCAAGGTGGATTTGCCGCCGCCGCGCAAACCAATGAGTGCAATGCGATTGCGGCGCGTATCTTCCGACGGTGCACTGAATTGCTTCAGGAGCATAGTCCGCGCCTCTGCGAGTGCTGCTGGCGGCAATCGCTCGAGGAATTGCGACAACAAGACCATATCAAGGGCGGGCTCGGCCCCTTCTTGAACGAGTTGCGTGACCGGAAGGCCGATGGCCCGCGCAATCCGCCGCAATAAAATGATCGAGCCGTTGCCGAGGCCGGCTTCGAGCTGCGCCAAGTAGCGCTCGGAGACTTTGGCGTGCTGGGCGAGCGCTTTTCGTGTCATGCCGCGTTGATTGCGCAACACGCGGACGCGTTCCCCAAGCCGGCGCAAGTAGGCGTCGGTCTCGCGGCCGGCAACCGGTGTCGGGCGGGCGTTTTTCATGGCCACTTCGCTAACATGCATTATAATGCTAAGCAATATCGGGTTCGGAACTAGCTACATCAGGATCGAGTTGTCGCAATGCCCCAACGATGTTAGTGGTATGCAAAATAATGCATAGAGGGAGATGAGTGGCGGGCGGCATCGTCCCGGCGTCCGTATTGGCCATGCAAACCATCGATTTTCAGACCGATCCCTCGCGTTACCGCCATTGGCGCATCGAGCGCGACGGCGACATTGCCTATCTGATCATGGATGTGGATCCCGCCGGCGGGTTGTCGGACAGCTACGAACTCAAACTCAATTCCTACGATCTCGCCGTTGATATCGAACTCAATGACGCGATCCAGCGCCTGCGGTTCGAATATCCGGACGTACACTGCGTTGTGATCAAGTCCGGCAAGGACAATGTGTTCTGCGCCGGCGCCAATATCCGCATGCTCGGCAAGGCTGCTCACGGACATAAGGTGAATTTCTGCAAGTTCACCAACGAAACGCGGTTGGCAATCGAAGACGCCACCGAAAATTCCAAACAGACTTACATGTGCGCGGTGAATGGCAGCTGCGCCGGTGGCGGCTACGAGCTGGCGCTGGCCACCGATCACATCATGCTGGTCGATGACCGGCGCTCGACTGTATCGCTGCCGGAGACGCCGCTCCTTGCAGTGCTGCCCGGCACCGGCGGGCTTACCCGCGTCACCGACAAGCGCAAGGTGCGTCGCGATCGCGCCGACTTTTTCTGTTCGACGGAAGAGGGGCTGCGCGGCGCCAAGGCGGTCGAGTGGCGTTTGGTAGATGAAGTCGTGCCACCATCAAAATGGAAGGACGCGGTGGCCGCGCGCGCACATGAATTGGCCAAGCGTTCGGACCGACCGGCATCGGGCGGCATTAAGCTCACGCCGTTGCAGCGCCAGATCGTCGATGGACGGGTTTCATATTCACATGTCGACATCGAAATCGACCGCGGCCGTTCGGTCGCAACGGTGACCGTGCGCGGACCGACGCGACCGGTACCGGCCTCGATCGAAGCCGCGCATGCGCTCGGCGACAGGTTCTGGCCGCTGACGGTCGCGCGCGAACTGGAGGACGCCATCCTGCACCTGCGGGTCAACGAGCCGACCATCAATGTCGTGCTGCTGCGCACGGATGGCAGCCCGAAAGCGGTGATTGAGCACGACAACTTTCTTGCCAAAGCCAATGGTGACTGGCTGATGCGCGAAATCCGCCACTACCTCAAACGGGTGTTCAAGCGCATCGACGTCACCGCCAAGACGTTCTTTGCCGTGATCGAACCCGGCTCATGCTTTGCCGGAACGCTGGCCGAGCTTGCTTTCGCCGCTGACCGCTCGCTGATGCTGATCGGCACGCGGGAGGGCGACAACCGTACGCCCGCCACAATCACACTGGGCGATGCCAATTTCGGCTTCTATCCGATGGGAAATGGCCTCACGCGATTGCAAAGCCGTTTCTCGGCGAACCGAAGACACTGGAAAGTGGCAAAGGGCAAGGTCGACGCAGCGCTCGAAGGCGAAGAGGCGGCCGAACTCGGTCTCGTGACGTTTGCTTACGAAGATTTTGATTGGGATGACGAACTGCGCGTGATGATCGAGGAACGCGCCAGCCATTCGCCGGATTCATTGACCGGCATGGAAGCCAATCTGCGCTTTGCCGGCCCCGAAACGATGGAAACCAAAATTTTCGGGCGGCTCACGGCCTGGCAAAACTGGATCTTCCAGCGGCCGAATTCAGTCGGTGAGCACGGCGCGCTCAAGCTCTACGGCACCGGCGTGAAGGCGACGTTCGACAAGGAAAGGGTGTAGCCATGAATATCCAGCAAGTCGACTACGATGGCTTGATCCCCAACAATGTCGGTCTCGGTGGTGACGTGCGCGTCAAGCGCGCGCTGGAGAAATGGCATCCCGGGTACATCAATTGGTGGAAAGACATGGGGCCGGAGGGCTTCCAGGAGTCGCTTGTCTACTTGCGGACAGCGGTGAGCGTCGATCCCAAGGGGTGGGCCAAGTTCGATTACGTGCGCATGCCGGAATACCGTTGGGGCGTTTTGCTGGCGCCGCAACAGGAAGACCGCAAGATTCCCTTCGGGACGCATAAAGGTGAGGACGCCTGGCAGGACGTGCCGGGCGAATACCGTGCGATGTTGCGCCGGCTGGTGGTGATCCAGGGCGACACCGAGCCGGCCTCGGTCGAGCAGCAGCGCTATCTCGGCAAGACTGCGCCGTCGCTCTATGACATGCGAAATCTCTTCCAGGTGAACGTCGAGGAGGGCCGCCATCTGTGGGCCATGGTCTATCTGTTGCAGAAATATTTCGGCACCGACGGCCGCGAAGAGGCGGAAGCCCTGCTGCAGCGCCGCTCCGGTGACCCCGATACGCCGCGCATGCTTGGCGCTTTCAACGAACAGACGCCCGACTGGCTGTCGTTCTTCATGTTCACATTCTTTACGGACCGCGACGGCAAAATGCAGCTCGAAGCGCTGGCGCAATCGGGTTTCGATCCGCTGTCGCGCACCTGCCGGTTCATGCTGACCGAAGAGGCTCACCACATGTTCGTGGGCGAAACCGGCGTCACCCGTATCATCCAGCGCACATGCGAGGCGATGAAGGAGGCGGGGATCAGCGACCCTTATGAGATCGAGAAAGTACGCAAGCTCGGTGTCATCGATCTGCCGACTATCCAGAAAAAAGCGAACCTGCACTTTTCATTGACGCTCGATCTGTTCGGCAACGAGATTTCGACCAACGCGGCTAATGCGTATCATGCAGGCCTGAAGGGTCGATACCGCGAACACCGGCTCGACGATGACCACCAGCTGGAGAGCAATACCTACCCTGTGTTGCGGCTGATCGACGGGAAGGTTCAGAACGAAGATTCGCCGGCATTGTCGGCGCTCAATATGCGTCTGCGCGACGACTACGTAGCCGATTGCAACAACGGGGTCGCCCGCTGGAATAAGGTGATTGATCAGATAGGTATTCCTTTCCAGATCAAGCTGCCGCATGTGGCGTTCCACCGCCATATCGGCGAATTCTCGCGCACGAATGCCGATATCGAGGGAAATATTCTGTCACCTGCTGAATGGACAAATCAGCGGACCGATTTTCTGCCATCAGCGGCCGACAAGGATTTCATCGAAAGCCTGATGAAGCCTCAAATGGAGCCCGGGAAGTTCGCCAGCTGGATTGCGCCGCCGAAAGTCGGTATCGATAACAAGCCGGGTGATTTCGAGTATGTGAAGATCGCTTAGCGAATCTGGCGGTCAGCTCACGTTAAATTTGGCGATCACATCTTTTGGAATGGTCGTTGCCGCGATCCTCTCCGGGTCGTCTGCGCTACGCATCGCCCAGACCCGCGTTTCGCCGCCTTCGACGGCCAATTCTTCGCCGATTGAAATGCGATGCTCGACATCGAAGCTGGAGCGGCGGAATTCGCTGACGCGCGAAGCGATCTCGATCGTGTCGCCGAACTTGATTGGCTTGAGGAAGTTGGCACGTGCATCCACCAGTGCGATACCAACAATGCCATAGGTCGATGCGATTTCCTGTTGCTTCACACCCAATGCCGTTTCGAACAGCAGCCATGAACTAGCGTCGAAGAATTCAAAAAATCGTGGATTGAACACAATGCCGGCGGGGTCACAATCGCCCCATTCGACGGTCAATTGTCTGCGGAATGTAAGTGGCGCCACGCGATTGCCTTTTCTGTTTTTAGCCGCGCGACATTAGCGGGCCCTTGCCATGCAGTAAATTGTCAGGAGCAGGCCGCTTTCTTTTTACGCTTGCGTTTCGGTTTGCGTGGGTCTGGCCATTCCACCACATCCTGCGACAGCAACTCGACTCGCGAGGAACGCCGGCGTTTGCGCAGCGCATGCTTCGGTGCGACCGGCACATGCGGTGACGTATCGAGATCAACGAGCAGCCAGTCGAGGTCGTCCGGCGCGATGACCCAGCTCTTGGGCGTATAGCGAGCGAGCGAATATGGCCTGGAAAACGACAACATGGATTTCTTGCCCCCGGGCAAGCAATACTCGTGCGCGTAGGTCATCGCCAGTTCGCGCGCGCTTGCGTAAATCGGGTCGCGCCAGCGCAGGATCGCGTGATTGGTCTTGCTGATGGCGCCCCACAGGCCGCGCTCCCGAAACAGCGTAATGATGTGATCCTGGTCGGCTGGCAGCGCCCGGATGTCCATCAGGAGCGGCGGCTTGCCGTGATAGGCGAGCGCGGCGGCGGCGAAAACTGCGCCCTCGGCGCAATGCGCCATGCGCATTTTCAGCACGCTGCGTGGCGACATCGCCGTGTCACCGTTCAGGCTGAAGTTGACCGGCAACCGGTCGAGGAAACTCTGAATCTTCTGCGGGGAATCGAGGCGCGCGAACAGGCGATGCTCGGCAGGGGTCAGCAGCGAATGCAGCCTGCGTCGGTAAGTGGCCATGAGCGGCGGGACGGTTCCAGAGTGAGCAACACGTTCCGTGTTTTGCATACGTAAACGCGGGATTCGAGCAATACCGGTGTTCTCCACAAGGGTCCGGCGAAAGGAAATTGTTACGCGCTAGGGTGCCTGTGGAAGCAAATTTCTTCTTATTTTCCAGCGCTTATTGCCGTTTTGCAGAATAATCTCCTACTTAAGCGCTCCTGTTGATGGCGGAGCGCTCCGATGACCGATTTTCCAAACGAGCCCAAACGCGTTTCGCGCCTGGAAGCTTGGGCATTCGCGCTTGCGACCGGGCTGGTGGCGCTGATCGCCATTGGCGTTCTGCCACGCGTGTTTGGGTAAAGGACAGCATTGATGACGACCGCGACGACCTGGAACGAGACAACAACACCTGCGCGTGCCGACAACGTCGAGCTCGCACCGCACGTGAGCGAGGATTGGCTGTCGCTGATCATCGGGCTGTCTATCTTTGTGCTGGCGCTCGCCGGCATTGCCAATGTCGATCTGCTTGGCTGGGTGGTCACCACGTCTGTGTGGAACGATATCGGCAAGGCGCTCGGCACGGTTTCGAAATCATATGCCTCGCTTGGCGGCATCGGCGCGCTGTTCGCAACATACGTCGCGCTGCTCGTTGTTCTCAGCGGTGCGGCGGTTGCGCTCAAGAGTAACATTAAGAAATTTGCGCTCGCGTTTACAGCGGTGTTCTGGATCGCGTACGCGAGCTGGGTCGTCGGCAACTTCGCTAATTTCGCCGCGGTCACGCCCGCCGAATTGCAGAAATTCGGAATTGGCTGGTCGCTCCGGCTCACCAATGAAGGTGCATACATCTTTGCGCTGATTTCCGGCCTCGTGATCGCCAATGTGTTTCCGCGCTTCGCGGAAGCGATCAAGGATGCGGTGCGCCCCGAACTCTATATCAAGATTGCCATCGTGATCCTTGGCGGGTTCTTTGCTGTCACCGCCGCGGGCAAGTTGTCGCTGGCGAGCTCGCTGCTGCTGCGTGGTGTTGCGGCAATCATCGAGGCCTATCTGATTTACTGGGCGGTCGTTTATTTCGTCGCCCGCAAATGGTTCGGTTTCAACCGCGAGTGGGCCGCGCCGCTCGCCTCCGGCATTTCGATCTGCGGCGTGTCTGCGGCGATCGCGACCGGCGGCGCCATCCGCGCGCGGCCGCTCATTCCGGTGCTGGTCTCGTCACTCGTCGTCGTCTTTGCGGTGGTCGAAGTACTAGTGCTGCCGTTCCTGGCACAGACATTCCTGTCGCACGAGCCTCTCGTTGCCGGTGCCTGGATGGGTCTTGCGATCAAAACCGACGGCGCCGCGGTGGCGGGCGGTGCCATCACCGAGTCGCTGATCCTTGCGCAGAACGCCGCCGAGGGCATCAAATATCAGCCCGGCTGGATTCTCGGCACAGCCGCGGCGATCAAGGTGTTCATCGACATCTTCATCGGTATCTGGGCCTTTGTGCTCGGTTACATCTGGACCAATCATATCAATCGCACCTCGGACAAAGCGAGCGTGTGGGAAATCTGGCAGCGCTTTCCGAAATTCGTGATCGGCTTTGTGCTGACCTTCGCGGTCGGTCTCTATCTCGCGCTGGCAACGCCGGCGGGCATCGCCGCCAAGGTGCCAGCGGCAATGGGCGAGGCCAACACCATCCGCGTCGTGTTCTTCATCCTGACCTTCTTCTCGATCGGCGTGCTCTCGAACTTCAAGCGGCTCTGGCAGGAAGGCATCGGCAAGCTCGCTGCGGTCTACGTGGTGAGCCTGTTCGGCTTCGTGATCTGGGTCGGGCTGCTGATTTCATGGCTGTTTTTTGCCGGCGTGAAACCGCCGCTGGCGAGCTGAGTGAGGACAAACAATGTCGCAAATAAATGTCGGCGAGGAACTTCGCAAAGCACAAGTCGAGCCGCTGCTGCCGATCGAGAAGAAGCTGATTGGCTGGAGCCTGGGCATCGGTATCGCGCTGCTCGTGATCCTCGCCATCGTCAACCACCTGTTCCCGGTGTCGCTCTGACACGACCGCAATGCCGCGGCGCCGGTCGCGCCGCTGAGAAATGAGAATGTGATGTCGCCAATTCCGAAGACCGCGCCGTTTGCCGAAGAGGAGATCGATCTCCTCAACCGCGTGGTCGGCACCGCGAGCCCGATCCAGCGCGCCTGGCTGGCCGGGTTCCTCGCCGGCATTGATGCGACGTCTGGCGGCCTGCTCGCACCGCAGCCTTTGGCGCCGGCGCGCCCGGCCGAACCGTTGACCATCATCTATGCCAGCGAGTTCGGGAAATTCGGAGAAGCTTGCCGGCGATATCGCCAAGGCGGCGCGCAAGAGTGGCCTCAAGCCGACCATCATCGACATGGCGGATCTTGAATTGTCCGCGCTGACCTCCGCCAAGCGGCTGGTCGTGATCGCGGCCACCTGGGGCGAGGGCGAGCCGCCGGCGCGTGCCATTCGGGCCTATAACGAGTTGATGGGTGAGGGCGCGCCGCGTCTCGATGGCGTCGAATTCGGCGTGCTGGCGCTGGGCGATACCGCCTATGTCGAGTTCTGCGCGATCGGCAAGAAGATCGACGAGCGGCTCGCTGCCCTTGGCGGCAAGCGCGTGGTCGATCGCGTCGATTGCGACCTCGATTTTGCCGAGCCCGCCGCGCGCTGGATCGGCGATGCCGTGAAAGTGCTGACGCCGCCAAATGCTGGCGGCCGGGTGATCGAAGTCGATTTCGGCGTCAAGCCGGCGGCGGCGCCGAGCATCGATATTGTCGAAGCTGAGATCACTGAGCATGTCGACCTCAATTCTTCGCGCTCCGACAAGGAGACCATCCATCTTGCGCTGTCATTCGAGGGCGGCGCGCCGGCTTATGAACCGGGCGATTCACTCGACCTCTATGCCGAAAATGATCCGGCCTATGTCGACGAGCTATTGAAGTCTGCCGGCCTTGCAGGTGACGACAAGCTGCGTAGCGAATTCATCAAGTCGCGCGACGTGACGACGCTGTCGGCCAAAACCGTTGAAACCTATGCCGAAAAGACCGGTCACCAATACGTCAAGGCGCTCATTGCCGACGGACAGGTCAAAGAGTGGATCGCAGGCCGCCAGCTCATCGATCTGATCGCGACCTTCCCGATCGCGCTCGACGCCGAGACGCTACGCGCCCTGACACGTCCACTGGCGCCGCGCGCCTATTCGATCGCGTCGTCCCGCCGCGAGGTGGGAGACGAGGCGCATCTGCTGATTTCGGCCGTGCGCTATGAAAGCCATGGCCGCGCCCGCAAGGGTGTTGCATCGAACTATGTGGCCGATCGTCTCAAGCGAGGCGGCCGTGTGCGGGTCAAGGTCAAGCCGAACCGGCATTTCGGCCTGCCGGCTCCTGACAAGGACATCATCATGGTCGGCCCCGGCACGGGTGTCGCGCCATTCCGTGCTTTCGTACAGGAACGCCGTGCCACCGAAGCGACCGGCAAAAGCTGGCTGTTCTTCGGCGATCGCACTTTCACGCATGATTTTCTCTACCAGCTCGACTGGCAAGAGGCGCTGAACGGCGGGGCGCTCACGCGGATGGACGTTGCCTTCTCGCGCGACACGCCGGAGAAGGTCTACGTCCAGCACAAGATTTGGGATCGCCGCGCTGAGCTGGTCGAGTGGCTCGACAAAGGCGCCTATTTCTATGTCTGCGGCGATGCCAAGGCGATGGCGAAGGATGTGCGCACGGCACTGGTGCGCGCTTATGGCGATGTGAAATCATTGTCGCCCGAGGCCGCCGAACAGGCTGTGGCGACACTTGAGCGCCAGAAGCGCTACCTGCAGGATACTTATTGATCAGCATGAGTGTGTCATTCCGGGGCGCGCCGAAAGGCGCGAACCCGAATCAGATAAACTGAAATGCCGTTCGTAGATCTGGATTCGGCTCTCGGCCGCTAGGCGGCCTCGGCCGGAATGACGAGGAAAAAGCATGACCGACGACCGTTCGCGCAATGAGCGCATCAAAGAGGCGAGCGACTATTTGCGCGGCACGCTGGCCGAAGGCCTGCGCGAGGAAATCACCGGCGCAATCGTCGAGGATGACCAGCAGCTGGTGAAGTTCCACGGCATGTATCTGCAAGATGACCGTGATCTGCGCCCCGAACGCACACGCAAGAAAATGGAGAAGGCCTTCGCCTTCATGATCCGCGTGCGCATCCCGGGCGGGGTGCTGACGCCGCAACAATGGATCATCCTCGACGAAGTCGCGCGTGACTATGCCAACGGCAGCATGCGTATGACCACGCGGCAGACGGTGCAGCTGCACGGCATCATCAAATCGAACCTCAAGGCAACGCTCAAGCAGATCGATGCGGCGCTGCTCAATTCCATTGCCGCCTGCGGCGACGTCAACCGCAATGTGATGTGCAACCCGAATCCGCACCAATCGCATGCGCACGCCGCAGCGATCGCGCTCACGCGTGCGATTTCGGATCATCTATTGCCGCGCACGCCGGCCTATCGCGAGATCTGGCTGGATGGCGAGCGCATTGCCGGCGGTGAGGAAGAGGTGGTCGAGCCCATTTACGGCAAGACCTATATGCCACGGAAATTCAAAATTGTGGTGGCGGTGCCGCCGTCGAACGATGTCGACATATTTGCGCACGATCTCGGCTACATCGCCATCCTTGACGATGCCGGTACGATCACCGGCTGGAATGTGACGGCTGGCGGCGGCATGGGCATGACCCATGGCGAGCCGGACACTTATCCGCGCACCGCCGACGTCATGGGCTTCTGCACGACCGCCGATGCAGTGAAGATCGCCGAAGCCGTCGTCACCGTGCAGCGCGACTGGGGCGACCGCAAGAACCGCAAGCATGCGCGGCTCAAGTACACCATCGAGGACCGCGGTCTGGATTCCTTCCGCGCCGAAGTCGAGCGCCGCGCCGGCGTGAAACTCGCGCCCGCCAGGCCTTACACGTTTACGTCGACCGGCGACCAATATGGTTGGTCGCAGGGTGACGACGGCCGCGGTCATCTGACGCTGTTCGTGCAGAATGGACGCGTGCAGGATATCCCGGGCGCCGCGCAGCAAACGGCCTTGCGCGAGATTGCGCATATTCATCAAGGCGATTTCCGCATCACGCCCAATCAGAATCTGATCATCGCCAATGTGCCGACAGAGCAGCAGGCCGAGATCGAGCGCATCGCGCGCGAGGCCGGGTTGCTTGCGCCATGGTCAGGATTGCGCCGCAACTCGATGGCCTGTGTGGCGCTACCGACCTGCGGTCTCGCGCTGGCTGAAAGCGAACGCTATTTGCCCGAGCTGATGACAGCACTCGATGAGAAACTTGCCGCGCATGGGCTATCGGCTGACGACATTGTCATCCGCATGACCGGTTGCCCAAACGGCTGTGCGCGACCTTATCTCTCCGAAATCGGTTTGGTCGGCAAAGGACCGGGCCGCTACAATCTTTATCTCGGCGCAGCTTTCGACGGCTCGCGGCTGTCCAAACTTTACGCCGAGGATCTCGATCACAACGGCATTGTGGCCGCGCTCGATCCGATCTTCGCGGCTTATGCGTCCGGCCGGCAGAAGGATGAACGCTTTGGCGATTTCGCGATCCGCGCCGGCTTCGTCGCCAAGACCGGTAATGGCGCCGATTTTCATGCCAAGACCGGCAAACAGCGCGCGGCATGAACACCTCGCGCACACCGCTTGAGACCGGACCGGCGCGTATGAGTGCGCTGGCGCGGCTGCCGGTGTTTCTGGCGCTGGAAGGCAAGCGCGCGGTGCTGGCGGGCGGTAGCGCCGCGGCGGCCTGGAAGGCGGAGTTGCTGGCGGCCGCCGGAGCACAGGTTGATGTTTATGCAAGTGAGGCGAGCGACGAACTTCTGCAAGTCGCGGCGGATCCGCCGCGCGGTGCGGTGACGATCAATCGGCGCGGCTGGACGGCTGCCGATTTGAAGGGCGCCGCGGTCGCCATCGGCGCTTTCGAAGATGATGAGGCTGCCGCGGCCTTTGCGGCGGCAGCGCGCGCGGCCGGCGTTCCGGTCAACGTGATCGACAGACCGGCCTTCTGCGATTTTGCTTTCGGCGCCATCGTCAATCGTTCGCCGCTGGTGATCGGGATCTCGACCGACGGTGCCGCGCCGGTGTTTGCGCAAGCGATCCGGGCGAAGCTTGAGGCGCTGTTGCCGAAAGGCTTTGCGGACTGGGCGGCGGCGGCAGCGCGCTGGCGCTCGGCGGTGAAGGCGTCGGGTCTTTCATTCTCGGGACGCCGCAAGTTCTGGCAGGTGTTTACCGCGCATGCGGTCGCCAATCCGGACTGCGAACCGGGCCAACGCGACTTCGAGCGCTTTGTTGCCGAAGTGAAAGGCCTCGGCACCGCCGTTGAAAACGGCTCGGTGACGTTGGTCGGGGCAGGGCCGGGCGATCCGGAACTGCTCACCTTGCGCGCTGTGCGCGCGCTGCAATCGGCTGACGTGATTTTGTTCGACGACCTGGTGTCGCGCGATGTGCTCGATTTTGCCCGCCGCGAAGCGAGAAAGATGCTGGTCGGCAAGACCGGCTTTGGTCCCTCCTGCAAACAGGAAGACATCAACGCGCTTGATGGTGAGCCTCGCCAAACAGGGCAAGCGCGTCGTTCGTCTCAAGGGCGGTGATCCGCTGATCTTCGGCCGCGCCGCCGAAGAGATCGACGCCTGTGAGGCCGCCAATATCGCCTTCGACGTGGTGCCCGGCATTACCGCGGCGCAGGGCGCCGCCGCCAGGCTTGGCATTCCACTGACCGACCGCAAGCATGCGCGCCGGCTGCAATACGTCACCGGTCACGCGCAGCAACGGACAGTTGCCGGCCGATCTCGACTGGCAGAGCCTCGCCGATCCGGCGACCACGACGGCGATCTATATGCCGGTGCGCACGCTCGCGGCGTTGGTCGAGAAAGCAACGGCTGAAGGTCTCGACCCGCGCACGCCGGCGCTCGCCATTGCGCGCGCCACCCGGCCCGACCAGGCCGTCGTCTCGGCACCCATTGCTGAGCTGCCCGGCCGCCTTGCGCAAGCCGATTTGCCCGGCCCGGTGCTCGTCATGATCGGGCATGCAGTTGGAGACCGCGGCGAAACATCGCATGTGAAGCCGGCGCGCGCGGTGGCGAACCACTAAGCCACGATGCCTGTTCGGTAGGCAGGCGCACGTCACCAAACGCGGTTCTTTTGCCACAAACTGCAGTTTGGGCGGCATTTACCCTGTCAGTGCGACAGTTCGTTCAACCAACCCACTTGGAATAGGTCTTGCTTGAATGGAGGCAGGCGCCGGTAACGGCCGCGGCCCGGGCAAGTGGAATGTCGGCAGGAACACGGAATTTGGCTGCGACACGCAAAGGATCGGATGCATCCGGCCACGGCACCTTGTCGTCGGGGGAGCAGCGGGATTCGGCGTTGAAGATTGCCATTGTCGATGAGAGTCCGATCCGCTCCGCCATCCTCGAGGATGGCTTGCGTGAGGCCGGATTTACGCAAGTCGAGCGCATTGCCGAAACGCACAATCTGCTCGCGCGGATCTACGCACTCGACCCGGACGTGATCCTGATCGATCTCGAAAACCCGAGCCGCGACGTGCTCGAGCAGATGTTCCAGATGAGCCGGGCGGTCAAACGGCCGGTGGCGATGTTCGTCGACCAGAGCGACGCGGCCTCGATCCAGGCGGCGGTCGATGCCGGCGTGTCGGCTTATATCGTCGGTGGCCTGAAGAAAGAACGCGTCACCAACATTCTTGATCTGTGCATCTCGCGTTTCAACGCATTCTCGCGCCTGCAATCCGAGCTTGACCGTGCCAAGGGCGCGCTTGAAGAGCGCAAGGTCATTGACCGCGCCAAGGGCATCCTGATGAAAGCCAGGAAACTCACCGAAGAAGATGCCTACGCGCTGATGCGCAAGACCGCCATGAACGAGAACAAAAAGATCGTCGAGATTGCGCAATCGGTGCTCACCGCAGCGGAATTGCTCAAATGAGCGAGAAACTCCGGATCGGCTACATTCCGCTCGTGGACGCCGCCGCGCTATTGGTCGCGGTCGATCACGGCTTTGCCGCCGCGGAGGGACTCGACATCGATCTGGTGCGCGAAGTGTCCTGGTCGAATGTGCGTGACAAGCTCAACATTGGCCTGTTCGACGCCGCGCACTTGCTGTCACCGGTGGCGATTGCCTCCAGCCTTGGCATCGGCCATGTGCGTGTACCGCTCATTGTGCCCTTTAATCTTGGGTATAATGGCAATGCCATTACAGTGTCGCCTCGGCTCTTCACCCTGTTGTCGGATGCCGCCGACGGCGATCTCACTGATCCTAAAGTGTCGTCACGTGCGCTGGCGCGTGTCGTGGCCGAGCGCAGGGGACGCACGGATGAGCCGCTGACGTTCGGCATGACGTTCCCGTTTTCCCACCACAATTACCAGCTGCGTTACTGGATGGCGGCAGGCGGCATAGATCCCGATGAAGATGTTCGCATGGTGGTGTTGCCACCGCCTTACATGGTGGACAGTCTGGCCAGCGGGCATGTGGACGGCTTCTGCGTCGGTGCGCCCTGGAATTCGGCCGCTGTGGATTCCGGTGTCGGTCACATCCTGCACTTCGGATGCGAGATCATGGCGCGTGTTTCGGAAAAGGTACTGGCGCTGCGCGAGCGCTGGGCAGGCGACAATCCCGGCGCGCTGGCGGCGCTGGTCCGCGCCGTGGCGCGTGCAGCAGAGTTCGTCAACAAGCCCGACAATCGTGCGAACGTGGCGAACATCATTGCGCGGCGGATCGGGACAACGCCGGAACTTGTCGTCCGCACGCTGACCGGGGTTCTCAAGACAAGACCGGAAGGCGCGATCCGCCAGAACGACAGCTACATCGTCATTGGCCGCGACGGCGCCAACCGGCCCGATCCCGTTCAGGCCGCCTGGGCCTATGCGCAGATCGTGCGCTGGGGGCAGGCACCGTTGTCGGAGGAATTGCGCGCCACCGCGCACAAAGTATTCCGGCCGGATCTCTATGACACCGCGCTCGGTGGCGTTGTGCCGCACGATCGCGGCGGACCGCACGACGGCATCGGCGCCTTCATCGGTCCGGATTTCAACGCGAACGACATCGCCGGGTATGTGTCGGCTTGGCGAACCAGGCGCGCGCAACGCCCGCGTTTGTCGGTCGTTCGTTAATATTGCGCTGCACAAATATTCCGCAACCTGCGCCGGATGTAAGCAGCGAATCGTTTTTCCGCCGCGCTGTCTACCGCGTCATTACTTCGCATAAGCAATTGATTTATAAACAATTTCATCCGTTTTCGTCGAGTTGGCACGGCACTTGAATTAATTGAGATCGAGGGGCGCCACGTTTTTTGCGCTCCTGGTCCAATGACGGGCCAATAACAACGCCGCTGGCCTGAGGAATGCGCAACGTCGCGCTTCAGGTCTGCGGCTTTTTTGTTGGTGCGACGAAAAAGGGACGACAGCGGACGCGAAGGGGAAACGACAAGCGGCGCATCGACCGGGATCACAACGTGGAGCCGTGCGAAAGGGAATCTTCGATGAGCAAGTTGAACGCGAGCTGGATTTCGGAATGGAGCCCGGAAAATGAGAAGTTCTGGGAATCGAAGGGCAAATTCATTGCCCGACGCAATCTCATCTGGTCGATCGTTGCCGAACATATCGGTTTTTCGGTCTGGCTGATCTGGAGCATCGTCGCAACCAAATTGCCGGCCGCCGGCTTTCACTACACGACCGATCAGCTGTTTCAGCTCGTGGCATTGCCCGGGCTAATCGGGTCGCTCATGCGGTTTCCTTACACGTTCCTGGTCACGATCTTCGGTGGCCGCAATTGGACGATATTCAGTGCATCGGTGCTGTTCATCCCGACCATCGCGCTCGCCTATTTCGTCGGCCATCCGGAGACGCCGTTTTGGCTCATGCTGCTGGCAGCTGCGACCGCAGGTCTTGGCGGCGGCAACTTCGCCTCGAGCATGACGAATATTTCCTTCTTTTATCCGGACCGCATGAAAGGCTGGGCACTCGGCCTGAATGCTGCCGGCGGCAACATCGGCGTCAGCAGCGTGCAATTGTTGACGCCGATCCTGATGGGCGTCGGCCTCATCAATCTCTATCAGGCCGCGCCGGTCGGCGGGGTCTACCTGCAAAACGCAGGCCTGATGTGGATCGTGCCATTGATCGTTGCGGTGTTCGGCGCGTACTTCTTCATGAACAATCTCACATCGGCTCGTTCGAGCTTCAAGGAAGCGGTCGCGGTCGTTCGGCGCAAACACACCTGGATTATGTCTTACATCTACATTGGGACCTTTGGCTCGTTCATCGGCTACTCGGCCGCATTCCCGCTGTTGATCAAGACGCAATTCCCCACGGTTACGGTAGCCATCGCATTTCTGGGGCCGCTTGTGGGCTCACTCTCGCGTCCGCTGGGCGGCTTGCTTGCCGACAGAGTCGGCGGGCGCCATCGTGACGTTCTGGAATTTCATCGCCATGGGCGCCGCGACGATCGGAGTGATGTACTTCGTGGAGACCAAGGAGTTCGCCGGATTCCTGGCGATGTTCCTCGTTCTCTTCATTGCAACCGGTATCGGCAACGGGTCGACTTACCGGATGATCCCATCGATCTTCCGTGAAGAGAAACTGCGCGAAGCAAAGGGTTCTGGCGAAGCTGACCGCGCGCTCGCGGTGAACGCGGCCAGAATCGAAAGCGGCGCTGCGCTTGGATTTATCGGCGCAATCGGTGCTTGCGGCGGCTACCTGATCCCCCGCGGATTCGGCGCGTCAATTGCCATGACCGGTGGTCCGCATCTGGCGCTGGAAATCTATCTTGCATTCTATGCGACCTGCCTTGCGCTTACGTGGTGGTTCTATCTGCACAAAGGTTTCCGTACGCCGAGCAAGGCAGGTCTGGCTCACGCGCGGATTTGAAGCAGACACGTATCGTGATGAGCAAAAAAACCGGCGGCGCGGATCGGCAAAGTCCCGATCGGCGCCGCCGCCGAGATTTCTCAAGGAGCATGACCCGCATGAAGCGGAAAATTGTCGTCGTCGGAGCTGGCATGGCGTCCGGCCGCCTGCTCGAACATTTGCTGGACGCCTCGCAGAATTCTTATGACGTCACGCTGTTCGGCGCCGAGTCGCGCGGAAACTATAACCGCATCATGCTCTCTCCTGTGCTTGCCGGCGAGGCGGCGGCCGGCGAAATCGTCACCCACGGTCCGGCCTGGTACGACGCGCATGGTGTGGCCTGCCGGTTTGGCGAGACGATTACGAGGATCGACCGCGCAACAAAGACCGTGCATTCGCGCAACGGCGCGACCCCGTATGACAAGCTTGTGCTCGCAACCGGCTCGGCGCCCTTCATTATCCCCATCGCCGGCAAGGAATTGCAGTGCGTGCACTCCTTCCGCGATCTCGATGATGTCGAAGCCATGCTTGCGGTGGCTGAAAAGCCCGGAGCGCAAGCAGTAGTGCTTGGTGGCGGTCTTCTCGGGCTCGAGGCGGCGGCCGGTCTGAAAGCTCGCGGGATGCAAGTGGTGGTGCTGCACCTGATGGGTCACCTGATGGAGCGGCAACTCGATCCGGCCGCAGGGCTGCTGCTGCAGAAAGAACTGGAGGGCCGCGGCGTCGCAATCCATTGCCACGCACAGACCACGGCCATCCTCGGGCACAAGCGCGCCGAAGCCGTGCTGCTCGACGACGGCACGATCTATCCGGCCGATCTGGTTGTGATGGCGACCGGCATCAGACCGGAGACGCGCGTCGCCACCGATGCAGGGCTCCGCGTGGAGCGCGGTGTCGTTGTCGACGATCAAATGCGGACGTCCGATCCCGATATCCTCGCGGTCGGCGAATGCGTCGAGCATGCCGGTATCTGCTATGGCCTGGTTGAGCCGATTTACGGCATGGCGGCCGTCGCGGCGAGAACGCTTCATGGCGAGCAGACGTCGTTTCGTTCCGCCGCGATCGGGACGCATCTCAAAGTGACCGGTATCAACGTTTTCTCGGCCGGCGACTTTCTCGGCGCGGCCGGCACAGAATCCGTAACCCTCAGCGATCGCGGACTGAAGACTTACAAGAAACTCGTCATCAAGGATGGGCGACTCGTCGGCGCCGTGCTGTTCGGCGATACCGCGCACGGGCTTTGGTATCTCGATCTCATCCGCACTGCCGCGCCGATCGCCGAGATTCGTGACGATCTCATGTTTGGCCGTCCACTTGCCTGCGCGGCGGCATGATGTGGTGCCGCGCAAAATTGCAGGCGCGGCGATGCACAAACAATGGGCGACCGCTGCAACCCGATGGAGCAGTAGCCGCAAGAGCGAATCGGCGTGCGAATTGTCGAGTTATTCAAACCATTGAATTGAAAGGAGTATTCTGTCTGTGATCGGTTGGCACGGCGCTTGTATTGTAAGACCTCAGTTGGCGATCAATGACGACCGCCCGCCGGCGCCCAACCTTGGGCGAATTGCAGCACCGCCGCTGGACCCACGTTCGCGAGACGTGGTCGGCGGCGTTTTTATTTGCGCAATCGCTCAACCAGGGCCGCGAAGGCCTGCCCCTCAATGGGGACCTAGGGAGACACACATGGATTACGCGAAACCATCAGAGGTCGTCGCAACGATGATCGAAAGCGGACGCAACAAGCTGCGACTTGAACCACGCGACTTGCTCATTCGTGGCGCCTTGTCGGGCGCGCTCCTCGGTACGGCGACGAGTTTTGCATTCACGGGTGCAGTGACCACCGGGCAGCCGCTGGTCGGCGCGCTCATCTTTCCCGTCTCGCTGGTGATGATCGTTATTCTCGGGCTCGAGTTGGTCACCGGGAGCTTTGGGCTGCTGCCAATCGCGCGTCTCGAACAAAGCTCATCGACCGGATCAATCGTGACGAATTTTGGCTGGGTCTTCATCGGCAATCTGATCGGCAGCGTCGCCTACGGCGTGCTGCTTGCCATCGCGCTGACCAACATGTGGTCGGTTGCTCCCACCGGTGTGGCGTCGCGCATCGTCGCCACCGCGGAGGCAAAAACAATCGCGTACGAGGCGATGGGTTTCGCCGGGCTGGTGACGGCATTCGTCAAGGGGATGTTGTGCAACTGGCTCGTCTGCATGGGCGTGGTGATGGCGATGGCCTCGACGTCGACCATTGGCAAGATCGTCGGCGCGTGGCTGCCGATCTCGGTGTTCTTCGCCCAGGGCTTTGAGCACTCGGTCGTCAACATGTTCATCATTCCGACCGGCATGCTCATGGGAGCAAAAATCACGGTCGCCGAGTGGTGGATCTGGAATCAGATCCCCGTGACGTTGGGCAATCTGGTCGGTGGGTTCATTTTCACCGGCCTTGCACTGTATTTGACGCACCGGCCGAAATCGGCTGCGGCCCAGATCGCTCCCGTGCAAGTCCCAGCTGAATAAAGCGTGGCAGGAAAGGTCCGATAACGCCAATGAGCAGCGACTTTTCTCCGGAGCAAAAGCGGTATCTAGAGGGCTTCACGTCCGGCCTTCAGGTCGGACGTGCGGCCCGCGGTCTTCCCTCCGGTAACGGCACTGCCGTGCCGCCGCCGGCACCGAGCCCGATCGGGCCCGACGCTATCCACATCAAGGCGCAGGACCGCGTGACGGCGGCCGGCGGCAAGCTCGCCGATCAGGAAAAATTCAAGCGCGAGCAACATCCTTTTGATGCTTATGAACGGCTCAAGGATCAGGCACGCAAGAATGAAGCACCGAAGCCACCGGATAACTTCCGCTGGCGCTTTTACGGGCTGTTTTACGTGGCGCCGGCACAGAGTTCATACATGTGCCGGCTGCGCCTGCCTAACGGCGTCCTCAAGCACTGGCAGCTGAACGGTTTGGCCGATCTCGCTGAGAAATACGCGGGCGGCTACTCGCATGTGACGACGCGTGCCAATTTGCAGATGCGTGAGATCGAACCGAAGAATGCGGTCGCCATGGTGGAGGCGATCCAGGATCTGGGTCTCTGCTCACGTGGCTCAGGCGCCGACAACATCCGCAACGTCACCGGAACACCGACCGCCGGCATCGATCCGCAGGAACTGATCGATACGCGTCCCTATGCGCGTGAATGGCACTTCCACATCCTCAATGAACGCGCGCTTTACGGCCTGCCGCGCAAATTCAATGTCGGCTTCGACGGTGGCGGGTGCGTTCCGGTGCTGGAAGACACCAACGACATCGGCTTTCAGGCGGTGGAAGTGAAAGATGGTTTCGGCGCCGAACCCGGCGTCTGGTTCCGTCTCGGCCTCGGCGGCATCACCGGACACAAGGATTTCGCACGCGATACCGGCGTGATCGTCAAGCCAGAGGAGGCGACCCTCGTCGCCGACGCCATCGTGCGCGTCTATATCGAGCACGGCAACCGGACCGACCGCACCAAGGCGCGCCTCAAATACGTCCTCGACGCGATGGGGCTCGAAAAATTCATCACCTATGTTGAGGAAAAGCTCGCGCACAAACTTACGAAGGTGCCTGCGGAAGCATTCGCCCCGCGTCCGTCCTACGACCGCGCCGCCCATATCGGCGTACACGCGCAGAAACAAGCCGGCTTCAACTGGATCGGCGTGGTGCTGCCGGTGGCCCGCATCACCGCGACGCAGATGCGTGGGCTCGCCAAAATCTCGGCCGACCTCGGCGACGGCGATATTCGTCTGACGGTCTGGCAGAACCTTTTGATCTCCGGCGTGCCTGACGACAAAGTTGCCGCAACGTGTGCCGCGATTGAAGCGCTCGGCCTCTCTACCAAAGCAACGTCGATTCGCGCGGGTCTTGTCGCCTGCACAGGCAACGTCGGCTGCAAGTTCGCGGCATCGGATACCAAGCGCCACGCCGAAGAAATCGCGCAATGGTGCGAAGCGCGCGTCGACCTCGACGGGCCGGTCAACATTCATCTTACCGGCTGCCATCATTCGTGCGCACAGCATTACATCAGCGAAATCGGTTTGCTTGCCTGCAAGGTGGAGGAGGGCGAAGGGGATGATGCACAGCAAATCGAAGGCTATCACGTTTACATCGGGGGTGGCTTTGGGCCCGACGCCGCGCTCGGCCGCGAGATCTATCGCGACGTGAAGGCGCCGGATACGCCGCGCGCGATCGAGCGCATGCTCAAGGGCTATCTCGCGCATCGTGCCTCACGCGATGAGACCTTCCTCGCCTTTGCTCGGCGGCACGAGGTCGATGTGCTGAAAAATATGTTCGACGGTGAGGCGGGCGAATGACGCAAAATCTGCCGCCTCCGATCCCGTCTCTGGTGCCGGAAACTGCGCCATTCTCCGAGGAACAGCGCGCCTGGCTGAACGGATTTTTCGCCGGGCTCATTTCGCTCGACGGTTCGGGCGTTACGCCCTTGTCGGGTGATCAGGCAGCTGCGCTGCTCGGCGCTTCAATCGCGACGAGCGCTGAAGACGACGACGGCGGCGCGCCCTGGCACGACCAGAGCTTGTTGCTCGCCGACCGCTTGAAATTGGCGGAGGCGAAGCCGCTGCGATGGAAGCTGATGGCGGCGATGGCACAACAGGACTGCGGTCAGTGCGGTTACGACTGCCGCAATTACTCCGGCGCCATCTTTTCAGGCAAAGAAGAGCGGCTGAACCTGTGCGTGCCAGGCGGCAAGGAAACCGCCCGCATGCTCAAGAAATTGCACGAGGAGCTCAAAAGCGCGCCGGCAGCAGCCCCAACGGCGGTCACTGAACCTGTGCCTGAAATCGTGCCCCGTTATTCGCGTGACAATCCGGCAATGGCGACCGTGTTGTCATGCAAGAGGCTCAATAAGCCCGGCTCCGAAAAGGAAACCTGGCATGTCGAATTGAACGTCTCGACGCGCGGGCTCGACTATGCAGTCGGCGATTCATTCGGCCTGTTTCCGTCCAACGATCCGGCACTGGTCGATGCCGTGATCAAGGCGCTCGGCGCGCCGGTGGATTTCCCGATCGGTGGACGCACGCTGCGCGAATGTTTGCTTGACGGTGTGTCGCTGTCGCCGGCGCCCGACATGCTGTTCCAGTTGTTTTCCTACATCACCGGCGGCGAGCGGCGCATCAAGGCGCGCGCGCTTGCCAATGGCGACGATCCGGACGGTGATGCCGAAACGCTCGATGTGCTGGCGGCGATCGAGAAATTTCCGGGTATCCGGCCCGATCCGGAGGCGTTTATTGAGGCGCTCGATCCATTACAGCCACGGCTCTACTCGATTTCGTCGTCGCCAAAACTCGATCCGCGACGGGTTGCGCTCACGGTCGATGCGGTACGTTACGACATCGGCAATCGCCGGCGGCTGGGTGTTGCGTCAACTTATCTCGCCGAGCGCGTCAAGCCCGGCGCCATCGTCAAGATTTACGTGCAAAAGGCGCCTGCATTCGCGTTGCCCGCCGACCCGGCGGTGCCGATCATCATGATCGGGCCTGGCACCGGCGTGGCGCCGTTCCGCGCATTTTTGCAGGAGCGCTGGGCGACCCAGGCGCCCGGCCGCAACTGGCTGTTCTTCGGCCATCAGCGATCCAATTTTGATTTTTTCTACGAGGACGAATTCAAGACGATGAAGTCGTCCGGCGTGCTCACCCGGCTGTCGCTCGCCTGGTCGCGTGACAGCGACGAGAAGATTTATGTGCAAGACCGTATGCGTGAAGTCGGCCGCGACCTGTGGGCATGGCTCACGGATGGGGCGCACATCTATGTCTGCGGTGACGCCAAGCGCATGGCCAAGGATGTCGAGCTCGCGCTGGTCGACATCGTCGCCCAGCACGGCGCGCGCAGCGCTGAGGAGGCGACGGCGTTCGTGCACGATCTGAAAAAGAAGGGCCGTTACCAGCAGGACGTTTATTGATGAACGCGCCCGCGCATCATCCACCGGCCGTACGCACGACGTGCCCCTATTGCGGCGTCGGCTGCGGCTTGCTGGCCAAGCCCGATGGGCGAGGGGGCGCCGTGATCGCCGGCGATCCAGAACACCCCGCGAATTTCGGCCGGCTTTGCTCGAAGGGTTCGGCGCTGGGCGAGACGCTCGGCCTCGGCAGCCGGCTGCTGCATCCGATGCAGCGTCAGGGTGACGGAAAGTTGCGCCGCGCGACGTGGGACACCGCGCTCGACCAGGTTGCCGAGGGTTTTGCGCGGACGATCCGCACGCACGGCCCGGATTCGGTGGCCTTTTATCTGTCTGGCCAGTTGCTGACCGAGGACTATTACGTCGCCAATAAATTGATGAAGGGCTTCATCGGCTCGGCCAACGTCGACACCAATTCCCGTCTCTGTATGGCATCTTCGGTCGCCGGCCATCGCCGCGCCTTTGGCAGCGACACCGTGCCGGGCACCTACGAGGATATTGATCGCGCCGATCTGATCATTCTGGTCGGTTCCAACGCGGCGTGGTGCCATCCGGTGCTCTATCAGCGCATGGTCGCCAACAAGCGCGCGCGTGGCGCAAAGCTCGTGGTGATCGATCCACGCCGGACCGCGACCGCGGAAGAGGCCGATCTGTTCCTGCCGGTCGCTCCGGGCATGGACACGGCGTTGTTTTGCGGGCTGCTGGCTCACCTCGCCGAGACACATGCGCTCGACTACGGCTATATCGACGCCCACACGTCCGGCTTTGCGGACGCGCTTGTACGCGCGTGCGAGATTGCGCCCGACGTGGCGGCGACCGCTGCTGCGACCGGGCTTGCTGAAGTTGATGTTTCGCGCTTTTTCGAACTATTCCGCGCCACGCCGAACGTCGTCACCTGCTTTTCGCAAGGGGTGAACCAGTCGGCGCAGGGTACCGATAAGGTCGTCGGTATCATCAACTGCCACCTGGCCACTGGCCGTATCGGAAAGCCGGGCATGGGCCCGTTCTCGCTCACCGGCCAGCCCAACGCCATGGGCGGGCGTGAGGTGGGTGGGCTCGCCAATCAGCTGGCCGCGCACATGGGTTTTACGCCCGCCGAGATTGATCGCGTCGGCCGCTTCTGGCGCACGTCGACCGTGGCACGGCAAGAGGGCTTGAAAGCCGTGCAGATGTTCGAGGCGATCGAGCGCGGCGAGATCAAGGCGTTGTGGGTGATGGCGACCAATCCGGCTGTATCGCTGCCACGCGCGCGTGCCGTGCGTGAGGCGTTGGGCAAGCTCGATCTTTTCGTCGTGTCCGAAAATGTCCTGTCGAACGACACTGTCAATGCCGGCGCGCACGTTTTGCTGCCTGCCGCGGCCTGGGGCGAGAAGGACGGCACCGTGACCAATTCCGAGCGGCGAATCTCGCGTCAGCGGCCGTTCCTGGCGGCGACGGGCGAGGCGAGGGCGGATTGGTGGATCGTCACGCAGGTGGCGCGCCACATGGGCTTTAGCGATGCGTTCCCGTTTGAGTCGGCGGCAGATGTTTTCCGCGAACACGCCGCGCTGTCGGCATTCGAGAATGACGGTGCGCGCGATTTTGATATTGGAGCTCTGGCGCAGCTCGATGACGATGCATTCGACGCGCTCGATCCAGTGCAATGGCCGGCGTGCGCGGGCGAGGTGCGCGGCGAGAGCCGGTTCTTTGCCGACGGCCATTTCTTTACGCAGGACGGGAAAGCGCGGATGGTTGCGCCCGAGAAGCCGCTGCCGGCCGCGGCGGTGTCCGAACAATTCCCGTTCCGCCTCAACACCGGACGCGTGCGCGACCAGTGGCACACGATGACCCGTTCGGGCCTCAGCCCGCGGCTCGCCAACCATGCGCCGGAGCCTTTTGTCGAGGTGCATCCCGGGGATGCGGCCGCGGCGGGGCTCGATGATGGCGGCTTCGCACGCCTGCAGTCGCCCTATGGTTCGTGCGTGTTGCGGGTCGTCGTCAACGCGGGCCAGCGGCGCGGTTCGTTGTTTGCGCCGATCCATTGGAGCAACGAGACGGCTTCATCCGCGCGTGTCGGCGAACTCGTGACGCCGGCCTGCGATCCTTACTCGGGACAGCCAGAAGCGAAGGCGACGCCGGTGGCGGTCGCGCCGGTTGAATTCGCTTATCGTGGTTTTGTTCTCGCGCGCGCGCCGCTGGCGCTTCCGCCCGAGACCTGGTGGGCACAGGTGACGGTGACGAACGGTATCGGCCTGCTGATCGCGAGCAACGATCAACCGGCGGTCTGGCGCGAGCGCGCGGCGGCCCTGTTCGGTGCGGCGGAGCTTGCCGAATATCTCGACGAACCGCGTGGCGTCTACCGAATTGCGGCGTTTCTGGATGGACGGCTGGTCGGCTGCCTGTTCATCGGCAAGGCCGACGCGACGCCGACCTGGGATACGGTGAAAGCGCTGTTCGAGGCTGAAAACGTCGGTGAAATGCAGCGTCGCGCAGTGCTGTCGGGAAAATCGACCGATGGCGTTGCCGATCCCGGACCGGTGATCTGCGCTTGCTTCGGCGTCGGACTCAATGTGATCCGCGCGGCGATTGCCGGTGGGAAAGCCGCCAATGTCGAAGAGATCGGCATCGCACTGCGCGCCGGCACCAATTGCGGTTCCTGTCTGCCGGAACTCAAAAGGATTGTAGGTCATGAACACCTCGCGCAAACCGCTTGAGACCGGACCGGGGCGTATGAGTGCGCTGGCGCGGCTGCCGGTGTTTCTGGCGCTGGAAGGCAAGCGCGCGGTGCTGGCGGGCGGCAGCGCCGCGGCGGCCTGGAAGGCGGAGTTGCTGGCGGCCGCCGGAGCACAGGTTGATGTTTATGCAAGTGAGGCGAGCGACGAACTTCTGCAAGTCGCGGCGGATCCGCCGCGCGGTGCGGTGACGATCAATCGGCGCGGCTGGACGGCTGCCGATTTGAAGGGCGCCGCGGTCGCTATCGGCGCATTCGAAAATGACGCGGATGCCGCTGAATTCGCCGCGGCAGCGCGCGCGGCCGGCGTTCCGGTCAACGTGATCGACAGACCGGCCTTCTGCGATTTTGCTTTCGGCGCCATCGTCAATCGTTCGCCGCTGGTGATCGGGATCTCGACCGACGGTGCCGCGCCGGTGTTTGCGCAAGCGATCAGGGCGAAGCTTGAGGCGCTGTTGCCGAAAGGCTTTGCGGACTGGGCGGCGGCGGCAGCGCGCTGGCGCTCGGCGGTGAAGGCGTCGGGGCTTTCATTCTCGGGACGCCGCAAGTTCTGGCAGGTGTTTACCGCGCATGCGGTCGCCAATCCGGACTGCGAACCGGGCCAACGCGACTTCGAGCGCTTTGTTGCCGAAGTGAAAGGCCTCGGCACCGCCGTTGAAAACGGCTCGGTGACTTTGGTCGGGGCAGGGCCGGGCGATCCGGAACTGCTCACCTTGCGCGCCGTGCGCGCGCTGCAATCGGCTGACGTGATTTTGTTCGACGACCTGGTGTCGCGCGATGTGCTCGATTTTGCCCGCCGCGAAGCCAGAAAGATGCTGGTCGGCAAGACCGGCTTTGGTCCCTCCTGCAAACAGGAAGACATTAACGCGCTGATGGTGAGCCTTGCCAAACAGGGCAAGCGCGTCGTTCGTCTTAAAGGCGGTGATCCGTTGATCTTCGGCCGCGCCGCCGAAGAGATCGACGCCTGTGAGGCCGCCAATATCGCCTTCGACGTTGTGCCCGGCATTACCGCGGCGCAGGGCGCTGCTGCCAGGCTTGGTATTCCGCTGACCGACCGCAAGCATGCGCGCAGGCTGCAATACGTCACCGGTCACGCGCGCAACGGACAGTTGCCCGCCGATCTCGACTGGCAG
This sequence comes from uncultured Alphaproteobacteria bacterium, assembly GCA_963810125.1. Taxonomy (GTDB): domain Bacteria; phylum Pseudomonadota; class Alphaproteobacteria; order Rhizobiales; family Xanthobacteraceae; genus Pseudolabrys. Next base: position 100,385 of record CAWEMK010000007.1, read on the forward strand.
AGCCTCGCCGATCCGGCGACCACGACGGCGATCTATATGCCGGTGCGCACGCTTGCGGCGTTGGTCGAGAAAGCAACGGCTGAAGGTCTCGACCCGCGCACGCCGGCGCTCGCCATTGCGCGCGCCACCCGGCCCGACCAGGCCGTCGTCTCGGCACCCATTGCTGAGCTGCCCGGCCGCCTTGCGCAAGCCGATCTGCCCGGCCCAGTGCTCGTCATGATCGGGCATGCGATCGGCCAGAAAAACGCTGCGCCCGGCATTCAGTCGAAATACGGCTGATGCCGGATTATCGCGCGTTGTAACGGATCGGCACCACGATCGGAATCTGCACACCGGTGATTTCGCTGGGAGGCGGTGGCATCGGTGACGCACGTTCCGCCAGAGCGACCGTCTCGCGGTCGAGTACGTTGGAGCCGGAGCTGCGCACAATCTGTGCATGATGTACCGCGCCATTTCGATCAACGCTGAACGAAAGCTGCGCCACACCATATTCGCCACGCGATCGCGCCTCGGGCGGATAGCGCTTGTAGCGCTCAAGGCGAGCAACGAGCGCGGATTTCCAGTTCGGCACTGCATCAGGATTGTGCGACGTCGAACCGGGCGCTGTGGCCGCGGCGCGTTCGGCTTGGTGGACCGCTGTGCTTGGGGCGCTGGCGAGGCTCGCGTGCTTTTGCTTCGGCTTTTTCTCAGCCGGTGTATCGGCCGGCTTTGGTTGCGTTGCCGCCAGCTCAGCTTCATTCACGAGTTCGGTCTTTATTTCGATTTTCTCAATTGGCTTCGGTTGATCGGGCTCCGCCTGCGCATCAGCTTGCTGCCGGCCGGGCGGTAATTCGTTTGGCGTGACATCCGGCGCGACCGGCACCTGGGCGAGTTCGATCAAGATGACAGGCGCGTTTGCCACCGCATCTGCAGGGTCGTTCCATCGCGCCAGCAACGCAACCGCGCCCGCAACGTGAATGAACAGGGCCGCCGCAATACACGCACCCCACCGCAGCACCTCCGGCCGGCCGCGAACGCCCGATGTTTCGCGCAACGCGATTATCGTTGGTTGTTTATTGTCTTCCGATTCGGTCATGCTTCGATATGTGTTCGCTTGGCGGGGGACCACCACTGTAGCTCAATTACGTTACTCCGCGGCCGAAGAATAGAGGCGAGCCGGATCGGGTCCCCAGCCGCAATTCTCAAGTATAAGCGGGCGGTAACGTGTTGAACCGCCATTGTTTTGCGGGCATGGTCCCGCCCCGATATCAAACTTCATTCAAGGACGTCAAAGTTATGCCCTTCACGATGTCTCAAACGTCTCTCCCGGTCTTCGAGATCGGCCTTAATGCCCTGTCAGGCGTGCTCGACAAGGCCGCAGCCCACGCCGCGGCGAAAAAAATTGATCCGTCGGTGCTTCTTGGCTGGCGGCTCGCGCCCGACATGTTCGCGCTGGTGCGGCAAGTCCAGGTTGCCTGCGATCAGGCCAAGAATGGCTCGGCGCGTCTCGCCGGCGTCGAGCCACCGAAGATGGAGGACAACGAAGCGAGCATCGATCAGCTTAAGGAGCGCATTGCCAAGACCATCGCTTTCCTCAAGACGCTCGACACCAAGGCCATCGATGCCGCAGTTGACCGCGATATCACGTTTCCGCTCGGACCGAGTAAGGGTCAGATGAAGGGCGGGGACTATCTCAATCACTTCGTTCTGCCGAATTTCTATTTCCATCTCACTGCGGCCTATGCCGCCGCGCGGAATTTCGGCGTGGATGTCGGCAAGCGCGACTTTCTCGGCGCCATTCCGCTCAAGCGCATTTGATTTCGTGCAAACAAAACGGCCCCGGGAGGATCCCGGGGCCGATGCATCAACTAAAAAGATAACGGTTATTTCAGCCGCTTGGCGGCTTCCTGCGCCAGGCTGACGTCGACATATTTCTTGATGTCGATCTTCTTTTTCACGAAGCCGAGGTCCTGCGTCATGTCCACGTTGCGCTGCAGCGCCTCGATGTTCGGCAGCAGGTTCGGATCGCGATAAGTGTCCGCCTTGGTGAAGAGCCAGCCGAAACGCTCGGGCGGGACCTTTGTGATGTTGGACGCGATCTTGGCCGCTTCGTCGTGGTTCTTGGGATCGAGATACCAGCGCGTGATGCGCAGCATGTCTTCCATGAAGTCGACCATGGCCGCGCGGTTCTTGTCGATAAAGGACTTGCGCGCCGTCCACACGATCATCTGCGTGATGCCGATGGCCTCCCGTTGCTCGAACAGGACCTTGCCCTCTTCCTTGAGTTTGGGATTGAGCGCGAAGGGTAACACGGCCGGGACGAGGTCGGCTTTCTTGTCGGAAAGTACTGCCGGCATCGTCGGCAACGGCGCTTCGATCATCGTGTAATCGCGTTTTTCCTCGAGGCCATGTTTTTTGAGCATGGCACGCATGGCAACATCGACGGCGCTGCCGCCGCCATTGGTCGCGACCACCTTGCCCTTGAGGTCCTCAACCTTGTTGATGCCACTGTCCTTGCGAACATAGAACTGTTCGCTGAAATAGCCGGGGACGCCATCCTGGAATTCATCGGCGATAACGCGGATGTCGTCGAGCCCCGCATTTTCGATCGCGATGGCAAGCGAGGAATAAGCGAGGTTGGAGACCTCCAATTCGTTATTCGCGATCGCCGTGATCATTTGCGGCGTGCCTTGGTAGCGGACGGATTCGAGCGTGTAGGATTTGCCCAAATGCACGGCCAGATCTTTTTTCTCGAGAATGATTGAGGCCCAGTTTGCGACCGGCGCCACCCAAGACATTCGGATTTTAACCGGCTCGGCACTTTTGGCCGGGCTGAGACCGATGAGACCGAACGCACAGGCGCCGGCTAGCGCGAATTTCATAAAGCGCATGGTTTTCCTCCCACTGTCGCCGGGCTTGCTTGGTTTATCCGCAAGCTTCTCGTCGCGAACTGGCAAGATTGTCGGAGGTCCAACGGATTTTGGCAAGCCTCGTAACCTGCCTTGTGAGATGCCTTGATGACGCGGCCGAACGCCCACCATCCGGTACAGGCTTGATCGTTACGTTTCTCGCAACGCGCCCTGATCGCGATAGGCCCAGAGCGCTTCGCGCGGCAGCGCGACCGGGGCATCGGCCCCGATATCGTGACGTGCCGCGGTGCCCAGCTCGAGCACCTCCAGGCGGTGACCGGCAAGGTCGATGTCGTAGACCGTTTGCGTGCCCTGATAGCGGCGATCCAGCACCCGTGCGCGAAACGCGTTGCTGCTGCCATTTGCCCCGAGTGCAACATTTTCTGGCCGCAACGCGATGCGCACTTTTTCGCCGGCCCCGACGCCGTGCAACAGCTTAGCCTCGATGCGATTGCCTCCGCCGATATCGACCACGCCGAACGCGCCGTTGCGCTCGAGCAAGGTTCCGGTGAGCTCGTTGGTCGCGCCGGTGAAGTTGGCGACGAAGAGGTCGGCCGGCCGGTTATAAATTTCGTCGGGAGTGCCCATTTGCAGCAGCTTGCCTTCCCGCATGACCCCGATGCGGTCGCCGAGCACGACCGCCTCGGCCTGATCGTGCGTCACATAGAGCGCGGTCATTCCGGCGGCCTTGAGAATTCGCCGCAGGTCGTCGCGCAGCCGCAGGCGCAGCTTGGCGTCGAGATTGGACAGCGGTTCGTCGAGCAACAGCAGTTGCGGCCGGTAGACGATGCTGCGCGCGAGTGCGACACGCTGCATTTGTCCGCCCGACAGCGCTACCACCGGACGGTCCGCATATTCCGACAGGCCGACCAGCTCCAGCACTTCGTCCACCATGCGGTCGGCATCGGCACGCGCGATCCTGCGATGCTTGAGCGGATAGACGACGTTCTGCCGTACCGTCATGTGCGGCCAGACGGCGTAAGACTGAAACACCATGCCGATGTTGCGCAGCCGCGGCGGCAGCAGCACGCCGCGTGCGGGTGATGACACCACGCGGCCGGCGATGCTGATGGTGCCCGTCGTCGGGTGCTCCAAACCGGCGACGCAGCGCAGTGTCGTGGTCTTGCCGCAGCCCGAAGGGCCAAGCAGGACCACGATTTCGCCGGCCGGCACGGCAAAACTCACGCCGTCGATAGCCGGCCGACCGACCGAAAACTGCTTGCGCAGCTCGCTGACCTCGAGCGTCGCCGTCATGGGACAACTCTTGTGACGACTCTTGGGACGAATCTTGGGACCACTCTTGGGGTCACTTTTGGAATCACTCTGGTGTCACTCGCGCGCCGCGTTCACTGCCGATAGCCGAAGGTCTTGTCCCATTCGGCGACCCACGGTCCGTGCAGCTTCACGTAATCGTCCATGTTCGGCAGCCAGACCTTGACCACCTTGGGATCGAAGCCCTCCGGGTAGGCCGGCACTTCCTTGAGCGAGGTGAGGTTGCCGAGCTCCTTGATCATGAAAATCTGTCCCTCTTTCGAGAGGCACCAGTTGAGGAACAGTTTCGCCGCATTAGGATGCGCCGCCGTTTTTGGAATGCCGGATGCGTAAGGGTTGACCGGCACGCCTTCGGGCGGGAAGAAAATTTTGACCGGCGCGCCGTCCTTCTGCTTGGGGTAGATCGCATTGTAGAGCAGGGGGCCCATCGCGACTTCACCACGCACCAGTGCATCCGACATCGGCGCGCCTGATGGATAGAGCACCGGGTGGGTGGAGGCCTGTTTCTTCCAATAATCCTCGCCGAGCACCTGGCGCTCGAACATGATACGGGTCCAGGTGGTGCCGCCGGATTGCGCGAACACTTGCGCTGTCATCTTGTCGTATTCCGGCTTGGTCAGATCCATCCAGGTTTTCGGCGGATTTTTCACGAGTTCGGTGTTGTAGGCGATCGACCACACCAGCGTGGCGCGCGGCCACAGGTTGGGCGCGATCTGTGCGTCCTTGCGATAGTCAGCCGCGTTGGGCGGTGCGTAATCCTGGAACAGATCGACCAAAGGCTGCATCAGCGCGCGGTCGGAATGGTCGATCACGTCGGCAGTCAGCTTGCCGGCGGCGACCTCGGTCTTGACGCGTGTGATGAGCTGACCGCCCGGTGCGCGCACCATTTCAACGGAGATCTCGGGGAAGCGCTTGTTGAACGCCTTGATGACCTGCTGTTCGACTTCGGCAAAGTTGGCGGTGTAGTAGACCAGCTTGCCTTCCTTTTTGGCGGCTGCGATCAATTCGGGCGAGCCAAATTCCTGCGCCTGCGCCGGCACGATGGCGAGCGCGACCAGGCCGGCTAAGCCGGCGACGATGTTTCTCATCATGTCCAATCCTCCCATGTTTTCTTATCCCGTCCGCGCGACGCTGCCTTGCGCCGCGCCCCTGGATAGCCAGTTAGCGCCCCCTATCAGCACTCCAAGCAGAACCATTTGCACCAGGCTGAACGCAGCGGTCTTTCCGAGATTGCCGCCTTCGTAGTAGTCGAGCAGCAACACCGACATCACCATGGTGTTGCTGGTGTAGAGAAAGAGCGAGGATCCGAGCTCGCGGATCGACAGCACAAACAACAACGTCATCGCGGCGATCACGCCAGGGCTTGCCAGCGGCAGCATCACCGTGCGTATCGTGCCGAGCATGCCCTTGCCGCAGACCCACGCGGCTTCCTCGAGTTCGCGATGAATCTGGAGGAACGACGTCGAGAGTGATTTCACTGTGTCGGGCAGGAATCGCGCGATAAAGGCGAGCGCGAGAATCCAGATCGTGCCGTAGAGACCGCCGGGGATGCCGATCCACGCCCATAAATAAGCAACGCCGATGACCAGGCCGGGGATCGCCACCGGCAGAGTCGACAGCAGGTCGATCGAGCGGCGTCCCGGCAGATGCGAGCGGTGGATGGTGTAGCCAATTGCGAAGGCGAGAACGCCGCCGAAAAACGCGGTGATGATCCCGACCTCAACCGCGTTGTAGATCGACTTCATGGTCAGCGGATTGTCGAAGATGCTGTGGAAGTGCATCAAAGAGTACTGCCGCATATCGAACAGGCTGGCGGCGTCGCGGATGAACATGAATTTGCGGAACGCCGCGACGATGAGCGCGAGCGTCGGCAGGATGACGACGACCAGTAGATAGAGCGCGCCGAAGCCGAACGTGAGCCAGCGCCAGCGCCCGAGATTGAGATTGCGTGGGCGGTAGGCCTTGCCCGCGACGGTCGTATAGCTGCGTCCGGTCAGGACTTTCTGTTGCAGGAAAACCAGCAGTCCGGTGACCACCATCAAGATGATCGCGACAGCCGCTGCAGTGTTGTACAGCGGCGGCGACCAGTTGGTGAGCTTGAAGATGTAGGTCGTCAGCACATTGATATTGGCTGGGGCGCCGAGCACCGCCGGAATACCGTAGATGCCGAGCATCACGATAAAAGACAGCAGCATGCCGGAAACGATTGCCGGCATAATCAGCGGAAAGGTCACCGTGAAGAGCGTCGAGAAAGCGCTGGCGCCGGCAATCTCGGCGGCCTCTTCCAAACTTGGATCCATGTTGCGCAAAGCGGAAGCGGTAAACATGTAGACGTAAGGCGCGTAGTAGATGCCGAACACGAAAATCAATCCGGACAGCGAATAAAAATCCACCCGCCAGTCGAGCCCGACCCATTTAAACATCGTGTTGATCAGGCCGGTCTTGGGCGAGCCGAGAATGGTCCAGGCAACGCCGGCGACCAGCGGCGGCGCAAACAGCGGCAGGATGCCGGCCGCAGCGATGAAGCGCTTGAACGGCGTATTGGTCCGCACGACGATCCATGAAAAGGCGAGGCCGATCGCCACCGCGATCGCGGTTCCGCCAGCGCAGGCAACCAATGTGTTGATCAGAGCGTCGGCAACATTCGGGTTGGCGAGCACCGTGAGAAAATTGGCAATCGACAGTCGCGCCAGGCTGAAGCCCTCGACCACCGGGTTTGTGTCGGTGAGAGCGCCAAGCAGCAAAGTGAGAACCGGATAGATAACCAGGAAGGTCAGGATCGCCAGCAGCAGCCAAATCCAGGCTACGGCAAGGACATTGCGGCTTTTGCCGGCATGCCCTTCCCGCACCGCGCCTTGCAGCAGCGTTGCCGTCTCGCTCAAGCCGTTTCCCCTGGCGTGCGCTTATTCTTGTTATCGCCCACCCCGCGATTTCACAGGATTAGTGGGCGGTCTGCAATGGTTTAAAATTATGCCGTGGTCGGTTCGTTGGCTTCCTGGTGCCAGATCAGCAGCCGGCGGCGGGTCATCGCCATAATTTTCACTAAAGCGTAGCCAACGACGGCAATCTCGACGATGCCGGCAAAAACGCCCACAGAATTGGCAAATCGCGAGGCGGTCATCATGGCGCCGCCAAGGCCATAGCCGCCCATCAGCATTTCAGTCACGACCGCAACAATCAGCGACAAAGGGAGCGCCACCTGTAGGCCCGTCATGATTGTCGGCAGTGCCGCCGGCAACACGACCTGCCAGAGCAGTTCGCGCTCGCCGGCCCCCATGTTGCGGGCCGACCAGATCAACTCACGTTCAACACCCTGAATGGCGATGATGGTTGCCGCCACGACAGGAAAAATGGCATCGAACACGATCATCGTAATCTTGGAAACGTCGAAGACGCCAAGCCAGAGCATGACCACCGGCAGAAAGGCGATCTTTGGCATCGGAAAGCCGACGGAAATAATCGGATCGAAGAACCACCGCGTCAGTGCATTTCGCGACATCGCCAGGCCCAAAACGACGCCGCCGACGGCCGCAATGAAAAAGCCAACCATCGCCCGATAGAGCGTGACGGCTGTATTGAGGGCGAGGTCGCCGGAGAGGGCATCGCTCCAGATACGCTCCAGCACCTTGCTCAGGGCCGGCAACTGGAAGGGCGTTACAACACCGCTGCGCGCCACCAACTCCCACGCCGCGAGCAGCGCAACCACGGAAACCACGCGGGCGCCCATCCAGGAAATGGAGACGGCAAGCCGCGCCGCTTTCTCAGGCAAGCCGTTTGGCACTTCACCTGTTGCTATTCGCGCCATGCCAACGCTCTTTTTGTAACGAGGAGATAGATCCGATCAGCCGCAAAACCGAGGAAGGCGACGCTGAACACCACGGCGTACATTGCGTCATAGGTGCCGTTGGCGCCGAGAAAGCCAATCAGATAGCCAAAGCCCTTCTGCGCCACGATCAACTCCGACGACACCAGCAAGATGAACGAAAGCGCGAGCGCGGTGCGGATGCCGTTGAGCAATTCCGGCATGGCGCTCGGCAGAACCACATCCCACAACATGCGCAGACGGCTCGCGCCCATGCTGCGCGCCGACCACACCAGCACCTGCTCGCTCGATCGCGCGCCGTTGAAGGCGCCAATCGTGACCGGCAGCATGCAACCGAGGAAGATGAGCAGGATTTTCGAGCCGTCGCCAAAGCCGAGCCAGATCACGGTCACCGGGATGAGCGCGGATTTCGGCAGCGGATAGAAGATTTCCACAATCGGCGCGAGGATGACGTTCACCGGCTTCCACCAGGCCATGCCGATCCCGAGCAGCGTGCCGACAATGATCGACAGTGCAAGGCCTGCGCCTGCACGATAAAGCGACGAGGCGCCATTGGTGATGAGTTCGCCGTCCTTGATCATATCGATCCAGGCGCCAATCACGTCTGACAAAGGCGGTAGCGCCGTGCTCGAGACCAGCTCAAGCCGTGCGGAGATCTCCCAGGCCGCGGCCAGGAGCAGAAGCGGCAGATAGCGGATCAACGATTGCTTCATCGTTTCGTATCCACGCGGTTCATGTCCGCTTGCCTTGCGCCTTGATGGCTTCGTCCTTCACCAGGTTCCAGATTTCGTCGACCTTCTCGACGAAGAACTTGTTCTTGAAGATGTCCGGGTCGTTCTTGTCGAATTTTGTATCGACGATGGTCTTGATGCGGCCCGGCCGCGCCGACATCACCGCCACCCGATCGGCGAGATAGACCGCTTCCTGCACATCATGCGTGACGAAGATGACGGTCTTCGGCGTGCGCTGCCAAATGCGCAACAATTCGATCTGCATGAGGCCGCGCGTCTGCGCATCAAGCGCGCCGAACGGCTCGTCCATCAACAGGATCTTCGGGTCGAAGGCGAGGGTGCGCGCGATCGCGGTGCGCTGCTTCATGCCACCGGACAATTGCGACGGGTAGCTGTCCTCGAAACCGTGCAGCCCGACGAGCTCGATGAAATCCATCGCCCGCTTTTCGCGCTCGTCTTTCGGCATGCCTTGCCGTTCGAGGCCATAGAGGATGTTGCCGCGCACGGTTTTCCAGGGAAACAGCGCAAAATGCTGAAACACGATGCCGCGGTCGGGGCCGGGTCCTGCCACCTTCTTGCCGTCGATGAGGATCGAGCCGGTTTCGACCGGCAGAAATCCGCCGATCAAATAAAGCAGGGTGGATTTGCCGCAGCCGGACGGGCCAAGCAGCGCGACAAATTCGCGGTTGGCGACCTCGAGTGAAACCTGGTCGAGCGCCAGCACCTCGCGGCCGCGTGGTGGGCGATAGAGGTGGTTCACACGGTCGACGACGATTTGCGCGCTTGCAGTCATTGCAACATGCGTGCCCAATGGCCGCCGTCTGTCAAGTTCCGCCGCGCACTGGCTCGGCGCAGGTCTTGTCCTATAATGTGGGACATCAATCCATCAGCGTTTTCAGGGGAATCTCAGTGGCCAATACGCTTGTCGAAGCCCGCCGCGAGCTTGCACTCGCCAACCGCATCGTCGCCAACGAGGGCATCATCGATGCCTTCGGGCATGTGAGCATGCGACATCCGGATCATCCGAACCGATATCTGCTGTCGCGCTCGCGCGCACCCGAACTGGTGACGCCGGAAGACTTTATCGAATATGACATCGAATCGCAGCCGCTGCGCGATCCGGGCGTCGGGCAATATTCCGAACGCGTGATCCATGGTGAAATCTACAAGGCGCGGCCCGAAGTCAATTCAGTCTGTCATCACCATTGCCCGGCCTTCATGCCTCTGCTCGCCACCGGCACCGACTACGTGCCGATCTTTCACCTCGGCGCGGTCGGCGGCATTCGTCCGCCATTCTGGGATCAACGCGACGAATTCGGTGACACCAATATGCTGGTGATCAAGCCGGAGGAGGGCGCCTCGCTCGCACGCGCGCTCGGCAAACACTGGATGGTGCTGATGATGCGCCACGGTGTCACCGTGGCAGGCACCAGCGTGCGCGATTGCGTGTTCCGCTCGGTGTTTTCGGCGCGCAATGCCGAGTATCAGGTGCGCTCAATGTCGGTCGGCTCCAACATTGCCTCGCTGTCGCCGGGTGAGGCCCGGTTGGCCGGCCAGATCAGCGGCAAGACCACGGGGCTCACGCGTTCATGGGAGTATTGGTCGATGCGGGTGGCTAACAAGGCCGGCGCCGGCAGTTCTGCCAAAGGTGCGGCAAAACCCGCCGCCAAGTCTGCCGTCAAAAAGGCCAAACCGATGCGCGCCAAGACCAAAGCCAAGCGAGCCGCCCGCAAGCGGCGGCTCTGATAAAATGGGCTTTCACGCAGACTGGTCCCGGTGTTGAATGTTGCCCGGCAAGGGCGACAACAAACCTACAAAGCCATATTGGGAGGACCGCATGAAATCATTTAAGAGCATGGTCGGGGCGATCGGCCTTGTCGTGCCGTTGGCGCTGAGCGCTGGGACGGCTTCGGCCGAAGACACGCTCAAGGTTGCCATCGGACAGATCAACAATTGGGAAAATCAGGCGCCGACGCTCGGCCAGGACGCCGGCATCTTCAAGAAACACGGTTTGGTGCTGGAGAACACGGGCACGGCAGGCGCAGGCGAAACCATGCAGCCGGTCATTTCCGGCAGCGCGGATATCGGCGCCGGCGTCGGTGTTGCCGGCGTGATGCGCGCATTCGCGAAGGGCGCGCCCGTGCGGATCCTCGCGCCGGCCTTTACCGGCACCGGGGATCTGTACTGGTACGTCAAGGCGGATTCGAAGATTAAAAGCCTGAAAGACGCGACAGCGGATAACACGATCGCCTATTCGACCAACGGGTCGAGCTCAAACAACATTGTCGTTGCCTTCGTCAAAGAGCTCGGAGCCAAGGCCAAGCCCACCGCGACGGGCGGCCCTCCCGCCACGCTGACTGCTGTGATGTCAGACCAGGTCGATATCGGCTGGGCTGCGCCGCCATTCGGCTTGCAGGAAATCAAGGACGGCAAGATCCGCATCATCGCGCATGGTAGCGACGTGCCCTCATTGCGCGGTCAAACCGTGCGTGTGCTGATCGTCAATGCCAATGCGCTCAAGACAAAGCATGACGCGATCATGCGGTTCATGGAGGCCTATCGCGAGTCGGTCGACTGGATGTATTCCGATCCCAAGGCGGTCGAAATGTACTCGAAGAAGATCAACCGGCCGGTCGACATGCTCAAGGAGTTGATGTCCAAGTTCCAGCCGAAAGAAGCGCTGCAAACCGACAAGATGGCTGATCTCGATGGCGCCATTCGCGACGCGGTGGCGTTGAAGTTTCTGGAAACACCGCTGACCAAGGAACAGCTTGCAGAACTAATCCAGATTCCGCCGCGCAAAAAATAAGGCGGCGCTCATGCGCTGAATTGAAAACGGGCCGCTGTATGACAGCGGCCCGTTTGTTTGTCAGTTGATGCTTGCGAAACGGCTTACTTCTTCTTGGCGGCTTTCTTCTTGCCGCCGCCCTTTCCAGCCTTCGCCTCTTTGCACGCGCCGGCCTTCGCGGACGTCGCACCATCCTTCGCCGCGTAGCACGCGCTAAAGTAGGTGAACTTCTGGCCGCCCTTCGTCGCACAAACCGGTCCCTGAGCTGCCACCAGGCAGCTTACCGGCTGCGGAGCCGGAGCCGCCGCTGCTTTCTTCTTCTTGGCCGCTTCGCTGGGTACGGCTGAGCCGATAATGAATGCGATAGCAGCAGCCCCAACAAGCGCGGTGTACGCTACGTTTCTGATTGTCATGTCATTCCTCCCGACAATTTGACGGAACATACTAGGAGGTGACACGCGACAATTACAAGAATTTTACGGATTCTTGCGTCGCAAATCTGAACGCGCGTTCATGCGACTGTGCGACTTAAGTCCGGTCTTTGGCCGCGGTACTGATCGCGCCGAGCATGGCCGCACGCCCGGAAGTCAGCGTTTTTCGCACCTTTTCCTGCTTGCCAAGGGCGCCCATCTCGCGCTGGCGCTTGACGGTTGAATCCACCATCAGGGGCTCGAGGCCCAGTTCGCGCAAGGTTGCGGCGGATTCCTCCATTTCGGCCGCCCGGCGCTCCCCATGGCTGGCCATCCGCTCGAGGTTGTAGTCGGCGATTTTGGTCCAATCGAGCGTCGGATAGTTGTTTTTCAAGGACGCTGTGACTTCCTCCAGCACGCCGGCCCGTTCGGCGGCGAGGAAGCATTCGAGCGTCAGCGCCTCGATACCCTTGATCATTACGCTGCGGATCATCTTGATCGCTGCTGCGGAGCCGGTTTCATCGCTGACGACGGTCAATTGCATGCCCAATTCGCGCAAGAGAGGCGAGATTTCCTCGGCCTGCCCACCGGAGATCAGCAGCGGCGTCCGATGACGAGCGGGATGGATGGGCGCGATGACAGCGACATCGACATAGCGTGCCCGCTCGCCGAGCAGTTTTGCGGTTTCCTGTTTGCGGCCAGGCGAGACCGAATTGATGTCCAGATAATAGGGATTGCCGGTCAGATGCGGCACCACAGAGTGCGCCGCCTCCAGGCTGGATGCGGCTGTCACCGCCGAGATGACCATATCGGTTTCGCGCACCGCGTCGGCGGCCGATGCGGCGATCCTCACGCCGATGGCATCGCCGGCGGCCTTGAGATGCGCGCCGCCGGATTCGGGAAACAGGATATCCCAGGCGGCGATGCGCTCGATGCCTTCGTCACGCAGGCCGGAGGCAATCGCCTGGCCGGCTTCGCCGAAGCCGATGAAGGAAATGCGCGGTGTGTTGCGGCGGGTCATCATGAGCAGATTTGCGATCAGGAACTCGGGAACGCCGGAGACCGGAGGCGTTCCCTTGGTATGAAACGATTTGATGGTTTGCAGGCCCCAGGCCTGCCCCTTCTTGCGTTCGGCCTCGGTCCACACGATCGGTTTCCAGTCCGGCGCCAGGACGAGCCGCGCCCCGGCACAGGCGACTTCAACGCGATTGCCGCCCGGCTCATAGACGTAGAGGAAGAATGTCTGCTGGATCGCGTGCTTGTGCGGACCGGTCTCGATGTAGATGCCGTTCTCCAGAAAAATATCGGCGGCGCGCAGAATGTCCTCGCGCGAATCAAGTGCGTAGGTGACGTGGTGGAAGCGGCCCTTGGTGCCGGTATGGTCGCGCGTATATGCAAAATCGTAGCTCTTGTTGGTCGCCGTCATCCACATTCCGGCTTCGGTGCCATCGTCGAGCACGATCTGCTCGGTGAGCTTGAAGCCGAGATACTTCTCGAAGAACTCGCGATTAGCCTTGATGTCGGTGGCGAGCCCGTTGAAATGGTCGATGCGCCGGACATTGCATCCGCGGGCCGGATAGCGCTGGGCCTGGTTCTTCAGGGCCGGCTTCTTGTCCGGCGGTGGATCGTACCATTCGGTCTCGTAGTAAAGCTCGATGGTGTGCCCATCGGGGTCCTTGCAGACGAAAGTCTTGCCGTGGCCGAGATCGCCGTCGCTCCAGCCGACGTCGAAACCTGAGCCTTTCAGCGCGGCCGCGCGCCGTTCCAGCGCTTGCGGCGTGCGAGTCCGGAACGCGACGTGCGCCATGCCCGACGTTTTCGAAGCTGTGAGCTTGAGCGAATAGCGCTCATAATCGTCCCAGCCGCGCAAATAGACGCTGTCGCCCTTCTCTCCGCTCTGGGTCATACCCATGACGTCGACAAAGAATTTGCGGCTTTCCTCGAATTTCGGTGTGAGCATCTCGAGGTGGCCGAGATGGGCAATGTCGTAGATCGGTTCGGCGGGCATGGTCAGTTTCTTCTATCGAGTTGGTGGATTAATTGTGCCGAAGCGCACGTGTGAAAGCCAGCACCAGATTATTGGCTGGCATTGGCGCGATTTCGGTAAGTGAAAGGCCGGCTTTGTCTGCGAGGGCGGAGAGATCGCGGATATCCCGGACACCCCATTCCGGGTTCTCAGCCCGCAAGGTAGCATCGAAAGCTGCGTTGCTTGGTGCCGTGTGTTCGCCGTCTCGCATGAATGGCCCATACACGAACAGCCGGCCGCCTGCACGCAACAACCGTCCAGCGCCCGTGAACAAATTCTGCGACACCTGCCAGGGCGAAATATGCAGCACATTGATGCACAGCATGGCCGCAAGCGGAGGACCAGATTTTTCACCGGCCTGCCAGGTCCATGCGGGATCGGTGAGGCTGATGCGCTGCGGCGCGCGCAGATTGGCGAGTCCTTCGTGTTGTCGCCACGCTTCGATGCTGCCGAGATGGGACGGAAAAATGTCGCTCGGCCACCAGATCAGTTCTGGCGTGCGCCGTGCAAAGGTGACCGCATGCTGTCCGGTGCCGCTGCCGATCTCGAGGACGTCGCCGGCTTGTCCGCCCAAAAACCCGGCAATCGCCGACCAGATAGCCTCGTGATTGCGGTGGAAGGCCGGCGCATCCAGACGCCCGTCGGGCGCGGGCGGAGTTCCTGTTTTTGCGAAATCGACGACGAATTTAATCATGGGTGCAATCCGGACGCATCGAGGATGCAACTAGGCATGGCGGATTGCCGGGGTCAAAGGCACTTTTGACGCGGATTGCTGGCCGAAACGCGGACTTTGCCATCACCTTCGTTGTTTTTATGGGTATGATCGGGCAAAATTGCCCATCTGCGGCCAAGGCGTGCTCGGTTCGACGCTCATGCGTAATGGACCGGCAGAATAATGACTCTGGGAGGATCACATGCGGAAATTTAATCCGACACTGGCCGCGCTTGCGGTCATCGCGATGGCGCTGCCCGGTGCGGCCAGCGCGCAACAGAAAATCGTCATCGGAATACCGACGTCGCCGCCCAATATCGTCCACATGCCGGTCATCGTCGCGAAGGAACTTGGGCTCTACAAGAAGGCCGGTCTCGACGTGGACATCGTCTCGCTCGGCGACGGCGTGAAAGTTTATCGCGCGCTGCTCGCGGGCAACATCGACTTCGGTCTGACGCCGGGCGCTCCGACCATCATCGGCCGCTCCAACGGTGCCGAGGTGAAGGCACTCTCGGCCAACCTGCCGAAATTCGAAGCATCGATGATCGTGCGCGCCAACATCAAGACCATGGAAGATCTCAAGGGCAAGCGCATCGGCATCCAGGAGCCCGGTGGTTTTGCTGACCTTCTCAGCCGCGCCGTCCTGCGCGCAGCGAAGATCGATCCCAAGGAGGTCAACTTTGTCAGCATCGCGAGCGAAGACGTGCCGGCGCTGGTAGCCGACCAGGTCGATACCGCGATCCTGCACGTCGAGCAGGAAATGCTGGCGAAGAGCAAGGTTCCGGACCTGCACGCCATCGGACGCATGTGGGAATTGCAGCCGAAGACGCTCTACACATTCCTGTCCGCAACCGAGAAGACGATCAAAGAAAAGAACGCTGCTGTGCAGGCTGTCGTTACCGCCAATATCGAGGCCACCCGGATTATGTATACGGACAAGGCGAAGATCATGCCGATCCTGGTCAAGCAGACCGGCTATCCGGAAAAGATTCTTTCGGAGAGTTTCGACTTTCTCGTGCAGCAATGCATCTGGGATGCCAACAGCGGATTAAGCCCGGAACGCGTCAACTTTACCGCCGAGCTGATGGCCAAAGTCGGGAATATCAAAGAGGGCAAGACCCCAAAATACGAGGAGATCGTCGACACGACGTTCGCGAAAAAAGCGATCGAGCAGGTTGGTGAATGGAAAGGCCCGGTTTGCCCCACGGCTGCCTTTTAGTCCTGTTTGAACGTTGAAGCGGGCGCCGCCTTGCACGGCGGCGCCTGTCGCACTAAAGAGCCGGCAAAGCCGTGAAGGAAAGACCACGATGAGTGTTGCCCATCAGGTTCACACCGGCGCTGTCGCAGAAGGCGCACGGCCGTCGCCGGCTGTGGTCAAGACGCCCTGGTGGGACAGACCGGCGCTGTTCCGCTACGGCTTCGTTGCGGTGATCCTGATCGTCTGGCAAATCGTCGGCCCCTTCATCAATCCGATTTTCTTCACTTATCCCACCAAGATTGCGGAAGCGTTCTATACGACCACCGTGTCCGGTGAGTTGCCTTATTTCCTCGGGCAAAGCCTCGAGGTCATGATCTATGGCCTGAGTATAGCCATTCTGGTCGGCATCCCTCTGGGAATCGGAATGGCACGCATACGCTGGCTCGATTGGGCGCTCGATCTGCCGATCAACGCGCTTTACGCAATGCCGTTGGTGGCGGTCGTGCCGCTGCTGGTGCTCTGGTTTGGAATTTACCTGAAGGCCAAGATCATCGTCGTGTTCTTGTTCGCGGTGTTCCCGGTTCTGATCAACACTTATCAGGGCGTGCGTGAGTGCGACAAGAACATGCTCGAAGTGGCACGTTCGTTCCGTTCGAGCGAGTGGCGGGTGTGGCGCGACGTGCTGCTGCCATTTGCGGTGCCCTACATTATCGCCGGCGTGCGCCTCGCCATCGGCCGCGGGCTCATCGGCATGATCATTGCCGAGTTCTACACCACCATTTCCGGCCTCGGGTTCATGATCACCCGCTACGCCAACGTGTTCGAAATGGACAAGACCTTCGTGCCGGTGATCGTGCTGATGGTGCTGGGCGTCTCGCTGACCTCAATGCTGAAATGGATTGGACGCCGTGTTGCTCCCTGGAGCGCTGCCAACCGCTAGGCCGTTGCGGCTCCACCGTATTGTTTTTGTCATTTTGCTGCGCAACAGTAAACGCGCCGGCCCTTCCAGGCATTGTACCGGAGGCGCATCATGATCATCGGCCTGTCAATTTATAATTTCACGCTGCTGCACGTCGCGATTACGCTGGTCGCGATTGCGAGTGGCCTGATTGTTCTGTTCGGGATGCTCGGCGCACATAGGATGCCAGGTTGGACGGCGCTGTTTCTGGCGACCACCATTCTCACCAGCGTGACCGGCTTCATGTTTCCCATTCAAGGCTTCACGCCGGCCTTGGGTGTCGGAATCATCTCGCTGGTCATTCTGGCGATTGCGCTGCTGGCGCTTTACGGCAAGCACCTTGCGGGAGCCTGGCGCTGGATCTATGTCGCCACCGCCGTCACCGCGCTCTGGTTCAACGTGTTCGTGCTGATTGTGCAGACATTCCAAAAGATCTCGATCTTCCAGACGCTGGCGCCGACGCAGTCCGAGCCGCCATTCCTGATCGCCCAGGGCGTCGCGCTCGCCGCCTTCCTCGTGCTCGGCATCATGGCGGCGTTGAGATTCCGACCGGCCGCAATTTCGGTTTAGCCAGGCAGACCGGGCCCGCGGGCCGCAATACGACCCCCCAAAAAAGGAAGAAGCCACCGTCGCCGGCGGCTTCAACCAAATTGAACGATTTAGGCGACGATTATTTAAGCTGGTTCGAGATGTAGTCGAACTTGGCGTTCAGGCTCGAGCCGATCGCATTAACAGCCGCGATGATCACGACCGAAATACCAGCAGCGATGAGACCATATTCGATCGCGGTCGCGCCGGACTCGTCCTTCAGAAACGCAAAAACCTTAGACATCACGCATCCTCCATGTGGCTGAAACTCAATCTGCAGACGCCATCCAGATGGATGACGGCAGCAACGTACCGTCGGCCCGTTAAAAAGAAGCTTCGGCGGTTCGTGCAAAGTCTCGATGGAATTGTTTCAATTTTTATGAATCTTTCCGATGGCGCCGCCGCCGCAAGCCGGGCTGTGCGCGGACCAAGCCCGCAAATAATGGTGCTTTCTATCAGGTTTGCAGCGTCTCTGGCGTGGTGTCCCACGACCTGGCCGCGCTGGGGCGTCACGTTATTAACGTGCCGTTATCCAATCCGATAAGAGTTCCCAGAGTTCGGTGGAACGCCGCGGCGCCATGTCGCGCCACGTCACCCATGACATGTTCAGCGCCATGGGGTGCCTCCATACCGTATGCGGTTACTGGACTGGCAGGCTTGTCGTGCGCGCACGACCCCATCGCGCAAAAAGGAATGTTGCGATTGCACAGTCTTTCCGCCGCGACGTGTTGCTATCTCCAAAACAGTAAAAGCCGCCGTTGCCGGCGGCTTCCACCATCCAGTCGATCCAGATCAGTTGCCGAACTTGCTGGAGATGAGCGTCATCTTTTCATCGATCGCCCCACCGACCGAATTGACAACCGCGAGGACGGCAGTGGCGATGCCGACGGCAACCAGTCCGTATTCGACCGCGGTGCCGCCTGACTCGTCGTTGAGAAATGAAAACACGTTGTGCATTGTTCTTGCTCCCTGTGGCTGCAAACAGCGCCACAATAAAGTCGCCGCATTAAATTAATCTTCGAACGCGCGCACGAAATATCAGAAAATCAGGACCGCTTTACGACAAGCGATATCGTCACAGGCACAGTCACCAATGCCGCGACGCGATCATGAAAATTTCGATTGGACTCTTGCGTATTGAGTTGTGATATCGCGACAGCGAGATGAGTGTTTGTTCATCGCCGCGCGTGTGAAGTATGTCGGTAATCAGACATCCTCTGGACGGTCTACGTAGGTCAGTCCTGCTTTCGCTAGCGGCTCGCGCATGTTGTACATGTCGAGGCCGAGCGTGCCGGCGGCGAGCTTCTTGCGCTTGCCGTCCTCATCGTCAAAACGCTTTTGCGCCTTGGCCGCGACTTCGATAGCGAGCTTCTTTGGCACGACGCAGACCCCGTCGTCGTCGGCAACCACCACGTCGCCCGGCTCGACGTTGACGCCGGCGCACACCACCGGAACGTTGACCGCGCCGAGCGTGGCTTTCACCGTGCCCTTGGCCGAGATCGCCCGCGACCACACCGGGAAGCCCATCTCGTGCAGCGCCTTCACGTCGCGGCAGCCGGCGTCGATGATCAGGCCCTTGACGCCGCGCGCATGCAGCGAAGTCGCCAGCAATTCACCGAACATGCCGTCGGTGTTGTCGGTGGTGCAGCCGAGCACCACGATGTCGCCCTTCTGGCATTGCTCGACCGCGACATGGATCATCCAATTGTCGCCGGGCTGCGCCAGAATGGTGACCGCGGGCCCGGCAATCTGCGCGCCGGCCCAGATCGGCCGCATGTAGGGCTTCATCAGGCCGGACCGTCCGAGCGCTTCGTGCACGGTGGAGACGCCGAGCGCCTGCATGGTACCAATGGCATTGCTGTCGGCGCGTTTGATATTGCGGACGACCACGGGCTTCATTTCAGGATCTCCTCGACGGTCGGGAAGAGGCGTTGGTAGGCCTCGCCATAGGTCATCGGCACGCCGGTGTTACGGCTACCTTGAATGCCGCGGTTAAGCGCAACCCGGTCGTAGTAGGCCCAAAGATGCTTTTGCGCGGCGAGAATCTGGAAAGCCTTGTATTTTGTCTCCCATACTTCGTCGATTTTCAAAATGAGATTGGGTTTGTAGTTGCACATTTCCGGCTGGTGCGGCTCGAACAGGAACACCGGTGGCGCCGAATATTTGTACTGGGCGCCGGGCTTGTGACCCATCGCCTGCGCGACCACGCGTGTTTCCTGCGCGAAATGGGCAGCATTCGGATGATCGAAATTGTATGGGTCCTCGAGCGCGTGCGTGAGCACGAAAGATGGGTTGAGCTCGCGGTAGATGTCGACCATGCGGTCGAAATGCTGTTCGTTGAGCTTGAGTGGATAGTCGCCGCAATCGAAGAATTCAATCTCGGCGCCGAGCAGGGCGGCGGCGCGTTCGGCCTCGTCCTTGCGGCCGGCTTTCACTTTCGCAAGCGTCGCACCGGGTTCCTTCCAGGCAAACTGGCTTTCGCCGCGTTCGCCATAGGACATGCAGACGATTTTCATCTTGTAGCCGCGCTTGGCATGCAGCGCGATGGCGCCACCTGCACGCCAGACAAAATCGCCCGGATGGGCCGTGATGACGAGCCCAGTCTTCTGATCTGGCATAAGTACTCCCTTTCCCGTGCGCTGTGTTTAAACTAGGTAGAGCACCCGGAGGTCAAGTCATCGGCTTGGACGCATCTCACAATGGCAAATACCGGCACGACAGACCGCCCCGTTCAGCGAAGGCGCCAAATGGCGATCTCGCGATCTGCCGACTTCCTATTATGTTCAACCGAAACCGATTTCGCGCACGCTCAAAGTCGACGTAACTTGATAGCAATATTGCACAACGATCGCGCACACAGGAGCCCACGATGAAAAAGACCTATACCGGCGGCTGCCAGTGCGGAAAAATCCGCTTTGAAGCGCAGGCCGACATCGACGCAGTGATCACGTGCAACTGTTCGCGCTGCCGCAGGTTGGGGCCGCTACTCTCCGCCGTTGCAATGTCCGACTTCAAGCTGCTGTCCGGCGAGAACGAAATGACGGACTACCAATTTAACAAGCGCACCGTTCATCATCCATTCTGCAAGACTTGCGGCATTGAGTCCTACGCCTATGGCAAGGGGCCGGGCGGCATGGACATGGTGATGCTCAACGTGCGCTGCCTCGACGGCGTCGACGTGGATCAGTTCAAGGTGAAGAAATTCGACGGCGCCAGCCTGTAGGCGAGGCCTCAAAAGCCCCCCAAAAGCCATAACGGGCGGACCGTCGTCCACCCGTTACAAGCTCTCGGATCCATTTCCGGCGCGAGCGTGAGCTCAACGCTGGTACCAGTTACTGAGAGCCAGGACCGGCAACCATGGACCACAAGTACTGCAAGCAGCACCCACGTCCCACGCCCGTTCGGCCATGGCGGCCATCCGTGTCCGGCAGAGCCGAAGATGGATGACCTGCGTGAAAGCCTACGCCTGTCGTTCGGCGAGGCAAGACCCGCGAAAACGCTGTTGATAAATGCGGGGATGAAATACGGCGGTCATTTTTTGAAAAAATTCCCAGCTGGCCAAATGCGGGATCAGGCTAGGGACTGCAGTGCCCGTGCAAAACATGACGACACGGGTTATGCATATACCTCGCTTTGTCCGAACGCTCAGGATTACAAATGAAAACAATTTCCGCTCGTGAGCGCCTTGCAGCAGCGCTCGTCCGCATCGAGGACCCGAAGGGCGAGGGTGTGCGTGCCTGTCTGACGATTTATCGCGAGCAGGCGATCGCTGCAGCCGAAGCAGCCGATGCGCGCGCCAAGGCCGGTATTTCGCTCGGCGTGCTCGACGGCACGATCATGACCATCAAGGATCTGTTCGATGTCGCCGGTGAAGTCACTCGAGCGGGCTCCAAGGCGCTGGCTGACGAAGCAAAACCCGCCGCAGTCGACGCACCGGTGGTGCGGCGGCTACGCGCAGCTGGCGCGGTGATCGTCGCCAAGACCAATATGAGCGAATTTGCCTACTCGGGCATCGGCGCCAATCCGCATTTCGGTACGCCCGGAAATCCGGCCGACCGCAAGCGCGTTCCCGGCGGCTCTTCGTCGGGCGCAGCCGTGGCTGCTGCCGACGGCATGTGCGAGATCGCGATCGGCACCGACACCGGCGGCTCGTGCCGCATACCCGGCTCGCTCTGCGGCATCGTCGGCTACAAGCCGAGCCGGCAGCGCATTCCAACCGACGGCGCTTTTCCGTTGTCCTACAGTATCAACTCGATCGGACCGATCGCGCGCTCGGTCGAAGCCTGCGCCAAGGCTGACTCCGTGATGGCAGGCGAAAACTTTGTGTCGCTCGAGCCGGCACCGCTCGCAGGCCTGCGCATCGGTGTTGTGCAGGGCGCCCCGCTGGAGAATCTCGACGAGACCGTCGCGAAACGTTTTCCTGACGCGATCGGCCGCCTGAAACAGGCCGGTGCCAAAATATCAGAAGAGACCTTGTCGCTTCTCGGCGACATGGCGCAGGTCAACAGCAAAGGCGGCGTGCAGCCCGCCGAAGCCTTCACCGTGCATCGCGATCTTCTGTCGCGACGCGCCGACGCCATTGACCCGAATGTGCGTGCGCGGCTCGAACGAGCGCGTAACATCAGCGCCGCCGACTACATCGACATGGTGCGGCAACGCGCGCGCCTGATCCGGGCCATGGACCTGCGCCTGGCCGACCTCGACGTACTGGCCATGCCAACCACGCCGCTGGTTGCGCCGACCATCCAGGAGGTGGCGCAGCCCGACGATTTCGCCCGCAAGAACGCGATGCTGTTGCGTAACACGGTCATTGCGAATTTCTTCGATCTCTGCGCCATTTCACTGCCGATTCCGCGCGAGGGCGGCCTGCCGACCGGCCTCATGCTGATCGCGCGCAACGGTCTGGACCATCGTTTGTTCCGCATCGCAGCAGCGGTCGAACGGCTTTTTACGGCCTAGTCACGGCTTGTTTAGCGATGCGAAAATCCGGCATCATGCCGCTAACGGCCTGAGAGCCGACAGGGAGGAAACCATGAGCCGCAAACTGCATACCGTGAGCGTTACGCGCCGCACTGTAACCGCTGGCCTGGGCGCGAGCGTCGTCGCTGGGGTCGCCCCGTTCAATATTGCGCGCGCGCAGGGCGCGGCCCTGAAAGTGGGCGTGCTGTTGCCAAAGTCCGGCTATCAAGCCGGTATCGGCCAGGATTGTCAGCGCGGCGTCGATATCGCGGCCGGGATTCTCAAGGACCTCGGGCTGCCGCCTCTCCAGATCATGAACGCCGACACTGAGACGAATGTTGAAGTCGCCCGCGCACGGGCAGAAAAGCTGATTGGCGAGGGCGCGCAGCTTCTGGTTGGCGCCTTCGACTCCGGCCAGTCCTCGGCCATCGCCCAGGTCGCTGAGCAAAAGGGTGTTCCTTTCGTCATCAACATCGCCGCTGCCCCGCCGATCACCGAGCAGGGCTACAAGTTCGTGTTCCGCAACTTTCCAACCGCCGGCATGATCCTGCGCGACGCCTTTGTCGATCAGAAGGAGGTGTTCGCGGCAACCGGCGCGGCGCCGAAAACGGCAGTGTTCATGCACGTCAACGACACCTTTGGCACTGCGATGAAGGGTGGCATCGGCGCGGTGATGCCGAAGTTCGACATGCCGTACAAAATTGTCGAGACCATCGCCTATGATCCGGCGGCGCGCGATCTATCGGTGGAAGTCTCGAAAGCCAAGGCGACCGGCGCCGACGCATTGCTGATGGTTAGCCGGCTTAACGATGCCATTCTGCTCACGCGCGAATTGGTCAAGCAGCGCTGGACGCCGATGGCGATCCTGAGCATGGGCCCGGGCTGGTACGAGGATCAGTATCTCAAGACGCTCGGCAAGCTGTCCGATGGGCCGCTGAGCTTTGTTCCCTGGTACGACCCGAACAAGAAGATGTCTAAACAACTAGAGGCCGCACTCGCCAAGGCGAACCCAGGTGTCAATCTCAATACCAACCATGTCTACACCTTCGAGGCGCTGTTGGTCGCCGCCGACGCCTACAAGCGCGCCGGCTCAACTGATCCGAAGGCGCTCGCGGATGCGGTGCGCACAACCAATATCAAAGACAATGTCAGCATCGGGCCGGGCATCCAGTTCGATGCCAAGGGTCAAAACGACAAGATCCTGGGCGGTGCCATTCAGAATCGTGAAGGCAAGCTGCTGACGGTCGCGCCAAAAGAAGCGGCTAACGGCAAGCCGGAATGGCCGTTGAAACCCTACGACAAGCGCACCTGACACGATAAATCTTGTGTCGGCAGATATCTATCTCAATGTCGCCGTCGGCGGGATATTGACCGGTCTTGTCTACGGTCTGATGGCGCTCGGCCTGTCCGTGATCTTCGGCGTCGTGCGTGTGGTCAATTTCGCGCACGGCGAAATGATGACCGTCGCGATGTATATCGCGGTGACGCTCTTTTCTGCCTTTCACCTCGACCCGCTCGTCATGATGGTGCCGATCGCCGCCGTCATGTTCGCGTTCGGCTACATACTGCAGGCGCGGTTGATCAATCCGTTCGTCACCCGGCCAGAATACATGCAGTTTCTCCTGCTGGTCGCTATCGCGATCATTATCGTCAATGTCCTGCTGATCGTTTACGGCCCCGATGCGCGCAACGTACAGACCTCCTATGGTTATGACAGTTTCCAGTTCGGTCGGCTTATCATCGACGCGACCAAGCTCTACGCGGCGCTCGCCGCAATCGCGGTCGCAGGCTCGTTGTTCGGATTTTTCCAATATACGCGGCTTGGCACCGCAATCCGCGCCTGCGCTGACAATTATACTGGCGCGCTGGTGGTCGGGCTCGACGTCAAGCATCTTTACGCGCTCACGTTCGGTCTTGGCGCCGCATGCGTCGGCGCCGCCGGTTGCATGTTGCTGTTGATCTTCGATGTCACGCCGACAGCCGGGCCAGCCTACACATTGCTCGCCTTCGTCATCGTCATCACCGGCGGCCTTGGATCAATGCCGGGAGCATTGCTGGGCGGCGTATTGATCGGCTTCACGGAAGCAATGGCGGGGCTTCTGTTCACGCCATCGGCGAAAAGCATGTTCGCCTTCGCGATTCTGGTGCTGGTGCTGTTGTTCCGCCCGCAGGGCATCATGGGCAAGAGGGCCGCATGATCGAGCGGCTGATTGGTGGCGCGCCGCGCCGGGGTTTGGCTTTGCTGGGGATTTTGCTGGCTGTCCTGATTTTGGCGCCGTTTTTTGCGAGCGACTACCTGCTCACTGTGCTGATCCTGATTCTGTATTTCGCCTATATCGGTCAAGCATGGAACATCATGATGGGTTTTGCCGGGCAATTGTCGCTTGGTCACGCGCTGTATGTCGGGCTCGGCGCATACACGACGGCGGCGCTCTTCGTGCATTTCGGTATCGGCCCGTGGCTCGGGCTGGCTGCTGCTTTGCCCCTTGCGGCGCTGATGGGTGCGATCATCGGATTTCTGGCGTTCCGTTTCCGTGTCGCCGGCGTTTATTTCGCGATTCTCACCATTGCATTTGCGGAATTCGCGCGTGTTGGTGCGGATCATCTGCCATGGACCGGAGGCTCGGGCGGCCTGTTCCTGCCGGTCACGCAATATACGCATAACGATCTCTGGCGACTGCGCGGCCATCCGGTGATGTTCTATTACATCCTGCTGGCAGCGACCGTGCTTGCCTTGCTTCTTTGCCGCGCATTGTTGCAAAGCCGCATTGGCTATTTCTGGCGGGCCATCCGCGAGGACGAGGAAGCCGCGCGCTCGGTCGGAATCGACACCTTCTATTATAAGATGCTGGCGGTGGTGATCTCCGCCGCAATGACGTCGTTCGCCGGCGTGGTCTACGCATTCTATTACAACAATTTATTTCCCGAGCAGGTGTTTCATATTTTGCGTTCGATCGAAATTATCCTCGGGCCGATCGTTGGCGGCGTCGGCACGTTATTCGGGCCTATTCTCGGCGCGTTTATCCTGACGGGTTTGGCGGAAACACTCACCGCGGCGCTCGCTACGCTCGGCATCGATCTGCCCGGCGCCAAACAGGTGTTCTACGGCATTTGTCTCCTGCTGGTGGTTACTGCGTTGCCCGACGGCGTGTGGCCGTGGCTGAGTCAGCGCATCGGCCTGATGGAGCGCAAGAAATGACGGCGCTTCTGTCACTCGACGGCGTCAGCAAACGCTTCCGCGGTCTCGTTGCGGTCGACCGTCTCGGCTTCGAGATCGAGCAGGGCGGCATTTTCGCGGTGATCGGGCCGAATGGCGCCGGCAAAACGACATTATTCAACATGATTGCGGGAGTGCTTGCGCCAGACAGCGGGACCATCACCTTTGCGAACGAGCGGATTGAGGGGCTCACACCGGACCAAATTTGCCGACGCGGCATTGGTCGCACCTTCCAGATTGTACGGCCATTTCCGGCGCTTTCTGTCGAGGACAACGTCATCGTGGGGGCGCTGCTGCATCGTCATGATGTTCTTGCGGCGCGCGCACATGCGCACGAGGTACTGCGTCGGCTTGAGCTTTACGACAAGCGCGCCCAACGTGCCTCGTCGCTCACGCTGCCCGACCGCAAGCGGCTGGAAGTGGCGCGTGCGTTCGCTACTGATCCGAAATTACTGCTGCTCGATGAAGTGATGGCTGGGCTGCGCCCGACCGAGACCGATCGCATTGTGACGATTCTGAAGGAACTCAACCGTGATACGGGCCTCACCATCCTGCTGATCGAGCACGTGATGCGCGCGGTGATGGCGCTCGCCGCGCGGGTGCTGGTCATGCATCACGGCGCGGCCATCGCACAAGGTGTGCCGGCTGAGGTAGTCCGCGATCGCGCGGTGATCGACAGCTACCTCGGCGCGGAGGCGATCAACGCATGATGTTAAAGGTAGACAGCCTCGATGTGTTTTACGGCGATGCGCGCGCGCTTGACGGCGTTTCGCTCGAGATTGAAGAGGGCGCGATTGTTGCCATTGTCGGCGCCAATGGGGCCGGCAAGACGTCGTTGATTCGCACGATTGCTGGCATGCACAAGCCCGCGCGCGGCCACGTGTTTTTCCGTGGCCTGGATATTGCCGGTTGGCCGAGCCACAAGGTCTGTGATCTCGGCATCGGGCAGGTTGCCGAAGGCCGCCAGGTGTTTCCTTCGCTGTCGATCGCGGAAAATCTGGCGATGGGGGCCATGTTGCCGCGCGCGCGCAGCACACGTGAGCAAAACCTGCAAAAGGTCTACGCACTTTTTCCGGTGCTGGCCGAGCGCCGACAACAGGCGGCGGGCACGTTGTCAGGCGGCGAACAACAGATGCTCGCCATTGGTCGATGCCTGATGGGCGATCCGGAATTGGTGCTGTTTGATGAACCGTCGCTTGGGCTGGCGCCGGCTATCGTGCAAAGCGTGCTCCGCTGCGTTCGCGACCTCAATCGCGAGGGGCTGACATGCGTGCTGGTGGAGCAGAACGTCGCCGTGTCGCTCAAGCTCGCGAGCCACGCCTACGTGCTTGAGAATGGCCGAATTACCCTTTCGGGGTCAGGCGACACATTGCTCGGCGATGACCGCGTGCGGCAGGCATATCTCGGGCTTTAGCGTTATTTCAGCGGCTGGCCGATGGTGATTGTCAGCTTGCCGACGCCTTCGACTTCGCATTCAAGCTTGTCGCCGGCGACGGTTGCCGCGACGCCCGAGGGCGTACCGGTCATGATGATGTCGCCCGGCTCCAGCGCAACCATTTCCGAAAGATTGGAGATAATTTCAGGCACGTTCCAGATCAGTTGATTAAGATCGCCGTCCTGGCGGAGCTTGCCGTTGCATTTCAGCGTGATTTTGCCTTTGGCAGGGTGGCCGATCTTGCTGGCCGGAACCAGTGCGCCACACGGCGCCGAATGGTCAAAGGCCTTGCCGATTTCCCACGGCCGTTTCAGATCACGCGAAGCGATCTGAAGGTCGCGACGCGTGAGATCGATGCCGACGGCGTAGCCGTAGATGCAGTCATTAGCCTTGGCGACCGGAATGTTGCGACCGCCGCTTTTCAGCGCGACCACCAACTCAACCTCATGGTGCATGTCCTTGGTCAGCGACGGATAGGGCACCGTGCCGCCGTCCGGAACGATCGCATCTGCAGGCTTGGCAAAATAGAAGGGCGGCAGTCGTTCATCCTGCCCCATCTCGCGAATGTGCTCGATGTAATTGCGGCCGACGCACCAGATCCGACGAACCGGAAAAACCTTATCGGAGCCGGCCACTGCGATGGCAGCTTGCGGGGCGGGCGGGATGACGTAGCGACTGTCGGTCATGATGGTTTGGCCGTTCGGTATCGTTGTGGATGAAGGAGGGCCCGGTTTCGCGATAGTGCGGCCGGACGAAAGTTGGCTGTGCGTATCAGGTGTAATGCGTAGCCGTCAACCGCGTGCGCTTTACGAGGTAGCGACTGCCGCAATCGGGCTGCGGGCTTCCTGTTCCTTGAGCTGCAGGCGATAGAACGATGCATAACGGCCGCCCTTGCGCAGCAATTCGTCATGACGACCGGATTCAACCGCGCAGCCGTCTTCCACGACGTAGATACGGTCTGCGTGTGAGACGGTATGCAGCCGGTGCGCGATCGCAAGGGTAGTGCGTCCCTGGCAGAGACGCTCCATGGCCTCGCGCACCTGCAATTCAGATTCGGAGTCCAGGGCGGCTGTGGCTTCGTCGAGCAATATGATCGGCGCATTCTTGATCAGTGCGCGGGCAATGGCCACTCGCTGACGCTGCCCACCGGACAGCTGCAAGCCGTGCTCGCCGACCGGCGTCTCATATCCACGCGGAAACGACATGATGAAATCGTGAGCATATGCGGCTTTGGCGGCGGCAACGATTTCATCCTCGCTGGCGCCCGGCTTTCCGAACTCAATGTTCTCGCGAATGGTGCCGCGGAACAGGAACACGTCCTGTCCGACATAACCGACGTGCTGACGCAGCGATCGGCGCGACGTATGCGCAATATCCTGCTCATCAATGATGATATTGCCGCGCTCGGCTTCATAAAATCGCATCAATAGGTTGAATATGGTCGACTTGCCGCCGCCGGAAGGTCCGACCAGCGCAGTCATCTTGCCCGGTTCTGCCACGAACGACATGCCGTGGAGGACTGCCTCTTCGGTGCGATACGCGAAGTACACGTCATTGAATTCCAGACGGGCTGTCTTGATCTGCAGGGCCGGTTTGTTGTCGTCCGACGGTTCACTTGGCGGGCTATCGATGATCTCAAATAGGATCCGCACGCCGACCAGCGCGCTGTTAAGTTCGATATTAAGACGCGCCAGCCGCTTGGCAGGCTCGTAGGCCAGCAAAAAGGCAGTAATAAACGAGAAGAACTGACCGGGTGTCGCGCCTGTCTCGATCACACGATAGCCGCCGTAAGTGATGGCAATGGCGATAGCGCAGCCGCCAAGCGTTTCCATCAACGGGCTGGCGCGGTTGGACACACGCGCCATCTTGTTGGCTTCATGCTCGACCGCGGCGACGTTCCGGTCAAAACGCTCCCGCATGATGTCTTCGAGTGTAAACGCCTTCACAATCCGGATGCCTTGCAGTGTTTCCTGCAGCGTCTCGATGATGCGGGTGCTGCCATGAAATTGCGTGCGGGCGATCGTGTAGATTCGACGTACCAGCTTGCGCAATATGAAAAAGGCCGGCGGCGCAACCACGAAGCTGAAAAAAGACATCAGCGGGTCCTGCACCACCATCACGATGATCAGACCGATCAATGACAACAAGTCGCGGCCAACCGATGTGATGAGCAGATTAATGACCTGGGTCGCCGATGCAGCGCCAGTTGAAAGGCGTGCAATAAATTCGGTCGAGTGCCGATCGGAGAAGAAGCTGAGACCTTCATTGAGCAACTTGGCAAAAACCGCGCGCTGATTATCGGCAACGATGCGGTTGCCAATGCGAGAAAGCATGACGCTGTGGCCGTAGGTCGCAATGCCTTTTGCAGCGAAAAGCGCTGCAGTAACAAAACCGAGCGTAATGATGCCCGGTAAATTACGATTTACGTAGGCCTGGTTGATGACATCGCCGATCAGGTAGGCGCTGAAGGCGGTGCAACCGGCAGCCACAGCCATCATGATGAACGCAAGAACATATTTGCGCCAATGCGTCAGGCCCTGTTCGGTGAGCAATCGCCGGATCAGGGCAAAGGCGCTGTAGCGCTCGTCATCAGCCGCTTGCAAACTATGGTCGTTCATCTGCCCTCTGTGGGCTAAAATAGGTATGTCGGGCAGGAGTGGTCGTTTCCTTGCCCGCGCCAAGAGAAATTTTCAAGCCAAAAACTGTCTTAGCGGCAAAAAGGCGCCGATTCCGCCCTTTGTCAGGCCACGGCGCTCTTGCGCCGATTGGCCAACTGCTTTTCCCACGCGAGCGCGTGCGAGACAATGGTGTCGAGATTCTGGAATCGCGGACGCCAGGGCAGTGTCGCATGAATTCGATCGACGTTGGCGACCAGCGCCGGCGCGTCGCCGGGACGGCGACCGGAAATCTCTACCGGAAAATCACGGCCGCTGGCGCGGCGCACGGCGTTAATGACTTCAAGCACCGAAGAGCCGCGTCCATACCCGCAGTTGAAGGTCGCGCTCGCGCCACCACTGCGCAAATGGGCAAGTGCAACTGAATGAGCTTGCACCAGATCGCTGACATGAATGTAGTCGCGGATGCAGGTGCCGTCAGGCGTCGGGTAGTCGGTCCCGAATACATTCATCTTCTGGCGCTTGCCAACCGCCGTCTCGCAAGCGACCTTGATCAAATGGGTCGCGGCCGGTGTCGCTTGTCCCGTACGCAATTTGGGGTCGGCACCGGCGACGTTGAAATAGCGCAGGATCACGAAACGCAGGCCGTGTGCCTTGGCGGCGTCGTGAATCATGATTTCCGACATCAGCTTTGCAGTGCCGTAGGGCGAAATTGGTGTGGTCGGCGCGTTCTCGCGAACGGGGGCGTCACTCGTCTCGCCGTATACCGCGGCGGTCGACGAGAAGATGAAGTGCTGCACCCCGGCCTTTATTGCGACGTCCAGGAGCGCGCAGGTGTTCATCGTGTTGTTGCTATAATAGGCGAGCGGGTCGGCAACTGATTCAGGTACCACGATCGAGGCTGCGAAATGAATTATGGACGTGATGTTGTGACGGGCGATGATCTCGGCAACTAACGTTCGATCTCCGGTGCTGCCTGCGACGAAAGGGACGGCCGCCGGTATCAGGTAGCGAAACCCGGTCGACAAATTGTCGAGCACAACGACGGGTTCACCCGCGTCGGTCAGTTCGTGCACCATGTGGCTGCCGATGTAGCCGGCGCCGCCTGTGACCAGGATCGTCATTCCCAATGTCCCTCGTGGCTCGGCAAATGTGCCGAATGTTCGTAAAAACCACACCCTGATCGCGTGCCGCGGTGACATGCTTATGGCGGGCATGCTTAATGACCGGTATATGGGTGCCGCAAGCGAGTCATGGCCAACATTCTATTTATCAAAACTTCGTCGCTTGGCGATGTGATTCATCACATGCCGGCTGTGGTCGATGCCCGAAAGGCGCGGCCCGATGCGACATTCGCATGGCTTGTGGAGGAGGCATTTGCGCCCCTGGTGCGCCTGCATCCGGCGGTGAGCGAGGTTATTCCGGTCGCGTGGCGGCGCTGGCGAAAATCGCTATATGCGCCAGCGACCGTGGCGGAAATAAACAAGAACCTTCGGGAAATCCGCGCACGCGACTATGACGATATTGTCGACAGTCAGGGCCTGTTGCGGTCCGCTGTCATTGCACGCGTGGCGCATGGCCGGCGTCACGGTTACGACACGTCAAGCATCCGGGAGCCGCTGGCGTCTTTTTTTTACGACGTTCGCCATCGCGTCAGCCGCGAGCTTCACGCGGTCGAGCGCAATCGGATTTTGAGCGGACTCTCGCTTGGTTATACCCCACAAGGAGCTCCGGAATTTGGTCTAGACCGCGCGCGGGTTACGAGTGGCGCGTCGCAATATGCGGTGCTCTTGCACGCGACCGCGCGGATTGAAAAGCAGTGGCCAGAAGCGCATTGGATCGCTCTCGGCAAGGCGCTTGGAAAGACACTTGGCCAGGAAACAAAACTGGTGCTGCCTTGGGGAAGCGACCTCGAGCGGGCGCGCAGCGAACGCGTCGCCGCTAGCGTGCAGAATGCCAGCGTTCCCGAGCGGGCGCCGCTTGATCAGGTGGCAAGGCTGATCGCAGGCGCACAATATGTTGTCGGCGTAGATACCGGGCTTATGCATCTCGCTGCTGCGTTCGGGGTTCCGCTCGTTGCTATCTTCACCGGCAGCAATCCTGGCCTGACCGGGCCGGTCGGAAATGGCAGGCTGGCGGTACTTGGTGCTGCTGGCGCACCGCCGTCTATCGATGCGGTTGTCGACGCGGTCGCGAAAATCACCCGGCCAATTTGATTGTCAGGCCGCGCCCACGCGCAGCAGGTCGTGGACGTGCACAACACCCACCGGCTTTCCGGATTCGACGGCAAACAGCGCAGTGACCTTCGTCGAATTAAGAATGTCGAGTGTCTCGCTGAGCAACTGGTCCGGCCGCACCGTCTTCGGCCCGCGGGTCATGACATCGTCAACCCGGGCATCAAGCAAATTATTGCGCATATGGCGCCGTAGGTCGCCGTCCGTGATGATTCCCACCAACAGTCCGCGTGCATCGGTAATGCCGACACACCCGAAACCTCTGGCCGTCATTTCGAGGATCGCCTCGGACATGCGGGTACCAAGTTGTGCGAGCGGCATCGTCGGGCCTGTGTGCATAACGTCGCGGACGGTTTTCAGCAGGGTTCCGAGTTTGCCACCAGGATGCAGGAGACCAAAATCGACCGCTGTGAATCCGTGACTCTCCAGAAGCGCAATTGCCAAAGCGTCGCCGAGGGCAAGTTGCATCAGCGATGACGTCGTCGGTGCAAGATTGTGCGGGCAGGCTTCACGCGCTTGCGGCAACGTCAACACGATGTCCGATAGTTTGGCGAGCGCGCTTTCCGGTATTGCGGTCATTGCGATCAACTTGATGCCGTAGCGGCGCGAGTAATCGGTGATATTTTTCAGTTCCGCCGTTTCACCGGACCACGAAAGCGCCAGGATGACATCATCATTCGCGATCATGCCCAGATCGCCGTGACTGGCTTCGCTCGGATGCACGAAAAATGCCGGTGTACCCGTCGAGGCAAAAGTCGACGCAATCTTGCGCGCGACGTGGCCCGATTTACCCATGCCAGTCACGATAACACGGCCTTTGGCGGCCCGGATGAGCTCGATCGCAGCGGAGAACGCGGTGCCGAGACCGTCCTTTAATGCGGCGGCGAGTGCATCGACTCCGCTGCCTTCGGCCTCAAGCGTGCGCAAGGCTGACGCGATTGCGGCGTGCGCGCGGTCGCTGGTCATCTGGGCTGGTTTCGGTGTGGCCATGGCCGTTTTGATAGCACGGAAAGGGCTTTGCGTCAGGTTTGCCGCATCAAATTCGTTAACGGGCCCGGCATATCGGCCGGATTAGTCGGTTATTACCGGCCATTTTTTGATTCCACGAGCACGCGCCGTACGGCCGCAAGCACCGTTGCGACAGTCACATCCTCGGTGCGGTGATGGCGCACGGCGTCATTGCCCTCGTTACGTGCGCGTGCGCGCGCGCTGTCGTCGCCTGGTGGTTCGAGGATTGCGGCGACGGGATTAAGTGGTTTCCAATGCCAGGGGCTGGTCGGGCCAAAAATGGCGACTGTCGGTGTGGCGAGCGCGGCGGAGACATGCATCAAACCGGAATCGTTGGTGACTGAGACGTCGGCGGCGGCGAGCGCAAAAATTGCATTGCGCAGGTCGTCACTCGTGAGGTCGCGGATGTGCTCGCCCCCTGTTGCCACGATACGCGCTGCCAACGGCGTTTCGCTCGGGCCACCGACGACCCAGACTGTTGCGCCGTCTTTTGCGAGGGCACGCGCCAGCTCGGCATAGTGACCGACTGGCCACGCTTTGCCGGCGCCGACCGCGCCGGGCGCGAGGGTAATGATCGGGCGGGCTTCGTTTGCGAGGCCTCGCTGTTTACGCCACGATTCCAAATCCTGAAGCGGTACTTTCAATTCCGGTAATGGCCACTCGTCCGGAAGTGGCGCGTCTTTCGGAAGGGCCAAAGCACCCATTCGATCAATCATGCGCCGCAGCTGGCGCTCGCCGAACCGCACATCATTCAGGAGACCGAAACGAAACTCGCCGGCAAAACCCGTGCGGACGGGAATGCCCGCAAGCCATGGTGCGAATGCTGCCTTCCACTTGCGTGACATCACGAGCGCTTGCCCATAATCGGCTTGGCGCAACAGGTCCGCGAGTTTCCATTGGAGTGGGAGCCCCAAGCGCCCGCGTGGCAGATCCGCAACGATGGCGCGCCGGACGCCGGGCATGTAGTCGGCAAGCGGAGCGCAAAGTGTGCTGCTGACGACATCAACCGGCCGCTCGGGCGCCTCGGCGCGCAGAAGCTTCACGACCGAATGGCAACGCACGAAATCCCCGATCCAGACGTAGGGGATGATCAGAATGGGTCTACCCGCGTAGGTTAAATCGCTGTTCATTATTTGTGGCTGCCCCATCAGCCTGCCACCTGTTTCTGCCCCGCCGGACAGCGGTTAGCCTGCGCTATGGCGGAGTGTCCAGCCGCAATTTTTACCGCGTCCTGCGCCAAATGCGGACGAATAGCGGCCTATCGTTGCGCCTTTGACCGGTCTGGGGCAAAGGTTGCGCCAAGCCAGAGGCGCGAGGGGCAGGGATGTTCTTGGTCACCGGCGGGGCCGGTTTTATTGGGTCGAATGTTGTCGCCAGCCTCAATGAGGCGGGAACGACCGACGTCGCGGTGAGTGATCTGCTTGGCCAAGGCGACGCCAAATGGCGCAACCTTGCCAAGCATCAGATTGCCGACCTGCTGCCGCCAGCCGAACTGATGCCGTGGCTCGATGGCCGCAAACTCGATGCCGTCATCCACATGGGGGCGATTTCCGACACTACAGCCACCGATGGCGACCTTGTGATGGAAAACAATTTTCGGCTGTCGATGCGTTTGCTCGACTGGTGCAGCACAACGCGCACGCCCTTCATCTATGCCTCGTCGGCTGCGACCTACGGCGATGGCAATCAGGGCTTTGATGACGACTGGTCTCTCGAGTCTCTCCGCAAACTGAAGCCAATAAATCTTTATGGCTGGAGCAAGCATTTGTTCGACCTTGCGTTGGTAGAACGCCACATGAAAAAAGAAAAAATGCCGCCGCATTGGGCTGGTTTGAAGTTCTTTAACGTGTACGGTCCGAACGAGTATCACAAAGGCCATATGGCGAGCGTGCTGGCCAAGGTTTTCGATGGCGCCAAGGCGGGCGAGCCGGTGAAGCTATTCAAATCCAATCGTGAGGGCGTTGCCGACGGAGATCAGCGGCGTGATTTCGTCTACGTGGATGATGCCGTGTCCGTGCTGCGCTGGCTTCTGGATGCGTCGAGCGTCAATGGCATCTTCAATGTTGGTACCGGCAAGGCGGAAAGCTTCCGTGATATGATCGGCGCAATGTTCAAGGCGCTTCGCCGGCCAGCGAATATCGAATATATCGACATGCCCGACGCTATCCGCGGTCAGTATCAGTATTTCACGCAGGCGCGGATCGAGAATTTGCGCCGCGCCGGTTATAATGGCGGGTTCACGCCGCTCGAGGCTGCCGTCGGTCAATACGTGTGCGGCTATCTCGACCGCGAAGACCGGTATCGGTAGCGCCATGTACGATTTTGACAAGCATTTGGCGGTACTTTCCGAGCAGACCGTGCTCTGCATCGGCGATCTGATGCTGGATGAGTTCGTCTACGGGGATGTCTCGCGCATCTCGCCGGAAGCGCCGACGCCGGTCATTGCCGTAAAGCGTACTGAGCTGATGATCGGTGGCGCCGGAAATGTTGCGCGCAACCTGGTCGCGCTTGGGGCGCGCTGCATCTTCATCGGCGTGGTCGGCGATGACGAGGCCGGAGGTTCATTGACCAAGGCGCTCAGCACGCATCCATCAATTGAATTTCATCTGGTCGTCGACGGAACGCGGCAAACTACCCGCAAGGTTCGCTTCGTATCGGAGCATCACTCGACACATCTGCTGCGCGCCGATTGGGAAATGGCTTCAGCCATCGATTCTGGTAGCGAAGACGCGCTGATCGGGCACGTCGTTAAGGCAATGCCGCGTGTCGGTGCGGTTGTTCTATCCGACTATGCCAAGGGTGCCCTGACCCCGCGCGTGACGCGCGCCGTCATTGCCGCCGCCAACGAGCGCGGCAAGCCGGTGGTGGTCGACCCGAAAGGGCGAGACTACAGCATTTATCGCGGTGCGACGCTTGTCACTCCCAATCGGCAGGAGCTCGCCGATGCTACGCACAGCCTCGCGCAAACCGATGAGGAAATCGCCGAGGCAGCGGCTCGGCTCCGCGGTGAACTGGGCGCCAAAGCTGTTCTGGTGACAAGGAGCGAAGCGGGCATGACGTTGGCGGCCGAGGGTGCTCCGGTTCATGTTCCGGCCTATCCCGTGCGCGTCCGCGATGTGTCCGGCGCTGGTGATACGGTTGTGGCGGTGCTGTCCGCCATGCTGGCGATGGGTGCGGACTTTGAATCTGCGATGCGTGCCGCAAATGCCGCTGCTGCCGTCGTGGTCGGAAAACGCGGTACCGCAACCGCGTCCGTTGCCGAGCTGCGCGCGCGCATCTTGCCGTCGTCAACGCTGGCGCCGCAGGAAAAGATTGTTTTTGATTGGGCCTTGCTTGACGACCAGCTGGCGGAGTGGCGCAAGCAAGGTCTTCGCGTGGGCTTTACCAATGGGTGCTTTGATCTGTTGCACCCGGGCCACGTCAAGCTGCTGGCTGGCGCGCGTGCGGCTTGCGACCGCCTTGTGGTCGGCTTGAACGGTGACGCATCGGTCATGCGCTTGAAGGGCGCGGGCCGTCCGGTTCAGCCGGTGCAAGCGCGGGCCGAAGTTTTGGCGGCGCTCGAAGCGGTCGACCTTATCGCGGTGTTTGATGAGGACACGCCGGAAAAGTTAATTGCCCGTGTGAAGCCCCTTATTCTTGTTAAGGGTGCCGATTATAGCCGCGACCAAGTAGTTGGCCGCGAAATCGTTGAGGCGCTTGGCGGCGAAGTGGTCTTGATCGAACTCGTTCCTGGCCATTCGACGAGCGCGATGGTTGAACGCACACGTGCACCGAAGGGTGCGCACTAAGAAGCGCGTTTGATCGGCTTGCTGGGTGGGGGCTGCCACGCTTGTGTCGCTTCATACCGCTTTGCATAGCGGTAAAATGTGCCTTCGAAATTTCCGAAGGCGATGACGAAGCCGGCCCAGCCGTCGATGAATCCCAACTTGAAAATGTAGTGCTTGATGAAGGACCAGACGGCGTGGCCGAATGCGCTGGCCATCGACACACGCTTGCTGGCGAGTTTCGTCGCCCCGAGCGTGGAGTACCGATTCATCTTGTTGATAACTTCCTCCAGATTGCGGAAGGGAAACTGCCAGACCGCATTCCGCAGGGTGCCGACTGAACGGCCACCGACGACCTCAAAGCCTTCGTGTACGGGTTCGAGGGTGTAGCGGATGCTTCCTTTGCGGAAGAGTTGAGGTTGACGGAAGTTCGGATACCAGCCCGAGCCTCGGATCCAGCGTCCCATCATGTAACTGCGCCGCGGCACCATGTAGATTTCATGGGGCGGCGTACTGGCGAGCAGCGCGAGGATTTCATCGCGTACTTCTTCAGTACAGCGTTCGTCGGCGTCGAGGCTGAAGATCCAGTCAAAATTGCAGGCCTCGATCGCGCGATTGCGCAGGTCGCCGAAGCCCTTGAACTGAACGTCCACGACGCGCGCGCCGAGCGATCGTGCGATCTGTGCGGTTCGATCGACACTGAACGAATCCACAACGACGACCTCATCTGCCCACAACACACTGGATACGGCGGCCTCGATTTTTTCGGCCTCGTTAAATGTGAGAATATAAGCTGATATTTTTTGCATGCCGGGGGATGCCTATTGACGTCTGGGAGTCGGGGGCAAGTTACCATTTTGGTATGCGCGGACCCTAGGGATTTGTCGGCGCGTGCGACATCGGCTAAAGCCTGTTCGAGAGGGCATCCGTGGCCGAGCTGATCTCCGTCATTGTTACGACTTACAATCGCGAGGACGCGCTCGACGCGGTATTGCGGTCGCTTGCGGGGCAGATCGACGAAAATTTCGAGGTCATCGTGGCCGACGACGGGTCTGCTCCAGGCACCGCCGGGCTGGTCGACAGCTGGAAGGCGAAATTCGGTCGCCGTCTGGAGCACGTCTGGCACGCCGACCGCGGATTCCGTGCCGCCGAAATTCGCAACCGCGCGATCCTGGCAGTGCGCGGCGCATTTTGTATTTTCCTGGATGGTGACTGCATCGTCCGCCCGGATTTCATCGCCGCTCATCGTCGGTTGGCCGAGCCTGGATGGTTTGTGACCGGCAACCGCGTTTTGCTGTCGTCCGACCTCACGGCCAGGGTGTTGAAAGGCAATCTTTCACCCGAAAGCTGGAGCGCCGGTCGCTGGCTCGCTGAACGTTGGCGCGGCGGTATCAATCGCCTGTCCGCACTGCTGCATTTGCCTCTTGGTCCGTTGCGCAGGGTTCGTCAGCGGATGTGGCAAGGTGCACGCTCGTGCAACCTTGCGATCTGGCGCACCGATCTCGACCGTGTTGACGGATTCGACGCCGCCTACAGCGGCTGGGGCAAGGAAGATTCCGATATTATAGTTCGCCTGATGCGTGCGGGCGTCCGTCGCAAGGACGGGACATTCGCGACCGGCGTGATTTATTTGTGGCACGCGGAGGCCGACCGTTCACATTTGGTCGAAAATGAGGTCAAGCTTGGCGAAGTAATCACCGGCGATCGCGTTCGCGCGCGCCAGGGCCTGTCCGCGCTCCAAGATTTGCCCACAACCACTATGGCTGCGAACTAGCGATGGCCGGACCCGTGATCACAAACAACGCCATCAACGCAAAGCTCGAGCTCCTCGCTGACGGCATTGTCGTGGCTGTTGCGGTATCGCTTCCCTGGTCGACCTCCGCGACTGCAATTTTTGTGGTGCTGTGGCTGCTCGCGCTGATTCCAACTCTTCGTTGGACTGATATTCGGCGTGAGCTTGCGACGCTGGCCGGTGGGTTACCGGTCTTGCTGGTGGCCCTCGGGATTGTCGGCATGTTGTGGGCTGACGTGACGCTGTTCGAGCGCTGGAAAGGTCTCGACTCATTTGTAAAGCTGCTGGCCATACCGCTGCTGTTCCTCCAGTTTCGCCGGTCCGGCCACGCCCATTGGGTGTTTGCCGGTTATTTGTTCTCTTGCATTGCATTGCTGATCGTAACGGCGATCGTCATGGCGATACCATCGCTGGCGCTTTCTCTGCTGCATTTCGACAATGTGCTGGTGAAAAATGCCGCGACCCAAAGCGGTGAATTCGTCACTTGCATCTTTGGTCTGATGTTTCTGGCAAGCGATGCGATCGAGAAACGACGTTGGCAATGGGCGTTCGGTTCTATCGCAATAATCCTCGCAATGCTTGCCAATATTCTATACGCGTCGACCGGTCGGACGGCCTTGGTCGTCGCCGCGATATTGTTAATCTTGTTTGCGCTCAAAAAATTGCAACGCAGAAGCGCTATCGTTGTCTTTGGCTGCGCAATGCTGATTTGCGGTGTTGGCTGGATGTCTTCGCCCTACCTGCGCATGCGGACGGAAGCTCTATGGGCTGAAGTGCAGAAATACGAAGCAACCAATGAGCGGACGTCTTCTGGCGAGCGTATCTCGTTTTGGACAAAATCTATTGCGTTCGTCCGACAAGCACCGTTGATCGGACACGGCACCGGCTCGATCAATGCTTTGTTTGAAAAGGCCGCAGCCGGACAAACCGGTACGGCCGGCGTCGTTGCTGCCAATCCGCACAACCAAACCTTCGCTGTCGCGATTCAGCTTGGTCTCATCGGCGTGGCAGTATTGTGGGCCATGTGGATCGCACACCTGGTGCTGTTTCGCGGCGGTGGCCTGGCCGAATGGATCGGCTTCGTCATCGTCACGCAGAACATCGTCGGTTCACTGTTCAATTCACACTTGTTCGATTTCGTGCAAGGCTGGGTCTACGTCATTGGCGTCGGGGCTGCCGGGGGAATGGCACTAAAGTCGCGAGCGGAAGTAAAACAGAATCAATGTTAGGACTTGCCCATTGAACGAACCCAAAGCGGTCAGCTAGGCTCAATGAATGTTTTCGAGATTGGCTTGCAGTCTGCTGAAGCGCGATACGGTGCGCCGTTTATTTAACGACCGTGTCGTCATCGTGGATTATCCGCTCAATCCCGCGCCGCGTTGGCGTAACGGCAACGCTGCACTCACGGCGCTGCTCGATCGCCAACGCGCGACCTTTCGTTCCTCTATTGCGGGAATGACCGCGGTTCTCCCCACGGCAGAAACGATCGCGCCGAACTTCTGGGCTAATCTGTGGTTTCCACCGGTCGATGCCATCGCTCTGATGTCATTTATCGCGCGACAGAAGCCGCGGACCTATTTTGAAGTCGGATCGGGTCATTCAACAATTGTGGCGCGACACGCCATCAATGCCTTGGGACTCGGTACGCGGATTATTTCGGTGGACCCAAAGCCTCGCGCGGAGATCGACGCGCTGTGCGACACCATGATCCGCGCACCATTCGAAAAGGTTACGCCCGAGCATTACAGCTCTATCCAGACCGGCGACGTTGTCTTTATCGATAACAGTCACCATTGTTTTCAGGGTTCGGACGTCACTGCGGTTTTTCTTGACTTGTTACCCGCCTTGCCGCCCGGCGTCCTCGTAGGGATTTATGATATTTTTCTCCCGTTTGACTATCCGGAGGTCTGGCGGCGCCGGTTCTACAATGAACAGTACCTGCTAGCGGCCTATCTGCTGGGCCTCGGAGACAGCGCGCGCGTTGAGCTTCCGGCGTTTCTCGTCACGAACGATGAGACGTATTCCACCGATTTTGCCGCTATTCGGTCATTTCTCGATCACTACAAGGCGCGCTTTCAAGGGTGCGCGTTCTGGTTCGTTTCATCCGGTTCGTAGCCACGGCGAGCGGCCGTCGTCGCCGATTGACTGACGTGGCATTGATCTTATAACCGCGTTCATGCTCGTGAACGGCAAGCCCTATCGCACGATCTGGGTCGCAAGCGACCAGCGGACCGTCGAGATCATCGACCAGACTTTGTTGCCGCATAAGTTCGCGATTGCCAGCCTGCGCGACGTTGGCGATGCCGTGACGGCGATCAGGACAATGCAGGTGCGGGGAGCGCCGCTCATCGGTGCCGCAGCCGCTTACGGCATATGCCTGGCGATGGCCGCCGACCCCTCCGACGAGGCACTGGACATTGCGTATGATGCGCTGTTGGCAAGCCGGCCAACGGCGATCAATTTGCGGCACGCGCTCGACGCGATGCGGTCGCATCTGCGCAATCAGCCGCGCGAATTGCGGGTCAATGCTGCCTATTCGCGTGCGGCCCAGATTTGCGAAGACGATGTTGCGATGAATACGGCCATCGGCGATCACGGCGCCCAGTTTTTGCGTGCGGCAGCCGCAAAAAAAGGCGGCGACCCGGTCAACGTTCTGACGCACTGCAATGCGGGTTGGCTCGCAACCGTCGACCGGGGCACTGCGCTGGCGCCGATTTACAAAGCCCATGACAGCGGCATCCCGGTTCATGTTTGGGTCGATGAGACCCGCCCGCGCAACCAGGGCATGAGTCTGACGGCCTGGGAGCTGGGCCAGCACGGCGTTGCGCATACAGTGATTGCCGACAATGTCGGCGGCCATCTGATGCAGCATGGATTGGTTGACCTGGCGATCGTTGGAACGGATCGTACGACCGCAAGCGGCGACGTCTGCAACAAGATCGGTACTTATCTGAAGGCGCTGGCGGCGAAAGATAACGACGTTCCGTTTTACGTCGCTTTGCCGTCACCATCAATTGACTGGCATCTGGACAACGGCGTGAAGTCAATTCCGATCGAACAGCGCGACGGCACGGAGCTGTCGCACATCACCGGCCGGCTGGCGGACGGCACGATCGTGCAGGTCGAGATAGCCCCTGAGTCCAGTCCGATGGCCAATTACGCGTTCGACGTGACGCCGGCCCACCTCGTCACCGCGCTGGTGACGGAGCGGGGCGCCTGTCCTGCATCGAAGGAAGGATTGCGCCAGCTGTTTTCAGATCTCGCGCCGTCGGGCAGAGGCAAGGCTCATGCGTAATTTGTGGTCTGAACGCGATGCGCGAATGGCGGTCAAACGTTACGCAGCGCAGGGCATCAATGAAGACGTAGCTCTACGTACCTATACGACCCGCTTGCTCGGCGGCGAGCCGCGCCTCGTGCAGCACGGGGGCGGCAACACTTCGGTCAAGACCACGATCCGCGACGCGGCCGGCGAAATTGCCAATGTCCTGTGCGTGAAGGGTTCCGGCTGGGACATGGCGACCATCGAACCGCCAGGCTTGCCGGCTGTCCGTATCGCGCCACTTCTCAAGCTCGTGCGACTCAAGGCGCTGAGCGATGAGAACATGGTGGCTATTCAGCGCGCCAATTTGATCGACAGCCGCGCGCCAACGCCGTCCGTTGAAACGCTGTTGCACGCTTTCATCCCGCACAAATTCATCGACCACACTCATGCCAATGCCATTTTGGCGCTATGCGATCGTCCGGATGGCGTTGCCTTATGCGGGAAGGTGTTTGGGTCACGCGTAGCCATCGTGCCCTATGTCATGCCGGGCTTTGCGCTCGCGCTTAAAGCCAAGGAGATATTTGAGGAAAATCCTGATTGTGAGGGCATGATCCTGCACAAGCATGGGATTTTTACCTTTGGCGGCAGTGCGCAGGAAGCCTATGAGCGAATGATCAAGCTGGTGAGCCTGGCCGAACGAAAGCTGCGCAGTGAACGCCGCCGGAGGCCGGGTTCAGTGGGGCTTCCGCGCACGATCGCGACCGCGGCGGAGATCGCGCCTGTTTTGCGCGGCCTGGTGGCTATTCCGCTCGACCGCAACGAAGCGCACTGGAAGCGCTTCGTGCTCGAGCATCGGGTGAATGAAAGAGTGCTCGGCTATGTCAATGGGCGCGACATAGCCCGCTACAGCCAGCAAGGCCCGGTCACGCCCGATCACGTTATCCGCACCAAGCCGCGTCCTCTGGTCTTGCCGGTGCCGGACCGCGCAAAGCTCGACAAATTTTCCACCGCTGCGGCGAAAGCGATCCAGAAGTACCAGGTGAACTATCGCCGCTATTTTGCGCGTTACAACGCAGCTGCAAAACCGAAGAAGCAATCGCTTGATCCAATGCCGCGCGTCATCCTGGTGCCAGGTGTCGGCCTTTTCGGCCTCGGTGAAAGTGCAAAGGATGCGCATATTGCCGCTGATATTGCCGAAACCTGCCTGTCGGTAGTTTCTGACGCTGAAAAAGGCGGGCGTTTCGAAAGTATTTCAGAACGCGACCAGTTCGAGATCGAATATTGGTCGCTCGAGCAGGCCAAGCTCGCGGGTCGCAAGCCGTTGCCGTTGCAAGGTCAGGTCGCGGTCATTACGGGAGCTGCCGGAACAATCGGGGCTGCCACTGCCGCGGCACTGCGTGCTCAGGGCGCGGAAGTGGCATTGCTCGACATGGATGCCGTCCGCGCCAAATCGGCCGCGAAGGCATTGGGTGGTCTCGGTGTCGGCTGCGATGTGACCGATCGCCGCTCGGTTGACGCGGCGCTCAACGCGGTGGTCAAAGCCTATGGCGGGTTGGATATCCTGGTGTCTAACGCGGGTGCGGCCTGGCAAGGCCGTATCGGCGAGGTCGATGACGCGACGCTTCGCAAAAGTTTTGAGCTGAATTTCTTTGGGCATCAATATGCCGCGCAAGCGGCCGTGGCGATCATGCTTCGGCAAGGCAATGGCGGCGCGTTGTTGTTCAACGTTTCGAAGCAGGCGATCAATCCGGGTCCGAACTTCGGTCCTTATGGATTGCCCAAGGCCGCCACCCTGGCCTTGATGCGGCAGTACGCGGTCGATTACGGAAACGAAGGCATTACCTCCAATGCGGTCAATGCCGATCGCATAAAATCCGGCCTGTTGACCGGGACGATGGTCAAACAACGTGCAAAAGCGCGTGGCGTGAGCGAGCGCGAATATCTTGCCGGCAATTTGCTGGGGCGCGAGGTTCTGGCCGAGGATGTTGCGCAGGCGTTTGTCAGTCTCGCGATGGCGCGCAAGACCACGGGCGCGGTGATCACGGTTGATGGCGGCAATATCGCGGCCGCGCTGAGGTAGCCGAAGCAATATTCCGACTGCGACACGATGCACCTGCTGCCTTCGTCCATGCGAAAGTCTTTGGTGGCCCGGATATATTCCCGTTGTATGCGCCGGATTGCTTCGCTATGACACCTTTCCTCACTCAGGAAGAATGACGGTTCAG
Source organism: uncultured Alphaproteobacteria bacterium (assembly GCA_963810125.1). GTDB lineage: Bacteria > Pseudomonadota > Alphaproteobacteria > Rhizobiales > Xanthobacteraceae > Pseudolabrys. The sequence goes on from CAWEMK010000007.1 coordinate 144,290, forward strand.
GTTGAGCAGATGAATACGCCCACGGCCACTGCCGCGATGAATGATGAGTTCGTGCAGGGCCTGCATCAGCGCCTTTTTGTGCGCACGATGGTCAATCTGCGCACGAGCTTCACGTGGGCATGGCTCGACACGAAGTGTCAGTATCGCCGCTCGCGCATCGGCCCGCTATGGGAGACCATCAACGTTGCGGTCATGGTGTGTGGGTTGGCAGTCGTTACGTCGGGCCTGTTCGGCGGAAAAATCTGGGATCTCATCGGTTACATCGGCCTGGGCATTATCATCTGGTCGGCCATTTCCACACTGGTGATCGAAGGCTGCAGCACATTCGTGCGAAACACCGGCCAGATTCTATCGTCAAACATCAGCATCGACCTTTATGTCGGCCGCACGGTGTCCAAGGCCTTCATCATCTTCACCCATCATCTCGCGCTTTATTTGGTCGGCCTGGCGCTCGGACTGGTGCCGCTCACCTGGGTCAGCGTGCTGGCAATTCCAGGAATCTTTCTTCTTTTCTTGAACGGCACCTTTGTGGTCACCATTCTCGCCTTTGTCTGCGCGCGCTACCGCGATCTTGAATTGATCATACGCAATCTTCTCCAGCTCGCTTTTCTTGTGACGCCGGTATTCTGGAATTATCAGCAGATCGACGCGCACCGGAAATTCATCGTCGACTACAACATCCTGTTTAATTTTATCCAGGTCGTCCGCATGCCGTTGCTGGGCGAGGTGCCGTCCGCGCAGATTTATCTGGTAGCGGTCGGTACGACGTTTGTTTGTTTTCTTATCGCGGCGTTTACCTACTACCGCATGCGCCGCCGGCTGGCATTCTTCCTATGAGCCACATTTCTCTTAAAAATGCCGGCGTCCAGCTGCCGATCTATGACAGCCATTCTCTTCGGTTGTTGCGGCTGCCTTCATTTGGCCGCGCCAAGGTCGGCACCCAGGCGGTCAGCCACGCCGGCAGCACCATGATCATCCATGCGTTGACCGACGTGAGTCTTGAGCTCGCCGATGGCGACCGCGTCTGCGTGATCGGATCTAACGGCGCCGGCAAGACGACGCTGTTGCGCGTACTTGCCGGAATTTATGCGCCAACCAGCGGCAGCATCGGTGTAATGGGCAAAGTCTATGCCATGCTTGGCAACAGCATGCTGCTGAATAACGATGCCACCGGCTACGAGAACATTCGGCTGATTGCCAATCTCTACCATTGGCCGAAAGAGAAAATGCCGGACTTCGTCCGCGACATCGAGGAGTTCACCGAACTCGGCGAATATCTTTCGCTGCCGGTGCGGATCTACTCCGCGGGCATGCAGGCGCGTCTCGCGTTCGCCATGGGCACTGCTCACTCGCCCGATATATTGCTTGTCGACGAGGGCATCGGCGCGGGCGACGAACATTTTCAGCGCCAAGCCCAGGAAAGAATCGAACGCTTTCTGGGCACGGCCCGGATCATTGTCCTTGCGTCGCACTCGGTCGAGCTGTGCCGCAAGATCTGCACGAAAGCGATATTGCTGGCGAAAGGACGCACAGTCTTCTTCGGCGATATCGACGAGGCGTTCCAGCGGTACAGTCAGTCCGCCTGACGCCGCATCGTAACCGCATTCAGGGCCGTGGCTCCTGAATGTTGCCCCGCCACGGCTACTCATGGTAAGCGTTTTTCTCAGGTCCTGGACGGACTTATCACGAATTTCCTTGGCTTTTCCGTACTGAGAGGGCCGCGATCGCTGCCATGAACGAACAAATGCGGCACCTGACCGACACGCCATTGCCCGTACGCGACGTCGCCCGCCTTTACGGTGCGATGCTGCGCATCCGGCGCGTTGAGGAAGAAATCGAGCGGCTTTATCCGACGGACAAGATCAAGAGCCCCGTCCACTTGTCGATTGGGCAGGAGGCGGCGTCGGTCGGTGTGTGCGATGTTTTGCGCGCCGACGATGTCCTGTTTGCGACCTATCGTGGCCATGCGGCCTATCTCGCCAAAGGCGGTGACATGAAGCGCATGGTGGCCGAGCTCTATGGCAAGGCAACGGGATGCGGTGGCGGAAAATCCGGCTCGATGCATCTGATCGACGCTGCCGCCGGCATGATGGGAACGTCGGCGGTCGTCGGCACCACCATTCCGCAAGCGGCCGGCTATGCCTTCGCGCTCAAGAGCGCAAAATCGGACCGTATTGTCGTTTGTTTCTTCGGCGACGGCGCGACGGAAGAAGGCGTGTTTCACGAGACCATGAACTTCGCCGCGCTCAAGCAGCTGCCGGTGCTCTTCGTGTGCGAGAATAATCTCTACGCCATTCATTCGCACATTCGCGACCGGCTTTCGAACCTCGATTTCTGCGCGCGTGCCCGCACCTATGGGATGCCGGCGGAGCGGATCGAGGGCAACGATATTTTTGCTCTTCGCGATGCCACGACAGCCGGGGTGAAAGAGCTGCGCGCCGGCGGCGGCCCGCGCTTCATCGAAATCGAGACCTATCGTTTTGCGCGCCATGTCGGTCCTGGCCCCGACTTGAACTTGCAGTACCGCAGCGAGGCTGAAGTCGAATCCTGGCGCGAACGCGACCAGATCGCGCGGCTTGCGCGGCTTCTCCCTGAGGCCGACCGCAAGCGCGTCGAGACCGAGGTCGAGCGCGAAATCACCGAGGCCTTTGCCTTTGCCGAGACAAGCCCGTTCCCGGGCGGCGGCGAACTGCTCACGCACGTGTTCCATGACTGAGCGCGGCCGCGAGACCACTTACGCGCAGGCGTTATACGAAGCGGCCATCCAGGAGATGGAGCGCGATCCGAAAGTATTCGTGTTCGGGCTCGGGGTCGACGACCCGCTCGGCATGTATGGCACGACGCGTGACCTGCACACGCGCTTCGGCCGCGACCGAAACTTTGACACGCCGTTGTCGGAGGACGCCATGACCGGTGTCGCCGTTGGCGCCGCGCTTGCCGGCATGCGCCCGATTCACGTGCATCAGCGCATGGACTTCCTGATGTTGTGCATGAACCAGCTGGTCAATGTCGCAGCCAAGATGAGCTACACATTCGCTGGCACCGTCAACGTGCCAATGGTCGTGCGCGGTATTATTGGACGAAGCTGGGGGCAGGGGCCGCAGCATTCGCAGTCTCTGCATTCGTTCTTCATGCATGTGCCCGGCCTCAAGGTTGTGGCGCCGACCACGCCGCACGATGCCAAAGGGTGCATGGTCGCTGCCATCCGCGACAACAATCCTGTGATTTTCATGGAGCACCGGATGCTTTACGGCCTCAAGGGTATTGTGCCGGAGCATCTCTACGAGGTGCCGTTCGGCCATGCGCGCGTGCTCGCGCATGGCGACGACATCACCATTGTTGCGATCAGCCACATGGTGGTCGAGGCGCTGCGCGCGCGGGCCCATCTGGAGACTGCCGGCATCCACGCCGACGTAATCGATCCCGTCACGCTCGCGCCGCTTGATATCGAGACTATTGTGCAATCGGTCGAGCGCACGGGCCGCCTGTTGGTGGTCGACAACGACTGGACGAATTGCGGCGCATCCGCCGAGATCGTGGCCGGCGTTGCAGAGCGTTGCGCGAGCGGCCGTGCCCTCAAGATTGCGCGTGTCGGTTATGCGCCGACCCCGTGCCCCACCACCAAGCCGCTCGAGGAGCTCTATTATCCGAACGGCCGCACTATCGCCGCTAAGGCCTTCGCGATGGTCAAAGGCAACGGCGGGCACTGGTTGCCGGAAGGCGCCGAAGCCAAGGAAATCCAGGAATTCAAGGGGCCGTTTTGACCATGGCGACCGACGATCCATTGCTCGCCGACGTACATGCCGCGATCGAGGCCTATTGCGCCGCGCACCACGACTTTCGTTTCAAGCCGAACGACCCGGTCGTGCGGCTGCATGAGCCGACGTTTTCGGCCGATGAGATCAATGCCGCGGTCGACGTGCTGCTGTCGACCAACGTCACCATGGGTCCGAAAGTCAAAGGCTTCGAGCGTGAATACGCCGACGCCTTCGGCTTCAAGCACGCCATCATGAATAATTCGGGTTCCTCGGCCAATCTTCTGGCGATTGCCGCCCTGGTCAACCCGGCGACGCCCGGACGGCTGAACCCCGGTGACGAAGTCATCGTACCGGCGCTCTCATGGTCGACGACGATCTGGCCCGTGGTGCAATGTGGCCTCAAGCCGGTGATTGTCGATATCGACCCCCGGACGTTGAACATTGATCCGAACGAAGTCGAGCGCGCAATCTCCCCGCGCACGCGTGCGGTCATGCCGGTCCACGTCTACGGCAATCCATGCGATATGACGGCTCTTGCCGATATCTGCAAGCGGCGCGAATTGCAGCTCATCGAGGATTGCTGCGAGGCCTTGGGCGCTTCCTATGATGGTGTCCCTGTTGGCCGGTTCGGCCGGGTCGGCACCTTCAGCTTTTATTTTTCGCACCACATGACCACGCTGGAAGGCGGCATGTGCGTGAGCGAGGATTTTGAGTTCGCCGAAGTTATGCGGGCGCTGCGCGCACATGGCTGGACACGCGAACTCGAAGACCGCGGCCGCTATCTCAAGCAATATCCCGACATCGATCCGCGATTTCTTTTCGTGAATGTCGGCTACAATATGCGTGCCACCGAGTTGCAGGGCGCATTCGGTTCGGTGCAACTGCCAAAACTTGCGGGCTTCGTCGAGCAAAGACGGGTAAATTCGGCATCCTGGCGCAAGACCCTTGATCGCTGGTCGGAATTTTTCATGTTCCAGACCGAAACCCCGAAGGGCCGTTCGTCCTACTTCGGCTTTCCGATGACGGTGAAGGACGAGGCGCCTTTCAAAGTACGCGAGTTCATGGATTTCATGAAGGAAGCCCGCATCGAAACGCGCCCGATTATCGCCGGAAACATCGCGGTACAGCCCGCCATGAAACTCTTCGAGCACCGGGTGGTCGGCGATCTCGAGCATGCCACGCGTGTGATGCGCGGTGGCGTGACATTCGGCAATCATCAGGCCGTCGATGCGAAAGCGCGTGACTATGTTACGGGCAAGGTCGACGCCTTCATGAAGCACAAAGGGCTGGGGTAGAAGTGCGGACGGGGCGCGCAAGCTCGCGATATCGGGGCTGGCCAAGAGTCAGCCATGAATAAACAATGAGTAAGCCGCGTGCATTGATTACCGGAATCTCCGGCATGGTCGGCTCGCACCTGGCCGAGTACCTGCTTGCCAATACCGATTGGGATATCTACGGCATGATCCGGTGGCGCAGCCCGCTGGACAATCTCGAAACCATCGTCGGACGCGCCAATCGCGGCGAGCGCTGTTTCTTCCTCTATGGCGATCTGCGCGACACGCTCGCGGTCCAGGATGTCGTGCGCAAGGCGGCGCCCGATTTTGTCTTTCATCTGGCGGCGCAAAGCTTTCCGCGCACGAGTTTCGAATCTCCGCTCGACACTTACGAAACGAATATTCAAGGCACCGCGCGCGTGCTGGATGCTCTGCGGCTGACGCATCCACGTGCCGTTACGCATGTCTGCGCTTCGTCGGAAGTCTTTGGGCGCGTGCCCAAGGAGAAGCTGCCGATCAACGAGGAATGCAGCTTTCATCCCGCGTCACCCTACGCCATCTCCAAAGTCGGCACCGATCTGATCGGCCGCTTCTATGCCGAGGCCTACGGCATGACCGTGATGACAACCCGGATGTTCACACATACCGGTCCGCGCCGCGGCGATGTCTTTGCTGAGTTGACCTTTGCGAAACAAGTCGCAATGATCGAGGCTGGTTTGATTCCGCCGGTGGTGAAGGTCGGCAATCTCCAGTCGCTACGGACGGTCGCCGACGTGCGCGACGCCGTGCGCGCGTACCATCTGCTGGTGACGGTCAATCCGCAGGCCGGCGCCTATTACAACATCGGTGGCAGTTTCAGCTGTACGGTCGAGCAGATCCTCAAGACTCTTATTGAGATGTCGCCGAAGGCGAAAGATATCCGCATAGAAGTGGATCCAGACCGGCTGCGTCCGATCGATGCGGATTTGCAGGTTCCCGACACCGGCAAGTTCCAGAAACATACCGGCTGGACACCGAAGATCCCCTTCGATGTGACGATGCGCGACCTTCTCGACTATTGGCGCCAGCGCGTTGCGCGCGAAGGCGACCGCCTCCTGACGCGGTAGCAGATGGCCAACGTCACCAGCGGCGAACTTGACGCCATTGTGCTGGCAGGCGGGCTCGGCAGCCGGCTTCGCGAGGCCTTGCCAGATCGCCAAAAGGTGACCGCGCCGATTGGAGGGAAACCGTTTTTGGCGAAATTGATCGACTGGCTGACAAAGGCGGGTGTCGGTCGCATTGTTCTCGCCGCGGGCCACCGTGCATCCGATGTCGAAACCGTTGCTGCCGCCTATACCGGCCGAAAGCCCGCAGTGTCGTTGTCGGTTGAGCCTGTCCCGCTCGGCACCGGCGGCGCTGCGCGCCTTGCGTTGCCAATGACCGGGAGCGATCCGGTGCTGGTGCTCAATGGCGACTTATTCGCCGACATTGAGCTCGCCGCCTTGCGTCAATTTCACACGGCGCGCCACGCGCGCGTTTCACTTGCCCTCGTGGGGGCGCCGAGTGCAAAGCGCTTTGGTCTCGTCGAGATCGGCAGCGACGGGGCGGTCTGCTCGTTCAGCGAGAAGCCGGCCGCGTCGGGTGGCGGTGCGATCAATGCCGGCATCTATTTGTTCGAGCGGGCAGCGCTTGCGGCGCTTCCGGAACAGACGCCACTCAGCCTGGAGCGTGACGTATTTCCGGGTTTGATCAACCACGGGCTGTATGCCATGCTTTTCGACGCTGCCTTTATCGATATCGGCACTCCGGAATCGTTGCAGGCGGCCGCGGGATTTTTCAGCGGCCGGGGGACATTGTCGTGATCATCAGCCGTACGCCGTACCGTGTCTCCTTTTTCGGCGGTGGGACCGATTACCCGGTGTGGTTCCGGGAGCATGGCGGCGCGGTGCTCGCCGCCGCCATCAATCACTATTGCTACATCACCTGCCGCTTCATGCCGCCGTTCTTCGAGCACGCGAGCCGCATCGTGTGGTCGAAAATCGAGCTGGTGGACCGGCCTTCCGAAATCGAGCATCCGGCCATTCGCGCCGCCGCGGAAATGCTGAAGATCGACGAAGGTTTTGAGCTGCATCACAACGGCGACCTGCCGGCGCGCTCCGGCCTCGGGTCAAGTTCGGCCTTCAGCGTCGGTCTGCTGAATGCTCTCTACGCTTTGCACGACCAGGAATTGTCGAAGCAGGAACTCGCCAAACTGGCGATCCATCTCGAGCAAGACTTGTTGCGGGAAAATGTCGGAGTCCAGGATCAGATCCAGACCGCATTTGGCGGCGTCAACCGGATCGAGATCAAGCCCGATGGCTCCTTCGACGTACAGCCGGTCGCGGTATCGGAAGAACGATTGGGGGAGCTGGAAAAACACCTTTTGCTTTTTTACACCGGTGTATCACGCAATGCATCGGACATCGCGGCGGCACAAGTGCGCGCTATCCCGCGCCACACCGCGGATCTACACGAACTGCGCCGGCTGGTGGACCAAGCCACCGCGTTGATGGTCGCCGGAAATTTCGTTGATTTCGGACGGCTGTTGCACGACAGCTGGCAGATCAAACGCCGCTTGTCGGATCAGATTGCCCCGGATTTCGTCAATGACATCTACGATCGCGCGATAAAAGCAGGGGCCATCGGCGGCAAATTGCTCGGCGCCGGCGGTGGCGGGTTCATGCTGTTTGTCGTCCGGCCCGAAGACCATTTAAAGGTGCTGGCCGCTCTCAACGAATTGTTGCTGGTCCCGATGCAGTTCGACTGGGGCGGCACCCAGGTCATTTTCAAGGATGCACCGCGCTATTCGCAGACGGCGCATCAGCGCCGCGACTATACGCGGTACATCGTCGGCGAAAATGGCGAGATCGCCAAGTCGGACGCCGCCGGCCCTGTCATTCGTTTCCGGAAACGTTAACAAGCGCGAGTTTTTTCAGCCGCGCACGAAAAACGATTGTGCCCGGTTAAGTGCCAGCACCGCTTCGACGGCCGACTCCGGCAACGATCCGAGTTCGCTCGCCGCGGTGTTCTCGTCGACTTCGCCGGGGGTCAGCATGCCCGGGATAACCGTAGAAACCGCCGGGAACGACAGGCAGAAACGCAGCGCCGCCTGTGTCGCCGTTGAGCCTGCCGGGCGTGGAACGGCAGTGAGCACACGCTCTGCGCCAGCGCGCCAGGTCTCGATTTGCGCCGGCGGCCATCCGCGGCGGTGATCGCCTGGCGGGAAGACGGTATCGGGGCCGACGGCGCCTGACAGAAAACCGAAACAGAGCGGGGTGCGCGCGATGATGCCGATGCCGTCCTCGCGCGCGGCGTCGAGGAGACCGCTCGCGACTGCGCGCACGTCCATCATGTTGAGGTTCACCTGCAGCACCGCGGGATTTACTTCGTTCAGCGCTGTTACGGCTTCTTCGGGCGAGCGCATGGACAGGCCCCAGGCGCGCGTCTTGCCTTGCTGGACCAGGCGATCGAGGGCCGCAATCACCTCGTCGCGCCGTATCGTATCCAGGGACGGATTGTGCAGCTGCAGCAGATCGACGTGATCGGTCTGCAACCGGTCGAGGCTTTGTTCGCAGGAGCGTGTGATGGCGTCCGGGCTGAAATCAGGCTCGGCGTCCCAGCGCGTGAAGCCGGCCTTGGTGGCGATCACGACGCGCTCACGGACGTTCTTGAAGGCCTGGCCGATGAGCGTTTCGCTGCGGCCGTAGCCGTACACGCTCGAGGTATCGAAAAAAGTGACTCCACGGTCGAGGGCGTGCTTGAGCGCCGCCAGCGAGACCTGGTCGTCGGTTACGCCGTAGGAGGTCAGGCCGTCGGTCGGGCCGCCGATGCCCCATGCGCCGAAGCCGACTTCCGAAACAGTAATGCCACTGCGGCCAAGGCGGCGATAATTCATGAGCGCGATATCCCGCTCATATTCGTGGCGGGCAAGAAACAATCAAAGCGATAATCAATAATGACCGGCCAGCTCTCTTTCGGAGGCATCGGCGCGATTGTCATAAAGGTATGCGCCTTTCTTATTGCCCCACCACACGACCTCGCGGCACCATTCCTGGAAGTCAGTATATGGCTTTGACGAGCGGTCGATGGTGACGATGAGCGGTCGCTTTTCCAGCGTTGCCGGCTCACCGTTGCGCATGTCGTGCCAGAAGCGAAGGACGTCGTAGTTCAGCTTGACGGTGATGTCGTCTTTCACGAATGGCTGGCGCACCAAAGCGCGGTTCAATTGAATGGCTTCTTCCAGGGCCGAAAGCGGAGCGCTTGGGCTGCGCTCGCGTATCAGGCCGACCAACAATTGTGCGGCTTCCCGGTAAAACGCGTCGAAGCTCTGTTCCTTGGTCAGCTTGATGAAGAGATATTCGTCGGCTGGCCAGTAGATACCGAGATATTCCTTCGAGAACACGTATTCCGCGCCACCCTGCTGGATCGAGCGCGCCTCGGAATTGAAGAAGGCCGTGATCGACGCAAGGGTGGGGAATTTGCCGGCGTCGGCATCGATGAACGCCTCGATCATGTCGCGATACGTGACGCCGGAAATGTCATGTGCGAGCAGAAGCGGAATCTGGAACAGCTTGTCGAAATGGAGGAGGGCGGTCATCCAGCAGAAGACGCGCGTCCGGCGCCAGTCGGCCGGCGGCATTGCGGCGGTCGCAATCACCAGGTCCTGGAGTTCGGGCACATCGTCGTCGAGTTCGACACGCTCGCCATGGATGTTGATGATCTTGGATTCGACCGTCACCATTCCGTATTTGGCCTGATAGGCCGGATCGCCCATCTCGGCGTTCGGCAGGATCGACAGGTTGTTGAACTGGATGCGGTTGTGCTGGCCGTTCTCGATCAGGAGGTCGACGCCGCGCACGAAGGACTCGTAAGTCTCGCCCGGCAGGCCAAGAATGAGGTCGGAATACGTTTCCACCCGGTCGCGCGTGAAGCGGCGCTGAAGCTCCATATAGGTGTCGAGCGAGATATTGTCGCGCTTGATCGCAAGCAGCGTTGTTTCGTCGACGCTTTGCATGGAGAGCGCGACACCCTTGTTGAGCCCGGCATCTGACAGCAGCTTCTGCGTCTCGTAGGCGCGCTCGGTGGCGTTCTTGGTGTTTTGCACCGATAGTGCACGCGGAAATCCTGTCTCCGCTTTCACCTTCGCCACATAGCGCGCAATGTCGACGTCGCGCTTTTGAATGCCGAAATTGGCGTCGCAGCAGAAAATATATTCGATCTTTTTGGCGGCGAACCAATCGACTTCGCTGAACAACCTATCCTCACCGAACTTTGTTACCTTGGCTGCCGTAGCGGAGCCCCAGTCGCAGAAGGTGCAGCGGAAGGGACAGCCACGATTGGTTTCCCACAGACCGATCCAGCTCTCGTTCGGATTGGCCGCCATCAAGCGATCGAACGCGCCGGTGAGGAATGGCGACGGCACCTCGTCGAGATCGCGGAATCGCGGGCCGTTCACATTGCGGACAAAGATGCCATCCGGTCCGACGAAGCTCACGCCAGGCAGAGCCGCCCAGTCGCGAGACGGATACGACTCGAGAATGCGCAGGAACGTCTCTTCGCCCTCGTTGTGGACGGCAAGGTCGATGAACGGATTGGCGCGCAGGAATGCTTCCGGTTGATCGGGGACGTGCGGACCGCCGAACACGATCATCACGTTCGGGTTCAGCTGCTTGAGGCGGCGCGCAATCTCGAGCGAGATGCGGCCGTTCCAGACATAGGTGCTGAAGCCGACGAGGTCGGCATCCTTGAGCGCTTCGACCGCATCGGCGATGCGGGTGCGCTTGTAGATCGGCATCAGGAAATTGTAGCGCGAGACGTCGGCGGCCTTGTGCTCGACAAAGGTCTGCAACAGCGCGACCGAATAGGGCAGGTAGTTCTGACCCGAGAACGAGTTGTTGATCTGCACCAGGCCAATGGTGATCGGGCGGGACAGTCCGGCGCCGGGGTTGAACCCCGGCTTCACGTCCCCCGCAGCGCGAATATCAGCGCTCAACCCCATGTACGTCGTCCCGGTTGCCTGTTCTCGGCCAAAAGTCCGCAGTCCTCGTCCCCGCGGCGGGCTAGCTATAGCGGCAGTTGTAGGCCGAGAATAGCTTGTCGGTGCTCATTTTTCGAGGGTTGTGACCACTTTTTACGAGCAATTGTTGCAGTTCCGTCCCTGTTTCTGCCTGCGGGCGCGCAATAAGCACAAACTGACCGGGCCTGCGGTTATGCCGCGTTAATTTTACTTTCCGGACCACCGGCCCGCCGCCGCCGCCGCAGCGCGCCGATCGTGGTTCGTGCACGCCAGGGCCACTGCCAGTCGGCTGCGCAGGCCTCCCGCAATGTAGCGACGGCGCTCGTCAGCCGTCGGGCCCGCAGCTCATAGAATAATTTGCGAAGCGTCTCGCGCGCATGCCAATCGCGAAACGCGGTTTGCACGTCGGCCGGAATTCCGGCCCGTGCCATGTAGTGGCGCGCGATCCTTATATTCTCGACGAGATAGGGTGGCACCTGGTTACCGGAGCTGCGGATGGTGGTCGAACCGGAATGCTGGCGCAGGTCCGAGACGCGCAACCCGAGCGGCGCCTCCGTGACGCCCGTCAGCACCATGCGAATCATGAGCTCGCGATCCGAAGAACGAGGATACTTTTCATCGAAGAGGCCGATGCGCTCGTAAACACTGCGGCGTATGAAACGCGCCGTCATCAAGGGAAGATCGTCGAGCATATTGCCGAGCGTAAGGGCCGTCGTCGCGCGATTGTCGAGGGTGCGCACCGTGCGCTCGCCCGCTTCGCCGTCCTCGAAAATGCGGGCGCCTCCGGTCCAGACGTCGACGTCGGGGCGCGCGGTGCTTGCCTGCACGAGTGCCTCGATCGAACCGGGCAGAAGGAAGTCGTCGCTGTTGAGCAATACGATGAAATCCCCTGAGGCGGCGGCCAAGGCGACATTGTAGGCCGGTGTCACGCCACGCCCAGGCCCACGCATGATGTGCAGATGCGGATACTTTTGCAGCAGCCGTTCAGCGAACGCATCGCCGCCATCGTGCACGATAATATGTTCAATCTCGACCGCCGCGGTCGTGCGCGCGCTGTCGAGAGCCTGTTCGACGTAAGGCGAGTTGTCCGTCGTCGCCGTAATGATCGTGATCTTCACGCGGCCCAATTGTCCTCTACTGCCCGCTCAGCGTCCGCCGGTCACCGCGATAACCGCGCCGGTGACGTAAGCCGCCGCCGGCGACAACAGCCACATGACCGCCTCAGCCACATCATCAGCGGTGCCGAGACGGCCGAGCGGAATTTCGCGCGCGCGTGCGCCGTCTTTATCGGGCCACGCCGCTCCTGCGATCAGCCCCGGGCTCACTGCATTGATGCGGATGCCGGCCGGTCCGAGTTCGCGCGCGAGCCCGTTGGTGATCGCTTCGATGCCGGCCTTGGCGCCGACGTAGGGCGTGAGCAGATGCCCGCCTGTTTTGGCTGCCTGCGAGGATATGTTGACGATGGCGCCGCCGTGGCCGCCATGCGTAGTCGACATATGCCGCACCGCCTCGGCGATGCACAGCATCGGGCCGGTGAGTGAAACCGCGAGCACGCGCCGCATCATGTCCGGGGAGATCTGGTCGATGGGCAGGCGGCTGCCCGGCTCCGCCGCATTATTGACGAGGGCGGTCACCGGCCCGAGCTCCGCGACGGCCGCCTTGAAAAGGCGTGCGACGTCGGCCGCCTCGCTGACGTCGGCCTGGATCGCGCAGGCGCGTCCTTTTTCGGCCTCGACCGTACGCACGACGTCGCGCGCCGCGCTTTCATTGCGGAGGTAGTTGACGGCAACAGCAAAGCCACGGCGGGCGGCCAGCCTGGCGGTTGCGGCGCCAATGCCGCGCGATGCGCCCGTTATGATGCAAACCGGTTGATTTTTGGCCATCTCAAATACCCGAGGTATCGAGTGCCACAATCATATTGGTCCTGTCCAATGGCCAGAAGCGCGCTGCGCTTGATAGGCGAGGCGGCGCCGTGGCATGGTCTCCAAAGCCCTTCCAATCCAGCCCGGGACCATCGACGGTGCTCCAGACCACCCAGAACTCTCACCGACCGCGGCGACCGCCTGAACCGTATTGCCGGCGATCTGCCGCTCGCCGACCAGTCGCGCCTCGTCAAGGCTATCCCCCTGCCGGCCGATTGTCTCAATCGCCTGCAAACCGCGGTGGCAATCTATGTCTGGCATTCGCTAAGCCAGGCCTATCCCGACCGCACATTCGACCTCTCCACCAAAGTGCTGGAGGCCTACGAGGCTGCGGTCCTTGCCTTGCCGAACCGGACCCCGAATGGCCTTCTGCTGCCGCGGCGCGAGACCTTCCTCTCCTTCAACCTGGTCCAGCAGGCGCTGGCGGCGACCATGGCGAGCCTCAAGCTTGACCGCTCGTTCGAGGCCTTCCAGTCCCCGTGCAATGTGCGCATCGTGTCGGGCACCGCCGACGCGAAGGCCGACAACCGGCCCTATGCCTCGTCGAAGATCCATACCGATGTGTGGTATGGCGAGCCGCTACGCTCGATTTTGTTCAATCTTCCTCTGCTCGGAAATTCCGGCGCGGTGGCGATGGAATTCTTCGAGCCGGACGTTTTTCCGGCCGAATTTCAGAAGTCGCTCAAGGACTATGAAGACGGCCGCAAAATTGCCGAAAGCGCCGAACGGCTGCCAATGCGGTTCGATCTCGGCACGCTTTATGTTTCGGATTCACTATCGTTACACCAGACCGTGCGTCGCGAATCCGGAATCCGCCTGTCGCTCGACTGGCGTGGCATCCCGGGCGAACGTCTGACCAGCGAGGCAGACGAGCAGATCCGCTCGCGCGCGACCTATGTCGAAACCAAGCGCTTTCTTGCCGGCGGCTCGACTTTGGTCTTTACCGATGGCGATCCGCTGGACGCCTTCATCCGCCGCGCGCGCGGCGAGACGGTTGGCCAGGCTCATATAGAAGTTGTTCCGCTCGGTCCCTCGTGAGCGCAGGGCAGACGTTCGGTCCCGCAGAACTGGCGCGTGCGACGGGCTGTTCGCCCGCCATCGCGGCCCTTGCATTTGAAACTTTGCGGCCGCCCGAACTCCTCTATCGCCCGCTCACCGAAACCGAGACGGCGGCCGCGGTCGCCGGCATCGAAAGCGTCATTCGCGACAAGCCATTGCGCACGGTCGGCGGTGATGATCCCGCGGTATGGGAGCGCGGCTGGGGCGAGCTCGCCGACCAGCTCGCGAGCCAGACGATCACGACGCACACGCTGCGTCCGCAATATTACCACGGCGAGGTGCCGTGCCGGCTCTTCGGCGGGCTGGTCGAGCAGGTCACGCCCGATTTCGAATATTGGGTCGGGCTTTGCGTGCGGGTCGCGACCTTTGCGGAATTTCTGAAAGAGCGAGCGTCATATCGTCGAATTCGGTTGCGGCACCGGCATCAATCTCCTGCTGCTCGCGCAGCTGATGCCGGGCGCGCGCCTTGCCGGATGCGACTGGGCGACGCCGTCGCAACGTATTCTCGCACAGATCGCGCGCGAGACCGGCGAGGCGATCGAAGGCTACCGCTTCAATATGCTGACCGCTTCGGGCGAGTGCGGGCCCGTCGGTGCCGACACAACGGTCCTGACGGTACACGCCCTTGAGCAGGTGGGCGCTGGCTGGCAGCCCTTTCTTGATTTTGTGATCGCGCACCGGCCACGCCTGTGCGTGCATCTCGAGCCGTTGGTCGAATTGTACGAGACCGCGCCGCTCGACGATCTCGCTGCGCCGCTATCACCGCAAGCGCGGTTACCTGGACGGGTTTGTGCCGGCCATCAAGGCGCTGGCCGCGCGCGGGCAGGCCGAGATCCTGACGCTACGCCGCACGGCCTTTTCCGGGCTTTATCAGGAAGCCTATTCGGTGCTGGTCTGGCGGCTACGCGTGTAGCTCGACTTCCTTGCGCTGTTGCGCCTCGCCAGCGCGAAATGGCGATCCCTTGAGCAGGTAGGTCGCCAGGAACGAATAGCGGAATTTATTCGACCGGTTGTCGTTTGACGAATGCACGAGCTGTGAGTGGAAGAACACCGTGCTGCCGCGGCGTAATGACATTGTCACGCTTGGAAACTCACCGGGCATAATGCATTCGATTGCCTGCGCACCCGGATTTTGGCCGGGACCGGTTGGCCGCGCGATTTCGCGCGTTGGTAAGGCTCCAAATTTGTGGCTCCCCGGGTAGAAGATCAGCGCACCGTTCTCGGCAGTGACATCAGTGAGCGCAGTCCAGACCGACAGAAAGGCGTCCGGCGGCGCCTGTACGTACGCATTGTCCTGGTGGCCGGAAAACCCCGGCGTCCCCGGCTTCATATAAAAGAACTCGCCTCCCAGGCCACTTGCCGTACCCCCGAGAATGCGTTCGACGATCTCGACGATCGGAGGATAACGCATCATCTCCAGAAATACCGGATCGGCCCGATGCGGCATCGGAATAGGTGGGAAGACACCGCCTTTGGCATTCGCGTGCGCCATCGCAGTCGCCATGACCCGTTCGATCATGTCATCGCGAACAAGATTTTCCTCAATGTGGTACCCTTGTTCCTGAAAATCCCGCATGGCAAACCCCGGATTAATGCCAAAACTGATTCCCATCTAGCTGTCTCCCTTAACCGCAACTCACCCGCAGGACCCAAGAATTACAGTGTACTACGTTTCCCCACAGAATAAGTTAGGTGCAACCTATTGTAGCATCCTCTCCATTGTCCAGCGTCGGCCGACATGAACTTAATCGCAATAAATCCCGAATCCCCTTATGACGGAGTATCTGGTCAACACGATCAGGGCGTTTGAGGCTGCGCCGATCACAATTCTGGATATTGGCGCGCGTGGCGGGCTTCAACAAGGAATGGGAAGTGTTCGGCGATCAGTGCCGGATTTTCTGCTTTGAGCCAGATCAGGAAGAGTGCGCTCGGCTGAATGCCGGCGCGCCACCCCACGTGAAATATATCCCGCGTGCCGTTGGCGGCAAATCCGGACCCGCTGTGCTCTACGAGGCCAAACTCGGCGCAAGTACCGGGCTATACCGAACGAATATGGGCTATTTCGGTCGCTTGCTTAATCGCGACAATGCCGTCGTCGTCGCGGAGCATAACGTTGATGTGCAGACGCTGGACGATATTTTTCCGGAGTTCCAGATTCCACAACTGGATTTCATCAAGCTGGATGTCGAAGGCGCCGAGGTCGACGTATTGAAAGGTGGGATGCATTCTCTCAACGCATCTCTGCTTGGCGTACTCAGCGAAATACGCTTCCAGCCGGAAATCAATGGATCGCCGACTTTTGCTGCACTGGACGTTTTGTTACAGAACGTTCGGGCTGCGGCTTTACGATCTGCAATTTTATCACCAGAGCCGCAGGGCATTACCCTATCCTGGTCTTCATGATTATCGCCTTCCGAGCGGCGAGCGGTTCTTCGCTTATACGACGCACGGCCAAATACAGGACGGCGATGCCCTTTATTTCCGCGATTTGCTGGTAGAAGCTAACGCGCGAGTGCGAGACGAAATCTCACCGCGCTCGGTTCTGAAACTTTGCGCGTTTTTGGAAATTTATTCGTTTAATGATTGTGCCGCCGAACTAATCCTTGCCTTTCGCGACAAGCTTTCATCTTTTGTCGATCACAGTCATTTGGTCGATTTACTGGCGAGTGGCACTGCCGGGAGTGCGCTCAGATACGAAGACTACCTCCGCGACTATTTCGATCCGACGGACGACTTCCCATGCGGCCGTCACTTTAACATCTTCGGTTGGTTCTGCAGTGAATCGGCTGCCGCCGTGGATCGCTCATCCAACGCGCTGGATTGGGCGAAAGATTATTAGCGGCCGCTGCAATGATTAAGCATCGATGGTCAGGTGACAGAAAGGTTCACCGATAATTTCTTGGAGTTTTTCCGGAAACGTATTGGCGACGGATTTCGAATGTATAGTCAGGCTCGTTTTATTTCGCGAACGCCTTTTCGAGTCGCCATGTCTTCATAAGCAAGTTCGAGTGCGCGGGCGAAACGGCCCGAATCGCCTAAGCCATATTCGCGCACCATCCGCCTTAGGTCCTTGCGGAGATTAATCAGCTTTTTTTGATCCGCGGCGAGCCGCGCTGCAATCGATACATATTCATCGTGTGTTTTGGCTATCAACTCCGGCATTCCGCAGGCGGTAATTAACGACGCTCCGTACGCTGCTGAAAAGCGAGTGCCTTGGAGCGTAATAACAGGCACGCCCTGATAAATTGATTCGGCAATAGTATTGCCACCACAATACGGCCAGGTGTCGAGGCAGATATCAACTCGAGAGTGGTTTTGGAGAACATCGTCCCGACCACCTCCGGGCAGAAATATTAATCGGCTTTTATCGACGTCGTTCCAGCCAAATTGTTTGGAGAAAAATTGCCGTACGGCCGACGACGACATGCCATGATTCTGAATGAGCAACTTTGACCGGGGTACCGCCTTTATAACATCCGCCCAAAGAGCGATCGTGACGGAATTGAGTTTGTCGGACTTGCCAAAGAAACCAAATGTTACATAGCCATTTTCCACGCACGGTGGAGCGGTTAATCGCTGGCAGGGTATTTTCATTGTAGTCAAAACAGAAAAAGCACGTCGGCAGGCGATATACTTCTTCGGAAAAATAAATATCATTTTCATTCGGCGCGGCGATCTGATCGGCCAGAATGTAATCTACGTTGGGAACGCGGGTCGTCGATGTGTGATTCAGAGCAGCAACTTGAACTGGCGCGCACCTCCCGGCCATCGCCGAAAATCTATGGTAAGGCGACAATCCGGATAACTCGACGAAGATGTCGACGTTGTCGTGTCGAATCCTGTCTATAAATTGCGCGTCGTTCAAATTGCCAGTGACTTCAAACGCATCAAACGCATTTTGGATTTCTTGCGACTCCTTGAATGGAGAATATCCGATTACGCGAAAGTCGGGATCGGTCGTGTTTGGCAATCGAGGACAGCGCCTGGGCATGTCCCGTTACCGAATTCCAGAAGATGCAATGGTACCCAATCGTAAGCTTTTGGTCTGCGGTTCGAGACGGAAAGCTGTAGGTTCGATTTTGATAAGATTGGGGATCGTGTATACGTCCGCCCACTGTTGCATAAATTTGGCGAGATCCTCCTCTGTCGCAGTAGGAGATTTAAGTATGTAAGTGCATGCTTCGGCGGCCCAGTGCGAATCGTTGAACGGTGAGGCGTGCGCTAACGTTCGACATGCTTCATCGACTTGCCCTCGCGTCTGAAAGATCTCGGCAACACGACGGTAAAACTTCGTGCGTGTATATTCCGCGTGAGAGAGCGGTACGGCGTGACGTTCGTGTTCTGGGTCGCTCCAATGGGTCGATAGAAGCGACGATGCAAAGCGCCGACCAAAGCCAATTTATATCGATGAGGTATACGATCGCGTAAAAAGCCTGGAAGGATGCGCTTTAGAAAATCTAACGTTCGTCTTGTCGAAATGTGCACATCATCTTCGTCTTTCTGCGGTATGGCCTTAACGGCTAACTCAAGCATCCACGCCTTGCGGAAGCGCCTTCGCTTCGTGTATTCACTAGTTTTGTGTCTGGGCGCGCTAGTAGTCCTTTGATGACTCGCGCTGAATTCGTCGAATTGCCTAGGTCTTTGGAGGCTCTCCTCCATTTTACCTAATATGTCGGCTGCGTCGTCGTCGCGGCGATAGGCTTTTAAATGATTGACTATGATTTCGAATTGACGCGTAACGACAAAATCTTCCAGTTCGGGATCGTCGCCAAAAAAATTGGATTCGCCGAACAAAAAGTTATCGATGATTGCAACGCGTGCGTCGAGTTCTTCCTTAATTCGAGGCAGATTTTGTCCCATTTGTTCGTCGTTGATCCCGTACTTGGAAAAAATATACGGGACATATTTGACGCGGTGTTCCGTCCCTAATCGGCACCAAAGTTCAAACTCAATCGATTCCAGCCGTTCGTGTTTCCAGCGATCCGAAAAAAAACCGATCTGATCAAGCGCGGACCGCCTGAAAAAGCTCGCCGAAAAATTTGGACAATAGTCTCCAAATAAGTAAGCGAGTAAATCAAACTGTTGACCAACATGGCGCCCAAAGACGATCCCGCTGTCATTCCAGAGATATGCATCGCCCGTGAGCGCCCCAATCTTGGGTTCTGCACGAAATTCCTGGACCGCGCGTTCGACGGCGTACGGCGTTAGCGCTTCGTCGACCAGGCAACATCCGATGATGTCACCAGTACAGCGTTGCAAGGCGCGCCAGAACCCATCGTTTGTTCCGCTGTCCGGGGCCGATTCCAGTTTGATATGCGAGCCGTAGGATTGAAGTATTTCCAGAGTCCCGTCGGTCGAGGCGCCGTCCTGCACTACATATTCAAGATTTGGATAGTTCTGACCGAGGACGCTGCTAATGCTGCGGCTGGATCGATCGCGCACCATTGCGGCAGAACATGACGATGGATACGCGGGGCAAGTGCAGCGTGCCGCATTCTGAGGCGCAGATTCCAATTTCATTATTTCTTCTCTCAACCAGCAGCTGGCCGCCCCGCGCGTGGTGCTCAGGTCTTGCGACAACATGGTGAGATACGCGTCTTCAAGTGCGCGCGCGAAACGCTTCGAGTTTCCTAGCCCGTGCTTTTTGGACATACGCCGAAGATCATTCCGCAGCTGGACAAGGCGATGCGGGTTGCCCGCCAAGGTTGCAGCAGTATCAATGTACTCACTGGGGGACCGGCCTATCAAGTCATCACATCCAGCCCCTGTGACTAACGAGGCGCCGTATCGAGACGAAAATCGTGATCCATATAATGTAACCACTGGAACACCCTGCCAAAACGATTCGGCCACGGTATTGCCCCCGGAATACGGCCATGTGTCGAGTGTGATATCGACGTCGTCATAGCATTGGAGCAAGGTCTGGCGGTCGCTTCCGGGCTCCACCCTGAGTCTGTCGCCGCGGACGCCGAATCGCTGGAACCGATCGATGACAAAACGCCGATTCGCTTCGGAGTCGAGCTGATCTGTTCTTTATGAAAAATGTCGATTTCGGCACGCGATGCAGCAGTTCAGCCCAATATGAGATCAACGTTTCGTTGATCTTGCCGCCGCTTCCGAAACAGCCAAAGGTCACCGTTCCCCGCGCCAGCGATGGAGGGGGCGCGACGGGTGGCATCGCCATGGCGTCATAGTCGAAACAAAAAAAGCAGCCCGGCAGGCGGTAGATCTTCTCAGAGAAGCACGCATCGATCTCCGGATCGATCGGCGTGCATATTTCGTCGCTGAGGACGTAGTCGACATTGGGTACACCGGATGTCGCGGTGTGATTGAGATAGGACACCTGGACCGGTGCGCAGCGCGACGCCATCGCGGCGAAACGATGACCCGGGGAGAAGCCAGTCAACTCGACGAAAATGTCGATCTCATCTTTGCGCACAAGATCGACAAAATCATCGTCACGGACGAACGCCGTATCCCGAAAAAAATCATAGGCACCGCGCATATCCGCCGGCACCGGCTCCGGTGAATAGCCGTAAAGCACAAACTTGTTCCGGTCGTGTTGCTCAACCGCGCCTTGCATCATCGCGCGAATGACATCGCCGGGAAAAAAGCCGCAGTGATATCCGACTTTGATCTTGCGTCGGCCGTCATATCGTTTAAATGCGAATTTTCCCTTGCGCGGATTTGGCTTCGCGTGACGCTGTGCCCAACTTCGTTGGTGATCGAAGATGTCCCTTTCAGTTGCCGACGGTAATTTCAGGCGCGCCTGGCACGCGCGCCCCTCCATGGTTGCATCCTTTAGTGGCTCGGCGGCTTTCCACATGGCGAGGGCCTGCCGGATCTGACCGCGTGCATCATAGATGACGGCTGCTTCCAGATATCTCTTGAGTTGTCTGGCCTCCGCTGTGTCGCGCGCTCCATGCTTGATCGTGTCGCCGCCATGAAAGGGACGGCGCAGCGCCTGAGCCGCCATCTTTGGCAGCAGGGCAAGCCGAAGAAGCCCATTCAGGATGGATCCCCGCAGCCGCTTTTTGATTTCTGGTCCCAGTTTTGCCCGCAGCTTCGGGCTGATCGTGCGTGCCGCCAAAGCCCAGATGTAGGCCGTGCGCGTGGCAGCTTTCAATTCAACGGCGTAAGGGACCCGATGGGCCAGGCTATCCTGGCCGCGAAGTGTTGCGGAAAGCTCCTCGATGCGCCGGCTGAAATTCCTGTTCCTGGGCCGTCAGCTTGTAGACACGGGCATGGTCGAGAAACAGCGACAGTTGATTGATCATGCATTCGGTTTTCCATAGTTCGTTCGCGTCCGAAGAATCCCTTCTCCGAAAACATGTTGGCGATAACCGCCAGGCGGCCATCGATATGCCGCACCATGGTTTTCGGCGTGTTGCTCAATTGTCCGGAATGAATTGCATATTTCGAAAATCGATCCGGAACGGATTTGACCACGTGGTCGGTGCCAAGCCGGCACCAGATTTCGAACTCCAGGCAGTCAAGCGTCCAGTCGGAGCGCGAGATGCCGACATCCTTGAGGGCTTTGGTGCGGAAGAAGCTTCCCGGCCAAAACGGACAATAGCGGCCGAAAGAGATAGTCAATGAGATTGAATTCTCCGGCGGTGAAATTTCCGATCACCACGCCATTTTCGTCGGTGGTGTAGCCGTCGCCCGTGATCGCGCCGGCCTCAGGATCGCTTGCAAATATTTCGACAGCCTTGGCAACGGCGTCGGGCAACATCTCCTCGTCTGACAGGCAAGTGCCGATGATGTCTCCGGTGCAACGTTGCAGAACTTTCCAGAATGCCTCCTCCACGACCGGCGTCGGGCTCGGAGACGAGCTTGATCCGCGGATCTCGGGCCGCGTAATTCTGCAAAATTTCCAGAGTACCGTCCGTTGAGGCCCCGTCCTGGACAACGAATTCGAGATTTTTATATGTCTGATTGAGGACGCTCTCGATGCTGCGCCCGATCGTTGCTTGCCGATTTTTGCAAAAGGAAATGATAGAAACGAGCGGCTGGTCCATGAAAATCCGTCTGCTGCGGAGCCTTGGCGAGGTCTTTTAGATACAATTTGGTTCGTCAGGCAATGAATTAATAAGCCCGCCTGCGTGCTAAAGCGCCGCCGAATCCAGCCAGCAACTTGAACCCGGCCCCAGCATATGATTCTGTTGCACACCGTCGGCACAATATTCTTGTTTGGGGACATTCAGCCGGAAAATGCAGGATACTTTTTGGAATGTCCGACGTGCGCTTTCGCGATCCTTCGCTCACCATTCCAGGATTTTTACACAGTGAGCAAAGAAAGCACGCTCTGGATATCTCGCGAGGCGCGGATTGACTACCTGATGATATTGCGTGGCATGGCAGTCATCGGCGTATTGCTGGGGCACGCTTGCGGGATTGGAACGCACAGCGTCGGGGTGATCGTTTCAAAAAGCACTGGCGCCTCGTATGTATTCCATGAGCCATTTTCATTTGGATATAGCCTGATTGAAATACTGACGCCCATCATTGGCCGAAACTTTGTTATTTTGTTTTTCGTTTTAAGCGGCTACCTGATGGGTAAAGTATTTTTCACGGGGCATCATGATGCATTGAAAGGAAAATACGAATTCTACAAAGCGCGGTATTTAAGGCTGGCGCCGCTGCTGTATTTTAATCTCCTTGTCTGCGCGGCACTTTTTTCTGGCGCCGATCTCAATCCGATCAAGGCGATTGGCGATTTTCTTTTTATCACGAACTTCACCGGTCGTGGCATCAACCTGGTGACGTGGTCGCTCTCTCCCGAAATGCAATATTATCTGGTTGCGCCATTCATATTTCTTCTCTTTCAGCGTGCACGCTACACTGATTTGATTGGATCCATTGCGCTGGCTGCAATACTTTTTGCGTTGCCGATTTTCTGGTCGTTCGCGGCATATTTCGACGTTGCATTCGCATTTGTCGCCGGCTTTTCGGCCAATCTGCTGTTACGCCTGTTTCCGTTTCAGGTCGCGCCATCTCTAAAAGTGTGGGCGCTGCTGGTTGGCGTTATCCTTTTGCATATTGTGTTCAATGTACTGTGGTTCTTCGGTCATACGCGCCTCGCCGATCTCGCGACCGTTCTGATTGCCATCACCACGGTTGTAGTCTGTGAGGCGCCGGAACGGGGAAATGCTCTTGCTCGCACCGGAATCAAATTTTTTCTTCTTCGTTTTGGAATGCTGTCGGGATTTCTCACATACGGAATTTATCTGTGGCACTATGCGATTATCGTCACGCGCGCTTCGATATTTGATGCAGTCGTCGCGCGAGTCGGGCAGGCGTTGTCGTTGAGCATGTGGCAGATGTCGATTCTCTACCATGCAATTCAGATTCCCATCGTGATGGCGATGAGCTATGCGCTCGCGTACATTACGTTCGTCTTTATTGAAAACCGGTTCCGGCCCAATCTGTACTCGGATATCCGGATCAATCAGCCGATCGTCGGCAAATCCGCGGGCCTCGCCTGAGAATGATGTCATGCCACGCCACAAACTCCTGATCTGCGGCGCGACCGGCTTCATCGGCCGGAATCTGGTTGAGGCGCTCTGCCGCCGCGACGACCTCGAGATCCATGCCGTGCGCTTCAGCCGTCCGGCCTATGATTGCCCTGGTGTTACCTGGCATCAGGCCGATCTGCGCGCGCCGGCCGATGTTGCCCGCGTGGTGTCCGACATGGACATCATCATCCAGGCGGCGGCGACGACATCAGGCTCGCGCGATATCGTCGAGCGGCCGTATATCCACGTCACCGACAACGCGGTGATGAACTCGCTGCTGCTGCGCCAGGCCTTCGACAGCCGCGTGAAGCATTTCGTGTTTTTCAGCTGCACTGTGATGCTGCCGTCCAGTCCGTCCCCGCTGAGCGAAGCCGACTGGGACGCGAATGTCCCCATGCATCCGCGCTATTTCGCCAGCGGCTGGACCAAGGTTTATATCGAGAAGATGTGCGAATTCTTCGCCGGTCTGGGCGTGACCCGGCACACGGTGATCCGCCACTCCAACGTCTTCGGCCCGCACGACAAGTTCGATCTCGAGCGCAGCCACGTCTTCGGCGCCACGGTAACCAAGGCGATGACTGCCGCCGATGGCCGCATGGTCGTCTGGGGAAAAGGCGAGGAGGCGCGCGACCTGCTTTACGTCGGCGACCTCGTCGATTTCGTCACGCGTGCTATCGATCGCCAGCGCGAGCCCTACGCGCTCTATAATTGCGGCTCGGGCGAAGCGACCAAGGTGAAAGACCTCGTCCGCATGATTGTCGCGGAATCGGGGAGGGGGCTCGCAATCGAGCACGATCTCTCCAAGCCCAGTATCGACACCAGCCTTCGGCTCGACTGCCGCAAGGCCGAACGCGAGCTTGGCTGGCGACCGCAGACGCCGTTGGCCGACGGGATTCGCAAAACGATCTCGTGGTGGAAGGCCAATATCGGCTCCGGCAAAAGGCCGGCCTGAGCCATCACTTGAACAGTCGCGCGCCGGCGGAATACCGCAGCGTGCGGAACGACGCGATATTGCGCATCGGGTAAATGCAAAGCGCAGCGGCCACGTAAAGCGCGGCGGCGAGCGGCCGGTGTCCGCGATAAAGCGCCGCGCCTTGCTCGAACAGCAGCGAGCTTCGCAATTGCATCCGTTCGGCCCAGGAACCGAGCCGGGAGAGATGTTTTGTGCCCATGCGCTGGATCCCGTCGAGCTCGGGATTTCCGGGCCGGGCGGCCGGCGGCGCCTCCGTTGCCTCGACATACACATCCGCGAGCGGCTCTTCGGCAAATGCCAGCTCGTAGCGCTCCGAATAGCGCAGGAGCCAGTCCCAATCTTCCAGGCGGCGAAAGGCCTCGTCGAAGCCGCCGACGTCGTCGAAGACGCGCCGCTCGGCCACCAATGTGCTTCCCGGACCGATGGTGCAGCCGAACAGGATTTCCCGGCGGAATTGCATGCGGGCGTATCGGGAGATGGATGGCGAGCGTGCGGCCGTCCTTGTGCAGGTCATAGCCGCTCACGCAAGCCGGGATGCGGCCGCGCTCTTGTCCGAGTATCGATAGTTGACGCGAAAGCTTGTGCGGCTTCCAGCTGTCGTCGGCATCAAGAAAGGCAAGCCAGTGGCCGCGCGCGGCGGCAATCCCGGTGTTTCTCGCGGCCGCGGCGCCGCGATTTTGCGGGTGCGTGATGAGTTTCACCCGGTCGCTGCCGTAGCGCGAGACAACATCAACGCTGCGGTCGGTGCTGGCATCGTCGACGACAATGATCTCGAAATCCTTGAACGTCTGCGCCGCCACGCTGTCCAGTGCGCGCGCGATCGTCGCTTCCCCGTTAAAGACAGGGATGATCACACTCACTTGCGGCGGATTGGACAGCGCCATCAGCCGGAAACTCCATGCTGCGATTTGATGCCGACCGCGCACCAGTACGGTGCCGAATCCGAAAACGTGATTTTCTCAAACCCTGCCTGTGTCAGCATTTGCTCGATCTGCGCGCGCGTGAATCGCTTCTCCAGCCGCGTGCAAAACCGGTCATAGGCATCGGTGCGCATGACATAGAAAGATTTGTCGGCATACCAGGACAGCGGCAAAGTCCGGCGCGATACGCCGAGGCGCATCATCAACGCCGCCAGGCGGGCGAGGGGCCAATAGATAACCGCGGCAATGATCTCGGTGATGACGAGGCGCATGCGATGAGGAAGGCGCGAAACGACGAGCCTCACGCCATTGCTCAGCATCCACAGTGTCCGATACCACGCCGGACGATTATCAAACGCGTAATAAAGGTAGACCAGGAACGGCGCGCCGCCCTTGAGCTTTTGTGCAATTGCGTCGATCGCGGCTTGCGTGTCGGGGACATGATGCAGCACGCCGAGCGAGAATGCGAAATCGAGGGAACGGGCGGGCAGGGGAATGTCTGCGACGCTAGCGGCATGAAAGGTGACGTTCTTTTGCCCGCCCAGGTTCTCGCGCGCGACCGCGAGCGCGTCGGGGCTGGCGTCGATGAGGTGCAAATGCGCCGCCCGTGGGGCCACCATCATCGCCCAGCGTCCCGTGCCGCATCCAACATCGGCACCGGTCCCGCCATCGGATGGCAGCAGGTCCCACGGGAAGATGCGGAAATAGTTTTCGAAGATTGCTTCGCGTTGCTCGCGCGCAAGGCTGGTCTCGTCCTGCCGGTACGTCGACCATTCCTCACCGAAGCCGCGGGCGACGCGCTTGTCGACATTCTTGTCCGGGGTAGCGTCCATATTGGCCTTTGGCGGCGGCGGCCGGGAAATGGCCGCGCCAAATTTACAGCCCAGTTTAAACGAAAAAACCGCTATAAGGCGGCGATTGCGGGATGACAAGTTGGCGTCCGGGGTGGACGCTCGCCTATCCGGGACCTGAGCTATGGCCGCGCCTTCAGTCGTATTCGAGCTCAAAGGCAAGCGCGTGTGGATCGCCGGCCATGCCGGCATGGTCGGCTCCGCTTTGACGCGCCGCCTGGCGGGCGAGGGCTGCCAATTGCTCACCGTCGACCGGCGTACCCTCGACCTGCGCGACCAGGCGGCGACGCATCGGTGGCTCGCGGATAACCGGCCGGACGCCATCATCATCAGCGCGGCGACTGTCGGCGGAATTCTTGCGAATGACAGCAGGCCGGCCGAATTTCTCTACGACAACCTGGCGATCGCCGCGAACATCATTCATGCGGCCGCGGAGCAGAAGGTCGGGAAACTGATGTTTCTCGGTGCCGCCTGCATTTATCCGCGCCTCGCGCCGCAACCGATCAGCGAGGACTCGCTGCTGCAAGGCGCGCCGGAACCGACGAACGAATGGTACACGGTTGCGAAGATCGCAGGCGTCAAACTCTGCCAATCCTTTCGCCAGCAATATGGCTGCGATTTCATCTCGGCGATCCCCGCCAATCTTTACGGGCCGGACGATCATTTCGACGAACTTTCGAGTCACGTCATTCCGTCATTGTTGATGCGCGCCGACCAGGCGAAAAAAACGGGCGCGCCGGAATTCATCGTCTGGGGAAGCGGAAAGCCCATTCGCGAGTTCATGTATGTCGATGACTGCGCGGAAGCGCTGGTGTTCCTGATGAAGACCTATTCCGATGCGCGGCCGATCAATATCGGGACCGGACAGGAAATATCGACCGGGGAACTTGCGCGCGAGGTGTGCGAGGTCGTGGGCTTCGCAGGGCGGCTGACATTCGACCAGAGCAAGCCCGACGGCGCGCCGCGCAAGGCGCTCGAACTCCTCCCGGATCCGTAAGATGGGCTGGCAGCCGAAGGTAGGACTTCACGCCGGCCTTGAGCAGACCTATCGCTGGTACTTGCAGCACGCCGCCAAATAAGGAGCGGCCGTGCGAACCGCTATCCCAGTCTTGTCATCAAGCGCCCAGACCGCTACGACCCCTTCGGGCATCGCGACGGAGCATTGCCATGCGGGATGAGGATTACGTTGCGGCGCATTTTCGGCAGTCGGCCGAAACGCTCAAGCGCGCCGCTGACGACCGGGATCTGGCTTCCGCGATGGTCGCGATCGCCGGCGCCATCGCGGCCGCCATGCGCAAGGGCGGCAAGCTGCTGGTTGCCGGCAATGGCGGGAGCGCCGCCGACGCCCAGCACATCGCCGGTGAGTTCCTGTCGCGGCTTAATTTCGACCGCAATCCGCTTCCGGCCATTGCGTTGACCACCGACACTTCGGTGCTGACGGCGATCGGCAACGATTACGGATTCGACAATGTATTTGAGCGGCAGGTGAGGGGTCTCGGGAGACGCGGCGACATTTTTCTTGCGATCTCGACCTCCGGCCGCTCGCCCAACATCATCGCGGCGCTCAAGGCGGCGCGCGAAGCCGGGGTCACGACAATCGGCTTCACAGGCGACGGCGAAAGAGAGATGAACGCGCATTGCGATTACGCGTTGCGCGTTCCGTCAAATTCCACGCCACAAATTCAGCAAATTCATATTCTCGCGGCGCATGCCATTTGTGGCCTGGTCGAGCAGCAGCTCT
The DNA here is from genome assembly GCA_963810125.1 of uncultured Alphaproteobacteria bacterium. GTDB lineage: Bacteria > Pseudomonadota > Alphaproteobacteria > Rhizobiales > Xanthobacteraceae > Pseudolabrys. Next base: position 172,340 of record CAWEMK010000007.1, read on the forward strand.
TTGGCGATGTCAAAGCGAAAGTCGCGGAATGAGCAGGGCCGCAGGCAGGTAGTGCGCCTGCATTAATCGCGCCGTTAAGGGACCACTTTTGTGGCTGTGGGGGCCGCTGCCGTGGGGACGTTGAGACTTATTCTCGCGAGTGCCGTTTTGCTGGTGCATGCCGGCAGTCTTTTCCGTTTCAATATCACGGGCGGCGGTCAGGTTCCTGTGGAGCTTTTCTACATCATATCCGGCTTCTACATGGCGCTGGTGCTGAACGAAAAATACACGGGGCCCGGATCTGCGCGCGCGTTCTACCTCAACAGATTGCTTCGCCTGCTGCCGGCCTATTGGGTCATGGCCGTGCTCGCGCTGGCGATCTACCTCACTATCTATGCCGTCACCGGCGGCGGCTTTTTCGCGTGGATGGCGGAGCCACTAAGCCAGGCTGAGCCTTGGAGGGCTGCCTGGTTTTATTGTATCGAATTCCATTCTGGTCGGGATCGACTGGCTTGGCCGCTTGCTGCCGGTGCAGGCCCCGAATACGCCCATTCTTGTCGCGCCGGCATGGACGCTGGGGGTTGAGCTGAGTTTCTACGCGATTGCGCCGCTTATTCTGCGGCGGAGCCCTTGGGTGATTGCCGCTGTGCTCATCGCGAGCATCGGCCTGCGGCTCGCCTATTTCGCCGGTCTTGATTTCGGCGTCGACCCCTGGGGCTATGCTTTTTTCCCGTACGAGCTCGCGCTGTTCATGGCCGGCGCGCTGGGCTACCGGCTTTACGACAAAATTCGCGATCAAACGGGCGGTGCGGCATTCGGGTTGAGCCTGGTCGCGATCGTCTTTCTTTTCCAGATCATTCAGAAGGGAATGACCCTTTCGATCTGCAATTGTGATGCCGACGGTCGTTCCGCTGCGTTTTGCGCTGTATGCGATATGCGGCGGTCGCGATCGCCTTTCTGTTCAGGGAAACCAGGAACAATAAAATCGATACGGAGCTGGGGGAGTTATCTTATCTCGTTTATCTTGCGCACTATCCCCTCATCGAATTGTACAACGTCTTGTTTCATCCTGGGCCATCGATGGCGCAAGGCGCGCTCCGCAGCGTCGTGATCCTGCTCGCGTCGCTCATCGTGGCTGTGGTTGTTCGCAGATTTGTCGAGCGGCCGATTGACGCCATTCGCCACCAGCGAATTCGATCGCGCCCCCTTTTGCAGAGGGCCTGACGGCGATGCAGTGATCACGCAGGGCGGAGGGTTGGCAGCACCTTTTTCAGAAGTCCGCTAAGCCCCGCGCCGGCGAAAATAATCAGAAAGGGTTCAAGCGGAAGCCGGTATCGGATGGTGCCAACGAGCACCATGTGTACGGCCGTATAGGCGAGCGCGAAAAAGAAAATTGGCGACAACTGCCGAAAATATTGCCGCGTCGCGACGAGGCCAAAACCCGCGAGCAGCAGAAGCGGAACGAAGGACAAAACCGAAATGATGAACGTGCTGGTGCTTCTATATGCGTCATTGACCGGTGTGATCCGCCACACGCGCAGGAACTTGAGGCCCGCAAGCTCCAGGAACCGTTGCGGGTTGTGCACGATGTAGTCGATGGCCGCATTGCGAAATGCGCGGTCGCGTTCGATCGGGTCGGTGATATTGGCGAAAGCGCTGACGTCGTAGTCGATACCGAGGTTGCCGCCGCCGGAACGATTGAGCGGATTGTTTCCGGCATAGAGGGCAACGCCTGCGCCAGGCGTCAGCCGCACGAAGGTGCCGTAAGCTTTGGTGTTGTGGACCCACCACGGGGTCATCAGGGCACAATAAATGAGGACGTAAATACCCAGATTTTTGAGGGCTTTCGTCACCGGCAAACGATGCACGACGAGCGTAAACAGCAAGACGAGCAGCGGCGCAAAGAGGTCGAATACCGGCCGGGTCAGTACGGCCAGCACGGCGAATATCGCTGCTGCTCGTGAACCAGCCACGATACCAGCAAAGGAAGGCAGCCAGCACGAGCGTGATGAAGAGGGTTTCGGACAGGCCGACAACGGCAAAAAAGATCACTGGCGGGTAACAGGCCGCGGCAGCACCCGCGAATATGCTGTGCGTAGCGGTCGGCAAAAAGCTGCATCCGTCAGTGCATAGACCAGCCATACGGAAATGACGGAAAGCGCTATGTCAGCACCGAGCTGAGCAGCGCCGGGGCCGGTGATCGCGATCAATAGCGGGTAGAGCGGCATCTGGTACGGATTGAGCATCTGCCAGTTCTTCAAGAGCTGTGCAGCGGAGTCGCGGTAGGCAATCGCGTCGACCAGCGCCTGGCTTTGGTCCGGAATCACGATCGCGGCAATGACGCGCAACGCCAGCGGCCAGCGCCAAGAATGCCCAGGACGATGCCGCGTTCAGTTTTCGCGTTGATAGCGAGCGTCATCGCGTCACGTCGGCACGACTAAAGGTCCAGAGCAATATAGCAACGACCGCGCAGCCCGCAGCCAGCATCGCCAGTTGAAATATCGGCGCGTTGTTGACCAGAGTCGCAGCGGCCAGTCCCACCAGAACAATGTTCACGACGAACACGCGGCCGACGATCTGATAGACGGTCAATCCGTTGTCGAGGGCGCGCTGATAGAAATGGCTCCGATGCGGTTGCATAACGTTTTCGCCATTCACGAGGCGGCGTAGCAGCGTGATGGTCGCGTCGGCCACGTAATAAAGCGGCAGCAGCGCAGCCGCGGCGAGATGACCATTGCCGGCGAGAAGCACCAGCAGCCAGCCCAGCAATAGACCGATCGGCAAGCTGCCGACGTCGCCCAGAAATAATTGCGCGACGGGTCGGTTGAACGGTGCAAAACCGATCATCGCTCCGCACAGCGCAACGGTTGTCAGGGTGGCCTCGGCCGGAAGCGCGCCCGTCAGCCCGAATAGCGCCAAGGCCAGCGGTGACAGGCACGACTTCCCCGACCGTGATCCAGTCGATGCCGTCCATGAAATTGACGACGTTCACAAACCAGAGAATGCCAACGAACAGCAGCGCGCGCTCGACCCACCAGGGGAGGAACCGCGAGGACACGCATTCCATCAGGCAACACCGTCACGGTCAAGGCCACTGCAGCGGCTTGCAGCAAGAGCCGCGCCCGGGCGGCCATTGGCTGGACATCGTCGCTGATCCCGACGGCGGCCAGCGCGATAACGCACGCGAATACGACAGCCAATCGCCAGAACTCACCGATCAGGCCGGGGTAAAGGATTGCGGCGATGGCGGTCATAGCGACGGTGGCCGCGACCACCGCTATGCCGCCGCCTTGTGGTGTTGGCTTTTTATGGGACGAGCGGGCATTTGGCTTTGCAAGCGCATAACGCCCAAGAGCCGGCTTGAGCGCGAGCAAGAGGACAAAACTGAGCGCGCCAGCGGCGAGAAATACGATTCCGACAAATTCGATCAGCCAGGTCACGGGATCCCCGTCAATTCGCATCAGACCATTCATCGGAAGCGGGGGCCTTCACCGCGGCCCGCCATTGTCTATCCCCAGCGCTCGCGCCACGCCTCGAGCATTAGCACATCCCAAAGCAGATATTGCCAGTTGTGGCGGCCGCTGAGGTGCTCTGCCCAGGTGCGCCGCACATTCGTCACGCTCAAGAGCCCACCTTCCCGCAGGCGTTTTTCCGAAAGCAGAGATTTCCGCCCATTCGCGCAATGGACCACGCAGCCATTCGCCGAGCGGAATGGCGAAACCTGTTTTTGGCCGCTCGATCAATTCGCGCGGCACATGGCGGTAGAGCACCTGCCGCAACGGCCACTTGCTGATGCCGTTGCGCATCGAGTGTTTGGCGAGGGATTCGCCAGGCAAATTCGACCACCCGGTGATCCAGCAGCGGAACGCGGGCCTCGAGAGCCACGGCCATGCTGGCGCGATCTACTTTGGTGAGAATGTCATCGGGCAAATAGGTGACGAGATCGAGAAACTGCATGCGCTCGAGCAGACCCGGAAAATCCCGTTCGAGTTGAGCGTCCCAGAGAATGCCCCTTTGGCTCGGCGGCGCCGGGCACAATTTGCGCCGGCTCCCAGTGCGTCACCAGCCGGCGGTACAAGTCGGCATCGCTGTCGGCGCAAAGCGTTGTCGCAAGCTTGTGCAGTTTGTCGCCGATCTGCCGGGGCCGCACGCCGGCGGGGATGACCGAAAGCACTTGCGACCAGCGGTCGGCCGGCACGGCGGTCAACGTTGCTGCAAACGCGCGACGCAGCGGACGTGGCAGCAGCGAAAGTGATCGCAAGCGTCCCGTTGCAAGCTGATAGCGGTTATATCCGCCAAACAACTCATCGCCGCCATCACCGGAAAGCGCGACCGTGACGTGACGACGCGTCATCGCTGAAACAAGATGCGTTGGAATTTGCGAGGAGTTCGGCGAATGGTTCGTCATACATAGTTCGGCAGTTGCGGTATGACGTCGAGTGCTTCCTTCGCGGTGACGGTGAGCTCGGTGTGGTCGGTCCCGAGATGTCGCGCGACCGCCGCCGCATGGGTCGTCTCATCGAAACCAGGAAGCTCGAAACCGATCGTATAAGTCCGAACCGGCCCCGCATTGGCGGCTTTCATCAGCGCGACCACGGCGGAGGAATCGATGCCGCCGGAAAGAAAAGCGCCGACCGGAACGTCGGCCACCATGCGACGGCCCACCGCGTCGCGGAGCAATGCTTCCAGGCGGTCCGTCAGTTCGGCATCATTGGCATCCAGGGGGTTGGCGAGACCAGCCTGCGCGATCGCTCGCGCATCCCAATAGCGCTCGATCTGCGGCTCGCCGTTCGGCGCGCAAAGTGAGAATGGTGCCGGGCTCGAGCTTGTGGACGCCTTCATAGATCGTGTGAGGCGCCGGAATGTAGTTGTGCCGCATGAACGCGGCCACGGCCGCGCGATCGGTGCGCGGCGTCCATCCAGGATGGGCACGCAGCGCCTTGAGTTCGGACCCGAACAGAAACAGACCGCCGAACTTTTCGCCCAATACAGCGGCTTAATCCCGAGCCGATCGCGCACAAGTGTCAGCGTACGTTCGCGCCGATCCCATACGCCAATGGTGAACATTCCGATGAGGCGCTTCACCGTCGCTTCGACGCCAAAAGCCGCAAAAGCCTCCAGCATCACTTCGGTGTCGGAATGGCCACGAAACTTGATGCCGCGCGCTTCGAGTTCAGGGCGTATCTCGAGGAAATTGTAGATCTCGCCATTGTACGTGATAATGAAGCGGCCGTCGGCGGAGACCATTGGTTGATGGCCGGCGGGCGAAAGGTCGACTATGGACAGGCGCCGGTGCGTCAGCGCGATGCCGGCCTCGGGATCGCTCCAAAGCCCGTGATCATCGGGGCCGCGATATGCGATGCTGTCGGCCATCGCAAGCGCGTCGCGCTCGAGCCGATCGCGCGCGCTCGTCGGGTCCAGTACGCCTGCAATGCCGCACATTGTCTTGCCCAGGAGCCCGATAAATTGCGCGTGTCGACACCTGATTAACGTGTGCGGGCAAATCCAACAACCGCAATTGCGATGACTGGCCAATACATTATGGTGTTTTGCTCAAACCGTCGGCAAAGCTGCCGATCTCCGCGGGAATAAGCAATGGCTACGCCTTCAGGACCAGACGCGCCGCGGCAAAAGCCGGTGCTGGTCTATCTCGTGACCCAGGACTGGTACTTCATGTCCCATCGCGTGCCGATGGCGCGTGCTGCGCGGCATGCCGGTTACGACGTTCACGTCATTACGCATGTCGACAAGGATGGCGCCGCCATCGAAGCGCTCGGTTTTCGCCTGCATCCGATGGAGTGGCGGCGAGGGAGCATCAGTCCGCTGGCGTTCTGTGGCAATATCCGTGGCGTTCGCCGGCTCTACCGCACGATCGCTCCGGATATCGTGCACCACGTCGCTTTGCAGCCGACAATTGTTGGCTCCCTTGCCGCCAGTGGTCTTCCCTGTGTGCGACTAAACGCAGTGGCCGGACTTGGATTTGTCTTTACTTCAGGGACGTTGATGGCGCGCTTCGCGCGGCCGGTCTTCCGTGCACTCCTTCGTTACGTTTTGGGCAACGAACATGCATCGGTGTTGGTGCAAAATTCAGACGACCGCACCGCAATTAAATCTCTTGGTATCGCCGACGACCATATTTTCACGATCCCTGGTTCCGGGGTCGAGACCGACAAGCTAACGCCGCTTCCCGAACCATCTGGACCGATAACGATCGCGTTTGTCGGGCGTCTGCTCGACGATAAGGGCGTCCGCACCTTGGTAAATGCGCATGCTATTCTCGCGCGCCGCGGCCAGCCGGTACGGTTGTTGATTGCCGGTGAGCCCGACCCCGCCAATCCGGTTTCGATCCCCCCGGAAGAAATTATGGACTGGTCGCGCCGGCCCGGCATCGAGGTGCTCGGCCACGTGACCGATATTTGCGAAGTCTGGAAAGCCGCTCACATTGCCGTGCTGCCGTCACGCCGCGAAGGCTTGCCAAAAAGTTTGCTGGAAGCCGCGGCATGCGGTCGACCGATTGTCGCCACCGATGTTCCTGGCTGCCGCGAAATCGCGCGCGAGGGCGTCAATGCGCTCCTCGTACCACCGGATGACGCGCAGGCGCTCGCCGATGCGATTTCTCGTCTGGCCGACGATAAAGATCTGCGGCGTAAATTTGGCGAAGCCAGCCGTCGGTTGGCCGAAAGCGAATATTCGGCAGAGCGGGTTGGAGCGGACATTGTTGCGCTTTATGACCGTCTCCTTGGTCGCCGACGGTAGCCATTCAGGCGCAGTTTCCGATTGATTGCAGTATTGGGTCGAAATCCATTGCCGCCTGCACGGCGGTCCGGGTAAACATGCGCGCTCAGGTCGGGGATCCCCATTGCCAAATCATCAACGAAAAATCGCCGTTATCGGCCTTGGCTATGTTGGCCTCCCTGTCGCCGTTGCTTTTGCGCGGTCGGGAGCGTCTGTGGTCGGATTTGATATCGACCGCAAGCGGGTCGACGCATTGCGAGCGGGGCAAGACCGCACGCTTGAGGTCGCCGAAGCCGACCTCAAGCAAGCGAGCCTGCGGTTCGAACATGAACCGTCGCGGCTGGCCGAAGCGGATTTTTACATTGTCACCGTGCCGACACCGATCGACGGCGCGCGCCGGCCAGATCTCGGCGCTGTGCTGTCAGCGTCCGATACAGTCGGCAAAGTCCTCAAGCGTGGAGACATTGTCGTCTATGAATTGACGGTCTATCCCGGCACGATCGAGGAAGAATGTCTGCCGGTGCTCGAAAAGAAATCGGGCCTTGTGGGCGGTCGCGATTTCACAGTCGGCTATTCGCCCGAGCGAATTAATCCGGGCGACAAGGAGCATCGCTTCGAGACCATCGTGAAAGTGGTGTCCGCGCAGGATGCGCCCACGCTCGATATCGTGGCTGATGTCTACGGTTCGGTCGTGAAGGCGGGCATTCACCGCGCGCCATCGATCAAGGTCGCCGAGGCGGCCAAGGTCATCGAAAATACACAGCGCGATCTGAATATCGCCTTCATGAATGAGCTGTCCGCCATTTTTCACCAACTTGGGATCGACACAGGCGACGTGCTTGCCGCGGCGTCGACCAAATGGAATTTCCTGAATTTTCAGCCGGGGCTGGTTGGCGGGCACTGCATCGGAGTAGACCCGTATTATCTGACATACCGGGCCGAAAAGGCCGGCTATCATCCGGAAATCATTCTCGCCGGGCGACGTATCAATGACAGCATGGGCGAGCGCGTAGCAGGTGAATGTATGCGCGCTCTGCTGCAGAGCGGCCGCGCCAATCCAACGGTGACGATCCTCGGGATGACGTTCAAAGAGAATGTTCCCGATATCCGGAACTCCAAGGTGGTCGATATTGCGCGCGGACTTGAGCGCGTGGGCGTCGCTGTGCAGGTCACCGATCCGATCGCTTCGGTCGAGGAGACGGTTCACGAGTACGGACTTAAGTTGACGCCACTCGAGTCATTGCGGCCCGCCGATGCTGTTATCCTCGCAGTCGCACATCGGGATTACGTGACGGGTGGCTGGCCATTGGTTGCCAGGCTGCTCAACGATCGCCGGGGTATCGTGCTAGACGTAAAGGCAAAGCTCGACCGGGCAAAAAAGCCCGAAGGAATTGAACTTTGGCGGCTATGATCGCGAAATTATTCGTGCGAGGCGGGCGCAATGGCTGACGGTCCGATTCTTGTTACCGGGGCCGCAGGCTTTATCGGCTTTCACGTCGCAATGCGTTTGTTGCGCGACGGCCATGACGTCGTCGGTCTCGACAACATGAATGCCTACTACGATCCGGCGCTCAAGGACGCGCGGCGCGCGGAGCTCGCGAAATCCAACCGGTTTCGTTTCATCAAGCTCGATCTCGCCGATCGCGACGGTATGGCGGCGTTATTCAAGGAGCACCGTTTTCCTTACGTGGTTCATCTCGCTGCGCAGGCTGGCGTTCGACATTCGCTCGTTGATCCGTTCGCGTATGTGGATGCCAATTTGACCGGGTTCACCACAATTCTTGAGGGCTGCCGCCACAATGGCTGCCGGCATTTGCTGTATGCATCGTCGTCATCGGTCTATGGGTCCAACACAAAGATGCCGTTCTCGGTTCACGAGAACGTCGACCATCCCTTGAGTCTCTACGGGGCTTCAAAGAAAGCGAATGAGTTGATGTCGCACGCCTATGCGCATCTGTTCGGCCTGCCGGTGACCGGGTTGCGGTTTTTTACGGTGTATGGCCCGTGGGGCCGGCCGGACATGGCGATGTGGATTTTCGCAAAGGCAATTATGGCCGGTGAACCGATCAAATTGTTCAATAACGGAAACATGCGGCGCGACTTTACGTATGTTGACGATGTGGTCGAAGCGGTCGTGCGTCTGGTCGATCGTCCGGCCGTTGGAAATCAGAAATATTCAACGGCATCGCCGGACCCGGTTCGAGCAGCGCACCGTGGCGCGTCTACAACATCGGCAACAACAAGCCGGTCGAGCTTCTGGAAGTCGTGCGTATCCTCGAGGAAGCCATCGGGAAGAAGGCCAAGCGCGAGCTGCTGCCTATGCAGCCCGGCGATGTGCCGGCGACCTACGCCGATGTTGACGATTTGATGCGCGATGTCGGTTTTCGGCCGGCCACGCCGATCGAGCAGGGAATAGCACGGTTCATTGCGTGGTATCGCGAGTGGTCGGCAACAGCGTCAGGTAGCTCGCCTGAGCGCTAGACATCCATCGCGTGGGTCTTGGCCTCTTGCAGTGCGCGAAGCCGGATACGGTTGGCGCTGAGGCTCCAGGCAATTCCGCCGGCCGCGCCGATCGATGAAGCTGCTGGCTCCGAACAGAATAGAGACCAGCAGGCCGTCACTTTCCGGCAATCCGGCATAGGTGAACGCTGCGATCATCGCGCTCTCGCGCACGCCCCATCCGGCGATCGAGACAGGAATGGCGGAGATCAGGATCACCGGTGGAATGAGAAACAGCGAATTCAGGAGCGTAAACGATGAGCCGATCGCCTGCGCGCAGAACCACAAGACCGCGAACGGTCATGAGATGAACGGTAATCGATATGACCGCTACTGCTGCTCCCGTTCTCGCGGAGGTCAGTACAGTCCAGGCAGTTTTTGCGATGTCCGCGAGGTGACGAATGGCTTTCCAGCGTGCGATTGACGTGCCGCCAAGCAGCGACAGCATCAGCAGGCCCACTGGCGCCGCAGCGCCAGCCACCCCGATCAAAATAAGTGCCGTGCGGCCGACCGGATTGGCGATCAACGCGAGCGACCAGGGCAGGCAAAACAGGACGAGAACAGCAAGCCAGATCAGGCCGGCCAATTCGATCGATCAAGACCGAAAAGATTGCGTTCTTCCATGCACCGGCGTCCCTCGCCAGAAGCCAGATACGCGCGGCGTCGCCGCCGACGGTCGATGGCAGGACCTGGCTGAAGAAGGAGCCGATCAGCGTATAGAGCACCGCGCGGCCGACGCTCAAGCGGCCGCCGCCAAATTCGACAATGCGCTGCCAGCGCAGTGACACCAGCGCGAGCTGCAGGCCACAGCGTGATCAAGTGCGCGCCGCAATCCAGGAATAGTTGAGGCGGTTAAGGCGTTCACGCAAAACGCCGAAATTGACGAAATGAACGGCGACATATAGCAGCGCCAGCGAGATCGCTACCTTGATCGCGAAAAGCAATAGGCCGCGTGTCCGTCCCATAGGTCATGGTCTCAGGTTTATCGGGTATCTTCCGAATAATCGAACGAACTGGCGGGCAATGGTCGTTTAAAGTTCACAAGAGAGCCAATTTCATACCTTGATTGTTCGTCCATGAGAATGGGATAAATTCAGCTTCAGGCGCGAGCCTCGAAAAGGTGATCCGGAATGACAAAATTGTCGGATCTTAAAGTTAAGCTCTTCACCGATGGTGCCGATAAGGCGCAGATCGTCGAGATGGCCAAGCAGCCGTGGATCGCCGGATTTACCACCAATCCATCATTGCTCAAGAAAGCCGGCGTCAGCGATTATGCCGCCTACGCGCGCGAGCTCGTGACTGCGGTGCCGGATCGTCATATTTCGTTCGAGGTTTTTTCCGATGACGTCGCGGAAATGGTCGCGCAGGCGCGCATCATCGCGTCGTGGGGCAAGAACGTCTACGTGAAATTGCCGGTGACGAACACGCGTGGTGAGCCGCTCTTCGATGCGGTGCGGACGCTTTCGCGCGACGGCATCAAAATCAATATGACGGCCATCTTCACCGGTGAGCAGGTCGCACGGGCTGTCGAGTCTCTCGATGGTGGAGCGCCCGCCTGCGTGTCGGTGTTTGCAGGCCGCCTCGCCGATTTCGGCATTGACTACAGGCCGATCATGCAGGACGCCGTCACGCGCGCGCGGAAAACCCGCAATGTTGAAATCATTTGGGCATCCACGCGGGAAGTTTTCAACGTGGTAGAGGCGGATGTCATGGGATGCCACATCATCACCGCGCCTGCCGATGTGCTCAAGAAACTTCCGGCACTTGGCACCATGACCGCGGCGGAACTCTCGCTCGGGGCCGTCAAATCATTCCGGGACGATGCCGTTGCAGCGGGATTGCGACTGGCCGTTCCTGCTCTCGCATGCCGCCGAATAGCTGTGGATATTGAGCCATCGAAGACACCGTAATTGTGCGGCTTGTAACGCTTTGAATCAAAACGTGTTCACGGTGGTTTCCGTGGGGTAGTCGCCAGTAGCACATGGCCATGCTAGTGGATCGGGAGCGGGCTTAGTTGGGCGTGGGGATATTATCGAGACATGGTGCAGGCTGCAGCAGCAAGCGCGGAGCGTCCGTTGCGTGTGGGTGTCGTCGGCGTCGGCGTCATGGGCAGCAACCATGCTCGTGTATTCGCCGGCTTGCCGGGCACCGAACTCGTCGGCGTCGCCGACCCTGATCACAAGCAAGCCGAATTTGTCGCGCGCACTTTAGGCTGTGTCGCCGTTGCGGATGTCGGCGCGTTGATTGATCGCGATGTCGACGCAATGACCATCGCCGCACCGACCCACCTCCATCGCGACATCGCGCTGGCCTGCATTGCGCGTGGCGTTCACGTCATGGTGGAAAAGCCGATTGCCTCTTCGGTAGAAGAGGGGCGGGAAATCATCAATGCGGCGCGCCGCGCGGGCCTGACTTTGATGGTCGGGCACGTCGAGCGATTTAATCCTGCCGTCGAGGCGATCAAGGAAGCGATCCGCGGCGAGGACATACTCTCGATTGCCATCACCCGGGTCGGACCATTTCCGCCGCGCATGTCGAATGTCGGCGTGGTGATCGATCTGGCTGTGCACGATATCGACCTGATCCGCTGGTTCACCGACTCCGACATTATCGAGGTGCAGCCGCAGCTCTCGAGCGCGGTCGCCGAGCGCGAGGACATCGCGCTGCTCCAGTTCCGGACGGCGTCCGGCGTGCTCGCACATATCAATACAAATTGGCTGACGCCATTCAAGGCGCGCAACGTCACGGTGGCCACGCGCGGTAAATATGTCACCGGCGATCTGCTGACCCGGCAAGTGACCGAGTGCTTCGGCTTCCAGCCCGACGGCAGCTACTCGATGCGCCATCTTTCGGTTGGCCACGCCGAGCCGCTGCGTTCCGAACTGCTCGCCTTCCTGCGCGCGGTCCGCTCGGGGGCGGCGCCCGCTGTGACCGGCGAGGAAGCCGTGGCCAGCCTCGAGATTGCGACGCGCTGCCTTGCCGCGCGCCCAACAGCGGTTGCGCACGCGCAACGGAAAGGCCCGCGCGCAGTCGTCGGCTAACCGCCGTCGTCTTTAGTGCGGACGTTTAAATGAATTTGCGCTCCACCCCACCATCCATTCCGTTCATCGACGTCGCCGCCCAACGTCGTCGGCTCGGGTCCGCAATCGACACGGCGGTCACGCGGGTTTTGAATCACTGCCAGTTTATACTGGGCCCGGAGGTGAAGGCTTTCGAAGCGGAGCTTGCAGCGTTCTGCGGCGCCCGCCATGTGGTTTCGTGCGCGAGCGGGACAGATGCCCTTGTGCTTGCCTTGCGCGCGATGGGGGTCGGACCCGGCGATGCCGTGTTGTGTCCGTCGTTCACCTTCTGCGCGACTGCTGAAGTGGCCGTTCTGGTCGGCGCAACGCCGGTGTTTGTGGACGTCGATGCAACGACATTCAATATCGACGCAAAGGGAATTGCTGGAGCGGTCGCAATTGCAAGAGAAGCCGGGCTAAGGCCGAAGGCCATCATTCCGGTTGATCTGTTCGGCTTGCCGGCGGATCACTCCGCTATCGCCGCGGCCGCGAAGGCCGAAAACCTGCTGATCCTGGACGATGCCGCGCAGGGCTTTGGTGGTGTCTACGACAACCGCAGGCTTGGCACCTTCGGCCACACCACGGCGACCAGTTTCTTTCCCGCCAAGCCGCTCGGATGTTATGGCGACGGCGGCGCGGTGATGACCGATGACGATGGACTCGCCGAGACGCTCAGAAGCCTGCGTGTCCACGGGCAGGGCAGTGATAAATACGACAACGTGCGGATTGGTCTTGCCTCACGCCTCGATACTATCCAGGCGGCAATCCTCAGCGAGAAACTCAAGATTTTTCCGGACGAGATTGACGCACGCAACAAGGTAGCGCGTCGCTACAGCGAAGGGCTTGGCGATGTTGTGACCGTGCCGGCGGTACCGGCCGGATCCACCTCGGTCTGGGCGCAATACACAATCCGCGTTGCCGGCGGTGGGCGCGATGCGCTTGGCGCTGCCCTCAAGGCGGAAGGGATTCCGACCGCAATTTATTATCCGATCCCGCTACACCGGCAGCAGGCCTACAAGCATTTTCCGGTCGGCAAGGGCGGTGTCGCCGTGAGCGATCGGCTGGCGGCTGAAGTCATCAGCCTGCCAATGCATGCCTATCTTGATGCGGCGACCCAGGATCGCATCATTGATGCGACGCGGCGTGCTCTGAAAAAGTGAACGGCCGTCGCATCGGCGATCGATCAGCTGCGCTTGTAGACGTCCTCAAGCCGCTCGATGTCATCTTCACCGAAATAGCTGCCGGTCTGCACTTCGATCAGTTCGAGCGGGATCTTTCCCTTGTTCGCCATCCGGTGGACGCTGCCGATCGGAATATAGACGGACTCGTTTTCGTGCACCGCGCGGACCTGTTCGCCAATGGTGACTTCGGCGGTCCCGCGCACCACGATCCAATGCTCGGAACGGTGCCGGTGCTTTTGCAAGGACAGAATCCCGCCCGGGATGACGACGATACGCTTGACCTGAAAGCGTTCGCCCATATCGATGGACTCATAGTAGCCCCACGGCCGGTGCACGCGCTTATGGTCGGTCGCCTCCGCGCGCTTGGCGGCCTTGAGTTTGGTGACCAGTTCGCGCACGTCCTGTGCGCGCGCGCGTGGGACCACCATCACGGCGTCGGAGGTGCTGACCACCACCAGGTCCTTGACGCCGACCAGGGTGGTCAAACGCCCATCGGAATGAACCACGCAGCCGGTCGTGTCCGTCGTCACGACCTGACCTTGCACCACGTTGCCCTGTGTGTCCGGCTTGGTGATGTCGAACAGCGCGTCCCAGCTGCCAATGTCAGACCAGCGGAAGTCACCGGCAATGACCGCGGCGCGGTCGGTTTTTTCCATCACGGCATAGTCGATCGATTTTTGCGGCGCGCGTGCGAAGGCTTCCGGTTGCAGGCGCACGAAACCGAGGTCGTCGCTGGCATTGGCCACGGCGGCTTTGATCGCGGCCGCCATGTCGGGCTCCAGCCGCTCGAGTTCAGACAACAATACGTCGGCGCGGAAGAGGAAGTTGCCGGAATTCCAGAGGTAGCCTTCGCGCAGGTAGCGCTCGGCGGTGGCTGAATCCGGCTTCTCGACGAAACTCTTGACGGCGCGGACCTTGCCGTCGCCGATTGCTTCACCGGGAAGAATGTAACCGTAGCTCGTCTTTGGCTCGGTCGGCTTGATCCCGAATGTCACGATGCGGCCGGCCTCTGCGCCCGCACGGCCGGCAAGGCAGGTGGCACGAAATGCATCGACGTCCAGGATAATATGATCGGCGGCAAGCGCGAGCACGACGGCCTGCGGGTCGCGGCTGGCGGCAATCGCGGTCGCCGCTGCAATGGCCGGCCCGGAGTCGCGACGCATCGGTTCGATCACGACCGTAGCGTCGACGCCGACCTCCTCGGCCTGGCGCCGCGCGAAAAAATGGAAATTCGGGCCGGTAATGACGATCGGCGGCGCAAACATCGGATCCTGCACACGCAGGAGGGTCTCCTGGTAGGTCGACCGGTCGCCGACCAATGGCAGAAACTGCTTGGGCAGGGCGTCCCGCGAAACCGGCCAAAGCCTGGTCCCGGCGCCGCCGGCCAGCAGAATGGGGATGATCGGTGAAGCCATGGATTGCTGTTGGTCGAGGGTCTTTGTTCCGGCGTAGAATTGTCTTAAGGCAGTTCCACATTTCTGACTATTGCTATCGTCGAGTAAACCTTAACCCGCCGTTTTTCGCCCGCAGCAGGCCTGTCTCCCGATGATTGAACGCATTCTGACCGTCGGCGGCTTTACCCTGCTTTCGCGTATCAGTGGCTTCATTCGCGACATTATTTTGGCCGCGGTTCTGGGTGCCGGGCCGGTGGCCGATGCCTTTTTCGTCGCGCTCCGCCTCCCTAACCATTTCCGCGCCATCTTTGCCGAGGGTGCGTTTAATGCCGCCTTTGTGCCGGCCTATGCCCGCATCAGGGCGGAGGGAGGCGCCGCGCGGGCCGGACAATTCGCGGACCGCATCTTTACGCTGCTGCTCGCCAGTCAGATCGTATTGCTGGCGGTGGCGCTGGCGTTCACACCGGCCGTGATCGACGTGCTGGCGCCGGGGTTTGCACGCGACCCCGGCCGGTTTGCGCTGGCCGTCGAGCTAACCCGCATTACTTTTCCTTATTTGCTGTTGGTCACGCTCGTAACCCTCTACGGCGGCATCCTCAATGGCCTGCAACGGTTTGCTGCGGCGGCCGCTGCTCCCATCCTGCTCAACCTCTCGCTCATGCTGGCGCTCGCGCTGGCGGCCTTCTTTCCAACGGCGGGACACGCGGCTGCCTGGGGCGTGCTTGTTGCCGGGATCCTCGAATTCCTGCTGGTTGCGGGCGACGCAAGTCTTGCCGGGGTGCTGGCGCGATTTCGCTGGCCGGAACTCGACGCCGATGTACGAAAATTTTTTCGCGCGCTTGGGCCGGCAACACTCGGATCGGCCGGCGTGCAACTGGCGCTGTTTGCCGACACTATCATCGCGAGCTTCCTGCCAGCCGGCGCGTTGTCCGCACTCTATTATGCGGACCGTCTTAATCAGCTGCCGATCGGCGTCATCGGCATTGCGGCCGGCACCGTCATTCTTCCGGAAATGTCCCGTCGTATCGCGGGCGGCGATCACAGCGGCGCGGCGCGTGCGCAAAGTCGCGCGATCGAATTCACGTTGCTGCTGTCAATTCCATGCGTCGCGGCATTTTTCGTCATTCCGGATCTCATCATGCGTGCATTGTTCATGCGTGGCGCCTTTACGGCTGCCGACGCTGATGCGGCCGGACGTACGCTGATGGCCTACGCCTTCGGCCTGTTGCCGTTTGTGTTAATCCGCAGCGCGGTCGCGACATTCTTTTCGCGCGGCGACACGAGCACACCGGTGAAGGCCGCGCTGTTCGCAGCAGCGGTCAATATTGCTTTCAAGTTTTTGCTCATGGGGCCGCTCGCACAAGTCGGGCTGGCGCTTGCGACATCGGTCGGCGCCTGGATTAATCTGGGTCTGGTCATCTGGTTTGCGGCACGCGCGGGTCACATCGAACGCGACGAACGCCTCCGCCAGTCGATGTTGAGGCTCGCCATCGCCGGCGTTGTACTCGCAGTCGTGTTGTGGTTGTGCGCGGCGCCGGTTAGTCGATGGTTATCAGGCTGGAATAACCAGCACGATCTTGTGACGCTGGTTGTCCTCGCGGTGATTGGAGCCGTGGTATACGGCGGAACCGTATTGCTTCTGTTTGGTCCGAGCTGGCTTGCGGCGCTTCGTGCCCGGAGACGCGTGTAAAACCATAGTCCACGCGGCTATTGCCGAACTGGTGAATGGACATACATGCCCGCCGAGGCTATTGGGACGGGCCGGATGATTATGCGGCACTGCAGGAATTCATGAATCTGACGGGACGAGTTTCATCATTTTTTTTGATGCATCGCGCGGCAGCGCTTGCACTGCCATTGTTACTTGCGACTTTGGTCGCAAGCTGCGGCCAAAGCCAGCAGCAAGGCGGTGGACCACCGCCGCCGGCGGTGACGGTGGCCAAGCCGATCAAGCGCACAGTTTTTGACTATGATGAATATGTCGGCCGTTTTGCCGCCATCAATTCAGTCGAAGTGCGGGCGCGCGTGTCGGGCTACCTCGAAGGCCTGCATTTCAAGGACGGACAACTCGTCAAGCAAGGTGACTTGCTGTTTACCATCGACAAGCGCCCCTTCCAGAACACGCTCGATCAGGCGCGCGCGAATCTGGTGCAGGCGCAATCGAATGTGGCCTTCACGGAATCCGACTATACGCGTGGTCAGCAACTCGTGCGCGACAAGACCATCACCGACCAGACCTTTGAGCAACGCGCGCAAGCATTCCGCAACGCAAAGGCTTCGGTGAGCAATAACGAGGCGGCCGTGCGTCAGGCTGAACTCGATATGGAATTTACAGAACTGCGCGCGCCCGTGAATGGCCGCATCGGCGACCGGCGCGTTTCACCTGGTAACCTTGTGACCGGGGGCACTGGCGGCAATACAACGCTGCTTGCCACCATTGTCTCGATCGATCCGATCTATTTCGAATTTACATTCGATGAAGCGTCTTATTTGCGCTACGAGCGGCTCGCCAGGGGCGGCGGGCAGGATGTCGCCAGCCGCAACGCCAGCGTGCCGGTTGCCATTAAGCTCATCGACGAGAATGATTTTGCTCACAAGGGTCGCATGGATTTCGTCGACAACGTGATCGACCGCGCGACCGGCACCATTCGCGGCCGTGCCGTTTTTGAAAACCCGAACGGGGTGCTCACACCGGGCATGTTCGCGCGCGTGCGCGTACCGGGCTCGTCGCCTTATGAAGGCCTTCTTGTATCTGACGCGGCCATCGGTACCGAGCAAGCGCGCAGGTTCGTGATTGTGATCGACGAGCAGGACACGGCGCGGATAAAGTATGTCACGCTCGGACAACTGACGTCCGATAATCTGCGCGTCATCAAGGATGGCATCGGGCCGGACGACCGAATTGTCGTCAGTGGCCTGATGCAGGCGCGGCCCGGCGCGAAGGTGCGGCCCGAGGAGCAGGGCGCGAAGCCCGCCCAGGGCGGAGCGGCCGGCGCGCCGCAACAGGCCAAGTAGCGGGGCCGGAAAAAGCCCATGCGCATTTCGCATTTTTTCATCGACCGACCGATTTTCGCATCCGTGGTCTCGGTTGTTTTCGTGATCCTTGGCGGGGTGGCGTTCTTTCGCTTGCCGGTCGCGCAATACCCGGAGATCGCTCCGCCGACCATTACGGTGTCGGGACAGTATCCTGGCGCCAGTGCCGACGTCGTCGCAGCCACGGTGGTGGCGCCTATCGAGCAGCAGATCAACGGCGTCGAAAACATGATTTATCTGTCGTCGAATTCTACCGGCGACGGCAGGTTCACGATTTCTGTTAGCTTCGATATCGGCACCAACCTCGATATCGCGCAGGTACAGGTGCAGAACCGTGTGGCGATCGCCCAGCCGCGTCTGCCGGCGGACGTGCGCAATATTGGCGTAACGGTGAACAAGAGTTCACCCGACCTCATGATGGTCGTGCATCTTTACTCGCCCGACAAATCGCGCGACACGCTGTTTATTTCCAACTACGCCACCATTGAAATTACCGATGCGCTCACGCGCGTCGATGGCGTCGGATCCATCACCGTGTTCGGCAGCCGCGACTACGCGATGCGGGCCTGGCTTGATCCAGATCGGCTGCAATCGCTCGGGCTCACCGCAAACGATGTTGTACTCGCGCTGCAGGGGCAAAACGTGCAGGTGGCTTCCGGCGTGCTCAATCAGCCGCCGGTCGATAAACCAGGCGCATTTCAGATCTCGGTCCAGACGCTTGGCCGTCTCACCAGCACGGAAGAATTCTCAAATATTGTCATCAAGCAGACACCGAATGCCGTCGTGCGCGTCAAGGATATTGCGACGGTCGAACTCGCGGCTCAGGATTATTCGACGAACTCGTATCTGGATCTAAATCCGGCCATTGCGCTCGGGGTATTCCAAAGGCCTGGTTCGAACGCGCTGGCGACCGCAAAAGCAATCCAGGACGCAATGGACGAGATGGCCAAGCGATTTCCGCCCGGCTTGAAATACGACATCGTCTACAATCCGACGCAGTTCATTCAGCAATCGGTGGATGCGGTCGAATCGACGATCGGCGAGGCGATCATCCTCGTCGTTCTGGTCGTCATTCTTTTCCTGCAGACGTGGCGGGCCGCGATCATTCCGATCGTTGCCATTCCGGTATCATTGATCGGCACATTCTTTTTCATGGCGGCGTTCGGATTTACGCTCAACAATCTTTCTTTGTTCGGCCTTGTCCTGGCGATCGGCATCGTCGTCGATGACGCCATTGTCGTGGTCGAGAATGTCGAGCGCAACATCGAGGCGGGGCTTTCGCCGCACGACGCCGCGGTTAAAAGCATGGATGAGGTCGGTGCCGCGCTGATTGCGATTGCTTTGGTGCTATCGTCGGTATTTATCCCGTCAGCCTTCATCACCGGCATTTCCGGTCAATTCTATCGCCAATTCGCATTGACCATTGCCGGTGCTACCATCATCTCGCTGATCGTTTCGCTGACATTGTCGCCGGCGCTGTGCGCTATGCTGCTTAAGCCGCATCGCGAGATCGAGGATGGACACTGGTGGAGCAAGCCGATCCACGGCTTCTTTGGCGTCTTCAACCGGTATTTCGACAAGCTCACACACGCCTATGGCAAGCTTTCCGCCAAATTGGTGCGAATCGCAGTGCTGATGCTTGTGGTCTATGTCGGCGTCATCGCCTTCGGTCTGAATGAATTCCGCAAGACGCCGGTCGGCTTCATCCCGCAGCTCGATCGCGGCTATCTCATCATTGTGACGCAGCTTCCGCCGGCGGCCTCGCTGGCGCGTACCGATGAGGTCAATCGCCAGGCGGTCGAGATCGCGCTGAAAATACCCGGGATTGCGCATGCGGTGAACATTGTGGGGTTCTCTGGCGCCACCTTCACCAATGCTCCAAATGCCGGAGCCGTCTTCGTGACGCTCGACGACTTCGAGAAGCGCGCGAAGGATCCCCAACAATCGGCGGCCGCGATCCAGGGGCAGCTGTTTCAGCGCCTGTCAGCGATTCACGACGGCCTGATTTTCGTGGCCGCGCCACCGCCCGTTTCCGGTATCGGCAATGCCGGCGGTTTCCGCATGATGGTGGAGGATCGTTCCGGCCGCGGCTCACAGGCCTTGCAGGGCGCAGTCTACGCGATGATGGGAAGGGCCGCACAGACGCCCGGCTTGCTGCAGGTGTACTCGCTATTCGAAAATACGACGCCGCAGCTTTATCTCGACATCGACCGTACCAAGGCGCAGCTGCTTGGCATCAATGTGCCGGATGTCTTTGCGGCGTTGCAGATTTATCTTGGCTCGGCGTATGTCAATGACTTCAATTTGTTCGGCCGCACCTACCGCGTCGTGGCGCAGGCGCAAAGCGGAAGCCGTAGTGATCCCAGCGACGTGCTGAAGATTCGCGTCCGCAACAACACGGGTGAAACGGTACCGCTTGGCGCGTTCACCACGGTGCGCACGATCACGGCCCCTTACCGTGTGCCGCGCTACAATCTTTATCCGGCGGCCGAACTCGATGGCGCGGCGGCGCCCGGCTA
This sequence comes from uncultured Alphaproteobacteria bacterium, assembly GCA_963810125.1. GTDB lineage: Bacteria > Pseudomonadota > Alphaproteobacteria > Rhizobiales > Xanthobacteraceae > Pseudolabrys. The sequence continues at coordinate 192,739 of CAWEMK010000007.1, forward strand.
CAGTCAGGGACAGGCGATCAAGATCATGGAGAAGCTGGCGGCCGAGACATTGCCGCAAGGGTTTTCCTATGAGTGGACGACACTTGCCTTCCAGCAAATCCGCGCCGGCAGTACTGCGACTTTCGCCTTCGTGCTGGCCGTGGTCTTCGTATTCCTGGTGCTGGCGGCGCAATTCGAAAGCCTGACGCTGCCATTGGCGGTCATCATGATCGTGCCGATGTGCCTCATCGCCTCGATCGTCGGCGTGGTGATACGGGGCCAGGACAACAACATTCTCACGCAGGTCGGCTTCGTCGTGCTGATCGGCCTTGCGGCCAAAAACGCCATTCTGATCGTCGAATTTGCCAAACAACTCGAGGACAGCGGTCGCGATCGGTTCGACGCCGCGGTCGAGGCTGCGCACTTGCGGCTGCGGCCGATCCTGATGACGTCCTTTGCCTTCATTCTCGGCGTAACGCCGCTGGTCTGGGCGGTCGGCGCCGGCGCAGAACTCCGGCAGACACTGGGCACTGCAGTGTTTTCCGGTATGATCGGGGTCACGGCATTCGGTCTGATCTTTACGCCGGTCTTTTATGTGGTCTCGCGCTGGGTGGCGCTGCATCTTTCTGCGCGCCGCAAGGAACCCCGGAAAAAGACCAGTTAGTCACCCACGATTTTGCAAGGCGGCTGCCCATGACGATGAAATTTGGATTCGGTCAGCCACTCACCCGCAAGGAAGACGACCCGCTGCTGCGCGGGGCAGGGCGCTATATCGCCGACGTCGCGCCCGGCAAGCCGCTTCACGCTGTCATGGTGCGCTCACCGCACGCCCATGCGCGATTTCGGATTCACGGCCTCGAAAAAGTAAGAGCCATGCCGGGCGTCCGGCTGGCGTTGACGGCAACGGACATTTCGGCGCTGGGACCGTTGCCGACGCCTGGTGTCCTGGCTGGCGTGGACATCAAGGTCCCCGAGTATCCAATCCTTGCGAAAGATGTGGTGCGGCACGTGGGCGACGCTATAGCCTTTGTGGTCGCCGACAGCCTCGAGCAGGCGAAAGATGCAGCGGAAGCTCTGGCCGTTGACTGGCAGGAGCTGCCGCACGTCGTTGGCGCGGTGGCCGCGCTCGAACCCGGCGCGCCCAAGGTTTGGGCGGACCGGCCGAACAATCTCGCATTCGAAACGGAAGCCGGGGATGCTCGCGCGACCAAGGAGGCCTTTGCCAAGGCCGCACGGATCGTTGAACTGACGATCGTCAATCAGCGGCTGGTAACCAACTATCTCGATACCCGCGGTGTGGTCGCCGAATATGACGGTGATCGCTACACGCTCACCCTCGGCAGCCAAGGCAGCCACGTCATCCGCGATATCATTGGCGGTGCGGTGATGAAGCTGCCGCCGGAAAAGATGCGGGTGGTGACGCCCGATGTCGGCGGCGGCTTCGGTACGAAATTATTTCCCTATCGCGAATATGCGTTGGCGGCTGTTGCTGCGGAGCGGTCGCGGCGGCCGGTCAAATGGATCTGCGATCGCAGCGAGCATTTTCTCGGCGATAGCCATGGCCGCGACAATATTTCGACCGCGCGGCTGGCCGTCGACGAGAAGGGGCGTTTCCTGGCGCTTGAGCTCGACATCATCGCTGACATGGGCGCGTATCTGTCCTGCTATGCACCGTATATTCCCTGGCTCGGGGTTGGCATGGCGACGGGCGCTTACGATATTCCGGTCGCGCACATAAGGCTGCGTGCCGCCTATACCAACACGGTCCCGGTTGATGCCTACCGTGGCGCCGGACGACCAGAGGCGTCTTATCTGATCGAACGGGTGGTTGATGCGGCCGCGCACGATCTCGACATGGCACCCGATATCTTGCGCCGGAAGAACCTGATCAAGCCAAAGGCGCTTCCGTACACAACGCCGACCGGCAAGGTCTACGACTCCGGTGATTTCGCCGGCACGCTCGCGCGCGCCCAGGAGTTGGGGGATTGGGACGGTTTCAATAAACGCGCTACACAGTCGCGGCGAGCGGGGCGGTTGCGCGGCATTGGCATTGCGACTTACATCGAGGCTTGCGGCAATAATGGCCCGGAAACTGCGGCGCTCACGTTGGATCGCGACGGAGGCGTGACGTTACTGATCGGTTCGCAGTCGACCGGCCAAGGCCACGCCACGTCCTATGCGCAACTGATTGCCGAACGGCTCGATTTGCCGCCCGAGCGCGTGCGTGTCGTTCAGGGAGACACTGATCGCGTCAAGAGCGGCGCCGGCACCGGGGGATCGAGCTCCATTCCCGTCGGCGGTGTTTCCGTCGATCGGGCGGCGACGACACTCGCCGGGCAAATCAAGGAGATTGCGGCAGACGCGCTGGAAGCATCTGCCGGCGACCTGGAGATTGCGGACGGGACGGTGCGCGTTGCCGGCACCGATCGTGTGATTTCATTTGCTGATTTGGCCGCACATCCAGGCGCGACGCCCGAGAAATTACGCGCGACGAAAGAGTTCAGCGTCGAGCCGCCGACTTATCCAAACGGCACTCATATTGCCGAAGTTGAAATCGATCCCGAAACAGGTGCCACGAGTATCGTCAACTATGTCGTTGTTGATGACTTCGGAGCCACGCTCAATCCGTTGTTGCTTGCCGGCCAGGTGCATGGCGGTGCGGTGCAGGGCATAGGGCAGGCCTTGATGGAAGACACAGTCTACGATTCAACGACGGGCCAGTTGCTGAGCGCGAGCTTCATGGACTATGCGATGCCGCGCGCGGAGCACGCGCCCGACTTCGTGTTCGAGACGCGTAACACGCCGTGCAAGACCAATCCGCTCGGCGTCAAAGGCGCGGGCGAAGCAGGCGCGATCGGCTCGTGCCCTGCGGTCATGAATGCCATTGTCGATGCACTTTGGCGTGCATACCGCATTCGGCATATTGACATGCCGGCGACACCGCCGCGCGTTTGGGAGACCATTCAAGCCGCGCGAAATTCGGTGGTCCGCCCGGCACGACGGTGATCACGAATCCGTGATAATGGCCACCGCCGCGCGGCCGGCAGGGAATAATCGTGGAATTACAGGTGCTTGCCAGGCCGGGCAGCGCCCGGGGAAAGCACAAAGAAGCAAATGCAAAGGACGAGCGCGGCGGTACTCACCGCAATCATTGTCGCATCCGCCACAGGCGCGGTGATCGCCCAGACTGATCCGATCGCCACGCGCCAATTATTGATGAAGGAAAACAATAACAACGCCATCGCGATTGTGCGGATGATGCGCGGCCTGGCACCGTTCGATGCGGCCAAGATCGACGCCGCCTTCGCACAGTGGGCGGACACGGCGCAAAAATTGCCAGGCCTTTTCCCCGATACGTCGAAGACCGGCCAGAAAACGCGCGCGGCATCAAAGATCTGGGTGACCAAAGCCGACTTCGACGCCAGAGCCGCGGCCCTCGGCAAAGCCGTCGCCGAGAACCGCAACAAGGCCAAGACCTCGCTCGACGGTTTGCGTGCCGCCATTCCCGCTGTCGCAAATGCCTGCGACGCCTGCCACAAGGACTATCAACTCGGTCGCGAGTAGCCCACAGGGTACGGGCAAATCGCGGCGATCATTGCTAGTGTGGACATAACGACCGATCGCGGGACCTGCCGGATGCTCCGCACGCTTGTCATTGCCGCGACAGCCGTGGCTGCGCTTGCCGCGGCTGCGCTCTGGTTTTTTACAGCGCCGCAGTCGATCCCAGAAAGCGCGCTCGCGCCGCACACGCCCGATCTCGTCAATGGCCGCACCATGTTCCTGATCGGTGGTTGCGCCTCCTGCCACGCGGTGCCGGAGCAGGAAGACGCCATCCGGCTCGGTGGGGGCCTCGCGCTCAATTCGCCATTCGGCGTGTTCTACGTGCCAAACATTTCATCGGACAAGAAGGACGGCATCGGCGGCTGGAGCGAGGCGCAATTCGTTACCGCTATGGTGAAGGGCACGTCGCCCGCTGGCGAACATCTTTATCCGGCGCTGCCCTACGTTTCGTATCAGCGCATGCGGCTCGACGATCTGCGCGATTTGTTTGCCTATCTGAAAACGTTGCCGGCAATCTCCGGTAAGGTGCGCGACCACGCACTGGCTTTCCCGTACAACATTCGCCAGGCTCTCGGCATATGGAAGCTGCTGTTTCTCGACGGCAAGGGGTTCACACCTGACCCAGCGCAACCCGCCCAATGGAATCGCGGGGCTTATCTTGTGAACGGCCCCGGCCACTGTGCCGAATGTCATTCGCCACGAAATTTCCTGGGTGCAATTGTCGCTGGCCAGCGCTTTGCGGGGGGGCCGAGCCCGAACGGGCTGGGTGGCGTGCCCGACATCACGCAGCGCAAGTTGCACGATTGGAAAGTCGAGGAATTGGCCGAAACGCTTGCCACCGGAATGACAGCGGATGCCGACCTGGTCGGTGGCCTGATGATGGAGGTTGTCTCCAGCACCCGTCAGTTGAGTGCGGCTGACCGCGACGCAATTGCGGTCTATCTCAAATCGCTGTCCGCGCCGCAGTAGTGCGCATGATCGATATTTGACGTATGCAGGAGCGAATCGCCGGCTCGCCCATGCATCCGTTCAAGGCAATCGGACTGAAGCTGATTTCCGCGCTCCTGTTTGCCGGTATGTCGGCGCTGGTGCGACAACTTGGCGATGTCGCGCCCATCGGCCAGATGGTGTTCTTCCGCAGCGCCTTCGCGATTTTGCCCGTGCTGGTAATCTATGCGCTGCGCGGCGAGCTCGCCTCCGCCGTGCGCACCGGCCGTCCGTACGGCCAGCTCGGCCGCGGCATGCTCAGCGTTTGCGGCATGTTCACGAACTTTTCGGCGCTCACCCGGCTGCCGCTTGCCGACGCGACCGCGATCTCGTTTGCGTCGCCGCTCATCACGGTCGCGCTTGCTGCCGTCATCCTGAAGGAGCGCGTGCGCATCTACCGGTGGTCAGCGGTGGTGATCGGCTTTGCCGGTGTGATCGTGATGTTAATTCCGCATTTCGACATGGGCGCCTATGCCGGCGTGGCTGGCGCGGCCGCGGCGGTGGGCTCGCTGTTTGCGATCACCTCGGCCTTCTGCAACGCCGGCACCGTTATCCAAACCCGCCGGCTCACCCAGACTGAAACAACCTCGTCCATCGTGTTCTATTTCTCGTTGGTTTGCGCCATTGCCGGCGCGTTAACGTTGCCTTTCGCTTGGCATTCTCCGACCGCGCGTGAACTCACTGCGCTGATCGCGCTCGGCATTCTCGGCGGCCTTGCGCATATCTTTTTGACAGAAAGTTATCGTTTCGCCGCCGCCTCCGTAGTGGCGCCGTTCGACTACAGCGCGATGCTATGGGCACTGCTGCTTGGCTACTGGCTGTTCGGCGAACTGCCCGGCACATTGGTTTACGTTGGCGCCTCCATCGTCGCCGGCGCCGGTTTGTACGTCATCTGGCGTGAACGTCAGCTCGGTCTCCAGCGCGCACGCGAAGCGGAAGGGCCACCAACCGCGGCGTGAGCGCGAACCGATCCATTTGCGCTATTCCGCCGGGTTGGATGGGCAATGCCCCTAAGGATATGTCCTGAGGGCGGTATTTGACCTGGCGCAATTCGAAATCGCGCGTGGCGACTATCAGTATGGCATGAAAACCGTCGATGAGCTTTGGCAGATGGCGCACAATTTATATGCTCGCGCTCGCGCATCCGTTGATCCGGCCACGAAGCGAATGCTGATGCAGGCGGCGGACGACTATCTGAAGCAGGCCAATGATATCCGGCGCAGCCGGGTCATCAAGGCCGAGTTCCCAAAGCCCGACAGGAAGTTCGGTTAAGATCGAGCGGTTAGGTACCGGCTCAGGACTTTTGCGGGGCGTGGTGTTCGCACCAGAAGTCGAGCAGCTTCCGGGCAGTCGATTGCGACAGTTTCGTATAATCGCTTTTCAGTTTCTTGAGGTCATCATCGGACGCTACGCGGCCGAGCAAATCGTCCTGCAGTAGCGAGCGCAACGTCATCCATGAAAAGCCTGCCGTTTTGCAGGGGACCAGCAACGCTTCGTTGCGGCCCTCGCTCAGCATCTGCTTGATCATCTCGATCGGCGCCGAGCACAGCGTGGCGAGGGCGGTGACGGTCGCGGCATATTGGCGCTTCTTCGCAAATTCCAGAAGGGTCAATTCATCGAGTTCACCGTGTTTTTGCGCCTGTTCGACGAGCGCTTGCGCGGCGACGAAGTCAACATCCACATCGACATCCGTTCGCTCGATGACGTCGTTTGAAATTGTGGCCAGGAGGTCCTTAACGTCAGGGCGTCGTTCTGAAACCAGTGCCACCAGCCGCGTCCGCACTGCCTCGCTCACCCGTTCGAGCAGACGAAGGAAAATGCCAAACGGGATATCAAGGCGCAGTCCGAGCTTTTCCAGAAGCGATTCACTTGCGCCGGGCCGCTCGACGATGCGGGCATAGGCGCTTTCGGAAAACCGCGCGCCGGAATTCTCGACCAGTTTGCTGATCACATCCTCATCTCCGCGCGCAACCAAGATGTCGGTCAGCGACTCGCTGAGGCTGTTTCGCTTTGAGATGGCCAGCAGGTGAGGTTGGCCCTTCACCTCGGCAATTTCGATGAGGTCTGGCGTGGTCAGGCGGTCCGATAGCGATAGAACCGGACCGGCGATGGCGATTTCATCGTCGCGCGCGAGTGTATGAACGACTTTGACCGGGGCATTGTTGATCGGCGCAAGACGTTCGCTGAGTTCGATCAGCGCGTTCGACTCCATTCGCGTCAGCAGATGACCCAGCACCTGATCGAACACCTGGATCTGCTCTTCATTGAGCTTGTCATTCTGGACCAGGAATAAATCGGTGATGCGCCTGAGGGTATCAATCCTCTTTTCCTGAGAGCCGCGCCGGACCGCGTCCTCGAGCTCGGTGATCAATGATCTTTGTTGATACATAGCGCGCGTTCTGCTGGACTCGATCGCGGCGCTTCTGCGCCGCTTTATTAATAGAATGTAAACGTGATCTTATACGAAAAGCGTTTAAGAAATTCTCTCGTACGCTTACGGCGCATCGCCCGCGGGTTTACAAGGTCGGAATTGGTACTATGCGCACTACTTTGCGGCCGGCACTGGCCATCGCCATCATGATGTTGGTGGTTTCGTCTCCGGCACAAGCCGCCTGCGGCCCTGGAAATGACGGCTGCGCACCTTCGGCCGATGAAGCGCAGGCAAAAATTGCTCGACTGCTCGATTCAGCTTTGCTGACGCCGCACGCGATCATCTCCGTCGAAAAACGCGATGGCCGTGAAATTGAAACGCAGGGCCGCAAAAAATACGAGATGCGATTTTCAGTTGTATTGAGTTATTCCGACGACAGGCTGCGCTGTCGGATCAATCTTTGTCCCGAGCTGCATAATTATTTGCTCGAAATCGACTCTGCCGCGAAGAAAGCGATGATTTCGGGTTGGCTCTTTTTTGAGCTAGCAGACGGAGGATGGCGCTAGAGTACGTTGGCAGAAGCGGTGCGCCGGCGTCAGGTCTGAAACGCCTTGAACGTGATGATGGTGTGCGTGTCCTTGATTCCGGGAATGCACTGCACTTTCTCATTCACGAAATGGCCAATATCGGTTCCGGCCTCGACATAGAACTTCACCAGCAGGTCGTAGTCACCCGCGGTTGAATAGATCTCGGAGGCGATTTCTGATTCGGCGAGCGCGTTGGCAACCTGATAGGCTTTGCCGAGCTGGCATTTGATCTGGACGAAGAAGGGCGTCATTGGATGCCTCCGCTCCGCCGCACATCGGGCGGCAGACAACCCGCAATCCAGCAAAATCGGGCATTGCTGGCAAGGCGGCTTGCGTTGCGGGCAACCGCGGAATACGTATGAGTCAGCAATCTCGTGGGGTGTCCGGCATTGCCGGACTGAGAGGTCGATCCAGGCCAACCCAACGAACCTGATCCGGGTCATGCCGGCGGAGGGACCAGAGATGCATCACCCGCAAGAAACATCGCGCGATAGCGTGGCGCAAATGACGACCAAAGCGGCGTCTGGCGTTCTCGCGCGGTTGCGGGCGCGCGGTCCGCGCGTCCACTGCATCACCAATGCAGTTGCGCAGAACTTCACCGCCAATGTGCTGCTCGCCGCCGGCTGCGTGCCCTCGATGACGCTGTCAGCCGAGGAGATCAGCCCTTTCGTAGCAGGCGCGCAGGGGTTGCTTGTCAATCTTGGCACTTTCGACGGCGAACGGCGGCAGGCGACGGCGATCGCCGTCGAAACGGCTGCCAAACACAGGTTGCCATGGGTGCTCGACCCCGTATTCGTCGATCGTGCGCCGCCGCGCGCCGCGTTCGCACGCGAGCTGATCGGCCGCCGGCCGTCGGTCGCGCGCCTCAACCATGCCGAATTTCATGCGCTGGCGGGCCAAGCGCCGTCGCGCGATGCGGTTGCGGCTTACGCGAGCGCCAACAAGATCGTCGTCGGGCTTTCGGGCGAGACCGATCTCGTCACTGACGGCGATCGCATTGTGGCGCTCGCCAATGGGCACCCACTGATGGCGAAAGTGACGGCCATGGGCTGCGCCGGTTCGGCGCTGGTTGCGGCGTGTCTTGCCGTCGAGCCCGATGCACTTCATGCGACGGTCGCCGCGTTGCTAATGATCGGCATTGCCGGCGAAATGGCTGCGGAACAAGCCGCAGGACCCGGTAGCTTTGCGGTTGCGATCGTTGACGCTCTTTACAATCTGGACGGGGCTGCGCTTGTCGCGCGCGCAAAGGTGACCTGATGGACGTCGATCTCAGACTGTATGCCCTCGTCGATCCTGCGGTCGCCGGCGGACGCACGCTTCCCGTTCTGGCGGCACAAATCGCCGGCAGCGCCACGCTGGTGCAATTGCGCGACAAGCACGGATCGACGCGCGCCATGGTCGAGGAGGCGCGCGGCTTGCGCGCGGTGCTCGAGCCGAAGGGCGTTCCGTTGCTCGTCAACGACCGGGTTGATGTGGCGCTCGCCGCCGAAGCCGACGGTGTCCATATCGGCCAGGACGATATGGCGGTGCCAGACGCGCGGCTCTTGCTGGGACGCAGCGCGATCATCGGGCTCAGCATAAAGACAGTCCAGCAGGCAGAAGCAGCGCCGCTTCCTCTACTCGACTATGTCGCAATCGGAGGTGTTTACGGCACGACGTCGAAGGAAAATACGTCGACGCCGATTGGTCTTACCGGCCTCCGTCGCATCGTCGAAGTGATTCATGCGCGTAAGGCGGGCTTCCCAATCTGCGCTATCGCCGGGATCAATTCCGGCAACGCCGCGGACGTTATTTCGGCCGGCGCCGATGGGGTGGCGGTGATTTCGGCGTTGTCGCTTGCACCCGATCCGGCCCGCGCCGCGCAAGAGCTGCGCGCTGTTGTCGATGGCGCATTGGCCCGGCGAGGGGCGTCATGACTGCGATTGCAGTCACCGTCGCAGGCTCCGATTCATGTGGCGGCGCCGGCATTCAGGCGGATCTCAAGACATTTGCTGCGCTGGGGGTCTATAGCGCATCAGTGATCACGGCGCTGACCGCGCAGAATACGCAGGGCGTGCGCGCGATCCACGACGTGCCCGTCGATTTTGTTGCGGCCCAGATCGACGCGGTGTTTGACGATCTCGATGTTGCGGCCGTGAAGATCGGCATGCTGTCGCAGGTCGCGATCATCGAAACAGTCGCAAAGGGCCTCGCGCGTCACCGTGCAAAAAACATCGTGCTCGATCCGGTGATTGTGGCGACGTCCGGAGACCGGCTACTGGCCGTTGATGCTGTCGAGGCGCTTCGCAAAGTGCTCATTCCGCGGGCACTGGTGGTGACGCCCAATCTCCCGGAGGCCGCGGCACTCACCGGCGCGACGGCTGCGCGTAATGAGCGGGAAATGGAAATCCAGGCGCGTGAATTGCTGGCGCTCGGCGCCCGCAACGTCCTGATCAAAGGCGGCCACGGCGGCGGAGACGAAAGCGTCGATCTTCTGGTCGGAGAGGGCGATTTGCTGCGCCTGTCGGCGAGGCGCGTCGACACGAAACACACCCATGGCACCGGCTGCACATTGTCATCGGCCATCGCGGCCGGCCTCGCCAAGGGTCTCGATCTCAAGGCTGCGGCACGCGAAGCGAAAGCCTATGTCACCACCGCCATCGCAGGCGCGGATACTTTGCACGTCGGCCACGGCCACGGACCGCTGCATCATTTTCACGGGATATGGAGGACGACATGACCACGCGGCGCACATTCGTAACTTCAGCGGGTGCAACGATTGCCGGAGCCGTGGCCGCCCCTTCTGTCGCGCGGGCGCAAACGGTCAAATGGCGCATGGTCACCTCATGGCCGAAGCGTCTGCCTGGTCCCGGCATGTCGGCCGAGCGCATCGCCGATCGCGTGCGTGCGTTGTCGGGCGGCAAGCTTGATATTTCGGTGTCGGCGGCCGGTGAAGTCGTCCCTGCCTTCGAAGTGCTGGATGCCGTCGGCAACGGCGTTGCGGAAATCGGCCACACCGCCTCGTTTTACTGGCAAGGCAAGATGCCGGCGGCGGCCTTTTTCACCACGGTGCCGTTCGGTTTGACGCCTGGCGAACATGTGGCCTGGATCGATGCCGGCGGCGGGCAGGCGCTGTGGGATGAGCTCTACGCGCCATTCGGCGTGAAGCCGTTCATGGGTGGCAATACCGGCGTCTGCATGGGCGGCTGGTTTCGTCGCGAGATTAAAAGCCTTGCCGACATGCGCGGCCTCAAGTTGCGCTCGCTGGGGCTTGGCGGCGAGGTTTATCGCCGGCTTGGCGTCACGCCGCAGACGACCCCACCGGCGGAGATTCTGGTAAGCCTGCAATCGGGCGTGATCGATGGCGCTGAATTCGTCGGACCGGGCACCGACATTGCACTCGGGCTCTATCGCGTCGCGCCGTTTTACTACTATCCCGGGTTCAATAAACCGAACGGCACTGGTGAATGCATCGTGTCGCTGAAGGCGTGGAACGCGCTGTCGGACGAGTTCAAGGCCATCATCACGCATGCCTGCGCGACGGAGGCGAACTATGCGCTGGCGGAAATGGAACGGCTCAACGCCCAGGCCCTCGCGGCGTTGGTAGACGAGCACAAGGTGAAGCTTGCGGTATTTCCCGAGGATCTCATTGCTGCCGCGCGCAAGCAGGCCGGCGACGTGCTCGGCGAACTGGCCGGAAGGAGCGCCATCACCGGCAAGGTGCACGCGTCATACGCGGCTTTCCGCGATCGCTCCGCGTCGTGGTCGCGGATCTCGATTGAGTCGGTGCTGCGCGCGCGGGCGTGAAAATGTTGCCTGGGTCACGTAATTTGACGGTGCAATGTGCTTGTGCACTTAGCGGACATTTTTTTGCGCCGCCGAATGTCCGCTATCCAGGCAAAAGCGGACGTAATTTCAGCATCGCAAAATTCCGCTAGTGGTCCCAAGCGGACATCACATTTGCCAAGCGATAAAAAGAGCGGCAAGAAGCCTGATCCAGCCGCAGAGCTGGAATGGGGAGGAAGCAATGAGGCGCACGCTACGGTCGACAAGTTTTGTCGCTTCTATACTCTGCCTGGCGCTGGCCGGGGCGCCTCACCACCCCGCGAATGCGCAAGACATTTCCGGAAAGCCGATACGCATCCTGGTTGGCGTTGCTGCCGGGGGGGCCACCGATGTCACGGCGCGGCTGATTGCACAAAAGCTCAGCGCGAGCCTGCATACGAACGTCTTTGTGGAAAACAAGACCGGCGGCGCCTTCGAGCCGGTGTTTCGCGAGCTCACGAGCGCGACGCCGGACGGCCGCACACTGTTCATGATCTCCGCGGCCATGGTTGTGAATCAGCCCGCGCACAAGGACTATCCATACGACATCCGCAAAATGACGCCGGTGACGGAAGTGTCGGAAGGGCCGTTCATTCTGGTCGGGCGCAAGGGCGCGACCTTCAAGACCGTCCAGGAGCTCATTGAGTTCGGGCGGAAAAATCCAGGCAAGCTGACCTTCGGTTCGGGCGGCGGCACGGGTGGCTCGCTGTCTCTGACCACCGAACTACTGCGGCTTCGCGCCGGCATCACGATCGTGAACGCTCCCTACAAAGGTGCCGCGGCGGCACTGAACGACCTGCTCGGCGAACACATCGACGCCATGTTCGACGCGATGCCGGTCCAGGTCGGACAGGTGAAGTCCGGCAATGTCATTGGCCTTGCGGTCACAAGTGCCAAGCGCAATGCGGCCTTGCCGGATGTGCCGACCATGGTCGAGGCCGGTTACAAGGATTTCGTGGTGTCAAACTATTTTGGCCTGATCGCACCGCCCGACACGCCGCAGGCCATCGCCAAGGCGCTGCGCGATGAGGTGGCCAAGGCGGTCGCTGCGCCTGATGTCGCCGAGCTGTTCAGCAAACAAGGCATGGCGCCGATCGCCAATGAACCGGCGGAATTCGGTGAGCTGATCAAGACCGACCTACAGCGCTGGACGACGGTCATCAACGATGCCGGCATCGAGCGGCAATAGGATCGAAGGAAACAGTCTATGAGTGCGGACCATGCGGGCGGAACCTGGCTCCAGCGTTTCCCCGGAAACGTAAAATGGAGCAACGCCATGCAGATCGTGACCGGCATGGCGCCCTGGGCCGCGGTTGCCATGGAGGAGGTCGATCGCATCGCCGAGCGCATGCGGGCGCGCACGGGCGAGGCCGATCTGGACGCGGTGTGGATCGAGGAATGGACGGCGATGGCCGATCGTGTCGCGGCATTTGCCGACACCGCCGCGAAAGAAGGCCGTCAGATCACCGCCGGCAATAATTATATGCGGGCCGGCAACTACTATTACAGCGCCGAGCGTTTCTATATTCCTGGCGAGCAGAAACTCGCTGTGTATCGCAAAGCGCTGCGGTGCTGGCACGCGGCGCTTGAGCGGATTTATACTAACGTGGAACGCATCGACGTGCCTTTTGAAGGCAAGGGATTGGCCGCCTATTTCATGAAGGCGCCCGGTGTCGGCGCGCGCGCGCCGACCGTGGTCGTTTTCAATGGAATGGACAACGCCAAGGAAATGAGCATCCTTTTCGCCGGCGTCGAATTTGCGAAGCGTGGCCTGCATACTTTGGCGGTCGACGGCCCCGGCCAAAGCGAAACGCTGAGATTGCGCGGTCTTCACGGCCGCCCGGACTACGAAGTCGCCGGCATCGCAGCCTACAATTATGCGGCTCATCGCCCCGATGTCGATCCAGAGAAGATCGCGGTCATGGGCTACAGTTTCGGCGGCTACTACGCGGCGCGCTCGGCGGCCTTTGAGAAACGGTATGCCGCTGGCGTGTCGATGGCGACCCCATATTGGGACATGCACGCCTGGCAATTGAGGCTGCGCGAGCGGGCGGCGGCCGACCCGAAATCCACGACGGCGAATACATTTCAATGGCGTTGGGTGATGGGCGCGGCCGACGACAACGAGGGCCTCGAAATTGCCAAGCGCTTCACGCTGGTCGACATCGCAAAGAACATCGAGTGCCCGTATCTCGTCACCCACGGCGCGAACGACAGGCTGGTCAAGGTCGACCAGGCGGAAAAGCTGATTGGCGAAATCGGTTCAAAGAAAAAGCAGTTGAAGATCTTCACTGCGGAAGAAGGCGGCGCCGAGCACGCGCATGTCGACAACCGGCAGCTGGGCGTGGATTTCGTCGCCGATTGGCTGGTGGCCAATATGCAATTGCCGCCGCGCTAGCGCATATGGCGCCTCAATAGAAACTCGATCCAGATCAGGAGTGGTGGTTGTGAAAATGCGAACAGTGTTTCTTGCGCTAGCACTTTTGGCACTGGGGCCGGGCGCATGGGCGCAAAGCTATCCGACGCGGGTAATTACCTTGGTTTCGCCATTTCCGCCGGGCGGTCCATCCGACACGGCGGCTCGGCTGGTCATCGGCCCGATGTCGAAAGCGCTTGGTCAACAGATCATCGTCGAGAACGTGACGGGAGCCGGTGGAGTCATCGGCACCACCCGTGCCGCGAAGGCCGCACCGGATGGTTACACGCTGATCGTGTCCGGTTCCGGCACGCACGCGGCGGCAGAGTATCTGCAAAAGGACTTGCCCTATCGCTCGACCGATTTCGAGCAGATCGGGTTGATCAATACCTCCCCGATGATCCTGGTCGCGCGGAGCGGGGTGCCCGCCAATACGCTGAAAGAGTTTGTCGCTTACCTGAAATCGAATGAGAAGAAACTCACCGAAGCTGACGCCGGCGTCGGCTCGATTTCGAACCTCGCGTGTTCGGTGTTCCACGCGCTCGCGGATGTCCACCCGACCGTGGCGTCCTACCGTGGGACGCCGCAAGCGACGATGGATCTCGTCGCCGGCAATGTTGATTTCGGATGCAATCAGATTGTTAACATTGCGCAGCACGTCAAAGGCGGCACGTTAAAGGCCTACGCGGTGACGAGCGACAAACGCTCACCGATGCTGCCGGACGTGCCGACGACGGCCGAAGCCGGGATGCCTGGTTTCAACCTGATGGTCTGGTTCGGCCTCTCGGCGCCGAAGGGCACGCCGGCTGCGATCATCGACAAACTCAACAAGGCCTTGAGCACCGCGCTCGACGATCCTGAGACCGTCAAGCGCTTTGCCGAACTCGGCTACGACGTTCCCCCGCCGGAAAAGCGCGGCGCCGCCTACTTTGACAAGTTCTACAAGGACGAGGTCGCGCTGTGGGCCAAGGTTCTCGGCGGGTTGAATGCCGGCAAGAACTAACAAGAACTGACCTGACATCGCATGCGCCCGACACGCGAGGTTGAAATCGTCGCGGGCACGCCGCCGGGCGGCGGCCAGGACCGGCCGGCGCGCGCGCTGATCGAGGTGCTGGAGAAGCACGCGCTGGTCGGCCAACCGGTGAAGCTCACGAATATTCCCGGGCGCGGCGGTGGCAATGCCTGGGATTACCTGCGCACGAAAACCGGCGACCCGCATGTGCTGGCGATCAATTCGCCCACCATCATCTCGAACAAGCTGCTTGGCGTCAGCGACCTCGACTATGGCACGCTGACGCCGCTCGCCAATCTCTACACCGAATACCCGATCTTCATCGTGCGCGCCAACTCATCGATCGCGAGCGTCGCGGAACTGGTGCGGCGCCTGAAGGCGGATGCCGGCGGCGTGCGCATCGCGCTGGCCACCGCCATCGGCAACACCAACCACATCGCGCTCGCCCGGCTGACCCGCCACGCCGGCGGCGACGTGAAGGCCCTCAAGATCGATGTGTTTGATTCCGCCCGTTATGCCATTGCGCATGTGGTCGACCACAAGGCCGAACTTGGTGTCATCACCGCGGTCAGCGCGGTGCCGGAGCTGATGGCCGGGACACTGCGCACCGTGACGCTGTCAGGTCCACAACGGCTTGGCGGACTGTTCAAGGATGTTCCGACGCTGCTCGAGAGCGGCGTCGATTGCAAAATTGCCATGTGGCGCGGTCTCATCGCGCCCGCCGGTCTACAGCCCGAAGCGATCGCATTCTGGGACCACACGCTGGCGGCGGCGACAGCCACCGCTGAATGGCAGGCCGTGCTCGCGAAAAAATATTGGGCCAACACTTATATGGCCGGCGCGCAGGAGCGGGCCTTCCTGGACGACGAGCGCGCGCAGATGACCAGTGCGCTCGGCGAATTGGGGCTTCTCCCCGCCCGCGCGAACGTCGCGCCGACATGACACAAGCCTGGCAGCCCGAGCGAGCCCTGCAAATCATTGCGGGCACGCCGCCCGGCGGCGGCTTGGATCGCGTTGCACGCGCGCTCGCCAGCGCCATTCAGCAGTCGGGTCTCGTCGCGGTCCCGGTCGAGGTCATCAATGTTCCCGGCGACGGCGCGCGCCGCGCCTGGACCCATTATGTCGACAACCATACGGGCGATGGACACGTGATCGGCATCAGCTCGCCCAACCTGACCACTGACTATCTTGTCGGGATCAGCAATTTCGAGCACAGCCGTTACGCGCCGATTGCGACCTTGATAACGGAATACATCGCCTTCGCGGTGTGCGCGGATTCGGCATTGCAGTCGGGTGCGGACCTGCTCGGCCGGCTGGGGCGCGACAGGCCGGCAGTCACGGTCGCGCTGTCGACGTCGCTCGGCAATCCCAATCACGTCGCGTTGGCCAGGCTGACGCGACATGCCGGCGGCAACATCAACGCGCCGGTCATCCGCGTGTTCGACACGGCGCTCGATGCGGTCGCCGACGTGGTCGCGGGCACCGCGGACGTCTGCGCCGTCACCGCCGCCAGCGTCCTGGCGGCGCTGAAGAACCGGCAGTTGCGTGTGATCGGCATGACTGCGCCTGAGCGTCTCAAAGGTGCGTTTGCCGATGCGCCAACCTGGACAGAGCAGGGTGTCGACTGTGTCATCGGCGCCTGGCGTGGCGCGACCGGTCCTGCCGGCCTTGGTGCTTCGGAAGTCGCGTTTTGGCAGCGGGTTCTCAAGGGTGCGGCGGAACAGCCAATATGGGGTGAGGAGCTGTCACGCCTGAGCTGGTCGCCGATGTTTCAGGTCGGCGCCACGCTTCAGGCCTATCTCGCAAAGGAACGCGCCGAGTTCGTCGCCGTCCTGGGAGAACTGGGGCTGCTCAAGGCCCGCTAGCGCAAGCGCCGGTGCCCGTATTTTGCAATTTTGGTTGCCCCACTGCCCACGAGCCCGGTGGCCGGTATAGACTTCCCACCCGACCCGCCCATCAGAGGCAGGCGCGCTTTGGAGGATCACGATGACCGACAAACATATTTCACGCCGTACCGTGCTCAAGGCCAGCGTTGCCATTGGCGCGACGACCGTCTTTGCGCAACCGCTGAAGGCTGCGCCGCCTGCGCCGGAAGCGATTACGCCGGCCTTGATCGAGGCTGCAAAGAAAGAGGGTAAGGTCGTCTTCTACACGGCGATGGATTTGCAGTTCGCGGAACGCCTCGGCAAGGCGTTCGAGGCGAAGTTCCCCGGAATTTCTGCGCGCGTCGAGCGTTCAGGCGCCGAGCGGATCTTTACGCGCATCAATCAGGAATATGCCTCCAACATTCATGCGGTCGACGTCGTCAACACGTCGGACCAGGCGCATTGCATCATCTGGAAGCGCAACGATTGGATCGCGCCGTATCTGCCGGAAGAGGTCGCGAAGTATTACGACAAGCGCTACTACGATCCCGATGGGCTCAACGCCACGACGCGCATCCTGATCTCTCCGATCGCCTACAACACCAACTTGGTGAAGAAGGAAGACGCACCGAAGAGCTTCAAGGACCTGCTCGATCCGAAATGGAAAGACAAACTGGTCAAGGCGCACCCGGCCTATAGCGGCACGATCATGAATTCGACATTCGAGACCGCGCGCGACCTGGGCTGGGACTACTTCGTGAAGCTGGCGGCGCAAAACGTCATGCAGGTCCAGTCGGCCACAGACACGCCGAAGCGAATTGCGCTCGGCGAACGCGCGGTCATGGTGGACGGCGCGGGTTACCTCGTCATCCGCAACAAGGAAGCAGGCCAACCGGTCGAAATTGTCTATCCGGAGGAAGGCACGCCGCTCGCTGGCGGCCCAAGCGTTGTCTTCAAGGCCGCTCCCAATCCAAACGCCGCGCGCCTGTTCCAGAACTGGATGCACTCGCGTGAAGGCCAGCAAATGATTGTCAACGACGCCCGCCAGTATTCGGCGCACTCCCAGGTCGTGGAAAAGCCCGGCGTGCGCAAGCTCGCCGACATCAAGCTGATGAAGGAAGATCCCGAGGCCATCCTCACGCAGGGGGAAGCGGTCAAGAAGCGGTACGCCGAAATCTTCAAGGTGTAATGACGCGCAACGCGCGATTTATCGACACGGATTTCCGTGGCTTGATACCGTTTGCGTGCTCGCAAGTTCCTAAGGAGGCCTTTGTGAAAAGAACAATAGTCGCGGTGCGGACGGCCGCTGCATTTCGCGCCATTGCGCTTGTCATTGCACTGGCCTCGTCCGTGGCGGGTCTTGCCTCTCCGGCTAGAGCGCAGGCTGACTATCCCAGCCGGCCCGTGCAAATGATCATCGCCTATGGTGCAGGCACCATCGGCGATGTGAGCATGCGGATCCTGGCCGAAAAGCTCAGCAAACAGCTTGGCAAGAATTTCCTGGTCGAGAACCGTCCCGGCGCGGCCGGTGTTGTCGCCGCCAAAGCCGCCGCCACGGCGATCCCCGACGGTTACACGCTCTTTCTCGTTGGCAACAGTTATGCCATCAGCACCGCGTTGTTCAAATCCTTGCCGTACGATGTGGTCAAGGACTTCGTGCCGATATCGGCGGTAGCGACCTTCGACTTTCTCGTTGCGACGCGGAAAGATTCAAAATTCAAGTCGATGCAGGACGTTATTGCCTATGCAAAGGCCAATCCTGGAAAGCTCAACATCGCGACATTGAGCCCGGGGACCACGCAATATCTCGCCGTCGAATTGCTCAAGGTCACCGCCGGAGTAGATGTCACTGCCGTAACCTTCCGAAGCTCTCCCGACGCGGCGAGCGCGCTGCTGCGAGGCGATGTCGATATCGATATGGATTCCTACGCGCCGTTGAAACCGTTGCTGGACGGCGGCAAGATCGACGTCATTGCGACAACCGGCCGCGACAGGGCCCCGTTCCTGACCGGGGTGCCGACCGTGATCGAGGCCGGCCTGCCGAATTTCGACGTTACCAGCTGGAATGGTCTTGCTGCTCCGGCAGGTGTGCCGCCGGCGATTGTCACAAAACTCAACAAGGCCGTGAACGAAGCTCTTCAGACGCCCGAAGCACAGGAGACCGGCCGAAAGCTGGGCATGCAGATGCGTGGCAGTACGCCGGATGAACTGCAGGCGCGGTTAAAGGGCGACATTGTCAAATGGGCCGACCTCATTGAGAAAGCGCATATTCCGAAGCACGATTAAAACGCGCGAACATTTCGTATCTCGGCCGGATTACCCCCGATGACTGTTCCACCGAATAGCAGCCGCTTTCCGATTCCTCTTGGGATTGAGGATTTCCTAGACTCGCGTCGCGTGGCCCTTGTCATGTGGGATATGCAGAAAGGGTTGGCGGGTCGCTCGCCCGCGATTTCCATGATCCGGGACAACGCGCTTACGCTGCTCGCTGCCGCGGAGAAGCATAAGCTTCCGGTGATCTGGAGCCGCCATATTCTGCCGCCAATCGCGCTGACCACCGGGCCCTTTCTTCTGTTTCTGATGAAGAAGCAAAAGGTCGACCATCCCGATAAACTTGCCCCGACCATGCAACGTGGCATGGACGACACCGAATTTGTCGACGGGCTTGCGCCGAAGTCGCATCATATCGTTCTCGAGAAAAGCCAGCCGTCGTTGTTTATCGACACACCGCTTGATCTGCGTCTCAAGGCGCTGGGCCGCGACACGCTGATCATGGCTGGAGTGGCAACAGATATCGGGATCGAATTCACGTGCCGGCATGCCGCGGCATTGGGCTACTATTCCGTCGTGGTCGAGGATGCGTGCGGATCTTATGTGCGCGAGGCCCATGAGCGGAGCCTGGCGTTTCTGCGCGGCTGGACGACCCCAGTGGTCGATACGCGCAGTGTTTGCGATACACTGGATGTGATGCAAGGCTAGACGGGTCACTGTTTGACACTTAAGTAGAAAATGAGGGGAGGGGCTGGTGCGCGGTCGACATTTTTCAGCATTCGCCATTGCGCTTGTCGCAAGTCTGTTTTCCGGTGCGCTGTCCGCACAGGAATTTCCCACGCGCCCGATCACCATTATCGTGCCGCAACCGCCCGGCGGGGGCACAGACATCATCTCCCGCGTCGTCGGGCAACAGCTCTCCATTCAATTGGGCCAAACCGTTTTGATCGAAAATCGGGCTGGTGCGGGCACAGTGGTCGGCACCGCTGCCGCCGCCCATGCGGCGGCCGATGGTTACACGTTGCTTGCGGGGCTGACGGCGAACATGGCGGTCAACCCGAGCCTGTTCGCAAAACTGCCCTACGACTCGGTTCGCGATTTCACTGCGGTCGGGATGATGGCGGAATTTCCCTTCGTGCTTGTTGTGAGCAAGGATTTTCCCGCCCACTCGGTCAAGGAACTCATCGCATTGGCAAAGTCGAAGCCGGGAGAACTGAATTTTGCATCGGCGGGCAATGGCAGCGGGCAACATTTGTCGGGTGAGATGTTCAAGTTGATGAGCGGCACCAATCTCACCCACGTGCCTTATCGCGGCGCATCCCCGGCCTATGCCGACGTGATGACCGGCCGGACGCCGGTGTTTTTTGACAATCTGGCGAGTGCGCTGGGCCAGATCAAAGGCGGCAACGTGCGCGCAGTGGCGGTCACCGGCAAGGAACGCGCTCCACTGTTGCCCGATGTTCCGACGATCGCCGAATCCGGCATCCCCGGATACGAAAACTATGTCTGGTTCGGCCTGTGGGCGCCGAGGGAGACGCCGCGGCCAATCGTCGAAAAACTGTACGCCGAGGTGAAGAAAGCGATCGCCAGCCCGGCGGTGAAGGAACGGATTCTCGCCGATGCCGGGGTGCCGATCGATATGCCACTGGCTGATATCGAGCCATTCCTCAAGCGTGAGATTGCGAAATGGGCGGATGTCGTCAAGCGTGCCAATGTGTCCGTGCAGTAGAGGCCACAGGACTCACTCCCCCTTACGCAGGAATACGTAGTCGGCGGAGTAGGGCACGCCGCGAAATTCGCCAGCGGTTTCGCATGGCCCCTTTGTTACGCCACCTTTGGTGTTGATCCGTTGGACTGTCGTGACGTGCGACAGTGTTCCGTGGCCGCGCAGTTCGGTCACATCCAGTTTGAGCCAGGCTATGTCGTTTGCCGATGCGCCCGGAGCAGAGCCGACCGCCTTGGCGCGTACGCTGCTTTCGTCGAAGTGCTGCCAGCCCGGCCCCGTAAAATGTGTTCCGACGGTCTTGCCGTCGAGCATCAACGCGGCGATCGGCTCGCGGAATTGCCAGGCAAGCTTGTTTTCGGAATCGCGTTTGCACTCGTAGAGTTGCGCGCCTTCGGCATGAAATGTCGCGACCATTTCCTCACCGGGCGCGGCGATTGCGGCGGGCACCGGCGCGGGTGCCTCGGCAAATATCTGCACTTGCATCAAAAACACGCCGGCAAGCGCGCCAACGGCCACTTGCATTCTCGGGTGGATTTTCATCGGCGGTCCTTCAGATTTGAACAAGGTTTCGGGAAAATTGGAATTTGCGGTTCTTGCTGTGCCTTCAGCTCACACGGCGCAGTGCCGGACGCTCGCCCTCGAGATAGGTCTTGATCTGAGCGCGGGCACGCGCCAGGCGCGACGTCACCGTTCCCATCGGTACCTCTTGCAACTCGGCAACCTCGCGGTAGGTCAAGCCTTCGAGCACCACCAGCAGCAACGTGCTGCGCTGGTCCTCGGGAAGCCTTGCCAGGGCGCGCTCGATATCACGGCTACCGAGCTCCGGTCCGGCAAAGTCGCAGGCGTCATGTTCCTGGATCGGCGACATTGGTGGCCGCCGCGACAGCGCCCGCAAGCGGTTGCGGTTTAAATTCGTGAGGATCGTGTAAAGCCAGGCGCGGGCGTCCGTGCCCTGGAACAGATGTTCGGAACGCAGCGCGCGCACCAGCGTCTCCTGGACAATATCGTCGGCGATGTCGCGGTCGCGCGTCAGCCCGCGGGCGTAGCGCCGCAGGGCCGGGACTGCCTCTTCGACCATTTGTGCGAATTTCATTGCGCCGCAATAGCGGGGAATGAAACATCCCGCATGAAGAGCAGCGTTGGCGGAACGTGAGATTTCCTTGAGATTTTCTGTAGAAACGTGAGGGATTATTCCAATCCTGCCCGGCGGAAGGCCTCCAGATAGTGCTCCCGCTCGGCCTGCAGCCGCATGGGCATCTGGTTCGCGATCCAGGCCAGCGAAATCGTGGGCTGCGCCCGCCGCAGTTCCTTCAGTGCGGATGCGGCGACGTCACTGCGTCCGGCCATGGCCGCCGAAGCAGTTAGCAACCGAAGTGCTCCGACATAGTCGCCACGGAGGCGAACGGCGGCCTGCGCGAGCTGCAGTGCCTCTTCATAGTTGCGTCCAATAAACTGCGCGTAGGCGGCGACACCGTAATAAAGCGCGGACAGCGGATCGCGCGGGCTCAGCCGCAGCGCGCGGCGCGCGGCCGCATCGGCTTCTTGCCATTGGCCGCAAAAGGCCAAAGTGAGCCCATAGATTGCCTGGGCCAGTGCAAAATTCGGGTTCAGGCGCAGCGCTACGGCGAATTCGACCAACGATTCGTCAAAACGCCGCGTCAACAAATACGCGCAACCCAGGGCGTGATGGGCCCATGGGTCTTCGCTGTCGGCCTCGATGGCCGCCAGCGCCGCGCGCTCGGCCGCCGGGACGGTGGTGAGCATATCGGCCCAGCCCATGTAGGCACCGAGCGTCTGGCTCGCGGCCAACACGCCCAGCGCCTGGCCGTAATGCGGATCGATCGCGATCGCTTTCTCCAGAAACGACTGCGCGAGCACATTGTCCTCCTGCGTCACTCGCCAGAAATGCGACAGCGCCCGCATGACCAGCTCCCAGGCTCCCATGTTGTCCGGCGGCTCGCGGTGAGCGTGGAAACTCTCCGCGGCGTAGAGCTGCGGTTCGATCGAGGCAACGATGGCCTCGGTGATCTCGTCCTGCACCGCGAAGACGTCCTCGACGCTGCGATCGTAGCGCTCGGCCCAGATGTGGCTGCCGGTCGAAACATCGATGAGCTGCGCGGTGATGCGCACACGGTAGCCGGCCTTGCGCACGCTGCCCTCGAGCACATAGTCGGCGCCGAGGTCGGCGGCGACCTGCTTCAGGTGAACGGCTTTGCCCTTGTAGGTGAATGACGAGTTGCGCGCGATGACCTGGAACCAGCGCAATCGGGACAGCGCCGCGATGATGTCTTCGCTGATGCCATCTGAAAAATATCCTTGCTCCGGATCGTCGCTCATATTGGTGAAAGGAAGAACGGCGATGGTCGGCCGTTCGGAAACCGATGAAGCTGGCCGGATGTTTCGTGCCACCGCCGACGTAGCGGCAATGTCTTCAGCGTCGTTTGCTCGTGTGCGCACCTCGCCGACAAAGCGCAATCCTTTCCTGGGGATCGTGCGGATCAGACGCTGTTCCTGGCCGGTGTCGCCGATTGCCTTGCGCGCCGCATAAGTGCGGCTGATCACGGTCCCATCCGAGACAATGCGGCCGCCCCAGACTGAAGCAATCAGGTCGTCCTTGCTGACGACGCGGTTATGATTTTGCAGGAGATAAATGAGCAGGTCGAGCACCTGCGGCTCGACAGTGACGCGTTCAGCGCCGCAACGTAGCTCTCGCTGGTCGGCATCGAGCGTATAATCCGCAAACAAAAATTGCACGGTGGTGCACCAAATCTATACAGTTGCCGCTCACACGAAATTGATCGCGAAATCGCCGTCCCAAATTTTCAAATTGTTTCCAATTGCCGGGCGGGCCGTCGGCATTTCCGGCGCAATCCTCGCAAAAGAAGCGTATTTGCGGGCCCGTCGGCCACCGAAGCAGTGGCAGTATAGCAATCTCCGTAAATATTGCAGGCGTCTCAAGAGAAACTCTAGGTCGTCTGGACGTCCTCTCAAAGTTTGTCGTGCGGATTGCGGCTAACGCTTCAGCCAGGCAACGCCCCGCAATCATTCGCAACCTTCGAGAGGATTTTGACTATGGCGATCACAGCCAGTTTTCTGCCCGGCGCCCGTATATTGTCGGTGTTTGGCGACAGTCTCGGCAATAATGTCAGAGCCAGCCGCGACGCGGCCGGACAAATCCTGATTAACGGCGGCGCCGTTCCGGTTCTTGGTGGCACCGCGACCGTCGCCAACACCGACCTGATCCAGCTGTTCGGCCAGGCCGGCAATGACACGATCACGGTCGACGAATCCAACGGTCCGATGCCGGCCGCGTTCCTTTTCGGCGGCGACGGCAACGACATCCTCACCGGCGGCTCGGGAAACGACTTGCTCTTCGGTCAAAGCGGCAATGACACGCTCCTTGGCAAAGGCGGCAACGATCAGCTGTTCGGCGGCACCGGCAACGATACGCTCACCGGCGGCGCAGGCGACGACCAGGTGTTCGGCGAAGCCGGCAATGACCGTATGATCTGGAACCCAGGCGACGGCACCGACCTCTTTGAAGGCGGCGACGGCACCGATACGGCCGAGGTCAACGGCGGAAACGGCGCGGAAAATTTCACGCTCACACCCAATGGCACCCGCGTGCGTTTCGATCGCACCACTCCGGGACCGTTTTCCATCGACATCGGCACGACCGAAAACTTCGTTCTCAACATGAATGGCGGGGACGACACTTTCACCGCCGGCAATGGCCTCGCCACCCTCATCAATGTCACGGTCGATGGCGGCACCGGTAACGACACCATCACCGGCGGCGACGGCAACGACACGCTCCTCGGCGGCGATGGTAACGACGTCATCAACGGCGGCCGCGGCAGCGACACAGCGAGGCTCGGCAGCGGCGACGACACGTTTGTCTGGAATCCGGGCGATGGCAGCGACGTCGTCGACGGCCAGGATGGCTTCGACACGCTTCAGTTCAACGATGCGAACATCGCCGAAACCGTCAACATCTCGGCGAATGGCAGCCGTACCCGCCTCACCCGCGACATCGGCGGCGTGACGATGGATCTCGGCACCATGGAGCGGATCCAGATCGCGGCGCTCGGCGGAGCCGACAACTTTCGTCGTCAACGACTTGAGCAACACCGGCGTGCAGCAAGTCGCCATCGATCTGTCGGCGACCGCCGGCAGCGGCGTTGGTGACGGCGCAGCGGACAGCGTCACCGTCGATGGAACGTCGGCGGGCAACCAGATCACGGTCGTTGGATCCGGCGGCTCGGTCGGCGTGACGGGATTGTCTGAGCAGGTCACGCTCACCGGCACCGAAGGCGCCAATGACTCGCTTCGCATCAACGCGCTTGGCGGCAATGACACCATCAATGCGGCAGCGCTCGCCGCAGGGCAGCTCACGCTCACGATTGATGGCGGCAGCGGCAATGACACGATCCTCGGCAGCGCCGGCAATGACATCCTGATCGGCGGCGACGGAAACGATTTCGTCGACGGCAACCAGGGCAGTGACACTGCACTCCTTGGCGCTGGAAACGACACGTTCGAGTGGGATCCGGGCGATGGCAGCGACACTGTCGAAGGCGGCGACGGCACCGATACGCTGCTGTTCAACGGCGCCAACATCGCCGAGAAGATCGATATCTCGGCGAATGGCAACCGCACCCGCCTGTTTCGCGATGTTGCCAACATAACGATGGACCTCGGCGGTATCGAGCATATCCAGCTCAATATGCTGGGCGGCCCGGACACCGTCACGGTCAACGACCTCTCCGGGACCAATACCAACCAGGTCAACATCGACCTGTCGGCACCGTCTGGAAGCGGAACGGGCGATGGCGCAGCCGACACCGTGATCACCAATGGCACGGCCAACAACGACCAGATCAACGTCGTCACCAGCGGCAATGCGATCGTCGTCAAGGGTCTCGCTGCGCAGGTCACCGTCAACGGAGCGGAGGCGCTCAACGACACGCTCGTCGTCAACGGTGGTGCCGGCAACGACACCATCGATGCCTCCCATCTCCACGCCGGTCAGGTCAACCTCACGCTCAACGGCGGCGACGGCGATGACAAGATCATCGGCAGCGCTGGCAATGACGTCGTCAACGGCGGCAAAGGGAGTGACTTAGCGTTGCTTGGCGCGGGTAACGACGTGTTTGTCTGGAACCCGGGTGATGGCAGCGACGTCGTCGAGGGCCAGGCTGGCATCGACACCCTCCAGTTCAACGGCGCCAACGTCGACGAGAAGATCGACATCGGAGCCAATGGCGGCCGCGTCCGCATGACCCGCGATGTCGGCGTTGTGACCATGGATCTCAACGACGTTGAAACGATCAATGTCGGCGCTTTGGGCGGTGCCGACACCATCACGGTCAACGATCTCACCGGGACCGATACCAGCCAGGTCAACATTGACCTCGCAGGAATCAACGGTGCGCCCGATGCCACCGAAGATACGGTCGTGATCAATGCCACCGAAGGCAGTGACGCCATCAGCATCTCCACCAACAACGGCGTGGTGACTGTGACGGGCCTGGCGGAGACGGTGACGATCTCGAACTTCGACAGCAACGACCACCTCGTCATCAACGGTCTCGGCGGCGACGACGCGATCGTGGCGACCGGTCTGACCGGCATGCAGCTCGTCGTCAATGGCGGCGACGGTAACGATGTCGTCGTCGGCAGCGCCGGCGACGACATCCTGCATGGCGATGCCGGAGACGATGTCCTGATCGGCGGTCCGGGTGTAGGACGTCCTCGACCAGGGAACTGGCAGCGGCGTCGTGATCCAGTCCCCGGTGGGCGCTCCACCGGCTGGCGCACAAGCCGCCGCTTTGCTGGGCCAGTCCATGGCGTCGACCTTCGCCACGGCCGGCGTCGGCGAGGGCGCGGCGCCGATCGCCGAGGCGGCCGCAATCCAGCAGCCGGTCCTGGCGCAGCCGCACGCTTGAGGCGACATCGAGCCCCGGAGAACGTAAGTGAGCACTGAATCAAACAGCGCGACACCGGCGGACCCGGGGCTCGAGTCTCTTGTGACGCTCCTGCATTTCCAGGGCGTTGCGGCTGACCGCGAGCAGATCAGGCATCGGCTCGGAACAACAAAGATTGGCGCACCGGAAATGCTCCGGTGCGCCAAGGATCTCGGCCTCAAGGCGCGGGCCTGCCGGAGCGACTGGTCGCGGCTGGCAAAAACGCCCTTGCCGGCGATCGCGGCGCTGCGCGATGGCGGGTTCATGGTCATTGCCAAGGCGGGCGAGGGCAAGGTCCTGGTGCAATACCCGCATACGGCGCGGCCCGTCCTGATGACGCAGGCTGAACTGCTTGCGCTCTGGGACGGCGAATTGATCCTGATGACCCGGCGCGCCGGACTGTCGGAGATGACCCGCCGCTTCGACATCACCTGGTTCATGGGGGCGATCCACAAATACCGGCATCTGCTGGGCGAAGTGCTGGTCGCCTCGTTCTTCCTGCAAATGTTCGCCTTGGTGTCGCCGCTGTTCTTCCAGGTGGTGATCGACAAGGTTCTCGTGCATCGCGGCCTGAGCACGCTGGACGTGCTGATCATTGGCCTGCTCGCGATCGCAGTCTTCGAAACCGTTCTGGGAATCCTGCGAACTTATCTCTTCGCGCACACCACCAATCGCATCGACGTCGAGCTCGGCGCGCGCCTGTTTCATCATCTACTGGCTCTGCCGATGGCCTATTTCCAGGCGCGTCGCGTCGGCAACTCGGTGGCGCGCGTGCGCGAGCTGGAGAACATCCGTAATTTTCTCACCAGTTCGGCGCTCACCCTCGTCATCGACCTGTTTTTCACCTTCGTGTTCCTGGCGGTGATGTTCCTGTACTCGCCGCTGCTCACTTTGATCGTGCTCGCCACCTTTCCGTTCTACATCGGGATTTCGATGGGCGTGACGCCGGCGTTCCGGCAAAGGCTGGCCGAGAAATTCCAGCGCGGCGCCGAGAATCAGGCGTTCCTCGTCGAAAGCGTCACCGGCATCGAGACGCTCAAGGCCATGGCGGTCGAGCCGCAGATGCAGCGCCGCTGGGAAGAGCAGCTCGCCGGTTACGTTGCTTCCAGCTTCCGTGTCCTCAGCCTCGGCAACACCGCGAGCCAGGTCGTGCAGCTCATCAGCAAGATCGCCACTGCGGGCATCCTGTATTTCGGCGCCAAGCTGGTCATCGATGGCGGCCTGTCGGTCGGTGAGTTGGTGGCCTTCAATATTCTGGCCGGCCGGGTGAACACGCCCGTGCTGCGCCTCGCACAGATCTGGCAGGACTTTCACCAGGCGCGCCTGTCAGTGGCGCGGCTGGGCGATATCCTCAACACAACGGCTGAGCCGACTTATGCGGCCGGGCGGGCGCGGCTGCCGGCGATCCGCGGCAACATCACGTTCGACCATGTCACCTTCCGCTATCGGGTAGACGGTCGGGAAATCCTGCACGACGTGAGTTTCGACGTGCCGGCCGGGCAAATGGTCGGCATTGTCGGGCCCTCCGGCTCGGGCAAGAGCACTTTCGCCAAGCTCGTCCAGCGTCTTTACGTTCCGGAGAGCGGGCGCGTGCTGGTCGACGGCATGGACCTCGCGATCGCCGATCCGGCCTGGCTGCGCCGCCAGATCGGCGTCGTGCTGCAGGAAAATGTGCTGTTCAACCGCTCGGTGCGCGAGAACATTGCGCTCGCCGATCCGGCCATGCCGATGGAGCGTGTGGTCGCGGCGGCGAGGCTCGCGGGTGCGCACGAATTCATCCTCGAGCTGAGCGAAGGCTACGACACCGTGGTCGGCGAGCGCGGCTCGACGCTCTCCGGCGGCCAGCGCCAGCGCATCGCCATTGCGCGTGCGCTCATCGCCGATCCGCGCATCCTGATTTTCGATGAAGCGACCAGCGCGCTCGACTATGAGAGCGAGCGCATTATCCAGCAAAATATGAAGGAGATCGCCAAGGGACGCACGGTTCTCATCATTGCGCACCGGCTCTCCACGGTGCGCGCGACCGACCGCATCGTCACGCTCGAGCGCGGCCGGCTGGTCGAAGATGGCACGCATGACGCGCTGATCAAGACCGGCGGCCGCTACGCTTCGCTCCATCGCTTGCAGGCGGGGATCCATGAAGCCTGTTAACGCCGCCATCGCACGCCGATTGAGACGCTCCGCCGCCCGAATTCGGCGCTCGGCTGCTACGATGCGGCGCGCCATTCCAGCGCAAAATGCGCGTGGACGGCATGCCGACGAGCTCGCATTCCTGCCGGCGGCGCTTGAAATCGTGGAGACGCCGCCGTCGCCGATCGGGCGTGCGGTGGGCGCGACCATCATCGCTTTGTTCTGCGTGGCGCTGATCTGGGCCTGGGCCGGCACCATCGACATTGTCGCGTCGGCGACCGGAAAAATCGTTCCGAGCGGCCGCACCAAGGTGATCCAGCCGTTCGAAACCGGCGTGGTGCGTTCCATTCGCGTGCAGGACGGGCAGGCGGTCAAGGCCGGCGATGTGCTGATCGAGCTCGACCCGACGGTCAATGCGGCGGAGCGCGATCATTCGCACAACGATCTTGTCGCGGAGCAACTCAACATCGCGCGGCTGCGCGCAGCGCTGGCCGGCGGAGAAAACCCGTCAGCCAATTTCACGCCGCCGGCCGATGCTGATCCGGCACTGGTCAGCGCCCAGCGTCAGCTGTTGCTCAACCAGGTGGCCGAACACCGCGCCAAGGTCGCGGCCCTCACGCGTCAGCAGGCGCAGAAGGAAGCCGAGCAGGGCACCATCGCGGCCACCATCCACAAACTGGAGGCGACGATTCCGGTCATCCAGCAACGCGTCGATATCCGCAAGACGCTCATGGAAAAGGAACTGGGTTCAAAGCTCACCTATTACGAGATCCTCCAGGCGCTGGTCGAGCAGCAGGAAGATCTCGGCGTTCAGAAGAGCCATCTGCGCGAGGCTGAAGCCGCCGCGGCCGCAATTCTCGAGACGCGCGGCCAGACCGAGGCCGAATATCGGCACGCGCTTTCCGACGATCTCACCAAGGCCGAGCAAAAAGCGAGCGGCCTCGCGCAGGACCTGATCAAGGCGGAGCAGAGAACAAATCTTCAGCGCCTGACCGCGCCGGTCGATGGTGTCGTCCAGCAACTGGCGATCCATACGGTCGGCGGCGTTGTCACGCCGGCGCAGTCGCTGCTGATGGTGGTGCCGAGCGACAGCCATCTCGAAATCGAGGCGATGGTCTCGAACCGCGATATCGGCTTTGTCCACGCCGGCCAGGACGCCGAGATCAAGATCGACACCTTCAATTTCACACGCTACGGCCTCTTACATGGCGAGGTGCTCAGCGTTTCGCAGGATGCCGTCATCCGCGACCGCAAGCAGGACCGCCCCGACAATCGCGCAGCAGGAGCGCAGAACGAATTGAGCGAGCCGCAAGGCCAGGAGCTCAACTACACCGCGCGCATCTCGCTCGATCGCACGCAGATGCAGATCGATGACCGGATCGTCAACCTGTCGCCCGGCATGGCGGCGACGGTGGAAATCAAGACTGGTTCGCGCTCGATCCTGAGCTATCTGCTGTCGCCGCTGCTGCGTTACCGGCAGGAGACATTGCACGAGCGGTGAGCCGCCGCCGGGACCGTGAGGCATCGCGATTGGAAAGGAGCGGCAGCGCGGCTCATGCCACAAAGTTGCGCTTGTTGCTCCTGAAAGGCCGCCGTCTGGCGGCCTTTCTTCTTTGTGGGCGTTATGCGCCAGGCGGTGCCGGGGTGTGGCGTGCCGCCGCGTGACGGAAACGCCAAAATCGAGTTTGGAAATGCCGCCGCGCGGCGGTCGCTCTATTTGCGCAATTCCGTTCGTAGATGTCCGCAAATGATACTTAGCGGATATTTCAATCACGGCTGCGAATGTCAAATCTTGGGGGTGAAGCCGACGCAACTTGTATGTGCACGTTGGGCGGAGACAGCCTCATTTTAATTGTGAAGCCAAGTCGTTGATCGGCTTCGTGATCAATTGAACGGAATTTCGCTACCCACAAATCTGCCCACGAAGCGGGAGCAAACAGGGTAGGGGACGTTTGCGGTTATTTCGAACGCGCCGATGTCCGCTTTCGGGGTAAAGCGGACATCGGACTTGCGTCGCACGGTCCGCTTATGACCCAAAGCGGACATTGGGCCGTTTAGTTGGCCGCCACCTGTAAGGCGCGCAGGCTGGCTTGTGGAACTAATTGCACCAAAGAAGGTTCGACGTAATCCCGGTGTCCCCTGGGCCCTATGGCGCAACTATGGCTAAGACCTTCAAAGTCGGCGATCACGTGAGCTGGAATTCGGAAGCCGGGCGCGTGCGTGGAAAAATCGTGAAGGTGCATCGAAGCAACGTCGACTACAAAGGCTACGTTCACCACGCCAGCGCGGATGAGCCGCAGTACGAAATAAAGAGCGACAAGACCGAGCATGTTGCCTTACATAAAGCCGCGGCGTTGAAAGACATCAGTAGTACAGCGCTCATTTGATAGTAAAGTGGTGGCAGGAGTGGGTCTTCCGTTCTTCACCGTAGGCCATTCCACACGCTCCATCGGCGAATTCATCGATTTGATTGCCGCTTCGGAAATTGGCCTCATCATAGATGTGCGCTCTATCCCGCGTTCGCGCACCAATCCCCAATACAATATAGAAACGTTGCCAAAATCATTGTCGGAATTTCAAATCGGCTACGAACATATGGCCGAACTCGGTGGGCGTCGGCCGCGGGCACATGATATTGCTCCCGCTGTCAACGACTTTTGGAAAAATCAGAGCTTTCACAACTATGCGGATTACGCGATGAGCTTCCGCTTTCAGTCTGGCGTGGCCAAGTTGCGCGAGCTCGGCGGCATCCAGCGCTGTGCAGTAATGTGTGCAGAGGCGGTATGGTGGCGGTGTCACCGTCGGATCATTACCGACTACCTGCTTTTTGGCGGCGAGCAGGTCTTTCACATCCTTGGGCCGGACAAGATCGTACTCGCAAGTTTGACGAAGGTTGCTAGGTCACATCCAGACGGAGCGTTGACCTATCCAGCTGAAGGATAGGAACCAGGCGACATTGGCGAACTCGGTGTCTTCGTCTTAAAAATTTAAACGCCTGGCGATCGGCGTACCTCGCCGCCTAGTGTCCGCTTAAAGCGGACATGCTGTTATGCACTGCACATGTCCGCTTTTGACCCAAAGCGGACACGTCACAATCAATGGCTTACGCCGCGAGCTCGACCATCATGGTTTAATTTGTGCGCCCAGAGAGCGAAATTATCAAATTGGTGTTTGACGGACTGCCATGGCGGCAACGCTTTAAGCCAAGTCAGCCATTCAGAGGCCAAATTGTAAATCCACGCGAACGCCTTAATCGTCATTAGCTTGTCTCGTCCAATATGAAATATCCGTTCTACAATCGTAATTTTCAGAATTTCGCCGATGATAACGGCCAGCACGCCAAATGTGATGTGTCCTGATGCGGCGAAATAAGCGCTCAATGGCTTGATAGGTTCTAGCAAAACGAGAGGGACCACGAACAACGCCAGCGTGGAATAGGGACCAAGAGAAGCGATCCACGGCGCGATAAATTTAAACACTTGTAAGTTGGAAAGTGTCCTTAAGAGCGGTTTTAGGATCGATAGGGCCAGTGCGTCGATGACAAAGTAGACGGCCGCCAACACGATAACGAACGGTTCGAAAAAGGTTTTGAGAATTGTTCGCGTCATCGAGACCACACTGTAGTCCCTGACAGGATTATCCAATGCATTACGACGCGCGGGCCCAGCTGCAGGCCGACAGGTTTTGCACCGGCAATAGCGCTAAAGACGTTCCTCTCCATTTCGCAGATCCCGGTCAGGTTGGTCGATCTGGTTTCTTTGCATGCGGTCGCGCTTGTTGGCTTCGTGACGTCCGATAGCGCAGCCAGCCGCCGCGCCCAATAACCCATGGTGTCCCGAATAGTGCCCCGCAACGCCACCGACCGCAGCGCCCTTGAGACATCCCTTTGCGTCCGCGGCGGTAGCAGCGGCCAGCACGATTAGAACGGCTGCAAACGCGATAAATGCCTTCATTCCCGCCTCCAAAATTCGTTTACCAGTGACAAGCTGTGCCGAGGACAATCGTTCCGGCAATGTCGGCTATTGGCACTTAGCGGACATGGCAAAGTCGCTGCCTGATCTTTGTTTTGTCCACTAGGACTAGAGCAGATGAAAATGCCATCCGACTAATTTGGCCTGGTCTTACGTCTTTTCTTCACAGGACGCCGGGTAGCGGTTTTCTTGCCCTGCAAATTGGTCATCAGCTTGCCTGCAATGGCGCCTGTAACAACAAGAGCGCTAAGCGCTGCGGCCAAATACTGCTCGCGTTTATGATCGTTTGCCGCCTTAACCGCCTGCCGCATGAATTTCTTGTAGCGTTTCGTGGCGCTCGCAAGCATTTTGTTTGTTCTTTTGTGCAATGCCCGTTCCGCAGTCGTCATCATTGCCATCGGCGCTCGTCTCCGCGGTTAGAGGATCGAACGTCGCTGTCGGCAGGTTCAAATAACATGCAACAGCCACAAGACGATGATGAGGCCTATCGGTGCGCCAAGCAGCCACAAAATAATCGGCATATGTCTCTCCCAATTCTGACGCTGGGAGAACACAGATCAAGTTCTAAAGTTCCTTAGCGCTCGGTGCGGCTCAGCCGCCTGGAGCAGGATCAAGGTGGTCAGCAAGGTGACCAGAACAAACCCGGCTAGGTGGTCAGCAGCAGGGCGGGCAGAACAAACCCGGTCAACAAGGTGGTCAGCAACGCTGATCTAAAATCTAAGGCCCGGCATTATATAAGCGTCGGGCTTTTCCTTATTGGAAGTTTACTTCGACCGACAGGCACGGCGCATTAAATTTGACATACGCGTACGGGAGCAAACCGCCGGAAACAAAATGCGATGAAATCGTTGCCCCATATGCGACCGCTGGTGGGCGCTTCCGAACGCGAGGACATTCATGACAACAGCGTCATCTCTAGAGACAAGAGAAACAACATCCCTGATAGCTAGCGACAAGGTTGAAGGCACGGCCGTGTACGGTGCCGATCACCGAAAAATCGGCTCACTTGAGCGGGTTATGATCGACAAGATCAGCGGAAAGGTGGCCTACGCGGTGCTGAGCTTTGGCGGCTTCTTGGGCATGGGTGAAGACTTCTATCCCATGCCGTGGTCGACTCTGAAATACGACACGAACCTCGGTGGCTATCTTGTCAATCTGACCAAGGATCAACTCGATAACGCGCCGAAATTCAATGAAAGTCGTGGTTGGAATTGGAACCGCGAAAACGACCGTCAGGTCCACGATTATTATCGTGCCAGGCCTTATTGGGAATAAGTGATCCCGGGAAACATCAAACTGGCGCGCATGTAGGCGCGCCAGTTTTTTGCTTTGCCCTTGTGAGAAAGCAGCGCGTTATGTTGAAAACCTCTCCTACGCCAAATCTGGATCGTAACCGTGTCGATCTTTCTACCAAGGACTTGACACGCCACTGGTGCAAGCATTTCGGAAAGTCGAAAGACGACATTGAAGCCGCCATTTCAAAGGTCGGCGATAATGCGGAAACGGTACAAAAGGAATTAAAGGCCAAACCGGCGTTTAGCGGACATTCCTGAGCAGCCGGAACAGGCGGACACCATGCAAGCGCTCTTTGAACTCTTCCAGCTTCAGCACGTTAGGCCAGCTGAGGGGTAACATCCCAGGAGAGAAGAAATGTACGCCAAGTTAATAGCAGCGGCAGCAATCGGAGCTTTGCTTTCAACATCAGCCTTTGCTCAGACATCCAGTTCCACGCAAAACGCTTCTGCCAAAGGAGAATGGCAGTCCTCAAAGCTTATCCACATGAACGTCTATAATGCTCAAAACGAAAAGATTGGTGACATCAAAGAGCTCATGCTCGACAAAAGCGGAAAGGTCGAGAACATCATTATGGAGTCGGCGGCTTTCTCGGTATGGGAGAGCACGACGTAGCCGTCAATTTTGATCGGCTCAAGTGGTCAGACAGTGCTGCCACCACAGGATCAGGTCAATCAGCCTCAAATTCGAAAAAAAATGATCGCAATTATCCTGATCACGCGGTGCTTAACGCCACGAAGGACCAGCTAAAAGCGATGCCCAACTTCCAATACAGCAAATAACAGCGGAACCTTGACCGCAGTCGTCAAACACAAATAGGTCGCCTTTGTTGGCGGCCTTTTTTAGGCGGCCCCAGCGTGTCTGCTATTGGGGCTAAAACCGACATGCCGGGTTGCACTGCACATGTCTGATTTTGACCC
>CAWEMK010000008.1:0-491501 GCA_963810125.1 uncultured Alphaproteobacteria bacterium
CTTAGCGGACATGGCGTTTTGCACTGCACATGTCCGCTCATGACCCAAAGGGGACATGGAACTCGTTACTCAATGTTCGATTTGGTCGCCAAGTGTCGACGGCACTTTTCGCCAGGTTAAGATATTCTCGCGCCTTCGCCACAATTCTAATTTAGGTCCTCCGATGTGTGGTAACTCACCGGGTTATGGGACCTGATCCTAAAAAACCAGTCGTTGAGGAAAAACCCAACGATGGTCAATCAGACGACTTAAGTGCTCGCGCACTCCGCGTGCGCATTCGCCAACAAGAACTGCTCGCCGAACTCGGTGTCCTCGCCCTTCAAGGCACGAGCTTCATCGAAATGCTCAATCACACCGCCAGAGTGACGGCGGAAGGATTGGAGGCTGAATATTGCAAAGTGCTGGAATACATCCCGGCTGAGAAACGATTGCTCGTTCGCGCTGGAATCGGCTGGGGTGAAGGTGTGGTCGGGCATGCCACTGTCGGCGCGGACTCAGCCTCACCTGCCGGCTATGCCTTGCACACCGGCAAGCCGGTAATTTCCAATCATCTGGAAAACGAGCAAAGATTTCGTACACCCGAACTGCTCGTGGAGCACGGCATCCGCCGTGCGATGAATGTCATTTTGCAAGGTGATGGATCGCCATTCGGTGTGCTCGAAGTCGACAGCCGATCTGAAGGTGAATTTAGCGAGAAGGACATCGCATTTCTGCAAGGCGCTGCAAATATCCTCGGCATGGCAATCGAGCAGCAGCAATACCAGCGAAAACTACAAGCGGCCCTTGCCCGCCACCAAATTTTGCTCAAAGAGGTCAACCATCGTGTCAAGAATAGTCTGCAAGTTGTCTCGAGCCTGCTTCATCTGCAAGCGAACGCAGTCGGTAATTCTGAATTGAGCGATCGCCTAAACGAAGCGTCTACCCGCATATCTGCAGTGGGCCGCGCATACGAGCGCCTTGCCTACAATGCGGACTATGAGAAAATAGATCTGGTTTCCTACCTGCGCGAAGTGATCGATGATCTCGAATCAGCGGTTAGCCCGTGCAAGATCCGACTGGACGCGCCCGACGAAATACAGTTCGCAGCGGATCGTGCCATCCTTGTCGCTCTTGTCATCAATGAATTAGTTCTGAACGCTGGCAAATATGCCTATCCAAACTCTGCTGAGGGATTGATCTGGGTACGTATTTTTCGAACCGAAGAGAACTCAATTTTAGTTTCGGTTCGCGATGAAGGTGCGGGCCTTCCGGCCGGCTTTGACCCAGTGACTAGCAAGCGCCTTGGCACGCGTTTGGTCAACGCGCTCGCAAAGCAGCTAGGAGGGGAGGTGACGCGGCCGACGTCCCTCAACGGCACCAATTTCACATTACTTATTCCATTGGAGCGGGCGGAAGGCGGCTAACCGCTAGCATTCTAGTGTCAGTAAAAAATGGGCCGCGCGTTCGGACAAACGGCGGCCCAATAATCCGCCACGGCTAGGGGTACGGCCGTGACAGTCGCATGCCCAATTCGCAGTCCGCGATATTGTTCCGAAAGACGTGTGACGGCGGCGTAGTCCGCTTTGGGTATGAGCGAAGATCAAGATTATGAGGCCGCAATGTCCACCATTGATCCAAAGCAGGCATGCGGGTGGTTGCCGACTAATTGCCGCGGCTCAATCGACGGGAATTAGCTTTAACTGTGCGGAATGCTGGTCGAAGGCTCGCTTCGATGATTGCTGCGGGTGCATGTTGC
The DNA here is from genome assembly GCA_963810125.1 of uncultured Alphaproteobacteria bacterium. GTDB lineage: Bacteria > Pseudomonadota > Alphaproteobacteria > Rhizobiales > Xanthobacteraceae > Pseudolabrys. The sequence goes on from CAWEMK010000008.1 coordinate 1,736, forward strand.
ATCTCGACAAAGTCGAGCTTGCCGGTAGCCGCGGCCATGAGCAAACGAAAGGTCTCGGTCCGTGCATTCAACGCTCCGTCAATTGCGGCGGTGAATTTCTCATGAACCATTAGGTTCAGTTCGGTTTGGTGTTTATCGTGTGCTCCCCACGGGCCTGGAAGCATGGACAGGCGATGCCAAAGTGTGATGCCTGTGTGGAGACCAGCTAAGCTGAGTTTTGTCCCGAGGGTGAGCGCGGTTTGTTTTGCCATGCAGCACAACACTCGCCGTGACTAACCGTTCCATGGCCGCTTTTGGGTTCGCTTTCAAAAATTGAACCACATACAGACCGAGCGCGTATTCACTGTGAATAGGAATGCGCCGTGCAACCTAACAGTAGCAATCCTGGGCCCTGTTCGCGGTGCGGCGGTGAACTGCAATGGAAAGCGTGCGTTGAGACCCCCGGAAAGAGGCCAGAAACTCACTTTTTCCCGTGCGGAAGTTGCGGCCACATTCATACCGTGGAAAAGATACATTCGGGTTGCTAGCGATCACTGTTCGCCAGCGGCCTCGGCGCGTTGGGTCTGCTCGGTTGGCGAAGGAAGCGGAAGTCCGCTGCCGCTATCGCAGCCTGATCAAACACCAGATTGGAATTCGGAGGGACCGCCGCGAGGCGGTCATTCTGTTTGCGCGGATCGGCTTGCAAAAGTCCGCTATTGGGACTTAGCGGACATGGCAAAGTCGCTGCCTGATCTTTGTTTTGTTCACTAGGACTAGAGCAGATGAAAATGCGATCCGACTAATTTGGCCTGGTCTTACGTCTTTTCTTCACAGGACGCCGGGTAGCGGTTTTCTTGCCCTGCAAATTGGTCATCAGCTTGCCGGCAACGGCGCCTGTAACAACAAGAGCGCTAAGCGCTGCGGCCAAATACTGCTCGCGTTTATGATCGTTTGCCGCCTTAACCGCCTGCCGCATGAATTTCTTGTAGCGTTTCGTGGCGCTGGCAAGCATTTTGTTTGTTCTTTTGTGCAATGCCCGTTCCGCAGTCCTCATCATTGCCATCGGCGTTCCTCTCCGCGGTTAGAGGATCGAACGTCGCTGTCGGCAGGTTCAAATAACATGCAACAGCCACAAGACGACGATGAGGCCTATCGGTGCGCCAAGCAGCCACAAAATAATCGGCATATGTCTCTCCCAATTCTGACTTTGGGAGAACACAGATCAAGTTCTAAAGTTCCTTAGCGCTCGGTGCGGCTCAGCCGCCTGGAGCAGGATCAAGGTGGTCAGCAAGGTGGCCAGAACAAACCCGGCTAAGGTGGTCAGCAGCAGGGCGGGCAGAACAAACCCGGTCAACAAGGTGGTCAGCAACGCTGATCTAAAATCTAAGACCCGGCATTTATATAAGCGTCGGGCTTTTCCTTATTGGAAGTTTACTTCGACCGACAGGCACGGCGCATTAAATTTGACATACGCGCACTGGAGCAAACCGCCGGAAACAAAATGCGATGAAATCGTTGCCCCATGTGCGACCGCTGGTGGGCGCTTCCGAACGCGAGGACATTCATGACAACAGCGTCATCTCTAGAGACAAGAGAAACAACATCCTTGATAGCTAGCGACAAGGTTGAAGGCACGGCCGTGTACGGTGCCGATCACCGAAAAATCGGCTCACTTGAGCGGGTTATGATCGACAAGATCAGCGGAAAGGTGGCCTACGCGGTGCTGAGCTTTGGCGGCTTCTTGGGCATGGGCGAAGACTTCTATCCCATGCCGTGGTCGACTCTGAAATACGACACGAATCTCGGTGGCTATCTTGTCAATCTGACCAAGGATCAACTCGATAACGCGCCGAAATTCAATCAAAGTCGTGGTTGGAATTGGAACCGCGAGAACGACCGGCAGGTCCACGATTATTATCGTGCCCGGCCTTATTGGGAATAAGTGATCCCGGAAACATCAAACTGGCGCGCATGTAGGTGCGCCAGTTTTTTGCTTTGCCCTTGTGAGAAAGCAGCGCGTTATGTTGAAAACCTCTCCTACGCCAAATCTGGATCGTAACCGTGTCGAGCTTTCTACCAAGGCCTTGACACGCCACTGGTGCAAGCATTTCGGAAAGTCGAAAGACGACATTGAAGCCGCCATTTCAAAGGTCGGCGATAATGCGGAAACGGTACAAAAGGAATTACAGGCCAAACCGGCGTCTAGCGGACATTCCTGAGCAGCCGGAACAGGCGGACACCATGCAAGCGCTCTTTGAACTCTTCCAGCTTCAGCACGTTAGGCCAGCTGAGGGGTAACATCCCAGGAGAGAAGAAATGTACGCCAAGTTAATAGCAGCGGCAGCAATCGGAGCTTTGCTTTCGACATCAGCCTTTGCTCAGACATCCAGTTCCACGCAAAATGCTTCTGCCAAAGGAGAATGGCAGTCCTCAAAGCTTATCCACATGAACGTCTATAATGCTCAAAACGAAAAGATTGGTGACATCAAAGAGCTCATGCTCGACAAAAGCGGAAAGGTCGAGAACGTCGTTATAGGAGTCGGCGGCTTTCTCGGTATGGGAGAGCACGACGTAGCCGTCAATTTTGATCGGCTCAAGTGGTCAGACAGTGCTGCCACCACAGGATCAGGTCAATCAGCCTCAGATTCGAAAAAAACTGATCGCAATTATCCTGATCACGCGGTGCTTAACGCCACGAAGGACCAGCTAAAAGCGATGCCCAACTTCCAATACAGCAAATAATAGCGGAACCTTGACCGCAGTCGTCAAACACAAATAGGTCGCCTTTGTTGGCGGCCTATTCATTTTTAGGCGGCCCCAGCGTGTCTGCTATTGGGGGTAAAACCGACATGCCGAGTTGCATACGCATCCTCTGCGTGCGCGGTGATGCAAGCGAAACCCTATCTGCGGACGTTGTTTTAGGGAGGCAATTTTTGCCGGAGTTCCAGGCGTAATCGCATCATGCAGCAGTGGGACACGATTGAACTAAGTTGGGTCAGCGACCTGATCTCACCTAGAGCAGCGGGCAAATACTTTTCGCGTCATGGACTTCGGGTGGTGGTGTCGTCCGATGATTTCGAAGCCGCCCAATCCGCGCTTGCTAAAGGTGCCAAGGACGTATTGTTCACCGCGGCACGCGTGGACACTCTTTCCCGTGACGCCTATTACACACTCACATCGTTTAAAATAATCCGTTGATCCGTTCCGAGTTGTGCCGAAGCCGCACATAGTCAAAATCGACTATGAAGGGCAAATGTCCGTTATTGGCACTTAGCGGACTTCCCCAAGCCACCCATTGATGTCCGCTTTCAAATGCAAAGCTGACAAGACGATTGCGTTCCGCCTATGCAGACCCGAGTGACCCTGATCGGACGCTATTCAGCAGCTATTGGGGCTTCTTCTGGTTGACTTGGCGGTTGATTTGAGGGGCTAGCGTGCAGCCGTTGAAGATCGACGATCAGATCGTGGAAGCATTCGATTGGCACTGAATATTTTCGTTCAGCACTAGAAAACTTCGTTCGCAATGAAATGACAATGTTGCCATCCGGGTCGCAAGCGTCTGCTCGCAACCCTATAACGCTGACGGGAATGGCTCCTTTTTCCTCTGGGGTCATGTCGCGCAAGCTCACAAAGACCTATAAAATATCTTCGAACACCTCCAACAAAGAGACCAAGCTAACGGTTCCCCACCCCAATTAACTAATGAACCGGACGACGAGGCTGCCCCGGGAAGCGACCACAGACGCAGCGTTGTGGCTTACGCCCGCCGGTGGTCGCCCTGTGAGTTCCCCTCAAAGGAAACTCCGCAGGCATTAATTCCACTCGACCTATGCAGGTTCCGCGTCCAAGGCCTTTTGTTACGCCGGGGTTATTCGCGACGGCTTTCCGTTGTAAAGCGCGGTGGTAGGAAGTTGCGTGCAACAACCACGGGTTTCGCGCCCGCTACGTTCAATCACGCTTCGGTTGCGGCTACTTTCAATTTCCGATGACACTTTCAGTAAATGCTGGGGGAAGAGTTTTGGATTTCGTCGAACGGTTTTTCAATTATTCACCAGACGGCGGTGATGGCACGGTGGAGGCGCTTACAATCATTGCCCTACTAATTGTGGTGGCATCGATTTTGACATCAATCTGCCGGAGTAGGCATCCATCCGGTCGGGACACATGAGCGGTGCACCGCGAGCCATCAAAAAATAAGGGCTAAGCACCTGAATGCTTAGCCCTGACCGCGCGGGGGGCATGGGGGTGCGCGGTTGCAGTTAAAACGAACCGCTAGGCGTTTCGTTCCTTTTTTGCCTGTCTCCCTCTGGATGCGCATTTAAAAAAGACAAAGCAGTGATAATTTTTAAAAGTTCCTATGTCCGCTATTGAAAGTGAAGCGGACATGGCTATTCGGCCGCAAAATGTCCGCTATTGGCACAAAGCGGACATGCCATTGTGAAGCTTTGTGTTTCGACGAGCTACGTCAGCTAGCGGACACTTACTCATTTAACAGCGTTGACGGCCTTTATGGCTACCCCTGATTGAATACTGATTGAGAGCTTCGCGGATTGACTCGACCGAGTGGGCGGACGTCGACTGGCAACATCATCGACATGTCGGCTCTGTCCCAGGCGTCGATGGCTGAGAGTTCGGTAGCGCTCCCGCCTGAGTTACGCAACAGGAGGGTGCGCCATGCCGCAATCTCATATCCACGATCCGTCGAAGCGGATTGATCATCCGCCATGCCCTGAATGCGGTTCGGGAATGTGGCTTGCTCGTATCGAACCAACCGACAAGGCTGATTACGATCAACGCACGTTTGAGTGTCCGCGATGCGAACATTCCGAAACGATAATGGTCAAGTACAAATAACGCCTTTGATATTCGGGAGCCGTACAGGTGCCGATGATTTTTTACCAACCAGTCACTCCGTATTTCGACTCCATTAAGCAACCGAACTGCTCCGAATGTGGAACGGCGACGCGCCTATTTGGAATAGAGGCAGAGCGTCCCGGCCGCGAGCTGCAAACTTTCGTGTGCCTTAGATGCAACCAGATTGAAACTGCGTTTGCGACAGCGCGTAGGCCGCTGGCGGTAGGCGCTGACCCCAGGAGTAAAAAAGTGCCTCTGACAGGAATGCTGTGTCGACAATATGCCGAAGAGTGTATCGCGATGGCGGAATGCGCGAGTGGAGAGAGCGTTGCTTCCCTCCATAGAATGGCGGAGGCGTGGCTCCAGCTAGCGGAACAACTCTTGACTAAAGAGTGGCCGGCAACTGGAAGCGATCAAAACGCGCCATCTAGCCACAAGGTTCAATGATCTTGATTCCGCTTTTGGGACTTAGCAGACATCGGCTGGTGCGCTGCACATGTCTGCATTTGACCCAAAGCGGACATGAATGATGACCCGGGCGCCCGTTAGAACTGCGCGGCTAGCGCCTTCGATACCAGTTGCAGCAGCGAGCCGAAGCCGGCGACTGCCAGCACAATGATGGCGTAGTGGCCCCAGGTTCCGAGGAAGTAGACCGTCACCACGATCAGCCCTGACCACATGCCAGTGCACCAGATGCACTGGATGAATTCGCACATCAACCGCCGCCAGCCGCGCTCGGCGGTTTTCAGCCGCGCGCCCTTATGGTCCATGAAGGCGGCGCGGACGATGTCGAAGATCTTGTCGTAGGTGATGAGGTGGATGGCACGGAAGGCGGCCAAGCCCAGCAGCGCTAGGTCAAAAAAGGTGAGGGTCGCAAAATCCGTCGTACCATAGCGAGCGACCAGCCAGACCGATAGTGCGCAGAGTACGGCGTAGGCGACGAGTGCGATGCCTTGCCAGAAATGTTGATCTTCTTCGACGCTGGTTTTGGGCATGGTGACTCGGTTGCAAAGTAGGGGATAGCATAACGGGCGCTGAGCGAGCGTGTTCCGGACTTGTGATGTCCGCTATTGGCACTTAGCGGACATGACCCAAAGCGGACATTGTAGGCTCAGCGCGTTGCGACGAATGTCGGCTTTCAGAAAAAAAGGGCCGCTCGATTTGGGCGGCCCCTTAATTCTTCTTTTTGTCACTTGCATTTATTCGATGATCTGCACCACGCGTCGAGTGCGGGGCTCAACCAGAACAGGATGATCGTTCACGTAAGTATACCGGTAACCCGTCACATGGTACTCAGCCGGCACTTCATAATATGTGACACCCTGCTCGGGGAGAACTACGCCGACACGAAGATCTTGCTCGTAGCGGTACGACGGAATGCGCTCGCGCACGACATACTCGCGGAAACGTGGACGATCCTCCACGCCTAGTATTCCGCCAACGGTTCCAGTGGCAGCGCCGACGGTGCCTCCAACAACAGCACCGAGAGGGCCAGCCGCATGCCCGCCTACCTCGGCGCCTTCTTGCGCGCCGCGCACAGTTCCTTGAGCTTGTGCAGTGAGCGGAAGCGCCATCAAGGCAAGCGCTGTCATTGACACAAATAACCTGGTTTGCATGGAAATGCTCCCTTTTAGAGTCGGCTCTCAACGTGTCAGCTCTCCGCACGTTCCACACAAACCGCTCTCTAAAGTTCCATAAAGGAACGCCTTTTCTGACAATGCGTTATCTCCCGACTGGGAGGTGCAAATTGCGAATGCCAATTTTCTCTTATTTCTTGGTTGTAGGCAGCGTGCTCACAGGATTGCTGCTGTGGTTCGGAAATGAGAGCCATCCGAATGGAACGGCTCTCGCCTCATCGCAATCAATTGGCATTCCCAAGTTCAAACTGGAGCCTGAGCCGGAGCATGCCAGAGCGACGACCGTCAATTTCGCGGCCGAGTACGGGCGTCCAGAAAGCAAACCGGTGAAGACCGCGGAGACGCCACGCAAGCAGAAGGCGACGACCAATTCTTCAGAGCCCCTGACGCGGAATAGGTTCGCGGAATTTCCGCATGACAATCTGAGCATTCATTAAATAAAAGGCCCCAGTCAAAACGGCATGGCCGTTGCGACTGGAGCCCGCCGCGCTCTCCGAGAAGCTAAAGCGTGGCAACTACCGTTTAGTGAACCATGTGGCCGAGGACGTACCATCCGCCACCCAACAGAACAATTGCGCCACCTACCCATAACACCGGCACCAAAATAACTGGCATTGTAGCCTCCCTAGTGCAAGTTGCAGCGAAACAATTCGTAAGGGGCAGGGCGCGTTCCAGGGTGTGCAATGCACTCAACTACCGAAATATTGTCAGCACTCAGGAACCAAATTTCTGGAGTGGCGTTGCGGTGCTCAAGCTCGCAGCATTGAGAGTCGGCGGTTGGAACCGACTGTGAGGTAGCGAATTGTTGCGGTGTTCATTCCAGAGGAGGAAACAGAATGGTGAAGAAATTGGCCCTAGCCGCTACTGCCGTTGCGCTGTTGATGTCAACGGCGAGCGCGGACTACTACATCGTTCAGGAGAAGGCGACCAAGAAGTGCAAGGTCGTTGAAACCAGGCCCACAGAGACCACCTGGATCCAAGTTGGTCCGGCCGCCTTCAAGACACAGAGCGACGCTGAGAAGCAGATCAAGACCGTTTGCGTTGAGAAATAATGTCCTAACGCAGTGACACAGAACGGGGCCGCCATCATGGCGGCCCTTTTTTATAGACGACGCCTTCGCGCTATGAGCCGCCGCTAAAACGGGCCGCATTGGCAGCTCGAGTCCTACACTACATGGTCGAATGTCCGCTATTGGCACTTAGCGGACATCGCTCTTGGTGCGCGAAATGTCCGCTCTTAGATGCAAAACGGACATGGCAGGAATACTCGTGTGGCGCATGTGTCATTTTACACAAAGGAACGAACGACTTGGCGAACGGTTGAATCTCATCAAGTCAACCAACAGGAGATGTCCATGAACAATCCGAACCAAGACAACCAGAACCAGCAGCAGCAAGGCGGCCAGCAGGACCAAGGTGGCCAGCAAGGTGGTCAGCAGGGCGGCGGCCAGAAGCCTGGTCAGGGCGGCGGCCAGCAGCAGGGCGGGCAGAACAAGCCCGGCCAGCAGGGTGGTCAGCAGCGCTAATTGAAAATCAGAACTTAACAAAAAAAGGCCCGGCAATTGCCGGGCCTTTCGGCCGTCTGCACCTTTGGGGAACTGGCCCGCATTGCGTTAGGCTGCTTCCGCTTCCTGATTGACGGCACTTTCCGCGATTTCGCTTAAAGTCGCGTCGGTCTTTTTTTCTTCGCCGAGAGTTTGCTCGAGCAGCTGCACGGCCTCGTTCAAGCCAAGCTCGCTCGCCCAGGTCTTCAGCGTGCCGTAGCGGGAGATCTCGTAGTGTTCGACCGCCTGCGCCGCCGCGAGGAGGCCGGCGTCGAGGGCCGGCGAACCTTTGTATTCCTTCATGATCTCCGCACCTTCGTCGGTGATGCCGACAATGGCATCGCAGGTCTTGCCTTGCGGCTTCTTGTCGATGGCCGCGAAAACCTTTTCGAGCCGCGTGACGTGGCCTTCGGTCTCCGTCTTGTGCTTGGCGAAAGCCCGTTTGAGCTCGGGCGCATGCGCCGCCTTCTCCATTTTGGGAAGGGTTGCCAGAATTTTCTTCTCGGCGAAGTAGATGTCCTTCAGCGTGTCGTGAAACAGTTCATCGAGTGTTTTGGATTCTTTCTTGGCCATAGCGGCTCTCTCCTTCTGTTGAGACAAGAACGCCTGGCCGGCCCGATGTTTCCGAAATAAAGCGGAACGAAAACGCGCATTACCGCATTCGTAAGCGCGTACTCCAACGCTGGGAGAATTTTATGGATCGCGATGCTTTTAACTCAACTGTCTCATGGGGAGCCATTTTAGCAGGTGGCTTCACCGCCGCGGCTGTCTCATTGATTGTCGTGGCTTTCGGCATTGGCGCTGGATTATCCGTCGTCTCTCCGTGGGAGGGCGAGGGGATCTCCGCCACAACCGCAAGCTGGAGTGCAGGACTGTTCCTCGTCGTTGTCGCGATGATCGCGGCAACGTTCGGCGGTTATATAACCGGGCGGTTGCGCCCCGGCTGGGACGATGTGAACGTCCACGAGCGTTTTTTCCGCGATACCGCCCATGGCTTTGTGGCTTGGGCATTTGCCACAGTTCTGACCGCGACCGTGCTGGCGGGCGCCGGCACCCATCTGCTTGCTGCGGCTTCGGCCGGTGCAATTCCGGCGGCCGGGACCGGGGCAGCGCTAGGGGCCGGCAATGCGGCCGGCAACAGCGGCGACATTTATGTTGACCGGCTGCTGCGGGCCGGCGCGCAGACCGACGGCCGAACGAGCGCTCCTGCGACCGACCAGACCGCCACACGGACGGAACTTCTCAGGATCATCGCGCCGGCAACGCGCAGAGCTGGCGATGTATCGCCGGACGATCGTGCTTATGCCGCGCGGGTGATTGCGGCCCGGACCGGGCTGCCGCAGGCCGAGGCCGAGCAGCGGGTCAATCAGACGATTACGCAAGCCAAGGAAACAGCGGATCAGGCCCGCCGGGCCGCCGCCAAGTTTTCGTTCTGGATTGCCGTTTCTCTGTTGGCCGGCGCGTTCTCTGGCAGCCTGGCCGCCGCCGAAGGCGGCAAGCTGCGCAATGAGCGTTGGTATGAAGAAGGCGCATACAAAACCGCAACCGTTGTCGTGACGAGGAGCTGACGATGCCAATTTTGCTCTGGCTGCTGGGAGTCCCGATCAGCCTCATCCTGATCCTTATGCTGCTTGGCGGCGTGTGACCGCTGCGGACACGCATGTCATTGGGCAGCGTGATGGAGGAAAAGAAATTACGTGTGACGGGTGTTGACGGAAAAGAGCTTTCCGGCACCTACACGGTCATCGGTGGCGTGATTACGGTCACGGCGGAGAACGGCCAGCAACTTCGCACCCAACTCGGCAGCGCGCCAGCAGAGACGGTGGCGAAAATGCTGCTGCGCGAGCTCGCGCGACAAAGGACACACTAGACAGAAAACAGTACCCGCTAGACCTGCGAGAGAAGTTGCCGCGTCACGAATGTCCGCTTTTGGCACTAAGCGGACATGACGTTGTTGCGCTGCACATGTCTGCTTTTGACCCAAAGCGGACATTTGGGATGGTGTAAAACAGCGTAAAACGCGTTTTTCGCTGACGGGTTGTCATAAATGCGTTTGCTACCTTGACGCGGTAAGCGGATAAGGTGCAGAATTTATTTTGTGGCGTCGGTGCTGACCAGCTTCGCGCGAAGGCCAATTACTCGCGCCGTTCATATCGCACTCTTGTGGCGTTTGGTCAGTGGGTTTGGAGGGCGACGTGTTGCGTAAAACCCTGAAGCTTTTTCTATGCATTGGTTCTTTGGCGATGGTGGGGGCTGCGAACACAACGCCAGCCCACGCGACCGTCATCGATTTTGAAGGCCTGGCTGACAGGCAACGCATCACCAGCCAGTTTTCCGGAGTCCTGTTTTCATCTTTCTTCGATGATAATTTTGTCACCACCCAACCTGGCGTAGGGTTTGGAAGTAATTTCATCTGTACAGGAAACCCGATCAATTGTACGGGTGAAACGATTTTGACATTCACGAGTTCGGTTCACGGTCTTTCGTTTTATCAGGTTGGCGACAATTCGACCGGTGTGGTGGCCAAGGTAGATGTCTTCACCGGCGGCCTTTTCAACTCCACCGTCGATATCCTGGGCTTCAATACATTCAATACCCCCGATCTCGTCGATCTCACCGGGTTCTCGAACGTCACGTCAATCCGGATCTACAACATCACTGATCCCGGCGGGCTCGGTTGGGACAATTTCGCGTTTACCGCGGGCGCGGTGGGCGCAGCGACCCCGCTTCCGGCGGCGCTCCCGCTATTCGTCACTGGCCTCGGCGGGTTAGGCCTACTCGGCTGGCGCAGGAAGAAAAAAGCAGCAGCCGCTGCATGATCAAATATCAAATTGAATACGGAGAGACCGCCGCGAGGCGGTCTTTCATTTTGTAAGGCCCATGTCCGCTATTGGCACTTAGCGGACATAAGGTTTTGCAGCGCACATGTCTGCTTTTTACCCAAAGGGGACATGCCACTTGCGGTGCTCATAGCCGCTCCAGGTGTGGTGGATCGACTTGATGCAGATCAACGCCCCTTGCTGTGTATAACCTGAAACTATTTACAAAATGGAGAAGATGATGAACCTGACTGCATTGGGTCGGCAAAAATTGTTGAGATATGTCGTTATGTTAGCTGCCGGAGCGTACTTGACGATCAGCGTTTCCGATCCTGCGAGCGCAGCTTCGTATAAATCGAAACAGATTAGCGTCGAATACATTCTGCCGAAGAATCCGGCGCATCAGCCCATCTATGAGAGACTCAAGCACGTCCGTGCCCTCGAACATTTACAGACGTTGCTAAGCCCGCTTCGACTCCCGCGTCCGTTGCTTCTCAAGGTTTCCGGTTGCGACGGTGATTCGAACGCGTGGTACGACGGAGATTTTGTGACCGTCTGTTACGAATACCTGGCAGATCTTCTGAAAAATGCGCTAGAGGGCACGCTGCCGAGCGTAATTACACCAGACGACGCCATACTTGGACCCTTTATGGACGTGTTCTTGCATGAGAGTGGGCATGCGGTTTTCGATCAACTTAAGGTGCCGGTGCTTGGCCGCGAGGAGGACGCAGCGGATTTGTTCTCCGCCTACATTATGCTGCAATTGGGTAAGGAGGATGCGCGCAGGCTAATCTTGGGGAATGTCTATCAATATAAAGCTGACGTCGTGAACCCGCAGGTGCCTCTTACCAAATACGCTGACGAGCACGGGATTCCAGCGCAGCGATTTTTTAATGTGTTGTGTATTGCGTATGGCGCTGACCAAAAATTGTTTGCTGATGTTGTAGAGAAAGGATACCTACCAAAAAAACGCGCAGATGACTGTGATCTCGAATATGAGCAAACCGCTTTCGCGTTCAAAAAACTAATAGGTCCTTATATTGATCGGAGCCTTGCAAAAAAGGTTTTTGCCACATGGATGCGGGACGTGAGTGCTCGGCCTCAGCCAAAGCGGTAAAGGGGTGTGGAATTCAAGCTGCCGGCGTTCGGCACAGAAAAACTCCGGGTTATCCGTTGATTTGCATCAAATAGACAGCGGCCTTTTCGGCTAGCTTTTGAAATCAACCCGGAGGTTGTGATGAGTGAAAATATCAAATCAGAAATGATTTCGCGCCGAGATGCCTTTTCGCTTCTGGGCTTGGCGGCTGCGTTGAGCCTCGTAGTGCCGGCGGCGGTGATGACCGCAACGGAGGCCGAGGCCCGCGTTGGTAATCCAGCGTCAGCCGTGAGCGTTGCTGGCGCGAACCGGCGTGATCGACGTCAGGACCGGCGCTATAAGAAGAAAAAGAAGAAACCAACCGACTCGGAACAGAAGAAACCAACCGACTCAGAAGAAAAAAAATAAAGGCAGTGAGTTTGAGGGGCTACCGAACGGTGGCCCCCTTTCGCATTGAGTGTCGCTGCGCAATGTCCGCTATTGGCACTTAGCGGACATCCCTTGTTGCGCTGCACATGTCCGCTTTTGAGCAATAGCGGACATTCCCCGCCTGCATTGAAGCCAGCCGCCAAAGGGCGCAAAATGCCCAGGCGGTGGATGCCGGGGGGCTTCCAATGATGAAACGCCTGAGTGCAGTTGGCACGTCTATGCTGGGATGGCGCGTTGGCTGTTGCTGGGTTGCGCCGCGTTTCATCCTGAGTTTGGGGTATAATTGCCTATTGGATTTACGCTGCTGTTCAAGGGTTAGGCTTTAGCGACCAAGCCGCGTACGTGGTCCACGATTGTTTCCATCGTCCGCGATGGGAGTGCTTTTCTACAGAATTTCACGCGACACGCTGGTGAAGTGGACGCTGATTTTTGGGATGGACGCTGATTGTCGCAGTCATTCTGGCAATTGGTTTTGCCGCCTTGACCATCGTCATCACGCCCGCCGTCACTGTATTCGCTGGTGGTGGTTGGACTGATCTTGCTGGCCGGAATTCTTTGGCAACTCACGAAGCTAACAAGCAAGCGATAAAGGCTAACGGGGACTTCAATGTTTCAATTTTTGCGCGGTTTCCTTCTGGTCACAGCGATGATGCTGAACTGCGAAGCGGCGCTGGCAGAAGACAAGCAATCAGCCAATTACGCCATGCCCGGTTGTCGGGCAGTTCTTGATCAGGCGCTATGCGACGATCATTATAGGGGCAGGCTATTGCGCAGGAGCAGTTTGAACACTGGCAAATGCAACGCCGGGCAGTATGCGCCCCAGAAACTGCTACGTACGAGCAAATATTCGGCGTCGTCGTGCAATACATCGAAAGCCGACCTGCACGGATGCACGAACATTTCATGGTACTAGCACTACAGGCCCTTCGGGCGGCTTGGCCGTGTAAGAAATAGCGGAAAAATGTTAGCGCGACCCGAACAAACAGGTTGGCGAAAGAAACGGACGGGTCGCGACCCACATGTGCATTTACACGGGTGTGATGGGTGCTTTGATGAACTCTATCGACCCTGACCAAGTGCGAAAAGCGCTTGCCACTTTTTACAAAATTCAAAAGCAAATTGAGCGACGCCTACATTCCATTGAGGTTTCGCTTATTTTTTTATGCGTTTTGGCGCTGGTTATGCATTTTGACCGGGTGCTGGACCGCTTTGGCTTGATAGCTGCGGTTATATCAAGCGCCGTCCTTATCGGCGGGATTGGATGGATTTATAGTCTGGGTAAGTCGCACGAATGGAATGAGTGAAGGGAATCAGGCCGCGTATCTGGCGGCGCCGATAGCGGAAATGTTGGAGATTAGAGCGATGGATATTGGCAGCATCACTTGGCCGCTGGTTCTTTTAGTTGGCGGTTGGTATTTCCGCAAAGAAATTAAAGCGGCATTCTCACGCATCAAGGAGGTGGGACCTGCGGGTTTCAAGCTTGATAGTGCCGCATCAACTCAGCAAGCAATCACAGCCACAACAGCGCCAAAAGTTGATTTCATTGCAGGTATAAAACAATTTATTTCCCCGGAAGCGCTTGACCCGGCCGTTGCGCAAATAAAGACGGAATTGCAAGCCCATTCTTTAGATAAGGATGAGCAACTCGAAATTATGATACACGGGTGGCATCGTTATCTATCCAAACTGAATCATGAGCGGACCTATCGTAACATTTTGGCAGCCAAGTGAATGCGCTTGTGATGATGAATGCCGCAGGTGGTGCGTCGGAAGAAGCGCTAAAGCAACTCTATGAGCAGACGGCCGCGCAGTATCCCGAAATCTACAAATCATTTACTTTCGAGAAATGGGTTGGTTTTTTAATAGGCAGTAGCTTCGCAATCCGCACCGCAAACGACCAATATCAATCGACGGCACACGGTCGTGGCTTCTTGAAGTATGCGGTTGACATGCACCTTTACTTTCCTAAGCCGTTTTAAATTGCCAAAAATTACCACCGACGACCAAACAAGCAGGTCGGCGCACGCTCATTCCAATTTGGCCGCGCATCCGCACCAAGCGCACCGCACACCGTGCAGACCATGCGCGGGCCGAAAGACGGCACCGCCCGGTCATCGGGAAAGCCGTCCACGTCTAACACTGCTTGGTGATGGCAGTGAACAGCACCGCAGGTGATTGATAGCGAGCGCACGCCTTGCTGGCGCACGTGCCGAGGGTCATTGGTCCATTCCCTTGGATGTTCCTTAGTGGCCTGGTTTGAAATTGGGAATGGCCTAGTTTACTGTGCCTGAATGTCTGCCAAACACCCACAGAACGGTCCAACTTTCACCAAGGGGAAGCCGATCAAACGTTCCCCTGCCGCTCCAGACCTTGCACGAAAGCAAGCTGCACTAGATCAGACCGCCCGAGACTGCGCGAAGGCCAGAGAGTTCAACAGAGATCCAGTGGCTTGGATGCGAGAGAATTCCCTAAAGAAAAAAGTATAGTCCGCCTGACTTAGCGGCAGACGACAGCCATTTCCCCAATGTCTGGGCGTTTCCGAAGCCCCTCATCAAAAATTGCGACCACTAAATTCTTACCCCTGCCGCGGTCGGGAAATAATTCCTGCCCATTTTTCAGCCATCGCCGGAAAGGCCCGAAGATTGAGGCCCGACGTGGACTGCTAACTATTGAAAAGATGGCGACCCCGGCTGGATTCGAACCAGCGACCCTCAGCTTAGAAGGCTGATGCTCTATCCGGCTGAGCTACGGGGTCAGCGCGTGCTTGGTTTAGCGGCCCGGCACTATCGGCGCAAAGCCGTAAGATAGGCTTACACAGGCCATCAATCCCCGCGCGGGTGAACCGCCCCGCCTGGGCCAAACGAGCGCCGCGATCAGGGGAAACGGCAAGTCTTTTCCCAGTTAAATTAAAGTCTTGAAGCCATTTCTTAGCCTGGCTCACCTTAATTCTGAGGATATTAAGCGAGCTTTTTGATCAGTAGACCTATTCCGGCCTAGTCTTGGCCCGCCAAAATTGCCCGCGGGCCCTTTGAACCTGCAAGGACATGTCCTCGACACCATCAAGGACTGAACTGATTATCGCCTAAGCCCGCTGCCTCCGGAGGTCTCGCCCCATGCGTTGCGTCGTTCGCGCCGGCTTTGTCGCCGCGCTCGTTGCTCTCGTTTTTTTCCCGGTCATGAACGTCGCATTGGCAGCCGACAAGGCATTCAAGCAGAGCGCTCTCGACGACTCCGCGATCAAGCTTGAGGCCCAGATCAAAAGCGACGCAGGGACCGTCACCAAGCCTGCAGCGACGCTGCGACGCGACGCCGACGCCGCCTTCCAGAAAAACGAGTTCCGCACCGGCATGCTGGTTCTCGGTCAGCTTGTCACGGTTGCGCCGACGGATGCGGCGAGCTGGCTGCGCCTTGCGCGCACGGTCCTCCAGATCAAGCCGCGCGACGACCGCGAAAAAGCCTTGCTGCTCGATCGCGCATCGACGGCGGCCTATATCGCTTATCAACGTGCGAGCGACCGCAATCTCGAGGCGGACAGCCTGTCTGTGCTCGGCAAATCGCTCGCCGATCGCCAACAATGGCGCGCGGCACTCGATTTATTGCGCCTGTCGCTCGAATTGCATGAAACCGCGGAACTGCGTGGCCAATACGAAAAGTTGCGAGCCGAGCACGGCTTTCGCTTGCTCGACTACACAATCGATTCCGACGCGATTTCTCCGCGCGTCTGTTTCCAGTTTTCCGAGGATCTGCCCGGACGGCGCACCGATTTCTCGCCCTTTGTGACTGTTGCGGGCATGGACCGGCCGGCGACGTCGGCAAATGAAAAGCAGCTTTGCGTTGAAGGCCTCAAGCACGGCGAACGGTATTCGGTCGCGCTGCGTGCCGGTCTCCCGTCGGTAGTCAAGGAAACGCTGGCGAAGTCGGCCGACTTCACCATTTTCGTGCGCGACCGCAAACCTTTCGCGCGCTTTTCCGGCAAGGCCTATGTGTTGCCGCGGAGCGGTCAACGCGGCATTCCGGTCCTGAGTGTCAACACCAAGGCCGTGGCGCTGTCTATTTATCGCGTCGGCGACCGCAATCTCGTGGACACGCTCCTTGGCTATGACTTTCAACGCAATCTGAGCCGCTACCAGGCTGAGCAACTGGCAAATGAGCGCGGCGCCAAAATCTGGACCGGCGAGCTTGCCGTCGAGTCAAAACTCAACACCGAAGTGACAACCGCGTTTCCGCTCGATCAGGCCGTCAAGGATCTCGGCCCCGGCGTCTACGCCATGACGGCGGAAGCCAAGGATGCTGTCTCCAATGAATATGGGCAGCAGGCGACCCAATGGTTCATCGTTTCCGATCTGGGTTTGACGGCCTACAGCGCCCATGACGGGATCGACGTCTTTATCCATTCGTTGGCCAGCGCCGAGCCCCGCGGCAGCGTCGAAGTCCGCCTGATGGCGCGTAATAACGAAGTGCTTGCGGTCCGGCAGACGGATCGCAACGGCTTCATCCATTTTGAGGCCGGACTTGCGCGGGGCGAGGGCGGTGTGGCGCCCGCCGCAATCGTCGCCAGCGAAAAGGCCGACTACGCATTCCTCAGTCTGAAATCTCCCGCTTTCGATCTGTCCGACCGTGGTGTCGCCGGCAGGCCCGTTCCCGCCGGCCTTGATGCCTTCGTCTACACGGAGCGCGGGGTCTATCGCAGCGGAGAAACAGTTGCCGTGACGGCTCTGCTGCGCGACGCGCGCGGGGTTGCGGCGCCGAATGCGCCGCTCACCGTGGTGGTCGAGCGCCCGGATGGCGTCGAATACCGCCGGGCCGTTGTCGCCGACCAAGGTCTCGGCGGCCACGCCTTGAGCGTTCCGATCGTTGCTTCGGCGGCGACCGGCACCTGGCGCGTCGTGGCCTATACCGACCCCAAGCGCCCGCCGGTCGGCGAGACCACCTTTATGGTGGAAGACTATGTGCCCGATCGCATCGAGTTTGATCTCACCGCGGCGGTCAAGGAGATTGCGCGCAGCACACCCGCGCAACTCAGCGTCGACGGACATTTTCTTTATGGCGCGCCCGCCTCCAGCCTGGAGCTTTCCGGCGTGGCGACGATTGCCGCCGCCAAGGAGCGTTCGGGTTTTCCAGGCTACGCGTTTGGCCTGTTCGACGACGAGGTGACCGCGGTCCGGCAAACGCTCGATGACCTGCCAAACACCGACGCCGCCGGCAAGGCGATGTTCCCGCTAAAGCTCGACAATGTGCCCGCAAGCAGCGGCCTGCTGGAAGCGCAGGTGACCGTGAGCTTGGCAGAGTTGGGCGGCCGGGCTGTTGAGCGAAAACTCACTCTGCCCGTGACGCCCGATGCTGCGATGATTGGCGTCAAGCCGATGTTCTCCGGCCGTTCGCTGAGCGACGGCGCCAACGCCGAATTTGACGTGGTGCTGGCCGCGCCCGACGGCAAAGCGCTCGCGAAGTCCGGTCTCCATTACGACCTGCTCAAGGTCGAAAGCAATTACCAGTGGTACCGGCAGAACGGGCAGTGGCAGTACGAACCGGTCAAGAGAACGGAGCGCGTTGCCAATGGAGCGCTCGATGTCGCTAGCGACAAGCCTGGGCGTTTGTCGTTACCCGTAAAATGGGGCCGCTACCGCCTGGAGGTGTCGACCGGTGAGCCGAATGGTCCCGTGACCTCGCTGGGCTTTGATGCCGGCTTCTATGCGGAATCGAGCGCCGATACGCCCGACCTGCTGGAGGTGGCGCTCGACAAGCCCGACTACAAATCCGGCGAGACCATGAATGTTGCCGTGACAGCGCGCGCCGCTGGCCGGCTCACGGTCAATGTCTTTACCGATCGCCTCGTTGCCAGCCAGTCACAAGATGTAAAACCGGGTGCGGCGCGGGTTAGCATGACTATCGGTAGAGACTGGGGCACCGGCGCCTACATGGTTGCGACACTACGACGTCCGCTCGATGCGCCGGCGCAGCGGATGCCGGGACGCGCCATCGGCGTGCAATGGTTCTCGATCGACAAGGCCGCACACACGCTCGCGCTGGATATGAAGTTACCGACGGCGATGCGGCCAAGTTCGCGGTTGAGCGTTCCGATCAAGCTGGCGGGGCTTGCCTCGGGCGAGGAGGCGCGCGTCGTTGTGGCGGCCGTCGACGTCGGCATCCTCAATCTTACAAATTACAAACCGCCGGCGCCCGATGACTACTATCTCGGCCAGCGCCGCCTGACCGCTGAAATCCGTGATCTTTATGGGCAATTGATCGACGGCATGCAGGGCGCACGCGGCCAGATCCGCTCCGGCGGCGATGCTGGCGGCGGGGAATTGTCCGGATCGCCCCCGACGCAGGCGCCGCTCGCGCTTTATTCCGGCATTGTCACCGTTGGCCGCGACGGCACGGCGCAAGTTGAATTCGATATTCCGGCCTTTGCCGGCGCCGTCCGTGTGATGGCGGTCGCCTGGAGCAAGGATAAAGTCGGCAAGGCATCCGGCGATGTGGTGGTGCGAGATCCGGTCGTGCTGACCGCTACGCTTCCGCGCTTCCTGCGCACCGGCGACAAGAGCTCCGTCCAACTTGAGCTCGACAATGTGGAAGGCGCTGCCGGCGACTACAATGTCGCCGTGGTCGCGGACGGCTCGGTCAAGCTCGACAGTGACAAACCATCGACGCTGAAACTCGCCGCGAAGCAGCGCGATCGCGTTACTGTGGCAGTGGGCGCGGCCGGCGCGGGGCCAAGTACCGTCACCGTGAAAGTGAGCGGGCCCGATAAATTTGCGCTTGAGCGGAGCTATCCGCTGGATGTGCGGCCCGCAACCCAAATTCTGACGCGCCGCAGCGTGCGGGCTCTGGCAAAAGGCGAAACGCTGACGCTCTCGAACGATCTCTTCGCGGATTTTGTGCCGGGCACGGGACGCGCAGGCCTTTCGATCGCGGTGTCGACGTCGCTCGATGCCGCGACCTTGCTCAATGCGCTTGATCGTTATCCGTTCGGCTGTTCGGAGCAGATCGCAAGCCGCGCCATGGCCATGCTCTATGTCAATGAACTCGCAGCGCAGGCGCGGCTCGCGCCAGACGGCGAGATTGACCAACGCATCAAGGATACGATTCCGAGATTGCTGGCGCGGCAGGGATCGAACGGTTCGTTCGGTCTGTGGTCGGTCGGTGGTGACGATGCGTGGCTTGACGCCTATATCACCGACTTCCTGACGCGCGCGCGTGAACGTGGCTTCGAAGTTCCGGCGGTGGCCTATACGCTGGCGGTCGACCGCCTGCGCAATTATGTCGCCGCCGCGCCGGAACCCAGCAAGGACGGAGGCCGCGAACTGGCCTATGCGCTCTATGTGCTGGCGCGCAATGGCGCCGCGCCGATCGGCGACTTGCGTTACATCGCTGATGTGAAGCTTTCCGACGTGGCAACGCCTATCGCGAAAGCGCAGATTGCAGCCGCTCTTGCCATGGTTGGCGACAAGGCGCGCGCCGATGACGTGTACCTGGCCGCACTCAACGCCATTGCGCCGCAACCCAAGCTCGATCTCGGCCGTGCTGATTTCGGCTCGGCGCTCCGTGACGCAGCGGCGCTCGTGACGCTGGCCTCGGAAGGCCGCGCCCCGCAGAAAACCATCGACGATGCGGTCGTGCGTATCGACTCCGCGCGGGCGCTGAACGCCAGCACGTCGACACAGGAAGATGCATGGCTCGTGCTTGCCGCTCGCGCACTGAGCAAGCAGCTCAACGCGATTTCGCTGGCGGTCAATGGCGAGGCGCGGAAGGGTGCATTCTATCGCAATTTGCGCCCGGACGATCTCGCCGCGCCAATCACGGTCACCAACAACGGTGATGGCAATGTACAGGCGGTGGTGTCGGTGAGCGGATCACCTTTGACGCCGGAACCTGCTGCCGAGCAAGGCTTCAAGATCGAGCGGACCTACTACACGCTCGATGGCGACAAAGTTGACGCCAGCAAAACCAAGCAAAACCAGCGCTTCGTCGTGGTGCTGAAGATGACGGAGCCAAAGCCGCAGTTTGGCCGCGTTATGGTCGCCGACTACCTGCCCAGCGGGTTCGAGATCGACAATCCGCACCTGGTGTCGTCGGGAGAGACGAGCACTCTGTCGTGGATCACCGACGCAGCTGACCCCGTGAATACCGAATTCCGCGACGATCGATTCACGGCAGCCTTCGACCGCAATCAGGAATCCTCGCCCGTATTTACCGTCGCCTATGTCGTGCGCGTGGTATCGCCCGGCACCTATGTGCTGCCGCAGGCAAAGGTGGAAGACATGTACCGGCCTGACCGGTTCGGCCGCACTGCGACCGGCACAGTCGAGATTTCGCCAAAATGAGGAGCATGCGCTTTATCCTTGCAGGCCTGGGCGGCGGCGCGGCCGTCGCGTTGCTTGCCGGCGCGCTCTGGGCGCAGTCGCTCGGACCCGTGCCGCTCGGCCAGAACCTCGAATATTCGCACATCGTGCTCGATCGCGACGGCAGGCTGTTGCGCGCATATGCGACCAATGAAGGCCGTTGGCGATTACCGGCCACGCCGAAGGACGTCGACCCCCGGTTTCTCAAGTTGCTCTTTGCCTACGAAGATAAACGCTTCCCCACGCATTTCGGGGTCGATCCGCTTTCGCTCGGCCGGGCTGCCTTCCAGTTCATGGCCAATGGCCACATTATCTCCGGCGCGTCCACGATCAGCATGCAGGTTGCGCGCTTGCTGGAGCCGCGTGAGCATCGCAGCCTCGGCGCGAAGTTGCGGCAGATTGTGCGCGCGTTTGAGCTCGAACACGCGCTTGGCAAAGAAGGGGTTCTTTCGCTCTATCTGACGCTCGCGCCCTATGGCGGCAATCTCGAGGGCATTCGCGCGGCCTCGCTCGCTTATTTCGGCAAGGAGCCATTGAAATTGTCGCTCGCCGAGGCGGCGTTGCTCGTTGCCCTGCCGCAATCACCCGAATTGCGCCGGCCGGATCGTTTCCCGGTAGCCGCGCGCGACGCGCGCGATCGCGTACTTGATCGGGTGAAGTTGGCCGGAGCAGTCCCGCGCGACGAGTGCGAGCGCGCCAAGCTCGACCCAATTCCGCGCGAGCGCAAGCAGTTGCCGATGTTGGCGCCGCACGCGGCGGATCAGGTCGTTGCCTTGGAGCCGGACCGGCGCGTTCATCGGCTGACCATTGATCTGCATTTGCAGAAAGTTCTGCAGGATCTCGCACGCGAACGCGCGCGGGCACTCGGCCCCGATATGTCGATTGCCATTCTTGCGGTCGACAATGCGAGCGGCGAGGTGAGGGCGCGCGTGGCCTCCGCTGATTATTTCGATGCGCGCCGCGCCGGCCAGGTGGATATGACGCAGGCCTTGCGCTCCCCGGGATCGACATTGAAGCCGTTCATTTACGGACTTGGCTTTGAGGATGGCCTGATCCATCCCGATACGTTGATTGACGATAAGCCGGCGCGCTACGGCAGCTACACGCCGGAAAATTTCGATCTGACATTTCAGGGCACGGTGACCGTACGGCGCGCGCTGCAATTGTCGCTCAACGTTCCGGCCGTCGCGGTCCTTGGCAAAGTCGGCGTCAACCGCCTGAGCGCGCGCCTTTCGCAAACGGGGGCTGCACTGGTTCTGCCGAAAGGCGAAGAACCCGGACTGGCCATGGGTCTCGGCGGCGTCGGTGTCCGGCTTTCTGATTTGGTCATGCTTTATACGGGCCTCGCGCGGCTCGGCGCCGCGCTGCCGCTCGTCGAGCGCAGCGTGACGTCTGCGGAGAGTCCGCGCCGGCTGCTTGATCCTGTCGCCGCCTGGTATGTCGGCAATATCCTCATCGGCGCGCCGCCTCCGGAAAACGCGCCGCATGGCCGCATCGCGTTCAAGACCGGTACATCATACGGCTATCGCGATGCATGGGCCGTCGGATTTGATGGGCGGATGACCATCGGCGTCTGGGTCGGACGGCCGGACGGTGCGCCGGTGCCGGGCCTGGTGGGCCGCGCCTCAGCCGCTCCGATCCTGTTTGATGCATTCGCGCGCTCGGGCTTTGCGCCCACACCGCTGCCGCGCGCACCGAAAGGCGCGGTTTTCGCGGCCAGCAATAAGCTGCCGCCACCGCTGCAACGGTTCGGCGCCGCTGCGGGACCCGCGGAAGCCGTCGAGCCGCCACGTATCATGTTTCCGCCCGATGGCGCACGCCTTGAGCTCGCAACGATGAACCAACCCGATGCCATTGCGCTCAAGATCGCCGGCGGACGCGGCCCGCTCACCGTGATGGCGAATGGCGTGCCGCTGGCACGGCAAGACGGACGCCGCACTTTGTTTTTTCAACCGGACGGGCCTGGCTTCGTGCGGCTGACGGTGATGGACGCCCGCGGCGCGACCGACAGCGTTACCGTGCGATTGCAGTAGGCAAAGGGCCTAAGCGCAGTGCTATTCCCGCATCTCGCCTCAGACTAATTGGCATCATGCGCGCCCAATGACAGGGCAGGGCCCAGAGCTTATTGTCCGGCCAAACCGCGGGTTCAAGGCGCACAAGCGTGAGCACGACCACAGACGACACACGGCCCAGTTTTGCCCCGGCGCGCGGGCTTGCCGCCGCGCTCGACTTTGCCGTCGGGTCGCACCGGCGCGCCGCCGCGCTGCTCGTGGCGTTCTCGCTGATCGCTTTCTTGCCCGGGTTTTTCCAGATACCACCGGTTGATCGCGATGAGGCGCGGTTTGCGCAAGCGACCAAGCAAATGCTGGAGACGCGCGAATACGTTGATATCCGTTTTCAGGATGAGGTCCGTTACAAAAAGCCGGTCGGCATCTATTGGCTGCAGGCGGCGGCGGTGAAAGCGGGCGAAGCGCTGGGCGTGCCGCAGGCCCGCACGAAGATCTGGCTCTACCGTCTGCCCTCGCTTGCAGGCGCGACATTCGCAGTCCTCATGACGTATTGGGCAGCGCTTGCCTTCGTCGCACGCCGGGGCGCCCTGGTTGCCGCGATGATGATGGCGAGCTCGGTTCTGCTCGGTGTCGAGGCGCGGCTTGCCAAGACCGATGCGATGCTGCTGCTCACCGCGGTCGCAGCAATGGGCGCGCTTGCGCGCATTTATCTCGCCAGCCGGCGAACGCCTGAAACGAAGATCGGCTGGACCGAGCCCGCGATCCTGTGGACCGCCCTTGCGGGCGGTATGCTCCTCAAGGGGCCATTGGTTCTGATGTTCGTGGTGCTGACGGCGCTGACGCTGTCGATCGCCGATCGGTCGGCGCGCTGGATCTGGTCAACGCGGCCATTCGCGGGCCTGGTATGGCTGGTGTTGCTGGTGCTGCCCTGGTTCATCGCCATCATCGCGAAGTCAGGCACCAGTTTCTTCGCAGAGGCGATCGGCCATGACATGCTGGACAAGGTCACCAGCGGTCAGGAAGCGCATGGCGCGCCGCCGGGATTTTATCTGGTGCTCTTCTGGATCACATTCTGGCCGGGCTCCTTGTTGGCAGGCCTGGCCGCGCCGGCGGTGTGGAAATCACGCCGCGAGCCCGGTGCGCGCTTTCTGCTCGCGTGGCTCATTCCATCGTGGATTATTTTCGAAGCTGTGATGACCAAGCTGCCGCATTACGTGCTGCCATTATATCCCGCCATCGCGATTCTGATTGCCTGCATTCTCGGCGCCGGTGGTTTGTCGAAAACGCGCTGGATCGTGCGCGGTACGATCGGCTGGTTCCTCTTCCCGAGCGCGGTCGCGGTGGCGGTGCTGGTAGCCTTCATCATGCTTGGCGGCGACCTCGGTTTGATCGCGTGGCCGTTTGCCGCCGTTGCATTGATTTTCGGATTATTCGCCTGGTGGCTTTACGACGTCGATGGATCGGAGCGCGCATTGCTACGCGCCATGCTGGCGTCCGTATTTGTTGCGGTCACCGTCTACGCAGTGACCTTTCCGTCATTGCCAGCGCTGTTTCCGAGCGCGCTCGTTGCCGATGAGATCCGCGGCAGCGATTGCCCGGATGCGCATGTCGCGTCGACTTTCGCCTACCAGGAACCAAGTCTGGTATTCCTGGTCGGCACGGGGACCCGCTTCACCGATGGTGCAGGCGCTGCCGATTTCCTGCGGTCCGGACCGTGCCATTTTGCGCTGATCGATCCGCGCAGCGAACGCAGCTTTGTCCAGCACGCGGAATCGATCGGCTTGCGATATTCACGTGCCCAACGCATCGAGGGTTACAATATCAGCATCGGCAAGCCCGTGACGCTGACCATCTTCCGCTCGCAGGCAAACCCATGAGCCTGGCGAACGGATTCAACCGCATCGAAGGCGAGGGTGCCGCAATAGCGCGCCGTTGCCTGGCCAATGTCAGGACAGCACTGTCGATGCTGACGCGCCCTGCGCGGTTGCGTGCCGCCTGGCCATGGATATCGACGCCGCGCCAGATCGCCATCACGGCTGCAATTGGCATTGCGGTGCTGCTGTTTCTGATGGTGACGATTGATGCGGCTGCCATCCGTGGCATTGGTCATCTGCCGCGGTGGATTATTTCGGCGTTTGACGACATTACGGATTTCGGCAAGTCAGGCTGGTTCCTCTGGCCGCTTGGCCTGTTGTTTCTCGCGCTCGCGGCTCTGCCGCCGATGTTGACGTTGGTTTCCCAGCGGGTCCTTGCGGCGATCATGGTGCGCATCGGGTTTCTGTTCACGGCGATCGCGGTGCCGAGCCTGTTTGATACGATCATCAAGCGGCTAATTGGGCGCGCCCGCCCACTGGTCGGCGGCAGCCTCGACCCGTTTCTTTACAGTCCATTTGTGTGGCGCGCCGATTATGCCAGCCTGCCATCGGGACACGCGACCACGGCTTTCGCCGCGCTGGTGGCCTTCGGAACGCTGTGGCCGCGCTCCCGCACACTGTGGCTGGTTTATGCCTTGCTGATCGCGGTCAGCCGGGTGGTGGTGACCGCGCACTATCCGTCCGATGTGCTGGCGGGAGCGCTAGTCGGGATCGCCGGCGCGGTCACGGTGCGCCACTACTTTGCGCAGCGGCGGCTGGGCTTTGCGATCGGCCCGGATGGCACCATTCATCAATATGCCGGCCCCTCGGTCCGGCGCATCAAAGCGGTTGCCCGCGGGCTCCTGGCCCCATAAGACATCGCGCCATGAGCACGATCCATGAGTACGATTGATCCGGCGATTTCCATCGTAGTGCCGGTGCGCAACGAGGCGGGCAATATCGCGCCACTGGTGGCCGAAATTGCCAAGTCGCTCGATGGGCAATGGCCCTTCGAGATTGTCTACGTCAATGACGGCTCGACTGATGGTACGGATGCCGAGCTTGTGCGGCTGATGGCACAGCATCCGTGGCTTCGTCGCGTGCGCCACCTGCAATCATGTGGGCAATCGTCGGCGGTGCGCAGCGGCGTGGCCGCGGCCCGCTCCCCCCTTGTGGTGACGCTGGACGGCGACGGGCAAAACGATCCGGCTTTCATTCCGGCGCTTGTGCGCGCACTGGAGGCGGGTGCCTCCCGCGTTGGATTGGTTGCCGGCCAACGCATCGGACGCAAGGCGAGTGCCTTCAAGAAATTCCAATCGCGCATCGCCAACGCGGTGCGCGGCGCTGTGTTGCGCGACGGAACGCGCGATACCGGCTGCGGGTTGAAGGCATTCCGGCGCGATGTATTTTTAAATTTGCCGTATTTCGATGGCTTGCACCGATTCCTTCCGGCGCTGGTGCGGCGCGAGGGATACGACATTGCCTACGTTGACGTGGTCGATCGCCCGCGCGCCCACGGCGTTTCCAATTACGGGATGTGGGACCGGCTTTGGGTCGGCATTCTTGATCTCGCCGGGGTGTGGTGGCTGATCCGCCGCAAGAAGCGAATCCCGGAAATATCGAAGGAGTAAGAGCCCATGCTGATCGACATCGCGCACGCCGTCGGCGGCTATCTGCATGATGTGTTCATTGGCAACGCCGATTGGGGAATCCTGATCGGCTATGTCGCACAAATCTTGTTCGCGATGCGCTTCGTCGTGCAATGGATTGCGTCGGAGCGTGCCGGAAAGAGCGTCGTGCCGACGGCCTTCTGGGTTTTCTCGATCGGCGGCGGACTGATGCTGCTCGGCTATGCGCTCTACCGCAAAGATCCGGTGTTTATCATCGGGCAGGCGTTTGGTGTTTTCGTCTATTTGCGCAACCTGCAGTTCGTCATGCGCAGCGGTGGAACCGCGGCTGCCGCGTAGTGCATCGCGTTGCAATTTCGCGCGATTGCTGCCAGTCACCACGTTGTGAATGCGCGGATTTAGGAACTTCACTCTGATCGTCGGCGTTGTCGCCTTGTGTGTCTGACGGAACTCAGAAACCAAGGAAGGGAATGTCATGACGATTCGTAGTTTGATTCTTGCGACCGCAATTGTCGCGGCCGGAACCGGCTTCGCGCTCGCGCAAAGCGCGCCCGCGCCAGCCAATCAGTCTGGCGGTGGCGTAAGCGCCACGACGCCTGCGCCAACTGACCCATCCACTGCATCTGAATCCGGTAACACCAAGGGCACGCCGGCCCGCGGGACGACGAATGCGCGGCCTGGCACCACCGGTATGGGCGCTGCCGGCGCCAACACCCCGACCCCTGGGTCGAACGTTAAGGAGAACCAGGAAAAGAATGCCAGCCCGGCATCGCCGGCTGAAGGCACCGAGAAAGAGAAATAGGACATTCTCGGATTGATGCTGAAAATCCCGCCGGGTAGCCCGGCGGGATTTTCGCACGTCAAATTCAAATGATGTTCGCGTCTACGAATTCTGATGAAGCGCCGCAAAGCCGCGCTCCAGATCGGCTATCAGGTCTTCGGGATCCTCCAGCCCAATGTGAAACCGCACGGTCGGTCCGCCCGGCGCCCATTTGGTCGCTGTGCGATATTCGGCGCAGTCGAACAGGATCGCCAGAACTCTCAAAGCCGCCCCACGAGTAGCCGAGGCCGAAGAGCGAGAGTTCGTTCAGGAAGGCGTGCACGGATTTTTCGCTGGTCGGCTTGAGGACGATGCTGAACAATCCGCAGGCGCCCGTGAAATCCCGTTTCCAGATGGCGTGTCCCGGATCGTTTTCGAGCGCCGGGTGCATCACGCGCAGGACTTCCGGTCGCTGCGCAAGCCAGCGCGCAATCTGCAGTCCCGATTCATGGTGACGGGCAAGCCGGATGCCGAGCGTGCGCAGGCCGCGCTGGGCGAGATACATGTCGTCCGGTCCGACACAGAGCCCCATCGTGTAGACGGTCTCTTTGAGCCGTGCGAGCGTGGCGGCGTTCGCTGATACGCAGCCGAACATGATGTCGGAGTGTCCGCCGATATATTTGGTGCCAGCCTGGATCTGCATGTCGACGCCTTTCTCGAAGGCGCGGAAATAAAGTGGCGTCGCCCAGGTATTGTCCATCAGCACGATCGCCCCCTTTTCGTGAGCAACCTTGGCGATGGCGGGGATATCCTGCATCTCGAAGCTTTGCGAGCCGGGCGCCTCGGTGAACACGACCCGCGTATTCGGCTTGAACAGTTTCGCGATGCCGGCGCCAATCAGCGGGTCATAATATGTTGTCTCCACGCCCAGCCGCTTGAACACGCCATTGCAGAAATTGCGGGTTGGCCGATAGACGCTGTCGGTGACAAGGATGTGGTCGCCGGCGCTCGCGGTGGCGAGCAGGGCGGCGGAAATTGCCGCCAGGCCCGACGGGAGCAATGCGACGCCCGCGGAGGCCTCGCCATCCAGCTCGCGCAACGCATCTTCCAGTGCTTCCGAGGTCGGCGTGCCGCGCCGCCCATAACTATAGCGCGCCCGGTGGGCAACCTGATCTTCCGCGGTGGGATAGAGCAGGGTGGAGGCGTGGTAGACCGGCGGGTTGACGAAACCGTGATAGGCCTGCGGATCGCGGCCGGACGTGACCAGCCGGGTGGCCGGCTTGATCGGGGCTTTGATTTTTTTCGTCATGCGCCTTTAGATCGCTGTTAGAACCGCGCCTGTTGCGGCGACGACATATACGTCCGCATAAGCTGTGAGCGTCAACCCCTTGACCCAGCAAGCCGATCGTTCTGTGATATGAAAAGTTGAGGGGTCTTCGGGATAGAAGGGGCCGGAAACGGCTTGTATTGCGGCCGCGCGTCGCTCCGGCGGCGGACGTGTTTAGAGAATCCCGCCGGGCTGCCCAGTCAGTGTTCGTATTGAAGGAAACGCATATGAAGCGATTTGCCACCGTTCTCGCGCTTACCCTCGCCGTCGCCGTGCAAGGCGCGTCCGCTCAAACGCTCAAGGCGGTCAAGGATCGCGGCATGCTGAATTGCGGCGCCAATGGCACGCTCGCGGGCTTCGGTCTTCCCGATGCCCAGGGAAACTGGACAGGTCTCGACGTGGACTTTTGCCGGGCGATCGCCGCGGCCGTGTTGAATGACGCCAGCAAGGTCAAATTCGTCCCGCTATCGACCAAGGACCGTTTCACGGCCTTGCAATCCGGCGAAGTCGACGTGCTGGCGCGCAACACGACGTGGACGTCGTCACGCGACACGTCGCTCGGCCTTAACTTCGTGGGCGTCAATTATTACGACGGCCAGGGCTTCATGGTGCGCAAGACCCTCAAGGTCAATTCGGCGCTCGAACTCAACGGCGCGGCTGTGTGCGTGCAGCAAGGCACCACCACCGAACTCAACCTCGCGGATTATTTCGGCGCGCACAAAATGCAGCTCAAGACCGTGACCTTCGCAACCGCCAATGAGGCGGTGAAGGCTTACGATGCCGGCCGTTGCGATGCCTACACCACCGACGCTTCAGCGCTCTATGCCGAGCGGCTGCGCGTTGCCAATCCGAACGACCACGTCATTCTGCCCGAGATCATTTCGAAAGAGCCGCTTGGGCCGGTGGTGCGCCATGGCGACGACCAGTGGTTCGATGTCGTGAAGTGGACGCTGTTTGCGATGTTTGACGCCGAAGAGTTGAACATCAATTCTAAAAATCTCGATGAGGCGATGAAGTCCACCAATCCGGAGGTCAAGCGGTTCGTCGGGACCGAAGGCAATTACGGCGAGCAGCTCGGTCTGAGCAAGGATTGGGCGGCGCGCATCGTCAAGCTGGTGGGCAACTACGGGGAGTTGTTCGAGCGCAATGTCGGACAGGGCTCACCGCTCAAGATCGAGCGCGGCTTGAACAAATTGTGGAACAAAGGCGGCATTCAGTACGCGCCGCCGGTTCGTTAGTCGCACGACAAAACGGAAGCCGCGGGCATTGAGACCCGCGGCAATCCGCCGGGAGGACGTCTCCGCGCCGCAGGCCCGACGAGGGGAAAATGTCGAGTGAGCTTCCGGCCGCGGCGCACCCTGCAAGGGTCGTTTTTTACAACGACCCCAAGGTCCGCAGCATTGTTTATCAACTTGCGCTCTGCGCGGCTGTCGCCTTTTTGATCTATGGCGCTGCCAGCAACGCCATTGAAAATCTTGCGCGCGCGCACATCGCGTCCGGATTCGGATTCTGGGAAAACACCGCCGGCTTCGATATCAGCCAGACGCTGATCGAATATTCCTCGCGCGGCTCCACCTACGGGCGCGCCTTCTGGGTCGGGTTGCTCAACACGTTGCTTGTGGCCGGGGTGGGCATCGTTTTTGCGACGATCATCGGCTTTGTCGTCGGCATATCGCGTCTGTCGCGCAACTGGCTGGTGGCGAAAGTCGCCGCCGGCTATGTCGAAATTATCCGCAACCTGCCGCTGCTGTTGCAATTGCTGTTCTGGTACAACGCGGTGCTCAAGGCGTTGCCGGATATTCGCGACAGCCTGGTCCTTGGCGGAGGCCTTTATCTCAACAATCGTGGTCTGTTTTTGCCGGAGCCCGTGTTCAAGGCCGGCTTCGGCGCCGTGCTGATCGCGTTGCTGGCCGGGCTTGCGGGAGCGGTTGTCTTCTATATCTGGGCGCGCAAGCGGCAGGAGCGAACCGGGCAGCAGGCGCCGGTGTTTTGGGTTGCGCTCGCGCTGGTCGTCGGGTTGCCGCTCGCAGCATATATCCTTGCAGGGCGTCCACTGGAGTTCGAATTTCCGCAAGCCGGGCGCTTCAATATCACGGGCGGTGTCGAGATCCTGCCCGAGTTTGCGGCGCTCCTCTTCGGCCTCTCGATCTACACCGCGGCATTTATCGCCGAAGTCGTGCGCGCCGGTATCCTGGCGGTGTCGCGCGGCCAGAGCGAGGCGGCCTATTCACTCGGGCTCAAGCCTGGGCCGACGCTGCGGTTGGTCGTGGTGCCGCAGGCGATGCGGGTGATCATCCCGCCGCTGACCAGCCAGTACCTCAACCTGACCAAAAACTCCACGCTGGCCGTCGCGATCGGCTATCCGGATCTGGTGCAGGTTTTCACCGGCACGGTGCTCAACCAGACCGGCCAGGCGGTGGAGGTCGTCGCAATCACGATGCTTGTGTATCTGTGCATCAGCCTCGGCACGTCATTGCTGATGAACATTTACAACAGTCGCATGACGTTGGCGGAGCGGTGAGGGCGCGCCCATGACCATGTCCGAAGGCGATCTCGCCGTCACCGAAATAGCGTTCGTGCGCCATTCCACGATTGCGCCGCAGCCGCCGCCGATGACGATGACCGGAATTGTTGGCTGGCTGCGCCAAAATCTATTTTCGTCGCCGTTCAACATCGCGCTCACGATCCTGCTCGCGCTGTTGTTCGCCTGGATTGTCCCCGACCTGATCAGGTTCCTGCTGATCGACGCGGTGTGGACCGGTGCTGACCGGGACGCCTGCCTGGAATCCGTACAACACCGGGACATCGGCGCGTGCTGGCCTTTCGTGTGGGAACGGCTGCCGTATTTCATTTACGGCTCCTATCCGATCCCCCAACGCTGGCGCGTTGACGTTTTTTTCGCGCTGCTGGCCATCGGCATTGTCTGGATGCTGTGGCTTAACGCGCCGCGCCGCGAGCTCGGCGCCGTATATTTCTTCGTCGTTATGCCCATTTCGTCATTTATCCTGCTCACCGGCTGGAGCGCAATCGGCTTGCAGCCGGTGGACACTGTGCTGTGGGGCGGCGTCCTGGTGACGATCGTGGTCGCCTCGGTTGGCATCGTGTTTTCATTGCCGATTGGAATTCTCCTGGCGCTCGGCCGCCGCTCGCGCATGCCCGCGGTACGAACCTTGTCGGTCATCTTCATTGAATTTGTGCGCGGCGTTCCGCTGGTAACCGTGCTGTTCATGGCCGGCGTGATGTTGCCGCTGTTCGTGCCGGAGTCGCTGTCGCCCGATAAACTGGTGCGCGCGCTGGTCGGTATCGCGATCTTTGCCTCCGCTTATATGGCGGAGGTGGTGCGCGCGGGCCTGCAGGCCGTTCCGAAGGGCCAATATGAGGGCGCGATGGCGGTTGGCCTGCGCTATTGGCAGATGATGCGGTTGATCGTCTTGCCGCAGGCGCTGAAGGTAACAATCCCGAATATCGTGAATACTTACATCGGCTTGTTCAAGGACACGACGCTTGTTTTCATCGTCGGTATCTTCGATCTGCTGCGCACGATCGAAGTGGCGCGCATCGATCCGAAATGGGCGACGCCGGTTACCAGCACGACCGGCTATGCGGTGGCTGCAATGTTCTATCTGATCTTTTGCTACGGGATGTCGCGCTATGCGCATGCGATGGAAGCGCGCCTGGCCAAGAGCGACCGCCGATGAGAGGGGCCCTATGACCGACGCCGGCAACTCGGGATCATTACTCAAGCCCGCAAAGCTCAGGACGGCAACGGCCGTCGAGCTCGCCCGCGTGAACAAGTGGTACGGCGATTTTCACGTCCTGCGTGACATCGATCTCAAGGTGATGGGTGGCGAGCGCATTGTCATTTGTGGTCCATCCGGATCCGGCAAGTCGACGATGATCCGTTGCATCAATCGTCTGGAAGAGCACCAGGCCGGGCGCATCGTCATCGACGGCGTGGAATTGACGGCCGATCTCAAGAAAATCGACGAGGTCCGGCGCGAGGTTGGCATGGTGTTCCAGCACTTCAACCTGTTTCCGCATTTGTCGGTGCTCGACAATTGCACGTTGGCGCCGATCTGGGTGCGCAAGATGCCGAAGAAGCAGGCGGAGGAGGTGGCGCTCCATTACTTGAAGCGGGTGAAAATCCCGGAGCAGGCGCAGAAATATCCCGGGCAACTGTCCGGCGGCCAGCAGCAGCGGGTCGCGATTGCGCGCGCTCTCTGCATGAATCCGAAGATCATGTTGTTCGATGAACCGACCTCGGCGCTCGATCCCGAGATGGTCAAGGAAGTGCTCGATACGATGGTTCATCTTGCCGAAGACGGCATGACCATGCTGGTCGTCACTCACGAAATGGGTTTTGCGCGCCAGGTCGCAAACCGCATTGTGTTCATGGATGAAGGGCAGATTGTCGAAGCTAATGTGCCGGAGGAATTTTTCGCCCATCCGCAGCACGAGCGGACCAAGTTGTTCCTCGGCCAGATCCTGCGCTAGCGCGCTAGCGGGCCTTGCGCCCGCTTCCAGGCGTCGATGCCGCCTTCGATGTGGATTGCGGACATCATACCGGCATCTTGCGCCGCCTGCACCGCCATGGCCGAGCGCTCGCCGAAGGCGCAATAGAACACGATCCGTTTGTCGGTCGCGCGCGCGAGCTCGCGCAAAATTCCGCCGGCGCGGATGTTGTCCTGCAGGTCGCCATAGGGGGCATGGAGCGAGCCCGGAATGCTGCCGTGCTTGTCGCGCTCGCTGGTTTCGCGCAGGTCAACGAAGGCGATGTCGGGTCGACCGACAAGCTTGAGTGCCTGCGTTGCGTCGAGCGCCCAGCCGCGCCGCGCGATCTCCTGCTGTGCCAGCCCGATTTTCATGTTCGAGGGCACCGCCACGTCCATCATCTTCGGATTTGGCAGTTTCAGATCCGCCATCAGCGCGACGTAGTCGTCTGCCGATTTCACCTGCAGGCGCGGATTGTAGCGCCGTTCTTCGCCGATGGTGGAGACCGTGTCGCCTTTGTAGTCGTGCGCGGGAAAGACCATGGTCTCGTCGGGCAGCCGGAGCAATTTTCCGAATAGCGATTCATATTGCGCGCGTGCATCGCCGTTCTGGAAATCGGTGCGGCCGGTGCCGCGGATCAGCAGCGTATCGCCGGTGAACACGCGATCGCGCATCACGAAACTGTAGGAATTGTCGGTGTGGCCAGGCGTGTAGAGCACGTCCATGTTCACGCCTTCGATGGTGAGCTTGTCGCCTTCGGCAAGCCGCATCGACACCACGTCGGCTTTGGTATTCTCGCCCATCACGGTGATGCAATGTGTGCGGTCGCGCAGCGCACCCAGGCCCGTGATGTGGTCGGCGTGCAGGTGTGTATCGACGGCCTTGACCAATCTTAGATTGAGCTCGGTGATCAATTGCAGGTACCGATCGACCTTCTCCAGTACGGGATCGATGATCAGCGCCTCGCCGCCGCTGCGGCTCGCGAGCAGGTAGGAGTACGTGCCGGAGACGCTGTCGAAAAGCTGGCGGAAGATCATCGGCTGCCTGCGCGCTCGCGACCAATCATATGCAATATTTTATATATTGCAGATCAATCGCGGCAACAAAAGGACTTCGTGCGTGGCTAGTCTTTGGCCACCTGCAGGTCGGGGCGGGCGCCCCATTCGGCCCAGGAGCCGTCATAGATACGAGCCGGTTTTTTGCCGAGTGCGTCGAGGCCAAGCATAAGGATGGCGGCGGTAACGCCGGATCCGCAACTGGTGATCACGGGTTGTTCGAGATCGACGCCTGCCTTTTTGAAAGCCTGGGCGATGCGCTCTGGCGAAACCAGGCGGCCGTTTTCCACGATCTCGGTGAAAGGGACATTGAACGCGCCGGGCATGTGGCCGGAGCGCAGGCCGGCGCGCGGCTCTTTTTCGCGTCCTGCAAAGCGCGCAGCCGAGCGCGCGTCGACTACCTGTGTACTCTGATCGTTCAGCGCCATCTGTACGTCGCCGAGCATTGCGACCGCGCCGGTGTCCATGCTGGCATTGAATGTACGCTTGTCTCGTTTGACGTGGCCGGCTTCCGTCGGCCGGCCTTCAGCTTTCCATGCCGGCAGGCCACCATCGAGAATGAAGACGTTTCGCGCACCGAAGATGCGGAATGTCCACCAGACGCGCGGCGCGGAATAAAGGCCAGTCCCATCATAGACGATGATCGTATCTTTCTCTGAAATTCCAAGCGCGCCGGCCGCAGCACCGAACTGATCGGGGCCGGGCAACATGTGCGGCAGATCGGTCGAATGATCGGCGACCGCGTTGATATCGAAAAACACTGCGCCCGGGATATGCGCCGCGAGATATTCAGCCTGGGCGTCGCGGTTCTGCGTGGGCAGATAATAAGAGCCATCGACGATCACGACGTCCGGCTTGCCGATCAGGCCTGCGAGCCATTCGGGAGATTTTAGCCATTGGCTCGCCGATTTCTGGCCTGCGGTGTTTGCTGCGTTCATGATTTTTCCCAATCGATCGAGTTAATGCGCACCATCGCTCAATCGTTCCTTCACGGCAACTATGCAAAGGCGAGTTGAACGCGGCGGTTCTGTTTGCCTTTCTTTTCGATCTGCGTGACGCGGACCGCCCCAATTTCTCCGGTAGCGCGGACATGGGTGCCCCCGCACGGCTGCAAATCGAGGCCGGCGATTTCAATCAGCCGCACGCGGCCGGTCCCCATCGGCGGTTTGACCGACATTGTCTTGACGAGGCCTGGATTGGCGTCGAGCTCCGCGTCGGAAATCCAACGGCTGCTGACAGCGGCATTGGTGGCGATCATCTCACTGACTTTCGCGGTGATCGCATCCTTGTCGAGGCCGGCTTCGGGAATATCGAAATCGAGGCGGCTTTCGACGTCACCCACTGAGCCGCCGGTGACTGCGTAAGGCAATACGGCGGACAAGAGATGCAAGGCCGTATGCATGCGCATGCGCGCATAGCGCTTGTCCCAGTCGATCGCCACTGTGACAGCGTCGCCGGGCTTTATAGCCGCGGAGCCCACGGCGGACAGGTGCGCGATCTCGCTCTTGGCGGCGTCCGTATAGATGGCGCTTTCGATCGGAATGCGCGCTCCGTCAGCAGCCGTCAGCGTTCCGGTGTCGCCGGGTTGTCCACCGGAGGTCGCGTAGAACACCGTTCGGTCGAGCACGATGCCGCCTTGTTCCGTCAGGGCAACGACGCGCGCCTCACAACTTTGCAGATATGAATTGTCGCGGAACAGACACTCGGTCGTCATCACGTTCCCCGTTCATTCCCGCGAAAGCGGGAAACCAGCGTCAAATGTCCAAGACCCTCAACCGCTGCCCTGGATCCCCGCTTTCGCGGGGACGAACGGCGAAAGGGGATACACACGATCAAGATTTCTCGAACGGCGGCTTGATGGTCGATTTGCGTTCGAGCCAATCCGGCACGGGAAGTTTCTTGCCGCGCAGGAAGTCCGGATTGAACAGCTTGGACTGGTAGCGTGAGCCGTAGTCGGCAAGGATGGTGACAATCGTTTTGCCGGGTCCCAGATCTTTTGCCAGCCGTATGGCTCCGGCGATATTGATGCCTGAGGAGCCGCCGAGGCAGAGGCCCTCGTGCAGCATGGTGTCGAAGATGAGCGGCAAGGCTTCCTCGTCAGGAATGAGATAAGCCTTGTCGACGATCATCTGCTTGACGATGGCCGTCACGCGCCCGAGCCCGATGCCTTCGGTGATCGAGCCGCCATCGGTGACTTTCGCCTGGCCATCCTTGAACAGATGGTACATCGCCGCGCCGCGCGGATCGGCGACGCCGGTGACGATGTCCTTGTTCTTCTCTTTCAGATAGCGCGATACGCCGGCGAGCGTGCCGCCACTGCCGACCGCGCAGATGAAGCCGTCAATCTTTCCGCCGGTGTCGTCCCAGATTTCGGGCGCGGTCGAGACGTAGTGGGCCTTGCTGTTGTCGAGGTTGTTCCACTGGTCGGCAAAGATGACGCCGTTCTTTTCGGTCTTCTTTAATTCTTCAGCGAGCCGCCGTCCGACATGTTGATAGTTGTTGGGATTGGAAAAAGGGGCGGCGGGCACCTCGACGAGTTCGGCGCCATAAAGACGCAGCGCGTCTTTTTTTTCCTGACTTTGGGTCTCCGGGATGACAATCAGCGTGCGGTAACCGCGGGCGTTGGCGACAAGCGCCAGCCCGATGCCGGTGTTGCCGGCGGTCGCCTCGACCACCAGGCCTCCGGGCCGCAGGTCGCCGCGTTTTTCCGCCTCCAGGATCATCTGGCGGCCGGCGCGGTCCTTCACGGAGCCGCCGGGGTTCATGAATTCGGCTTTGCCGAGAATGGTGCAACCGGTCGCCGCGGATGCACGCTCAAGTTTAATGAGCGGCGTGTGGCCGATAGCTTCGATAACGCCGTCGCGGATATGCATGCCCGGTTCCAGGCTCATGGGGGACATTTGAACCTAGTGGAGGCCAATTCGCGCCACAAGACCGGGACCAGCAGTTGAATTGGCCGCATCCGCACCGAAACCGGGACATCAGCGATTTATTTCGCCGCACTTTGGAAAGGTTCGCGAAACCATAGCGGCGCTTTGCCCGTGCCGGAGCCGCCGCATTCACCAGTTTTTTCCGGGGCGGCTCTATTCGTAAAACTACGAATTCAGAGCCCCAGGACAGGGCCAAAAGGACCGGTCGATGGACCGGTCCCCGGCGCAGGTTGGCTACGGACTTATGACCCTCGACGTCCACACGCTGTTCTTGGTGACGGTTTATGTCGAGGCGATCCTCGGCTTAATGTTGCTGTTCGTCTGGGCGCAGAACATGGCGCTTCGCGCCGTGTGCTGGTGGGGTTTTGCGTATCTGATCCGTCTCGTCTCGATCTGCCTCTTCGGGATGTACGGAGAGGTGCCCGACGTCGTCAGCATCGATCTCGCCAACGCGTTGCTCTTCACCGCCTTCGCGGCGACCTGGACCGGTGCCCGCGTCTTCGATAGCCGCCCGGTCGAACCGGTCTACCTGGTAACCGGCGCCGTGCTCTGGTTGCTGATTTGCCGTCTGCCGATCCTTGCGGACAATCTCGATGCGCGCGCGCTGATCGCATCGGGAATCATCACCGCCTATACCTGGCTTACGGCCTATGAATTCTGGCGCGGGCGGAGCGAAGCCTTGGTGTCGCGCTGGCCTGCGATATTCATGTTCTTCGCCCATGGCGCACTGTACATTTTGCGCACGCCACTCATCGCGATGCTGCCGTCGGCGGCGACAAACGATACCTTGTTTGCCAGTGTCTGGATGACCGTGCTCAGCACGGAGTTCTCGCTGCTGACCATCTCCAGCGCTTTCATCTTGCTGGCGATGGCCAAGGAGCGCACGGAGTTGCGTCACCGCACGGCGGCGATGGTGGACCCGCTCACCGGCATCGCAAACCGCCGCTCGTTCATGCAGGATGCCGCGCTGATGGCGAAACAGCATATCGCCGATCCGCGGCCGACCGCCGTCCTGTTGATCGATCTCGATCACTTCAAGTCAATCAATGACCGCTTTGGTCACGCACTTGGTGACCGCGTGCTGGAAATTTTCACCGATGCGGCGCGCAAGTCCACGCGCGGCTCGGATCTGATCGGCCGGCTCGGCGGCGAGGAATTTGCGGCCATGCTCATCGACACCAACCGCGACAAAGCGGTCGAGGTAGCCGAGCGGATCCGCGAGAGCTTTGCCCAGATGGCGCAAGAGGTTGACGGGCGCGCGGTTTGTGCAACCGTGAGCATCGGGCTCGTTCATACCGAGGCGCCCGCACTCGACCTTCCGGAACTGCTCGCCCAGGCGGACCAGGCGCTCTATTGCGCCAAGGAACGCGGTCGCAACCGCGTCGAGGTTGCGTCGCTCGACATGATCGTCGCGCGCCCCACGGCTGCCGACGCGGCGGCCGCAATCGGCGCCAAAACCGCCTCAAAGAGAGCGGCCACGAGCGCCGCTTAAACCAACCCACACTGACGTAAAGTTGGGCGAACTGCGTTGCGGCGAGACGTGTTGCCGCGCCATTGCCGATTGACCAAGGGCTTCGACTTAGTCCAGTTTAGGCCGAATGGGCAGCGCAATGCGGGCCCATGGATTAGTGGGATTCCAAACTAATTCAAAGACGTAGGGAGGATACGATGCGTATGATTGGATGGCT
The DNA here is from genome assembly GCA_963810125.1 of uncultured Alphaproteobacteria bacterium. GTDB lineage: Bacteria > Pseudomonadota > Alphaproteobacteria > Rhizobiales > Xanthobacteraceae > Pseudolabrys. The sequence goes on from CAWEMK010000008.1 coordinate 40,180, forward strand.
GGGCCTTGCGGCTCTGGCCTTCACAGTGGGCGGCGCCGCGCAGGCCGAGACCGTCAAGGTCGGTGTCGTGCTGCCGTTCAGCGGCGCCAACGCCGACTTGGGTCATCAGATCGACAAGGCGTTCGATCTGTACGTCAAACTTCACGCCAACGATATCGCGCCGCATAAAGTCGAGATCATCAAGCGTGACGAAGGTCCGCCGACCGGGGCGGTGGCCAAGACTGTCACCACGGAGTTGATCACCAACGACAAGGTGCAAATTGTCACCGGCTTTGTGTTCTCGCCGTCGGCGATCGCGCTCGCGCCGGTGATTACGCAGTCCAAGGTTCCGATGGTGATCGCGAATGCGGGCACCGCCTGGATCACCAACCTGTCGCCCTATATCGCGCGGCTGTCGTTCAGCATGTGGCACCATGGCTATCCGATGGGCGCCTATGCGCATGACAAGATCGGCTGCAAGACAGCGGCTCTTGCCTACACCGATTTCCCGCCCGGCAAGGATTCGACCGAAGCCTTCAAGACCGGTTTCGAAAAAGCTGGCGGCAAGATCACCGACTCGATCCCGATGGGCAGCCCGGTGCAGGTGCCGGACTTCACGCCGTTCTTCACGAAGGTGAAGGATGCCAAACCCGATTGCATGTACGTCTTCATTCCGTCCGGTGCGCATGCGGCCGGCGTGATGAAGGCCTATGGCGAACTCGGCATGCGCAAGGCCGGCGTCAAGCTCATTGGTCCGATGGATCTGATCCCCGACAACAAGCTGCAAGACATGGGTGATGCCGCCATCGGCACCATCGTGATGGGGAATTATGCGGTCGATCTCGATAACGCCGACAACAAGGCGTTCAACGCCGCGTGGCACAAGGAGTACGGTAAGGATTCATATCCGGACTTCATGTCGGCGGCCGGTTGGGACACCATGCACGCGATCTTTGACACCATTAAAAAACTCAATGGCAAGGTCGATGACGGATCCAAGGTGATCGACGCCATGAAGGGCTGGTCTGCCAACGGCCCGCGCGGCAAGGTCTCGATCGACGCGGCCACGCGTGACATCGTGCAGGATGAACGCGCGATGGAAGTCATTCGCAAGCCGGACGGCAAGCTCGGCATCAAGGTGCTCGGCACCACCAGCGCGGTGAAAGACGAGTGCAAGGTGCTCAAAGTCGGGCGTTGCGGTTCCTGATCGCCAACGACGTTTGACACTCAACGGCGCCGCCGCGCATAAAGACGCGGCGGCGTTTTCGCGATAACGGGGTGGGGCTCGTGCCGCATTTTGCCAACATAGCCGTCAGCATTCTGTTCGACGGCCTGGCCTATGCCATGTTCCTGTTCATCACATCGGTCGGCCTTTCGGTCACCATGGGGTTGATGGGTTTCGTGAACCTGGCGCATGGCGCGTTCGCCATGGCCGGCGGTTATATTGTCGTTTCGCTCACGCGGTCCCTCGGTATCGATTTCGTTCCGGCGCTCGCCATTGCCTCGGTGACCATCGGGGTGGCGAGCATACCATTCGAACGTTTTCTCTATCGACGGCTCTACCGGTCGACCGATCTCGAGCAAGTGCTGCTGACGATCGGGCTGGCGTTCATGGCGATCGCCACCGCGACATATTTCTATGGACCAATTCCGAAATCCGTCCCGCTCCCTGAGTGGCTGCAAGGCGACGTCAATCTCGGCTTCCGTTTCTTTCCGAGCTATCGGGCTTTCCTGATCGTGCTGGGTGCGGCGCTGATCGCGATCCTTTGGTACGCGTTCGAGCGCACCAATATCGGCGCCAAGATCCGCGCTGCGGTCGACAACAGGCGCATGGCGGAATTGGTCGGCATCAATGTCGATCTGCTGTTCACGCTCACTTTCGCGGTCGGGTCGGGACTGGCTGCGCTTGGCGGTGGCCTGGCCATCCAGTTGTTCGGCCTCTCGCCCAGTTTTGCGGTGATCTATCTCGTGCTTTTCCTGATCGTGGTCGCGGTCGGTGGGTTGGGCAGCCTGAAGGGCACGTTGCTGGCCGCGCTGGTGCTCGGCGTGTTTGACACCGGCGGAAAATATCTGCTCGCCGATGCGGGCGGGTTTTTCATCTATGCCGTTACCGTGGCTGTCCTCCTGATCAAGCCTGCGGGGTTCTATGGCCGCGAGTGAGACCAAGAGCCAGCCCATGGATACGACAACTCGCGAACGCGCGCGCGAGCGCGCGGCGGAATATCTGCTGCTGCGGCACCGGTTCCGCCCGGCCGAAGCTTTGCCTTGGCTGATCGCAATCGCCGCCTTCTTCATTTTCCCCGATCGCATGACATTCGGCAGCCAGGTGCTGATCATGGTCATGTTTGCGCTCTCGCTGGACCTGATCCTCGGCTATGCCGGCATCGTCACGCTGGGGCACGCGGCGTTTTTCGGAATTGGTGCCTATACGGTCGGCCTTGCCGCGGCGCGCCTGCAATGGAACGAACCGATCAGCGGATTATTTGCGGCCGCGATCGCCGCCGGCATTGTCGGCTTCATCACCGGCTGGTTCCTGCTGCGCTATCGCGGGCTCACGCTGCTGATGCTGACGCTGGCGACCGCCATCATGCTGCAGGAAACCGGGAATTTGCGGTCCGATATTTCCGGCGGCTATGACGGACTGCCGGGGCTGACGTTTGATCCGCTCTTCGGAAAATTCGACTACGACCTCTACGGCCACACTTATTATCTCTATGTGCTTGCCGTGCTGGCCGTCGTATTCTTTTTCGTCCGGCGGATTGTCTATTCGCCGTTCGGGCAGGCGCTGACCGGCATCCGGGAGAACGTGCGGAGGATGCACGCCATCGGTTCGCCCGTGCACTTGCGGCTGGTGACCGTCTACACCATTGCGGCAGCCATCGCCGGGGTTGCCGGCGCACTGTTCACCCAGACAAATGCCTACGTCACCCTGACGGTGTTCGATTTCGACAATTCCGCCAAGGTCATGGTGATGCTGATCCTCGGCGGCACCGGACGGCTTTACGGCGCTTTCCTCGGAGCCGTCGTCTACATGGTGCTGGAGGATTATTTCTCGAAGCTAAGTCCGACCTTCTGGCAATTCGGCATCGGGCTGATGCTGGTGCTGGCGGTGCTGTTTGCGCGCCGCGGCGTGCTCGGCCTGTTCGAGAGCGCCGGGCAATATTTTTCCGAGAGGAAAAAATCGTGACCGCAGCGCTGCAAGTCGAGGGATTGAACAAGGCATTCGGCGCGCTGCCGGTCACGCGCGACGTCAGCCTGACGCTCGAGCGCGGCGCGCGTCGCGCGCTGATTGGTCCCAACGGGGCGGGCAAGACGACGCTGGTAAACTTGATTACCGGCGCGCTGAAACCGAATTCCGGCCGCGTCCTGCTCAATGGTGAGGACATCACCACGTCGAGCCAGGCGGACCGCGCGCGGCGCGGGCTGGCGCGCACCTTCCAGATCAATCAGCTGTTTCGCGGGCTGACGGTGCTGGAAAATCTCTGCATGACCATCGGCGAACGCGATGGCAACTGCAACAATCTGTGGCGTTCGGCCGGCGCCAAGCGTTCGGTGATCGACGAGGCGATCGATCATCTGGAATCGCTACGGCTGGTCGACGATGCCCTCAAGCTGGTGCGGGAGTTGCCTTACGGGCGTCAGCGGCTGGTGGAGATAGCCATCGCGCTCGCGCAAAAGCCGCGCGTGCTACTTCTCGATGAACCGGCGGCCGGCGTGCCGTCATCCGAAAGCCATCTCATTCTCGATGTCGTGGCTGCGCTCGATCCGGATATCGCTGTGCTGATCATTGAGCATGACATGGATGTCGTGTTCCGCTTCGCCAGGGAAATCACCGTGCTGGTGCAGGGCGCTGTGCTGACGCATGGCACGCCCAAAGAAATCATGAACAACCAACAAGTGAAGGATGTCTATCTCGGTCAGGAAGGCCACCGCGGAGGTCACCATGGCTGAACCCGCGCTCGTGCTGGACAATGTCCACGCTGGTTACGGCGAAACTGTCGTGCTGGAGGATATCCGCTTTAATCTCGGCGCGAGCGAGACCGTCTCCATCATCGGGCGCAACGGCGTCGGCAAGACGACCTTGCTCGCGACCATCATGGGGCATACGGCGCTGCATGGCGGCCGCCTGTCGCTCCATGGCAAGGACATCTCGACGCTCGCGACCTACCGGCGGGTGATTGACGGGCTTGGTTACGTGCCGCAGGAACGCGAGATTTTTCCTTCGCTCACCTTGCGTGAGAATCTCGAGGTGGCCGCGCGGCCGGGACCGTGGACGATGGACAAGGTGTTCGAGCTCTTTCCGCGCCTGGCCGAGCGCGCCGGCAATCGTGGCAATCAGCTTTCGGGCGGCGAACAGCAGATGCTGGCCATTGGCCGCGCACTGATCGGTAATCCGACTGTCCTGCTGATGGACGAACCATCGGAGGGTCTCGCGCCGGTGATCGTTGAAGAGCTCGCGCGCGCGGTCAAACGGCTGACCCAGGCCGGTGGGCTGGCGACAATTCTGGTCGAACAGAACTCGCGTCTCGCGCTCGATATTGCGTCACGCGCTGTCGTGATGGATCGCGGGCGGATCGTTTACGACGGGCCGAGCGAAACCTTGCGCAACGACCCCGCCAAGCTCGAGCAGCTCATTGGGGTGGTGAAGGCGTAGGCCTCATTCGTCATGCCCGGCCTTGTGCCGGGCATCCCGATAAGGGACGCAATTCTCGTGCCTGCCTAAGCGAGATGGCCGGGACAAGCCCGGCCATGACGATCATGGGGCATCCGCCCACACGTTGCCTTTCGTTGCAGGCTCGCTTAGCAACGCCCCATGAAACGCAGCAGCAATCGCATCCTCACCACGCACGTCGGTAGCCTGATCCGTCCAGCGGCCTTGCAGGAGTTCCTGCGCGCCCGGCAGAGCGGCAAACCTTATGACGAGACCGCCTATCAAAAGTGTCTGGCGGACTCGGTCGCCGAAGTCGTGAGCCAGCAGGCCAAGACCGGTGTCGATGTCGTCAGCGACGGCGAATTCGGCAAGTCGATCAGCTGGTCGCAATATGCGCTGGAGCGGCTATCTGGGTTCGAGCGCCGCGCCATCAAGAGCGAGGCCGCCAATCCATTCAAGCGTGGCGCCGACCGTACGCGCTTTGCGGAATTCTATACCGAGCTTGATGCGCGCGAAGGGGTTGCAACGACGACCGAGGCCATTTGCGTCGGCCCGATCAAATATACCGGCCAGGCCGAATTGCAGCGTGACATCGACAACTTCAAGGCGGCGCTCAAGACCGCAAAAGTCGAGGAGGCTTTTTTGCCGGTCGCCGCGCCGGCGAGCGTAATCCCGGATCGCAAGAACGAGTACTACAAGAGCGAAGAGGAACTGCAAGCCGCGATCGCCGGCGCCATGCACACCGAATACAAAATGATCATCGATGCCGGATTCCTCGTTCAGCTTGACGACGCGCGCAACGCGGTCACTTACGATCGCATGGTGCCGCCGGCCAGTTTCGCAGATTACAAGAACTGGCTGGCGCAGCAGGTCGAGATCATCAATCACGCGATCGAGGGCCTTCCGCAGGACCGTATCCGCTATCACGTCTGCTGGGGCTCCTGGCCCGGCCCGCATGTGAGCGATGTGCCGCTGAAAGATATCGTCGACTTAATTCTGAAGATTAAAGTGGGTGCCTACGTGATTGAAGGCGCCAACCCGCGCCACGAACATGAGTGGCAGGTGTGGAAGAATGCCAAGCTCGGGCCCGGCCAGTTGCTGATCCCCGGAGTCATCAGCCACGCCACCAATGTGGTTGAGCATCCGGAACTGGTGTCCGAACGCATTGTTCGTCTGGCGAAAATCGTTGGCCGTGAAAACGTCATTGCTGGCACCGATTGCGGCTTTGCGCAGGGACCTTTTCACCGCCGCGTTCATCCCTCGATCATGTGGGCAAAACTTGAGGCGTTGGTCGCCGGCGCACGGCTTGCGAGCAAGGACCTCTGGTCTTAGGCTGACGGTTCACCGCCGGAGCCGATGTCATGAACGTCAATACCCAATCCGCCAAAGGCCTCGCTATCCCGTTCGACCACGCGCGCCTCGACCGTTTGATGGATGAGGCGGGCATCGACGTTGTGCTCGCGACCTCCAAGCACAATGTGCAGTATTTGCTCGGCGGACACCGCGCCAGTTTCTTCGACTACATGGATGCGACCGGCGTCACGCGATATCTGCCGGTCTTTGTCTATCCGAAGGGCCAGCCGGAGAAGGCGGCCTATATCGGCCATCGGCTGGAGACTTTCCAGCACCAGGCCAAGCCGCTGTGGACGCCGGAAACACAGACCAATACTGCGGGCTCGGTGGATGCCATGCAGAAGGCGGTTGATTACATCCGCAAGACCGGCATCAAGACCAAGCGCATCGCGACCGAATTCGGATTCCTGCCGTACGATGCTTCAAAAGTGTTGCGCGCCGGCTTTCCGGACGCCGACTGGGTCGATGCGCTGTTTGTGCTCGAGCGCCAGCGGGTGAAGAAATCCGCCGCCGAATTGAAGATGCTGAAAGTTGCGTCGGAAGCGGTGCTCGAGTCAATGAAGGCAACGATCGCCGCGACTCCGCCGGGCACGACCAAAGACGACGTCGTCGAGACATTGCGGCGCGAGGAAACCAATCGTGGTCTCACCTTCGAATATTGCCTGATCACCTGCGGCACCAGCATGAACCGCGCGCCGTCCGACCAGAAATGGCAGAAGGGCGAGATCATGTCGATCGACAGCGGCGGCAACTATCACGGCTATATCGGCGACATCTGCCGCATGGCGATCCAGGGCGAACCGGATGCCGAACTCAACGATCTGCTGGCCGAGATCGAGCAGATCCAGCGCGCGGGTTTCAAAGCGGTACGCGCCGGCGCCATGGGCCGCGAACTCTATGCCGCCGCCGAACCGCTGGTGCAGAAATCCAAGCATCACAATAATCTGGAATTCCTCGCGCACGGCATGGGTATGGTCAGCCATGAAGCGCCGCGGCTCACCGATCACGGGCCGGTGCCTTATCCGGCCGACGATGCCAATATTCCGCTCGAGGTTGGCGAGGTGATATCGGTTGAGACCACGCTCAAGCATCCGGCACGCGGCTTCATCAAGCTCGAGGACACCGTGGTCGTGACCGAAACCGGCCACGAGATCTACGGTGAAGGTGCGCGCGGCTGGAACAGGGCGGGGAAGTAAGAAGATCGCTCCCCGTATTTACGGACGCGTCATTTACGCCCAAAGCGGTGCATGCACGCTACGTATCCATCAAGACCACGTCTTGGGTAGCACCAGCCGCCCCTGTTAAACCTGTCAGGGCAGTACGGGGCAACATTTCCGCCGTTCTGGACGGCGCAGGTGCAGCCAATTTTATCGCGCATTGCATTGCATCGAGGATCGATGCCTTGTGCGGATGCCGTTGCAAGGAAGGCCTGAAGCGACAAGTAGATTGCTACTAGCGACAATAAAAACGGCTTCATGATGTGCGCCCTGAGACTACCCCATCACACAATTGATCGTACGCTAAGGGCCGATAGCGAACAATCGTTCAAGACAGCATGGCATCGCATGGGTCGCTGTCCGCTCGTGCTAGTGGGCCCCGGCGCCGGTCTGCGCGGCCAGAGCCTTGAGCTTTTCAGAAATAGTCACGGAGTAGTCCGTCCCGCTTTTGAGCTGGCGCAGCGGTTCGGGCAGGCGTGCGAGTTCGCGCGCGGCGCGCTCGCGGATTTGCGCAAGCGTCGGCGCGGGCGCAATCCGTTTTCCGCCGCGCATGACCGGCGCGATCAGCGTATCACCCGGCAGCTTGTCATTTTCCAGCGATAAGACATCGCTCGCCATGCGTCCATTGCCGTCAGACGTCCGCCACACCTGCTTGCGTCCCGGCCAGGTAACCTTGCCCTCGGACAATTTTCTGCGCGGCGTGCCGGCGTATTCCTGCAGCTTGTAGGCACAGTCGAGCGACGGGGCGTCGATCGATGCATCGAGATTGACGCCGATGCCATAGCCGTCAATTGGCACCTTGGCGGCCATCATCGTCTGCAAGACATCTTCGTTGATGCCGCCGCTCACCAGGATGATCACGTCCTTCAGTCCGCCGGCGTCGAGGATGGCGCGTACTTTCTTTGCCATTACGGTGAGGTCGCCGCTGTCGATGCGCACGCCGCGGATCGCGATGCCGTCGGCCTTTAGTTTCGGGGCGAGCTCAACGACTTTGCGGGCGCCGGCTTCAGTGTCGTAAGTGTCGATCAGCAAGATGACGCCTTCGGGCCGCGCGCGTGCAAAATTTTCGAATGCGGTCATCTCGTCGCCATGCACCTGCACGAATGAATGCGCCATCGTGCCGACGATCGGTATTTCGTAGCGCTCGCCGGCGAGCACGTTGGCAGCGCTGGAAAACCCTGCGATGTAGCTTGCGCGCGCCGAAAACAGGCCGGCCTCGGCGCCATGGGCGGTGCGCAGGCCGAAATCGGACAGGATTTTTCCGGGCGCCGCCAGCACCATGCGCGCGGCCTTCGAGGCAATCATGGTCTGGAAATGCAGGATGTTGATCAGCCGCGTTTCGACCAGTTGCGCCATCGGCAGCGGTGCTGTGATGCGGATCAGCGGTTCATTGGGAAAGCAGATGGTGCCTTCCGCGATCGCATGCACGTCGCCCGTAAAGCGGAAGCTTGCGAGATAGTCGATCAGGTTGCCGCGAAAACGTTTGGTGCTCTTGAGCCAATCGATCTCGGCGTCGGTGAAACGTAACGTCTCAAGATAGGTGAGGGCGTCGTCGAGTCCGGCGGCAAGCAGGAAGCCGCGCCGGGCCGGCAGCCGTCGCACGAAAAATTCGAAAACGGCCTCCTTGTCCTCGCCGCGATCCAGATAGGCCTGGATCATGTTGAGTTCGTAGAGGTCGGTGGTGAGCGGGCTGGTGAGGGATGTCATGTTGTTATATCGGCGGCCGCCTACAATAGAAGCTGGCCGACGGCCTGTCGACAAATTGGATGAATTCGCTCTAAGAGATAGTCGTCCTTTTCGTGTTGCAAGAGATTAAGAGCCAAGCAAGAGGGAAAAACGTTGTCGTACGACGATGTAGAGATCGACCCGTTGACGAGACTTGCAATCCGGCACGGAACCGACAAATGGGGTCCGCATTTCTACACGCCTGTCTATCACTCCCTTTTTTCGCATCTGCGTGAAAAACCGGTCCGGCTACTTGAGATCGGCGTCGGCGGATACGGACTATTCCAGCATCGGCGGAAACTCGCTTGCGATGTGGGCTGACTATTTTCCGGACGGAAAAATTGTCGGCATCGACATTGCGGAAAAGAAACTTGAGCTCGGCCCAAGAATTACGTTGCGGCGGGGTTCGCAGGATGATCCGGCTTTCCTGCAACGCATATCTGGTGAATTCGGTCCGTTCGATATTGTTATCGATGATGGCAGCCATGTACCCGCGCACGTGACGAAAAGTTTCAGTACACTATTTCCGCTCATTGCCGATGGCGGCCTCTATGTCATTGAGGATGTACAGACGTCGTTCTGGCCGCAGTGGGGCGGGTCACTTGCCGATGGCGGCGCGACCATGCTTCTCGCTGGATCGCTGCTTCATCATCTCAACTACGCCGAGATCAAGATCGCAAAGCCGGATATTCAGGTTATGGAATTGTCGAAATGGGTGCGCTCGCTGCGCGCCTACCACAACATTATTGTGGTCGAGAAAGGCGACAACACCGAGCCGTCGAATTTCGATTACCAGCTCAACAACAAACACGCCGCTCGCGCTGTCCGCATCATCGAGAGAGAGCTTGAGCGTTCACCGACGCCGGAAGGTTTTGCAAATCTGATCAACGTCTATGTTGGCGCGCGCGATTATCCCAAGGCGCTCGCCTGTGTCGATAAGGCCATGGCGCAATGGCGAAACCATCCGATGATTTTGGATTCTGCATTTCGCGCCGCGACATCAGCCGGCGAACTCGACCGAAAACTCGAGTATGTGCGTCGCCTTGCGCAACAGGAGGGCGACAACCCCGAGGTTCAGAAAATGCTTCAGCGTTGTGAGAGCGAGGCTGCGGCGCGAACCAGTCGCTAGGCCACGCACGAACTGGAGATTATCTCCAGCGATTTGCGAATTGGCTCCCGGGGCCAGGTTCCAGAACGGCATTTAACCAATTGTAACAATGGAATTTTCCACAATCAAAAATCCGTTGTTGCGACGGCAGTGCGATCAATCGCAATGAGGGAGGCAGCGTTGAATTGCAATTTCTGCTGAATGTCCGCTGTTGTTTTTGAGTAACAGCAGCGACGCAAAGCAATTTTAGGCTTGTGACAAACGGGCACTACGATTGCGATTGGCGCTTATTGCAATGTACCATCAGCCGATTGGGTGAGGTGGTCGCGGGCGTCGTGGCGTTCCGGACGAGCCACTTTTGCAAAAAGGGGCAAAGTATTATGAGCACAAAAAGCCTTCTCGTCGGCTGCGTCGGGGGCCTTATTGCTCTCACAGGTGCGCAGGCTGCCGATCTCCCTGTTAAGGCTCAAGCCGTCCAATACGTGAAGATTTGCAGTCTGTACGGCGCGGGATTCTATTACATCCCTGGCACCGATATGTGCATCAACGTCGGCGGCTATGTGCGGACGCAAGCCGAGTGGGGATCCAACAACGGCCTGACCGCTGGCAGCACCAACCCCGGCGACTATGGTCTCAACACCGCTGTGAATGGCAGGTTTGACCGTACATCAAATAACTTCAACTTTACCGGCCGCGGTGTGCTCACTGTGGATGCCCGCAACCAGTCGGAATTCGGGACGGTGCGCGGTTATCTCCGCCTCGGCGGACAAACCCTCGGGAATGGCGAGACCGCGAGCTTTTTCGTAGAACGGGCGTTTATCCAGTTTGCAGGCCTCACCGCAGGCCGCGCGCAATCGTTCTTCGACACTTTCACCCCCACGGAGCGGTACAGTTATTTCGACGCCAAGACGTCGGGTGACACGTACAATTATGGCGTCGACCTGTTCGCTTATACGTTCCGGTTCGGAAACGGCGTGTCCGCCACGGTTTCGGCCGAGACGCAACGTCACCCCGTGGGCGTTGTCGACGGAGCCGGAGGCGGCTTTGGGTTGAATGGCACAGTTACCACGGATACGGCCGGGTTTAATATGCCCGATGTCGTCGGCAACTTACGTATCGACCAAAGCTGGGGCTTCGTCGGCGTCAGCGGCGCCCTTCATCGGGTGGCCGGCAATTATTACGGGAACTCGTCCACTACTACAGGCGCATCCCGAGGACAAAGTAGGCTGGGCTGCGGAAATTGGCGGACTCGTCAACCTGCCTTGGGGCGATTCAATCGGAGCGAGTTTCGCCGCGACCCAGGGCGCGATTGAGTACGTGACGAAAGCCGGCAGCTGGCAGATCTTGCACGGCGGTTCAGCCGGCGTCGGCTGGGCGGTCGATGGGATCTTCGACAACCAGTTCTCAATGGCTGTCAACCAACCCAACCGCAATCCAGTTGACCAATGCCTGGAGCGTCAATGCGGGCTATGAGCACATCTGGAACTCGCGGTGGCGGACCAGCCTGTATGGCGGCTACACGCGCGTGTGGTACAACCAGACTGCGACGGACATTGCCGCCGAGCATCTGCCGACACCTACTCCACGGCTCCATTCTCGTGCGTGCGGGCAGCCGGTAGAAGGCGCGGTATGGCCGCCGGTAGCTCTTAACCACGGCGAGGGCAACAGCTGTAGCCCAAACTTCTCTTTCTGGCAGATTGGCTCCCGCACCCAGTGGGACATCTCGAAGGACCTCTATATGGGCGTGGACGTGGTCTATACGCGTCTGAACACCGCGTATAAGGGTGTGAGCCCCGCTGTCACACTGTGCCTATTTACACGACCGCCACCTCACTCGACGATCAGAGCACCGTTTCCGGCGTCTTCCGCGTCCAATATAATTTCACCTCCGGCAATGAGGGGCCAAGCGTTGTCTTCGGGCGTTGAGTTACGTGAAACTCTCGCGGCAATAAACTAGCGCTGCCCTTGCAGGCGGATGCGCCTGAATTCAGATTTCGGAAAGACCGCCGCAAGGCGGTCTTTCTGTTTGGGCTAAAGCCGGCTTCTTGAGCGTGCGGAAAAAATTTGTGCCCACTGACGGCGGTCACACGTAAATTTCGGTGAAAGTCGACCCAATCAACGTGAATTGTTTTTGGGCGACTGGAAATAGATTGCAAAAGGCATCGAAAACGGTCGAAAAAATTGGTGGCTCCCGGGGCCGGATTCGAACCAGCGACCAACCGGTTAACAGCCGGTTGCTCTACCACTGAGCTACCCGGGAACACTGCCGGCGCTTCAGCACCGGGCCTATAACAAAGCCAGCCCCCTTTGCAAAGCGTGAAGGGAAAGGCCCGCCTTCGCCCTTCGGGCTACGGCGTGGCAGCCTTCGCTCGCTTCGCCCCGATAGGAATGTCTGGGCTTGCCGAGCCGTAGCTCGCGAAGCGAGCGAAGGCTGGAGGCCACGGCCGGAATCGAACCGGCGTGCAAGGATTTGCAGTCCTCTGCGTAACCACTCCGCCACGTGGCCAACCGTAGGTAATAAAGGGCGTAGGGTCGGCCTCAGCCTATATAGGAGCGAAAGCCTTACGACAATCGCAAGCCGAGCCTTGCCGAGCCTTGTCGGGCCGCGCGTCGAGCCTTGAACCGAGCCTTGCGTTTTGTGCCCCGTTGCCGCACAAGAACCGCGCCTTCCGGGTTTTCTTCGAGGATCGCGATGACCGATTTTGCCACCGCACGCCGTCATATGGTGGATGGCCAGGTCCGCACCGCCGATGTCACGGACCTGCGCATCATCTCCGCCATGATGGATATTCCGCGCGAGCAATTCGTGCCGCCGGCATCCGCGGGGCTTGCCTATCTCGACCTCGATTTGCCGGTTGGCGACGGCGCACGTCGGCTGCTCAAGCCGATGGTGTTCGCCAAGTTGATCCATGCGGCAGACATTGCATCCAGTGATCGTGTTTTGGATGTCGGTTGCGCGACCGGCTACGGCGCCGCCGTGCTTGCGCGGCTCGCCGGCCAGGTGACCGCGCTCGAACAGGACGCCGGCCTTGCGCAGGTGGCCCGCACGGGGCTCGCCGCACAGTCCAAAGTGAGTGTCGTGAGCGGGCCGTTGACGGTGGGTTGGCCACAGAGCGGGCCCTACGACGTTATCGTTCTGGAAGGCGCGACCGAGGTCGTGCCGCAGGCCTATCTGAGCCAGCTCAAGGAGGGCGGGCGGCTGGTCTGCGTGCTGGGGAGTGCTCCAGCCGCCAAAGCCATGCTTTATTGCCGTAGCGGAGACGATTTGGGCGGCCGGCCGATTTTTGATGCAACAGCAGCCATCCTGCCGGGCTTTGTAAAAGCGCCAGCGTTCGCGTTCTGATTGCAATCTGTTCCGATCGTTGCGTAAATACCCCAGTTCTCAAGCAATTTGTCGGGGGACAGCCGGAGGGGGTTTTAACGGCGGGCCGGCCCGCATATGGTTCGCGGTTCGTTACGGCGGTGCGAATCTGGCAGGATGCCAGTCGCGCTATGAACGGGATGTGGGGATGACGGGTTGGGGTCTCGGTAGGTGGGCGCGCGGGCTAGCGGTCGGTTCGATCGCGTGCGCCGCATGGCCGATTGCGCTTTCTTCAGCCTCGGCGGATACCCTCGAGGGTGCCCTGGCGCAGGCGTACCAGAACAATCCGTCATTAAATTCACAGCGGGCCCTGGTGCGCGCGACTGATGAGGCCGTTCCGCAGGCGCTGTCGGGTTACCGCCCGCGCGTGTCGGCGAATGCTTCGATCGGCACACAATATTGGGACACGACGTCAAGACTCACGTCGTCTGTACTATCTGGTGGGGCTGCCTACCTGCAGCAATCCGGCACCATGACGCCCTACGGCTACGGTGTGACCGCGACGCAGACGCTTTACAACGGCTTCCAGACTTCCAACAAAACGCGTCAGGCGGAAAGCCAGGTGCAGGCCGCGCGCGAGACCTTGCGCACGACCGAGCAGACGGTGCTGCTGAGCGCGGTGACGGCTTACATGAACCTTTTGCGTGACGGCGCGATCCTCGATCTGCAACGGCGCAACGTTGAAGTGTTGCAGGAGCAATTGCGGCAGACACGCGACCGCTTCAATGTCGGCGAAGTGACGCGCACGGACGTCGCGCAGTCGGAGTCGCGGCTGGCATCGGGGCGTTCACAGGTGCTCAGCGCTGAGGCGACTTACAAGGCGTCCCTCGCGACCTACCGACAGGTGATCGGGGTTGAACCGGGCAAGCTCACGCCGGGTTCGCCGGTCGACCGTTTTTCTCCTGGCAATTTGCCGACGGCGATCGGGGTTGCGACCGCGACCCACCCGACGGTGACCAGCGCACAATACAATCTCGATGCCGCGCAGTTACAGGTGAAGGTGGCGGAGGGGGCGCTCTATCCGACGCTGTCGTTGCAGACCAGCGCGCAACAAAGCAATGAGAGCAGCCTGACCTCGCTCAAGAGTTTCAACGCCGCGGTACTCGGCCAGCTCAGCGTTCCGCTCTACCAGGGCGGAGCGGAATATTCGCTGATCCGTCAGGCCAAGGAAACACTCGGCCAGAAGCGGCTCGATCTCGATACCGCGCGCGACCAGGCGCGGCAGACTGTCGTGCAGTCATGGGGCCAGCTCGAGGCAGCCAAAGCGAATATCGATGCGAACTCAGGCACAGGTGCAGGCCTCCGAGATCGCGCTCAACGGCGTGCGCGAAGAGGCTCGCGTCGGTCAGCGCACCACGCTCGACGTACTCAATGCGCAGCAGGAATTGGTGAATGCCCGCGTGGCGTTGGTCAGCGCGCAGCGCGACCGCGTGGTGGCCTCCTATACGCTGCTTTCGGCGGTAGGGCGCCTGGCGCCGCAGGTGCTCGGGCTGCGGGCGCCGGTCTATGACTCCAATGTCCACTATCAGCAGGTGCGCGATAGCTGGGCCGGCGTGCGGACGCCGGACGGGCGCTGATTCGTTTCAGACGCGGCGCAATACGGCCATCGTGTCCACAGTTCATTGCGCATTGCTGAGTTTCCACCTGCCACTCCAGCGGTTCTCTGGCGTATAAAAGGTATACGAGAGCAATTCGCGCCGGCGAGGGTTCCTTGCCCCGCGGAACGTAGGGAGTGTGTCGGGATTTTCAGGGAATGACCCAGGCGGCAAAGGCGCAAGAACCCTCAATGGAGGAAATCCTCGCCTCCATCCGGCGGATCATTGCAGACGACGACGTCAGCAAGCCCGCCAAGGCGCCTGAGCAGGCTTCGGCGGCCACGACGGCGGCCGCGGCGTCTGGGCGACCGTCACCGACGCCCGCGGTGCCATCAAAGCCCGCCGCTGCAGCGGCACCATCGCCATCGAAACCCGCTCCGCCACCGGCCGCCGCCGCCAATAGTCAGGACGAAATCGACGCCATGCTGGCCGAGCTTGATGCGCCGCCCAAGGCGGCCGGCAAGTCTGGGCCCATTCCTTCGTCAATGCCCGCGCCAAACCTGACACCAATGCCGACCGCGTCGTCGACACCATCGCTGCCTGCCGCCGATGTTCTCGATTTGACTGAATCGATGACGTCACCGGTTGCGCCGCCGCCGAAATCCGCACCGAGCTTCCAGACGATTGACGGAACGTCCGATGTGGTTTTCACCACCAAGGCACCCGAGCCCATGCCTGAACGTGCTCTGATCTCGAACGAGACCATCGCGGCTGTCGACAGCGCATTCAATTCCCTTGCGCACACGGTAATCGGGCAAAATGCGCGAACGCTTGAAGATCTGGTGCGTGAAATGTTGCGGCCGATGCTCAAGTCCTGGCTCGACGACAACCTGCCGGGCCTGGTTGAGCGCATCGTGCGCGCAGAGATCGAACGCGTCTCCCGCGGCCGGCCTTAAGTCGGTACACCATTTTTATTTCATTGCGCTGGATTCCCGCTTTCGCGGGAATGAGCGGAGTTTGTTTCGCAGAAAAGTTACCGACCTCAAACTCCGCTTTCGCGTCTCTGCTTGAGCGCGCGCGCGAACCACAAGCCAAGCGCTGTCAGGCCCACCGCAGCGATCAAGAACACCGGCACCGCGGTGAAGCGGTCGAAGATCACGCCATTGACTGCAACTCCCGCAGTCTGTCCGAGATAAAGTGCGGAAGAAAAAATGGCGACCGCGGTGCCGCGCGCTTCCGGCACCATCTGCGTGGCGTTGGTCTGCAATGTGTTGTGCAGCATATAAAAACCGAGACCGATGGCGGTGATCGCAATCGGCGCAATGTAAGCGTGCGGCTCGAACGCGAGCGTCATGTAAGCCAGCCCGAGCAGCGCGCCGCCGAGCGTCGCTAATCCGATCTGGCCGAAGCGCGTGACCAGCACGCGCACCGAGAGACTGTAGAGCAGGCCGCCGATGGCGAATGCTGCAACGTAGAGTCCCACCAGCGTGAAGCTCACGCCGAAACGCAAATGCAAATCGGCGCCGACGTATGTGAATGCGCCGAACATCAGGCCACTCTCGATAAAGGCGAAGGCGATCAGCGTGCGCGCCCATCCCGAACGCAGCACCGTGGAATAATCAGCGATAAAACCGCGGCCCGGCTGTGCACTGGCGTGGCGCGCATGCGTGATCGGATTGCGCAGCAGTTCGTACCAGAGGCCCGCAGCGGCGACTGCGAGCAGCCCGGCGAGCAGGAAGAAGACGTTACGCCAGCCGAACCAGTCGCCGAGCACGCCGCCCGCGGCCTGGCCAAACAACTGGCCGAGGATCTGTCCGGACAGGAAACGCCCGATCACCTGCTGCCGCCGCTCGTAGGGGATGACATCGCCGACGAAGGCGAGCGCCAGCGGAATGATCCAGCCGGTGGCGAGCCCGCTGCCGAGCCGCGCCGCGATCAGGACCGGCAGCGAGGGCGCCAGACCGCAGATCGCCACCATCACCGTCGACACGGCGGCGGCGAAGGCCATGCACCGGTATTTGCCGAAGCGGTCGCCGATCGGGCCGATCACCAGCTGGACCGAGCCATGGGCCAGCAAATAGACCGTCACCACGATCGAGGTCGCGCCCACGGTCACGCCAAAATCAGCAGCGATTTGCGGCAGCAGCGAATCCGTGACCCGCACCATGGCCTGGGCGGCGAAGGCAACAATGGCCAGCAAAGTGATGGCGGACGTGGCGCTGCCGCTGGACACTGATGGATTGGGGGGCAAAGTTGACTCCGGCAGGCTCGGCAGGCTTTCTACCGCGCGAACGATTTCAAGCAAAACGCCGATGATTGATAAGACTTACCAGCCTTCGGAGGTCGAGGGCCGCATCTACCGGACTTGGGAGCAGGCGGGCGCCTTCCGCGCCGGCCGGCCCGAGCGTGCCGGCGCGAAACCATACTCTATCGTCATTCCACCGCCGAACGTCACCGGCTCATTGCATATGGGCCATGCGCTCAACAACACGCTGCAGGACATCCTCTGCCGGTTCGAGCGCATGCGCGGCAAGGACGTGCTCTGGCAGCCGGGCACCGATCACGCCGGCATCGCCACGCAGATGGTGGTCGAGCGCCAGCTGATGGAGCGCCAGCAGCCCGGCCGCCGCGAAATGGGCCGCGAGGCCTTCCTCAAGCGCGTGTGGGAGTGGAAGGCCGAATCGGGCGGCACCATCGTCAACCAGCTCAAGCGGCTCGGCGCATCGTGCGATTGGTCGCGCGAGCGCTTCACGATGGATGAGGGGCTTTCCAAGGCCGTTCTTAAAGTTTTTGTAGAACTTCATCGTGAGGGGCTCATCTACAAGGACAAGCGGCTGGTCAACTGGGACCCGAAGCTGCTGACCGCCATTTCCGACCTCGAAGTGGTGCAGGTCGAGACCCGCGGGCACCTCTGGCACTTGCGCTACCCGATCGAGGGCAAGACCTTCGATCCGAACGATCCGTCGACATTCATTGTTGTTGCGACCACGCGTCCGGAAACCATGCTCGGCGATACCGCGGTGGCGGTGCATCCCGAGGATGAGCGCTACAAGAAACTTGTCGGCAAGAACGTGATCCTGCCGCTGGTCGGGCGCAAAATTCCGATTATCGCGGATGAATACTCCGACCCTGAGAAGGGCAGTGGCGCGGTGAAGATCACGCCCGCGCATGACTTCAACGATTTCGAGGTCGGCAAGCGGCACAAGCGGCCGCTGGTGAATGTTTTCACCACCGAAGCCAAGCTCAATATCAAGGGCAATGAGGAATTCCTCGACGGCGCGCCGAAGTCCGCCGATCTCGACGCTACTTTGGCGATGCATGGTGCTGATCGGTTCGTGGCGCGCAAGCAGATCGTCGCGCGTCTCGAAGAAAAAGGCATGGTCGAGAAAATCGAACCGCATTCAAACGTCGTGCCGCACGGCGACCGTTCGAATGTCGTGATCGAGCCGTTGCTCACCGACCAGTGGTACGTCAACGCGCAGGAGCTGGCGAAACCCGCGATTGCCGCGGTGCGCGCGGGCAAGACCAAGTTCATCCCGAAGAATTGGGAAACGACCTACTTTAATTGGATGGAGAACATCCAGCCCTGGTGCATTTCACGCCAGCTGTGGTGGGGCCATCAGATTCCGGCATGGTACGGGCCCGACGGCAAGGCATTCGTCGCGCTCAGTGAGGCCGACGCTCAACGGGATGCCGACAAACACTACGGCAAGGCGGCAACGCTGACGCGCGACGAAGATGTGCTCGACACCTGGTTCTCATCCGCGCTGTGGCCGTTCTCGACGCTGGGGTGGCCGGACAAGACACCAGAACTGGCGCGCTTTTATCCGACGGCGACGCTGGTCACCGGCTTCGACATCATCTTCTTCTGGGTTGCGCGCATGATGATGATGGGCATGCACTTTATGCCCGACATCCCGTTCCACGACGTCTACATCCACCGCCTTGTGCGCGATGCGTCCGGCGCCAAGATGTCGAAGTCGAAGGGCAACGTTGTCGATCCGCTCGGCGTCATTGACGAACTTGGCGCCGATGCGCTGCGCTTTACGCTGGCGCGCAATGTTGCGCCGGGCCACGACATCAGGCTCGGCCCGCAGGACGTCGAGAACAATCGCAATTTTGCGACCAAGCTGTGGAATGCGGCGCGCTTTGTCGAGTTCAACGGCGCGGCGCGGGTCGAGGGCTTCGATCCGAAATCGGCGAAAGAAACGCTCAACCGCTGGATCGCGCACGAGACGGCGAAGGCCGCCGCCGAGATCACGCGTTCGATCGAAGCTTACGCTTTCGGCGAGGCCGCCGGCGCGGCTTATCGCTTTGTCTGGAATGTCTACTGCGACTGGTATGTCGAACTGTCGAAGCCGCTTTTGACCGGCCCCGACGGTCCCGCAAAAACAGAGACGCGCGCGATGGCGGCGTGGGCGCTCGATGAAATTCTCAGGCTGCTGCACCCCTTCATGCCCTTCATCACCGAAGAATTGTGGACGGTGACAGCAGAGCCGGGGCCGAAGCGTGCCCAATTGCTCGCGCTCAGCGATTGGCCAAAGCTCGAAGGCCTTGCCGACGAGAAGGCCGAGGCCGAAATCGGCTGGGTGATCGAACTCATCACCGCCATCCGCTCGATCCGCGCCGAGATGAACATCACCGCGGCGATCCCGCTGGTGCTCGCCGGCGCATCCGCCGAGACCGCGGCGCGCGCGGAACGGTGGGCCGAGTTCATCAAGCGGCTCGCGCGCGTGTCAGAGATTTCTTCGGCACCGGCTGCGCCGCAGGGTTCGGTGCAGCTCGTCGTGCGCGGCGAGGTGGCGGCCTTGCCGCTCAAGGGCGTGATCGATCTTGCCGCCGAGCGCGCCCGGTTGGCCAAGGAAATGCAGAAGGCCGAAGCCGACATCGTACGCACCGATGCGAAGCTGAACAATCCAAAGTTCATGGAGCGTGCAGCGGAAGATGTGGTCGAGGAAGAGAAGGAAAAACGCGAGGAGGCGGCCGGCCGCAAGGCCAAGATCGCCGAGGCGCTTGAGCGCCTCAAGAGCGCGACATGATCGAAGCCCCACGATGAAAATATTTCTGGCCGGTGCAGGCGGGGCGGTCGGGCGCAAGCTCACGCCGCTGCTGCGCGCGGTCGGACATAGTGTCATCGGCACCACGCGGTCGGCCGATAAGGCGGACGGCGTGCTCAAGCTCGGGGCCGAGCCGGTCGTGGTCGATGTTTTCGATGCGGAAGCACTCGCGCGCGCTGTCAGTGCCGCGGCGCCACAGGTGATCATTCACCAGCTCACGGATCTCGCCTTCGCGCCGGGCACACCACAATACGACGAAGGCGTTGCGCGCAATGCCCGGCTGCGCATCGAAGGAACACGCAATCTCGTCGCTGCGGCGCGGGCGGCGAATGTGACGCGCATGGTCGCGCAAAGCGTGGCGTTCGCTTACGCGCCCGCCAGCGGGACGCGCGTCGAAAGCGATCCCTTGAATCTCGGTGCAGAAGGCACGCCCGGCCGCAGCGCCGAAGCGGCGGCTGCGCTTGAGCAGGCGGTGCTCGGGCTTCCAGAGGGAATCGTGCTGCGCTTCGGCTATTTCTACGGACCGGGGACCTGGTACGACACGTCCGCGCGGACGCCGTCGATTCATATCGAGGCCGCGGCACGCGCAACGATGCAGGCGCTCACCAAGGGAAAGCCGGGCATCTACAATATCGCGGAGGATGGCCCCGCCGTGTCGAGTGAAAAGGCCAAGCAGGATTTCGGTTTCGACCCGCAGTCCAGAATCAGGATGAGGGCCTGAACGGCTTGCTCAGAAATTGTGAGCCCTTCAACCCGTAGCGCCACGGCTTTGCGACCGCCTTTGTGATGCCGATGCGTGGGCCAGTCACGATCTCCGGCGTTTCGCTGCGCGCACGCAATTCGAACGGGGGCCGGTCGAGTGCCAGGCCATTGTGCTTGTGCGTGACGGCCAGTGCTTCGCACAGTTTTCCGGGGCCCGAGCACAGCGCGCGTTCGTCCTTCAGCCCGCGTCGGCGCCGCATGGCGGCGAGGCCTTCGGTTGGTTCAATGGCGCGGATCAGCACCGCGCTCGCGCTGCCGTCTTCCTCGCAAACAAAATTGACGCACCAGTGGATGCCGTAGGAGCGGTAGACATAGATGTAGCCGGCCGGGCCGAACATCACGGCATTGCGTTCCGTGCGTCCGGTGTAGGAATGCGCCGCCGGGTCGGTGTGATGATAGGCCTCGACCTCGACGATGATGCCGCCGACGCCGTCGACCAGCAGCGTCGCGCCGATGAGTTCGGGCGCAACCCTGAGCACCGGGCGGTCGAAGAATGAGCGGCGAAGGCGAGGGGGCTGCGGCATGGCGATCGGTGGTTTCTCCGTGTACCCGGCCGCTCGTCCCCGCGGGCCAACATCGGGTCTACCCGATGTTGGCGTTATTTGGTGCGCAAGTCGGCTAGAGCCGACTTGCGATGGGGACCCAGAGCCATAGTCACGGCTGTACGCTTAGCCCCCGGGCCCCCGCTTCCCGCCTTCGCTGGCGCTTCGGCGGGCTCAGGCTCAGCCCGTCGAAGCAACTTTGCGTAGACGGGTCACGGGGACGAACGGGGGTTTTGTGGGCCGGGATCGCCCTGATGCACACGCCCGAGATGACCGGGACCACGATCTAGCCCGTCAAAAGTCGACGCGCGCCAGCCACACCTGTGTCCGCCGCGCAACACTTTTAGAACATTTAAGCCATACCCTCCGATGACCCTCGCCGCGCCGCAATTCGGCCATACCCTTCAACGACATCGAGGACCGCCCGGCCGGGTGATCGCCTCAATGAGCCAGCCGGGTCCAATCCGGTGGCGGTAACCGGGGGCGGGGGCGACAAGGCACTATGGACGCAAAGACCAGTTTGAAGTCGAAACTACCGAGCCGGCACGCCACCGAGGGGCCGGACCGCGCGCCCCATCGCGCTTTTTATTACGCGATGGGTCTGACCACGGAACAGATCCACCAACCTTTTGTCGGCGTCGCGACCTGCTGGAACGAAGCCGCGCCCTGCAACATCTCGCTGATGCGCCAGGCGCAAGTTGTGAAGAAGGGTGTTGCGGCCGGCGGCGCCACGCCACGCGAATTCTGCACCATCACCGTTACCGACGGTATCGCGATGGGCCATGCCGGGATGCGCGCTTCGCTGCCGTCGCGCGAAGTCATCGCCGACTCTGTCGAACTCACCGTGCGCGGCCACGCCTATGACGCGCTCATCGGCATTGCGGGCTGCGACAAGTCACAACCCGGCATGATGATGGCGATGTGCCGCCTCAACGTGCCGTCGATCTATATCTACGGCGGCTCGATCCTGCCTGGAAAATTCAAGGGTAAGGAAGTCACAATTCAAGACGTCTACGAGGCGGTCGGCAAACATTCCGTCGGCACGATGTCCGATGAAGATCTCGATACGCTCGAACAGAATGCCTGCCCCTCGGCTGGCGCATGCGGCGCGCAATTTACCGCCAACACTATGGCGACGGTATCGGAAGCCATCGGTCTTGCGCTGCCTTATTCGGCGGGCGCACCGGCGCCTTACGAAATCCGCGACAAGTTCAGCATGCTCGCCGGCGAGATGATCATGGATTTGATCAGGCAAAACCTTCGTCCGCGCGACATCGTCACGCGAAAGGCGCTGGAAAACGCTGCGGCGGTCGTCGCGGCGTCCGGCGGCTCGACCAATGCGGCGCTGCATTTACCGGCGATCGCGCACGAGTGCGGTATCGAGTTCACGCTGTTCGACGTCGCCGAAATCTTCAAAAAGACTCCTTATGTCGCAGATTTGAAACCGGGCGGCCGTTATGTCGCCAAGGATATGTTCGAAGCTGGCGGCGTGCCCCTTCTGATGAAAACTCTCCTCGATCACGGCTACATGCACGGCGATTGCATGACGGTCACCGGTCGCACGATCGCCGAGAATATGAAGAACGTGAAATGGAATCCCGACCAGGATGTCATTCGTCCGGCCGACAAGCCGTTGTCGGCTACCGGTGGCGTGGTTGGGCTCAAGGGCAATCTCGCTCCCGAAGGCGCCATTGTGAAAGTCGCCGGCATGAAGACGCTGAAGTTCAGCGGCCCGGCGCGCTGCTTTGATGGCGAGGAAGCCTGCTTCGACGCGGTCAAGCATCGCAAGTACAAAGACGGCGACGTGCTGGTGATCCGTTATGAAGGCCCGCGCGGCGGCCCCGGCATGCGCGAGATGCTGTCGACGACGGCAGCGCTTTACGGGCAGGGCGCCGGCGAAAAAGTCGCCTTGATTACCGATGGCCGCTTCTCCGGTGCGACGCGCGGTTTCTGCGTCGGCCATGTCGGACCTGAAGCCGCGATCGGCGGGCCGATCGGGCTGATCCGCGACGGTGACATCATCGAGATCGACGCCGTGAAGGGCACGCTCGACGTCAAGCTTTCCGCCGATGAACTCGCCAAGCGCAAGAGCCAGTGGAAGGCGCGCGAGAGCGATTTTGGCTCAGGCTATCTGTGGAAATACGCGCAGCAGGTGGGACCCGCCGTCAACGGCGCGGTCACGCATCCCGGCGGCGCGGCTGAGAAAGAGTGTTATGCGGACACTTGAGACCCTGTTGCGTGTGGTGCTGATCGGTGCCGGCCTGATGGCCGCGGCGCCGGCATTCGCGCTCGACGGCAGCAAAACCGAGGGCAGCATGGCGCCCCCGCCGATGACCCCGGTCGAGGCGTTCCGCTCGGGCGCGCATTGGCTCAAGACCGGCGAAACCGTCAAAGCGGTCAACTCGCTCGAATACGCCGCTGAAAAAGGCCACGCGCTCGCGCAGTGGAAACTCGGCCGCATGTACGCCGAAGGCGACGGCGTTGCGCAGAACGATCTCAAGGCTTTCGAATATTTCCGCCGCATCGCGGACGGTCATGCCGAGGACAATCCCGACACGCCGCAGGCGCGCTTCGTCGCCAATGCCTTCGTTGCACTCGGTCACTATTATCTCGAGGGCATTCCGAAGACCGAGGTCAAGCGCGATCCGGATCGCGCGCGTGAAATGTTCGCTTACGCGGCGTCTTATTTCCGCGATCCCGATGCGCAATATTATCTGGCGCGGCTCTATCTCAAGGGCGACGGCGCGCCGCACGATCCGCGGCAGGCTGCGCGTTGGTTCGGTCTGTCCGCGCAGAAGGGCCAGTGCGAGGCGCAGGCCATGCTCGGCGCTATGCTGTTCGAGGGCGATCACGTTCCGAGGCAGGCCGCGCGCGGCTTGATGTGGCTTGCGCTCGCCAAGGACAGCGCGCGCGCCGATCAGGCCTGGATCACCAAGCTCTATGATAGCGCCATGCAGCAGGCGAGCGAGGACGAGCGCGCTTTGGCCGCCGTCTATCTCCGCCGCTGGCTGGAGACGCGGCGCGAATAAAATCACCGCCCCTCAATATCCAGATCGATATAGACCGGGACGTGGTCAGACGGCTTGTCCCAGCCGCGCACATGGCGGTCGATGCCGGCGTCGGTCAACCGGTCGGCGGCTTGCGGTGACAGCAGCAAATGATCGATCCGGATTCCATCATCCTTGGGCCAGGCGCCGGCCTGATAATCCCAGAATGTGTAGAGGTCGGGCGCATCGCTCACCGCCCGCACGGCATCCGTGAGCCCCAGGTTGATCAGCGCCCGGTATTTCTCGCGCGTTTGCGGAAGGAACAATGCATCGTTCTTCCAGGCCTCCGGGCGGCGGACATCGGCGGGCGTGGGAATGACATTGTAATCGCCGGCCAGCACCATCGGTTCTTCTAGTTTAAGTCGTTCATGTGAGAAATTAATCAGCCGGGTCATCCAATTGAGCTTGTAGTTGTATTTGTCGGTATCGGGCGGGTTGCCGTTGGGCAAATAGAGGCTGATCACGCGCAGCGCGCCGGTTTTGGTGGACACGATCGCTTCCAGAAAGCGCGCCTGCACATCGCTCTCGTCGCCGATCAGCCCGGGCGCGACTTCGTCGAACGGCAGCTTGGAAAGCAGCGCCACGCCGTTGAACGTCTTCTGGCCATGCACCGCTACGTTGTACCCGAGCGCTTCTATCTGCTCCCGCGGGAAAGCCTCATCCATGCATTTGATTTCCTGCAGGCAAACGATGTCGGGCTGCCGTTCCTTGAGCCACGCTTGCAGGTTGTCCATACGCTGGCGGATTGAGTTGACGTTCCAGGTGGCAATTCGCATGAAATTCGAGGTCCGAGGTGGGCGAATAACGCTTTGTTTTCAGTGTTTACCAGAGGGCCGCAGGGATATGCACTCAGTAACGTTTATATGCTAGGTAAGCCGCTAACGCGGCCCCAAAGTGCTGTGAATACAAAGCCGTTCAGAGGGTGAGGGAGAATCCGGGCAAGCGCACCATGAGTCCGGACCGATATTGCAGATGACCAAACGCAAATGGCTTATTGGGGGGGCGGTCCTCGCCTTGATCGCCATCGCCGTGCTCGTGCGCGGATTCTGGACGACGGACGGTGTTGCCGCCCGGCAGGTCCAGGCCCGCGCCGTTCCGGTTGAAACCGCGGTTGCCGAACGCAAAACCATGCCGGTGCGCTTGAGTGCCCTCGGCAACGTTACCCCCATCGCCAGCGTCGCCATCAAGACCCAGGTCGACACCACGATTACGGCCGTCCATTTCCGCGATGGCGCGCATGTCGAAAAGGGCGAATTGCTGTTCACGCTCGATTGCCGGCAGATCGAAGCCGACATGAAACGCGTCCAGGCGGTGATTGATGGCGCGCAGGCAACACTCGAGCAGGCGCAGCGTGATGTCGAGCGCTACACCGATCTCGCGGCGCGCAACGCGACCCCGATCGTCACGCTCAACAATGCGCAGACCGCCGTCAATATTTCCCGCGCAACCGCGGAATCAAACCGCGCGCAGCTTGAGAATCTCAAGGTCCAGCTCGGCTTCTGTGGAATCCGCGCGTCGATTTCCGGCCGCATCAGTATGGCCAACGTCAAGGTCGGAAACTTTGTGCGCCAGGCCGATACCTCGCCAATGGCGACCATCAATCAGATGGTTCCGGTCTACGTAACTTTTACGGTACCGCAGAAAATTCTTCCCGATATCCGCAAGGCCATCGCGGCCGAGACTGCGACCGTGGAAGCAATCATTCCCGGCGACCAGAAGCGCGCGAACGGCCAGGTCACCATGATCGAGAATACGGTCGATCCGGCGACGGGCATGGCCACGGTGCGCGCGACAATGCCAAACAAGGATGAACTGCTTTGGCCCGGCACGCTGATCACTACCGACATGACCTTGCGGAATGAAGAGGGCGTCGTCGTACCCTCGAACGCGGTGCAGGTGAGCCAGACCGGCACCTTCGTATTCGTCGTCAAGGACAATGTTGCCCAGATCCAGCCTGTCACGGTTGAGCGTCAGGTCGGCACGGAAAGTGTGATCGAGACGGGCCTCAACGGGGGTGAGACTGTCGTGACCGAAGGCCAGCTGTTGTTGTCGAGCGGGACTCGCGTCAACATACGTCCGCCCAAGGTTGCCGGTAGCTGAGCCATGAATATCTCGGAAACCTGTATTCGCCGCCCGGTGCTGACGACGCTGATGACGGCGTCGTTGATCGTTTTCGGGGTCTTCGCCTATCGGCTGCTGCCGGTGGCGGCTCTGCCGGCGGTGGATTTTCCGACCATTCAGATCACGGCGCAGTTCCCCGGCGCTAGCCCGGAAACGATGGCGTCGTCGGTTGCCTCACCGATCGAGCGGCAGCTGTCGACGATCTCCGGTATCTCGTCGATGAATTCGACGTCTTCGCTTGGCCTCGCGCAGATCACCATTCAGTTCGATCTCGGCCGCAATATCGACGGTGCCGCGCTTGACGTGCAGACCGCGCTCGCGACGTCGGCGCGCCTGCTACCGGTCGAAATGACGATCCCGCCATCATTTCGCAAGGTGAACCCGGGCGATTTTCCGGTGCTCTATGTCAGTTTGCGGTCCGACACCGTGCCGCTGTCGACGGTTGATGATTATGCCGAAACGGTACTGGCGCCGCAGATTTCACAATTGCCGGGCGTTGCGCAGGTGCTCGTTTATGGCGCGCAGAAATTCGCTGTGCGCGTGCAGGTTAATCCGACCGAGGCCGCGGCCCGCAACATCGCGCTTGAAGACGTGCGCAGTGTTGTCGCCAAGGCCAATTCGAGTACGCCGGTCGGCGTCCTCACCGGGCCAAAACAAAGCGTAACGCTTGCAGCCACCAGCGCGATGCCGCACGCATCCGACTACCGCGACGTCGTTGTGGCCTACCGCAATGGCGCGCCGATCAAACTGAACCAGATTGCGCGGGTGATCGACAGCGTCGAAAACGACAAGATTGCTACATGGTTCAATGATGCACGCGCGATTGTGCTGGCGATCCAACGCCAGCCGGATGCCAATACGGTACAAGTTGTCGATCTTGTGCGCCAAGGCCTGCCGAATATGCGCGCGCAGGTGCCGCCATCGATCCAAATGGAGCCTTTGTTCGACCGCTCGCTCTCCATTCGCGCGGCAGTGACCGATGTGCAGGAGACGCTGGCGATCGCGGTCACGCTCGTCATTCTGGTGATCTTCCTGTTTCTGCGCAAAGTCTCGGCGACTATTATTCCGGCGCTCGCTGTGCCCGTATCGCTGGTCGGCACATTTGCCGCGATGTATGCCTTCGGCTTCTCGATCAACAACATGACTCTGCTGGCGCTCACTTTGTCGGTGGGCTTCGTTGTCGACGACGCCATCGTGATGCTGGAAAACATTGTCCGCCATGTTGAAGGCGGCATGAGGCCCTTTGAGGCCGCATTGAAGGGCTCGCGCGAGATCGGCTTCACCATTGTGTCGATCACGTTCTCGTTGATCGCGGTCTTCATCCCGGTGTTGCTGATGGGCGGCATGGTCGGCCGAGTCTTTCGCGAATTCGCGGTGTCGATCGCGGTCGCGATCATAGTGTCCGGCTTTGTATCGCTGACCCTGACGCCAATGCTTTGCGCGCGCGTTCTCCGCAGCCATCACCCCGAGGACGAGAAAAAACAGTTCTTTGTGCTGCGCATGTTCGAGCGGCTCTTCGAGGGCATGCTCAATACCTATCAGTGGACACTCGACCGCGTGCTCGCGTTCAAGTGGATCATGCTGATGATCACGCTCGGCACATTTTTCGCCACCATCATTCTCTACGTCATTGTGCCCAAGGGCTTCTTTCCGCAGGAAGACACCGGTTACGTCATCGGGATTACCGAAGGCGCGACCGACATTTCATTCCCGGAGATCTCGCAACTACAGCGCAAGGTGGCGGACGTCGTGCGCGCGGATCCGGCGGTCGCCTACGTTAACTCAACGGCCGGAGCCGGTGGTCCCAACTCAGTCGGCAATAGCGGGCGCATGCTGGTCGCTCTCAAGCCGCGCAACGAGCGCGACAGCCTGCCGAAAATCCTGGCGCGTCTGCGCCAGACGGCCAATGTCGTCCCGGGGCTCGCGATCTACTTCCAGCCGATCCAAAATATCAATCTCGGCGGCAAGCTCGCCAAAAGCCAATATCAGTACACGCTGCAATCGAACGACACGGCATCGCTCTATCGGATAACGCCGGAGCTGCGGGACAAGATTGCGAAGATTCCCGGCCTGCTTGACGTCACCACCGATCTCTACGTCACCAATCCGCAGGTGACCATCGACGTCGATCGCGAGAAGGCGGCGGTGTACGGCGTGACCGTCGACCAGGTCCGTCAGGAACTCTATAACGCCTTCGGCGTGCGGCAGGTCGCGACGATTTACAGTCCGGTGAATTACTACCAGGTCATTCTCGAGACCGCGCCGGAGTTTCACGTCGGCCCGGATGATTTGGCGCGTGTCTATCTCAAGACGACGAACGGCACGACTGTGCCACTCTCGGCCGTCACCCGTTTCGAGCGCACCGTCGGTCCGTTGCAGGTCAATCACCAGGGTCAGCAACCGGCGGTGACGATCGCTTTCAATCTCGTGCCCGGTTTCTCGCTTGGCCAGGCCGTCGATGCCATCCAGAATCTCGAACGTGAAGAACGGCTGCCTGCAACCATCACGACCGGATTCCAGGGTACTGCTCAGGTCTTCCAGGATTCGCTGCGCGGGCAAGGCATCCTCATCCTCGCTGCGATCTTCGCCGCCTACGTCGTTCTCGGAATTTTGTATGAGAGCTTCATTCACCCGATCACGATCATTTCCGGTCTGCCGTCGGCCGGCATCGGCGCAATTTTGACGTTGATGCTTTTCCGGATGGATCTGTCGGTTATCGCCATGATCGGCATTGTGATGCTCGTCGGCATTGTGAAGAAGAACGCGATCATGATGATCGACTTCGCGATCGAGCGCCGGCGCGTTGGGTTGTCGGCGGAGGCTGCAATCCGGGAAGCCGCGCTGCTGCGCTTCCGTCCGATCATGATGACGACGTTCGCGGCGATCTTCGGGTCGCTGCCGATTGCGCTTGGAACGGGCGCCGGGGCTGAATTGCGCCAGCCGCTTGGCGTCGCCGTTGTCGGCGGCCTGGTGCTCTCACAACTCCTGACGCTTTACATAACGCCGGTGATCTACGTTTACCTGGATCGCTTCGACCGGATGATCAAACGTCGGCTCGAGCCGCAACTCGAAGAAGTCGCGGAAGCGCCGCCGGCGGTTGCCGCGGAATAATCGATCAAAGCGCGAAGCTGGTGCCGCACCCGCACGAGGCCTTTGCCTGTGGATTGATTACCTTGAACGACGCGCCGATGAGGCTGTCGACAAAATCGATTTCCGAGCCCGCCATGTAGTTGACCGACACCGGGTCGATCAGGACGACGGCGCTGCCGCGATCGATGACGAGATCGTCGGCCGCTTTCGCGCGTTCCATATCAAACTTGTATTGAAATCCCGAGCAGCCGCCGCCTTCCACGCTGACGCGCAGCATGGTGCCGCTCGGCTCACCTTTGAGGATTTCGCCGATCCGCTGCGCAGCGCGCTCGCTGACTGTGATACTTGCGCTCATCGTTCGCCTTTTAGAGCCTATCCTATTGGCAGAGGGCCCAACGGATAGTTAAGTGCGCAGGCCAGCGAGGTCAATGCGGGTATGGCGGTCGAAACGGGGCGCGAACGGGCAGTTTATGCCACCAATCCGGCGCAAAGCCGTGGCCGCCGCCATGTTGAGCCGGCGAGCCCGACGCGAAATGCCTTCCGCCGCGATTGCGACCGGATCATCCACTCCGCGGCATTCCGCCGGCTTGCCCACAAAACGCAGGTGTTCGTTTATCACGAGGGCGACCATTACCGGACGCGGCTGACGCATACGCTCGAAGTGGCGCAGATCGCCCGCTCGCTGGCGCGCGCGCTCGGCCTCGATGAAGATCTCAGCGAGGCACTCGCCTTGGCTCACGATCTGGGCCATTCCCCATTCGGCCATGCCGGCGAACGCGCACTCGACGACCATTTGGCTGATTTCGGTGGCTTCGATCACAACGCACAGGCGCTTCGTCTTGTGACCGATCTTGAGCGCCGATACGCTGCGTTCGACGGCCTCAATCTGAGTTGGGAAACGCTTGAAGGTCTGGTCAAGCACAATGGGCCGATCATTGATCGCGAAGGAATAGCCGTTGGTCGCTATGCCAGGCTCGGTGCGCCGGCACCGATCATTGCCTATTCGAAGATTCAGGATCTGGAATTGTGGACTTATGCCAGTGCGGAAGCGCAGGTTGCGGCATTGTCGGACGACATCGCGTATGATGCCCACGACATCGATGACGGCCTTCGCGCCGATCTTTTTACGCTCGACGACATTGCCAGTGTTCCGCTGATCGGAAGCATCCTGAGCGCGATCGACGCGCAGTATCCCAATATCGAGTCCGCGCGGCGTGTACACGAGACTGTGCGCGCACTCATCACGCGCATGATCGAGGATGTGATCGCCGAAACCGGGCGTCGTGTCGCAATGCTAAAGCCGCAGTCTGCGGCCGACGTGCGCGATGCGCCGCGGCCCGTGGTTGGGTTCTCACCGGCGATGGACAAGGCCGATCGCCATATCAAGGGATTTCTCTATCCGCGAATGTACCGCCATGACCGCGTGATGCGCGTGATGGCCGATGCCGAGCGCGTGGTGCACGATCTCTTCGAGCACTACACGGCGACACCGGCTGATCTGCCGACCGAATGGGGCGAAGGGCTGGATATTACGGATATGTCGGCACGGGCCCGCCGCATTGGCGACTTTATCGCCGGGATGACCGACCGATACGCGCTTATCGAGCACGCGAAACATTTCAAGGGAACGCCGGAATTGCGGTGAGAGTCGAACGGCAATGGACGTTAGTGGCGGCCTCGAAGTCGATCTCCTGATCGCGGGCGCTGGACCTGCCGGCATGACGGCCGCGCTCGTCGCCTCGCTTGAGGGGCTCGATGTGCTCTTGTGCGAGAAGTCCGATCAGGTCGGTGGCACCGGATCGACGTCGGCCGGCACGCTGTGGATTCCGGGCAATAGTCAAAGCCGGGCTGCGGGGTTCAATGATAGCGCAGCGCTGGCTGACCGCTATCTGGACGCACTGATCGGGGAGGGAGGCAACCGCGAAGTCAGAAACGCTTATCTTCAATACAGGGCCAGCCGTGATCGACTACCTGTGTGAACGGTCCGACGTGCAATTCCTTCCGTGCGGAATGCACCCGGACTATCGCAGCAACATGCCAGGAGCAGCCATCGCCGGTCGCGCCATCGTGCCGGAGCCCTTCGATGGACGCCTGCTCGGATCGGAATTTTGGCGCATTCGCCCACCGGTCCCGGAATTCATGCTGTTCGGCGGCATGATGGTCGGCAAAGCCGACATTTCCCGGCTCATTGGCCGCTTTCAATCATTCGGCAATTTCATTTACTCGGCAAAACTTCTTGCACGCTACCTCGTCGACCGCGTGAAATATCCGCGCGGCACACGTCTCATGATGGGCAATGCGCTCGTCGGTCGGCTGTTCTACAGTTTGCGTCGGCGTAGCGTGCCAATCATGTTCGACGCGGCGATCGTCGATCTTGTTGGTGATCAGAAGGGCGTCAGTGGTGCGCGGCTCAATAGCGGGAGCAAAGAAATCCTGGTCAGAACTCGCAGAGGCGTCGTGCTTGCGACCGGCGGTTATGGACACAACAAAGGTTTCCGCTCGGCCTTCATGCCGCAGCCGGTTCCTGAATATTCCATGAGCTTTGAAGGAAATCAGGGTGACGGCCTCGACATCGGTCGGCGTTTGGGTGCGGGGCTCGCGCCCGAACAATCCACGAGCGGCCTATGGACGCCGGTGTCGATCGTGCCGCGTTCAGACGGCACAAAGGGCCTGTTCCCGCATCTTGTGCTCGATCGCGCCAAGCCGGGATTGATCGCGGTGAATTCCACCGGCCGCCGCTTCGTCAATGAAGCCGCGTCATATCATGATTTCGTATTGGCAATGTTTGAGAGCAATAAAGCCGCGCCTTCGATTCCTGCTTGGCTGGTCTGCGACGCGGGTTTCATCGCAAATTACGGCCTGGGTATTGTCTATCCGGGGCACCGCAATCCGGGCAAATTTGTCGAAAACGGGTATCTCGTAAGTGCTCTTTCGCTCGACGAACTCGCCCAAAAGATTGACGTTGACGCGGTGCAATTGCGCGACACGGTCGCGCGTTACAACCGCTTCGCTGCGACTGGCGTCGATGTTGATTTCGGCAAGGGGGAGACGGAGCTCAATCGATTCAACGGCGATGCGGCCCACAAACCCAACCCTTGCATTGGACCGGTCATAACGCCTCCGTTCTATGCGCTTGCGGTCTGGCCCGCCGATATTGCGGTCAGCACCGGGCTGGCAACCGATGCCGATGCGCGCGTGCTCGGCAAAGATGGAAAACCGATCACGGGGCTTTACGCATGCGGCAATGACATGGCTTCGGTGATGGCGGGGAGCTATCCGGGCCCGGGCACGACGCTCGGTCCAGCCGTTGTGTTTGCTTATCGCGCGGTGATGCACGCCAAGAACGCGCTGAAATAACGTAGCTTGCGCCGGCTGATGTCCGGTCAATATCATTGTTTGAGGGGAGATTTCATGGGCCGTCTCGCAGGTAAAGTTGCATTCATAACGGGCGGTGGCGGCGGGATTGGCCGGGCAACCGCTGAGCGTTTTTCCGAGGAAGGCGCCAAGGTCGTCATCGCGGAAATTGACGCCGCGCGTGGCGCCGCCGCGGCGGACTCTGCGCGTGCGCGCGGCAAGAATTCCGGCGGCGATGCCCAGTTCATCGAATGCGATATCCGGGAGCATGCACAGGTCGAATCCGCCTTCGCCGAAACCGTCCGGCGCTTCGGCGGCCTGCATATTCTGCACAACAATGCGGGCGGTTCATCGCCAGAGGACGGTCGGCTAACGGATGTTTCCGAGGACGAGTTCTGGCGGGTGATCAAGCTCGATCTTTACGGCACGTTCCTGTGTTCCAGGCTCGGCATCCCGCACATGATCAAGTCAGGCGGCGGGTCGATCATCAACATGTCGTCGATTGTTGCACTGCGCGCGCTGCCTGGGCGCGACTGCTACACCGCGGCTAAGGGCGCCGTCGCCGCTTTGACGCGCTCAATGGCAGTCGAATACGCGCCCGACAAAATAAGGGTCAACGCGATTGCGCCCGGCGTCGTCCTCACCGAGCGGGTGAAGAAGCTTCTGGAAGGCTCGAAGGACATCGAGAACCTGGCCGCAACACATCTGCATGGGCTCGGCCTGCCGATCCACATGGCCGACATGGCGGTCTATCTCGCGTCCGATGAGGCGGCAATCACCACCGGTCAAATCTTGTCGGTCGATAGCGGGGCGACAATCCGATGACAGGCCCGACAGCCATCTCGTGTAGCCTCTAGACGCCGATGAATTTTTGACTCCCCTCGCAAATTACGTTAGCCGCAGCGCATAATGCCGAGCCCATCCAAGCCCCAGCATCTGTTTTCCGATATGCTCGAGCGCGTCTGCGCCGCGACCGGCGCTGTGCTCGGTTCCGGTGCGGATCTTTCGCGCGTCGTTGTCGAGCCGCCGCGCGATCCGACGCACGGTGACATGGCGACCAATGCCGCAATGGTGCTCGCCAAGGATGCCGGGAAGAAGCCGCGCGAACTTGCCGAGGCCATTGCCGACAGACTGCGCGCCGACGACAAGGTCGCCAAAGTTGACGTCGCCGGACCCGGATTTATCAATCTCGCGCTCAAGCCGCATGTCTGGGCCGAGGAACTGCGTCTCGTATTGGAGGCAGGCAAGGACTACGGCCGCAGCGCCATCGGCAAAGGCGAGAAGGTCAACGTTGAATATGTCTCGGCCAACCCGACTGGCCCGATGCATGTCGGGCATGGGCGCGGCGCAGTGTTCGGCGACGCTCTCGCTAACTTGCTTGCGTTCGCCGGATACGACGTCACACGCGAATATTACATCAACGACGCGGGCGCCCAGGTCGATGTGCTCGCGCGTTCGGCGTTCCTGCGCTATCGCGAAGCGCTCGGCGATAACATCGGAGCAATCCCCGAAGGACTTTACCCCGGTGACTATCTTCGGCCAGTAGGTGGCGAGCTTGCCGCCGACTACGGGGCCAAACTCAGCACGATGAAAGAGGCCGAATGGCTGCCGGTCGTGCGCGCCAAGGCCATCACGATGATGATGGACACGATCCGCGACGATCTCGCCGCGCTCAATGTTCATTTCGATGTTTTCTTCTCGGAACGCTCACTGATCGAAGGCGAAGGTGATGAAGTCGGCACCACCATCGAAAGTCTGCGCAAAAGCGGTGAGGTCTATGAGGGCCGTCTTCCGCCGCCCAAGGGCGGCAATCTGGAGGACTGGGAAGATCGTGAACAAACGCTATTCCGCTCGACGGATTTCGGCGACGACGTCGACCGGCCGCTTAAGAAGTCGGATGGCAGCTATACTTATTTTGCCTCCGACATCGCCTATCACCGATCGAAGGTTGCACGCGGTTTTCTAAACCTGATCGACGTGTGGGGCGCCGATCACGGCGGCTACATCAAGCGTATGCAGGCGGCGGTGAAGGCGGTCAGCGGCGGCAAGGCCGAGCTCGACGTGAAACTCGTGCAGCTCGTGCGTCTGCTGCGCGCGGGCGAGCCGGTGAAGATGTCAAAACGAGCTGGCGAGTTCGTGACGTTGCGCGAAGTCGTTGACGAAGTTGGCCGCGACGCCGTGCGCTTCGACATGCTCTACCGCAAGAACGACGCCGTGCTGGATTTCGATCTCGCCAAGGTGATCGAGCACACGCGCGAGAATCCCGGTCTTCTACGTCCAGTACGGACATGCGCGCGGCCAGTCGGTTTTTCGCAATGCGCGCGAGGAAATGCCGGATTTGCCCGAAACGTCGACAGCGCGGGCGGCGCTACTCAAGACGGCGCAGCTCGATCGGCTCAGTGATGCGGGGGAACTCTCGCTACTGCGACGGATCGCGCTTTATCCCCGCACCATCGAGGCTGCGGCTGTTGCCCACGAGCCCCACCGGATCGCATTCTATCTCTATGAATTGGCAAGTGAATTTCATGCGCTGTGGACGCGCGGAAAAGACTTGCCTCATTTACGCTTCATTATCCAGAATGATCGAGAAACGACGGCGGCCCGGCTTGCTTTGGTGGAGGGGATAGTCACCATACTCGCGTCGGGCCTCGCCCTTCTTGGGGTCAGTGCGCCGGAAGAAATGCGATAAATCTCGTCCGCGGCGATTTGCGTCTGACATGGATCGCGAGCGACCATACGAGCGCAGCAAGGACGAGTTCAGTAACCGGGGACCGAATGGCGGACGACCAAAGCCAGCGACCGTATCGTGCAAGTGAACCGCCCGTGCGTAGTGCGGCCAAGCCGTCCGGCAACGATCCGCTCGCGGAACTTGCACGCCTCATTGGCCAGACTGACCCGTTCGCAGAATTCGGCCGCGAGAGCGCGCGCCGTGCGTCTGCGCCACAACCGGGCGAACACAGCGACTGGAATACACAGCCACTTGGATCTCCTTTCGCGTCACAAGGTGGCGCCGCACCGCGTGCTCCCGCGGCCACGCCGAAGCTCGGTGGGAATGGCTACTTCCCTGCGCGATCGGAACCTGTTGAACAACCTGTGGGCGCGCCGCAGAACTACGCGGGCCAGAATTACGGACGCCAACCCTATGCGGGCGCGCCGTTGCCCCGTGGCGATGAGGACTACCAGGCAGATCAGGACGCGCACGGCTACCCGCCGGATCAGGCCGGTTACGAGCAGGACGGCTATGTGCACGGCGCGCACCAACAGATCGAAGAGGAATATT
This sequence comes from uncultured Alphaproteobacteria bacterium, assembly GCA_963810125.1. Taxonomy (GTDB): domain Bacteria; phylum Pseudomonadota; class Alphaproteobacteria; order Rhizobiales; family Xanthobacteraceae; genus Pseudolabrys. Next base: position 76,362 of record CAWEMK010000008.1, read on the forward strand.
ACGAGGACGTGCCACCCTCACGCAGGCGCCTGGGCATCATGGCGATTGTCGGCGTGTTTGCTTTGGCGGTGATCGGGACGGCGGGTGCGTTCGGCTATCGCGCGTTGTTTGGATCGTCTGGGTCAACGCAGCCCCCGCCTGTGATCAGAGCAGACGCCGCGCCAAGCAAAGTCGTACCCGCGACGACCGGCAAAGACGCTCAATCGAACAAGCTGATTACCGATCGGATGAACGAGCGTGGCCAGAGCGAGAAACTGGTGTCGCGCGAGGAACAACCGATCGACAAGCCGGCAATGGCCGTGCTGTCGCAATCCGCGCCGCAGGCAGCACTCGGCAGCGGCGTGGTTGCGGGGGAGCCGAAAAAAGTTCGTACGATTGCGATCCGCCCGGATCAAGGCGCGGTTGCTGACGCTATGCCGTCATCGCCGCTTGGAGCAGCAGCGCCGGCGCCAGCTCGCGCGGTCCCGGCGCCACCACCGCAAGCGCCCGCGTCTCGGTCTGCGCCGCCGCTCGCGCGTGCCTCTGCCGATACGGCGACGGTCGACGCGGAGCAGGACCAGCCACCAACTCCGGCAGCGCGTCCGGCGCCGCCCGTTCGGCAGGCCGCGCCAGCCCCCAATAGCAACGCGCCATTGTCCCTGAACCCGAACGCGGCACCGGCACCGGCACGGGTAGCGCGCAGCGCCAGCGCCCGCCGCGCCGGCGCGCACCGCGTCACTACCGCCGCCAGCCGCCGCCAGCAGCGCCGCCGCCGGCGGTGGGCCTGGCAGCTACGTCCAGGTGTCCTCGCAGCGCAGCGAATCCGAGGCCCAGTCGGCCTTCCGAGCGTTGCAGGCAAAGTTCCCCAGCCAACTCGGTAGCCGCCAGCCGCAGGTCCACAAAGTCGATCTGGGTGCGAAGGGGACGTTTTACCGGGCCATGGTTGGGCCCTTCGCCAATGCCAATGAGGCGGCCGAGCTGTGTTCGAGCCTCAAGGCCGCTGGCGGTCAGTGCCTCGTCCAGAGGAATTAACAGGCCCAAACTTGACCCATGCGGCGAGCGCGGGCTAATCCGCGCCGATGGCGCCACGCGCATTCATTACCGGATTGGCGGGGCTGAGTGTTTCCGCCAATGAGCGCGCCTTTCTCCGCGATGCTCGGCCCTGGGGCCTCATCATCTTCAAGAGGAACGTGAGTACACCTGCTCAAGTACAGGAACTCATTCAGTCTTTTCGTGGTGCCGTAGGGTGGGAAGCGCCCGTGCTGGTCGATCAGGAAGGCGGCCGCGTCCAGCGGCTCGGTCCGCCACATTGGCCGGCTTACCCGCCGGGTGCGCGTTACGGCGAGATCTACGACCGTGACCCGACCTCAGGCCTCGCAGCAGCACGGCTCGCCGGCCATCTGATCGCTGCCGATCTCAAGCCGCTTGGCATTGACGTGGACTGCTTGCCGATTGCCGACCTGCCGGTTGCGGGCGGGGATCCGGTGATTGGCGATCGAGCTTACGGTCGTGAGCCGGAAAAAGTCGCGGCAATCGCCGGAGCTGTCGCTGACGGCCTGGAGGCAGGCGGCGTACTTCCGGTGCTAAAGCACCTGCCGGGTCATGGCCGCGCCACGGCGGACAGCCATCACAAGCTGCCGGTGGTCGATGCTGATCGCGCAACCCTGGAAAGCACCGATTTCGCTGCGTTCAAGCCACTGGCCGGCCTGCCGCTCGGCATGACCGCACATGTTGTGTTTAGCGCTATTGATCCAGTCGCACCTGCCACCACTTCGGTCACAATAGTCAGGCAAGTGATTCGCGGACTGATCGGATTCCAAGGTTTGTTGATGAGCGACGATGTTTCGATGAACGCTCTGTCCGGCACCATAGCCGAGCGCAGCCGCGACGCGCTGGCGGCGGGCTGCGATGTCGTGCTTCACTGCAATGGGGATTTGGTTGAAATGTCCGCCGTTGCCGGTGTCGTGCCGGAGCTGGCAGGCGATGCAGCCGGTCGCGCCGATGCAGCGCTCGCTAGGCGCTCGGCGCCCGAAGAATTCGATACCGATGCCGCGCGCAGAGTGTTCACACAAATGGTTGCCGACGAACGAACGCAACGGAAGGCCGGGTCATGAGCAGCGAGGAATTCGACACCACGCTGGGTGGCGATCGCGGCGCCACCGAGCCCGCGATGATCGTGGACGTGGAAGGCTTCGAAGGCCCGCTCGATCTTCTGTTGATGCTCGCGCGCCAGCAGAAAGTGGATCTGGCGAAGATTTCAATTCTTGCGCTGGCCGACCAGTATCTGTCTTTTATCGAAGCGGCACGGCAATTGCGGCTCGAACTTGCGGCCGACTATCTCGTGATGGCCGCCTGGCTTGCGTACCTGAAATCGCGCTTGCTTCTGCCTGATTCAGGGCCGGGCGAGGGCCCGAGCGCTGAAGATATGGCTCTGGCACTGGCCAACCGGCTGCGCCGGTTAGAGGCAATCCGCGAAGTGGCGACCCAGATGATGGAGAGGCCACAGCTCAATCGCGATATTTTTGCGCGCGGCCTGCCGGAACCGATCGAAGAGATCAAACAGCCGGAATGGTCGGCAACGCTCTACGATTTGCTGTCGTCTTACGCTACGCAGCGCTCGCGCAGTGCGCTCTCGCGTGTGCGGTTCAAGCAGCGCACAGTGTGGTCGCTGGCGGAAGCGCGCGTAGCGCTAGAACGCCTGATTGGTCAATCGGCGGATTGGTCGCGCATCGACCAGTTCCTGATCAGTTATGTGGTCGAGCCGGCGCTCGCCGCGACAGTGTTTGCGTCCTCGTTCGCCACTGCGCTTGAGTTGGTGCGCGAAGGGGTTGCCGAGATACATCAGAAAGAGTCATTCGCGCCGATCTACATGCGCAAGCGTGTCGGCGCGGGTGGAAATGCTGCGACGCATGACGCACAAGAAAACGCATAAGGGGAAGAATTCCATGCCGAGCGTGGCCAAGAAGCTCGTGGTGGTGCAAAACAATGAGCCGGCGCCAGAGGCCGCGCCAGCACCAGCCACGCGCCCTGAAGAATTACGCTTACTCGAAGCTCTGCTGTTCGCGGCGGGCGAACCGCTGGACGAAGCGCAGCTAGGACGCAGGCTGCCGAACGGCGTCAATGTGAAGGCCACACTCGCGCAGCTCAAGGATGAGTACGCGACGCGCGGCGTCAATCTCGTGCGCGTCGGCAAGAAGTGGACATTCCGCACGGCCGGCGATTTGTCATGGCTCCTGACGAAGCAGATCGTCGAGACGCGCAAATTGTCGCGCGCTGCAATCGAGACGCTGGCAATCGTCGCCTATCATCAACCGGTGACGCGTGCGGAGATCGAAGAGATTCGCGGCGTTGTTGCCGCGGCCGGTACGCTTGATGTTCTGCTCAAGACCGGCTGGATTCGCCCACGCGGCCGCCGCAAGGCGCCGGGCCGGCCGATTACCTATGGAACAACGGAAACCTTCCTCTCGCATTTCGGGCTGGAGGAGGTTGGCGACCTGCCGGGGCTCGACGAGCTCAAAGGCGCCGGATTGATTGAGGGCAATCTGCCTCCTGGATTTGCAGTCCCGCTGCCGTCCGACGATTCAACGCTGCGCGAGGACGAGGATCCGCTCGATCCGGGCGATCTCGATCTCGGGCTGGCGCCGCCATCCTCGCGTTCCGAGAAGTGAACGCGCGGCATTCTGGTCATCACCGGGCTTGTCCCGGTGATCCCGCTTAGACAGGCAATGCTTTCCTAAGCGAGATGGCCGGGACAAGCCCGGCCATGACAGGCCTGAACAGGGTAAACGGGCCCGCTGCGCGGCTCTTTGACCGGGCCTAAGTCCTTGTTTTTGCCGCTTGCGGGGCCTAGTTTCTCACTCAAATCATGGCGGGACGAGCCAAAAAGCCCGTCGCTGCGGAGGATTTGCCGATGGGTTCCCTAAGTATATGGCACTGGATCATCGTTCTGTTGGTCGTGATGGTCTTGTTCGGAGGCCGTGGAAAAATTTCGTCGCTCATGGGCGACTTCGCCCAGGGCATCAAGGCCTTCAAGAAAGGCATGTCCGAGGACGAGAAGTCGGCGGACGCCAAGCCCGAGCCGGTCAAGACAATCGAAGGCAGCGCAACGAAGACGGAAGCCGAGCGCCGCGCCGAAGGCGTGCGTTCCTGATCGCTGCGTCGGCGCGCTGGGCTATTCCTCGGCACAATCGTTACAGCGGCGCCGGTGCTTGAGCGACTTGGAGTTGACTAATCCATGTTCGACATTGGTTGGGGCGAGCTCGTCGTCATCGGCATCGTCGCGCTGATCGCGATCGGGCCGAAAGAGCTGCCGACTGTGTTGCGCACGCTTGGCCAATTCATGGGCAAGGTCCGCCGCATGGCCAACGAATTCCAGGGGCAGTTCCAGGAAGCGATGCGCGAGGCCGAGATGGCCGATCTGAAAAAACATGCCGAGGATATCAAGAGCTCGGTCGGCGATCTCACCAATTTCAATCCGATGGAAAGCACACAGAAAGACATCGAGAGCGCATTCGATGCAGCCGACAAGGGGACGGCGAGCGAGGCCTCTGCCGAATCTCCATCCGTGGCTTTGCCCGAACCGGCACCGCAGGTCGAGTTGAATGTTCCACTGCCCGAGCTGCCGTCACCGGTCAGTGAGAAAGATTTTGCGCCCGCCGAAGCGCCGCCACCCAAGCAGGCCGGGGGCGGCACATGAGCCACGAGGACATCGAGGCGACCAAAGCGCCATTGATGGACCACCTGATCGAGCTGCGGTCACGGCTGATCAAGGCGCTGATTGCCTTCGGCATCATGTTTGCGATCTGCTTTGTGTTCGCCAAGGACATCTACAATGTCCTGGTGTGGCCGTTCGTGTGGATCGCCGGGCCGGAAAATTCCAAATTCATTTACACCGCGCTGCTCGAATACTTCGTCACGCAACTCAAGCTCGCGATGTTCGGTGCTGCTTTTCTGTCGTTTCCGATCGTCGCGGCGCAAATCTACATGTTCGTGGCGCCGGGACTTTATAAACACGAGCGCAGCGCGTTCCTGCCATATCTGATAGCGACACCAATTTTCTTCAGTCTGGGCGCGGCGGTGGTCTACTTCCTGGTGCTGCCGATGCTGGTGCGCTTCTCGCTTGGCATGCAACAGACGGGCTCGACCACCGATGCTTCGATCGCGCTCATGCCAAAAGTCGGCGAATATCTCTCCTTGATGATGGCGCTGGTGCTTGCCTTCGGCGTGGCGTTCCAGCTTCCGGTAATCCTGACGCTGCTGGGACGCATCGGTATCGTCACCGCCGAGCAGCTCAAGGCCAAGCGGCGCTATTTCATTGTCGGCGCCTTCGTCCTAGCGGCCGTGCTCACCCCGCCGGACGTCATCAGCCAGATGTCGCTCGCAGTGCCGTTGCTCATATTGTACGAGGGCTCGATCTGGTCGGTGCGCATGGTGGAGAAAAAAGCGCAGGCCGAGGCCGCAGCCAAGGCGGCGGCTGATGCTGCGGCGGCGACCGCGAAGCCGGCGGAGTAGCCTTGTCCCGTTCGTCCCCGCGGAAGCGGGGACCCAGCGCTTACGGGCACATCGTAAGAACTGGATGCCCGCTTTCGCGGGCATGAGCGGGGAGATACCTTTGCTTTAAATTCCTCGCGATTCCGACTAAGACACGCCCGCCATGTACGACATCAAATGGATTCGGGAGAACCCGGACGCTTTCGACCGCGGCTTGAAGCGCCGTGGGCTGGAGCCGTTGTCGAAAAAGCTGCTGGCGCTTGATGAAAAGCGGCGGGCGGCCATCACCAAATTCGAGCAGGCCCAGGCACGCCGCAACGCCGCCTCCAAGGAAATCGGTGACGCCAAGAAGGCCAAGGACGAGGGCAGGGCCACTACGCTGATGGCGGAGGTGAATGAGCTCAAGGTCACGTTGCCCGCGCTTGAAGACGAGCAAAAAACGTTGGGCGCTGAACTGGACAAGGAGCTGGCGCAAATTCCCAACATGCCGCTCGATGATGTGCCGGACGGCGCCGATGCGAGCGGGAATATCGAGCATCACGTCGTCGGAAAAAAACGCGACTATTCATTCAAGCCGAAGCAGCATTTCGAATTGGGCGAAGCGCTCGGCATGATGGATTTCGAACTAGCTGCGAAACTGTCCGGCGCGCGCTTTGTCGTATTGCAGAAGAGCCTGGCGCGGCTTGAACGCGCACTCGGCCAGTTCATGCTCGATGTGCATACGGGCAAGGAGCACGGGTACACGGAAGTCAATCCGCCAATTCTGGTGCGCGACGAGGTAATGTTCGGAACGGCTCAATTACCGAAGTTTGCCGAAGATCAATTTCGAACGACAAATGATTTCTGGCTCATCCCAACCGCTGAAGTTCCTCTCACCAATCTCGTGCGTGAGTCCATCGTCGAAGAAGTACAATTGCCGATGCGGCTGACGGCCTGCACGCCGTGCTTCCGTGCCGAGGCAGGTGCGGCCGGAAAGGACACGCGCGGCATGATCCGCCAGCATCAATTCACGAAGGTCGAGCTGGTCTCGATCACGACTCCGGAAAAATCGAAAGAAGAGCACGAGCGCATGCTTTCCTGCGCGGAAGAAGTGCTCAAGAAACTCGATTTGCACTACCGCGTGGTCACGCTTTGCACCGGTGACATGGGCTTCGCCGCGCAGAAAACCTATGACATCGAGGTCTGGCTGCCGGGCCAGAACATGTTTCGTGAAATTTCTTCATGTTCGGTCTGCGGTGAATTCCAGGCCCGTCGCATGAATGCGCGCTATCGCGCCAAAGATGGCGTGCGGCACGTGCATACCCTCAACGGCTCGGGCGTCGCGGTCGGCCGCGCGCTGATCGCGGTGATGGAGACATACCAGGACGACAAAGGCGCGATCGTGGTTCCGGAAGCGCTTAAGCCCTATATGGGCGGTGTGACGAAGATTGAGCGCATTTGAATGGCGAACGCATTGCAACTTTCGTTGTCATCGCCGGGCTTGTCCCGGCGATCTCGCTTAGGTAGGCAAGGCCTCGGCTCCATTATCGGGATGGCCGGGACACAGGCGAGCGAAGCGACGCCGTTCTTCGAACGACTATGCCCGGCCATGACAGAGTAAATTTATGCGTATCCTCATTACCAATGACGACGGCATTCATTCGCCGGGGCTTGAAGCCTGCGAGAAAATCGCGCGCGCGCTATCCGACGACGTGTGGATCGTGGCGCCGGAATCGGATCAATCCGGTGTGTCGCATTCGCTGTCGCTCAATGATCCGCTGCGCATGCGCGAAGTCGGCGAGCGGCACTACGCGATCAAAGGTACGCCAACCGACTGCGTGATCATGGGCGTGCGTCATCTGATGAAGGAAAAGGCCGACCTCGTGCTGTCCGGCGTCAACCGCGGCCGCAATTGCGCCGAGGACGTGACCTATTCGGGCACGGTTGCGGGCGCGATGGAAGGCACGGTGCTCGGCATTCCGTCCTTTGCGCTCTCGCAGGCTTATGCATTCACCACCAAGCATCATCCGTACTGGGACACAGCAATCAAATTTGCGCCCGATCTCATCAAGCGTGTTCTGGATACCGGCATGCCGCGCGATGTGCTGGTGAACATCAACTTTCCGGATTGTCTTCCGGATGAAGTGGCCGGGGTCGCAGTCGCCGTGCAGGGAAAGCGCGATCAGGAATTATTGCGGATCGAGGCGCGTCACGACGGTCGCGGCAATCCTTATTACTGGATCGCATTCGGACGTGGCGGCATTGTTGGGGCGGCGCCGGGAAGCGATCTCGCTGCATTGAACGAGAAACGTATTTCGGTGACGCCGTTGCGGCTCGATCTCACCGACGAGCCGTTCATGACAAAACTGGCAAGTGTTTTAGGCTAAGCCATCAACCCGGCGAGCGTGCTCTTGAGTTGCTCGGCCTGAAACGGTTTCTGAAGCGCAGGGCGGCCGCGATAAGCCTCCGGCAGACTGCGCTCGCCATACCCGGTGACAAAAACGAATGGCAAGCCACGCCCGGCCAGAATATCGGCAACGGGATAAATCTCCTGGCCGTCGAGATTGACGTCGAGAATGGCGGCGTTGAATTCGCCGTCGGTGGCAAGTTGGCGCGCTTCCGAAATGGTGCCGACGGCAGCCGCTACGCCATAGCCGAGTTCGTCCAGCATGTCCTCAAGCAGCATGCGGATCAGATATTCGTCCTCGACTACGAGGACGCGTCGCATTGGCGAGGAATCTGTCATTGATGTCTCCCGCCCTACAACTCAGCGAGGGCATCAGAGTTCCATCTTACCGCAACTCCCAGCAAACATGCTAATAACGCCCGAAAGGGGCCTAAACGTGTCTAAAACGCCGCGCGATCAGCAGGACGACGTCCGGATGGAATTCCTGCTGACGTTGCGCCGCCGCGGCATCAGCGACCAGGGCGTGTTGCGGGCGATGGATGAAGTCCCGCGCGACCGTTTTGTCGAGGCCTCGTTTGGGGACAGCGCCTATGCCGACCAGGCTCTGCCCATCGCCTGCGGGCAGACCATCAGCCAGCCCTACGTCGTAGCCTACATGACCGAGCAGCTTGCGGTGCGATCGCATCACCGCGTGCTCGAGGTGGGGACCGGCTCGGGCTATCAGGCCGCCGTATTGTCACGGCTGGCCCGTGAAGTGGTCAGCGTCGAGCGCTATCGCACGCTGGCCGACGCCGCGCGCGAGCGATTGAAGTCACTCGGTTACAACAACGTGGAGGTCGTCGCCGGTGATGGCTTCGTCGGCATGCCGGGAAGGGCGCCCTATGATCGCATCATCATCACCGCTGCCGCCGAGACTTTGCCGGAGACGCTGCTCGATCAGCTCGCCGAGGACGGCATCATGATCTTGCCGCTCGGTTCGCATGAAGGCTCGCAACATCTAATCAAGCTTACCAAGTCGCAAACGGGAACTCGGCGCGAAAATCTGATCGCGGTGCGTTTTGTCCCCATGTTACCGGGACAAGCTGAAGAACTGTGAGATTTTGACAGCCTCGAATGCGTCCTGAAGCGACGAATGCGCCGGTTTCCGCGCGTTAATAATTAAAGCCTTGTTTACTCGCGGCTGCTTTATTTCAAACTCTACGTTTCATGCGTACGAGTGAGTAACCACATGCCGCGCCCCCAGGTGCAATCTCGCCCGCTTGCTTGGCCGCGCGTCGTTGTTCTCGCGCTGGTTGGTATTTCCGCCGCCGGTTGTGCGGACTCCGCGCGCTTCGACTCCAGCTCATACGATGCCGGCCGTCCGGCTCCGCCGCAGAATGTCGCCGCCGCTGCTCCGGCGCCTCAGTCGTACGGCCGCGTCGAGGCGCAGCCGCTGCCGGCGCCGAGCCAGCCAGCGACCGTTCCGGCCTCGCAAAACTATAGCTACAGTTCGCAAAACTCCGGCGCGTATCGCCCAAGCGGTCAATATTCCGACATCACCGGTTCGGTTGCGGCACCAAAAGTGTCGCCTGCGTCACACGGTCATTGGACCTGGGATGGCGGTTCGCCCGTGACAGTTGGGTACGGCGAAACCGTCGACAGCATTGCGCGCAAGCACCGTGTGCCGGTGGCGGCGCTGATGCAGACCAACGGCATCCGCGAGGCGGGACAAATCAGGCCCGGCCAGCGTCTCGTCATTCCACGCTACGTTTCGGGCGGATCGCAAACAGCGACCGCACCTGCTGCGGCTCCGGCGCGCGCGGCGACCGGCAGCAATGTTCACGTCGTTCAGCACGGCGACACGCTCATGAGCATCGCGCGCCATAACGGCGTGACGCTGACAGCGTTGGCGCATGCGAACAGGCTCCAGACCGACAGCAAGCTGGCCATCGGTGATCGCATCACCGTTCCCGGCGGTGGCCACCAGGTCGCTGCTGCGCAGCCGACGCCCGTGCGTCCAGCGCCTGCGCCGGCGCCACAGGTTGCGCAGCCGCATACCGTTGCAGCGACCAAGGTCGCGAGCGCTGCTCCGGTGCAGACCGCGCGCGTTGCCAAGGAAGAGCCGCGCACCACCGAAACCGTGGTCAAGACCGCCGAGCCGAGCGGCGCGATGCCGTCATTCCGCTGGCCCGTGAAAGGCCGGGTGATTGCCGGCTTCGGTAGCAAGCCGAACGGCACGCAGAACGACGGCATCAATCTGGCGGTGCCGGAAGGCACGCCGATCAAGGCCGCCGATGATGGCGTGGTCGCTTATGCCGGCAACGAACTTAAAGGCTACGGCAACCTGGTGCTGATCCGACACTCCAATGGCTTCGTCTCGGCCTATGCGCATGCCAGCGAATTGATGGTCAAGCGCGGCGATACGATCAAGCGCGGGCAGGTGATTGCACACGCGGGCCAGACCGGCAGCGTGACGTCACCGCAGCTGCATTTTGAAATACGCAAGGGTTCGACCCCGGTCGATCCCGCGCAATATCTTGGCGGCGCCTAGTTCCTCAGCGCGACGCCGAGCCGTCCGGCCAGATCCTGCACGAACTGCCACGCCACGCGACCCGAGCGCGAACCGCGCGTGGTCGACCATTCCAGCGCTTCACGATGCAACGCATCTCCATGCGCCGGAATCTTGAAGTGGGCGATATAGCCGTCGACCATCGCGAGATATTCGTCCTGGCTGCAACGATGAAACCCGAGCCAGAGCCCGAAGCGATCCGATAGCGAGACCTTTTCTTCTACGGTCTCACCGGGGTTGATCGCGGTCGAGCGCTCGTTCTCCATCATGTCGCGCGACATCAGGTGCCGGCGGTTCGATGTGGCGTAGAAGATGACGTTATCCGGCCGCCCCTCGATGCCGCCTTCCAGGACCGCTTTGAGCGATTTGTAGGTGGTGTCTTCGGCGTCGAACGACAGATCGTCACAGAACAGGATGAAGCGATGCGACGAACCGCGTGTCAGCGACATCAGCGCGGGCAGGCTGTCGATATCCTCACGATGAATTTCAATCAACTTGAGCGGTTCCGTCTTGCTGCTGCGTGCGAAGGCGGCATTGACGCCGGCATGTGCAGCCTTCACGAGCGAGGACTTGCCCATGCCGCGGGCGCCCCACAGCAGCGCGTTGTTGGCGGGCAGGCCCTTTGCAAAGCGCTCGGTATTCTCCACCAGCACGTCCCTGACGCGATCGATGCCTTTGAGGAGCGACATCTCGACGCGGTTGACGCGCGCAACCGGAGCAAGCCGGCCATCCGGGTGCCACACGAAAGCATCTGCGGCGGCAAGGTCGGGGAGAGCCGCGCGTTGCGGGGCCAGCCGTTCAAGCGCGGTGGCGATGCGCTCGAGCAGGTCGCCTTGGCCGGTGGGACGGTCGCCCGTTTTTTTCGGTTTCGGCTTATGTCGACGCGTCGATCGGGACTTTGACTTGGCCATCTGGGTCTTTCCGGAAATCGCGCTGCTCTTAGCGGGGCGGCGCTGCCCCCGCAAGCGCCTATGCGGGGAAATGGCTGAAAATGGCTGGTTTCAGGGGTAACGTAGCGTTGCAATTGGGTGGGCGGCCGCTATAGTCCGCGCGAAATTCAAGCGCTTTCGGGGCGCTCGGCAAACCACGCAAGGAAAGCTTCGATGTTCGTTACGCCTGCGTATGCGCAAGGGTCTCTGGGGTCTTTATTCGGCGGCGGCGGTGCAGGTGGCGACGGCGGTATGCTGATGTCGCTGCTGCCGTTCGCGCTCATTTTCGTCATCATGTATTTCCTGATCCTGCGCCCGCAGCAGAAGCGGGTGAAGCAGCATCAGGAAATGGTCAAGAACGTTCGGCGGGGCGACACGGTCATCACCAACGGCGGCCTTATCGGTAAGGTCACAAAGGTGATCGACGACGACCAGATTGAAATCGAGATTGCGGACGACGTACGCATCCGCCAGATGCGGCAGATGGTCTCCGACGTTCGCGCTAAAGGTGAACCTGTCAAGGAAGAGGCTGCAGCCGGCTAAACGTCGGCAGCCTCGGCCTTCGAGCCGCAAGTCGGGACCTCATGCTTTATTTCACGCGGTGGAAGGCGCTGGCGATTGTGCTGACGGCATTCGTCGTTTGCCTTTTTGCCGTTCCAAATTTTCTGCCTGACAAGTGGGTGCAAAGCTGGCCGAAGTGGGCGCAGCGCCATATCGTGTTGGGTCTCGACCTGCAGGGCGGTTCGCACATTCTGCTCGAAGTCGACACCAATGCGGTCCGCAAGGAAAAGCTTGAGACCCTGCGTGATGACGTTCGTCGCGTCCTGCGCGACGCGCGCGTCGGCTACACCGGGTTGGTGGTGCGCGGCAACATCGTGGAAGTGCGCATCCGCGAGGGCAGCAATTTTGATCAGGCCGTTACGAAGCTGCGCGAGTTATCCCAACCGCTTGGCGGAATTCTGAGCGGCACCGGCCAGACGACCCTCGACATCACGACCGAAGGGGGAAGCCTTGTGCGGCTCGCCGTCACCGAGCCCGCGCTCATTGATCGCGTGCGCCAGTCCGTCGAGCAGTCGATCCAGATCATCGAACGGCGCGTCAACGAACTTGGCACTGTGGAACCCTTGATCCAGCGCCAGGGCACCGACCGCATATTGGTGCAGGTGCCGGGATTGCAGGATCCGACACGACTGAAAGAGTTGCTCGGTAAGACTGCCAAGCTCGATTTCCGCATGGTCGACGTGTCGATGCCAGCCGAGCAGGCAGCGCAGGGGCGTGCGCCGCCCGATGATGAAATTCTCTACAGCACCACTCAGCCCAAGACGCCCTATCTGGTCGAGAAACGCATCCTGGTATCGGGTGGCGACCTGACCGATGCGCAGCCGGGGTTCGATCAGCGCACGAGCGAACCGATTGTGTCCTTCCGCTTTAATACCTCGGGAGCGCGCAAATTTGCGCAAGTCACACAGGAAAACGTCGGCAAGCCTTTTGCCATTGTCCTCGACAATCAGGTGATCTCGGCGCCGGTTATCCGCGAGCCCATCCTGGGCGGCTCCGGTCAGATCTCGGGCAGTTTCACCGTCGAAAGCGCTAATGATCTGGCGATCCTGCTGCGGGCCGGCGCGCTGCCGGCGCCCTTGACCATTATCGAGGAGCGAACGGTCGGCCCTGGACTCGGCCAGGATTCGATCGCCAAGGGCAAGGTGTCGTCTTACGTCGGCGCGGCGATGGTGATCGTGTTCATGCTGGCGACGTACGGATTGTTTGGTTTATTCGCCAATATCGCGGTAGCCATCAACGTCGCGATGATCTTTGGTGTGTTGTCGCTGCTCAATGCGACGCTGACGCTTCCGGGCATTGCGGGCATCGTGCTCACCGTCGGAATTGCGGTCGACTCGAACGTGCTGATCTATGAGCGCATCCGGGAAGAGGTGCGCGGTGGCCGCACGCCGATCAACGCGATCGATGCGGGATTTTCGCGCGCGCTCGCCACAATTCTCGACTCCAACATCACCACCTTTATCGCTGCTGCGGTGTTGTTCTATATCGGCACCGGGCCGGTGCGCGGTTTCGCCGTCACGCTCGGCATCGGCATCATCACCACGGTCTTTACCGCCTTCACGTTGACCCGATTGATCGTGGCCTATTGGGTGCGCTGGCGGCGCCCGCAACGCGTGCCAATTTAGGAACCGCGCCCGTGCGCCTGCTTCGCATCGTTCCCGACGACACCAAATTCGACTTTATGCGCTTTCGGCGCATCAGCTTTCCTGTATCGGCCCTGCTGTCGATCATCGCGATATCGCTTTATTTCTTTCACGGGCTGAATTTCGGCATCGACTTCAAAGGTGGCACGCTGATCGAAGTTCAGTCCAAGGCACCGTCAGCCGATCTTGCCAAAATGCGTGCCGCGCTCGGGGAGCTCGGTCTCGGCGAAGTGCAATTGCAGCAATTCGGTGCGCCGAACGACGTGCTGATCCGGATTGCCGAGCAGCCGGGTGGCGAGGTCGCGCAGCAACAGGCGGTCAGTAAAGTTCGGGGCGCGCTCGGCAACGAGGTCGACTATCGGCGCGTGGAGGTGGTTGGTCCGCGGGTATCGGGTGAGCTGCTGTCTTATGGCGTGGTCGGACTAATGCTCGCGATTTTCGCAATTCTGATCTACCTCTGGTTTCGCTTCGAATGGCAATTTGCGTTGGGCGCAATGATCGCCAACGTGCACGACATCGTGCTGACGATTGGCTTCATGTCCGTGACCCAGATCGATTTCGATCTGACAAGTATCGCGGCGCTGCTCACGATCCTTGGCTATTCGCTCAACGACACCGTCGTCATCTACGATCGTATCCGCGAAATGCTACGCCGGTACCGGAAACTGCCGATGCCCGAATTGCTCAATGCATCGGTCAACCAGACGCTATCGCGTTCGGTCATAACCCACGTGACGGTTTCGCTGGCCTTGCTGGCGCTGCTGCTTTTTGGCGGGCAGGCCATTCACAGCTTCACGGCGACCATGATGTTCGGCGTGGTCCTGGTGGGCACCTATACATCGGTCTTCATTGCCTCACCGATCCTCATCTATCTCGGCGTTGGTACAGGCCGCGATGCACTGACCGCGCCGGATCGGGATAAGAAGTAGATGGTGCCCGGCGGGCGGGCAGACGCTCCGCATCTGCCGCGCCCTGCGCTCATCGATGCCTATGGTGACGGTGGTTTTCGTTTTGGCGGCATGTCGCATCGCGGCTCGTTGCTGTGTTTCCCGGACGGAATTTGGGCATGGCCCGTCAACAGTATTGCCGAGCTATCCGCGTCCGCCCTGGAAGCCGCCTTCGATCGCGCGGAGAGCCTGGATTTTTTCCTGATCGGCGCGGGCCGGGATCCATGGGTACTGCCGGAGCGGTTGCATAGCCGATTTCACGACCTGTCGCTTTCAGTCGACAGCATGCCGACCGGTGCGGCGGTGCGGACATACAACATCTTGCTGGCGGAAAACCGCCGGGTCGGCGCGGGGCTCATTGCTATCGCGTGATCGACGCTGGATTGTGTCTTATGCAGAGTTATTTCGCGCATTGCGCTGCGCTCGTGCGGGAGGTCGACCGGGACCGCTATCTTGCGGCGCTGTTCGCTCCGGCCGACCGGCGCGACGCGCTTTTTGCGCTTTACGCGTTTAACGCGGAAGTGTCCCGCATCCGCGACCTAGCGCGCGAGCCGATGCCGGGCGAAATCCGGCTGCAGTGGTGGCGCGAAGTGCTCCTGGGGGAACGGACCGGTGAGGCGGCAGCCCATCCGGTGGCGATCGCGTTGCTTGAAACGATTTCGCGTCATGATTTGGGTCGCGAGCGCCTGGCCGAATTGATCGAAGCGCGACGTTTCGACATCTACGATGAGCCGATGGCAAACCTTGCCGACCTTCAAGCCTATGCGACCGCGACCGCGACCACGATCTACGACTATGCGATCCACATTCTTGATGGTGCAGGTAACGCGCTTGTAGACGTCGCGAATGACGCCGGACAGGCCGAAACAATTGCGAATCTGATCGCGCGGTTGCCGCGCCACGCGGCGCAACATCAGCTTTACTTGCCCTTGGCGGTTCTTCAGCACTACGGCGCCGAGGGAGTCGACGTCCATGCCATGCGCGCGACGCCGGAATTGCGTGCGGCGCTTGCTGAGTTTCGTTTGCGCGCGCGCCGGCATCTTTCGCAAATCGCGGATGCGGATATTTCAGAGAATGCTCGCCCTGCCTTTTTGTCGTTGGCGCCGTTAAGGCAATGGCTGTTTGCAATGGAGGGGAATGATTATGATCCGTTCCATCCGCCGGTGGTGCCGCAGTGGCGGCGGCAATGGCAGATTTGGCGCGCGGCCAAGTCGCTGCGGCGGATCGGCGGCTAACGTTTACTCAGCGGCGATCGCCGGCGGTTCGCCAGCGATCCAGCGCTCGAGATCGGACAACGCCCGGCGCGACAATGCGCTTTTTCGCGCCTGCGCTCTCGCGGCGGCTCGGCTGAGCTTGCTCGGCTTGTCGTATGATGGCGCTTCGTGCAATGGCGGAAACAGGCCGAAGTTCACGTTCATCGGTTGGAATGATGCCGGCCCGGCATCAATTGTCTCAATATGTCCGCCGGTAATGTGAGCGAGCAACGCGCCATGTGCGGTTGTTGCCGGCGGCGGTACGATGTGTTGATTGCGGCGCTCGGCGGCGGCGAAACGGCCCGCAAGCAGACCGATTGCGGCCGATTCAACATAGCCCTCGCATCCGGTGATCTGGCCGGCAAAACGCCATCGGACGTTTGCCTTCAGGCGCAAGGTTTCGTCGAGCAACTGTGGTGAGTTGAGAAACGTGTTGCGGTGGAGGCCGCCGAGGCGGGCGAATTCCGCATTTTGTAATCCCGGAATTGTCCGGAAGATGCGGACCTGCTCGCCGTGTTTGAGCTTGGTCTGGAAACCGACCATGTTAAACAGCGTACCAAGCTTGTTGTCCTGTCTCAGTTGCACAACGGCGTATGCTTTCGAGTCCGGCTGGTGCGGATTGGTCAGGCCGAAAGGTTTCATGGGACCGTGGCGTAGGGTCTCCGGGCCGCGCTCGGCCATGACCTCGATCGGCAGACAGCCGTCGAAATAGGGCGTGGAAGATTCCCATTCGTGAAAACTGGCCTTGTCGCCGGACAGGAGCGCCGCGACGAAGGCCTCGTATTGTTCGCGCGAGAGCGGACAATTGATGTAGTCGGCGCCGGTGCCGCCGGGGCCGACTTTGTCGTAGCGCGACTGAAACCAGGCTTGCGTCAGATCGATACTGTCGCGATGCACGATCGGCGCAATCGCGTCAAAGAACGCCAGCTGCTGTTCGCCCGTCAGGCCGGCGATCGTTGCGGCAAGGTCGGGTGAGGTCAGCGGACCGGTTGCGATAATGACGCTGTCCCATTCGGCGGGCGGTGGCGCAATTTCTCCCCGCGCCAGCGTGATCATGGGATGGCCGGCGAGTGCGGCGGAAACCGCTGCGGAAAATCCGTCGCGGTCGACCGCAAGCGCGCCGCCGGCGGGCACCTGGTTTGCATCCGCGGTGTTCATGATGATCGATCCGAGCCGGCGCATTTCGGCGTGCAGGAGGCCAACTGCGTTGTGTTCATGATCGTCCGAACGGAACGAGTTCGAACACACGAGCTCGGCATAGCCGTCGGTTTTGTGGACGGGTGTTGCACGCAAAGGCCGCATTTCATGCAGGATGACCGGAACGCCGGCCTGCGCCAGCTGCCAGGCCGCTTCGGACCCGGCAAGGCCACCCCCCACCACATGGACGGCTTGAAATTGGTTCTGTGTCATTCGATGATCATTAGGCTGGCCCGCAGCGAGCCGCAATGGTGGTAAAGGGTTCCATATGCTCAGGAAATTAATGGTCTGCGCAATTGCAGGCGGGGTTGTCTTTGTGTGGGGCGGGGTCATGGCCTCCGCGGCAACAAGCCCCAATGTCATTGACGCGGCCTATGGGGGCCTATCGGTCACCCCGCCGACGCCGGCCATGGTCTTCGTGTGCCACGGCTTTGGCTGCAAATACCGCGACGAGGTGGATTTGACGGCGGGGGACCGCGCGAAGCTGACGCAGATCTTAGCGGCCGGCCGGGCCTCGCCGGCGGCAGAGCGCAAGGCCGTCGCCGCTGCCGGCGCCTGGTTCGATCGTCGTGTCGGCCCGGTGGCGGGCACGCAAAATCACGTGGCGCGCGCCGGCGCCAAGTACATGTACGACGTCCACCAATTCGACTGCATCGACACGAGCCGCAACACCACGAGCCTGCTTCTGGTGCTCGATCAGCTCAAGTTGCTGCGCCATCACGACGTGAACGCGCCCGAGGCGCGGGGCTTTTTCATCGATGGACGCCCGCCGCACGCGACCGCAGTCTTGGTTGAAAAGGCGACCGGCACGAAGTGGTCGATCAACTCCTGGACGGTGGGTTACGGCCAGGCGCTCGAAGTGATGCCTTTGGATCGCTGGAAGTCGATTGATTGAGCCATCGATAAAGCCATCGCTCTAGCTTTGGCCGGCGCGCAAAAGCGAAACGCCCGCGGCGTGACCGCGGGCGTTTTCAGATCAATCCGCAACGGATTGAATTAGTGTTCGTGCGCAGCGTTCCAGGCAACCCGCGGAATGTCCGAGCGGCTGATGCCGATATCGGCAAGCTCGCGATCGCCAAGGCGAGACAGCTCGCTCAGGCTCTGGTTGTAACGCTTCCACTCCTGGATGAAGCGGGCGAGTGCGGCAATCATGGTGTCCTTCTTTCTTTCATCAGTCCGGCGGCGCCGGTCGTTCGTTTGAAGGGAAAATAGGCATTTGCTGGCTTTTGAAAAGCAATAATGTTGCGCTGCAGCTAGGTGAAAAACGCATAGCTTAAATAACTGGTTATTAACGAAAAAATGGAAAATCGTCCTGCTTCTGGCCTCGGCCGACGACGCATAGTTGCGGCGTCGCACAAATCGTGTGCTTTTCGGCGAAACAGGCGAACTTGGTGTAGGTTAGGCTCCGAAATCTGGAGACCAAGCCTCATGAATTCGCATATCTGGCGCACTCTCGTCGTTACAGCCTTGCTGAGCTCCGGCGCCTTGGCGCCGGCACCCGCGGCCGAACTCAAGGTGTTGACCGCCGGGGCGTTCAAACAGGTCGTGGTGGCTTTGGTGCCCGCCTACGAAAAGCAGACCGGCAATACGGTCATTATCGATAACGACACGGCTGGAGGCCTCAAGACGAAGATCGAGAGCGGCCAGGCCTTTGACGTCGCCGTCATCACGCCTGCGGTGCTCAAGGAGCTGACCGCCAGCGGCAAGATTGCTGCCGGAACCAGCGTCAACGTTGCAAGCGTCGGTGTTGGCGTGGTCGTTAAGGAGGGCGCGGCCAAACCGGATATCAGCACCGTGGATGCCTTCAAACGCGCGTTGCTCGCGGCCAAGTCCGTCGCCTATATCGACCCCGCGAGCGGTGGCTCCAGCGGCATCTACATCGACAAGCTGCTCGAGCGGCTCGGCATTGCCGACCAGGTTCGGCCGAAAGCCAAGCTCAAAAAAGGCGGTCACGTTGCCGACCTCATTGTCAGCGGGGAAGCCGAACTCGGACTGCACCAGATCAGCGAAATCGTGCCGGTGAAGGGTGCGGCGCTGGTTGGCCCGCTGCCAAAAGAAATCCAGAACACAACGACCTATGCGGCGGGGTTGAGCGCGTCGACGCAGAACAAGGCCGCCGCGCAGGCGCTTATGCAGGTGTTCTCTGGTGCCGAGGCGGCTGCGGTGCTCAAATCCAAGGGCATGGAGCCGGCGAACTAAGGACGCCACCCTTTGGAATTAACGGCAGAGGCGCGCTCGCTTGACCGCCGCGTCGTCATTACCGCGCTGGGCATCGCCCAGATCCTGGCTTGGGGGACGTCGTTCTATTTTCCCGCCGTGTTCGCCGAACCGATTGTTGCCGAGACCGGCTGGTCGCTCGGTTGGGTTGTCGGTGGCACATCAATCGGCTTGCTCACTGCTGGGCTGATCTCACCCCAGGTTGGCCGCGTCATCGATGCGCGTGGTGGACGTCCTGTCCTGCTGGCCAGCTCCACGTTCTACGCCGCAGGCCTTGCCGGTGTAGGCCTCGCGCCGGCACTGCCGATTTATCTGTTCGCCTGGGTATTGATCGGCATCGGCATGGGTACCGGGCTTTACGATGCGGTCTTTGCCGCACTCGGCCGCATGTACGGCAGCGAAGCACGCGGCCCGATCACCAATCTCACGCTGTTCGGCGGCTTCGCCAGCACCATCTGCTGGCCGCTCAGCGCTTTCATGATCGAGCATGTGGGCTGGCGCAGCGCCTGCTTCATCTACGCGGCCCTGCACGTGCTTGTGGCGCTGCCGCTGCAAATGTCGGTCGTGCGGCGCGTGCCGCCGCGCGCAGGGTCAAAAAATACGGACGCGGGCGTGATTGATTCTCCCGCTGGGTCATCATCGATCGATAACGAAGCGCTTATCTTCGGACTGCTGGCCGTCGTGCTTTCGATCGCGGCCGGCATCGGCTCGATCGTTGTGGTGCATTTGCTGATTTTTCTGCAGGCGAGGGGACTGGACTTTGCAACGGCGGTGACGCTCGGCACGGTGTTCGGCCCGGCGCAAGTTGGCGCGCGTATCGTGGAACGCCTGTTCGGCAACCGCTATCACCCGATCTGGACCATGATTGCGTCGTGCACGTTGATGGCCGTCGGGCTGCTGCTGTTGTTCGGTGCCGTGCCTGCGTTGCTCTTGGTGATCTTGTTGTATGGTGCGGGCTACGGAATTTCGTGGATTGGACGCGGCACGCTGCCTCTGGCCTTGTTCGGGCCCGTGCGTTTTCCGCGCCTGATGGGCAAGCTCGCCTTTCCAAGTCTGATCGTACAGGCGTTCGCGCCGTCGGTTGGCGCGTTGCTGATTGAAGCCAATGGCTCTGACTGGACGGTCGGTGTGCTGACGCTTTTTGCGCTCGGCAACGTGGTGCTGATCGGCGTGCTGTGGGGGCTGTGCCGCAAACCGTCTATTGACGCGTAATCATCGCAGATTCGGCAGAGGCGGGACCTTGTTCGTTTTGCACCACATTTAGTGAAAATGCTGTTCCGATCAACATCAAGGCGAAGATACTGATGGCAAGACGAATGAGGATCATGGCACGTATGGTTTCCAGAAAATAACGGTGCGACTTCAAATTGAAACACCGGGGCCGGGCCGTAAGTTCTTTCAAGATCATCCAACTCAGCCGCCACCCCTCTAACTCGCCGGTCGCGGAAACGTTGCGCATGTGGATGCTTTATTTTACTGGCGCCGGGTCCGGCAAGACGGGGAAATACTGATGCGCGGGCAGGCCGCGGACGGCGCAGGTGCTGAAACGTACGAATGGCGCTTGGCAAGGTCACAAAGGAACGGCAGAATTTCAGCGACGGGGGACGTATGAATTGGAAACTGGGTTTTTTCAGGCTTTGGATTGTCGCATCGGCATTTTGGGCGGCTGTCGTCGGCTGGCTTTTCTATAGTGCCGTCGTTGCGCCGCGATCTCTTGCGGCGATCCAGGATGCTTGCGTTGAAGCGCGCAGGGCCGAGCCGGCGCTCGGCAGTCCCTTTGATTGTTTCGCGAAGGGACTGAACTTTGATTACGTCCTTCCTCTCGGTCCGATCGTTGCCAAATATCTCGCTCTTGCGATCGGGCCGATGCTTGCGGCGTTTCTGTTCTGGTTTGTGGCGGCTTGGGTCGTGGCGGGATTCTACCGCCGCCGTTCTAAACGCTAGGCGTCTGTCGGCACGACCGGCAGCGCGATTTGTCCGTTGTTGTGATGGTGAGGTGGCCTTAAACCGGGCTTTTAGGCCTCGCTATTCGGGTGGGGGAAGCGCACTGTCATTGCTATGGATAAAGCCTCAATGGCAACGATCCCTCCCGCGCCGCCGCTCATTGTTTGTCCGAACTGCGAACTGGAATTGGTTTTGATCGGAGTTGAGCTGGAGAGGCCGGGCCGTGACGTGTATACCTTTGAATGCCCCAAGTGCCATTGTCTGGAAGTAAGAGGCGTCGCAGTTCCGTAGATTGCCTCAAGCCGCATCGGTTAGCAGCGCGGGACGGCAAAAAAGCGGGCCAGCATGAGAATACTTTTCATCCTGATCGTTCTGTTTGGCAGCGCTGCAAATGCGCAGGAATGTCCGCAATGTTCCGCGGCCGACATTTGCATCAAGGACTACACGCGCGCGGTTGCAAAAATAAAAGCCGACTACAAGAAAGGCGTTGCCGACCAGAGGAAGGGACGTGAACAATCCTTGGGTGATCGTTTCTCGCCGCGGTCTGCGGTGACTGACCGAAATAGCCTTGAGCAAGCCGTCCAATCTGAAATTGACAAACTGAAGGAATGCCTCGGCAAGGTCCGCTGAGACCCTTCGGCAACAAGGACATTGTAATGGCTATACGCACGAAACGGGTGACACTGACGTTTCGGCATCCCTTTTCGCTCAAAGGCGTCGAACGGCGGCTCGCGGCCGGCGATTATGAGGTGGTGACCGACGAGGAACTGATCGAGGAGATGTCATTCCCGGTCTATCGGCGTGTCGCCACACTGATCTTCCTGCCCGCCGACGCGGGCCAGCCGTCTTCGATCGAAATGGTCAATGTGGATCCGGTCGATCTTGCCGCGGCCCATCTGCGGGATCAGGCGGCGTGAGTGGCGGAAAGACGAAACTTCCGTCGCCACTCAACCTGCTCACTTATCGCTTCAGGCAAATACACTCACTGAAAGCGTGAGATCGCTTTCTGGTGCAACCCGCTCATATTTTTCGACGGTACTCTTGATGCGATAGCGGGGTTCTTCAGGATCTCGGTCCGAGGCAGGAATGAGATGCCGAATTTCATAGGGGCCTTGCGCCGTTGATCGAAGTATATGAGGCGCAAGTTCGACGATCTGGCCGATTTTGAGCTTATGTGCCACCAGGTGTTCCTTTCGTCACTTTTTTGGAAACGCACCAGACAGAGCTTACTTCATCTTTTTGTTTGTGCAGAAAGCGTGCAATTTGCGCTCGCAGCTCGGATGATTTCAATACGTCGCCCACCGAACCCGCGGTGTCGAAGAGCTCTCGCTGGAGCTTCGTTGGAATTGTGTTCCACTGCATGATAACGGCGGCGCCGAGACAACGCAGAATACGCTCTTCGACATCAGCGTCGGCCACGTGCGCCACAAGCGTTCCGGCGCCGTCATCGGCAGGCGGTGTTCGAGGCGCGTGGATGATCTTGTCGAAATTGGTCGCCAGCCAATCCTCGTTTTCCGCCAACGCAGAGAAGCTTTCTTTTGATCGCTCGAGTTTGCGGATCTCGCTCGGTACGTCGGTGTGCTTGAGCGATTCGGCGGATTCTGCCGCTTTCTCGCGGAATTTTTTTGCCGTGAACATGGGATTCTCCCTGCGCGGCAGGCGCCGAGCGCTTTATCGCTCGACGGCGTCGTTGATTCTGCCTGTCGGATGTTGCTCATCGTATATGGGGACGATCAGGCCGAATTGCGACGTTTATCGTGCTGTCTGATGATTTGGGGGGTTAATTGGCTCCGTACCACGCATACCTGCGGGAGAGGTTTATTTCGCTCGGACGAGCGTCTGCCCCTGTGCTTATGGCAATTCGTCGCCACATAAAGGCGTTGTTTGAATGATACCCATTTTCCAGATGTTTCTGGTTTAATCGATATGCCGGACAGCAAACATGGCGATCAATTTTCCGAATCGTAGCCGCAGCTACGATGCCACACGGCGGGCGGTTCGCTTCTGGGGATATGACCGCTCCATGGAGAACTCGTTCTTTATCATGGCGGATACGTTAAAGCAGATGCAGCCGAACCTCCGGTTCGATGCAATCGATATCCTGCAAGCCTTCGACACCAACCGCGAGCGTATCTATTCGATTGCCGCGAAGGTCTACGCCCGGGGGCGAAGGGGTACGTACGATCTCAATGTTGAAGATATTTGAATTTCATTGTGTGGCGCCGAACGACACCTAACAGGAATAGGCGATGAGCCAAGAAGCAAAGAAACCAACAAACCTTCGTGCGAACACGATGCCAGCCGACGGCTTTTTCCTGACCGTCGATGGCAAGTCGAAGGCGCGATACGAGACGGAGGCGGAAGCCCTCGCTGCGGGCTCAAAACTCAAACAAACCTATCCCGCGATTCGGGTTACGGTGTTTGAACCGATCACACGCGTGTACACGCCAGTCGAGTTACCGGAGACGGAAGCAAGCACATAGGCGCTACGCCTGCTTTTTCATCCGCCACAATTGGAAGCCGTCACTGGTGATTGACGCTTCAATCAGGTCGCGGTTTAAATTGTGAGGAGGCGCTGAATCCGCCCGGACAACACCGACCGCGTGCCAGGGCCGGAATTGCGCCGGCAACTTTTCACCTTCCTGATCGTCCGAAAACGCACGCAAGTTCGGGCTTTTATCCGATTTGAAAATGAATATGCGCATAAGTGCCTTTCTGCGGACCTTGTCCGCCACGCGGGCAGATTAGCATGATTTCCTCTCCCGCGGCGATAAAAAGCCCGGCGCTAGGCCGGGCCTCGATTCGTGAATGGTCGCGCAGCCTACTTTTGCTGCTGCTGGCCAGCCGGCTTGTCGGTATTCGGCTTCGGATCACCCTGCGTCTGCTGCTGCGGAGTCGGAGCAGGCGTTGCGGGCTTCTGCGGTTCATTGGATGAAGTAGGATCCGTCATAGTATGTATCCTTTCAAAATGACCTAAATACAAATTAGGTACTTATTGTAACTGTGTACTCGGGCGGTAATAACAAGACGCTGCCGTTGTCATTGTCGAGGATATGTGATTTTGGCCGTCGCCCTATTTCAGAACGAGCGCTGAGATGGTTTTCATAGACTCAGTGAGTTGATGCGCCCATAGGTAATGCCGATGGGAACTCGGTCGGCCAAGCTATTGATCGTTATCGCCGTCGGCGTCGCTTATGTCGTGCCGGCGGGCGCTCAGACACTGAAGAAAGAACCCGACACAAACCAATTATCTTGCGGACAGAAAGTCCTTGTTGAGAACAACACGTGTCCAGCCGATCAAATTTTAGAAGTTACTGGCAGTTGTCTCAGTGCGATACCGTCGATTGATGTCGTGCAAATGCCAAGGGGACGGCAATATCACTGTATCAAACGAATTCAAGACTAAGCGGCCCGACCAGTTTTAAGACACGAGCACATGCCATCGTCATCTGTGCCGCATGCTCAAATGGAGCCTGGAGCCTTTTTGTCGTCGATCCCGAGACACTTTTGCGCGCCGGCAGGCATCATCGGCACCCGTAACTGACGGCCCATGAATGTTACCCATGGTTTTTCGGAGATCGGCTGGAGATGCGCGAAATTCCAGAATTGTCGTTCGCTCATCTCAATCTCGGTGACCTCATTCTCAAGCACCCAATTGCGAAGCGTCGTCAATCTGGATTGATCGTCGTTGAACATTTTCTCCGGCACTGCTTTTTTCATGGTCGCCCCTCCTGGTTTGTTTGATTGAATAGGTCCTCAAATTCTGCGTCCTGCCGTTCAATGACCCGGGTCATCGAAAGCGCAGCAGGCCGGATTTTGAGAACGGTCGCCTTTAGAGCTGTAGCCCTCGCCGCTTAACAAGGTCTGACACCCCTAAACGTCGGGATTCCGTGCTATAGACGAGGTTGAGATGCCGAATGGAGGGCGCTGAAAATGGAACTAAGCAATTGGGCATTTGCCGCGACGTTTGCAGCCGCCATCGTTGGCTGCCTGGTGGTTCTTGTGATCGTGTGGATCCGGCGTCCCAAGCCGGAGCCCTAGGGACGTGCAGAGAGTCAATTGAATCCGCTGGAATTACGCCTCTTATATTTTGAGGACCTCTCGGTCGGCATGACCGAGACGCTCCATAAAACAATCGACGCTGCCGATGTCGTGGGATTTGCCGCGGTCACCGGCGACCGCAATCCAATTCATTTGTCGGAGCATTTTGCCGCCAAGACACCGTTCGGTACGCGCATTGCGCACGGCCTTTATACAGCCAGCCTGATCTCGGCCGTGCTGGGTACCAGGCTTCCAGGCCCGGGCGCCATCTACATTTCGCAAACCTTGAATTTCCGCGCACCGGTCAAAATCGGCGATACGGTCGACGTCAATGTCGTGGTTGCCGAGCTGTTGCCCGAAAAAACCCGAGCCCGGCTGACATGCACCTGCTCGGTGAGCGGCGATGTCGTGCTCGACGGTGAAGCCTGGGTAAAGGTACCGTCGAAAGTGTCCGGTGGCCGGCCGCTGCCGAGAATTTGAGTCAATTACGCGAAGATTCTACGTCACGGTCTGTAAGGAACCGGAAAACGATACTTGCGTTAAATCAAAGCGGCACGGAAATTGCGTAACAAAATGCTGGGTGGGGGTCGCAGCAACCATGGAGACTTTGCGATGCCAATTCAGTTGCGGCCAAAGGCGCGTGCCGAGACCGTGCGTCCTCGCAAACATGAAACGATTGAAGCGATCGACTGGCTCGGCCTCTGGGGCGTGTCACTCGGGTTCTGCGCCATTGTCCTTGCAGCGATTGCCGATTTCGTGGGTCACGACAACGTCGGGGCTGCTTTTATCCTGATTGGAACAGCCGGTATCATCGCGCTGATATTGCAAAAAGGCGCTGAGCCCGTCGATCGCGAATGATCTGACAAACGAATGGGTGAGTGCGCACCGTGATCCGGCGCGCACGTTCCTGTTTGACAAAATCTCCCTTACAGCCCGGGCTTTAGTCCGAAAACGCAGCGCCGCGTTCCGTCGGGTCGCCGGCATATCGTCAGCTGGCCGTCGGGGGGTGCCACCGGCATCGCTTCATCGAACGGCACCAGCTCGCCCTCGATCATCCAACCCGTGGCTGTCGAGGACGTGCGTGTGTAGCTCTTGCAGTCGTAGTCGCCGCAACACCATTCGCCCGCGGTGTTCTTGAACCCACCGCGATTGATCCAACTATCGTGCGCGAATGTGACAGTGGTGCTGACAAGAACTGTGGTGCTGACAAGTAACGCGGGCGCAAAGGCAAGCAGCGAGCGAAACAGTGTTCGCGACATCGGTGGCCTCCATTAAAACCTCCCGGCGCAGCGTTGCTGTGGCGTCTTGAACTGCTCCTCGTCCGTCTCCCGTAATTGGCGGCCCGCCGGATGTTGGTCCGTTGCGATGCCTTTGTCCGCACGCACGCTTTTGATCGATTGTGACGAATCAAAGCGACTGCAAAATGCTAGCACGAACGCTGCGGTTGTGTAGCTACGTTGTGCGGTGCGGTATACCCGTTATGCAGCGGATGGAATTGGTAAAACTACGCATGCAATGAAGGTTTCGATGGCGACGACCGCAGGTGCTTCCTGGCAACTTTGGCGCGACCGGCGCGGGCGGCTATCGCCTCTGCGCATCGCGACGCTTGCGATCCTGCTGCTGCCGCTCGCCAAGGCGATGCTGGAAGCGGATACAATCGCGCATGGCGCACGCCCGCTCAATGATCTGATCCACCGCGCCGGATTCTGGGCGCTGGTCTTTCTGGGCCTGACGCTGGCCGTGACGCCGTTCCGGCGCATTTTTCGCTACGGCAATCTGATCGATATCCGGCGCATGCTCGGAGTAGGGGCCTTTTGCTATATTGCGGCGCATCTCACGCTGTTTTTCGCCGACCAGAGCTACGATGTCGGCAAGGCCGTGCACGAAATCACCCACCGTGTTTATCTGATCATCGGCGCAACGGCGTGGCTCGGCCTTGCGACGCTTGCGGCCACATCGACCGACGGCATGGTGCGTCGCCTCGGCGCGTCGCGCTGGCGGCGGCTGCACCAGATTATTTACGGAATCGCGCTGTTCGCGCTCGTTCACTATTTCCAGCAGACCAAAGCCGATGTGACGGTGCCCACTTTCGCCGCCAGTCTGTTTTTCTGGCTGATCGCCTACCGCCTGCTGGCGTGGTGGCAGGACACAAGCGAATTGTCGACGCAAAGCCTGTTGATGCTCACTGTTGTCGTATCAATCATCACATTCATCGGCGAAGCGGTTGGCATCGCCATCGCGTTTCATGTTTCTCCGCTGCTGGTGCTTGGCATGATCTTTGACTTCGACGTCGGCATCCGGCCCGGCTGGCAGGTGCTCGGTGCCGGGCTTGCGGTTGTCGTCATCGACGCGGTGATGGGGCGCTGGAAAGCGCGTTCAGTGCGAACGCGCGCCGTTGCAGCGGAATAAGGACGTCAAATCTTTCGGCTGTCATAGGCCCAGTGCAGCAGCGCCTGCCGCTGGCGGCGGCGGCAGAGCAGGTCGCCGGGCTCGCAATGTTTCTGCACCTGGCGCACGTGCCGGCGGATCGCCTTCCAGCGTTTGATCTGCCGCCGGTCTTCGTCCGGCATACGGCGGCCCGTGTAGTAGCGGCAGTACCATTGAAACCAGCCGCGCGGATCGTCGGGATGGATCCAGCCTTTGCGCTTCCATTCCGACAGGGACTGGCTGGCATCTATGCCGAAGAAATTGCAGTCGATATCGTAGCCACGCGGCGACAGCTTTGCGTTTGCGAACCAGGATTGCGGAAATTCGCGCCGGCAGTCGGTCATGTATTTGCCGCCGAACACCCCAAGCCTGAGCATTTGCGCCGGCGTCAGTTGCGGGTTGAATTCGGCATCAAAGCCGCGGCCGGACGGGGCGATCCGGACATAGCAATAGCCCTTCTGCATTTTGTCGTTGACTGTCACCGACCGTTTGCGCATCGGGCGTATCGCGCCGCCTATGACAGCAAGTCGGCGTATTCGGGGTGACGATCGAGATAAGCTTTCACGAAGGGACACACCGCCTGGACTTTTAGGCCTTGCGCGCGGGCAATCTCGAGCAGGCCGCGCACCAGCGCCGAGCCGATGCCGCGCCCCTCGAGCTCCTTCGGTACCTCTGTATGGAGGATGGTGAGCACGCCGTCCGCGCGTTTGTAATTAGAGAATGCAACATGGCCGTCGGCGTCGAGCTCGAAGCGATGGCGCTCGCTGTTGTCGTGAACGTTATTGGACATCGGTCATTTTCCCTGCACATTTGCGCGCTATCGCTGACGTTCGGTTGAAATCCAATATTTGACAAGGTGTTGCATGGCCAAAATCACCCTCTATCACGCCTCGCCCTCCCGTTCCTCGATCGTACTGTGGATGCTGGAGGAAATAGGCCAGCCCTACGATATCAAGCTCATCAAGCTGAGCGCGGGTGAAAACATGAAGCCCGATTACCTCGCCATCAATCCGATGGGTAAGGTGCCAGCGCTCAGGCACGGCGATACCGTGATCACTGAGGTGGCCGCGATCTGCACGTATCTTGCCGACGAATTTCCGGACAAGAAATTGAATATTCCGGTAGGCGCGCCACAACGCGGCATCTATCTGAAGTGGTTGTTTTTCGGGCCGGGCTGTTTTGAACCCGCCGTGATCGACCGCGCAGCCCCGCGCAAGGAAGAGGCGCGGCGCGCGATGCTCGGTTATGGCGATTTCGACACCACCATGAACGTGGTCGCGAAAGCAGTCGAGAAAGGTCCGTGGCTGATGGGCGATCAGTTCACTGCCGCCGATGTTGTGATCGGCGCCAACATTCGCTGGGGCACGATTTTCAAACTCATTCCCGAACGGAAGGAATTTCTCGACTATGCCGCCCGCATCGCGGCGCGGCCGGCGGCGCAACGCGCCGACGCGAAGGATAAGGAGCTCACCGCGCAGGCGGCGTAGCTTTCGTCCGTCATGGCCGGGTTTGTCCCGGCCATCCCGCTTGGGGACGCACGGCCGTGCCTTGCTTATCGGGATGCCCGGCACATAGGCGTGCGAAGGCACGCCGTCCTTCGGACGGCTATGGCCGGGCATGACAAAGCGATAGGCGGTCACGCCGTCCAACGGTTCACGACGCCTTACGCATTCTCTCGCCGCCGCCACGCAAATCGCCGAGGATGGCGAGTGCGCGCGCCATGGAAAAATCGCGCGTCTGCGTGCTGTAAGCGGCGCCGGCATCCGGCATCATGTAGGCATGCTTGACGCCGGGAAAAATGTGCAGCTCCACATTGCTCATGCGGGGCGGCACCTTGCGATAGGCTTCAAGCACGTCCGGCGGCGCCTGGTTGTCTTCGTCACCCCAGATGATGCAGATCGGCGCGGTAACGCCGTCGAGTTCGCCGATGTAATCCTGCATGCGGGTGCCGTGGCATGAAATGCCGGCGGCATAGCCGAGCCGCTTCGGCCCGATGATGGCGTAGGGGCCGCCGTAACAAAATCCCATGACGGCGGCGCGCCCATTGAACTCCGGCAGCTTGCGCAGCATGTCGAGCGTGTCGGCAATGTCTGCTTCACCGGTCTTTATTTTTTCGGGCCGCGGCTGCGAGCGTTTGCCGGTGAGTTCGCCGTCGGCGCGGGTGAGCGGCCCGGGGATCGTGCGCCAGAACAGATCGGGCGCGGCTGCGATAAAGCCGTGCGAGGCAAATTCGTCGGCAAGATCGCGCAGGTCCTTGTCGACGCCATGGACGGCGCTGGCCAGCACCACCGCCGGCACCGGGCCCGGAGCCTGTGGCATGACGAGATAGCAATCGAAATCGCTGCCCGTGCGTCCGTGGATCTGGATGGTCTTGCCCGCCATGGTGGTCTGCTCCTTGTACCTGCTTGTTGGCCTGAGTTTACGCTGCGGGCCGCATTGAAGGCGAGGGGTAGGCGGTCCTGCTGCCTGAGCGGGGCTTGGTTCCGTCCCGCCCGTCATCCACAGAAGAAAAACGCCGTGATGCATTTGTGAGTGGATAACCGCTTTGCGCACGGGGGGCGGGGATTAAGATTGAGCCATGGTCAAGGCGCCCCTCAATGTCGATCTGGCCCGGCTCAGGCAATTTCTGAAGTCGCTGGAGACCGATGCTCAGATTGCGGTTGGTGACGTCGACTTGAACGGCGAGGAAATCGAAATTCTGAAGCGCGAGATCGCCGATATCGAGGGCGTGCTCAATGGCAGCCCCGATCACGGGACGCGCGCTGCTCCTGTTCCAGATTGATATCGACTACGGCGTGGACCACCACCAGAACAGTGGACACGATCACGCCCGCGATGAGGCCGTGGCGCAAGCCGCCTGACGCCGGCCCTACCACCTCTTGATAGGTCTCTTGGCAAGCGAGGGTTTGCCCCGCTACGGTCGATCGCAATCACGCAGGGACGATCGCTTTGGCCGACACCACGCTGACCGCGCCGCCTGTTCGCGCCGCCAATCCATTGCGGCCTTGGTATCTCGTCGCAGCGGCGGCCGCGATTGTCGCAATGATTGCCGCAATCCTGAGCCCCAGCCTGTGGTTTCTCAATTTCGTGCATGTGATGACCGGCGCGTTGTGGACCGGCATCGATCTGTTCATGGGCTTCATCGTCGGCCCGGTGCTGCGTAAGGTGTCGTTCGAAACACGGCGCGCGATCATCGCAGGACTTATTCCGCGCACGCTGATTTTGATGCCGACACTGTCGACCATCACCTCAACAGCCGGCTGGTTCCTGGCGGTGCGCATGGGCTTTCTCGACGTGTCCTATCCTGAGTTCTGGTGGGTGATCGCCGCGCTGGCCATCGTCACCGTGCTCACCGTGCAGGGGCTGGGCTATCTGCTGCCGACCAACCTGCGGCTTTATTTTGAGGTGCAGAAGCCGCAGCCGGACGCGGAAAAAATCGCGCGCTGGATGAAAACCTATGTGCGCGTGGTGGCGGTGCAGGGTACAATGCAGGTCGCGATTATCGTCGTGATGGCGCGCTTCGCGACCGGGCTATAGTAACAGGGAAGACTTGCAATGAAAAACATCGTTCTTATTCTCGGTTTGGTGCTGATTGTGATTGCCGCAATTTATTTCATGATGCCGGCAGACGCATTGCCAAGCTTCTTCCCCGGACACGAAGCGGGTCTCGCGCGCATTCGCGTCAAGCATGGACTACTGTCAGGCGGCCTCGGCGTTGTGTTGATCGTCGGCGCCTGGCTCATGGGGCGGAAATAACCGCGCGGCGCGATGCTGGACCTCGTCCGCACGTCAAAAAATCCCAGCGGCGAATGGTCGGCAGACGATTACGATGTGTTTGACGGCAAGGCGCAGGTCGGCCGCATCACGCTGACCTCGCAGGCGCCACCCGGCACGCCGTGGTTTTGGGTCATCACCGCGCGCGATCCCGACAGCACGCAAAACCGCGGTTATGCGGTGAGCCGCGAGCAGGCGATAAAAGAATTAAACGCGCGCTGGCGTAACCCGTCGCGGTTTTAGCAAACCGGCCGCAAATTATTTCGCCGCGACGCACTTCTCGATGAAGCGCAGCCGCTTCACGAAATGAAGTTTCTGGTCGGCGGCCTGCTTCTTGCAGTCGGCGCGTTTGACGCGCTCCTGTTCGATATGCGCGAGCCGTTCCTTGTTCAAGGCGTCGTGCTCTTTGGCGGCTGTCTCAAAATCTTGCGTCGCCTTTTTCTTGTTGGCCTCACGTTCTTCGGCAGCCTGCTTTTTCGCGGCTGCCTTGCGCGCGGCTTCGCGGTTCGCCATGCACTCGAGGAAAAGGTCGGCCTGATAGCGGGAGACCTGTTTCGAACACTCTGCGCGGTCCTGCTGGAGCAAGGCGCGCTTGGTCATGGGGGCGGATGTTTGGGCCAAAGCCGCGTCGGCGGCAAAGATGAGCAGCGCAGCAGAAATTGCAGCGATTGAAATCGAAGTGCGCATAGATCCCCCCAGAATAGAAACGCTTCAGGCTGATTTTTTCATGCCGTTAAGTGCCAAACTAGCAGACGGTGTAGGCGCTGTCTTTCGATGTAGGCAGCTATGTGACTAGCTACTCCGCCGCCTCGATCCTCTTCTTCCGCCGCGTCGGGTCGTCCCAGCACCGGCGCCAGAAATTGCCCGGTGTAGCTGCGTTTCACCTTCACAATATCTTCCGGCGTGCCTGACGCGACGATCTCGCCGCCGCCGTCGCCGCCTTCGGGCCCCAAGTCGATCACCCAGTCGGCGGTCTTGATCACTTCCAGATTGTGCTCGATCACCACCACTGTGTTGCCGGTGTCGGTGAGCTCGTGCAGCACGTCGAGCAGCTTGGCCACGTCGTGGAAATGCAGGCCGGTGGTGGGCTCGTCGAGAATATAGAGCGTGCGGCCGGTGGCGCGTTTGGACAGCTCCTTGGCGAGCTTGACGCGTTGTGCCTCGCCGCCTGAGAGCGTGGTGGCCTGTTGGCCGACATGGATGTAGTCGAGACCAACGCGATGCAGCAGCGCCAGCACGTCGCGCACGCGCGGCACCGCCTTGAAGAATTCGAGCGCCTCTTCCACGGTCATGTCGAGCACGTCGGCGATCGACTTGCCCTTGAACAGCACCTCGAGCGTCTCGCGGTTGTAACGCTTGCCCTTGCAGACATCGCAAGTGACGTAGACGTCGGGCAGAAAGTGCATCTCGATCTTGATGACGCCGTCGCCCTGGCAGGCCTCGCAGCGGCCGCCTTTGACGTTGAACGAGAAGCGTCCCGGCTCGTAGCCGCGCGCTTTGCTCTCGGGCAGCGCCGCAAACCATTCGCGGATCGGCGTAAAGGCGCCGGTATAGGTCGCCGGGTTCGACCGCGGCGTGCGGCCGATCGGCGATTGATCGATGTCGATGATCTTGTCGATGTGCTCGAGGCCCTCGATGCGATCATGCGGGGCAGGGGCGAGCGAAGCGCCGTTGAGCTTGCGCGCCACCGCGGCATAGAGCGTGTCGACCAGCAGCGTGGATTTGCCGCCGCCGGAGACGCCGGTGACGCAGGTGAACAGACCGAGCGGGATTTCCGTTGTGATGTTCTTGAGATTATTGCCGCGAGCGTTGACGACCTTGAGCGCGCGGCGCGAGCGCGGGCGCCGCTCGGGGATCGGCACCGACAGTTCGCCGGAGAGATATTTTCCGGTCCATGATTTCGGTGCGGCGATGAGATCGTCAACCTGGCCTTCGGCCACGATCTCGCCGCCATGGATGCCGGCGCCCGGGCCGATATCGAGCACATGGTCGGCCGTGCGGATGGCGTCCTCGTCGTGCTCGACCACGATGACTGTATTGCCGAGGTCGCGCAGCCGTTTGAGGGTTTCGAGCAGGCGCGCATTGTCGCGCTGGTGCAGGCCGATCGACGGCTCGTCGAGCACATAAAGTACGCCGGTAAGGCCGGAGCCGATCTGCGAGGCGAGCCGGATGCGCTGGCTTTCGCCGCCGGAGAGCGTGCCGGAGGCGCGCGAGAGCGTGAGATAATCAAGCCCGACGTCGACCAGGAATTTCAGCCGCTCGCGGATCTCCTTGAGCACGCGCGTGCCGATCTCGTTCTGCTGCGCGTTGAGCTGCTTCGGAATCTCGGTGAACCATTCGCCGGCGCGACGTACCGAGAGTTCCGCCACCTGCGAGATGTTCTGCCCGCCGATCTTGACGCAGAGTGCTTCCGGCTTGAGCCGCGCGCCGTGGCAGGCCTTGCAGGGCACGTCGGTGAAATATTTCTGTAGATCCTCGCGCGCCCACTCGCTCTCGGTTTCCTTGAAGCGGCGCTCGAGGTTGGTGATGACGCCCTCGAACGGCTTCTTCGTCGTGTAGCCGCGCAGGCCGTCGTCATAGACGAATTTGATCTCGTCCTCGCCGGAGCCATAGAGGATCGCATCCTGCGTTTTCTTCGGCAGGTCCTTCCATTTGGTATCAAGCGTGAAACGGAAGTGCTTGGCGAGCGCGTCGAGCGTCTGCGTGTAATAGGGCGAGCATGATTTCGACCAGGGCGCGATGGCGCCCTTACGCAAGCTGGCATCGCGGTCGGGGATCACAAGATCCGCATCGATATGCTGTTCGACACCGAGGCCACCGCATTCCGGACAGGCGCCGAACGGATTGTTGAACGAGAACAGCCGCGGTTCGATTTCCGAAATGGTGAAGCCGGAGACCGGACAGGCGAATTTCTCGGAAAAGATCAGTCGTTCGGCGTTCGCATTGCGGCCGCGGTTGGCGGTCGCGCCGCTCGCTTTGGTGTCGGCGAGTTCGACCACCGCGAGGCCGTCGGCCAGCTTCAGACATTGCTCAAGCGAATCCGCCAGGCGCGTGCCGATATCGCCGCGTACGACAAGACGGTCCACCACCACATCGATGTCGTGGGTAAATTTCTTGTCGAGCGGCTTTACATCGCCAATCTCGTGGAAGACGCCGTCGATCTTTACGCGCTGGTAGCCTTTGCGCAGAAAGTCGGCGAGTTCCTTCTTGTATTCGCCCTTGCGGCCGCGCACGACCGGCGCCAGCACATAGATGCGTGTGCCTTCCGGCAACGCCAGCACGCGGTCGACCATTTGCGAGATGGTCTGGCTTTCGATCGGTAAGCCGGTGGCGGGCGAATAGGGGATGCCGACGCGCGCCCACAGCAGGCGCATGTAGTCGTAGATCTCGGTGACGGTGCCGACGGTCGAACGCGGATTCTTCGAGGTGGTTTTCTGTTCGATCGAAATCGCCGGCGACAATCCGTCGATCTGGTCGACGTCCGGCTTTTGCATCATCTCGAGGAATTGCCGCGCGTAGGCCGACAGCAACTCCACATAGCGGCGCTGACCTTCTGCATAGATCGTGTCGAAGGCGAGCGAGGATTTGCCCGAGCCCGACAGGCCGGTGAACACGACCAGCTGGTCGCGCGGAATGGCGACGTCGACGTTCTTGAGATTGTGCTCGCGCGCACCGCGGATGGTGATCTGGCGGGCGTCGCGGGCAGCCTTGCTGGAGCGTTCGGCCATAGTCCCTGTCAGGCAAAGCTCTCCCCGCGGACCCGCAAAATGCGGGGCCGTTCGGGCTTGCTCATGGGGACGTAGTAAGAACGGGCAGATTTTTCCAGCGGGTCCCCCGGATAGCGGTTGAAAACCTCGGAGAAAGCGATTAGAACATAACAAGAACACTATTTCGGGAGCTCATTCAAGGTCAAACACACCGGGGCGGCAGAACCCCTGTGGATTAGGGCTAAACGCGCTTGCCGCCCCCTATGTCGCTCCTTTGGCGAGGTCTAGGGTGAGTTCAGGTTTTCAATGGGTGCGCGCGGCACGCGACCCTCAAACGGCGGGCGTCGGCGGCTTCAGGCGAAGCGGCACACGCACATCGCCACGCGGAGAGCATCATGGCGGGTAGCGTCAACAAGGTCATTCTCGTCGGCAATTTGGGAGCCGACCCGGAGGTTCGCCGGACGCAGGATGGGCGGCCGATCGTCAATTTGCGGGTTGCGACCTCGGAATCCTGGCGCGACAAGAACACTGGGGAGCGGCGCGAAAAAACCGAATGGCATCGCGTCGTGATCTTCAGCGAAGGCCTCGCCAAGATTGCCGAGCAATATCTCAAGAAAGGCTCGAAGGTTTACCTCGAAGGCGCTCTCCAGACGCGCAAATGGCAGGATAAAGAGGGGCAGGACCGCTATTCAACCGAGGTTGTGCTGCAAGGCTTCAATTCTGCGCTGACCATGCTCGACCGCGCAGGCGGCGGTGGCGGCAGTGCAGGGGCCGACGACGGCGACTTCGGCTCGGCCGGTCCTACGGCTTCGCGCGAGCGCAAACCGGCCATGGCGGCGGCTGGCGCCGGTGGCAAGCGCGACGACATGGACGACGAAATTCCGTTCTGATTGCGCGAACGAGCGGATTCACCCCCGAAACCAGCGACGCGCAGCTACTCGCGCGTCACGCCTTGATGTCGATTTTGTTGTCGGAATCCGACGCGGCGATTTGGCCAATGCCGTTCGCGCCGACGGTATCGCCGTCGCTGTCCGGATCGCTTGGGTTCATGCCGTTCGCGGTCGATGAATTCGTTGATCCGGAAACTTCGCCGCCACCGCCGTGATGGTGGTGATGATGACCGCGCGCCTGCTGGAGCGACGACATCACCTTTTGCGCGTCGGCGAGGCTCGATGCATCGCCCGACTGCAAATCCTGACCAATCTGCTGGATCGCCTGAGCGAACGGGCTGTTGCCCTGCGCCATCGGGGAAGAAGCCAGCGTATTGTAGGCGTTTTGTGCTGCGGTCAGATCGCCCGACTGCAAGGCGTTGGCAAGCTGGTTGAAGGCCTGCCGGTCTTTTTGAATGGTGGAAACAAAGGACGCGCTGGACGAAGAAATTGCCGAGATCGTCATGACACCCAATCCTGCCGGGAATGCGTCCCGTGAATGAGCGTCGCCCCGCGCGCTGCTTAGCCGATTCCCGATTACCGGGTGGTAAAAGTTCGCAGTTACGATGCCAGACGCTGCCGATATTACGCAGAATTTATTTTGCTGTGATTCCACTTCCGCTGGAAGCAGCGTCAGGAAGTCAGCACAAACTCAGTTCGTCCCCGCTTTCGCGGGGACGAACGGAGAGAAGCCGAACTCGTTGCTATCATCCCGCCAGCGCGGCGCGGGCGCCATCAATCACGTACTGGACAGCGAGCGCGGCAAGGAGCACGCCGAGCAGACGTGACGCTACAATATTGGCTGTGACGCCGAGCGATTTTGCAATGTGTGCCGCCAGTGTGAACACGACAAAGCAAAGTGCGATGACTGCCGCAATGACCGCAAGCAGGATTGCCAACTGCACGGGCTCACCATTGCTGCGGCCGGCCAGCAAAATACTTGCCGTGATCGCACCCGGGCCGGCCATTAACGGAATTGCGAGAGGAAAGGCGGCCACGTTGCGCACGTGTTCTTCGATCGCTTCCTCGGCCTGCCGCGCCTGCCGCTCGATGCGCACGCCGAATACCATCTCGGATGCGATGGAAAACAACAGAAGCCCGCCGGCAATGCGGAAGGCCGGCAGGCCGATCGACAGTGTGTGCAGCAGCCAGTCGCCGATCAACGCACTGCCGGTCAGGATCGCCGCAGCGATCAGCGCCGCGCGGAGTGCAACGCTGCGCCGGGCGCGTTTGGGCAGGCCTTGAGTGATGGCCAAATAGGAGGGGACGAGGCCGATCGGATCGACCACGACGACCAGCGTGACGAACGCGGAGATGAGAAATTCGAGCGGCATGCGTGGCGAGCAAAGTACCACAGTCTCCGCGTACCCCCGCTGGAGCCTGCACTCGGGCCGGCGAAGCCGGACCCGGGTGCGGGGACGAACGGTAGGAAGGCGACGCCAGTCGTGCCGTTTTCGACCCGTTTTTGCCTACGAAAACCACGTCTATGCCGGCTTTGACGAGGTCATGTAACATATTGAATTAAATGGGGATATTAGCCTGTATGGGGTCTGATTTCGGGTGACAGAGCGGGGCTAAATCAGCTACAAAAATCGCAACAAAATTCCACGCAGGACGTCGCCTTGGCCGACACCGAACCTCCGAAAACGGGGGACGCAACTCCATCCGATGTGCGCCCGGTCTCCATCACCGAGGAGATGAAGCGCAGCTATCTCGATTACGCCATGAGCGTGATCGTGTCGCGCGCGCTGCCCGATGTGCGCGACGGTCTGAAGCCCGTGCATCGTCGCATTCTCCATTCGATGAACGAGCAGGGCCACACGCCTGACAAGAAATACGTCAAATCGGCACGCGTCGTCGGCGACGTGATGGGCAAATATCACCCACACGGTGATCAGGCAATCTACGATGCGTTGGTGCGCATGGCGCAGGATTTCTCCATGCGCCTGATGCTGATCGACGGGCAGGGCAATTTCGGTTCGGTCGACGGTGACCCACCGGCGGCCATGCGCTACACCGAATGCCGCCTCGGCCGGCCGGCAATGGCGCTGCTCGACGATATCGACAAGGACACTGTCGACTTCCAGGAAAATTACGACGGCAACGAGAAAGAGCCGGTGGTGTTGCCGGCGCGCTTCCCGAATTTGCTGGTCAATGGTGCCGGCGGCATCGCCGTCGGCATGGCGACAAACATCCCGCCGCACAATCTCGGTGAGGTGATCGATGCGGCGACCGCACTCATCGACAACCCTGCACTCACCATCGATGACCTGATCAAGATCGTGCCGGGTCCGGATTTCCCGACCGGCGGAATTATTCTCGGCCGCGATGGCATTCGCTCGGCGTACAGCCAGGGGCGCGGCTCAATCGTCATGCGCGGCAAGGTCGAGATCGAGACCGTCCGCAAGGAACGCGAAGCCTTCATTATCTCGGAAATTCCGTACCAGGTGAACAAGGCGTCGATGGTCGAGCGCATCGCCGAACTGGTGCGCGACAAGAAAATCGACGGCGTGGCCGACCTGCGTGACGAGAGCGATCGCGACGGCTACCGCGTCGTGGTCGAGATCAAGCGCGACGCGGTGCCCGACGTCGTCCTCAACCAGCTCTATCGTTTCACGCCGCTGCAATCGTCGTTCGGCTGCAACATTGTCGCGCTCGACGGCGGCCGCCCGCTGGTGATGACGCTGAAGGACTTGCTGGTCGCCTTCATCGCATTCCGCGAAGAGGTGGTGTCACGGCGCACCAAATTCCTGCTCGGCAAGGCGCGCGACCGCGCGCATATTTTGGTCGGTCTCGCGATCGCGGTCGCTAATATCGATGAGATCATCAAGCTGATCCGCGCCGCCAAGGACCCGAACGAGGCGCGCGAAGCGTTGATGAAGCGGGAATGGCCGGCAACCACGGCGGCCACGCTGATCGAATTGATCGACGATCCGCGTCACAAAGTCAGTTCCAAAGGCACTGCAAGGCTTTCGGTCGAACAGGCGAAAGCAATCCTTGACCTGCGCCTGCAACGCCTGACCGCGCTCGGTCGCGACGAAATCAAGGAAGAGCTCGACAAGCTCGCCGCCGAGATCGCCGACTATCTGGATATCCTGCGCTCACGCGCGCGCATTCAGACGATCATTAAGAATGAGCTCGCCGCGGTGAAGAAGGAATTCGCCACGCCACGCCGGACCGTGATTGCGGAAGCAGCCGGCAATGTCGAGGAAGAAGACCTGATCACGCGCGAGGAGATGGTGATTACCGTCTCGCACCAGGGCTACATCAAGCGCGTGCCGCTCTCCACTTATCGCGCACAGCGCCGCGGCGGCAAAGGCCGCGGCGGCATGCAAGTGCGCGAAGAGGATTTCGTATCGCGGCTGTTCGTGGCTTCGACACACGCACCGGTTCTTTATTTCTCTTCGCGCGGCAAGGTCTACAAGGAAAAGGTCTGGCGGCTGCCGATCGCGGCGCCGCAGGCGCGCGGCAAGGCTCTCATCAACATCTTGCCGCTCCAGCAGGGTGAAACCATCACCACCATCATGCCGCTGCCTGAAGACGAGGCGACGTGGGCCAATCTTGATGTGATGTTTGCGACCACCAGCGGCACAGTCCGCCGCAATAAACTCTCTGACTTTGTCGATGTGCGGCCGTCCGGCATCATCGCCATGAAGCTGGAAGACGGCGAGTCGATCGTCGATGTGCAAATCTGCACCGAGAAGGACGACGTGTTACTCACAGCCAATGGCGGCCAGTGCATCCGCTTCGCGGTGCCGGAGGTGCGCGTGTTCCAGGGGCGCACGTCGCGCGGGGTGCGCGGCATCACGCTGGCCGACAAGGATCACGTCATCTCGCTGTCAATCCTGAGCCATGTCGAAGTGACGGCCGAGGAGCGCGCCGCCTATCACAAGCGCGCCAGCGCGGTGCGGCGCGGCGTCGGCGACGAGGAGGTGCCGGCAGCGGCCGAAGCCGAGGAGGCCGTCGGCGCGATCGAACTGGGCGAGAAGCGTTACGTCGAGCTCTCGGCGGCGGAGCAATTCGTGCTGACGGTGTCCGAGCGAGGCTATGGCAAGCGTTCCTCATCGTATGAATACAGGACGACGGGCCGCGGCGGCAAAGGCATCGTCGCCATGTCGCTCACCAAAAAGACCGGAAAGATCGTCGGGTCATTCCCGGTCGAGGAAGCAGACCAGATCATGCTGGTCACCGACCAGGGCAAGTTGATCCGCACGCCGGTGTCGGGCATTCGCATCGCCGGGCGTTCGACGCAAGGCGTGATCGTGCTCAATACCGCTGACGATGAGCGGGTGGTGTCGGTTGAGCGGTTGAGTGAAGAAGACGGTGAATAATTTTTTGCTCCCGCTCATTCCCGCATAGGCGGGAATCCAGTTAAGTTTAGCTGCTCTGGGTCCCCGCTTTCGCGGGGACGAGCGGAATTTGGGCGCCACGGGGGCGGGCACGATGGACCTACCCGGTTCAGGCTATCTCTTCACCCTGGCGGTGCTCGCCATCACCTTCGTGGGGTTCACCGCGATTGTCGTGATCTTGCGGCAGAGCGCCGGAGGCAAGTTCCTGCCGATTGATGCCGTGGTGGCGCGGCTGTTCATGGTCTGGGGTTTCACCGTCACCTACGCTGCCATGCTGCCGGTCGTTCTGGCAGCCTACGATCTCAGGCCCGCCGTTGTCTGGCAGATATCGAGCATCGTCAGCGGCGTCGTCGTGCTGTTCGCCAATGCGAGCTATCCGTTTCTGCGCAGGCGCGCGACGGGTCAAGCGACGCCGGTGCACGTGCAATTGCATGTCGCTTTTGCAGTCGTGACCGGCCTTGTCCTGATGCTGAATGCGCTCGAGCCGTTTCCACGCGCCGTATCGGCGATCTATTTAACGGCGACTACGGTTTATCTTGTGCATGCCAGCTTCGCCTTCGTGCAACACTTCGGTTTCATGCTGGAAAACATGACCACAACGCGCGGCCGTCGCCACAGGCTGTGACTTGGATCAGCGCGCTCCGCCGGCAGTGAGCATCGCCACCATCTCAGTATAGCCGCGGCGTTTTGCCAACGTAAGCGGCGTGGCGCCCGAGCTATCGGCCAAATTGATGTTGGCCTTGGCGTCGATCAGCGCCTTCAACGTCGCGATATGCCGTTTGCCGCCGTCACCAAGCACAATCGAACTCGATGACAGCGGTCCAGCCCAGATTGTTGACATGATCGAGCGGCGCCTTGGCCGCGATCAGCGTGCGC
Organism: uncultured Alphaproteobacteria bacterium; assembly: GCA_963810125.1. Classification (GTDB taxonomy): domain Bacteria; phylum Pseudomonadota; class Alphaproteobacteria; order Rhizobiales; family Xanthobacteraceae; genus Pseudolabrys. The sequence continues at coordinate 117,559 of CAWEMK010000008.1, forward strand.
ACGACTTCGTCGTGGCCGAGATGGGCGGCGGCGATCAGCGCGGTGCCGTGATAGGGACTGGTGATGTTGGTGGCCTTGCAGCCGCCTTCTAGGGCAGTTTTCAGCATCGGCACGTCGTCGGCGACGGCGGCGATCGTCACGATATCGTATTGCTGTGCTTCCAGTGCATTGGCATCGGCGCCGAGCCGCATGAGCGCGCGCGCGGCGTCATTCTTGCGCATGAAGGCCGCGACATGCAGCGGCGTGCGGCCGTGTGCGTCGCGGGCGTCGATCGCAGCTCCTGTCTTCGCCAGTTTTTCGATTGTCGCGCTATCACCCTTGGCAGCGGCCGCATGCAGGCCTTGATAAGCCTGAAGCTCGGCGGCACTCGGCGCAATTTGTGCGGCGGCCGGCGCTGTCAGTGCAATCACGAAAAGTAGCCATACTACTCCGCTCATTCCCGCGCATAGCCGTCCGAAAGACGGCGTGCTTCGCGCGCCTATGGTGGTAGTCCAGTTGGCGAAAACTGGACTGGGTCCCCGCTTTCCGCCTTCGCGCTCCGCGCTTCGGCGGACTTGGACCCGCCGAAGCTCGCGAAGCGAGCGGAGGCGGGGTCGCGGGGACGAACGGGTGAGTAAGTGACGAATGGCCAACAAAATATCCATGGTCAGTCCACCTGCAGGTGCAGCGCTGTCACGATCGGCTTCCACTTAGTCGTTTCGCGCTGGATATGATCGGAAAGATCCTGCGGCGTGCCGCCGCGCGGCTCCGCGCCAAGCTTGGCGAGCGCATTTTTCATCTGCTCGCCTTTCAATGCCGTGTTGGTGGCGGCGTTGAGCTTGGCGACGATCGCTGGCGGCGTGTCGCGGGGTGCCATCAGCGCGGTCCATGCGCCGCTGGTGACGGCGGGAAATCCGACTTCCGGCATCGCCGGCACGTCGGGCAATTCCGGAGCGCGTTTCGGTCCTACAATCGCGAGCGCACGCAATCTGCCGTCCTGGATCAATTGCAGTGACGTACTGACCGTGTCGAACGTCATCTGAACTTCGCCGGCGACCACGGCGGTGAGTGCAGGGCCGCCGCCTTTGTAAGGAACGTGCAAAATATTTGTCCCGCTGACCGATTTGAACAGTTCGGCGTTGAGATGGGGCAGCGTGCCGACGCCGCCAGTCGAATAGTTGAGCTTCCCCGGATTGGCTTTGGCGTAGGCGACAAGCTCGGCGATCGATTTAAACGGCAATTGCGGATTGATCACGAGCACCTGCGGGGTTTCGGCAACGAGAGCCACGGGCGCGAAGCTTGAGGCATCGTAGCCGGCGCTCTTGACGATCATCGGGCTCATGATGAGGCCGCTGGCGGCCGAAACCATCAGCGTGTAGCCGTCAGGATCGGCGGCAGCCGCCTGGCGCGAGCCGATCGTGTTGCCGGCGCCGGGCTTGTTCTCGATGAAAACGTTCTGCCCGAGCACCGGCGGCAGGGCGTTGGCGAGCACACGCGCCATCACGTCGACGGGTCCGCCGGCGGGCGTCGGCACGATGATGCGGATCGGCCGGGTGGGGTAATCCTGCGCGTAGGCGCAAGCGGCCCACAGCAATGCAGCAATGGCGATAGCAATCCGGCGCATGGAGCCTCCCCTCAGGCACGTTCCGTTGGGAGAAGCCTAGCGGCGAAGAGGCCGGTGGGTAAGGGCGCTATTGGGTGACGCGATCGGTGACGATCAGGCGGACGTGCGGATTGCCAAATTCGGTACCGACGCAGTTGAGGTAGGGCCAGGGCCGCTGTTTGCAGGCGGTGATCGCGTCGGCGGCAGGCTGCGGGAGCGGGCTGGCGACGACGTCCGCGGCGGGCGCCGACAAAACGGTAATTGCGGCGGCGATGGCGGCCGCAAGCGTGATAGCGGCGAGAGACTTCAACATGACAGCCCCCTGTTTTGGCGTGTCCGCCGGAGCGTTTTTTGCTCTCGGCGATGATCACCCTAGGGGAGGTCCTGGTCCGCCGCTGTGACCGAAGTCACAGATAGGCGCATTTGGAGACCCCGCCCTTCAACCTTGGGTCGCGGGGGCGGGGGAAAAGGTTCAACGCCAAAAGCGCGCGGCCTTGCGGGGCCTTGAGGGGCGGGTTAGACCCCAATTTATGCCGAGAATCGCACTTTATGCCGGATCCTTCGATCCGGTGACTAACGGCCATCTCGACGTGGTGCGCCACGCCGTGCGGCTGGCCGACCGGTTGGTGCTGGCGGTGGGCGTCCATCCCGGCAAGGCCCCGTTGTTTGCCACTGAAGAACGGGTCGCCATGCTGGAAGAGATCTGCGGCCCGGTGGCGCGCGAAGCAAAATGCGAACTGTCTTGCGTTCCTTTTTCCGGGCTGGCGATCGAAGCCGCGCGCAAAGCGGGCGCGACGCTGCTGATGCGGGGCCTGCGCGATACCACCGATTTCAATTACGAAATGCAGATGGCGGGGATGAACGAGGCCATGGCGCCGGGCATCCAGTCAGTTTTCCTGCCGGCTTCGCCGGCGGTGCGCCCGATCACCGCCACATTGGTGCGTCAGATCGCCGGGATGGGTGGCGATGTGTCCGCCTTCGTGCCGCCATCCATCGCAGCGCGCCTGAAGAAAAAATTCGCGCGTTGACGCGCGTATCCCGAACCGAGGAAAGCAATGACTAACCGTCGTACGATCCTATCGCTCGCATTGGTCTTCACCATGGCCGCGGTCGCAGCGCCGGCATGGGGACAATCGGCACTCGACAATCCGGCAGCGCTGCGCGAACAAGCGCCGGCGACCTATAAGGCGCGCTTCGACACCAGCAAGGGCGTGTTCGTGATCGAGGTCACGCGCGCGTGGGCTCCGAAAGGAGCCGACCGCTTCTACAATCTGGTGAAGAACGGATTTTATGACAATGTGCGTTTCTTCCGCGTGGTCTCCGGTTTCATGGTGCAGTTCGGCATCAATGGCGATCCGGCGGTCATGGCGCGCTGGCGCCCGGCGCAAATTGCCGACGACCCGGTCACCCAGAGCAACAAGCGTGGCATGATTACATTTGCGACCGCCGGACCTGGCACGCGCACCAGCCAGGTGTTCATCAATTTTGCCGACAACGGCAATCTCGACAGCATGGGTTTCGCGCCGTTCGGGCATGTCGTGTCGGGCATGAACGTCGTCGACGCGCTCAACGCCGAATATGGCGAAGGCGCGCCGCGCGGTCGCGGTCCGGACCAGAGCCGCCTTCAGAATGAAGGCAATGCCTACCTCGCGAAAGAATTTCCGAGGATGGATTTTGTGAAGAAAGCCACCATCGAGCGCTGACACATTTCGTCATCACCGGGCCGACGCGAAGCGGCGTGTCCCGGTGATCCCGATAAGGAGGGTACAAACTCTCCTAAGCGAGATGGCCGGGACAAGCCCGGCCATGACCAACGGAGAGAGTGAAGGGTGAGGAGAGTACGATGGCCAAGCCAGAAGATACGCTGACGCTGGAGACCACCAAGGGCAACGTGACAATTGAAATGCGGCCCGATCTCGCGCCCGGGCATGTCGCGCGCATCAAGGAACTGGTGAAAGACGGTTTCTACGATGGCATCGTGTTTCACCGCGTCATCGACGGCTTCATGGCGCAAACGGGATGCCCGCAGGGCACTGGCACCGGCGGCTCGGGCAAAAAGCTGAAGGCCGAATTCAACAAGGAGCCGCATGTGCGCGGCACCGTATCGATGGCGCGCGCCAGCAACCCCGATTCCGGCGATAGCCAGTTCTTCATCTGCTTCGACGACGCTGGTTTCCTCGACAACCAGTACACAGTCTGGGGCAAAGTGATCGAGGGCATGGACAACGTCGACAAGATCAAACGCGGCGAGCCGGTCAAGGATCCCGACAAGATCGTCAAGGCGACGATGGGGGCGTAGGCCACCTGCAGCACGCCAATTGTTGTGTCATGGCCGGGCTTGTCCCGGCCATCCACGTCTTTGAAACTTGCCAAACAGCAAGACGTGGATGCCCGGCATAAAGCCGGGCATGACAAAGGGAAGGCATGAAAACCGACCTTTTCGATTTCGAGTTGCCCGCCGACCGCATCGCGCTGCGGCCGGCAAGCCCGCGCGACGCCGCGCGGCTGCTGGTTGTGAGGCCGGGCGGGGCGCAGGAGTTCGAAGATCGCTCTATCAGCGACCTCCCGGGCCTGTTGCGGGCTGGCGACTGCCTGGTGGTCAACGACAGCAAGGTCATTGCGGCGCGGCTGCGCGGCCGCCGGATCGGGCGGGGCACGACGGAGCCGGCGATCGAGGCAACGCTTCACAAGCGCATGGATGGCTCGCATTGGCGGGCCTTTGTGAAGCCGGCGAAAAAGCTCGAATTGGGAGACACGGTGCGATTTGGGACCGAAGGACGGGTGTGTTTCCTCGGCGAGCTTGATGCTCAAGTTTCACATAAAGGTGAGGGAGGGGATGTAACCCTTTCATTTTCCTTTCATGGACCCGTTCTCGACCAGGCAATCGCCGAGCGCGGGGAAATGCCGCTACCGCCCTATATCGCGTCCCGCCGGGCGCCAGACGATCAGGATCGCGCCGATTACCAAACGGTATTCGCCCATGACGAGGGCTCGGTTGCGGCTCCGACGGCCGGCCTGCATTTCACGGACAGCCTGCTAGCGGTGCTAACGGAGCGCGCTGTTGCTCTTCACAAGGTCACGCTGCATGTCGGGGCCGGCACTTTTCTGCCAGTGAAGGCCGATGACACCGAAGGCCACAGGATGCATGCCGAATTTGGCACGGTCTCGGCCGAAGTGGCCACGGCGCTGAATGCGGCACGATCGAAAGGCGGGCGTATCGTGGCGGTGGGCTCGACGGCTCTGCGGATCCTGGAAAGCGCAACGGACGCGGACGGCCAATTGCGAGCCTATGCTGCGGAAACAGCAATCTTCATTACGCCGGGCTACAAATTCCGTGCTGTGGATCTGATGCTAACCAATTTTCACCTGCCGCGCTCAACGTTGTTCATGCTGGTGGCGGCGTTCAGTGGGCTCGACACCATGAAACGCTCCTACACGCATGCGATCGAGGCCGGCTATCGCTTCTATTCCTACGGCGATGCCTGTCTGCTTTACCCTGCGGGCCAATGACCGAACCGTTCTCCTTCAGGCTGATCAAGACCGATGGTGCCGCGCGCCGTGGTGAATTCGTTACCGCCCACGGTCACGTGCAGACGCCCGCCTTCATGCCGGTCGGCACGCAAGGCACGGTGAAGGGCCTGATGCCGGACGACGTGCGTGCGACCGGCGCCGAGATCGTGCTGGGCAATACCTATCATCTGATGCTGCGGCCGGGCGCGGAGCGGATCGCAAAGCTCGGCGGCCTGCACAAATTCATGAACTGGCCGCTGCCGATCCTGACGGATTCAGGGGGCTTTCAGGTGATGTCGCTCTCCGAACTCCGGAAATTGGACGAGCAGGGTGTGACGTTTCGTTCGCATCTCGATGGTGCGATGGTCGCGCTATCGCCCGAGCGCGCGATCGAAATCCAGGCGCTGCTCGGCGCCGACATTTCCATGCAACTCGACGAGTGCATCAAGTTGCCGGCGAGCGCGCAGGACATCACGCGCGCAATGGAATTGTCGTTGCGCTGGGCGGAACGCAGCAAACACAGTTTCGAAGGCCGCGCGCGCGATGGCTATGCACTGTTTGGCATCGTGCAAGGTGGCGACGATCTCGCGTTGCGGGCAAAAAGCGCGCGCGAGCTCACCGGCATGGATTTCCAGGGTTACGCCATCGGCGGACTTGCGGTCGGTGAACCGCAGGACGTCATGCTCAAGGTCGTCGCCGAAACAACGCCAATTTTGCCGGCAGCGCGTCCGCGTTATCTGATGGGTGTCGGCACGCCGCACGACCTCATGGAAGCGGTCAAACGCGGCATCGATATGTTCGATTGCGTGCTGCCGACCCGCAATGGACGTCACGGCATGGCCTTCACGCGCTTTGGCGCAATCAATCTCGCCAATGCGCGTCACGCCGACGATCCACGTCCGCTCGATGAACAAAGCGCGCATCCCGCCGCGCGGACCTATTCGCGTGCCTATCTGCATCACCTGACCAAAGCCAACGAGATCCTCGGCCAGGTCCTGCTCTCGACCGTCAATCTTGCTTATTACCAAGAGTTGATGGCGGGCATGCGCGAGGCAATTGCCGGTGGAAAATTCGACGAGTTCCAGGCAACCGCGACGGCGCAGTGGGAGCGGGGCGATATTGCGACAATGTGAGAGACTATCCGGGGTTGTCTCAATGCTGCGCCTTGGCTAAAGCCAACTTATGAACGTTCAACCATCATTCCTTGCCAAGCGCCGGAAACCCGTCTTCAAAATGCCGGCGGGCAGTTGCGATGCGCACTGTCACGTATTCGGGCCGGGCGACAAATTCCCCTATGCCCCGAACCGGCGCTACACACCGGAAGATGCGCCGAAGGAGATGCTGGCGGCGCTGCATGCGCATCTCGGCATCGATCGTGCCGTGATTGTACAGGCGAGCTGCCATGGCACCGACAATGCCGCAATGCTCGACTGTATCGCTTCCGATCCAAAACGCTATCGGGGTGTCGCCATTGTCGACGACAGTTTCACGGACAAGGACTACGAGCGGCTCGATCGCGGTGGTGTACGCGGCGCGCGCTTTAATTTCGTCAAGCACCTCGGCGGTGCGCCCGATCTTGACGTGTTCAGTCGCGTTATCGACCGCATCAAAGGGCGCGGCTGGCACGTCGTGTTGCATCTCGACGCGCCCAGCATCATTCCGCTGTCCGACATGATCCGCAAACTGCCGCTGCCGTTTGTTATTGACCACATGGGTCGCGTGCCTTCGGCCGACGGCGTCGACCAGGCCCCCTTACGCGCGCTGATCGCGCTTTCGCGCCTGGAAAACTGCTGGATCAAGGTGTGCGGCTCCGAACGCATTTCGATGCCGCCTTACGCCGCAGCAGTTCCGATTGCTCACGCGTTGGTCGAGGCAGCCCCCGACCGCGTATTGTGGGGCACCGATTTTCCGCATCCGAACGCAACCCACGAGGCCGATGAGGCCGATCTGGTTGATCTCGTGCCGCAATTTGCGCCCGATCCGCTGGCGCAGAAACGCCTGCTGGTGGACAATCCGGCAAAGCTTTACAATTTCAATTCATAAAAAAATTGGTGGAGGAGACGCACATGAGCAACGCGAGTTTTGGACGCGCATTTCGACATGCGCTGTTAGTGGCCGCGGTTTTGACGTTGACCCCATTGAGTGGCGCGCAAGCAGCCTGGCCGGAAAAGCCGGTCAAGATCATCCTGCCATTCGGCGCCGGCGGCGTGGCCGACGTGACGTCGCGTATTCTGGCGGACAAGCTCAGCGACAAATTCGGGCAACGTGTCGTGATCGAAAACATGCCCGGACCGGGCGGTATCAATGCCGCGCGCGCAGTCATCAACGCGCCGCCGGATGGCTATACGATGGCCTTGGTCACCAATGGGACCGCAATCAGCGTGGCGGCGTTCAAGAGCCTGCCGTTTGATCCGGTGAAGGATTTCGAGATGGTGTCGATGGTCGGCACGTTCGATCTGGTGTTCGTGGCCAACAGCCAATCCGAGTACAAGACGCTCGGCGATTTCATCAAGGCTGCAAAGGCGCAGCCCGGGAAACTCAACATCGGGACCATTGCAGTTGGCGGCACGCAAAATCTCGGAGCCGAGCTGTTCAAGTCGCTCGCCGACGTGAACGTGCAGATCGTGCCCTACAAGAATTCGCCGGATATCGTGATCGCGCTGTTGCGCAACGACGTGCAGATGATGGTCGAGTTTCCGCCGGCAGTGCAGGGGCAGGTCAATGACGGCAAGCTGCGCATTCTTGCCACTTCAAGCCCGAAGGCTTCACCGTTGCTTCCAGGTGTGCCGACCGCCGATCAGGCCGGCGTCAAAGGCTATGAGGTGATTTCCTGGAATGCCGTCGGCGCGCCCAAAGGGACGCCGAAGGCTGTCATCGAGACGATGAACAAAGCCATCCATGAGGTGCTGGCAAGGCCCGAAGTAAAAGAACAATTCGCCAAGGTCGGCGTGGAAGCGCATGCGAGCACGCCCGCGGAGCTGATGACGCGGCTCACGGCGGATATCAAGAAATGGAACGATGTGGTCGACAAGGCAGGCATCGAACGGAAGTAGCTAGCGCCGGTTGGCCCGCGCGTAGGCCAGGGAACAGACAATGAGTACTGCGCCACGCGACTATCCCGATCTGCACGAACATCTCGCCGCGCTCGAAGAGCGCGGCCTCCTACAGCGGATCGACCGGCCAATCGACAAAGATGCGGAAATGCATCCGCTGGTGCGCTGGCAGTTCGTTGGCGGCATCGACGAGGCGGAGCGCAAAGCCTTCCTGTTCACCAATATTGTCGATGGCCTTGGCCGGAAATACGACATGCCCGTGGTGGTCGGTGCTATCGCCGCCAACGCGGAAATTTACAGCATCGGCATGCGTGCACCGCTCGGCGAGATCCAGGCCAAATGGGATCACGCTATTGCCAATCCGATTGAGCCGCGGCTGGTCAATGAGGCGGTGTGTCAAGAGGTTGTGATCGAGGGCCCGGCGCTAAAGGACGTCGGCAACGGTCTCGACCGGTTGCCGATCCCGATCTCGACGCCCGGGTTCGACAGTGCGCCGACATTGACCGCGACCAATGTGATTACGCGTGACCCGGAAACCGGCGTGCAGAACATGGGCACCTATCGTGCCGCACTCAAGGCGCCTGACCGCCTGGTGGTTCGCATGGCGACGCGCGTTGGCGGCGCCGGCGGCTACCAGCATTATCTAAAATACCAGAAGCGTGGCGAGCCGATGCCCTGCGCCATCGTGCTCGGCTGTCCGCCTTTTGTTGCCTTCATGGGGCCACAAAAACTGCCGATCGGCGTCGACGAGATGACGGTGGCTGGCGGCCTAGCCGGCGGACCGATCAATATCGTTCGCGCACGCAGCGTCGACCTGACAGTGCCGGCGGAATCCGAAATCGTCATCGAAGGGTTGATCGACACCGAATATCTCGAGCCCGAAGCGCCCTTCGGTGAATTGCACGGCCATGTTGCGCTCGAGGAATTTAATATGCCGATGCGGGTGACGGCCATCACGCATCGCAAGAAGCCAGTGATCCCGTCCTATATCAGCCAGGTAGCGCCCAGCGAATCGAGCGTGATCAAGCGCGTCGCCTACGAGCCGCTTTTTACCGCGCATTTGCGCAATACGCTCGGTATCAAGGGCGTCAAGAAAGTGGCGTTGCACGAGCCTCTGACTGGGCTGTTGCGGGTCACCGTGATCACGCTTGAGAAAGGCGTGCCGCGCACGGAGGTCTGGCGCGCGCTCAAAGGGGCCGCCTTCTTCAAGGGCGATTGCGGCAAGATTTGCATTGCCGTCAACGAGGACATCGACGTCGATAATGCCGACGCACTCCTCTGGGCCATGGCCTACCGGATGAACCCGGTCGAGGATGTGCAACTGGTGCCGCACCGCGGACAGGGGCACGGCCCCAAGCGTGAACACGATCACGAAGAAGACTCGACCATGCTCATGGACGCCACCATGAAAGGCGACCTGCCGCCGCTGGCGCTGCCGAAGCAGGAATACATGGAGCGCGCCAAGGCGATCTGGCAGGAGCTCGGCTTCAGGCCGCTGCGGCCGCAGGCGCCGTGGTTCGGCTATTCACTCGGCGACTGGTTGCCGCAGTGGGATGACGCGGCCAAACGCGCCGCGCAGGGCCGCTATATCGACAATGGAAAGATCAGCGAAAAACTGAAACGCAAAGGCCTCAAGCCAGAGACCAAGTATCGGCCTGACAAGGATTCATCCAAATAGCGACTGGGTTTCGCTACGGCCCGCCGTAAAGCCAGGCGATGCCGTCGAGCGCCTGCTCGTTGGTGCGGCCGCCGACCGCCATGTCGCGCAATTCCGCCGTCACGCCACGCGCGTGGTAAAATTCGCCATAGACCCGCGCCATGATCTGGGTGCGCGCGGTGCGCAGATAGCGGTCCTGAGTGTAAGCTGTGAAAGCTGCCGCCGGATCATCCGGCTTCTGCGCTACCTTCTCCGCGAGGACGATGGCATCTTCGGTCGCCATGCAGGCGCCTTGCGCGAGATATTGCAGCATCGGGTGCGCCGCATCGCCGAGCAGGGTGACGCGGCCCTTGTTCCAGTTCTTGACCGGCTCGCGATCGCACAACACCCACATGCGCCAGGTGTCGATCAATTCCAGCATACGCGTGACCTGCGGCACCTGCATTTTAAAGTGCTGCCACATCACGTCTTTGGCGCCCTCGGCGTTCCAGCCTTCTTCGTAGTGGTCCGAGTGGAAAACGGCGACCAGATTGTAGAGTTCTCCGCGGCGGAGCGGGTAGTGCACGAAATGGGTCCGCGGGCCGGCCCACAGCACGACGTCGGGCCGCCAGAGATCTTTCGGCACCTCCTCGCGCTTGAGGACGCCGCGATAAGCGATATGGCCAGAAACACGAGGCTTGCCGTCGCCGACAATGGTGTCACGGATTTTCGACCACATGCCGTCGCAGCCGATCAATGCGCAACCCTCGACGGTTTCGCCGTTATTGAGTGTCACGCTGACGTGGTCACCGTGATCCTTGAAATCATCGACGCGCCGACTGGTTTCGAGCGTGATCAGGTTGCTGCTCTGACAGGCCTTCAGGAACACGCCGTGGATGTCGGCGCGGTGGGTGACGCCGTAAGGCTGGCCGAAACGCTCCATGAATTTGGCATCGAGCGGCATATTGGCAATGAGGTCGCCGGTCAGCGCATTGCGCATTTCCTGTGCCGGCGGGCGATGTGCGTCGGCCAGCACGGCGTCCTTGAGGCCGATTTTCTCCAGGACGCGAAAAATGTTCGGCCCAAGCTGAATGCCGGCGCCGACTTCGCGGAATTCAGGTGACTGCTCGAACAGCCGCACCGGGAAACCCTGGTGGGCCAGGGCATAGGCCGTGACCAGGCCACCGATTCCGCCGCCGGAGATCAGAAAAGGAGCGGAACCGCCATTCTTACGAGACATGGGCACGACCTCACTTCACGCAAACAACTATTGTCGCGACCATAAATCGTGGCAGCGCCCGACGCAAAGAGGCGTCCACAATTAAAAACCCGCCGGCAGGGCGCCGGCGGGTGGGTGTTGGGGGATGACCCTAGGTCCTGGCAGCGTTTACTTGGTGACCTGACCGCGGATTTCGCCACCTTTATTCGCAGCGGTGTGAACGTTGACGTACCATTTGCCGTCCATCAGTTCGGCGGCCTGAGCATCATTGAGGGTCGCGGAGCCTTCAAACGACCCTTTGTCGGCGCCGGCAATCGGGACGACGACACCGCCGTTCTTGCCAGCTTCACCGGCATGGAAATGCGCCGCTGTGGCTGGGCCAGTCAGGCCCGAGACGCTGCCTTTCCACGACAGTTGCTTGCTGGCGGTATCGAAGGTGGCCGTGACCGAACCGCTGCCTTTGCTATCGGTTGGCGGGACTTCACTGGTGGCTTTCAGGTCGGCCTTCAGATTGACCGTGGCTGCCATCGCGGGGCTCGCAAGAGCAAACGCGGCAGCGCAGGCGAGAGCGGTCAAACCAGACCGCAGGAATAACGTCGTCATACAGTTCCTCCCGTTGGAATATCGCAATTTGCCAGACATTGAGGCGAACACTCAAATCTAGCACTTATTCCTGCGGGCGCCCTTCAATGTGACGTGAGCGGAATGAAGCTGCTGGAGAATTCGCCGCAACCGTCGCATTCCCAATGGTGACGGATCTCGCCGCCTTCCACGAATTCCGACGAGACAGGCGCGACCATCCAGTCCCCGCAGCGGGGACAACGCATAGGGGCCGAGAAGGTGCGGATGGCTGAGAGCTTCGCCAGACGGCTATGAAGCTGCATGTCATGGCTCCTTCTGTTTCCTCGATTGCGGCTCGGAGTAACGGCGCATCATGGCGCTGGCGCGACGCTTTGGTGAAACTGTGGTGGCCGGAACACTAATGTTTTGCGACACAATTTGGGTAGCATCTGCATGCGTTTTTGCCCGAAACGCGCGCGGTTTGGAGTTTTTCAAGGGTTTATGAGTAACGACGCGTGCGCTGCGGCGAACAAATTTTCGACGATTTTGTAAATCGGTCGCTGTGAAACTGGTGAGCGCGGAGGGACTCGAACCCTCGACCTACTGATTAAAAGTCAGTTGCTCTACCGCCTGAGCTACGCGCTCGTCACCTGGCGCATGGCCCGTGCCTGACAACCGCTGCCGGTCGTGCAGGAGGCCTACGCTTGGCGCTGTGTAGGGGCGGCGGCCTGCCCGGTCAATAGGCGGCGATCGTCTTCTTGAACTCGCGCAAGGTTCGAGATTTGCTAGACTATTATCGCGGCCCGATGCCGCCCGGAGAGCCCCATGCCTATCGTAAACCGCGTCGCCGACCTGCACAGCGAGATCACCGGCTGGCGGCGCGACCTGCATATGCACCCGGAGCTGATGTATGACGTGCAGCGTACGGCGGGCACGGTCGCTGAGAAACTGAAAGCCTTCGGCTGCGACGAGGTGGTCACAGGCCTCGGACGGACCGGCGTGGTTGGCGTCATTCGCGGCCGCAAGGGTGCCGGCGGCAAGACGATTGGGCTGCGTGCGGATATGGATGCACTGCCGATCGAAGAGGCCAACGACCTACCGTACAAGTCGACCGTTCCCGGGAAAATGCACGCCTGCGGCCACGATGGCCACACCGCCATGTTGCTCGGTGCCGCACGTTATCTTGCCGACACCCGCAATTTCACCGGTACCGCGGTGGTGATCTTTCAACCGGCCGAAGAAGGCGGCGCGGGCGCCAAAGCGATGCTCGATGACGGAATGCTCGATCGTTTCGGCATCGGGGAGGTTTACGGCATGCACAATTACCCCGGCATGCCGGTCGGCGCCTTTGGCATCCGCGCCGGCCCGGTGATGGCGGCGGCGGACGCACTCACCATCGATATCGAAGGCGTCGGCGCCCACGCGGCGCGGCCGCATCTCGGAATCGACACTGTGCTCGTCGGCGCGCAGATCATCAACGCGATCCAATCGGTGGTGTCGCGCAATGTCGACCCGCTGAAATCGGCGGTGGTATCGATCTGCATGTTTCGCGCAGGCAACACCGACAACGTTCTTCCGCAGACGGTACAGTTGCGCGGTACTGCACGCAGCCTCGCGCCGGACGTGCGCGATTTGCTTGAAAAGCGGTTGCATGTCGTGGTGGAAAGCACGGCGGCCGCGTATGGCGCGAAGGCCACGCTGACGTATCGCCGCGGCTATCCCGTCCTCGTCAACCACGAGCAACAGGCGGAATTCGCTGCGTCGGTCGCCGGCGAAATTGCCGGTCCCGACAAAGTCGATCTCGCGCTGCCGCCAATGATGGGCGCTGAGGATTTTGCTTTCATGCTCAACGCGCGGCCGGGCGCATTCATCTGGATCGGAAATGGAGATAGTGCCGGATTGCATCACCCGTCGTACAACTTCAATGACGATGCGATCCCGTTCGGGACGTCATATTGGGTCAAGCTCGTTGAAACCGCGCTGGCGGTTTAGCCTGGGCGACTACTGAACCAACTCGCCAGGCTCGGGTGCCGGGGTCGGACGCGCCGTTTCGGAAATTGTAGCGCTCCGCCGGGTGATCGGCAGCAGTTCGGCGACGCGGGCCTCGAGGCTGCGCCAATAAGCGAACTCGTTAAGCCGCGTGCGTTCGATTACCGCAAGCCCGACGGCAGCGATAAACGGCAGGCTTTGGACCACGAGGACGATAGCGAAAATATTGATCTCGTGGATTTCCTTGACGTTGAACGTATAGAGCACGGCTGCGCCGAGAAGCAGCAGGCCCGCCAGGATTGCTTCCCAGAATGCATGGAAATCGGCCGAGCGCCGCATGCCACCTTTGGACGTGCGTACGAAGGGCAGGTGATCCTTGACCAGACCAAGGGTGACGGCGCGGGCGACGGTCCATTGGACCGACATGGCCGCAAGCACCCACCCAAGCAACTGGCCTTTGCGTGGACGGACGCGCAGTTGATAAAGCGTCGTGAAATGTAAGACCGACACGGCAAAGCTCACGATGATCGGGGCGGTCAAGATTCGGTCAGGCACCGCGATGTCGAGAAAGGATACGACGGGCACCCACAGAATGTTCAGGATGGCCACGGCGACGCCGATACTTTCCGCGCCCAGCCAATTGAGCCAGCCGAGTGCAAACTCGCGCTTCTGCTCGCGCGTCAGCCGGCTCGCTCCCGGCAGGAAACGCCGCCAGTGCTTCTTCAGAATCTGGAATCCGCCGTAGGCCCAGCGATGACGCTGCTTCTTGTACGCTTCGAAGCTGTCCGGCAGCAGACCGTAACCGTAGCGTTTGTTCGTGTAGTGCGCCTGCCAGCCAAGCTCGAGCAAGGTAAGGCCAAGATCTGTGTCCTCGCATATCGTTTCGCTGGACCAGCCGCCGGCAGCCTCGAGGGCGGCGCGGCGGATCAAGCACATCGTGCCGTGCACAATGATGGCGTTGGCTTCATTGCGCTGGACCATGCCAATATCGAAGAATCCAGCATATTCACCGTTCATGGCGTGGTGCATCACGCTGCGTTCGCCATCGCGGTGATCTTGTGGCGCCTGCACTAGGCCGACGGCCGGATCGTTGAACAGCGGAACGAGATCCCTGAGCCAGTCTTGATGGACCACGTAGTCGGCGTCGAGCACGCCAATCACTTCGGCGTCGGCCGCTGTATGGACTAACGCGAGACGAAGCGCGCCCGCCTTGAAGCCCACGATATCGTCCGCGCGCACAAACTTGAAACGTTCGCCGAGATTGCGGCAATGCTCCTCGATCGGCATCCACAATGCCGGGTCCGGAGTATTGTTGATTACGATCACGCATTCGTAGTTCGTGTAATCGAGCCGCGCGATCGCATCGAGTGTCTGCTTCAGCATCTCCGGCGGCTCGTTGTGGGCCGGGATATGGATGGAAACTTTCGGACCCGCAGCCTGTGGAGCCAGTGGTGGGCTTGCGATCAGCCGCAAAGGTTTCCGGCCAAATGCGATGGCGGCGATTTCCTCGATGCGTGCGAGCGCGATCACGATCAAGGGAATCAGAAGGACAATGCCCAGACCAAGCGCGAAGGCAGAACCTGGTACGAAATAGTGACCGTTCCAGAATCCGAACACTGCCGCAAACCACGCGCCGACCACGTTGGCCGCGCCGGCGAGCAGAGCCGCCTGCCACAATGTCACAGTGCTCATGGCGAGCAGCGGCAGAGACAAAAGGATACTCACCAGGATCGCGATCGTGGCAAGGCGCCAGTGATTGGGGTCCGTGATCGGGCCGGTCCAGTCAAATTTTTGGTGGCGCGAGGCGTCGAACAATCCCCAGTAGGGACCGACGCCACCTTCGAATGTTTTCCAGGGCTGATCGATTGCTTCGACAATGTTGTAGTCGATGCCGTAGGCATCCGCACGAGTCACAAAATCACGCAGCAACACGGCCTGCTCGATGCGGCCGGGATTGGCATTGTGCATATTGTATCCGGCGCTCGGCCACCCGAACTCAGCGATCACGATACGCTTTCCGGGGTAAGCCTGACGCAGCTTGTCATAGATCAGAATTGCCTGATCGACCGTCTGCTGCTCAGAGAATCCTTCCCAATACGGCAGGATGTGCGCCGCGATGTAGTCGACGGCCGATACCAGTTCCGGATGTTCAATCCAAACGTGCCAGATTTCACCGGTCGTCACCGGGACGTTGGTCGAGCGCTTCACGCGCTGAATCATCTGGATGAGATCGCTGACCTTCTGTTCGCCTCGGAAGATCGTTTCGTTACCAACGATGACACCGTTGATGTTGCTGTGCCGTTTGGCGAGATCGATGACGGAGCGAATTTCCCGCTCATTGCGATCCTGGTTCTTGTCGATCCACGCACCGGCCGTGACGCGCAATCCGAACTCGGATGCGATGCCGGGCACGAGCTCCACGCCGCCTGTTGCCGAATAAGTACGGACTGCGCGCGTCAACGGTGCCAGCATTTTGAGATCGGCGCGAATTTGCGTGGCCTGCGCCTTTCCGCCGGCGTCAGGATGCACCGAATCTCCGAATGGCGCGTAGGAAACGCTCGCAAGCTGGCCGTCGAAGTTGGGGGCGCGAACATTGTCGCGCGTTAATGCCCACAACCCGGCATGCACGCACGCCACGAGGGCGACGACGGCAGCAACGGTGCGCATAGAACTCAAAACCAACTGGGGCAGAATGGCAGACCCTCGAACCCGTCCCCTGGGCTCAGCCGATACTCCGTCTGCAAGAACGCAGCGTAGCGCGGCATAAGGTAGATATTCAAGTAATTAGCAGACATGGCAAATCCTAGGCAGACGCACGGCGCCCCGACTAAATTTTTATGATTGGCAACGCGGTTCAGCGGGGGGTGGTTCCGCCTGACGTTGCTGCCGGAGGTTGGGCGGCTTCCGCCGCCGGGGTTGGCTCCAGGCCAGGGTTAAGCCAGCAGGCATGCACCCGACCGTTAAGCGTTTCCTGGGCCTTGGGATCGATGTTTCCCTGGCGGACGAGACAGCGGAAGGTGGCCTGAATGTGGGCGCTCGGGCAGCCGAAACGATCGTATAGGTCGAGGTGGCGAAAGGCGGTGTCGAGATCGTCGCGCCAGAGCAGGGTGACCACGCGACGGCCGAGCCAAACGCATTCCGGGTTTCCGGCCGGCCCGGTCAGGAGCCGCGTCGCCTCAGCGATTTCGTCGATCTTTTTCTGGCTTTCCTTGGCAGAGTCTGCGGCGGGTTTTTGCGGTTCGGGCGGCTTGCCGTTACCGCCACTTTGCGCGAAGGCGGTGGGACCATTGAAACCAAAGGCTGCCATGCAGCAAAGCACGGCAAGAGCCTGACGCAACTTGATAGTGAAACGCATTGTCCCCGTCGGATGTTTGTCTTGCCCGTACGCCCGTCCGTCGGCCCTGTGTGGGGCCCGATTGGGACGCTAATACGGCGGTGATTTACCTTGTAAATCCGCCCCCTTGATCCGGCGGCACGTCTGACGCGAAATATCGAATTACAAGAATTGGCCCCAATTGCCGGACTTTGTCCAGCTTAACCGTTTTCCTTGCTTAAGACGCCCAGGAGGCCAGCTTGGCAGGGGCGGTCACGCACGATAAGCCCGTCCTGCCGCCAACCGCTGATCGGGTCTTCGATGCGTCACGCGTTCGCCTGCTTTCTCCTTGCGGCAATGGCCATAAGCGGGGTCTGGGCTTGGCTGGGTAGCGCAATGCCTATACCGCGCACCCAGTCCGGCCCTGAAAAGCTCTATTGCGTGTCCTACACCCCCTTTAGGGGCAGTCAGACGCCGCTCGATCCATCAATCATAATCCCGGCGGCCCAGATCGAGGATGACCTTACGCGGCTCGCCCAAATCACGGACTGCGTGCGTACATATTCGGTCGATTTCGGCCTGGATCAGATTGCAGGCATAGCGGCAAAGCACGGCCTGAAGGTGATGCAGGGGCTTTGGTTATCAAGCAGCCTGCCGAAGAACTCCTATCAGATCGAAACTGCGGTCGCGCTTGCCAATAAATACCCGGGCACAATTCGTTCCCTGGTGGTCGGCAACGAGGTGCTGCTGCGCGGCGAAATGTCGGCGACCGATCTCGCCAATACCATTCGCGCCATCAAGGCGCGCGTGAAAGTACCGGTCACCTATGCGGATGTCTGGGAGTTCTGGCTGCGCAATACCGAAATAGCGAACGTGGTCGATTTCATCACGATTCATATTTTGCCCTACTGGGAGGATTTCCCGGTTGCCGCCCGCGACGCTGTGGCGCATGTGGATGCAATTCGCCAACAGGTGGTCAACGCATTTCCGAGAAAGGAAGTGCTGATCGGCGAAGTCGGATGGCCCAGCGGCGGTCGCATGCGCGTCGGTGCGTTGCCGTCTCCGGTCAATCAGGCACGCGTCATTCTGGACGTCTTGGCGCTGAGTAAGCGCGACCACTTCAACGTCAATGTGATTGAAGCTTTCGACCAGCCGTGGAAGCGCGCGCTCGAAGGCACTGTTGGCGGACACTGGGGTCTTCTCAAGGCCGCGACGCGCGCTCCGAAATTTTCAGGAGCTCTGGCTATTTCCAATCACCCACTCTGGCTCTGGCAGGTCGTCGGCGGAATAGTATTCGCGGCAATCGTTTTTGGTGCGGCGATACTCGTCCGTACTAAAGACACGCCGCTTTCGTTGTGGCTGGCGGTGAGCGTGAATGCTTTCGTTGGTGGAACCTTGCTCGGCTGGACAATTGAAAATATTCCGATTGAAAGCCTGGGGTTCGGCGGCTGGACGCGATCGGTGGCGCTTGCGGCAGTCGCCGTGGCGGCGCCGCCGGCACTTAGCTTCGCAATCATGCGCGGCATGCCGGCACCGAGTTTCGCAGGCCTGCTCGGTCCGAAGAGTGAGCGGGCGAGAGATCCCTTCGCGTGTGCGATTGGCGCAATTTCAATCGCCTTGTTCCTGCTCGCGTTTGTCGTGGCTCTGGGCCTCGTTTTCGATCCGCGCTACCGCGACTTTCCGTTTGCCCCGCTGACTGCAGCGGTTGTTCCTTTTCTCATGCACAAGTTGGCGGTCGCGCGGCCAAAGGGTTCGCGCAGCGTTGCGGAAACTGCGGGTGCGGCCGTAATCGCGCTGTCAGTTTGCTACATCGTGCCCAATGAAGGTTTTGCCAATTGGCAATCGCTGTGGACCTGCGCCGCCCTGGCGGGGCTCGCGATCAATCTGGCTCTGGTGCGCGACGCGCGAGGCTGAGCACCAGCAGTCCGGCGGCGAGCGCGGACAAGGCAATGTTGTAGAGGACAATTCCGCAGCAAGCGGCCGCGAGGGCCACTCCGAACAGCATCAGCGATGGGCGCAATAAATTTAGCGCCGCAACGATCAGGGCAAACCAACCGAATACCGAGTAGGTGAACAGAGCAATGGTGATCTGCCGCGTGACGCAGAGCCATGTGTTCAATCCGGCCTGACAGGCGAGCCCGACGGGCGACTGCTCGACCGCGAGATAGCGCATGTAGAGCGCATAACCCAGCGCACAAAAACCGATAATCAGAAGCCAATTGGTCGCGCGCGCGCTCGGCAGGAACAATTTCATGAGCGCAGTATGCCGACGCGCCGGTATCACCGCAATCAGTGCTCTGCGATCTGTTCGCCGTCGAATTTGACCGATTTGCAGGCGGTGCGGGCGGCCGCAAAATGCGCACAAAGGCCGGTCGCTGCGGGGCTGTTCGGCAGAGGTCCAACAACCAGGCGATAGCCTGATGCTCCCGCTCGATGTTCGCGGGCGGCGAGCGGATACATGCCGCTTAACAGAGGGCCAAAACTGGCTTTCACAGTGATCCACCGCTGACGGATACCATCCAAAGTCACAGCGCCGCCGAGATCGAGTCCAAATTCGTTTTGGTTGGTGGCAGGCGGTGCAGCGTCGTTCGCGGAAACTGCGGCAACACGCGTCGGCGGCAAAGGTACAGCGGCGGTGGTCTGGGTATCAGCCTTTGGCGCGGCCGCGGCGATTGGAGGTGGTGTTGGGGAGGCGGCCGGCGAAGCATTTGCCGCCGCTGATGGCGCAGTCGTCGCAGGTGCGCTCGGCGTCGGCGGCGTCGTTTTTGCGGCAAGGGCGGCGGCAGTAGCGGCTGCCTGCCGTTTGATGGCGCCGGTCATGTCGTCGATGCTGCTTTCGAGAAGCGCAATTCGCCCGGCCAGCCGGTCCCGCTCGACGGTGAGTGCGCGCACTTGTGCCGTCAGAAGCAGCACGTCGGACTCAAGCTGGGTCACGCGTGGCGGCATCTGTGCGATGGCGGCGGGCTCGTTAATGGCAAAGACCTGGCGCAGGCGATCGCCCGCCGTTTTGGTCTGGCTTGCGATCGCCAAAGCGGTCAGAGCGATTGCCGCAGCGCCGCCCCAGCCACCCAGCCATAAAAGCGTTTTGAATTCGCGGCTGCGCCGGCGCGGCTCGCGCAAATCGGGTTCCAGCGGCGTCTGTTCAGTCGCCATACGGCGCCTCGATGGGGCGAATCATTGAAAACGTTAGCAGAATCCGGCAAATCGTGCCTTCTGCTCGCTGAACTGACGGGGATCAGGCGGCGGTCTTTTGCCGATGCACTGGCTCGGCTATGGGATGCCCACAAATCCAGTGAAAGCGTGAGCCAAGACGGATGCCTCGACGAACATGTCTTGCCATCGTGCTCGCGGCCGGCGAGGGCACGCGCATGCGGTCGGCGCAGCCGAAGGCATTGCATGTCCTCGGCGGGCAGTCGTTGCTTGCGCACGTAATGAAGGCTGCGAGCGCTGCCGGGACCGTTGATTTGGCTGTTGTTGTTGGTCCGGACCAAAGTGCGGTCATCGAGGAAGCCCTCAAGCGCGCACCCAAGGCGCAGGTTTTCGAGCAAAGGGAACGGCGTGGGACCGCCCACGCGGTACTTTCCGCTGCCAAGGCGATCGCGAGCGGCGCCGACGACGTTCTGGTGATTTTCGCCGATACACCATTGGTGCGTGCTGAAACGCTTTCAAAGTTGCGGGATGCGCTCGCGGACGGAATTGACGTGGCAGTTCTTGGTTTCAAGCCGGCTGACCCACACGGCTATGGGCGGCTCGTGATGCGCGGGGATGAATTGATGGCGATCCGGGAAGATCGCGACGCCACACCCGAAGAACGCAAGATCGGCTTCTGTAATGGCGGCTTGATGGCGCTTGAGGGCAAGCACGCGCTCGCCATTCTCAAGCGCATCGGCAATAGCAATGCCAAGAGCGAATTCTATCTTACCGACGCGGTTGCCATTGCCCGGGAGATGGGCTTGAAGGCGGTTGCGATCGAAACGCTGGAGGATGACGTGCGCGGTATCAACACCAAGGCGCAGCTCGCTGAAGCGGAAGCCGTGTTGCAGAAACGGTTGCGCATGGCGGCATTGGAATCCGGGGTTACGATGATCGCACCGGAAACGGTCTTTCTCTCTGCCGACACCAAATTCGGGAAAGATGTGACGATCGAGCCGAATGTCGTGTTCGGGCCCGGCGTCACTGTCGACGATGGCGCAACCATCCGTTCGTTCTCGCATCTCGAAGGTGCGCACGTCGGCAAAGACGCGCGCGTCGGCCCGTTTGCACGACTTCGGCCCGGCGCAGACCTTGGGCAAAACGTCCACATCGGCAATTTCGTCGAGATCAAAGCGGCCAAGATCGAGGCGGGCGCCAAGGCCAATCATCTTGCTTACATTGGCGATGCGCGAGTTGGCGCTGATGCCAATGTCGGTGCGGGCACGATCACCTGCAATTATGACGGCGTCGCCAAGCACCACACCGATATCGGCAAGGGGGCGTTCATCGGCTCGAATTCGGCGCTGGTCGCTCCTGTTAAGATTGGTGATGGAGCCTATATCGGCACTGGGAGCGTTATTACCAAGGATGTTCCTGCCGGCGCTCTTGCGATCGCCCGCGCCAAACAGGTGGTTAAGGAAGGCTGGGCAAAGCGCTTGCGGCAGGTGAAGGCCTTGGGCAAGAACCTCACCAGGAAGAAGCCCAAAAAGTAGCCAGGGCACATCCAAAGCTCAGCGTCGGGACGCCACGGCGCTGTCACATTGCGAAACGGCTTTTGATTTCCTTGAGCGTGCCGGCGGCAGCTAGAGCATGAGTAACGGGTAAAGGGGACATCCAGACGGATGTGCGGAATTGTCGGAATTCTAGGAACCAGGCCGGTCGCTGGCCAACTGGTCGACGCGCTCAGGCGGCTTGAGTACCGCGGCTATGATTCGGCGGGCGTTGCCACGCTTGATCACGGCGTACTGGGTCGCCGCCGTGCGCAAGGCAAGCTGAACGCACTCGAAGCCCGGCTCGCGCAGGAACCTCTCGGCGGCACCATCGGCATAGGCCACACACGCTGGGCGACCCACGGACGTCCGACGGAAGACAATGCCCATCCTCATGCCACCGACCTGGTGGCGGTGGTTCACAATGGCATCATCGAGAATTTCCGCGAATTGCGCGAGCAACTCACCAAGCGCGGCGCCAAATTTGTCAGCGAAACCGATACTGAGGCCGTTGCCCATCTCGTCACGCAAGAATTAAAGAGGGGCAAATCGCCGGAAGAAGCTGTCGCAGCGTCGCTCAAACAACTGCGCGGTGCCTTCGCGTTGGTATTCCTCTTCACAGGCAAAGACGATCTGTTGATCGGTGCCCGCAAGGGATCGCCGCTGGCCATCGGCTATGGCAAGGGCGAGATGTATTTTGGCTCCGATGCGATCGCGCTTGCGCCGTTCACCGACATGATCAGTTACCTGGAAGACGGCGACTGGGCTGTGCTCACGCGTAAGGGCGCCGAGATCCGCGACGAACAAGGCCGCAAGGTCGAGCGGCCGATCGTGAAATCGACAGCCTCGGCGCAGATGGTGGATAAGGGCAACCACAAGCACTTCATGGCCAAGGAAATTCACGAGCAGCCGGAAGTGGTCGGCCATACGCTGGCTCACTACATTGACATGGTGAACGAGCGCGTTGCGCTGCCCGGCAAACTTCCATTCGACTGGAAGAAAATAAAACGACTGTCGATCTCTGCTTGCGGCACCGCATTCTATGCAGGGCTGGTTGCGAAATACTGGTTCGAGCGCTTTGCGAAATTGCCGGTCGAGATCGATATCGCGTCAGAATTCCGTTATCGCGGCGCGCCGCTCGAATCCGGTGACCTCGCTATCTTTATTTCGCAATCCGGCGAAACTGCCGACACGCTCGCGACCTTGCGTTACGCCAAGGAAAACAAGCAGCACATTCTCTCCGTGGTCAATGTGCCGACCTCGACCATCGCACGCGAAAGCGATGTAGTGATGCCCACGCTGGCAGGACCGGAAATTGGTGTTGCCTCCACCAAGGCCTTCACCTGTCAGCTCAGTGTGCTCGCATGTCTTGCCATTGCCGCCGGCCACGCGCGCGGCGAGCTTTCGGAAGCCGACGAGCAAAAATTGGTACACGCATTAATCGAGGTGCCGCGGCTGATGGCCGCCGCGCTCACGCTTGAACCGCAGATCGAACGGCTGTCGCACGATCTCGCCAAGGTGCATGACGTCCTTTATCTCGGCCGTGGAACGAGCTATCCAATCGCTTTGGAAGGCGCGCTTAAGCTCAAGGAAATTTCCTACATTCACGCGGAAGGTTATGCGGCCGGGGAACTCAAGCACGGGCCCATTGCGTTGATCGACGAAACCATGCCGGTGATTGTAATTGCGCCCTATGACCGCGTGTTCGAGAAAACGGTGTCGAACATGCAGGAAGTCGCAGCGCGAGGCGGCAAGATCATCCTGGTCACTGATCCGAAGGGCGCCAAAGAAGCGACCATTGAGTCGCTGGAGACGTTGACGCTGCCCGAGATGGCCTCGACGGTCACGCCATTGGTTTATGCCATTCCTGTGCAACTAATTGCCTATCATACCGCCGCCGCTATCGGCACCGACGTCGACCAGCCACGCAACCTCGCGAAATCGGTCACGGTGGAATAGACTGAGATCATGACAGAACTCGACCAGAGCCCCGGTGTGCCAACGCCGGTCGAGGTGACGAAGGTGGTGGCCTCGCAAACCAGTTTTGCCGGCCGCGTCCGTAATTATTTTCTGACCGGTCTGATTGTAGCCGGCCCGCTGGCAATTACGGCGTGGCTGATCTGGTCGATCATTACCTGGGCGGACGATTTCGTGCGGCCGCTCATTCCGCCACCGTACCGGCCTGAAAGCTATCTGCCTTGGCCAATTCCCGGAACAGGCCTCATTATTTCGTTTATTGTTTTGACGTTGCTCGGTTTTCTCACCGCCAACCTCGTTGGACGCACGCTCGTTGAGCTCGGCGAAGGCCTGCTCAATCGCATGCCGATTGTGCGGCCGGTCTACAACACGATGAAGCAGATATTTGAATCGCTGTTTTCAAAAACAGGTTCAAGTTTCCGCAAGGTGGCTCTGGTGGAATTTCCCGCCCCTGGGATGTGGTCTCTGGTGCTTCTGTCGCAGCCCCCGAGCGCGGACCTCGCGAAGCAACTGCCACAAGGCGAGTATGTCTCGGCCTTTATGCCTTGCACGCCCAATCCGACGACGGGCTTTTTCTTTTATGTAAAGCGCAAGGATCTCATCGAGCTTGATATGTCGGTCGAAAACGCGATGACGCTTTTGATCTCCGCCGGCATGGTGCAACCGGACGCCGAGGCACAGAAGAAGCTGGCTTCGCTTGCCGCCACTGCGAAAGCAGCACGGGCGAAGCGCAAGGCTGCGCCGGTAACGTAGGCTAGCCCGCTCGGATCAATTTGATCGCCTCGTCTTTCCCGAAAAGATAGAGCAAGTGCCGCAAGGCCTCGCCGCGGGGCGTTGCGAGTGTCGCATCGCGCGACAGTATGAGTGCCGCATCGTCGCGCGCGGCGCCCAGATATTTACCGTGCACTTCGGGCCGCGCGATGTGGAAACCGGGCAGGCCGCTCTGCCGCGTCCCGAGCACGTCGCCTTCACCACGCAAGCGCAAATCCTCCTCGGCGATGCGGAAACCGTCTTCGGTCTCGCGAAGGATGGCGAGCCGCGCCTTGGCGGTTTCACCGAGCGGAGCTCTGTATAAAAGCAAACAGGTCGAGGCGCCGGGCCCGCGGCCGATGCGGCCACGCAGCTGGTGCAATTGTGCAAGGCCAAAGCGTTCGGCGTGCTCGATCACTATGATGGTGGCTTCCGGCACATCGACGCCGACCTCGATCACGGTCGTGGCAACGAGCAATTGCTTTTCGCCGGACGCAAAACGCGCCATCGCGGCATCTTTGTCGCCACCCTTCATGCGTCCGTGAACGAGATCGACTTTGTTCCCGAATTTTCGGCGGAGCTCCTCGAAGCGTTCCTGGGCGGCGGCGAGATCAACTTTTTCGGATTCATCGACGAGGGGACAGACCCAGTAGGCGCGCTTGCCGTCCGTAAGCGCGCGGCCGACCGCTTCTTCGACTTCTTCAAGGCGTGACAGGGGAATTGTGCGGGTGTCGATCGGCTGGCGGCCGGGCGGTTTCTCGCGCAATTCGGAGATATCCATATCGCCGAAATAAGTGAGTACCAGCGTGCGTGGAATAGGCGTGGCGGTGAGCACCAGCACATCCACCGACTCGCCTTTTTGCGTGAGTGCGAGCCGCTGGTGCACGCCGAAGCGGTGCTGCTCGTCAACGACCGCCAATGCAAGATCGTGAAAGGCGACGTCTTCCTGAAAAAGCGCGTGGGTCCCGATCAAGAGATCGATATCGCCGAGGGTTAGACGGTCGAGGATCTCTTTGCGTCCGGGGCCACGCTCACGGCCGGTGAGAATAGCCACACGGATGCCGGCAGCTTCCGCCAGAGGTGCGATCGTAGCGAGATGCTGGCGCGCAAGAATTTCTGTTGGCGCCATGAACGCGGCCTGGCGGCCAGCCTCGATCACCGCTGCAGCCGCCGCAAGCGCGACGACGGTTTTTCCTGAGCCGACATCACCCTGCAGTAGCCGCAACATTCTTTGGGGACGGGCGAGGTCGGTCGTGATGTCGTCGAGCGCCTTCTGCTGCGAATGGGTCAATGCATAGGGCAGCGCCTTGAGGATGCGCGCACGCAGGCGTCCCTCGCTGGCACTGCCGCGGCCCGACTGCCGGCGCATATGGGCGCGCACCAGCGCAAGCGCGAGTTGGCCCGCCAGCAACTCGTCATAAGCGAGCCTGGTCCATGCCGGAGTCTCCGGCATGATGTCGTGCGGCTCGGCCGGCCGATGCAAATGCCGCAGCGCCGCGGAAAATGTGGGAAAGCGTTCGCGCGCGACCCAGGCCTCATCCTGCCATTCCGGTAAATCCGGCAACCGGCCGATTGCGCCATCCACGGCGCGCCGAACATTGCCGAGCGCGAGACCCTCGGTGAGCGGATACACCGGCTCGACCAGTGGCAACGCGGCAAAGCCCGCCTCGTCCACGACGCGATCAGGATGCACCATCTGCAACATGCCGTCGTAGAATTCCGCCGTGCCAGAGACGTAGCGCGTCTCGCCCTCGGGCAGGAGTTTTTCCAGATAATCACGGTTCGGGTTGAAAAAAGTCAGCGTGAGGTCGCCGGTGTCGTCGCTGGCGTAAATCCGATAGGGCGCGCGCGAACGGCGCGGCGGGCCAGGGCGGTGTTTGCCGATGGTGACGGCCACGGTAACGACCTGCCCAGGCTGGACGTCACGAAGTTTCGGCCGGGCGCGGCGGTCAATCACGCCCGAGGGCAGGTGGAACAGGAGATCGACGACGCGTGGCGCCTCGCGGTCGAACAGGCGCGCGTAAAGCTTTTCCAGCTTCGGGCCGACCCCGGGCAGGCTGGTGAGCGAGGCAAAGAGCGGATTGAGGACGGGCGGCCGCATGGGGACCCATGCTGGCTTGCACGCATTACCGGCGCAATGCGGGTCTGTGCAAAGCGCGGCTGACATCGCGTGGCCGCCCCTCTATATAAGCCCTCGCCCGGCCCCGTCCGGGTTTTTGGCGTTGGAGACGAGTGGTGACCACCGGGACGAACAGGTCGAGTGAGGGTCTGGATGGGCGTCGCCGCCGGCTGCTTTTCCGGTGTTGGCATCGGGGCATCCGGGAGATGGATCTCGTGCTCGGGCGTTTCGCCGATGAACAGCTCGCGACCCTGAGCGAGGCTGAGCTCACCGAGTTGGAAGGTTGGCTGGAAATACCGGATCAGCAGATGTTCGCGTGGGTGAACGGCATGGAGCCCGCGCCCCCCGAAATCGAAACCGGGCTGTTTCGCCGCTTGCGTGATATCCGCGGGAAGGGCGTTGCGTGAGTCCGTCCGTGAAATCACCCGCCGGACAGCTTATGCCGGGCAAGGTGCTCACTTTGGCCCAGGTCGCTGACGGGGCTGAAGGTCTGGTGTTGGCCGACCTCGCGCGCGCGATCGCTGCGGGCAAAGACGCGCCGGCGATTTCGTTGGCCGTGATCTGTCGCGACGGTCAGCGCATGGCAACGCTGGCACGCGCGTTGGCGTTTTTCGGGCCCGATATCGAAGTGATGGAATTTCCGGCCTGGGATTGCCTGCCATACGACCGCGTGTCGCCTAATGCGGCCGTGGTTGCCCAGCGGATGACGGTATTGTCGCGGTTAACCCGTGTGAAAGGTCGCGACAAACCGTCTGTGTTCCTCACGACAATCAATGCCGCCCTGCAACGGGTACCGGCCCGCGAATTTGTCGCAACGCACGCACTATCTGTCGCGCCTGGCAACGTGATCGGAATGCAGGGCGTGATCGAGTGGCTGGAGCTCAACGGCTATATCCGCGCTTCCACCGTGCGCGAGCCCGGCGACTATGCCGTGCGTGGCGGCATCCTCGATCTTTTTCCACCTGGTATGGATATGCCGGTGCGGTTCGATTTTTTCGGTGATGCACTCGAAACAATCCGCGCGTTTGACGCACAGACACAACGCAGCGAGGAACAGCTGCGCGGCCTTGATCTTGTTCCGGTGGCTGAATTCCAGCTCATCACCGAGACCATCCGCCGTTTCCGGACGGGCTACGTCGCCGAATTCGGCGCAACGACGCCGGACGATCTGCTTTACGAAGCCGTGAGCGAAGGACGCCGATATCCGGGTATGGAGCACTGGCTTCCGCTGTTCCACGGGAAACTCGAGACGGTTTTTGACTACCTGCCGGCTTCCGCCCTCGCGCTTGAGCATCTGGCGGAAGACGCTGCGCACGAGCGCTTCACGCAAATTGCCGATTACTACGATGCGCGCGAAGAAGCGCTGAAACAGGGTGTCACGCCTCCCTATAAACCGCTGCCGACGAAGCGGCTCTACCTTGGCGAGTCCGAATGGAAAGACCGGCTCGAGAGTTCGGCGATCGCCAGGCTGACGCCATTCGCTGTGCCGGAATCCGGTGCGATCGACGTCCAGGCGCGGCAGGGCCGCAATTTTGCGGCCGAGCGTGCCGAACCCGGCGCGAATGTGTTCGAAGCGGTGACGGCGCATGTGCAGGCGCTGCAGGCCGCCGGCAAGCGCGTATCGGTGGCGTTGTGGAGCGAAGGCGCCCGTGACCGCATGGGTCATGTGCTCGCGGACCATAAACTTCACAATTTGACACCGGTCGGATCGTGGCCGCAGGCGTTGGCTCTTCCCAAGCCGACGGTCGCGCTCGCAGTACTTGGCATCGAGTCCGGATTCGAGACCGAGGACGCTGCATTCATCAGCGAGCAGGACATCCTCGGCGACCGGCTGGTGCGGCCACGCCGCGCGGCCCGCCGTGCCGACAACTTCATTGCCGAAGCAACCAGTCTCGCACCCGGCGATCTTGTTGTGCATGTCGACCACGGGATCGGCCGCTTTGCCGGCTTGCAGGCGATCGAGGCCGCCGGCGCGCCTCACGACTGTCTTGAGATCCGCTACGCCGATGACACCAAGCTGTTTCTGCCGGTCGAAAACGTCGATCTGCTCTCGCGCTACGGCTCGGAAGAAACCAACGTCGAGCTCGACCGGCTTGGCGGCGGAAACTGGCAGGCGCGCAAGGCGCGCATGAAGAGCCGTATCCGCGAAATCGCGGGCGAGCTCATAAAGATTGCGGCGGAGCGTCTATTACGCGAGGCGCCGCGCTTAACGGTTGGGCCGGGCGCATATGACGAGTTCTGTGCCGGCTTCCCGTACGAGGAGACCGACGATCAACTTGCTGCAATCGATGCGACCATCAAGGATCTCGGGTCAGGACGTCCGATGGACCGGCTCATCTGTGGCGATGTCGGTTTCGGCAAGACCGAGGTGGCGCTGCGCGCGGCCTTTCTGGCGGCGATCGGCGGCAAGCAGGTCGCGGTCGTGGTGCCGACCACGTTGCTCGCCCGCCAGCACTTCAAGACGTTTTCCGAGCGGTTCCGCGGCTTCCCGGTCAACGTCGCGCAGGCGTCGCGGCTCGTGCCAAATGCAGAGCTCAGCAAGGTCAAAGCCGGTTTGGCCGACGGCAGCGTCGATATCGTGATCGGCACGCACGCACTGTTGGGCAAGGGCATCACGTTCAAGGATCTGGCTTTGCTGGTGGTCGACGAGGAGCAGCATTTCGGTGTCGCCCACAAGGAAAAGCTCAAAGCGCTGCGTTCAGAAGTGCACGTGCTCACGCTGACGGCGACGCCAATTCCACGCACGTTGCAGCTGGCACTGACCGGCGTGCGCGATTTGTCCATTATTGCGTCGCCACCGGTCGATCGACTGGCGGTGCGGACTTTCGTGTCGCCGTTCGATCCCGTCACAGTCCGCGAGGCCTTGTTGCGAGAGAAGTATCGCGGGGGGCAAGCGTTTTATGTGTGCCCAAGGATAGAGGATCTGGCTGGCTCGAAGGATTTCCTCGACAAGAATATTCCAGAGATCCGTGTTGCCGTCGCGCACGGACAAATGCCACCGACAGTGCTCGACGACATCATGTCGGCCTTCTACGACGGCAAGTACGACGTGTTACTTTCCACCACCATCATCGAGTCCGGCCTCGACATTCCAACCGCAAATACACTGATCGTGCATCGCGCCGACCGGTTCGGCCTGGCGCAGCTCTACCAGCTGCGCGGCCGGGTGGGGCGCGCAAAACTGCGCGCCTATGCGCTGCTGACGTTGCCGACACAACAAAAGATCACGCCGCAGGCCGAACGGCGGCTGAAAGTTTTGCAATCGCTCGATACTTTGGGCGCTGGCTTTCAACTCGCCTCGCACGATCTCGATATCCGCGGCGCCGGCAATCTGCTCGGCGAAGAGCAATCGGGCCACATCAAGGAGGTCGGCTTCGAGCTCTATCAGCAGATGCTTGAAGAGGCGGTGATGAGCCTGAAGGCCGGCATCACCGCGCCGGTGGCTGACCGCTGGTCACCGCAGATCACCATTGGCGCGGCCCTGCTCATTCCGGAGGATTATGTCGCCGATCTCTCCGTCCGTTTGGCGCTTTACCGGCGACTGGCTGAAATCGAAGACGAAGGCGAAATTGAAAGTGTCGCCGCCGAGCTGGTCGACCGCTTCGGTAAACTGCCGGTCGAAGTCGAGCAATTGTTGCAGGTCGTGGCGATCAAGGCGCTCAGCCGCCGCGCCAACGTGGAACGCGTGGACGCCGGGCCGAAAGGCATTGTGCTTGCCTTCCGCGACAATGTCTTCGCCAATCCGGACGGGCTGATCGCGTTTATCCGGGAGCAGGGCAGCGGCGTGCGCATGCGCAAAGATCCGAAGAATGCGAAAGGCCAGCAACTCGTTTTCTTCGATGATTGGCCGCTGCCCC
The DNA here is from genome assembly GCA_963810125.1 of uncultured Alphaproteobacteria bacterium. Classification (GTDB taxonomy): domain Bacteria; phylum Pseudomonadota; class Alphaproteobacteria; order Rhizobiales; family Xanthobacteraceae; genus Pseudolabrys. The sequence goes on from CAWEMK010000008.1 coordinate 147,807, forward strand.
AGGACCGGCTTAAAGGCACTACCGCAGTGTTGCGCAAGCTCGCGTCGATTGCGGAGCAGGCCAAGGCCGCCTGAGTTTCGTTGGCTTTGCGGCCAGATGGCGCGCTACGTATATATCCCTAGTCCGAAATTTCTTGGTTGTTAATTTCCCGCGCTCCAAACTGCAAACGCTTGGAGTTTTGACCATGACTGAACATCGAAAAACACAACGCCGTCGTGTCCTGAAAGCCGGCACGATCTCGATCAACCGGACCGCAGGCATCGACTGCACCGTTCGAAATTTATCGAATGCGGGCGCGTGTCTCGACGTCGCCAGCCCGCTCGGCATTCCCGACGATTTCGAACTTGTGATCGGTGAGGATCACAGTCAGCAGCCTTGCCACGTTGTATGGCGCAGCGACAAACGCATCGGTATTGCCTTCGGTTAGGCTGACCTAGTGCGGCATCCGCAATACCGGCTTGATCGTCTTACCGGCGGCTGACTTGGTTGCGGCGCGGTTGATTTCGGCAAGTGGGTAATACGTGATCATACGATCGACGGCGAAGCGGCCGGTCATGATGTGATCGACAAGTTGCGGGATGAACTCCTGTGGAACGCTGTCGCCCTGGATCACGCCACGTACCGTTCGGCCATTTTGCAGAAACGGTGTTTCAAAAGAGACTTCCGTGCCTTTGCGCGCGCTTCCAAGCAGCACGCAGGTGCCGGCCGGCATCAGGCAGTCGACCGCTTCACGGAATATTTCCGGTAGCGCAGATGTTTCCAGTGTGAATCGTGCTCCGAGGCCGGTGATTTTTCTGATCTCGGCGACGATGTCGGTCCGGCCGCTGTGATTGATGATGTGCGTGGCGCCCAAGCCGCGCGCGAGCGAAAGGCGATGCTCGTGCACGTCGACCGCGATAATCGGATCACAGCCGGCGATTTTCGCCGCCATCAAGCCGGAAAGGCCGACGGCGCCAACCCCGAACACCACGAAGCTGTCGCCAGCGCGCGGCTTCATCACATTGAGCACGGCGCCGGCGCCGGTCTGGCCGCCGCAGGCAAGCGCGCAAACCTGGTCGATCGGGGCATCATTACGCACTTTCACCGCGAACCGTTCGTTGGCGATGGTGAAATTGCCGAACGAGGATTGTTGGAAGAACGCGCTATAGATCGGCTTACCGTCCTTCGAATGGAGCGTCGAGCCGTCGGCGCGGGTGCCGTTCATTTTCAGATCGAAAGCATGCAGGCAGTAACTTTGTCGCTGCGTCTTGCAATTCGGGCATTCGCCGCACCACGGATAGGCCATGACTACATGATCGCCGGTCTTGAATTTCGTCACGCCTGAGCCAACTGCGCGCACCACGCCCGCGCCCTCATGTCCGAACACCTTGGGAAATTTGGTCGGGTAATAAGCGTCGCGGCCGTGCATATCGGTTGCGCACATGCCGGAGGCGACGACCTCGACCAGCAATTCATCGGCACGCGGGTCGCAGAGGTCGACTTCCTCGACGTTAAACGGGCTCGAACGCTCGTGCACGACGGCGGCGGTGATCTTCATAGACGACGTCCGGGATTACTCTGCTGCGTCGGCGTCTTGCGCCATGCGTGCAATCGCTTCGGCAATATCTTCCGGCGCCTGCGCACCCGACACCGCAAATTTTCCGCCGAAGATAAAGCACGGCACGCCTTCAATTCCGGCTTCCTTGGCGGCCAGCGCTTCGCGCTCGATTTCGGCAACGTCCTGGTCACTTTCGAGCGCCGCGCGGACGTCCTCGGCTTCGAGGCCGACGTCGGCTGCAGCCTGCACTAGTACGGCGTGGTTGGTCAGGTCGGCGCCTTCGGTGAAATAGAGATCCATCAGCTTCTGCTTCATCTCGGCTGCCTTGCCGAGGCCTTCCGCCCAGCGGATCAGGCGGTGCGCGTCGAGCGTGTTGGGTTGGCGGCTGATCTTGTCCATTGCATACGTGAGACCTTCGGATGCTGCCGCTGCCGCGACGCGCTGGGCGATGCCTTTGTAGCGCTCGGGCGAGCCGAATTTTGAGGTCAGATATTCCTCGCGTGAAATGCCCTCGCGCGGTATCCAGTCGTTGAGAAAATAGGGCCGGTAGTGCACCTCGACCGGAATGTCAGGATTGAGCGCGATGGCCTTTTCCAACCGACGCTTGCCGATGAAACACCACGGGCAAACCACGTCGGAGACGACGTCGATACGAACGGGCTGGTGGCTAGACATGGCTGACTCCTTTTCGGCGCCAGCCTAAGCCGCTCGCTATTCCGCCGCAACCATGCGGCTTCCCATCACGCGCATCATCAAGGTGTCGAGCGTATCGCCGGCCTTGAGTGTTGCGAGCGTCACATTGGCGGTGAGGGGCTCGGGGTTCTGCGCGGTCAGCATTGTATTTTTGAGCGCGCCGGCCAGCCGGCGGACGAACACATGCGCGCCTCGCAGATCGGTTTGCGTGAAGGCGACGAGAATTGCGCCTTCTTCGTCACGGGTCGCAAAGTCGATATTCCGGATCAGTCGCGTCATCAGGCGCGCGGCATCGAGGCTGCCACGCGCACCGGCGGCGCCGTCGAATGTAAATCGTGCAACCGACAGCGGGAGGCTACGATCGGCAGAGTCCGCGGCGACCTTTCCAAGATCTTGCCAGAAGGAGTCGCGCGTCAGCAAACCGGTTTCGGGATCGAACATCCCCTCGGTGTCGAGCGACTTGAGCATGCGCCGGAGCCGCCCCTCAAATGCACGCATCCGCACCAAGGGCACCATACGTGCAACCAGCCGCGCCGGGTCAGCGGCAACCTGGTCGATATTTGGCAGCGCCTCGGCGAATTCCGGAGGTGCTTCGCCGATCACTGCCACGGGCACGTCGCGGAAACGTGGCTCTTGTGCAAGCACTGTGAGAAACGCCTCGACCATACGCGGAGAAAGACCATCGCCGACGACGACGCCGTCGATGTCGCGCGCATTGAGATGTTTGGCGGCGGCCTCGACGCTGAGTGCGCCAGCGATCTTGACGCGCTCGCCCATGGCGACGCTGAGCGTCGGGTACAAGGGCCCGCGGCCGACAATCAATACGGTCGCGTCATCCAGTGCATCACCCACCGGCAGCATCGGCAGTCGGCCATCGTGTGAGGCGAATAGTTCAATGCGACGCAAAACGGCGGCGTGGAGTGCCCTGACACGCATGGCCGATTGTAGACGCGCGAGCATGCGTTCGACGGGCAGCGTGGCGTCGGTCGGCATCGCAATCGGGATGGCGGCATCTTCGTCGCCGCGTACGCGCGCGATCACCGGCACAATCGGGCCATTGAGCGTGGCAACCTGCAGACAGAGCATGCGCGCCGAGGCTGCATTGGCCGGTGGCCCAGGTTCGGCAACGATGATTGCCGACGGCTTGACGGTGAGAAAGGCGGCCGGCGCGTCGGCCCATGTCGCTTCGACGATAGGGAAGGCGCCGGCGGCGCTGAGCGCTTCGACCAAATCAGCCGCCGGTTGCTCGGCGACCACGATCAGTGGACCTTGAAGCGACATCGGGGCGCACGCACGGTTTACAGAAGGTGCACCACCTTAGCCGTGTGCAATTAATACCTCGTCAATGACAGGCTGAAATTACGCGGCTTCCGCAGCGCCACGGGACCTAAAAGCCCCGCTAATCAGGGGATTGACGCCCCGCGCCTGCAAATCGGCGCACAGCGCCGAGCGGTTTGCGGCAGTGCCGGCCAGACGTTGGCCGAGATCCGCATCTGGCACGGCAATCAAGGTTGCCTCCGGATCGGATTGCGCAACCACAGCGTCGACATCGGATTGACGAAAACGATAGCCGCCGGTCACCGTCATGCCGGCCGGGGGTGCGGTCACGTGAAGCGCGCGCGCATCGTGATCAGATCGGCACGGAAATCCCGTATCGATAAACCCAGCGCCGTCAGTTTGAAGGTACGGGACATGACCGCGTTCAACGCCCGGAGAAAAGTCATGGACCGGCACCATTCGGCCCCGCAAGGCGAGCATTCCGGCTCCATTGCGGTTGGTTTCGATTACAGTTGGCGCCCCCGATACCCGGCGCGATGCATTCACGATGCCAAGCGGGAGCGGGGCGGGCAGGTTATTTGGGCCGCGGCGAGCTGCAAGGATCCCGATTTCTCCGAAACTCGCCACGTCGACGATCGCCGACGGATTGTCCCAAACTCGGGCCGAAATCATTCGCTCGGGCGCGCGCCACAGGGCAACAGCGGTTTGTTGCGCGTCGAGCAAGCCGGCATCCGCAATCGCCGAGACGGTAGTGGCGGGCAACATGACGGCGGCGGCGCCGGCTTCGCGGCACTGGGCAGCAAACGCCTCCGGATCAAAGCCGTGATGAAGGTACAGCGATCCACCGGACAGCAGCCAATGCAGCAGCGTCAACGAGATGCCAGCGAATGAGCCGACCGGAATCGTCGATAGTGTCGGTGCCTCGGCAGCGGAACCGGCCTCGAGAAACGTTTCCAACCCGCCGGCGACAAGTTCAATGTGGCTTCGCGCAACCGGGACCAAATCGCGATCGAACGTGATCGCTGCAATGTGCGCGGCGGCTGGCCCCGGTCGGGCCGAGGCGGCTGGCATATCAACCTGGCCGGCGCCAAACACGTCGTCGAGCGGCACCATTCCGTCCGGCAAATCGCGCCCGAATCCGCACACCTGCCGGACAGGGAACAAGGCAGCCGCAGCCTGCATCGCGATTTCGGCGTGAGCGGCCGACTCCGATCCGCGACGAGGTTATGATGGCCTTGGCGCCGATGCGGCTGAGCGCGGAAACGATGTCCTGTTGGCGCCAGAGTAGAGGCATCGGCGCAGCGATCATGCCGGCGCGCAGCACACCCAGAAATGCAACGATACTTTCCACCGTATTGGGCAGCTGCATCGCCACGACCGCGTCGGTATGCATGCCAAGGCCGCGCAATTTGGCGGCGACCCCGGAAATTGCGCGGTCGGCTTGCGCGTAACTCAAACGACGCAATGCGCCGTCCGTGACGTCTGCGCGGTTAGGCGGATCGGCGAGTGCGAGTGTGTCGGGATGGCTTACGCCGGCGCGGCGAAAAAGATCATCGAGCGTGGCGGCGCTGGCCGCTGTTCGGCTTGCTTCCCCGAGGATCATGGGCGAGGCCTCAAGATCTTTGGTCCTTTTGCCACCAGGTTTCCGGCAAATAGCCGAACAGCGAGGTCCGTGAGGGATGCTCGATTCGCGTCCAACGCGCCACCCATTGAACGGGTGGAAAATAGAGAGGCACGACGTAAAAGCCCGAAAGCAGAACACGGTCGAGGGCCCGGGTAGCGGCGACAAAATCATCCCGGTCGGTTGCGCCGAGCATCGCGGCAATCATGGCGTCGACCGCCTTGGATTTCACGCCCATGTAGTTTCGGCTGCCCTGCTGATCCGCAGCAGCCGATCCCCAATAGAAAAGTTGCTCGTTGCCGGGCGACAGCGATTGCTCCCAGCGATAGTCGATCATGTCGAAGTCGAAGCTGATCCGGCGTCGTTCAAACTGCGTGGCATCGACCGTGCGCACGCGCGCTTCAATGCCCGCGCGTTTCAGGTTTCGGACGAAAGCAAGCGCAAGACGCTCTTGGTCGCGCGTTGTGGTGAGTATCTCGAATGACAGCGGCCGGCCGCTCGCCGCATGAACGAGTTGCGTCCCTTTGAGTTCATACCCGGCGCTTTTGAAGAGGGTAAAGGCTTGCCGCAGGTTCGTGCGGTCATGCCCTGAGCCGTCAGTGACCGGCGGTGACCATGCGCCGTCCATGATGTCTGCACGCACCGCGTTCGGAAACGGCGCAAGCAATTTGCGTTCGCGGGAATTGGCCGGGACGCCATGAGCCGATAGGTCGCAACCGTCGAAATAACTCGCGGTGCGTTTGTAGAGATCAAAGAAATAGTTGTGATTGACCCACTCGAAGTCGAACAGCTGGAGAATGGCCTCGCGCACGCGAATATCGGCGAACACCGGGCGGCGGGTGTTGAACACCAGGCCTTGCATCCCCTTTGGCAATCCGTACGGCAGGTCCTCCTTGGCGACGCGGCCTTCGCGCAACGCGGGAAAGTCGTAGGCGGTCTGCCATCGTCCCGGATCGGTTTCGACACGCAAATCGTAGAGCCCTTTCTTGAAGGCCTCGAAATGCGTGTTGCCGTCCCGATAGTAGTCGTAACGAATGGTGTCGAAATTCCAGAGGCCGTGATTGATTGGCAGGTTACGGCCCCAATAATTTGTATCGCGTTTGAAAGTGACATTTTCACCGGGTTTGACCGCACTGACGATGTAAGGCCCGCTGCCAAGCAATGGCTCGAAGCTGGTGTCCTCGAAGGTCGCGGGATTGATCGCGTGTTTCGCCAGCACCGGCATGAGGCCAATGATCAGCGGAAGTTCGCGATCGTCGGCGCCAGCAAGGTCGAAACGCACCGTGCGTTTGTCGATTGCTTCCGCTTTCGTGGCCTTGATGTAGTAGGTGCGATAATTCGGTCGGCCTTTGTCGCGCAGCAACTCCCAGGAAAAAATGACGTCGTCGGGCGTTACCGGCTTGCCATCCGAGAAACGCGCCGCCGGATTAATTGTGAAAGAGACAAATGTGCGGGCGGCATCGGTTGTGACTCGTTCGGCCAGCAGTCCGTAGAGCGTAAATGGTTCGTCATAACCGCGCGCGAGCAGGCTTTCGACGACATAGCCGCGGATATTTGCGGCGGGCAGTCCCTTCACAATAAACGGATTGAGGCAGTCAAAGGTCCCGAGGACGCCCTGGACCAGCTGTCCGCCCTTGGGCGCCGCCGGATTGGCATAGGTCGGATGGTCAAAATCCGGCCCCCATGCCGGCGCGCCGTGCATTGCAATGGCATATGACGAGGTTTGAGCACCTGCGCGGGGGATGGCAATGCTGGAGCCGGCCAGCAGCGCGCCAAGCATGACCGTGCGCCGGGACGCACGCCATTGCGTCAGGGCGTCGGAAGGAAAATACAGCGCGGACAAGTGTCGGATGCGATTCGTTCCGGTTTTGCCTGAATTTACCACACGGCCTGAACGTTAGCCGGGCTGCATTTTCGGCGCATTCGTGGCTTTATTGCAGGCGCGAATTGGGCTATCAGGCACCCATTGAGGGTCACGCTCCCGCCGTATTTCACACGGAGAGAGCCGGTTGTGAGGCGTCGTTCGGGGGCGGTGGGCCGCGAACGGTCAAGAACAAGGGACAATGCAAATGAATTATCGGATCGCATCGGCCCGGCCGTGGGGCCGGGCGCTGACCGCAACTTTGGCTGCCGGCTTTGCCGCCGCGATGGCGATGGGGTCGAGCGCGCTCGCCCAGCAGCAGCCGAAGCCGGCCCCCAAACCGCCGGCGGCCGCCCAGAAACCGGCGCCAGCCGCGCAACCTGCGGCGCCGCAACAGCCCGGGCAGCCCGGTCAGCAAGCCGGCGCAGCAGAGCAGCCACAGTTGATGTATTCGCCATGGATGAAAGTCTGCGGCAAGGGACCTGACACCAACAACAAACAGGTCTGCGTCATCACGAAGGATGGCCGGCTGGAGAACGGCATGCCGGTTGCAATCGTGCAACTATTCGAGCCGGAAGGCGGCGCGAAAGTATTGCGCGTCACTGTTCCGCTCGGCATGCAGCTTGCGCACGGAACGCGTTTGCTCATCGATCAAAATCCGCCGGCACAATCGCCCTACAGCATCTGCTTCCCGGTCGGCTGCATGGCCGACTATCAAGTGCCCGATGACATGATTGCCAAAATGAAAAAGGGGCAGAACATCATCGTGCAGGCGATTAATATGCAAGGCACTCCGATCAGCTTGCCGCTCCCGCTTGGCGACTTCGCCAAGGCCTATGACGGCCCCCCGACTGACCCGAAGGCATTCGAAGAGCAGCAGCGTAAATTGCAGGAAGAGCTGCAGAAGAAAGCCGAAGAGGCGCGCAAGAAGCTCGAAGGGCAGCAGAGCCAGGCGCCAGGCGCACCGGCACCTGCCACTGCACCAGCGCCTGCGCAAAAGAAATAGCGCGCCGCGCGACCGACACGAATGAGAAAGGTGCGGCTTCGAGCCGCGCCTTTTTTGTTATGCGCGTGGGTTCGACGTGCGCTCAGTGCATTTGGCTATGACGCGGCCGATAGTCACCGCTGTCGTCCTGTTCAAAGACGTCTGCAACGTCGGGGTGGCGAATAGGTGTGCCGGACGTGTCGGGCAAGAGATTTTGCTCGGAGACATAGGCGATATACTCGCTCTCCGCGTTTTCAGCGAACAAATGATAGAACGGCTGGTCTTTATGCGGTCGGATCTCCGCGGGAATTGCCTGCCACCACTCCTCAGTGTTGTTGAACACCGGGTCTATATCAAAAATCACGCCACGAAACTCATACAGCCGGTGCTTGACCACCTGGCCGATCTTGAATTTGGCGTTACGCATCTTGTCCATTGCAAAAATCCTCGCCGCGCGCGTTAGAGGGCGTAGCGCGCGGCCATCTCCGGGTCCTTGGCCGCAACCAGCCTGGCCAGGTCGAGAAGTACTTTGGCCTGCTTCCAGGTTGCGTCATCTTGCATCTTTCCGTCGATCATGACCGCGCCGGCGCCGTCCGGCATGGCGGCAACGATCTTTTTGGCAAAGGCCACTTCGCCGGGGTCGGGTGAAAATACGGTCTTGGCAATTTCGATCTGCGATGGATGCAGCGACCAGGCGCCGAGGCAGCCCATCAGGAACGCATTGCGGAATTGTACTTCGCATGCCGCTGCGTCCGAAAAATCCCCGAATGGCCCATAGAACGGCTTGATGCCCGCGGCGGCGCAGGCATCGACCATTTTCGCAATTGTGTAGTGCCAGAGGTCCTGCTGGGCAGCGGCGCGTGGTGCGGTGCCCTGAGGATCGGCAAGCACTTTGTAGTCGGGGTGGCCGCCGCCAACGCGCGTCGTTTTCATCGCGCGCGACGCGGCGAGGTCCGCGGGACCGAGACTCATGCCGTGCATTCGTGGCGATGCAGTCGCGATCGCTTCCACGTTGTTGACGCCTTGCGCGGTTTCGAGAATGGCGTGGATCAAAATCGGCTTGGGCAGTTTATGGCGGGCCTCAAGCTGCGCGAGCAGCTGGTCGAGGTAGTAGAGGTCCCAGGGGCCATCAACCTTGGGCAGCATAATAACGTCGAGTTTGGCGCCAACTGCAGCCACGATCTCGGAAATGTCGTCGAGTGCCCAGGGTGAATTAAGCGCGTTGATACGAACCCACAAACCCGTTGAACCGAAATCAACGGATTTCGCCATCGCGATGAAGCCGGCGCGTGCAGCCTGTTTGGCTTCGATCGGGATCGCATCCTCAAGATTGCCGAGGACAACATCCACCTGCCGCACCAGATCCTGAACTTTGGCGCGAACCTTCTCGTTGTGTGGCGGCACAAAATGAATCATGCGCTCAAGCCGCACAGGCAAGTCACGCAGCGGCGCGGGCGCACCGATGGCGAGCGGGGCAAAGAACTGACGCGGCAGCCTCATGACACCTTCCAAAAGGTCGTTCTGCCCTTTAGAGCAATGCAAAGGCCGCGCCAAGTAGGCCAAAAGTGGGGCAGTTGGGGCCTGGAATGATCGATGTTCTCAATCTAGCGCTGCCGTATTTCGGGCTCATCTTCATCGGTTTTGCCTGCGGGAAGCTCAAGCAGATTCCCGATACGGCGCTGGCCTGGATGAATTTCTTCATCGTCTATGTTGCGCTCCCGGCTCTGTTTTATCGCATTCTTGCCCAGACTCCGCTGGAACAGCTTGCGCAGGTCGATTTTGTATTTGCGACCACGCTGGCGACGTTCTGGGCTTTCGCCGTGTCTTTTGCCATCGGGATGATGATCCGGCACGGCAACATCGGAGAATCCACAATTGCGGGCCTGGCCGGCGGCTACGGCAATATTGGTTACATGGGTCCGGGTCTGGCTTTGGCAACGCTTGGCCCGCAGGCCGCGGTGCCGGTGGCGTTGATCTTTTGCTTCGATACGTTGCTGCTGTTTTCGCTGGTGCCGTTCCTAATGGCGCTGGCCAACCCTTCGCAAAAGAGCATCGGCGCGACCGCGGTCGATGTCGTCAAACGTATCGTGACCCACCCGCTGGTGATCGCGACGGCGGTCGGTGTTGCGTCTGCCGCTGTGCATTTCCAGCCGCCGCTCGCGCTGGAGCGTTTATTGCAATTTTTGCAGAATGCAGCCGCGCCGTGTGCACTCTTTACGCTCGGTGTCACCGTCGCTTTGCGGCCGCTGAAGAAGATGCCGTGGGAGGTGCCGTTTCTGGTGTCCGTCAAACTCGTGTTGCATCCGGTACTGGTGTTTCTGCTGCTGTCGCTGTTTGGTATTGCCGACCAGGATTGGGTCTACACGGCCGTGCTAATGGCGGCGCTACCGCCGGCCCTCAATGTTTTCGTGTTCGCGCGGCAATACGATACGTGGGTTGAACAGGCATCCGGTGCGGTATTGGTTGGCACGTTGATTTCAGTGGTTACACTCACAACGGTCATGTGGACGGTGAAGACGCATACGCTGCCACCACTTTTATTCAGGTAATTGCATGCAGCCTTTGGCCGGTCTTCTGGTTCTCGATTTCAGCACATTGCTGCCGGGACCATTGGCGACATTGATGCTCGCGGAGGCCGGCGCCGAGGTAATCAAGATTGAACAACCCGGCGGTGAGAACGCGCGCCGCTTCCCGCCCCTGGTCGATGGCGAGAGCACGGCCTTTGCCATGCTCAATCGCGGCAAAAAAGCCGTTGCCCTCGACCTTAAGAACGACGGCGACCGCGCCCAACTTAAACCTTTGCTTGAGCGCGCTGACATCCTGGTTGAGCAGTACCGTCCCGGTGTCATGGGGCGATTGGGATTGGCCTATGAGGATGTGCGCAAACTCAATCCTAAATTGGTCTATTGCTCGATTTCGGGCTACGGCCAAAGCGGACCGCGTGAGCAGGAGGCGGGTCACGACATCAACTACATCGGCAATACCGGCCTGCTGGATCTGCAACCTGGGTCAGCTGATCGCCCGGTGGTGCCGCCGATGCTGGCGGCTGACATTGCCGGCGGAAGTTTTCCGGCAGTCATCAACATTCTTCTCGCATTGCGCGCACGCGACCAAAGCGGGCAGGGCTGCCATATCGACATTGCGATGACCGACGCAATGTTCACGTTTACCTGGGCAGCACTGGCGCTCGGCGCGGCGACCGGACGTTTTCCAAAACCTGGCGAGATGTGGCTCGTTGGCGGCTCGCCGCGCTACCAGATCTATCCGGCAAAGGACGGCAAACTGGTCGCGTGCGGAGCGTTGGAACCGAAGTTCTGGGACGCGTTCACCGTGGCGATTGCGCTGCCGGAACAGTTCATCAACGATATGCGCGATCCGAAGGCGACGCGCGATGCGGTCGCCAAGCTGATCGCAGCCAAGACGTCCGACGAATGGCGGCCGATCTTTGCGGCCGCCGATTGCTGCACAACAATCATTGTGCCGCTCGTGGACGCCATGCGCGATCCGCACTTCGTCGAGCGGGGTTTATTTGCGCATCAGGTTGCAACGACCTCGGGCAAAACGTTCCCGGCCTTGCCGTTGCCGATTGCGCCGGAATTTCGGGACACGCCGGGATCGAAGAAGGCGCCAAAGCTCAGTTAGAGCGCCTCGCCGCGCATCAGACGCGGCTGCGCGGCGGCAGGGGCCACGCCTTCGCGCATTATCGCGCGTCGCAGCGGGCCAATACGATCGATCATATAGAGGCCAAGGCCGCGCGCGCTTTGGACTGGCAGAAAATCCGTGAGCAGCGTGCGGTTGAGCAGATCGATCGCGAGCGTGCGGCTACCGACGTCACTGCGACGCATGCGATCGTAGCCGGTCATCACCTCGGGTCCGCCGATATCGTGTTTGCTGCGATATGCGCGGACGGCGAGTTCGCCGATCGTGGCGGCGTCGCGCAATCCCAGGTTCAATCCTTGCGCGCCGATGGGCGGGACAACATGGGCGGCTTCGCCGATCAAGGCGATGCGCTTGTCGGCAAATCGTCGCGCGGTGGCGCTGTGGAGTGGAAACAATCCGCGGCCGGGCTCGACGTCAATCTTCCCGAGGATAGAATGTGACGCGCGCTCGATCTCGCCGGAAAGTTCGCAGTCATCGAGTGTGGCGAGTTCGTCGGCTTTGCCCGGGTCGAGCACCCAGACGAGACTTCGAACGAGGGCCGGGCAACGGCACCAAGGTGAAGGGCCCGGTCGGAGTATGAAATTCGGTTGAGGTGTCGTGGTGCGGCCGCGAATGCCGCATGCATACGGTGAGAGCGACTTGCGGGTAGCGATGATCGTCGACGTGGATGTCGGCGGAATCGCGACAAAGAGATCGGCGGCCATCCGCACCGACGACAAGCGCCGCATGCAGTGCAACACCATCTTTGAACTTGACTGTTATTGTGTCGGTTTGCGGCATGACGACGCTGACTTCGCCTTCGATAATCTGCAGTGTTGACAAACCACGGGCGCGCAGCTCGAGCGCTTCGACCAAATGACGATTCTCAATATTGTATCCGAACGCCTCGAGCTCGATTTCGTTCGCATCGAATTTGACTTCGGGCGCGCGCCAAAGCCGGCCGGTGTCGTCGACGATGCGCATGATCTTGAGGGGTGCCGCCTGCGCCGCGCACTGATGCCACACGCCGAGCGTTTGCAGTGCTGTCACGGAACCCGCCAGCAGGGCGGTGGTGCGGTTGTCCGGTTTTTCCGGCCGTTTGCCGACCAGCACCGTGGGGATACCGCCTTCGGCGAGCGCGATCGCTGCGGTTAAGCCGGCCGGGCCTCCACCGACGACGATTGCCGTGCGGCTACTGTGCTGATTGTGCGGCATCAAAGCTCACGCGCTGTTTTCTGTTAACCGCACTAGCACGCATCAGGTGGCGCGGAAACCACGCGGTAGACTTGCGGTACCCCGCGCCCGTCCGATGCGCTATGCAAAGGCTGTCATGAGCGAAGCGGCCGGACACGATTTTAACCACTTGCCGCCCGGAGCGGCCGGGCTCGGCCATGTCTTTGCGCGGCCGAAGTTGGTGGCGGTGCTGTGCGTGGTCGTCCTGGCGGTTCTCGGCTGGGTTTATCTTGCGCTGCTGCTGGCCGGGATGGGCGGATCGTTCGGTGGGTACGCGGCCGGCATGGTGCAGGCGCTTTGTCGGCCATTGCCTGACGGGACATGGACTGCCGGCAGCATCGCCATTGTCGCGTCGATGTGGGGCGCAATGACGCTCGCGATGATGTTGCCAAGTGCCGCCCCAATGATCATGACCTACGCAGGGATAGCCGACACGGCCGCCCACAAAGGCGAGCGTATTGTTTCGCCATTCGTGCTCGCCGCCGGCTACACCGCGGTGTGGCTCGGCTTTGCCATTATCGCAACGCTTATGCAGATTGCGATCACGCGTGCGGCGCTGCTCGACGCCGGCATGGCGTCCGCCAGCGGATTGTTCTCGGGCGCGATTTTTATCGGCGCCGGCATATACCAGTTTTCTGCGCTCAAACATGCCTGCCTCAAGCGATGCCAACATCCGTTTCCATTCTTCTTTGCGAACTGGACGACGACGTCACGGGGCGTATTCCGTCTCGGCGTGAAGCAAGGTCTTTACTGCCTCGGCTGCTGTTGGGCGATGATGCTGGTGATGTTCGCCGTCGGTGTGATGAATGTAATCTGGATGGCGGGGATCGGCATCGTCATGGCGGTCGAAAAAATGCTCAAGGGTCGGCGTTTCACGCACGCGGTCGGCGTGGTGCTGATCGTGGCCGGTGCCGCGATTATCGTGACGGCCGTGGCCAGCCATTGGCCGATACGGTCAAGTTGAGCTAGGAATTAGAAAACGGGAGTGACGCGTTGACGGAAAGCTGGAGCATCAAAGGCGAGATGGCGTTGTCGTGCAGCTGTACGGTGTTCTGCCCGTGCGTCCTGTCGCTTGGTGACCACCCACCGACCGAGGACCGCTGCCAGACCTGGGCCGGGATCCGCATCGATGATGGCCATTTTGACAATATCGATCTGACAGGTCTCAAAGTTGGGCTGATGATGGATCTGCCTGGCATCATGTCGCGCGGCAACTGGACGGCGGCGCTTTTTGTAGACGACAACGCGTCGGCCTACGCGGTGAAAGGTCTGACCCGTATTTTTACCGGTCGCGTCGGCGGCACGACGCATTTGCTGTCGATCCTGGTCGGCCAATTCCTTGGCGTGCGTCAGGTTCCGATCACATACGAGACCAAAGGCGAGACCCGCATTGTGCGCATTGAGAAATATGTCGATGGCGCTATTACACCCGTGCCTGGGAAGGAAGCGGGGCAGAACGTTGTCATCCGCAACAGTGAATACTGGATCGGGCCGGATGTTATTGTCTCGCGGGCGGACAAATCACGCTTTCGCGGTTTTGGCCGCAACTGGAATTTGGCGGGCCGTTCGGCCGAGATCGTCAAACTTGATTGGGGCAACAGCTAAGTGGCGCATTTCGAACGCATACGCGCGTTTACGGTTCACATCTTTACAGCGACCGGCGCGGCGCTGGCATTGCTTGCAATGATTCTGGCGACCGGCGGTCATTGGGCGGCGATGTTTCTTTGTCTCGGCCTGGCTTTGGTCGTGGACGGCGCTGACGGGCCGTTGGCACGTGCATTCGATGTGCAGAAGCTTTTGCCGCGCTGGTCAGGCGACACGCTCGACCTGGTGGTCGATTTCACCACTTATGTATTTGTCCCAGCCTATGCGATTTCCGCGAGCGGGCTATTGCCGCAATGGTTGGCAATTCCGGCCGGCATTGTCGTGGTGATCAGCGGGGCACTGTATTTCTCTGACCGCAAAATGAAGACCAAGGACAATTATTTCCATGGCTTTCCGGCCGTCTGGAACCTGGCGGCATTCTATCTTTATCTGCTTGAGCCGCCGGAATGGGTAGCGGCGATTGCGGTGGTGGTTCTGGCCGCGCTGAGCTTCGCGCCGATCAAGTTTCTTCATCCGCTTCGCGTGCAGCATTGGCGGATGTTCAACATCGTGCTGCTGGCGTTGTGGGCTGTGCTGGCCTTCGTCGCAGTGGTCGAGGACCTGTCACCCGGCATCTACATCACGCTGCCACTGTCGCTCATCGCTATATACTTTTTTGCCGTGGGTTTATTGCGAACGCCTGCCTGATCGTGTTCGATTTCCCTTCGTTTAATCTGGAGTAGCCGATGTCTAGACCAGTTCTGCTCGTCGCCGGCGGAAGCCGCGGTATTGGCGCCGCCACAGCAAAACTTGCGGGCGCGCGTGGTTACGACGTCGCCGTGAACTACAAAACGAATTCGAATGCTGCGACTGCGGTCGTCAAAGCCGTGGAAAAGGCCGGTGGCAAAGCGGTGGCTATCCAGGGTGATATGGCGGTGGAGAATGAAATTGAGCGGGTATTCGACGCCACCGACAAAGCACTCGGTTCACTCACCCATTTTGTGCATAGCTCCGGCATCATCGGCGATAATTCGCGGCTCGATGATGCCAGCGCTCAGACTATCCGCGAGGTCCTGGACGTCGACACGTTTGGAGCGTTGCTTTGCCTGCGGGCGTGCATGCGTCGCATGTCTACAAAGCACGGCGGCAAGGGCGGTGCAGTGGTAATGCTGTCGTCAATGGCGGCCCCGCTCGGCGGCGCCAATGAATGCGTGTGGTATGCGGCAGCCAAGGCCGGGGTGGACTCCATGGTGGTCGGGGCTTCTCGCGAGGTGGCCAAAGAAGGCATGCGTATTAACGCCGTGACGCCCGGCGTCATCGATACCGATATCCAGCCGCCAGGTCGTATCGAACGCGTGACGCCTATGCTTCCGATGGGCCGGGCGGGACAATCCGACGAAGTGGCGGAGGCTGTCCTGTTTCTGCTGTCCGATGCGGCTTCCTACATCAACGGCGCTAATTTACGCGTATCGGGCGCGCGCTGATCCGCCTTGCGCTTGTCGCGCGGCTGCCTATGATCGCCGCCGACGTCCATCCCCATAACAAAAGCAATCGTATTCAAGGAGTGAAACATGGTCGCGGCAGTGCGCGTTCACAAACCCGGTGGTCCTGAAGCCCTCATTTACGAGGATGTTGAGATTGCCGCACCCGGCCAAGGCCAGATCAAGATCAAGCAACACGCCTGCGGGGTCAATTTCATCGACGCCTATTTCAGGATGGGCATGTATCCATCGCCGGTCGGCATGCCGTTCATTGCCGGCAACGAAAGTGCTGGCGAGGTTATGGCGGTCGGTCCCGGCGTGACTGACGTCAAGGTGGGCGATCGCGTCGCCTTTGTTGGTCCACTCGGCGGTTACGCGGCCGAGCGCCTGGTGCCTGCCGATCGCGCGGTAAAGCTGCCGGACAACATCACCTATGAACAAGCAGCCGGCATGATGCTGAAAGGCATGACCGTCCAGTATCTGGTCAACCGAACCTACAAGGTCGGCAAAGGCACGATCTGTCTCGTTCACGCTGCGGCCGGTGGTGTTGGTCTGATTGCCTGCCAGTGGGCGAACCATCTCGGTGCGACCGTCATCGGAACCGTTGGCTCCAAGGAAAAGGCCGAACTGGCAAAGAAGAACGGCTGTCACCACACGATCCTTTATCGCGACGAGGATTTTGTGGCGAAGGTGAAGGAATTCACCAGCGGCAAGCTCTGCGATGTGGTCTATGACGGCATCGGCAAGACCACGTTCCCGGCCTCGCTCGACTGCCTGCGTCCGCTCGGCTACTTCGTCAGCTTCGGCAGCGCATCGGGCCAGATTGATGCCTTCAACATCAATATCCTGCAGACGAAGGGCTCGCTCTTCGCCACGCGTCCGACGCTCAACCATTACGTTGCCAAGCGTGACGATCTGATTGCCACCGCGGCGGACCTGTTCAAGGTTGTCGGCTCCGGCGCGGTCAAAATCCCGGTCAATCAGAAATATGCGCTCAAGGACGCCGGCAAGGCGCACAAGGACATGGAAGGCCGCGACACCACCGGCTCATCCATCTTGATGCCATAGCGAAGCGTTCGGAGATGTTGCGCGCGGTGGCGATACTCACATTCCTCGCCACCGCGCTGCCTGCCCGCGGGGCCGGCATCTCGGATGCCGAGGCGCTGGCAATCGTGCACAAACACTGCGTGATGTGTCACGCGGCAACGCCTTCACACGAGAGTTTTCGGGAAGCGCCGAAAAACATCACGCTGGAATCGATCGCCGACGTCCGGAAGCACGCGGGAACGGTGTATATCCAAACGGTGCAAACCAAAGCCATGCCTCTCGGCAATCAAACCGCCATGACCGATGACGAACGTAGCTACGCTTGGTCGTTGGCTCAAGGAACAGCCGTGAGCGAAGACGTGAAGCCGTGGGGTATTTTTGCGACATTCGCGTTCGGCGCAATCGCGCTACTTGTCGGCCAGCTGTCCGGGATCGTGGCGGTCAGCGGACTTTATGGCTTCGATTTGAAACAGATAGGAACGATCAGCCGCGACGGCGGCGGCATCATCTTGTTCATCTGCATTTCCGCGCCCGTACAGGTGGCGTTGCTCGTGGCTGCCGCCGGCTACAAGGGTAATGCTGCTGCTTACCTTGGTTACAAGCTGCCCCGGCGAAGCGAAGCCCTGTTTGGGATTGCAGCGGTTGCGGCACTGATTGTCGTTGGTGATGTCATCAGCTTGATGGCTGGTCGAAGTATTGTTGATCCATTTCAGAGCGACATTTACCAGGCCGCACAAAAGGCGAATTTATTTCCGCTATTATTGTTTGCCATCTGTGTCTTGATCCCGATCGGGGAAGAAAGCCTGTTTCGAGGCTTTCTATTTCGCGGCTGGCTCCAGTCTCCGCGCAGCGCCTGGCCTGTCATCGTGCTGACGGCGGGATTGTTCGCCATCATTCACGTTCAATATGACTGGTTTCTTATAGGCCAGGTGTTCGCTTTTGGTGTCTTGTTTGGATGGATGCGCTGGGTCACAGGGTCCACCCTTTTGACCATGCTGCTGCATGGCATCGTCAACCTGGAAGGCATGATCGAAACGTTATTGACTGCGAGCAGTTGAGTGACACGCCGCCACGGCGCTTAAAGCAGCGCGGCGATATGGGCAATTGCCGGATGGTGATAGAGCCCGGCCGGCAGGCGCGGCAAACCTACGACTTCAACACCACCCGCAAAGCGAGAAATACTCGCAACCGTGTCATCAAGTTCAACGGTGTCGCGTTCGTGTTCGCTCACGACGATGGCGGCGATGGTGAGCTTGCGTTGTGCGAGCACGTCGAGCGCCGTAAGCGTGTGGCTGATCGTACCCAAATATCCGCCGACGACGAGCAGCAACGGAATATCGAGCGCGGCCATCCAGTCGAGGACCGTGCGGCGCGCGTCGAGTGGCACCATGATTCCACCCACGCCTTCAATGAACAGGGGCCCTTTTGCCGCAGCGATCGCGTCGCGGCTGAATGACACCAGTTTGTCAAAATCGATTGTTCGTCCCTCGCGCGCGGCGGCGATATCGGGCGCAAGCGGGGCGCGGAAACGCCAAGGCGCGATGCGTGCGATTTCATCGGCGGTAACCTGGCGGCCAAGAGCTGTCAGGAGAACCGCGGGATCGCTGGTCTCGACCACAGAGGAGTCATAGCCGCTCACCACCGGCTTGAGTGCGGCAACCGGCTGGTTGGATTCACGCAGATATCGAATGAGACCGGATGTGACAAAGGTCTTGCCGACATCGGTACCGGTCGAGGTAACAAAATAGGAAGCCACTGGTTACGCCAATAGTCTTGTCGCGGACGATGTCGGCGAGTAGGTCAACAGCGTCATCGGGGTGTTTTGCCGTGAACGTCAGGCGAAGACGCGCGGTACCAGGCGGCACGGTGGGCGGACGGATGGCAACAACAAGATAGCCTTCGCGTTCGAGGTAGCGCGAAGCGGCCATGGCCTTTTCTTCGTCGCCGATAACAATCGGTACAATCGGGCTCTGCGCCTCCGGTAGTCCAGCACGTTTCGTGAAGGCTTTGGCTTTTTGGACCGGCAGCGCCGCATAAGCCGGCTCGCGTTCAATCAGATCGAGTGCGGCAATCGCAGCCGCTACACAGGCGGGCGGCAGGCCCGTTGAATAGATCAGCGTGCGCGCACGATTACGCATCAATTCAATCACAGGTTCCGATGCACATAGATAGCCGCCATAGGATCCCAGCGCTTTCGAAAGGGTACCCATCTGGACCGGCACCGGGATGCGCGTGTTGCCAACGAAGCTCGAGCCGCGGCCACCGCCAACCACGCCGATGCCATGGGCATCGTCGGACATCAGCCAAGCGTCGTATTCATTCGCAAGTGCAAGCAATTCGGCGAGGGGTGCGAGATCGCCGTCCATCGAAAATACGCCGTCGGTGACAATCAAAGCGTGATCATGTTCGGCACGGTTTGCTGCGAGCAATTCACGCGCATGAGCGAGGTCGTTGTGATGGAATACCAGCACTTTACCGCGGGACAGTTGTGCGCCCGCATAGATGCAGGCGTGTGAGAGTTCATCGACTAACACCAGACCGTTCTCGCCGATCAGAACGGGGATGATGCCGGAATTGGCGAGGTAGCCCGAACCAAAAACGCAAGCAGCTTCGGTGCGCTTGAATTGCGCGAGGCGCGATTCCAGTTGGGCATATAGCGGGTGGTTGCCGGTCACCAGCCGAGAGGCGCCAGAGCCGGCCCCATAGTCCTCGATTGCTGCGATCGCGGCAGCCTTGATCGCGGGGTGCTGGGTCAGGTTGAGATAGTCATTGCAGGAAAAAGACAGGAGCTGATGTCCGTTGCGCTCTAGCCAGATCCCGTCCTCACGTATGGTTTCGCTCAGCACCCTATGAAGGTGCCGGCGCTTGAGGTCATCGAGCTTGTCTTGCGCGAACCGGTCGAGCGAGTACATGAGAAGACCTTGCAACGTAGCAGGCCAGATGCTTAGCACGAACGGGGCGGGGACGAGTCAAATGCCGGGTGAGGCCAGCAAAAACAACGTGATGCCCGACTGGCTTGCCGACGGGTTGGAGCACGTCTGGCTGCCTTATGCCCAGATGAAGACGGTGACGCCTCCATTGCCGGTCGAGCGGACGCACGGCGCCCGTATTGTGCTGGCCGATGGTCGCGAATTGATCGACGGCATCGCGAGCTGGTGGACGGCGTGTCACGGGTACAACCACCCGCACATCAGGCAGGCCGTCGAGACCCAGCTGGCACAAGTGCCGCACGTGATGTTCGGTGGGCTTGCACACGAACAACCCCTGCGCCTCGCAAGGCGTCTTGCTGCGCTGTTGCCGGGCGATCTCACGCGCGTATTCTTTTCCGATTCAGGCTCGGTTGCGGTCGAGGTTGCGTTAAAGATGGCGACGCAATATTGGGTCAACCGTGGCGCGCGCACGAAAAACCAATTCATTGCATTTAACGGCGGCTATCATGGCGACACGACAGGCGCCATGGCGGTGAGCGATCCTGCGGCAAGCATGCACGCGGTATTCGCGGGCTTGCTGCCAAAACAGTTCATTGTCGATCTGCCTGATGACGATGCAAAAGCCGACGCACTCGACAGGCAACTTGCCGCACGCGCCGAAAACATTGCGGGCATTGTTGTCGAGCCGCTTGTCCAAGGCGCTGGCGGCATGACATTTCATGATGCCGTTGTGCTCAAGCGACTGCGCGCCCTCGCGGACAAATATGATCTCTTGCTGATTTTCGACGAAATCTTCACGGGCTTCGGTCGAACCGGAAGCATGTTCGCCTGCGGGCAAGCTGATGCCATTCCGGACATTATCACGCTGTCGAAGGCCATTACCGGCGGCACGCTTCCGCTTGCGGCCACCGTTGCAACCCGGAAAGTCTTTGAGGCCTTTTGGTCGGACGATCCGCAGAAGGCGCTCATGCACGGGCCGACTTACATGGCCAATGCTTTGGCTTGCGCGGCCGCGAATGCGTCACTCGATCTTTTCGAACGCGAGCCACGCATAAGTCAGATCGCGAATATTGCCGCTGCACTCGAGCGTGGCCTCGCGCCGTGTCGCGGACTGTCGGGTGTGAAAGACGTTCGCGTGAAGGGCGCGATAGGCGTGGTTGAGCTCGACCATATCAGTGACCTCAATTCGATCCGCGCGCATTTTATTGAACTGGGGGTATTCGTTCGCCCGATCGGCAATGTTATCTATCTCACCCCGGCCTTCACGATCTCGGCGGATGAACTTAAAATCCTGACCGATGCAGTCGTCAAAATCGTGCGCGAAACAAAACATTAGGGAGACCAGGAATGGCGTACGGCGGACCGGTCATTGACACGCACCATCACATCTGGCTGCGTAAGGACGTGGCCTGGCTTGCCGACCCCCCAATCCCGCGGATGTTCGGCGATTATTTTGGGATTCGTCGTGACTATCCGGTCGAAGAGTTCATCCAGGACGTCAAGCCGCAGGGCGTTACCAAGTCGGTGCACGTCACTGCAATGTGGGGCCCGGGCCGCGCGCTCGACGAGTCCAAATGGCTGCAATCGGTCGCTGACAAGCACGGCTTTCCACACGGGATCGTCTGTAACGCTGATCTGACGGATCCGAATGCCGAAAGTGCATTAAAGGCGCAAATGCAATTTCCGAATCTACGGGGCGTGCGCCAAATGTTGTATTGGGATAGCGAAACCGTGCGGCAGGGCGCGCCGCGACCAGATTTCTGCAACGACCCGAGTTTCCGCCGCGGATTCGCGCTGTTGGAAAAGCACGGTCTTCATTTCGAACTACAAGTCTACGCCGGACAGGCGGCCTACGCCGTTGAATTGATCAAGGCATTTCCGAATGTGCGTATGATCCTGGTACATGCCGGCATGCTAACGGCGCGTACCCAAGCTGCGATCGAGCAATGGCGCGCGGCGCTTACCGCGATGGCGGCGTATCCGAACCTGCACGTGAAGATTTCTGGACTGGGCATGTATAGCAACGGCATCACGGTGCCTCAGGCCAGACAGGTGATCCGCGACGTGATCCAGGTATTCGGCGCGGAACGCACGATCTACGGCAGCAATTTCCCACTGGAAAAATTGCATGCAGGTTATGGCGAATTTCTCGACGTATATCGTACGGTCTTGTCCGAATTCAGCGACGTCGACCAGCGTGCGGTCTTGCACGACAATGCGGTGAAGTTTTACCGGATTTGACGCCTAGAAGCCGACGGCGCTGCCGTGCAGATCGTATTCGTCTGCGCGCTCGATCTTGACGGTCGCGATCTCACCAACCCGCAACGGGCGATGGCTGGCCACGTAAACCGCACCATCGATCTCCGGTGCGTCGGCCATGGACCGGCCCTTGGCAACGCTCGGACCCACCGCGTCGATTATTACTTTTTGCCGGGTGCCGACCTTGCGCTTCAGGCGGCGCGCCGAAATGGTTTGCTGGGCCTGCATGAAACGGTGCCAGCGCTCTTCCTTGACCTCGTCCGGCACGGGCGTTCCCATGTCATTGGCGGCGGCACCTTTGACCGGCTCGTATTTGAAACAGCCGACGCGGTCGAGTGAGGCTTCCGGCAGCCATTGCAGCAGCATTTCGAAATCGTTTTCCGTCTCTCCGGGGAATCCGACAATGAAGGTCGAGCGCAACGTCAGATCGGGGCAAATTTCGCGCCAGCGCGCGAGCCGCTCCAGGGTTTTCTCCTGTGCGGCTGGCCGCCGCATTCGCTTGAGGACCTCTGGCGAAGCGTGCTGAAACGGGATGTCGAGATAGGGCAGGACCTTTCGGTCCGCCATCAGCGGAATGACTTCGTCGACGTGCGGATAGGGGTACACATAGTGCAGCCGTATCCAAATCCCGAGTTCGCCCAAAGCGCTTGCGAGGTCGATGAATTTCGCGCGTACGTCTTTGTCGCGCCATTGGCTTGTGGCGTATTTAATGTCGAGGCCGTAGGCCGAGGTGTCCTGCGAGATCACCAGCAATTCCTTCACGCCGGCCTTCACCAGTTTTTCCGCTTCACGGAGTACATCGCCGGCCGGGCGCGACACGAGATCGCCGCGCAAGCGTGGAATGATGCAGAACGTGCACCGATTATTGCAGCCCTCGGAAATCTTCAAATAGGCGTAATGACGGGGTGTGAGCTTGATGCCTTCCGGCGGCACCAGGTCGAGGAAGGGATCGTGTTTCGGCGGCAGTGCGCGATGCACCGCATCCACCACGCTTTCGTACTGCTGGGGGCCGGTGATCGCGAGCACGTCCGGGTAAGCTGACGAAATGCTTTCCGGCTCGGCGCCCATACAGCCGGTGACGATCACTTTGCCGTTTTCCTTCAGGGCATTGCCGATGGCCGATAGCGATTCCGCCTTGGCGCTGTCGAGAAAACCGCACGTGTTGACGATGACAAGGTCCGACCCCTCGTGCTGACGTGAGAGTTCGTAGCCTTCCGCGCGCAGGCGCGTAATGATGCGCTCGCTGTCAACCAGCGCTTTCGGGCAGCCGAGCGAGACGAAACTCACCTTTGGCGCGGCAATATCGTCATTTTTTGCTGTGGGATCACGCATACCGGCATGCAGCTAATGGCGTTTGCGCCGAATAGCAACCCATGAGGTCTTCAACACTAACCATTCCGCAGCGTTTCTGCTTCCTCATAGAACTTCTTTTCCCAGGCCTTCTGGTTGTCCATGCCCTCGCGGATAAAGGGCGTAAACATGGCCATATGCAGCAGCAGCCAATTAATGACATTGGCAGGAAAGCGCAGTGGTTTCCTGAAGTCGACGAACAGCACCACACGCGTATGGGGCGTTCGGTTCCAGGCTTCGTGCTCAAAGGCGTCATCGAAAATGACGGCCTCGCCTTCGCGCCAGCGGTAGACTTCGTTTTCCACGCGGATGCCAAGCTGGTCGCGTGGTTCAGGCACGATGAGACCGAGGTGCAAGCGTAGAACGCCATTGTAAGGCCCGCGATGCGGCGGCAGATGTTTCCCGGGCTCGAGTATCGAATACATCACCGTTATCAGTCCGGGGATTCTCTGGCAGATGCGCCACGTATCCGGGCACAGCTTGATGTTGTTTTTGGAACGGAAACCGTAGCCGGCGAGCAGGAAGGTCTTCCAACCGCGATCCTGGCTGATCGTGGAGACGTCGGTTGCCAGTTCGTGGAATCCGGGCAGCTCTTCCTTGCGCGTGAGCACGCGATCGAGTTCGGCGCGGATTGTGCGCCAATCTCGTTCGATCGCCCCGACCCAAGGGAAGACGGTCTTGTCGTAGATCGGCGGATTGCCGACCTTGGTCAGAGCAAGATTGAGGCGCTCCGCCCCTGCGACAACGCGCATGAAGAAACGGGTGACCAGGCTGGGCCGCTCTAGCGGCTTTATTCCACTCGTGCCGAATTTTTGCGGCGGGTCGCCATCATGGCGAGTTTGGTGCTCAGCAACGCTACTCAAGACCGTTGTCCTCCGCGCCGCCCAGAAAAACCGATGCTTTCCGTAGCCACAATAGCAATCGCACGTGGCGCACGGAAGTTCCCACAGGTCACCGCAACATCGTTGGCGGACCGGCGTCCTGGGCGTTATTGTGGCATTCGGTGGTACAAATGCACATGAAACGAATCATCTTCCTGGGGCTGTTTTGTGTCGCATTGCTGGCGGTAGCCGGCCCGGCCGCGGCTGTCGATGGCAAAACGCCAATCTGGCGTTTCAATTCACACGTGACCGAGTTGCCGTTTCCACGCAGCGAGCGCGCAGAGTCAGTCTGGGCTTCTGGCGCGTGCTGGACGGAATGCGGTTCTTATTGCGCTTGGGGAATGGCGGGCTGCCTCAAGGAAAACTCGCAGGGGCGCTGTCTGAAACTCACCGACAAATGTGATCGCTATTGTCAGCGTGAATGCAGGACCAGGGGCGGCCCCTATCTGCCGGTCGAATTTCCCTGGGAGTAACGGCTAGAGCCACAGGATCTTTTTGCGGTAGGCCAGATCCTCAAGCAGCGGTTTTGCCGGGCCCTCGTGGATGACCGCTCCGCGTTCCAGCGCAAAGACACGGTCGGCCAGCGCCAACACCAGGTCGAGATTGTGTTCGACGATGATGATCGACACATGTTTGCGCAGTGCATCAAACACACGGAACAATTCGAGCACGACGGTAGGGGCCAATCCTTCGAACGGCTCATCCAGCAGCAGCAGCTTGGTATTTCCCGACAGTGCGCGGGCAACGGCGACCATTTGCTGCTCACCGCCGGACAGATAATCCGCCGCGATGTTCATGCGCTCTTTCAGCCGAGGGAAAAAGCTGAGGATCTTTTCTTCACTCCATACCACGCCGGTGCCGCCATCGGTCTTTCGTGCCAGCCGGCCGAGCGCGAGATTGTCTGCGACTGTCATGCCCGCAAATAAACCGCGCCCCTGCGGCACATAGCTCACGCCCATACGGGCAATATCGGGTGTAGGAAGACCTCCAATAATTTTCCCTTCGAACTCAATCGTACCCGATGCCGGAGGCACGAGCCCGCAGAGTGCTTTAAGCAATGTCGACTTTCCGGCGCCGTTTCGACCCAGCAATGCTACGATTTCGCCTTCGCGCACGTCGAGACTGGCATCGTTGAGAATGTGGCTCTCACCATAGAAGGCGTTGACCTTCTCGAAGCGCAAAACGCGGTTTTCTTTCGCCACACCCGCCGCGCGTTCGGTCGCGGGAGGCGTGCCGGTTCCAGTGTACACCTCCTGCACGCGGCGGTCGTTGCGCACTTCGTCTGGGCTTCCTGTCATCAGGACCTCGCCCTGATTCATTACGGTGACGTGGCGTGAGAATCCGAGCACGCGGTCGATGTCGTGCTCGACGATCAGGACGGGGATGTTTTTAACGACGTTCTTGATGAGGTTCGACACGCGCTCGCGTTCGGCCGCTGCAAGCCCGGCGAGCGGCTCGTCGAGCAACAGAACCTGCGGTTTCGAGCCAAGCGCGATGCCGAGGTCGACCAGCCGCTGTCCGCCATACGAGAGTTCGCCGGCCTGGAGATCCTCGATGCCTTCGAGCCCGAGAAAACGGATCAGTTCGGCCGTTTCCGCGTTGATGTCGTCGTAACTGTCAACATCGCGCCAGATATTGAATCGCGCCGAATGGCGCGCCTGGAGCGACAGGCGGATGTTCTCCGCGATCGACGACGTCCGAAACAGACTGGTGATCTGAAAGGACCGGGTAAGCCCGCGCTGACAAATTGTCTGGACAGGAAGGCCGTGAATGTCCTGACCACCAAGCCTGATCGTTCCCTGGTCCGGATGATACAAACCCGACACCAGGTTGAATAAGGTGGTCTTTCCGGCGCCGTTGGGACCGATCAAGGCGTGTATTTCGCCGGAGCCAAGCGACAGGCTCGCGCCCGAAACGGCACGAATGCCGCCGAAATGTTTGGACACAGCGGCGACCTCGAGCACTGTCCCTTGCGCGGCGACCGGGCGCAGGAAGGCGGGAAGCGGCAGGCCCTCATATATCTTTCGCTTGCTCATGGCCGCCGCCTTTTCAGGCGGGGGACTCCAGCGCCTGCGGATCGTCGTCCAGATGCCGACGAGGCCGCTCGGCGAGAACAGCACAAAGCATACGAATATAAGTCCGAACCAGAGCAGCCAGTTCTGCGTCCAGATCGAGAACAGCTCGCGGAACAGGATGAAGAACAGCGCACCGAGCGCCGGGCCGAGGATGTGATGCATGCCGCCGATCACAACCATCGCGAGGAGTTCGCCGGAGAACGGCACCGAGACCGCTTCAGCCGACACCAGGTAAGTCTGGAAGCCGAGCAGGGCGCCGGCAACGCCGGTCACGACAGCGGACAGCACGAAGACCGCCAGCTTGTAGCGATCGATGGCGTAGCCCTGGAACGTGGCGCGCAGCTGATTCTCGCGGATCGCCACCAGCACGTGCCCGAATGGTGAGCGAACCACGCGCAGCAGTAGGTAAAGGACCCCCAGCCCGATCAGAGCGACCACGATGTAAAATGCGAGACCATCATCGAGGAAGATCGGGCCGATGGTGCCGCGCTTGAGACCACTCAGTCCATCCTCGCCGCCGGTCACCTCGGTCCAGCGGAACGACACGGTGTACGTGAGCGCGGACAAAGCCAGCGTCAGCAGCGAGAAATAGACGCCGCGCCGGCGCAGGATGAGCATGCCGGCAGCGGTCGACAAGACGGCGACGGCAACCATCGACAACAGGATCGGCAACCAGATTTGGTTGTGAAACCAATGCAGTTGGATCAGGCCGGCCGCATACGCGCCGATGCCGAACCACGTACTGTGACCGAAGGAAACGAGCCCCGTGTAACCAACGCACAAATTCAGGGCCATGGTCGCGATGGCGAGGATTATCACCATCGATGCCGTATTCACCGACAGGCCGAGCACCCGCATGAGAAACGGCAATGCGATGATCGCGACGGCGGCGATCCACAGCGGCCTGTACTTCGAATGAGAATGTCCCTTGTTCATTCGAATTTCTCGATGCGCTCGCCGAGCAGCCCACGGGGCCGGAACAGAAGGACAAAAAACATCAGGATGTAGATCGAGGCTTCGCCCGCGGCCGGCGCAAAATGGATGGTGATGCCGCGCACCACGCCGACCAGCAGTGCTGCAAGCACGACACCCCAGAAGCTGCCGAGCCCGCCGATCACGACCACCACAAACGCGACGGTGATGATCTCGGCGCCCATCGCCGGGTGGACGATGGTGATGGGTGCAAACAAGGCACCGGCGATCGCCGCCATTGCGACGCCGAGCGCCACAATGACGGTCATGTAGGGCTGCAGGCGAATGCCAAGCGCCGCAACCATATCCGGCCGCTGAATTCCAGCACGCACGACGCGCCCGAAGGACGTCTTCTGCAGCAGCAGCCACACACCGAGCAGTATGGCCGCAACGACAGCGAGCAGCATCAGCCGGTAGCGCGAAAACAAAAAGTCGCCGAGGAATACAGCGCCCTTGAGCCCTTGCGGCATTGTCTGCGAGAGCGGCGCGGCGCCCCATATGATGCGCAGCAATTGCTCCGCCATCATCGCAAGACCGAATGTCACCAACAAACTGAGGATCGGATCGGCCGTGTAGAAACGCCGCAGGATAAATCGCTCGAACAAAATCCCGAGCAGGCCGACGGCAATGGGGGAGGCAACGATGGCGGGGCCGAAGCCGAGATATTGTGTGAGCGCGACCGCGACATAGGCGCCGAACGCGTAAAACGCGCCGTGCGCCAGATTCACCACCCCGCCGACGCTGAAGATCAGCGACAGGCCTAGTGCAATCAGCAGGTAGTAGCCCCCGAGGACGAGGCCGTTGACCACCTGTTCCAGCAAGAACATGAACGGAATTCTCAGTCCATCGCCGCTAAAGGGGAGCGGCGGCAGCTTATCGCGACTGCCGCCGTGCCGTCACCGGACGCGAGCGCCGTAGGGCACCCGCCTCCAGCACCTGATCACGCTTTGAACGTGCAGGGGTTCTGCTGTTCAGTCGGATTCAGGATCTCGAGCGGTTGATTTGCATTGGGCACCGCGGCGCCCAGTGCGAGGAAGTCCCATTTGTCCTTGGCCTCGCCCTTCTTTCTGACCGTGAAGGGATAGGCTTCCTGGATGAGCTGATGGTCGTACTTCCTGAAGTAAGCCTTGCGGGCCTTCAGGATGTCGAATTGGGCGCCGCTTTCGAAATAGGCGATCAGCTTGTCCGTGTCGGTCGATTTCGTCTCGGCGATCGCCTGCGCGATCATCTTAAGCGAGATGTATTCGATCCAGGCATGGTTCTCCGGCGGCTTGCCGTTCTTCTTGATGAAGTTGTCGACGAAGGTCTTCGACGCCGGCAGATCGAGCGTGTGATACCAGACCGTTGGCCATGTGCCGCTAAGATTGCCTTCACCCGCTGCCCAGGCATCGGCCGTGTTCAGGTTGAAGCCGACGATCGGATAAGGAAGACCAAACTCGGCATATTGCTTGATCAGGTTAGTCACCTGATTGCCGGCGAGGTTGGAGCAGACGATATCCGGTTTGGCTTGCCGGATCTTCAACAGATAGGGGCTGAAGTCGGTCACGTCGGTTGCGACCAGTTCGTCGCCGATCAGCTCCCCGCCATTGGCGTTGAAGAAATTCTTGGCAGCGCCGGCGAGGTCATGACCGAAGAGGTAGTCCGCGGTCAGCGTGTAGAACTTCTTACCCTTCATCATGTTGTCGCGCACCAGCGCAAGGCCGACGGAGTTGACCATGACTGTGCTGGGGATATCGACGTGGAAGGTGTAGCGGTTGCAGTTCTTGCCGCGCAGCGCGTCGGAGCGGGCACCGATCTGCAGGAAGAAGCGCTTGTTGCGCTCGGCCACCTGCATGATGGTGACGGCCACGGCCGAGTTGATTTCGCCCATCAGGAACGCCACGCCATCCTGATCGAGCATGCGCTGGGCCTTGGTCGCACCGGTCGCCGGATTGACCGAGTCTTCCGAGATGATGTCGAGCTCGCGGCCCATCACGCCGCCACTCTTGTTGATCTCTTCCTGAGCCTGGCGGAGGCCGAGCTGGGCATAGGCGCCAAGCGCGCCGAGAAAGCCTGTCAGCGGCGTCAAGTGGCCGATCTTGATTTTGTCCGTCTGCGCGCGGACGATCGCCGGAAAGCCGAGCGCGAGTGTGCCGGTGAGCGCGGCGCCGCCTTGCAATACGCTTCGTCGTGTCTTTTTGGTCATCCCTGGTCCCCTCCGATGTGCGGCGGCTAGCGCTGCCGGTTTGTTCTGGCGTTCCGGCTTTTGTTGTTCTGCCGGATAGGGGGTTAGCATCTCACAATGTCAGAACGGCTTTCAAGTCTTGAGATACGCCGTCCGGGGGCTTAGTGTCGTCCCGCTGCTGTTGAAGCTGCTGTGCCCTTAATATGCTGGGCCGTTCATCCCGTGAAGGCGGGCAGGGAGTGACTATGCCGAGAATGAAGGGCGCCGAGCTGATTACCGAATATTTGATTGCCAGCGATATTCCGTACGTGTTTGGCATTTGTGGCCACGGCAATGTCGGGATGCTCGACCCGCTTTATCAGGCGCGCGACCGCATCACGCTGATTTCGCCCCGTCACGAGCAGGTGGCTGCGCACATGGCGGATGCCTATTTCCGCATCAAGCACAAGCCGGTGGCGACACTGACATCCTGCGGGCCTGGATCCTGCAACATCATCATGCCACTCGCCTGCGCATTGACGGATTCCTCCGCGATGCTCGCGATTACCGCCAATGTTCCGACCTCGCAATTCAACCGCAGCCCCTTTCAGGAAATCAACAAGCACTACCAGGCCGACTTCGTGAATATCGTGCGGCCGGTCGTGAAGCGAAGCTTCCAGCCGACCCGTGTCGACATGCTGCCGCTCGCGCTGCGCCAGGCGACCACGACGATGCTGTCGGGCCGTCCTGGTCCTGTAAATGTCGACGTTCCTTTCAACGTTTTCCAGGAAGAAGACGATGTAGAGGTCCCACCGCCCGCGCCACCGCTCAATACGCAGCGCAGCGGCGCTTCGCCGGAGGAGATTTCGAAGGCGCTCGATATGATCCTCGACTCGCAGCGTCCCGTGATCTTCATCGGTCACGGCGTCACGTTGTCGGAAGCAAGCCGCGAGCTCACCGAATTCGCAAAGAAGCTCGGCATCCCGGTGATTTCATCGCCGAACGGCATGGGCTGCTTCGACATGACGGACCCGCTCTCGCTCGGGTTCATCGGCCGTAACGGCGCATTCCCGGCCAACGAAGCCGGCCGCCGCGCCGATGTCGTTGTCGCGATCGGCGCGCGCTTCGACGACCGCTCCGCATCGTCCTGGATGCCGGGCTATTCGTGGAATTTCCCCACGACCAAGCTCATTCATGCCGACGTCGATCCAGCCGAGATCGGCCGCAATTATCCGCCGGATCTTGGCATCCTCGCCGACGCACGCACGTTTCTGCGACAGTTGCTCACTGAACTTGAGCGCCGTCGCAACAAGAGCGGCAACACCAAGGCCTGGCTTGCGGATATCGCGACCTGGCGTGCCGAATGGGACAAGTTCACCAAGCCGAATTTCAATTTGCACGCGTCGCCGATCCGGCCCGAGCGGATCGTCGCCGATTGCCAGGCTGTTCTGCCAGATGATGCCATTCTCGCCTGCGACGTCGGCGTCAATCACAACTGGTACATGCAGTTCTGGAACGCGCGCAAACCGCAGACCATGCTCAATTCCTGGGGCTTCTCCGGCATGGGCTTCGGCGCGGCCGGCGCGCTTGGCGCCAAGCTCGCGGCGCCCGACCGGCCGGTGGTGGCAATCGCCGGAGATGGGTGCTTCACCATGGTGCCGCACGTGCTGTGCACGGCGGTCGAATACAACATCCCGGTCGTCTGGGTGATCTGGAATAATTTCGGCTGGGTATCGATCCGCGACATCCAGCTCGGCATGTTCGGCGGCCGGGAACATGGCACCATGTTCCACCAGGGCGAAAACAAGAAACCGTACAATCCGGATTTCGCCGCCTGGGCCAAAGCGACTGGCGTCGACGCGATGACCATTACGAAGTCGCAGGATTTCAAGGGCGCGCTCGAGCATGCCGTGAAGGCGAATAAGCCCTTCGTGCTCGACGTGCATGTCGACGCCGAGGTGCGCCCGCCTTCCACAGGCGCCTGGGAACTGCCACCGACTCCTCACAAGGAGCCCGTGTTCGGGCAACGCTTTCTGCCCGATGCCGCGCCGGTGAAATGAGGCCATCGATGTCGAAAGACGAGCGCCGCGCCTCCATCAAGAACGTCGCGGAAACACCATGGCGGCAGTTTCCCAATCACTTCGGCGGCGCGTTATCCAAGCCGCTCGTCATGCCGGAGACGATGCATTCGAAGCATCTCGACTACCGTATTTCGATGTACCAACCCATGGCCTATGTCGAGAAACACAGCCACAAGG
The DNA here is from genome assembly GCA_963810125.1 of uncultured Alphaproteobacteria bacterium. Taxonomy (GTDB): domain Bacteria; phylum Pseudomonadota; class Alphaproteobacteria; order Rhizobiales; family Xanthobacteraceae; genus Pseudolabrys. The sequence continues at coordinate 179,634 of CAWEMK010000008.1, forward strand.
TCCAGGAGCAGGTCTATCACGTGCTCGAAGGCGAGGGACTGATGGAGGTGGGCGACAAGACCCACGTCGTGCGCAAGCACGACGTGATCTATCTGCCGCCCGGCGTGCCGCACTCGATCAACAACACGGGCGTGGTCGATCTTGTCTTCATCGTCGCGACATCGCCGGTCACGGACGAGCCCCTCTAAGCTCGCCTTGCGGCGCTATTGCATCGTTATCGTCAATCCGCTCAGGCCGAGGGAGGCCTGAAAACCGACCTGCCGGCCGCGCAAAGTAAGAACGACACCCCTCCCGTTCTGGAGCGTCGCTGCCTTGACGCCGCCAGCCACGGCTATCCCGGCCCCGACGGCTGAATAAGTTCCAGCGATGTCGGCCGCAGTGCGGAGGTGTGAAGCCGTACCGACAAAGTCGGTCCCGGCGATGCCGATGGTCCCGGCGCTAACCCCGGAAATATTAAACCGGTAATGCCTGCCGTGAAATGTCAGTGTACCGGAACCACCGCCGACACCGAAGATAAAGCCGACATTGGTGACTCGAATTCGTACTGTTCCAGTCGCTGCGAATGATTGCGTGGGAATGATTGTGAGAAAGCTCGTCACTGCAACAACAGCTGCAGTAAATATGGATGCACGAAAAATCCCCAACATTTACGCCTCCCTATATTTCGTTTTCAGTCTTTACGATGGTTGTGCCTCATAGCAGTCCGCGTTACGGCCATCGATTGCGCATGCAATGTGAATAGGCGCGATCGAACAGCGTAGAGCTTTGGATGCCGCGCGACGCACCACCAATAAGTGCACCGGCGCCAGCGCCCCGGCCGGCTCCTCGGCCACCATTCACGATGCCGCCGATGACGGCGCCACCGAGCGCGCCGCGCACAACGCCACCCATGGCGCCGCCGCGCGAATAGCGGAGAGAGTAATCACGGGCATACTCTCGACAAAAGTGGGACCGTGACGATTGGGCGAAAGACGCCGTAATCGGCAGAGCAACGCCAAGGGTTGCAAAACAGATCGCAATGGCGATCTGTCGCCACCCTGAAAGATAAATAAATCGACGCATTTTAATCCTTGCCATGTTGCCTATAGCGGGAGTCGATTGTCAGACCGCGATTCAGAAACACCGCCCGAATGCCCTCGACCTGGTCCCACCAGATCTCGCAGGCATTGGCGGTAGCGGGTCAAACCGGCACGCCAAAAAAGCTAATTCTCATCCCATTGCTAGCCTAGTGCACCTAGGTCCAATTCGAGAGAAACCTATATTGAATCAGAGTTCGGAGCTAGGGTGTCAGCCCGCGTTTCAAGTGGGGAGGGTACACGTGACTGAGCCGGGTCTAGGGCGAACAGAAGGCCGCAATCATTCGAGACGATGGGTGAAATACGCGATTACGTTGCTCTTGCTCGTCGCCGTCGTTCTGGCAGCAGCGTTGTCATCCCGGTCGCGCGATGCGTGGTGGGAAAAATATCTGAGCTACATTGTAAGATCTTAGTCGCAGTTGGCGGAACCTATGGCGTTTAGTACGTCGAATTTGATTGGATAAGGCGTGCAGGATTCTGCCGAAAAAACAGGTGCACCAGCGTCAGGTCATAGCCTTCTGACCAGAGTTTTCAGCTGGCTGGCCAGGCTAATTTGGATTCTATGCGAGGCTTTGCTCATCGCATGGTGCATCCTGGCCATTTATTATTCGAACCTGCCGTGGCCCAACCTGCGACTTGCCCTGGCGGTTTGCTTTGCCGCCATCGCGATATGGGCAATTTGGTTGTCGCGACGGCGCCGGGCGCTCACGATTTTTGTCCTGCTGTTTATCGGCGTCGTTGCGTGGTGGATATCGATCCTTCCATCGCATAACCGGGAGTGGCGGCCGGAAGTTGCCGTTATGCCGCGCGCAACGATCGATGGCGATCGCGTGCGAATAACCGGAGTCCGGGATTTTGACTACCGCAGCCGGACTGATTTTACAGTTCGCTATGAAGAGCGTGAGGTGCAGCTATCGCATCTGACGGGACTTGATTTTTTCGTGTCGTATTGGAGCGAGGGGCCGGTGGGGCATACATTCGTGAGCTTCATCTTCGACAACGTTCCCCCGTTGAGTATTTCCATTGAAACTCGTCCGGAGGTAGGTGAGGGCTTCGATCCTCTCGCCTCTCTCTTCAAGCAGTTCGAGTTGATCTACGTGGTGGGAGACGAACGCGACCTTGTCCGCGTGCGCACCAATTATCGCAGGGAGACGGTTTATCTCTACCATCTCAACACACCGGTCGAAAGCATTCGCAGCCTGCTGCTGATCTATCTTGACCGGATTAATGACCTTGCCGATCGTCCCGAATTCTACCACCTGCTGACCAACAGCTGTACGATAAACATCATCCGTTACGCGAACGCCGCCGGTCGAAGCGGCTCGTTTAACATTCGTCATCTGCTCAACGGATTTATCGACAGCTACCTTTATCATTCCGGCCGGGTGAATACGACATTGTCGTTCGAAGAACTACGGCGACGTTCCCTCATTAATGAGGTTGCGCAGGCGGCCGATAACGCATCTGATTTCTCGGATCGCATTCGCGCAGCGCTGCCGCCCGCTCGTTAAGGTATTGCTGGCGGCTGTTGTTGTGAGGCGGATTGAATGATGCTCGAAAGTCCCAGAAACGGCCGCCGCGTGCTTGCATTCCTTGCGTTGATGGCGGCTTCGCTCGTTGGACTGTTGTTATTGCCACCGATCAGCCAGGATCAGAACTATCATGACTTCGCTGATCAACGAACCATCCTTGGCATCCCGCATTTCTGGAACGTCGTCTCCAATTTACCGTTCATTTTGATCGGAGTGGCCGGGCTGCGGCGCTCTCATCGCAATCCTGCGATTCTCGTGCTGTTTTTGGCGATACTGATGACGGGATTCGGCTCGTCCTACTACCATTTTGATCCGAACGATCGGACGCTATTCTGGGACAGGCTGCCAATGTCGATCGGCTTTATGGCCATACTTGCGCTTGCAATCGAGGAACGGCTGGACGCAAAGGCAGGAGCCGTATTGCTGTGGCCCTTAATCGCCATTGGTGTGTTCAGCCTTTTGCTGTGGCGCTGGAACGGAGATCTTCGGCTTTATGGCTGGGTACAATTCTTTCCCTGCGCTGCGTTGCTGCTCCTGTTTCTTCTCTTTCCGCCGAAGTACACCGGCACATCTTATTGGGTGATTGCCGCGGCACTCTATGCTCTCGCAAAGCTCCTCGAGTTTTATGACAGTACGATCTACTCTACCGGTGCGATTTTAAGTGGCCATACGTTGAAACATCTTGCTGCGGCCGGAGCTTGCTTCACGGTGTTCAAGTATTTCCGAGCAGCGACAGTGGATCGGAACGCAACCGGCGCTCAGCATCGCTAGTCACAAGTAAGTGTAGCTTCTGCGTATGTCGGGATGGTGAAAGAGGTGTTTAAGCGTCTTCCGTCGGAGGCCGCGTCTCGACGGTCTACATGTTGATTCTCGTATCGACGGGTCCTAGCATTTCCAATGGTTGGATGCTCACAGTGTGAGGTACCGGCGATTGCAGCCAAACGACGCCGTCTGAAGATACCCGGCCGTTGACAACAGGAAAGGAACTGCGCCGTGTCTGACGATCTAGAGTGGGACAACCTTGATCGCCGCCATTTCATGGCCGCCGCCATTGGAGCATCGGCTGTATTGGCAGCGGATGTTGATCAATCAAATGCGCAAGCCACCAATCAAACCGCCACCACGCCGGGAGGGACCGCCTATACCGGAGACATCATAGACGGAAAGAAGATCATCAGTGCGCTGAACATTGACGATCTGGAGCCGGGAAAAAGGCACCATTTCTATTTTCAAGGCGCGCAGATGGCGACCGGGCAACACTGGTATGTGTCGACAATAGTCGCCAAGGGCGCGAAACCGGGCAAGCGTGTCGCTCTTGTCAGCGGCGTCCATGGCGATGAAATCAGTACCGTCCGTACGATCCAGACCGTGTTCGATCGTCTTAATCCGGCCGAAATGTCAGGCGCGGTATTTGCCGTCCTCGATGTGTCGCGTCCGGCCATGGAAAGCATGGTGCGTCGGTGGCCTAACTATGGGCGCGGGTTCGATCTCATCGACCTCAACCGTGAATGGCCGGGAAATGAGAATGGTTTTACGGCGCCGTCCCGGCATGCCGGATTGTTGTTCAACAGGCTACTCCGGCCGAATGCGAACTACGCAATTGATTTCCATACCTCGACGACCGGAATCGACATGACGTCACTTCACATCGCGCGGATGGATTTACCCGAGGTGCGGGCAATGGCGGAGCTTTTTCCCATCAAGCAGATTTTCGACAACCCCGCTTACCCGGGTATTCTGGCAAACGCATTCATCGATGCCGGCATTCCTTCGTTCACGCCGGAAATTGGCGCGGCCCGGATTCTGGATCACGAGATGATTCCACTATTCGTGGAAGGAACGCTGAACGTGCTGAAGCACCACGGGATCATCGCCGGACCTGTGGGGCGCACGGGTAAGGATTCGAATCTGTTTGTCGGCAACAGTGCGCACCCGGTGCTCGCAACACGGGGAGGATTCGTCGAGTTTCTGGTCAAACTGGATGACAAGGTTGAAGCCGGGCAAAAAGTTGCCATCCAGCGTAATACGTTCGGAGACGTTGTCGCGGAATATACCAGCGGCGTGGCGGGCAAGGTGGCGGCGTATCGAACGGACGTCACAACGGAGCCCGGCAATATGCTCATGACGGTTTTGTATAACCGCGCCCCGGCTGACAGCACGGACCCGCTCACTGAATAATTTCCGGTCCTATAGGAGGCTCACGACGGCGATTGCGCGGCCCGCTGGCCTGCGGTGGTTCCGGCGATCTTGCCGAACACGGAGCCCGCCATCAGCCCGGTGCCGCCCGGGTAGTTGAAATAGAAGAGGCCGCCCACCAGTTCGCCCGCGGCATGCAAGCCGGCAATCACCTGGCCGTCGGTATCCATGACACGACCTGACGTGTCGATCTTGAGCCCGCCGAACGTAAACGTAATGCCGCAGGTGACTGCATAGGCCTCGAACGGCGGCTCATCGACCGTGTTGGCCCAGTTCGATTTGTTGATGGTGAGGCCTTCGGTGCGGCGGCCATCCTTGACGTTGGGATCGAACTTAACGTCCTTACGCACCGCCTTGTTGTAGGCCTTGATCGTTTCCAGCGCGCGCTCGGGGTTCACGTCGTCGAGCTTTTTCACCAGCTCTTCCAGCGTGTCCGCGCGCACCTTGGTGACCTGCTTGATGCGGTATTCGTCGCGCAACATCGGAATGATCTTCTTGTCGAAGACCTGCCAGGCAAATTGACCGGGCTGCATCAGGATGACGCGGCCGTATTTGGCATAGGTGTAATTGCGGAAATCGGCGCCTTCGTCGACGAAGCGCTCGCCATTGGCATTGATCATGATGCCCCATGGATACGAGTGCTTCTGGAAATTGTCGCCGACCGCGAGATCGCCGAACTCGGGCGCGTTGCGATCCCAGCCGACGGCGTGACAACCGGACCAGTTGCCGGTCGGCATCGCGCCGATGTCGAGCGCCATGCGAATGCCGTCGCCGGTGTTGAACCGGGTGCCGCGGATCTTGGCGAGCTCCCATGTGGGCCCGAGATAACGCGTGCGCATTTCGGTATTGGCCTGGAAGCCGCCGGCTGCGAGCACCACGCATTTCGCCTTGACCTCCACAGTGCGGCCGTCGTGCTTCACGCGCACGCCGTGGACGCCATCATCGTCAGCGATAAGGGAAAGGGCACGCGCGTTGTAAGCAACCGTGATGCCGTTCTTCTTGGCGATCTTGGTGTGCGCTTCAACCAGGCCCGGGCCACCACCCCAGGATTCGACGGTCAGCCCGCCCCAGAATTTGAATTTGCCATCGATCTTATAGGCCTGCCGCCCGTAGATCGGGATGAAGCGGATGCCTTTCTTCTGCAGCCAGCGCATCGTGTCCTTGCTGCGCGTGACCAGCAACTCGCACAGGTCGGGGTCGGTCCGGTACTCGGTGACGCGTCCCATATCGTCGAAGAATTTTTCCTGGGTATAGGTGCCGAAATCGGTGTTGGCGACCTCTTCGTCGCTCAGGTCGGGCATCAACGCGCGCAGATCCTCGACGCCGTCGTACACACAACGGAACGCGCCTGCCGTGAAACGGCTGTTGCCGCCCGATTCATCTTCCGGCGCGCGTTCGAGCACGAGCACGGAAACCCCGTGTTCGGCGGCGGCATGGGCAGCGCAAAATGCTGCATTTCCACCACCAACCACGATAACATCACTTGAAGTAGGCAACATGCGTTTCGATCCGTTGTTTCTATTGCGTCGATGAGTAAAGGCCGTCAGCGGTCAACCGTGGCTGCCGCAAACCCGAGTGCAGCCAACGTCTCGACGCTGTCGAGGATATCCTTGTCGGCATCGCGGGAAATGATCTCGATCATCGGAAGCTCGCGGTAGTCGACATCACGTAGCATGGCCGGGATATGGCGAAAAGGAACGCTGCCTTGGCCGACCGCGTCGTGGCGATATTGCCGCTGCCCGGTATCGGAAAGATGCACGAGCCGCAGGCGTTTGCCGCAACGGATGAGGCCGGCGTGGATGTCTTCGTTGATAAAATGTGCGTTCGCTACATCATAGACGATGCCGATATCGTCGTTGCCATAGCGGTCCAGTACGCGCATGAGCGCATCAATGCCCGGCAAATATGCGAACGGCATGTTCTCGACCCACAGCGCCGTGCCGCTGGATTTCGCAAGCGGGCAGAGGACGTCGAGGGCCGCGAAAAAATGCGAGGTTAATTCCGCTTCATCGGCAGGGAACAGCGGGTTTGCCTTGCCTGGACCGATGACGATGCCGCGCGCGCCGATTTCAGAAGCGAGCCGGACAATGCCCATCAGCATGGTGAGCGAGTACTCACGCATCCCGGGGGCCTCGGCGCCAATGTTGGTGTCGATATTCGGCATGTTGAGCGTCACGACCTCGAGGCCGCGTGTGCTCACGATCCGGCGCAGGTCGGCAAGCCCGTCAGCCGCCGGCCCCGGTGGCCACAGATGCCCCGGGTGCACCATCAATTCAAATTTGCGAAAGCCGAAATCTGCGAGGCGTGCGATGCAGCTTTGGGCAGGCTCAGACCGGATATAGGAATAGGTATTACAACCGAAGCTTTCCGCCTGCGTTTTCATTCCATCATCCCGGCACGCTTACGCGAAGTTGGGCGGCAGTTTATGGCCCGACGGTACCCAAGTCAACGCCTATCCGACAATGTGAGCGATGATTTGCCATTTTGAAATCGTGGATGCTAACGTACGGCTTGTCGTGTTCAACAGGACCGGAGAAGCAGTTTGAGAAGCCGCGCAAAACCAAAAAGTCGCGTTAATCGAGCCCGGCCAGTTCGCGCGGGCGTCGCAATCGCGCGGGTGGCGGAAAATCGGCAGCCTGATATCGATGACGACGTTGAAGACCGGGCGCGCGGCGGTGTCCAATCGATTGGGCGCGCTTTCTCCATTCTGGAAGAGGTCGCACGCAACCGCGACGGGATCGGGCTTGCCGACCTCAGCAAGAAGGTCGGCCTGCACAACAGCACGACCTTTCACCTCGTCAAGACGATGGTCTCGCTGGGCTATATCCGGCAGCTCAAGGACAGCAAGCGCTATCGCATTGGGCGCCCGTTGTTTGCGCTGGCGGCCAGCGCGCTCGACGAGATGGAAATGGTCAGCATGGCGACGCCGGTGCTTGACGATCTGTCGCGCGCGACCGGCGAAAGCAGCCATTTTGCCACGCGCATGAGCGACGCCGTCGTGGTGATGGCGCGCACGCCAGGGCCGGGCGCGTTTCAGTTGACCGACCGCGTTGGGGTCGTGCGGCCGGCCTACTGCACGGCGCTGGGTAAAGTCATCCTTGCGGCATTGCGGCCGGACCAGCTTGACCGCTACCTCGAGCGCGTCGAATTGAAGGCGCTGACATCAAAAACGATCACCAATGCGCAACGCTTGCGGCGCGAGCTGCAGGAAATTCGCCGCACCGGAATTGCGATTGATGACGGCGAGCTTGACAATGAAATGCGATGCGCGGCCATGCCCGTGCATGATTTCAGCGGGCAGGTGGTCGGTGCCATAGGGATTTCCGGCCCGGTCTGGCGGCTGTCGATCCAAGCTTTGCAGGCCAAGTCGCGCGACCTCGCCGAGGCCGCAAAAAGTTTGTCGGAAGCATTCGGCGCTTCCAAGTCGCCTACCAGGTAAACCCCATGACGCATGTGATCGTTGCCTACTGGCGGCCGCGCGCCGGCCAAACCGAAACAATCGAGGCAATCTTGCGCGAGCTCGGCGAAAAGATACGCGCAGAGCCGGGCAACCTGATGTTCGTCGTCAACCGGTCCAAGGACGACCCGAACGAGTTCTTGCTCTACGAGCAATACAAAAACGAGCAGGCCTTCACAGATCATCAACAGACGCCGCATTTCAAAAAGCTGGTGCTGGAGCGTGCTGTGCCGTTGCTCGAGCGGCGAGAGCGTGTCGCTTATTCAGTGATGACGTGAGACCGCACGCGCCAGGTTGCGGGCTCTCATTCCTTACACAAGAAAAGACCCAAGGGGGACATGATGCAGTTGAGCGGTAAGAAAGTCATCGTCATCGGAGGCTCATCAGGAATTGGCCTGGCGACAGCCGAGCGCGCCAAGAAGGAAGGCGCCGAGGTCGTCATCGCCTCGCGCAATGTCGAGCGCCTGAAGGCGGCTGCGGACAAGATCGGCGTCACTGCGATCGCTTGCGACGTCACCAGCGACGAGAGCGTTGCCAGTTGCTTCCGCCAATGCGGACCGGTTGACCATGTCGCCGTTACGGCGGCGCAACTCAAGACCGGCCCCTTCAAGACCGTTGCGATGGACGATGTGCGCGCAACCATGGAAAGCAAGTTCTGGGGCGCATGGCGTGTAGCGCGCGCGGCAGACATCCGCGTCGGTGGATCGCTGACGCTGGTGACCGGCTATCTGAGTTTGCGTCCGCGCCCGGGAGCGGCGATCGTCGGTGCGGTCAACGGAGCGCTGGAATCCCTGACGCGAGGCCTGGCGCTGGAACTCGCGCCAATCCGGGTTAACGCGGTCTCGCCCGGCACGATCGACACACCTATCCGCGCCAGCATGCCGGAAGCTGCACGCCGCGACATGCTCGAGAAAGCGGCGGCCGCGTTGCCGGTGCGCCGGGTCGGCGTGGGCGACGACATCGCGCAACAGATCCTGACGTTCATGACCGTCGGCTTTGCCACCGGATCGATTGTCTACATCGATGGCGGCGCGCTGATCGTCTAGCCTTTTGCAGGCAGGGCCCATGGCCGGCGCACACGGTCTTCGTTTTTGAACGCCGATATTCGATCGCGATAGCTGTCGGTCAAATCGACGTCGTCCCAGCCGTTCAGAAGCTGGTTGCGGCTCACGGGATCGATCGCGAAGGCATAGCTGCGGTTGCCGCAGGTGATTGTCTGCTGCTCGAGGTCGACGGTGACGGGGCGATCGGGATGCGCCGTGACCGCGGCTGCCAGTTCCGCCACCTCGACTTCGGGGATAATCGCGGTCAGCAGTCCGTTCTTCACGGCGTTCTGCGCGAAGATGTCGCCGTACGACGGCGCAATGACGCAGCGAAAGCCGTGATCGTAGAGCGCATAGACCGCAGCTTCGCGCGACGAACCGCCGCCGAAATTACGTCCACCGAGCAGGATTTTGGCGTCGCGATGAACGGATCGATTAATTGGAAAGTCCTCGCGTTCCTTTCCTTCATTGTCGCGGCGCAAATCATGGAACAGCACCTGGCCGAGGCCGCGCGAACGCGGCCACTTGAGGTAGCGCGCCGGGAGAATCTGGTCGGTGTTCAGATTGGGCAACGCCAGCGGGCAGGCTTTGGCGGTGAGACGGGTGACTTTTTCCATGTGCGTCTCAGCTCTTCCGGTCGACGAGTAATGGCCGCACATCGGCGAGGTGGCCGGTGACAGCGGCGGCCGCGACCATCGCAGGGGACATCAGGTGGGTGCGCGCGCCCTGGCCCTGCCGGCCGCGGAAATTCCGGTTGGTGGTCGAGGCGCAGCGTTCGCCGGCTGCCACTAGGTCTCCGTTGATGCCGACGCACATCGAGCAACCGGAATCCGCCCACTCCAGTCCTGCGTCGCGAAAAATGCGGTCCAGGCCTTCTTCCTCGGCTTGCTTTTTCACCAGCGATGATCCCGGCGAAACGAGGCCAGGCACTTTGCTGACTCGCCCGGCGAGAACGGCCGCTGCCGCGCGCAAGTCTTCGATGCGGGCATTGGTGCATGAACCGATGAAGACGCGGTCGACGGCGATATCGGTCAATTTGGTGCCTGCCGTGATCCCCATATAGTCCAGCGCTTCGCGCAGATATTGCGCGCGCGTGGCATCGTTTTCACGGGATGGATCCGGCACACGCGCATCGACCGGCAAGGCATCGTCGGGTGTCGTTCCCCACGTCACGATCGGCGCGATTTGGCCAGCATCGAGCGTCACCTCGCGGTCGTAGGTAGCGTTTGGGTCAGAGACGAGAGTTGACCACGTCTCTTTCGCGCGCTCGAATGCTGCGCCCTTTGGGGCATAAGGGCGGCCATCAAGATAAGCGAACGTCGTCGCATCCGGCGCGACCATGCCGCAACGTCCGCCCGCTTCAATCGACATGTTGCAAAGCGTCATGCGGCCTTCCATCGACAGTGCTCGAATGGCAGTGCCGGTGAACTCGATGGCGTGGCCTTGCGCGCCATCGGCGCCGATCCGCGCGATGATGGCGAGAGCGATGTCCTTGGCCGCAATCCCTGGAGCGGTCTTGCCATCAACCACGATGCGCATGCGCTGCGGTTTTTTCTGCCAGAGCGTTTGCGTCATCAACACGTGCGCGACTTCGGACGCGCCGATCCCGAACGCATAGGCGCCGAAAGCGCCGTGGGTGGACGTGTGGCTGTCGCCGCACACGATCAGCAGACCCGGCAGGGTCAATCCCTGTTCGGGACCGACCACATGCACAATTCCCTGGCGTGGATCGCGCAGGCCAAAAAGCGTGATGTGGTTGTCCGTCGCATTGGCCTCGAAATTGCTGACCATCGCCGCGATTTCCGGATTGGCGATGCCATCCGCGCGGCCGCGCGTCGGGACGTAGTGATCGGCGACGCCGAAGGTGAGCTGCGGCTCTGCCACGCTGCGCCCGCGCGCTTTCATCTGGCTGAAGCCGTGGAATGAACCTTCATGCACGTAGTGGCGGTCGACCCAAAGCAAAGCCGCGCCATCCTCGCGGCGCGCGATTTCGTGCGCCGACCACAATTTGTCGATCAGGGTCCGGGGTTCGCTCATGTCGGGTCGCGTTTGCCTCAGCCACGGCAGGCTTGTCGAGGGTCCGCAATATTGTATGCTAAAAAATACCAAGTAAAGCGTCAGCCGCTGGCGGGCGCCGGGGTAGGGGTGCGCGGTCTTGCGTGGCTGGCTGGGTGAGGCAAAGGCAAAGCAGGTCTATCTTGTCCTGCGCGACCGCATCCTGAGCGGTGCCGTCGGCTTCGGCAGCAAACTACCGAATGAAAACGAGTTGGCCGACTATCACGGCGTATCGCGGGTCACCGTGCGGCGCGCACTCGGCGAACTTGCGCGGGAAAGACTGATCGAGCGGCGGCGCAGTGCCGGCACTAGGGTGGTCTATCGGCCATCGCCGGCGCCGATGAGCGCCGATATTTCCGGCGTGCTCGCCAATCTCGCGGATATGGGACGGCGCACCGCGGTGAAGCTTCTGTCCTTCGACTATGTGGCGGCGGAAGGCGTGGTCGCGGAGGCGCTCGGCGCTACGTCAGATCAGTTGCTCCAACGCTCAGTGCGCGTGCGCTCGGTCGACGGCCTGCCGTTTTCCTATCTCACGACCCATGTTCCCGAGAGCGTGTCGCTGACCTTTTCGCGGCAGGATCTGGCCACGCGGCCTTTGCTGGAGCTGCTTGAACGCGCCGGCGTGAAGGTCGAGCATGCACGCCAGCGTATCAGCGCGGGATTAGCAACACCGGATGTTGCCGAGGCGCTCGGCCTGCACACGGGCTCGCCGCTGATCGAGCTTGTTCGGGTCGTTTTCGACCAGTCCGGCCGTGGCGTCGAGCATCTGCATGCGCTCTACCGCCCGGATCGCTACGCATTCGAGATCGACCTGGTGCGGTCAGGCGGCGCCGATACCAAAGCCTGGGCGCCGGTGATCCATCAACGGACAGGTAGCCGCACTGCAAAGTTCAATTCGAAAATATCAAACCACAAGGCCAAGCCGACTGAGTCGGCGCGGCAACGATAACGAAGAGGGAGAGTCGCAATGTCAGACCAGAAAAAATCATTTGATCGCCGCCAGTTTCTCGCCACGACCGCGCTCGGCGCCGCGGCGGCGGCAACCGGCACCGTCGCCATGCCATCCATTCTGCGCGCACAAGGGGGTGCGGTGAAACTTGGCGTGCTGCACCCTGTCACAGGTGCGCTGTCCTACTCGGGTCAGCAAGGCCGGCTCGGCGCAACCTTGGCTATCGAGGAGATCAATGCCGCCGGCGGCATCAAGGGGCTCGGCAAGATCGACCCCGTGCTCGGCGACGCGCAGTCGACGCCCGAGGGCGGCACGGCCGAAGTCGAGAAGATGAATTCCGCCGGCGTTGCCTGCATCGTCGGCGGCTATGCCAGTAACATCTGCCTCGCCACCACCCAGGCGGCGGCGCGCTATGAGTTGCCCTATGTCGTCGACGTAGGAGTTGCCGATGGCATCGTCACGCGCGGCCTGAAGAACACGTTCCGCTTTGGTCCCGGTTTCGGTGTGATTTCCAAAACTGCGTTGGCCAATCTCTCTGCCATCAACGATCAGGCCGGCAAGCCCGCCAAGACCGTGATGATCGTGCACGAGGACTCGCTGTTCGGCTCAGGCCTTGCCAAGCTGCTCAATGCGCAATTGCCGGCGCTGGGCTTTCAGATTCTGGAGACAATCGCGCATCCGACGCCGACGCGCGACTTCAACAACGTCGTGCTCAAGATCAAGGCGCAGAACCCCGATATCGTCATTCCGGCGAATTACTACAACGAATATGTGCTGCTCGCCCGTACCATGCAGCAGCAGCAGGTCAAGCCGAAGGGCATCTATTCGGTGCTTGGTGGCGCGGCGTCCTCCTACAAGTTCGTCAAGGAATTCCCCGACGCCGCCAAATACATCATGGATTGCAATCACTGGTTTGACCCCCGCAACGCCAAGGCGCAGGCGCTGAAGAAACAAGTCGAAGGCAAAGGCCAGTTCTTCACCTACGAAGTCTACATGAACTACAGCTGCGTCTTACTGATCGCCGATGCGCTCCAGCGCGCGGCCTCCACGGACCGCGCCAAGCTTACCGACGCGCTGGCGAGTTCGACTTTCTCCGGTCACCTGATGCCTTATGGGCCGACAAAGTTCGTCAACGGGCAGAACGAGGGCGCCGCGCCGGTCAACACGCAGGTGCTCGATAACGACATCAAGGTGATCCTGCCGGCGACTTTTGCGAACGCGAAGCCTGTTTTCCCGATGCCGGCATGATCGTCATGACGTTGCTGGCGGCGCAAACGACGCGCCGCCGGCAGCCGTGACCTTCCAGGCATTGTATCCGTGCTGTCGCCCGTCATCCTGATCCCCGCGATCCTCAACGGCCTGTTGATGGGCGCCGTCTATGCACTCGTGGCCCTAGGACTGACGCTGATCTATGGCGTCTTGCACATCATCAATTTCGCGCATGGCGCGTTGTTGAGCGCGGCGCTGTTCGCCGCCTTTTTCGCTTTTCGAATGTTGGGGCTTGATCCTTACGCCGCGGTCTTCCTGCTGGCGCCGTTGTTCTTTGTATTCGGTTATGCCTTGCAGCGCTTTGTCATCGGGCCGGCATCGCATGGCGACGACCGCAACATGTTGCTGGTGACGCTCGGGATCGCTGTCATCATCGAAAATATACTGTTGTTGGCGTTTCGCGCCGACACCCGCACCATCAACGTGCCCTATGCATTCGAGACCATCAATTTCGGCTTTACCTTTCTCGCGGTGCCGCGCGTAATCGGCTTTGCGGTCGTGTTTGTGGTTGCGCTGGTGCTCTGGCTGATCATGACTTTCACCGATACGGGCCGTGCCATCCGCGCAGTCGCGAAGGAAAAGCTCGGCTCGGAACTGGCCGGCATCGACGTCGCGCATATTTATGCGGTGACCTTCGGTCTCGGTTGCGCCTGCGTTGCCATCGCCGCCTGCCTGCTGATCCCGACTTATTACGTCAACCCGACGGTAGGGAATGCCTTTGTCCTGATCGCTTTCACCATTGTCGTGCTGGGCGGCATGGGCTCGGTGCCGGGCGCCGTAGTTGGCGCCTTGCTCATCGGCGTGGTGGAAAGTCTCTCTGGCCTGTTCCTGGGTGAATCGCTTGGCCAGATCGGCATCTTCATCATCTTCATTGCGGTCCTTCTGGTGCGGCCGAGCGGGCTGTTCGGGGCACGCGCATGAAAGGGTTTGCGTCGATCGCAATCGTCATCGCAGTTCTGGCTGCCGTGCCGCTGGTCGTCCACTCCAACGCCACCCTCAATTTCCTTGTCGTCGCGCTGATGATCGCCCTGGCCGGGCAGGGCTGGAACATCCTGGGCGGCTATGCCGGGCAATACTCGTTCGGGCATGCCGCTTTCTTCGGGACGGGCGCCTATGTCACGGCGATCCTACAGGTGCGCTATGGGGTCAACGCCTGGCTCGGCTTCGGCGCGGGAATTGTGTGTGGCGCAGCCCTCGGCGGCGTGATTGGAGCGCTGACATTTCGCTCAGGCTTGCGCGGCTCCTACTTTGCGCTGGTCACGCTCGCATTTGCCGAAGTCCTACGCATCATCGCGAGCGTGGCGCCGATCACCGGCGCGGGTGTCGGCACGCTGATCAACCTCGACCTGGGCGCCCGCGCGTTTCAATTTCAGAGCCGCGCCGTATTTTATTGGGTCATTCTCGCATTGGTCGCTGCATCGCTCGTCATCGCGCGGCTGATCAAGCAGTCGCGCTTCGGCGCCTGGCTGATTGCGGTCCGTGAAAATGAAGATGCCGCGAAAGCGCTCGGTGTCGATGCGAGCAGCGTCAAGACAACCGCCATGATCATATCCGGCGCCATGACCGCGGCTGCGGGATGCTTTTACGCTCAATATTTTCTGTTCGTCGATGCCGGCATCGCCTATGGCACATGGATCTCGATCGAGGCACTGCTGACACCGATCATCGGCGGCGTTGGCACTGTCTTCGGGCCATTGCTCGGCGCGCTGGCGGTCAGGTTGCTAGGCGAAGGCGCGAAACTCGTGACCGGAGATGTGCCCGGGCTCGATCTGATTCTATATGGCGCCGTGCTTGTGCTGGTCATCTGGTTTACGCCGCGTGGGCTGATCGGTGGTTGTGCGCAGATACGCGGATGGCTGACGCGCCGCGCAGCGCCGGCCATTCCCTCCATCAAGGAGGCGGGCCATGGCTGATCCAATGGCTGATCCGCTTCTCGTCGTCGATCGCGTCACGCGCCGTTTCGGCGGTCTGCTGGCCGTGAATGCCGCGTCCCTCACGGCACAGGAAGGACGGATCACGGCGCTGATCGGCCCCAATGGCGCCGGCAAGACCACGCTGTTCTCCATCATCTCCGGGTTCCTCAAACCGAGCGCCGGCGACGTGCGATATGCCGGCGAGATCATTACTGGCGAGCCGCCGTACCGGCTGGCGCGGCGGGGTATCGCGCGGACATTCCAGATCGTGCAGCCTTTCGGCGGCCTGACCGTGCGGGAAAACATCCTGGTCGGCGCGCATCTGCACCATCGTGGCCGCACAGAGGCGCTCGCTGCCGCCGAGGAGGTCAGCCACTATGTCGGGCTGGACGGTCAACTTGACCGGCCGGCCGATACGCTCACGGTCGCCGGGCGCAAGCGGCTTGAACTTGCGCGCGCGCTGTCGACCGAACCGAAACTTTTGCTGCTTGACGAAGTGCTGGCGGGCCTGAACCCGTCCGAAATCCGCGACATCGTGCCGGTTATCCGCGGTCTATGCGGGCGCGGCATCACCATCGTGATGATCGAACATGTCATGCAGGCGGTGATGAGCCTCGCCGAACATGTCTTCGTGCTGGCGGAAGGGAAAGTCATCGCCGAGGGCACTCCGGCGCAGGTTGCCGCCGATCCCTTGGTCATCGAGGCCTATCTCGGCCATGGCGCCGCGGCCAAGCTGAGGGCGTCGTATGTCCACTAGCCCAATGCTCATGGTGCAGGACTTGCACGCCGGCTACGGTGAAACGGAAGTGTTGCGCGGCGTCGATTTCACGGTGAATGCGGGCGAGGTCGTGGCGGTGCTTGGATCGAATGGCGTCGGCAAGTCGACACTCAACCGGGCAATCTCCGGCATCCTGCGCGCGCGCTCGGGGGCAATCGTCTTTGAGGGCGTCGATCTCGTGCACGAAACGCCCGCGGCCATTGTCGCACGCGGTCTCATCCACGTTCCGGAAGGCCGTCGAATTTTTCCAAATTTGTCCGTGCGCGACAATCTTGATCTCGGCAGCTATCGCCGCGCTGGCGCGCGCCGCGCCCAAAACCGCGAGCGCGTTTTTGCGATCTTCCCGCGGCTTTATGAACGCCGCGCGCAACGCGCCGATACGCTGTCGGGCGGCGAGCAACAGATGCTTGCCATCGGCCGTGGTCTCATGGCGGAACCGAGGCTGATCATCCTCGATGAGCCGTCATTGGGGCTCTCGCCATTGCTCGTTGAAGAACTGTTCGCGCTTGTCAGACGCATCAACGCGGACGGGGTCTCCGTGCTGCTCGTCGAGCAAAACGTTGTTCAGAGTCTCGAAGTCGCCAATCGTGCCTACATTCTTGCCGAAGGAAAATTCGTCATGTCCGGCAGCGCCGCGGACATTGGCGCCAATCCCGAGCTCAAGCGCGCATATCTTGGACTATGACGCATGACCGATGCCACCTTACGCGCCCGTCTTGCCCGCCCGCCTATCCTCGTGGCGCCCGGCGTCTATGATCCGCTCACGTCACTGATCGCCGAGCGGGCCGGGTTCGACGCGCTTTACGTCTCAGGCGCCGGTATCGCCTATACGCGGCTCGGCCGGCCCGATATCGGCCTGGTCAGCATGAACGAGGTGGTGGAAACCGTTACGCTGATCCGCGACCGCGTGCGCGCGCATCTGATCGTTGACGCTGACACCGGCTATGGAAATGCCCTCAATGTCGAACGGACCGTCCGCTTGCTCGAGCGCGCCGGCGCCAACGCCATCCAGATCGAGGATCAGGATTTTCCCAAGCGCTGCGGCCATCTTGACGACAAGGTGCTGATCCCGGCCTCCGAAATGGTCGGCAAGATCAAGGCGGCGCTTGACGCGCGCCATTCCCGCGAAACTTTGGTGATTGCCCGCACCGACGCCATTGCCGTCGAAGGTTTCGATCGCGCCATCGCGCGCGCCGTAGGCTATCGCGATGCCGGCGCGGATATTCTGTTTACGGAGGCGCCCAAAACGCGCGCCGAGCTCCAGCGTATTCCGCCCGCGCTCAAAGGCGTGCCCTTGGTGGCGAACATGGTGGAGGGAGGCAAAACGCCACCGCTCACGGCCGCGGAACTTGAGGCGCTCGGGTTTTCGCTGGTCATCTTTCCCGGCGGAATTGTTCGCGCCCTGGCGCGCACCGCGAGCGACTATTACGCCTCGCTTGCCGCCCACGGCACCACCGAGCCCTTCCTCGATCGAATGTACGATTTTACGGCCCTCAATGACGTGATCGGCACGCCGGCCCTGATCGCGCTCGGAAAACAGTATGAAACCGCAGCCGCGCCGCACGACAAAAAAGATCACGATAAATAAAATCGGATAAAGGAACGTCTCGTATGGACAAGCTTTTCGATACCGTCATCAAGAACGCCCGGGTGGTGCGCCCGAACAAGACCTCGGTCGATTGTCTCGATATTGCGATCAAGGACGGGAAGATCGCGCGGCTCGGACCGGACATTCAGGCGGAGTCCGCCAGGCAGATCTTCGATGCCAAAAATCGCCTCGCATTCCCGGGTTGCGTCGATGCCCACATGCACATCGGCATCTATGCGCCGCTCGCGCAGGACGCGGTGTCCGAAAGCAAGGCCGCGGCCATGGGCGGCGTGACGTCCAGCCTGAACTATCTGCGGACAGGGCACTATTATCTCAACCGCGGCGGCCCGTACCGCGAGTTCATGCCTGAAGTTTATAAGCAAGCAGAGAAGAATTTCTGGGTCGACTACGGCTTTCATCTGGCGCCGATCGAAGCGAGCCACATTGACGAGATGGAATATCTCGTCACGCAGCATGGCGTGACGTCGTTCAAGATCTTCATGTTTTACGGCGGCTACGGGCTGCACGGCGCCTCGTCGCAGCAGAATGACTTTCTGATGATCGGGCCGGACGAGCGCTACGACATCGCGCATTTCGAGTTTATCATGCGTTCGGCGCAGCGCCTGATGGCCAAGTTTCCCGAACAGGCCCCCCACATCAGCGTCAGCCTGCATTGCGAACTGGCGGAAATCCTCACCGCCTACACAAAGATTGTGGAACGCGAAGGCAAGCTGACCGGCCTGCATGCTTATAGCGCGGCGCGCCCGCCGCATTCCGAAGGCCTGGCCATCTGGATTGCATCCTATCTGGCCAACGAAACCAACTGCCTGAACATCAATCTGTTGCATCTGAGTTCGCGTAAGGCAGTGGATGCGGCCTGGACCATGCAGCAGGTTTTTCCGCACATCGCGTTCCGCCGCGAAGTGACAGTCGGGCATCTACTGCTCGATACCGATTGCGAATGCGCGGTGCATGCCAAGGTCAATCCGCCCATCCGGCCGCGCGAGGACGTCGAAGCGCTGTGGCAGGCGGTGCTCGACCGCAAGATTGACTGGATCGTCAGCGACCATGCCTGCTGCTCGGCCGAGCAGAAATGGTCGAAAGACGACCCGAGTAACATCTGGCTGGCCAAATCCGGATTTGGCGGCACCGAGTATCTGCTTTCCGGCGTACTGAGCGAGGGCAGCAAGCGCGGCATGTCATACAATCACATGGCGGAGCTTCTGAGCTGGAAGCCGGCGCAACGTTTCGGCCTGCCCAGCAAAGGCGATATCGCGCCGGGTTATGATGCCGATATCGCGATCGTCGATCCGCATGAGAGTTTCGTGGTGCATTCATCCGAATCTGAATCGGTGCAAGGCTACTCGCCGTTCGAGGGATTTGAACTCAGCGGCCGCGTGAAGAGCACGTTCTTGCGCGGCGCTCTGGTTTACGACAACGGGAATATCGTCGGACCCGCGACCGGACAATATCTGCGGAGATCCGCCGTCAAACGTGCGCAATGAGCACGGTCGTCACTGGACCGAACGAGACGCTTGGCTCGCACGTTCCGATTTTGATCGTCGGCGCCGGCGCCGCCGGGCTTTGCGCCGCTCTGGCGGCGAAGGAGGCGGACGTCGACGCGGTGGTGATCGAGCGCGATGCCGTGCCGTCCGGCTCGACGGCTTTGTCGGCCGGGCTCATTCCGGCGGCGGGCACTCGCTTTCAGCGCGCCAAAGGCATCGCCGATAATCCGGCGACGTTTGCCGCCGATATTCAGCGCAAGGCTAAAGGCGAGGCCGATCCCGCAGTGGTCGAGGCCGTCGCGCAAGGTGCAGGTTCGGTCATCGAGTGGCTGGCCGAACGATACGGGCTACCTTTCGATGTGGTCGACAATTTCAACTATCCCGGCCATTCAGCATTGCGCATGCACGGCCTTCCGAGCCGGACAGGCCAGGAATTGATCGATCGCCTGCGGCAGGTTGCCGAAGCGAACGATATCGTCATTCTGACGCGCAATGTCGTCGACCGGCTACTGGCGGATGCGAGTCGCCATATCCGCGGCGTCGATATCAGTCATCAAGATGGAACCCGCGAAAGCATTGGCTGCGACGCGCTGATTTTGGCCTGCAATGGTTTTGGCGGAAATCCGGAGCTTGTCCGCCGCTACATTCCGGAGATGGCTGACGCACTTTACTTCGGGCACCCGGGCAACCGCGGCGATGCCGTCATCTGGGGCGACGCGCTCGGCGCGCAACTTTCCCACCTCAGCGCCTTATCAAGGTCACGGCTCGGTCGCGACGCCACACAATATCCTGATCAGTTGGGCGGTGATCATGCAGGGCGGCATCCAGGTGAACCGCGAGGGTCGTCGCTTCTGCGATGAGACGCACGGCTATTCGGAGCAGGCAGCAGAGGTGTTGCGGCAGCCTGGTGGATTTGCCTGGGATGTCGTTTGACGGGCGGATCGCCGACGTTGCGCGGCAGTTCGAGGATTTCAAGAGTGCCGAACGTGCCGGCGCAATCCTCACCGCCGACACGATTGCTGATCTCGCAAAGGCAATGCAGATTCCGGCTTCAGATTTCGCCGCGGAGTGGAATGAGGTCGAAGCTCTCAAATCAGCCGGCGCTCGCGATCGCTATGGCCGCGAATTTCTCGCGCAGCAGTCGTGCAAATCGCCGTTCACGCGGTCAAGGTGACCGGCGCGTTGTTTCATACCCAGGGCGGGCTCGCGGTCGATTCAAGCGGCCGCGTAAAGCGCAAGGATGGAACGACATTTCCGAATTTGTTCGCGGCCGGCGGTGCGGCCGTCGGTGTGTCGGGCTCTGTTGCGGCAGGATATCTGTCAGGCAACGGACTGTTGACCGCGACGGTTCTCGGGCGACTGGCGGGCAGGGCTGCGGCGGGGCTTGTGCAAAACCAGGCGCTCAAATAATTGCGTGGCGAATTTTCGCCGAAACCCACTCGCTGACGATCACGGTGCCGATAATGATGAGTAGAATGAGCGAGACCTGGGTCCAGTAGAGCTGTGTGATCGCAGCGTTGAGTTCGAGCCCGATGCCGCCGGCGCCGACAAGGCCAAGAACGGTCAACTCACGGATATTGATGTCCCAACGGAAAACCGAAATGCCGGCAAAAGCGGGCAACACCTGCGGCACGACTCCGTAGGCTGTCACCTGCGCGCCGGAGGCGCCGGTCGCGCGTACCGCATCAACCGGCCCCGCATCGATTTCCTCGATGGCTTCGTAAAGAAGCTTGGCGCAGAATCCGATTGAGCGCAGCGCAATCGCGATAATGCCGGCAAACACGCCGGGGCCGATGATCGTCACAAGCATCAGCGCCCAGATCAGCGCATTGATCGAACGCGACGACACGATGATGAACAGCGCGATCGGACGCACCACGCTGACGCTCGGTGTGGTGTTGCGCGCGGCGCAATAGGCAACCGGGATCGAGAGCACCACCGCGACAGCCGTGCCGATGGTGGCGATATTGATGGTGTCCCAGATCGGCCGGCCAAGCGTGCGGATGTAGAGCCAGTCGGGCGGCACCATCCGCACCGCGAGGTCACCCGCCTGCTGCGGCGCGTCCCAGACAAAGGCCCAGATGGTCTTGTCGGAAATGAGCTGGAAACAGCCGACGAACAGTGCAATGGCAATCAGCCAGGCCAACCAGATGATCTGTTGGGTGCGCGGCGCGCGCCGCTGCCACGTCCGTGGCTGTGCCGGCACCGTTGCCATCACTGCACCCAGCGCCGCAAATAGCCGGAGCCGTATTCGCACGCCATCACGATAACAATAATGACGATGATAATGGCGGCAGCCGAATCGAATTCATAGCGATCGAAAGCGGTGTTGAGCGTTGCGCCGATGCCGCCGCCGCCGACAATGCCGATCACCGCGGATTCGCGAAAATTGATGTCGAAACGATAGAGGCCAAGCCCGATCATGCGCGGCATCACTTGCGGCTGCACACCGTAGTTGAGCCATTGCAGCCAGCTCGCACCGGACGCGCGCACCGCTTCCGCCTGGCTCGCGTCCATGTCCTCGATGTCTTCGGCGAGCAATTTTCCGTAGAAGCCGATAGTGGCGAACGAGAGGGTCACGACGCCGGCAAAAGGCCCGAAGCCGAACAACTTGACAAAAAAGATCGCCAGGATGATTTCCTGGAAGCTGCGTGACACCGCAAGCACGGCGCGGCAGAAATAATAGACCGGCGCCGGCGCGATATTTTTTGCCGCGCCCACGCCAACCGGAATCGAGACAGCAATGCCGATCACGGTCGATACGACCGTCATCCATAGGCTTTCCGCGATGCCATCGGCGATTTCATCCCAGCGCGTGACGAAATCCGGCGGGAAAAATGCCGATACGAATGCGGCGCCGCGCGGCAATCCCTCCCACACGCGCGTCCAGTTCACCGGCGTCGTCTGGAATACCAATATGCAATAGATGACCGCGCAGATTACGAGCGCCCAGCGCAGCGCGGCCGATTTGATCAGTGCCGGCTTTTTCCAGCGGCGAGGCGTGGTGGCGGCCGCGAGGGTCATCAGAAGCGTTGCCTTGTGGAGCAAGTTGCCTGTCCCATCACGTCAACCCGGCCAGGCGGTTGCGATCGGGGAGAGGGACTTCAAACGGCACGACATTATCGGCATCGGCATCCGGCGTTTCGTCGTCTACCTTGCGAATGGTCGCGGTCCAGTCCTCTTCGCCGTAGATGGCCGTGAGCGATGCCGGCGTGAGCTTATCGGGCGGACCATCAAAGACGATCTCGCCGAGCCGCAGGCCGACAATGCGTTCGGCGAACATTTGCGCCAGCATGACGTCGTGAATGTTGATGATCGCGGATAGCTTGCGCTCGCCGCACAGCTCCTTGATCAGCCGCATGATCTGCCGTGAGGTTTTCGGATCGAGCGAGGCCGTTGGCTCGTCCACCAGCAGCAATTCCGGATTCTGGATCAACGCGCGGCAGATGCCGACCCGCTGGCGCTGCCCGCCTGAGAGCTCGTCGGCGCGTTTGTCGGCCATATGGTCAAGGCCGACGCGCTCGAGCAGACGGAATGCTTCGTCAATGTCGGATTGCGGAAAGCGGCGAAGCCAGCTTTGCCAGAAACCGACATAGCCAAGCCGGCCGGTGAGAACATTCTCCATCACCGAGAGGCGCTCGACCAAAGCATATTCCTGAAAGATCATGCCGATGCGTCGCCGCACGCGCCGCAAGTCCGCACTGCCGAGCTTGACGATGTCGACTTCGTTGAGCGTGACCGAACCGGACGTGGGCTCGACCAGCCGGTTGATGCAGCGGATCACCGTGGACTTGCCGGCGCCCGAAGGGCCGATCAGCGCCATGACCTGACCTTCGGGCAAATCGATATCTATGCCCTTGAGCGCGAGATCGCCCGTGCGATAGCGCTTGGTCAGACCCTTGATACGCAGCATTCGTGCACCCCGCGGCTGCGCGTGCTCACTTGCACGAATATTTTACGCCGCTCGCTGCGTCGATCTTGCGGATAACGTTCCAATCCTTCTTGTAGGTAATCGGAACGAATTTGTCCTGGCCCTTGAACTCTGCCTGAAGCGACGAGCCTTCCCAGGGGAATGTAAAGAAGGCCTCCTTGATTTTTGCCTGCAGCGCCGGATCGAGATTGTGCGCCAGGCCATAACCGGTGGTCGGGAACGTTTCGGATTTGTAGATCGTGCGAATCTTGGCCTTGTCCACGACGTTGCGTTCGAACATCCGGAACATTACCTCATTGGCGATCGCGGCCGCGTCGTAATCCTTGTTGGCAACACCGAGCACCGAGTTATCGTGCTTGCCGGAGAATACCGGTTCGTAGTCGCGCTTCGCGATCAAATGAAATTCGGACTCAAGCAACGCCGAGGGCGCCTTGAATCCCGAATTCGAGGTTGGCGCCGTGAAGGCAAGTTTCTTGCCCTTGATGTCGGCGGGCGTCTTGATCGCGCTGTCGGCCGGCACGATGATTTCCATTTCGTAGCCGAAAGTGCCGTCCTTGCCGGCCATGATGGCGAAGGGCACAAAGCCCGCGCAATTGACTGCGATCGGATTGGAGCCGGTGTTGAAGCCCGCGATGTGCAGGCGGCCGGAGCGCATGGCTTCGATTTCGGCTGCATTCGACTGCACCGGGAAGAACACGACCTTCTTGCCGGTGACCTTTTCCGCGTGCTTGATAAATCCGTCCCACACCTTGGTGTAGACGGCGGGATCTTCGACCGGCGTATAGGCAAAGATCAGCGTCGACGGATTGACCAGCTGTTTGGGATCGGTCGGCGTGTCGGCGACCAGGTCACCGTCGCGGTCGCAGTACGCCTTGTCGAGGTCGCCGCGCGGGCAATCTTGCGCATGCGCCGTACCAACGGCGCTGATGATGAGTGCCGCAAAGACGCCTGCGATGACATTGATTTGCCGAGCCATGTTTGTTTCCCCCTTGCGGTTGCCGCGCGACAGGCGGCCCCGTCAGCTGTTCGTTACCGGCAGCTTAGCCCACTCTTCGAGGAAGCGAAATTGCGGCTCGCGGGCGCGTGTCACCCCTGCGCGACGGCTATTTCCAGCGGAAAGTCGTCAACCACCTCGTGTCCACTGTCGGTCACGATGAAGGTGTGGCCGAGGAAAATACCGAATAGGCCATCCGCGGTGATCGGATTGGGCTCCGCCATGATAACCATGCCGGGCTTTAAAACCTGTTCGAATACTTCCGCCGAGACATGCTCGGCAACCACGTGCGGCTTGTCGGTGACGAGATCAATGCCGTGACACTGTGTCGGCCGGGACTGGTAGCCGTTATCGCGGAAGAACTTGCTGGCGGTTCGCATTGCTTCGACCGGCTTGCCCGGCGCGATCTCGGCAATGATGCGCCGGTAACCCGGCAACGTGATTTCATTCCAGAACTTCTTCACCATGTCGGTGGGCTCGCCGACGCAAATCGGTGAGCCGATCTGCGCGGTGTAGCCGCGGTAACCGGCGGCGAGCTCCATGTTGATGATGTCGCCTTTTTGCAGGACGCGGGCGGAGGGGCGCGGGTTCCCGAAAACCATTGCCGGGTTGGCCATCGGCGTCGACCCGATGATCAGAAAATCGATATCGCCGCCGCCGTCGAGGATGGCAGCGCCCGCCGCCGCGCGCAGCTCATACTCTTTCACGCCGGGACGCGCGCGCGCCACCATGGCGTCCATTGCATCGCGGCACAGCACGCCGGCCTTGCGGACACAGTCGAGCTCCTCGGCGCTGTGGATCGACAGCAGCTCGTGCAAGAAACCCTTGGTGAAGATCAGTTCTGCGTCGGGAAGGTTCTCGCGCAAGACATTGTATTGGTTGACCGGCAGGTAATCCGCGTGGCGCGGATCGATCTCCATCAGGCCAATGCGGCCGCGCTCAAGTTTCAGTTCGCGAATGCGCTCAACCATGATGTCGGCGTAACGGCCGTTACGGCTATGGCGGACGTCCTTGAGGGCGACCTCGACGTGACGGCGCACCGCTTCCGCGTGCGTGCCGCCCATCGAGTAGATCAAGGTGGGATCGCCTTCGTGTGGAACGAGCACGTAGCTTGAAAGTGCGTGCCACTCCCAGTGGCCGGTGAGCCAAAGCATGCCGCCGCCGAAGCTCCAGTGACTGGGCCCGCCTGGCACAATCACGACGTCGAGTTTGTCCTCGCGCATTTTATTTCGTAGTGCGCGATAGCGGCGCTCGTATTCAGCCTTGGAGAATTGCTCCCACACGGCATCGCGGTAATAGGGCGTGTCGCGCATATTGGCGAAGGGCAGAGACTGGTCGAGCTTTGTTCGCACGACATCCCACGGCTGCGGGCCGATGCGGGGCGGGACGATGGTCATTGGAGGGGTTCCTGAACTGTAGACGGCGATGCCTTGAGGGCATCCCATCAAGACTGCACATCAGACACAGACTAGTCGATTGGTTTGATATCCGCCTGCCTGGCGAGATCGACGGTCGCGGCGAGATCATCTTTAAAGAATTTGGTGAATTCTTCGACGGAGATCTGCATCGGTTCGACGCCAAGCTTGCCCAGCTTTTCACGCAGAACAGGATCGTTCAGCGCCTTGAGAGTCACGTCGTGAAGTTTTTGCACAACGCCGGGCGGGGTTTTAGCGGGTGCGGACAATCCATTCCAGAAACGGAAAACGGCGTCCGGAAAGCCCGCTTCGACGATCGAGGGAACATCGGGCAAAAGAGGCACTCGCTTCGGCGAACTCACAGCGAGGATCGTCAGCTTGTCGCTTTTGAGCGCCGAGGCGGCTGCCGCCAGCGGAATGAAATAGAAATCGATCCGCCCGGCCATCACTTCCAGCAATCCGCCTTCGCGGAACGGCACATGATGGACGTCAATCTTGGCGGCGAGGCGGAAACGCTCGGCCGCCATGTGCGAGGACGAGCCGATACCCGCGGAGGCAAACGTCAGTCCACCAGGCTTGGCCTTCGCCGCCGCGACGAGATCGGCAACCGTGTTGAAGCCGCTCGCCTTGGAAGCAACCAGCAGATTTGGCGACGTGCCGATCAGGACAACCGGCACGAAGCTGCGAACAGGATCGTAGGGCAGGGTCCTGTGCAACACGCTTTCGGTTGCCATTGACGATGTGCTGGCCACAAGCGTGTAACCATCCGGGTCGGCCTTTGCGACATAGCTGAAGCCGATGCTTCCACCGGCACCGGGTTTCGTTTCGATGATCATCGGCTGTCCGATGAGCTGTGACACCTGATCGACGACGACACGCGTGACGGTGTCGGAAGCGCTGCCGGCGGGGTAGGGACTGATCACCCTGATCGGCCGGGTCGGGAAATCCTGCGCATAAGCCGATGCGGAGACCAAAAGGATTGTCGATGCAGCAATGCGGCAAAGCGCGCGCAAGCCTGGTGCTGCGGGTTTCTTGCGATGACTCATCATGGTCCGGCCTCCGTATGCGTTCGTACTGTCTTGGCGGAAGGGGTGAGATTCGAACTCACGGTACCCTTGCGGGTACGCCGGTTTTCAAGACCGGTGCCTTAAACCACTCGGCCACCCTTCCAAGCCTGTCGCTGGACTAGCGCAACGGCGAATATCCCGCAATTTCAGCGATCTACCGGCGCCGCGCCCGTAACAGATCAGTAATCAAGCGGGACTATAGAATCCAGAGGATTTGTATAAAGCTGAACATGGGCGGATCCGACAAACGACGATCTTTCCGGTTAGAGCCTAAGGGGCTGGTCCCCCGGGTCGCTAAGATTTTGCTTGGCCCCAAAATGGTGCCGATCGACTGCCGCGTGGTCGATCTGTCAGCGGGCGGCGCCTGCCTCGAACTGCCACGCGCCCATACTCTGCCGCAGCGGTTCGAAGTCCTGCATGGCAGTACCAAACGCTTCTGCACACTGGCCTGGACGCACGGCTACCGCATCGGGATTACCTACGACGGCAGCATCTCAAGGTCGTCGGTCTCTGGCGGCCTGAGCCGGCCCAAGAGCGGCTCCAGCCTGCTGTCCCGCGATCGCTAGCCCTTCACAGCCTTGAAAGTGCCCCTTGCGGCGTCTATGCCGTCCGCCTTGGTGACGCCAAATCCGTCATTGAAACTGACCTGGATACTGACCAGGAACCAACCGTTTACCAGGCCAAGCGCTGACGGTTCCCGTCGGTCCGATGGCGGGGTAATCTGGCGGCGTAATCGAGCGACTTGCGATCGGGGATCGAGCAGGGATGGGGCAATTGGGGGCTTACCGCGGTTTGGGCCGTCTTTTAGCTCGTGTTGCGCCCCTCGTTGGCGTATGCGCGGCCGGCCTCGCCTTGGCCAATTGCTCCGGCGGCAACATGGCCGGCCGGGTCGATCCGCGTTACGGCGTGGCGGCGAGCGCCCGCGTCGTTGAACCGGGCCAGCCGGTGCCGAAAGGCGGCGGCGTCTACCGGGTCGGCAAGCCCTACGAAGTCGCCGGGCGGACCTATGTCCCCGAGGAAAATATCAACTACAGCGCCGTCGGCATGGCCTCGTGGTACGGCGATGATTTCCATGGCCGCTACACCGCCAACGGCGAAGTCTTCGACATGAATTCCATTTCGGCGGCGCATCCGACGCTGCCGTTGCCGTCTTATGTGCGCGTCACAAATCTCGCCAACAACCGCTCGATCATCGTGCGCGTCAACGATCGTGGACCGTACACCGGCGGCCGCCTGATCGATCTGTCGGTTAAGACCGCGCAACTTCTGGACTTCCACGGCCGGGGCCTTGCGCGCGTGAAGGTCGAGTATGTCGGCCGCGCGCCGCTGGAGGGCTCCGACGATCGCAAGCTGATGGCGACGTTGCGCGAAGGCAATCCGGCCGTGGCGCCGATCCAGGTCGCCGCGAGCAAACAATTCGCACCGGCTTATTTCGATGGCCGGCCGATGACGAAATATTCTTCGGCGCAAGTTCCGTCGCCGCCGGATCGTCCGTTCCGGCTGGGCGAGGGTGCCCGCGAGGTGCCCGGGGTTGAGCCGGAAACAACCGAACTCGCAGCCGCTGCCCGTCCGCGCAATGCTGGCAATGCGATGCGCGCGCCGGTTGCCGATGCAGGGCCCACGGTCTCGCCGGTTTCGGCCTATGCGCCGGCCCGGTATAATGGCCGGACAGATTTCATGGGTGGCCGCGGCCTTTACTGAGCCGTATTCTGCCGCCACAGGTCCGGGCGGGCGAACGAGCGCCAATGATGATCAAGCGCAGGTTTCCTACAGGGCGTTGGCTGACGGCTGCTGTCGTGCTGGCCGGCTTCTGCGCGGGCGCGCTTGCGGCAACCCCGGCGCACAAGATCGTTCCTGGCCACAAGCCCGGCGCTACCGCGACGGCACCCAAAAAAGACGCGCCGAAAAAAGACGAACCCAATATCTCCGCGCCGCACGCCATCCTCATCGATGCCGAAAACGGTAGCGTGCTGTTTGAGCGCGACGCGGACCGGCTGATCTTTCCCGCCAGTCTCGCCAAGCTGATGACGGCGGAATACATCTTCCATGAACTCAAGGAAGGCCGCATCAAGCTCACCGACGAGTACATGGTCAGCGAGAATGCCTGGCGAAAAGGCGGGGCGCCGTCGCACGGCTCGACGATGTTCGCGGCCATCTATACCCGAATCCCCGTCGACGACCTGATGCACGGGATGATCATTCAGTCCGCCAACGATGCCTGCATCGTGCTGGCGGAGGCGCTCGCCGGGAACGAAACCGCGTTCGGCGCAAAGTTGACTGAACGCGCGCGCGCGATCGGGCTCGAAAAATCGGTGTTCACGAATTCGAATGGTCTGCCTGATCCAGGCACGCAGGTCACGACGCGCGAGCTCGCGATGCTGGCGCGCCATATCATTCACGAGTATCCGGACTTCTATAAATTATTCGGCCAGCCCGATTACACCTGGAACAAGATCCGCCAGCAGAACCGTAATCCGCTCTTGAGCATGGTGACCGGCGCCGATGGCCTGAAAACAGGATTCACCAAGGAAGCGGGTTACGGCCTGGTTGGCTCCGCTGTGCAGAACGGCCTGCGGCTGATCGTGGTGGTCAACGGCGTGGCGACCCCCAAGGAGCGGGCCGACGAAGCCAAGAAGCTGATCGAGTGGGGTTACCGGAATTTCGAGCAGCGCGTTCTGTTCGCCGAAGGCCAGACCATCGGCGCGGCCAAGGTTTTTGGCGGTGCCAATAGTCGCGTGTCGCTGGTGGCGAATGGCGACGTGCGGGTCATGCTTCCGAAGTCGGGCGCCGACAAGCTGATCGCGCGGATTGTCTACAGTGGGCCAGTGCCGGCGCCGGTGAGCGAAGGCACCGTCATCGGTAATCTCAAGGTGTGGCGTAGCGACAACCTGATCCTCACGACGCCCCTGAAAGCGTCCGAAAACGTCCAAAAGGGCAATATGTCCCAGCGGGCCTTCGATGCTGTGACAGAAATGATAATCGCGCTGTTCCGGGCCGGAGCCGAGCGGCTATGATGATGGCTGCCGCCTATCGGCGGTGACCGGAAAAGGCTTCGCTCGAAAGGCTTGGCTCGCTTGCGCGGACGTTTCATCACCTTCGAAGGCGGGGAAGGCAGCGGTAAATCGACCCACGCTGCAACTTTGGCCCAGCGCCTGAAATCGTCCGGTGTGCCGGTCGCGCTGACGCGTGAGCCGGGCGGATCCGCTGGCGCCGAAATCATTCGGCACATCTTGTTGTCCGGGATCGCAAAACCGCTCGGCGCCGAAACCGAGGCGATTTTGTTTGCCGCCGCGCGCGACGATCATGTGCGCAATGTGATTCTGCCGGCGATTAAATCAGGCACCTGGGTGATCTGCGACCGCTTTATCGATTCAACACGCGTCTATCAGGGCGCGCTCGGAAACGTCGACCAGCGCCTGATCCGTAGCCTTGAGCGGGTGACCGTGGGGCCCGCCGTTCCCGATCTGACCTTCATCCTCGACGTGCCGGCGCAAGTCGGCCTGGCGCGGGCCAAGAGCCGGCGCGGAGAGAATGTTGCCGATCGGTTCGAGGCGGAGTCGCTGGAGTTTCACGAAAAACTTCGCCAGGCCTATCGCGCGCTCGCGGCGGAAGAGCCGAAGCGCTGTGTCATTATCGACGGGCGCGCGCCGCGCGAAGTGGTGTCGGAGCGCATATGGGCGCTCGTGCACGAACGGTTGCTGACCCCGAATGCGGGCGTGGCGGAGACCGTGGCACCGTGAGCGATGATGATAATGGCAGCGACAGTAAGCTGCCCCGAGAAACGTCGGTCCTGTTTGGCCATGAGGACGCGGAACGAGGACTCCTTGAAATCCTACAAAGGCGGCCGGATCGCGCACGCCTGGTTGATCGGCGGGCCACCCGGTATCGGCAAAGCCACGTTGGCCTTTCGGCTGGCGCGTTTCGTGCTGGCGCATCCCGACCCGAGCGCTCCCGAGGTTCAGAGCGCGACGTCGCTCGCCATCGGCCCCGACCACCCGGTGGCGCGCCGCATGGCGGCGCAGGCGCAAGGCGATCTGCTCGTGCTCGAGCGCAGCCTCAACGAGCAAACGGGCAAGCTTTACACTGTGATCCGCGTCGACGATGTACGACGTACGGTGTCGTTCTTCGGCTCGACCGCAGGCGAGGGCGGCTGGCGGATCGCCATTGTGGATGCCGTCGACGACCTCCAGCGCGAAGGCGCCAACGCACTGCTCAAGGTGCTAGAGGAGCCCCCGGCGCGCTCGTTGCTTCTGCTGGTCAGCCACGCGCCGGGACGCGAACTGCCGACCATCCGCTCGCGCTGTCGGCGCCTGCTGTTGCGGCCGCTCAATATGACCGACGTCACGCGGGCGATAACGGCCGCAACGGGCCTCGACGCGGAGGCGCCCGAAGTTCGCCAGGCGGCTGCTGCGGCAGAGGGCAGCGTCGGACGTGCGCTTGGCCTGCTCGATGGCGCGGCGATCGCGCTGCGTCAACGCATGCAAGACCTGTTCGCACAGCTCCCCGATCCCGATCCACGCGCCTTGCACGCGCTCGGCGAGGCGATCGGCGGCACCGATCCGCGCACGCTCGAGGCCTTCATGGATATGGTCAATGGCTGGCTGTCGGCGCGGCTCGGTGACGGCGTTCAGCACAAGGTGCAGATGGCGCGCGTGGCCGAGACCTGGGAGAAGGTCAACCGCGCCGCCCGCGACGTCGAAACCTACAATCTGGAGCGAAAGCCGCTGGTCTTTGCGGTGTTCGGGGCGCTGGCGGAGGCCGCGCGCAGCTGACAGCCCAGACCAATGAGCCGCATGGGCAAAGTGGGGGTTCCCCTGACGCGCCGCGATATGATTGAATTCGGGACGATTGCATCACGTCAAAATATCCGGCCGCGCCAGAACGGCTGAATGCCTCGGGAGGTTACCATGCCCTACAAGACCAATCGCCGTCGCTTTCTTACCGGTTCGGCTGCCGCGGCCGGCGCCGCCGCTTTTCCAATGCCGTCGATTGCGCAGAACGCGCCACTCAAGATCGGCTTGCTCACCGTCAAGACGGGTCCACTCTCGGCCGGCGGCATTCACTTCGAGGAAGGCATCAGCTCGTTTCTCAAGGACAAGAATTTCACTCTGTCGGGTCGCAAAGTCGAACTGCTCGTCGCCGACACCGGCGGCAATCCGGCCGGCGCAAAAACCAAGGCGCAGGAAGTGGTCGAGCGCGACAAGGTCGACATTGTGCTCGGACCGTTCGCCGCCTTTGAACTGCTCGCGACGGTCGACTACCTCGCCCAGTCCAAAATGCCGACGCTCGCCTTTGCCGGCGCCGAGGACGTAACGCAACGCAAGGCCAACGACTATCTCACGCGTACCTCATATACCTCCGCGCAGACACTCTTTCCGCTTGCCGATTACGTCGCCAACGAGATGAAGCTCAAGCGCGCCGCCACTTTGGGCGACGATTTTGCCTTTGGCTACGAGCAAGTCGGTGGCTTCCAGCGCGTGCTTGAAGACCACGGCGGGCAGGTCGTGAAAAAATTGTGGGCACCGCTCAATACCGCAGATTACGCGCCTTACGTTGCGCAAATTCCGGAATGCGACGTGGTCTGCGAAGTCTTTGCCGGCTCGAACCCGTTGAAGTTCACCAAGCAGGCGCGCGGACTCGGCATGAAGCAGCCTTTGGTGGGCGGCTCAACCGTGGCCGACGACACGATCATCGGCGCGCATGACGAAAGCGCGGCCGGCCTGATCAACACCAATCCCTATTCGCTCGACCGCGAGAGCGACGCCAACAAGCGCTTCATTGCCGCAATGAAGAAAAATTACGGCGATGACGTGCGCATCGGTCACTATGCCGCGTGCTTCTATGCCAATGGCCAAATCATCGAGGCGGCCTTGGCCAAGACCGGCGGCAAGTCCGACAACGCGGATGCGTTCGTGAAGGCGGTGCGCACGGTGGTTCTCGCCGACACGCCACGCGGCCCGATCAGCTTCGACGACCATGGCAACGCCGTAATCGATGTTTACGTGCGGCGGGCCGAAAAGCAGGGCGGCAAGATGGCCAACAAGACCATCAAGACCTATCACAAGGTCAGCCAGTTCTGGACGATGGATCCGAAGAAGTTCCTCGAGCAGCCTGTTTTCTCGCGCGATTTCCCGCCGATGAAGAGCTAGGTCGGAATACGCGCGGCTGCGCTGCCGCGCGTGTTTCCGGTCAGGCCGTGTAGGACAGCGTCTCGGGCTTGCGGTCCTTGACATACTGATCGAGACCCCAGCGCTCGACCTGCGCAAAGACTTCGTCGAACTCCGCTGGC
Source organism: uncultured Alphaproteobacteria bacterium (assembly GCA_963810125.1). Classification (GTDB taxonomy): domain Bacteria; phylum Pseudomonadota; class Alphaproteobacteria; order Rhizobiales; family Xanthobacteraceae; genus Pseudolabrys. Next base: position 212,691 of record CAWEMK010000008.1, read on the forward strand.
GGCAGCGGCTGGTTGACGAATTTTTCGCCGCGGCCAAATTTGCTGAAGTCCCACGCGTGGTAAGTCTCGAACTCGGCCGGGACCGCGAGTTTCCACAGCGGCAGATATTTCGGCAGGTCCGCGTCGAGGGCCTGTTCGGCGCGGTTGAGTGCACGCATGTAGCCGTGCACAACATCGGGTGTCGCGCTGTCCGGCACCCACCACAACGTCTTGAAGTGATCCTCCATGATCTTGCGCAGCCCAAGCTGCTCGGCCATCGCAATCTGCGGGGGCAGCAGGCTGGCCGCCTCGACCTCGCCGTCGAGCAGCGCTTTCAGCCGCGCGCCGAACCCGCCGGTATTTACGGTCTTGATGTGCTCGAGCGGAAGATACTGCTCGAGACGATAGGGGACGTTGAAATGGCTGCCCGCGCGCATGCCGACGGAAATTGGAATGTCTTTCAGGTCTTCCGGCTTACGAATTTTTGACTCCGGACGGACGAAGATTGCCCAAGGAGAATCGCCGTAGCCTTCGGTGACGACGCGCCCCATGCCGGCACTCGCATTGCAGATGGTGCCCCAGAGGCACGCGCCCTGCACGACGTCCTGCTTGTCCTCGGTATAGGGGCGATCCTGCGGACGCTGGAAATATTCCAGGCCCTTCCAGCTCGATTGCGTGCCGCGAAATGTTTTCCAGTCGAACTCGACGTCGAGACCCTCGGCGGCGAAGTAGCCTTCCTGCATCGCGACGAAATCATTGAGACCCATACCCTTCGGCGCGACCCTGACGCGGTTCAGATTTGCGGCCATGATGAATTCCTCCCGGCGACGAGTTTGGTTGACCGGTATTTACCACGAAGAGGTGCCGGCGCGAACGGCCGTGGGCCCGGTATTTTCGCCCACCGCCGCTGCCCACCGCCAGATTGCCGCAGCGGTTTGCGCGGCGGCGCGGTGCGTCAAATTTTATGGAATTGCAAAGCAAACCGTTCTGGAACCGCGGCTATGACAGCGACCCATGAGTATCGCGAGTACCATCGCTGTTTCCGGCCTGAACGTTGCATCGCTGCGCCTGCAGGTGGCGGCGAGCAATATCGCCAATTCGCTTTCGGATGGTCCGCTGCCAGGCGCCCCCAATCCGGAAAACGCCCCGCCCGCCTACACACCCTTGCGTGTCAACCAGAGCGATGTTGTCGGCGGCGGCACCAGCGCGACCATAAGTTCCATTTCGCCTCCGACAGTCTCCACATTCGATCCCACAGCACCCTTTGCGAACGCCGATGGTTTTGTGGCGAGCCCGAACGTCGATCTTGCCAACGAAATGATCCAGCTTTTGATCGCCCGCACCAGTTATGCCGCCAACGCCCAGGTCATCCGGGCGGATGCGCAGATGAGTAGCGCGCTGTTGAATATCACCGCCTGACGAGCGGCTACCTCCCGTACTTTCTCGATCCAGCCAAGACCAGCGCATTCACGCCGGGTTTTCAGTTGTTTTGGAACCTTCGCGCCCGCCCAGGCATTGTCGAATGCCTTGGTGCGGAGGATGAGATGGTCAGGACGGTTACAAAAACGGCAAAAGACGCGATCGTCGATGCCGCGCAAGGTGTCAGGACGATGGCCGGCGAAGCGTTCGGCGCAGCCACCAAAGCCGCTGCCGATGTCGTGTTTGAATCAACCGCGAATGCACTGGAAGCCGGTCGTGTCCGCCTCCGCCGGGCAACCCCGGCGATGGAGAACGCGCTTGGCAATGCAGCGCGGCGAAGCGTGAGCAAGAAAAAACCCGGCCGCCGCAAACCAGCCGCTGCGGGAAAGCGCGGCGTCAAACGAAAAGCGGTATCCAGGAAAAAGGCGCCGAAGGCACGACGTGCGGCAAGGCGACGCCGGTCTCGCTAGGATAAATTGCGCATTGTGAAGCTGGGGCCGGAGCGTTTTGGCGCGCTGGAACCAGATTTCGTATCTGCCGTTAGTGCGATGACGTCGGCAGCGTCCTGGAGGACGTATGGCGGAAAGTTCAACATCGGGAGAGCTGGACGTGCGGCGGCCGCATCGTGCCGGTGCAAAAGGCATTGCCGATCTCGCAGCGGACATCCTGCGCGACATTGCTGACCTGTTTCGCGCCGAATTGCAGTTACTGCATGCGGAGGTATCCGAGAAAATCACATTCACCGCACTGTCGCTTTGCATGATCGCGGCCGGCGGTCTTTTCCTGGTGGTCACTATTGTTCTGCTCCTGCAGGCCGGCATTGCCGCACTCGTGGCCTACGGAGTGTCATGGCCCGCCGCGAGCCTGATCGTCGCCGGGTTAACATTCATCATCGGTGCCGGTTTGACCTGGTACGGCCTCAATCGCCTGAGCTTGGGTCGCTTGGCGCCCTCCCGAACGCTCGATCAACTGCAAAAAGACGTCAACGTTACGAACATGGGATAAATGAAATGACATCGTCTTCGGCACAACTCCAACGAAAAGCGGAACAGGCGCGCGAGCGTCTGTCGGATCGACTGGAAGATCTCCGCGAGCACCTGTCACCCTCGATCGTCATTGACGATCTGCTCGATGCCGGCTCCCGGATTTGGAAAGGTGATGAGATCGTGCCTGTGCTGATGCGGCAGGCCAAAAATAATCCGATGGCCTATGCTCTCATTGCGGCCGGTCTCGGATGGCTGATCTATTCAGAGACGCGCGGCGCACCGTCACCGGCCGCTGCCGGCAAGCGCCGCTCAACCGCAAAACGCCGCACCCGCCGCGGAAAAGTCGCGGCCGCTCAGGCCATGCCGGCGAGGCGAAAACCTTCGAGATAGTGTTGACGTTCGATATCGTGCTGGAACGGCATTTCTCTCGCGATCCACGCGAGCGAAATGTTGGGTTGCACGCGGCGTAGATCTTCAAGCGCGGAAGCGGCAATCTCCTGATGTCCTGCCATCGCCGCTGCCGCGGTATACACCCGATGGCCACCGACAAAATCAGCGCGTTGCCGGATTGATTCGCGGGCGAGCTGCATCGCCTCCTCGTAATTTTGAGCGACGTATTGCGAGTATGCGGCGACCCCGCAATAAATTGCTGAAAACGGATCACGCGGGCTCAGGCGCATCGCGCGGCGGGCGGCCACTTCGGCCTCCTCACAGCGTCCGCAATATGCCAGGACCAGACCGTAGTAGCCCTGCGCCAGTGAAAAATTCGGATTGAGTTGCAGCGCCAGCTCGAATTCCGCAAGCGAGTCCTCGAAGCGGCGGGTAAACAAATAGACATTGCCGAGCGCAAAGTGTGCCCAGGGGTCTTCGCTGTCGGCCCTGATTGCAGCAAGCGCCCCGCGCTCCGCAACGGGTACGACTGCAGCCATGTCTTCCCACCCCATGTGAGCGCTGAACGTGTGGCTGGTGGCAAGCAAGCCATGCGCCTGGCCGTAATTGGGATCGATGACGGTCGCTTTCTCCAACAAGGCCTGCGCGACCACATTGTCCTGCCGCGTGACGCGCCAGTAATGCGAGAGCGCGCGCATCACCAGATCCCAGGCATCCATGCTGTCCGGCGCCTTGCGCTGGGCATGAAAATTCTCGGCGGCGTAAAGCTGTGGCTCGATTGCAGCGACAATGGCCTCGGTGATTTCGTCCTGGACGGCGAACACGTCCGCGATATCGCGGTCATAACGTTCGGCCCACAGATGGCTACCGGTCACAGCATCGTTGAGCTGCGCGGTGATACGCACGCGGTCGCCACCTTTGCGCACGCTGCCTTCGACAACATAGCGAACGCCCAGTTCTTCCGCGATCTGCTTTAAAAGGACGGCCTTGCCCTTGTAGGTGAACGATGAGTTGCGCGCGATCACAAAGAACCAGCGCAACTTCGAGAGCGCCGTGATGATGTCCTCGCTGATCCCGTCGGAGAAATACTCCTGTTCGGGTTCTCCGCTCATATTCACGAAGGGAAGCACCGCGATCGCAGGGCGATCGGGCAGGGGCAAAACCGTGGGCGCAGGATCCTGAACGTCGGCCTTCGGCTGTGCATGACTATCGGCCGCATCGTCGCCGTCGAATCGCACTTGCACGTCGCCGACGAACCGCAGTCCCTTGCGGGCGATGGTGCGGATCACTTTCTGGCTTCCGCCGCTATCGCCCACCGCCTTGCGGGCAGCATTGATTCGGCTGGTCAGGGTCGAATCCGAGACGATGCGGCCGCCCCATACCGACGCAATGAGGTCGTCCTTGCTCACCACGCGGTCGCGGTTCTGCACGAGGTAGATCAGCAGGTCGAAGACCTGCGGCTCGACGGGAATCAATTCCGCGCCACGTCGAAGCTCGCGGCGGTCGTCGTCAAGCGTATGTTCGCCAAAGAGAAACTGCACGCCGGTGCCCCCACCGCGGTGAAAATCTGGTCTCAGGAAATAATCAAGCCCGTCTCAAGAACAAATCAAGCTCCCGGCAAAGTCTTACGGGCTCACGTCCGGTACTCACATCCCAATCATGTTGGAAATTGGACAGGAGCCTTTTATGCCCACCGCATCGCTTGTTGCAACCCGAGCCGCCAAGCCGGAACCGGCGCCCGTATCGCCCGATCTTGAGGTCATCAAGACCCGCCAGCGGGTGGCCTGGTCGTCGGGGAACTACGCGGTGGTCGGGACGACGCTCCAGATTGTAGGCGAAGAGCTGTGCGAAGCGCTCGATCTGCGGGCGGGCCGCAAGGTGCTCGATGTGGCCGCGGGAAACGGCATGGCGAGCCTCGCCGCGGCGCGGCGGTGGTGCGACGTGGTTTCGACCGATTACGTATCGAGCCTGCTGGAGCGTGGCCGCGCGCGGGCATCGGCCGATGGCCTGCCGGTCGAGTTCAAGGAGGCCGACGCAGAGGCGCTGCCCTTTGGCGACAATTCATTCGATACCGTGATCTCGACCTTCGGTGTGATGTTCACGCCCAACCAGGACCAGGCTGCGGCGGAATTGTTGCGCGTCTGCAAGCCGGGCGGCCAGATCGGACTCACAAACTGGACGCCAGATGGGTTCATCGGGCAGGTCTTCAAGACGCTCGGAAAATATCTTCCGCCGCCGGCGGCCGCAAAATCGCCGCTGCTATGGGGAACGCGTGCACGTCTCACCGAAATGTTCGGACCGGCAGCGACCTGGATCAAGACTGAGTCGCGACACTTCAATTTCCGTTACCGTTCGGCGGAGCACTTCGTAGACGTTTTCCGCAACTACTACGGCCCCATGCTCAAGGCCTTCGCCGCCCTTGATGTGCCGCAGCAGACCAAACTTGAGAAGGACCTGTACGACCTCATCGCGCGCATGAACAAAGCCGATGACGGCACAATGGTTGTGCCGAGCGAATACCTCGAAGTGATCATCGCGAAACGATGACGGGATCGCGGTCTTCCCCATCCCGCACCGCAGTGTTTGCAATCAAAAGGTAAGACCATGAGCCGGATTATCGCATTTCTGTACGGCATTGCCTCGTACGCCTTCGCCTTCGTCACCCTTCTCTACGCCATCTGTTTTGTATCTGGTTTCATCGTGCCGAAGACGATCGACAGTGGCGCCGCGGGGCCAGTCATGGAGGCGATTGTCGTCAACCTTATCCTGATGTCCATCTTCGCCGTCCAACACAGCGTGATGGCGCGCCCGCAGTTCAAGGAATGGTGGACTCGAATCGTGCCGAAATCGGTCGAGCGCAGCACCTATGTTCTCTTTGCGTCGCTTGCGCTCGCGCTGCTGTACTGGCAGTGGCGTCCGATGCCCGCGGTCGTTTGGCAGATCGGCAATCCGGAGATCGCAAAGGCGGTCATGGCGGTTTCGTTGATCGGCTGGTTCATCGTTTTCACCAGCACTTTCCTCATCAATCATTTCGAGCTGTTCGGCGTGCATCAGGTCGTCAACAATCTCTCCGGCCGCCCGATGCCATCGCCACGATTCCGCACGCCGCTGTACTACAAATTTGTCCGGCACCCGATCTATCTCGGCCTCATCATTGCATTCTGGGCGGCTCCGGTTATGACAGCGGGACACCTGCTTTTTGCGGCAGTCACCACCGGCTACATTTTCGTCGGCATTCTCCTGGAAGAACGCGATCTGATCGACATCTTCGGAGATGAGTACCGGCGCTACCGGAATCGCGTTTCGATGCTGATTCCCTGGCGCAAGTCCGTCTGACCGATCTGCAGAGCCCGGATTTCCGGCCTTGCATCGGCAAGGTCGGGACAATCATTGGACCTCGTTTTTAAAAAGGAAAGCAGCAATGGTTTCGACGACCTATGGAGAATTTCGCGCTACTCGCGCCGATAGCGCCTCGGATGAACGGTCACAATCACCCAGGGGATTTTTCATCCGATTGATGGACGCGCTCGCCGAGTCAAGGCAGCGTGCCGCCATGATCGAAATAGCCAAGCACGCGCATTTGCTGTCGCCATCGTGGTTCGAACAGATGGATGGCGACGCTAGTTCGCGCGCGCGGCGCGGTTAGGCAGGCGATGAAAGTCGAGGATCTGTTGCGCGGTCGCCTGCTTGAGGCGATTAAATGATGGCATGACCTGGTCGATGCCGCTCGTCGAGCGCCGGTATCGCTTCGCCGCCAGCACCATGATGCTGCGGGTCGTTTCCCACGACAGGCCGACCGCCTTTGCGAGGACCAGAAGCGACTGCGCGTGAGTGTCGCGCATATTGCGCTCAATCATCGCGGTCGGAACGTTCGACAGAATCGAAAGTGCCGTCACCAACTCTTCGAACCGGCCGGTGCTGGCGAATTCCTCGAGCTTCGTCGGGGTCAGCAGGCCGGCCTGGTGCATCGACTCAACAAGCACTTGTGCAGCCGCGTAGCTCAGCGGCTGATCGTTCGCGACGGCATGGATACGGTCGGTTACGTCGCCAACAACACGCTCGACGTCCGATACAGCATGCCTACGCTCGGCAACGAGCTTGGCGCGGACGGTTTCTGACGCAGCTTCGAGCAACTGCTCGAACAGCTGGGGCGGTATATCCGCGCGCGCGCCCACGCAAGCGGCAAGCTGATCGTCGCCGTGGGAGCGCTTGATCATTATACCGAAGCCCTTACCCGAGAATTTTGCGCCTGCGTTCTTCGCGGTGCTTAACACCACCTGCTGGTCGCCGCGCTCGACGAGGACGTCCGTCAGCGCCTCCGGGAGTATCCTGCGGCGGGATATCGCAAGCAGATGTTCCTGGTGCTTGGTGAGCGCACACTCAATCAAGGTTTCGGTATCGAGGCGCTCGGCCTGGGTCAGGACGGGGGAGGCAACCTCGATGGCATCATCGGAGGCGAGCAGACGCAGGATCTTCGGAGGTGCGCTTGATACCGGCCCTAGCCGGATTGCCAGCAGCGCCCGCGATGAATCTTCAATGGTCGCGACCAACCGCACGAACACGTCGTCGATCAGGTCAATCTCGGCGTCTGAATACTGATCGGAGCCGACCAGAAACAGGTCGGTCAGATGCCGCAACATGGCCGAGCGCCGCTCGTCCGAACTGTTGGAAATCGAGCTTTCAAGCTCGTGGATAAGGGTGAGCGGAGCGCCCATGTGCCCTGGGAAACCGTTCTGGTTGGCCACGGATCTGGCAATCTGCCGGTGGTTAACGTCCGTTCAGAGTGTATGCGAGGTGGGATTAGGAATTCGTAAAGGCCATTGGCGGTGACGCCCAAACAATGTCTCGAGGATCAAGGCCAGGAGGCCTTGATTGGCGCCAGGAAGTGCGGATTACTGCTTCAAGAGGCCGCAATACTTTTGGACGCCGCTGTCCCAGCAGCCAGTTTTCATGCAGAGCGATTGCCGCAAACCGCAATTGGTGACGCAGGTCGAAATCGAGCCTCGGTCGAGGCTCTTGTTGCAGACCGCGATGCAGGTCTTTTGCTCGCCACTGCACCGCATGGGAGCCGCGACCGCGGCCTCGATGCAAAGCACGCCAAGGCCAATCAATCCTGCGGCGATGAGCGAATCAATGACCAGCTTCATGCGGTTGGCGATATCACATTGCACATCGATTCTTTTCGACAATTGCGCGCGACCGCCGATTTTGCGTTGAATCAAATCCGGGTTTCTCAATGGGGCTAGTTTGCCCTCAGAATGGAGGCGAAAATGAAAATAGGGCAGGTCTTGGGAGTCGCAGGACTGGCGGCATCCGTTTCATTGATCAGTCACAGCGCTTACGCGTTCGACCTCAACGGCGCGTGGGCGACGAATGTGTCCGCGTGCGGGCAAATTTTCCAAAAAAACAAAGATGGCGAGCTCTCGATCGCGAAGGGCTCGGACATGTATGGCAGCGGTTTTGTCGCTCAAAAGGACGTCATTGCCGGCAACAACGCCAAATGCAAAATCACGTCACGAAAAAGCGCTGGACCGGTAACGCATCTGGTGGCGGAGTGCGCAGCCGAAAACGTCGCATTTTCAACGTTTCAGTTTAGCTACCGGGTTAAAGACGACAACAATATCGTTCGTATTTTTCCCGGGATCGAAGAACTCAACGTCAATTACGGCCGTTGCAAGTTTTGACGTCCGTGCACCGCGATCAATTGCATCGACGCCAGCAATATGTGCCGGCGTAGGCGCAGGCGACATATGAACCGAAACCGCAGAACTGGCCTTCGCCCGCGTCGTAGCCGGAAACATTGAAGCGGCTGGGCATGTACGGAAAGTCGCGCTGGCGCTGGCGGGCAACGGAATAGGCGCGGCGATGGCCAACCGGAAGGTCCGATACCAGAACAGTCTGTCCGCTATTTATTGATTCAAATCGCGAGACAGGCATTGTTTGGGCGCTTGCCGCGCCGGCAATGATGATGCCAGCGGCGAGGGCGGACGCAAAAAGTTTTTTCATCAACACACCTCTACGCGGTTACTGACAAACCTATGGTGCGCCGACCTCGAAAACAGGCGCCTACCGGCATAACCACACTTTCTATGCCTGCAAGGATGGTATCGATTTCGCAACCGCTTGAAAACGCTTGCAACGCAACTGGGTAAACGAGTCCTATCGCGGCCCAGGTCGTAGGCGCCGCAGGATTCCGCCTTTTCTCAATTCTTTTCCTTAGCTTGCCCCGGCCGCCTGTGATTGATACCTAATCCCGGACTCGTCATGGCCGGGGTTTCCCCGGCCATCCACGTCTTTGAATGCACAGGCAAATGCCGGACAAGACGCCGTTTTACATCACGACCGCGATTTCCTACCCGAACGGCCCGCCGCATATCGGCCATGCCTATGAGGCGATCGCAACCGATGCCATCGCGCGTTTTATGCGGCTGGATGGATACGATGTTTATTTCCTCACCGGCACCGACGAGCACGGCCAGAAAATCCAGCAGACCGCGGCCAAGGAGGGCCTGACGCCGCGCCAATTGCTCGATCGCAACGTCCCGCGCTTCGAGGCGATGGTAAAGCGGATGAATTGCTCGAATGACGATTTCATCCATACAACGGAAGAACGTCATCATCGCTCATCGGAAGTCATCTGGCAGCGGATGGAGCAGAACGGCGACATCTATCTCGACAAATATGCCGGCTGGTATTCGGTGCGCGACGAGGCCTATTACGCCGAGGACGAGACGCAACTCAATGAACAGAAGGTGCGCGTCGCAACCAAGACCGGCACGCCAGTCGAATGGGTGGAGGAGGCGAGCTATTTCTTCCGGCTTTCCGCTTACCAGCAAAAGTTGCTCGACCTCTACGCGCGGCCGAATTTCGTGCTGCCGAAGGAGCGTCTGAACGAAGTCGCCAGTTTCGTGCGTGGCGGTCTCCAGGACTTGTCGATTTCCCGAACAACGTTCGATTGGGGTATCCGCGTGCCCGGCGCCGACGGCCACATCATGTATGTGTGGGTTGACGCACTCACCAATTACATCACCGGCGTCGGCTTCCCCGATACCGGCAGCGAAAAATTCAAACGCTACTGGCCGGCAGCGTTGCACGTCATCGGCAAGGACATCGTCCGTTTCCACGCGGTTTATTGGCCTGCCTTCCTGATGTCGGCGGGCATCGCGGTGCCGCAGCGCATCTTCTCGCACGGGTTCCTGTTCAATCGGGGAGAGAAGATGTCGAAGTCGGTCGGCAATGTGATCGACCCCTTCACGATGACCGATACGTATGGCGTTGATCAGTTCCGCTATTTCTTCCTGCGCGAGGTGCCGTTCGGTCAGGACGGCAATTACAGCCATGAGGCGATCGTCAACCGCATTAATGCTGATCTGGCGAACGACCTTGGCAATCTCGCGCAACGCTCGCTGTCGATGATCGGCAAGGCCTTCTTCGGCAAGCTGCCGGAGCCGGGCGCTTTCAGCGACACCGACAAAACTATGCTTGCGGCCGCCGACGCGATGATCGAGACCGCCCGTGAGCACATGAAGTCGCAGCAACTCCACCAGGTCCTGAATTGCGTGTGGGCGGTCGTGGCCGACGCCAATCGCTATTTCGCATCGGAGGCGCCGTGGGCGCTCGCGAAGACCGATCCGAAGCGGCAGGGCACTGTTCTCTACGTGACGGCGGAAGTACTTCGGCAGGTCGCAATTCTGGCACAACCTTTCGTGCCTGCCTCCGCGGCCAAATTGCTCGATCTGTTGGCGATTGGCGCAGACGCACGAGGCTTTGCTGCGCTTGGACCACAAGGGCGTATCAAGGCTGGCGTGATCCTGCCGGCGCCTGCGCCGGTTTTTCCGCGCTACGTGGAAGCAGAAGAAAAGGCCTGAATCATGCTGGTGGACAGCCACTGCCACCTCGATTTTCCGGATTTTTCCGCCGAACGCGAGGCGGTCGTGGCGCGGGCACGGGCGGCCGGCGTCGGCCGTATTGTGACGATCTCAACCCGCGTGAAGAAGCTCCCGCAGGTCCTTGCGATTACCGAGCAATTTATCGAAATTTTCTGCTCGGTTGGCACCCACCCGCACAACGCGCATGAAGAACTCGACGTCGACGCCAAAACGCTGGTCGCGCTTTCCACGCACCCGAAAATCGTGGCGATCGGCGAGGCCGGGCTCGACTATCACTACGACAACAGTCCGCGCGACGCGCAGGCGCAAAGCTTCCGGCAGCACATCGCGGCGGCGCGCGAAACCGGATTGCCACTGGTAATCCACTCGCGCGACTGCGACGCGGACATGACGGCGATTTTGCGCGAAGAAAGCGGGAAGGGTGCCTTCCCGGCTGTGTTGCATTGCTTTACTGGCGGCCGCGATCTCGCATTCGCCGCGATCGAGCTCGGACATTACGTCTCATTCACCGGAATATTGACCTTCAAGCGTTCTGACGATCTGCGGGCAATTGCGGCTGCCTTGCCGGTTGATCGCATCCTGGTCGAAACTGATGCGCCTTACCTGGCGCCGCTGCCATTCCGCGGAAAACGTAATGAACCGGCCTACGTAGTCGAAACAGCTAAAGTTTTAGCTGATGTTCGGGGTCTCTCGGCTGATGAATTGGCGCACCAGACCACCGAGAATTTTTTCCGCCTGTTCAACAAAGTGCCACGCCAGCTCGCCAACGCCGCATGAGCCTGACATTCACCATTCTCGGCTGCGGCTCGTCCATGGGCGTTCCGCGCGTTGCGCTTGGTTGGGGTGAATGCGACCCGAATAACCCGAAGAACCGCAGGCGGCGTTGTTCGCTTATGGTCGAGCGCGCAAATGCACAAGGCCACCGCACACGTGTCCTGGTCGACTGTTCGCCCGATTTGCGTATGCAACTGCTCGACGCCGATGTCGATTGGATCGACGGTGTTCTGCTCACCCACGAACACGCCGACCATACGCACGGAATCGACGACCTGCGCCCGCTGTTCGCCCACAAGCGCCGCCGCGTCGATGTCTACCTTGATGAACCGACATCGCGCGCCATGCACGCCCGTTTCGGCTATTGCTTCATGACGCCCCCAGGCAGCAATTATCCACCCATCGCCACTGAGAAGCGCTTGGTCGCAGGGCATACGATCATTGTCGAGGGGCAGGCCGGAACGATCGAGGTGCTGCCCGTCCTTCAGGACCATGGCGATATCCCCTCGCTTGGCTTTCGCTTCGGCAACGTGGCCTACTCGGCGGACATCAAGAACCTGCCGGCCGAAAGCATCCGCTGCGCTCGTGGGGCTCGACGTCTGGATTGTGGATGCCTTGCGCAAGACGCCACATCCGAGCCACTTCAATCTCGACGAAGCTTTGGCGTGGATTGCCCGGATCAAGCCGAAACGCGCAATCCTGACCAACCTCCATACCGACATGGATTACGCATCGCTGCGCACGAATTTGCCATCCGGGGTCGAACCCGGCTTTGACGGCATGAGCTTTTCGGCGGGTTAAGGCGCAATGGGCGCATGAGCGCTTCCAGCGCATCGACACGTCAAGTTTTATCGATCATTTCGCTCGGGCCAGAAGCCTCTAAGCCCTAGTTTAAAGGGTATATATAAATATTCCATAATATGTCTTATGCGACTCATTGGTGCATGGTCGCGGGCGCAGCCGGGCTTTGCTAGCGTCATCTCCCGTCAACCCCAGCCCGCACAAAGCGCCCGTGAAGCCTTCCCGCGACATTTCCCGGCTCGATCGAGATCATGGCGGCGCTGCGGACGCCCGGTAGCGGCTGTCCGTGGGATCTGGAGCAGAATTTCCGAACCATCGCGCCTTACACGCTCGAAGAAGCCTACGAGGTGGCCGACGCCATTGCGCGCGACGACCTCGTCGGGTTGAAGGACGAGCTGGGCGACCTTCTGCTGCAGGTCGTTTTCCATGCGCGCATGGCGCAGGAGCAAGGCGCCTTCGATTTCCCGGACGTCGTGGAGACGATCGCTACGAAACTGATCCGTCGGCACCCGCACGTATTTGCCAATGCCGATGGCAAGACCGCCAAGGCCGTCGAGGGATTGTGGGAACGCATCAAGGCGCAGGAAAAGGCCGAACGCGGCGAGGTGGCGAATTCCGGTGCCAATAACGGTGCCTTGGCAGGCGTGCCGGTTGGCCTTCCCGCGTTAACTCGCGCACTCAAGTTGCAGTCCAAGGCTGGTCGGGTCGGCTTCGACTGGAACGACCCGCGCGCCGTCCTGGCAAAAATCCGTGAGGAAGCGGACGAGATCGAAACGGAGCTCGATCGTGGCGACAAGCGTGCGATGGCAGCCGAAGTCGGCGACCTCTTGTTTGCGGTGGTCAACCTCGCCCGTCATCTCGACGCCGACCCGGAAGGCGTTTTGCGCGAGACAAATCTCAAGTTCGAGCGGCGTTTCGCAGCGATCGAACGGGCATTGGCGGTCCGCGGCAAAGCCCCGAGCGACGCCAGTTTGGCCGAAATGGACGCGCTGTGGAACGAAGCGAAGGCGGCCGAGAAAGCCGCCTCCGCCAAAGATTAACGCAGCAGCCTACTCCGCTGCCTGTCGCGCCGCGCCCGACGGCAGTCGAGCCGGACCCGACGCGTTGCGCTGGATCGCCGCCGCCGATGCAGCACTCACCAGCGCGGCGAACACGACGTAACCGCAAAGGTACCAGGGCTGGTTGCCATTGGCGGCGATCAGATAGGTCGCGATGATCGGCGTGATCCCGCTCGCGAAGATTCCCGAGAATTGATAGACGAACGAAATCCCGGTGTAACGCACACGAGCATCAAAGAGATCGCAGAACAGCGCGGCCTCGGGCCCGTAGCACATGGCGTAGATGATTCCGAAGGGAATGATGAGCGCCGCGAAAATTGCAACGACATTGCCCCCGCTCATCAACCAAAACGCCGGGAAGGTCGATATCGCCAGCAGGATTGAACCGATCGCGTAGGTTCGACCCCTTCCCCATTTGTCGGAGAGGCTACCGAACAACGGGATGAAAAAAACCATCACGAATGCAGATGTGCACACCGCCCACAAGGCCGTGGTACGCGGCAGGTGCAGCGTATTCACGATGTAGGAGATGCTGAACACGGCGAACACATTGAAGAACACGCCGTCGATATAGCGCGCACCCATACCAAGCAGGATGTTGCGCGGATATTCGCGGATCATGTTGACGAACGGAATCGCGACCTCGCGCCGTTGCGCCTTCAGTTTGGTGAATTCCGGAGTCTCCATAATGCGCAGGCGAATATAGAGACCGACCGCCACGAGGATGATGCTGGCGACAAACCCGACCCGCCAGCCCCAGGCCAGGAACTGTTGTTCGGGCAGGCTTGAGGCGATGGCCACCACACCGGCTGACAGGCAGAGGCCGATCGACAGTCCGATCTGTGGCAAGCTTGCGAACAGACCGCGCTTGTCCTCAGTGGCATACTCATAGGTCATCAAAACCGCGCCACCCCACTCACCGCCAAGACCGATGCCCTGGAGAATGCGCAGCACCAGAAGAATGATCGGTGCCGCGATCCCGATTTGCTGGTAGCTCGGCAACAAACCAATCAGGACAGTCGCCACTCCCATGATCATCAACGTGAGGATGAGCATGCTCTTGCGGCCGATTCGGTCGCCGAAGTGTCCAAAAATCACGCCGCCAAGCGGCCGCGCGACGAAACCAACCGCGAATGTGGTGTAGGCAAGCAGGATTGAAACCAGCGGATCCTGCACCGGGAAAAACAACTTGTTGAAGACGATACCGGCCACCGTGCCGTAGAGAAAAAAATCGTACCACTCGATGGTCGCCCCGATCAGGCTGGCGATAACGACACGCCTGAGATCGCGATCCGATATTGCCGCGTTTGCCATTGGTCCCTGCCCCTTTTCGCGTCCGACGATTTAATTCAACGGTTTGCTTTCCGTCGTCCCCGGATATTTGTGCTTCACCATCTCCGCATTCTTTGGATCGGCCCGCACACTGACTGCCAGACGTCCGTCCTCTCGCATCTCGCGCGACAGCACTTCCGAATGGCGATAGAGCCAGCTCAAACCCGCCCCATCGGAGGGATCGATCGATAGTTCAAGAGTCTGACGTTTTTCACCGAGACGCGCTTCGATGGCGACGAGCAGACCGTCAATCCCTTCCCCACTCAATGCTGACACGAGAAGCGGCCGGCGTCGATTCTCTTGCCGCTCGGCCAGGTTGAAAATGCGCGTGCGCTCATCCGTATTAAGCCGATCGATCTTGTTCCAGACCTCAATCACGCGCGTGTCGACCGTCTCGATACCAAGTTCTGTAAGAACTTTTCCCACGTCGTGAGACTGCGCCTCGGTGTCATCGTGCGATACGTCGCGCACGTGCAAGATGACGTCCGCTTCGATGACTTCTTCGAGCGTTGCGCGGAACGCAGCCACGAGCATCGTGGGCAAATCCGAAATGAACCCGACGGTATCGGACAAAATAGCGCGGACGCCCTTGGGCAGCTCGATGGCGCGCAACGTTGGATCGAGGGTTGCGAACAACATGTCAGCGGACAAAACTTTCGCCGCTGTCATCCGATTGAACAAGGTCGATTTTCCGGCATTGGTGTAGCCGACCAAGGCCACGATCGGATAAGGCACGCGTTTGCGACTGTCACGGTGCAGCTTGCGCGTGCGCTTGACCTTGTCGAGTTCGCCCTCGATGCGCGCAATGCGTTCCTCGATGACACGACGATCGGCCTCGATCTGTGTTTCCCCGGGACCGCCGAGAAAACCAAACCCGCCGCGCTGCCGCTCAAGATGGGTCCATGAGCGAACGAGCCGGCTCTTCTGGTAAGTAAGATGCGCGAGCTCAACCTGCAGCGCGCCTTCCCGTGTGCGCGCACGTCGCCCGAAAATCTCAAGGATCAGACCGGTCCGATCGATGACTTTTGCATTCCAGGCCTTCTCGAGATTGCGTTGCTGGACCGGAGAAATCGGGCAGTCCATCACGACGACTGATGCCGACTGGCTTTTGGCGAGCCCGGCGATTTCGTCGACTTTCCCTTTCCCGATGTAAGTGGCAGGCCGAATGTCGCTCAGCGTAACCAGTCCGGCTTCGACAACCGTTAAGTCGATCGCGCGCGCCAACCCGACGGCTTCTTCCAGGCGCGCCTCAGGCGTACGTGTATCCGCTGGCGCGCGGACAGCACTCCGGCGCGTCGCACTCTTGATCCACGGCTCGATAACAATCGCACGGCCCGTCTCCGCCCCCGACGACGTTGGGCTCAGGAGATCGGCGCGTTGATCACGGCGACGGACTTCCAATCAGACCTTATCTCCGGCCGGCGGCTCCTCGGCGCCTTCAAACAGCTGGATCGGGTGCCCGGGCATGATGGTAGAGATCGCGTGCTTGTAGACGAGCTGGGAGTGCCCGTCCCGCCTTAACAGCACGCAAAAATTATCAAACCAGGTCACCACGCCCTGCAATTTAACGCCGTTCACCAGAAAAATGGTGAGAGGTATTTTGCTTTTGCGGACATGATTGAGAAAAGTGTCTTGCAGGTTTTGCGCACGATCGGCTGCCATGGCCGTGTTCCATTTTTTTGCTCGCGTCTAGCGCGCGAGACCTTCTTTGCCCGGGTCCTCCGCATGCGAGTTCCGAGTGCATGCGCCCGCTTTGCCCCACGCAGAACGGTACGAGGCCGGGAGATGACTATTAGATGGCAGCTACTGGTCCGGCGCAAGCACAAGTTCAGGTCCGCTGCGCCAAATCACTGAAATCATTAGGTGTTTACTTCCCGCGCGGCGGCGCGGCCACGTCATTCGCCCCGACGCAATCCCTATTCGCTGACCTCGGCATGACGATGATAGTCCCGGCGTAGAGCCGTCGCGACGAGCCCGGGCGCGCCGTTGCCAACCGGACGGCCATTGATGCTCACGACCGGCAGCACAATCTGACTGGCCGAGGTGACAAAGGCCTCGCGCGCCGCATAGGCCTCCTCGACGGTAAAGGCCCGCTCTTCAAATGCCAGTCCTTGTGCCTTGATCACGTCAATCACAACGGAGCGCGTGATCCCTGGCAGAATGTCGTGACCCAGTGGATGCGTAATCAGCTTGCCTTCGCGGTTCACAATCCAGGCGTTCGACGAGGCGCCCTCGGTGATCCGACCCTGGGCGTCGGTAAGCCAGGCCTCGCGCGCGCCCTGCTCACGTGCAGACTGTTTAGCCAGTACGTTCGGTAACAGGGCAACAGACTTGATGTCGACGCGTTGCCAGCGCATGTCAGGCACGGTCACAACGGCTATCCCTTCTCCGGCAATTTGCTCAAGACGCCCGAGATCGCTGCTACGCGCGGTTACGACCAATGACGGACGTGTTCCAGCTGCCGGAAATGGAAAATCGCGCCGGGCTACGCCACGGGTGACCTGCACATAGACGATCCCGTCCCGCACACGGTTACGCCGAACCGTTTCGCGCAACACGACTTTCAACGCCGCGGGCGACATCGGTTTTGCGATTTGCAATTCGCCAAGCGAGCGATCGAGGCGCGCCATATGGCGGCGCTCATCGATCAGGTGGCCACCCCTCACCTCACAGACTTCATAGACTCCGTCCGCGAATTGGTAGCCGCGATCCTCCACGGCGACCTTGGCGTCGCTGCGCGGCAGGTAACGGCCGTTGACATAAGCGATGCGGGACATGCGTTAATCGATTCCAAGCGCCTTCAGTTTGCGGTGAAGCGCGGAACGCTCCATGCCTACAAATTCGGCTGTTCGCGATATATTGCCACCGAAGCGGCTGATTTGCGCCACGAGATACTCGCGCTCGAACACCTCGCGCGCGTCTCGCAACGGCAGGCCCATAAGGTGCTCCCCGCCATTGCCGTTTGGCATGCTTGGGACCATGGAGCCGACGTCCGGCGGCAACATACTCGCGTTCATCACCGCCTCGGGGTCCCCGCCGGCAAGGATCATCAGGCGCTCGATGTTGTTACGCAATTGTCTGACGTTACCAGGCCAACTATGCGATTGCAGGACCGCCATCGCATCTTCGCCGATACGGCGTTTTGGCAGGCCAGTGGCGTGCGAAATCTGGTCCATAAAATATTCGACGAGATCGGGGATGTCTTCGCGACGCTCGGCCAACGGCGGAACCCGGATCGGAACAACGGCAAGACGGTGATAGAGGTCCTCACGGAATTTGCCTTCGACAATCAGGGCTTCGAGGTTGCGCGCCGTCGACGATACGATGCGCACGTCGACGGCAATCTTGGCGCTGCCGCCCACACGTTGAAAGGTCTGATCGACGAGCACGCGAAGGATCTTGTTTTGCGTCTCCCGTGGAAGGTCTGCGATATCGTCAATAAACAGCGTGCCGCTGTGGGCTTCTTCGAGTGCGCCGGTTTTACGGCCCTCTGATCCATTGGATTGGTCGACACCGAATAATTCGATTTCCATTCGCTCCGGTGTAATTGCTGCGGCATTTATGACAATGAAAGGTCCATTCGCCCGCCCGGAGAGCTGATGGAGTGTGCGCGCGGCAAGCTCCTTGCCCGCCCCCGATGGTCCGACGACGAGAACGCGGCTGTTGGTTGGCGCTACGCGCTCAATTGCCTGGCGCAGCTGGCCAATAGTCGCGGAGCGACCAACGAGCGTAGATGGCACCGGCGCCAACTGCTTGAGCTGTTTGACCTCACGTTTAAGACGCGAGTTCTCCAATGCACGATCCGCGACCAGCACCAGCCGGTCTGCCTTGAAGGGCTTCTCGATGAAATCATAGGCGCCATGTTTGATGGCGGCGACGGCGGTTTCGATATTGCCGTGGCCCGAAATCATAACGACCGGTAGATCTGGATGCTCCTGCTTCACGGCATCCAGCAGTTGGAGCCCGTCCAGTTTGCTACCTTGCAGCCAGATGTCGAG
Source organism: uncultured Alphaproteobacteria bacterium (assembly GCA_963810125.1). Taxonomy (GTDB): domain Bacteria; phylum Pseudomonadota; class Alphaproteobacteria; order Rhizobiales; family Xanthobacteraceae; genus Pseudolabrys. Next base: position 231,317 of record CAWEMK010000008.1, read on the forward strand.
GAAGACCAGATTGGGCCGGCGTGTTGCGATGGCCGCCAGGGCGTCATCGCTATTGCGGGCCGTACGCGTGCTGTAATTTTCGTCCTGAAGAATCCCTGCAACGAGATCTCGGATATCGGCCTCATCGTCGACAATCAGGATTTCAGCGGCCATTGTTCTACTCGCTCGCAACCCGTGGTTTTTCGGATTCGGGGGCATCGGCTTTACCTGCAGCGGTAAACCGCACCCGCACCCATGCGCCACGTTGTCCGGGAATTTTCTCCGCAGCGTCACGCAACTCGATTGACCCGCCGTGCTCTTCGATAATTCGTCCCACGATCGCAAGACCGAGGCCTGTGCCCTTTTCCCGCGTTGTGACATAGGGCTCGAGCAAACGGTTGCGGTTCGCTTTCGGCAGGCCGATGCCGTTATCAACGACGTCGATCACGATATCCGTGCCGTCACGCGCTGCGTATACGTGGATAACGCCCTTGCCGAGCTCATTGGACGGCACTGCGCCAATCGCTTCAGTCGCATTCTTGATGATATTCGTGAGCGCCTGAGAGATCAGACGCCGATCGAACCGTGCCGGCATCGGATCTTCGGAAATATCGACTTCGATATCGATTTCTGAATTGCCAACGCGCATCAGGAACGCGGTCTGGCGAACTGCATCGGCAACATCTTCCGCGGCAATGACCGGCTTCGGCATCCGAGCAAAATGTGAGAATTCGTCGACCATGCGCCTGATGTCATCAACCTGGCGAACGATCGTGTCGGTGCACTGCTCAAATATTGCGCGGTCCTCAACGATCATTTTCCCGTATTTGCGCCGCAGCCGTTCGGCGGACAGCTGAATCGGCGTGAGCGGGTTCTTGATCTCGTGCGCGATACGCCGTGCTACGTCCGCCCAGGCAGACGTGCGCTGTGCCGTTACAAGTTCAGTAATGTCGTCGAGAGTGACAACATAGCCGCGGTCGGCCTCGCCCGACTGTTCACTGGTGACCCGCACCGACAAATTGCGTTCGCGACCGTTGCGGCTGATTGTGACCTGATCTTGAGTCCTTGCGCCCGATTCGGCCGCCGCCATGGTGTCAGCAAGTTCAGGCAAGACTTCGGTCAACGGTTTGCCAAGGGCTTCGGCTTCCGTGCGCCCGATCAATTTCTCCGCCGACCGATTTAAAATACTGACGGCGCCGTTGCCGTCGACACCGATGACGCCCGCGCTTGCGCCCGCAAGCACGGCTTCAGTAAAACGTCGGCGGCTGTCAATAAGGTCGCGCGCGTGCATGATATCGTCGCGTTGCGTGCGCAGTTCCTGGGTCATGCGATTAAAGGTTTCACCCAGGTGGGCGAGATCGCCTTCGGCCTGGCGCACAGGGACACGAACGTAAAGATTTCCGGTCGATACTGCGTTGGCGGCGCCGATCAGTCGCCGGATTGGCGCAACCAGTCGGTTGGCAAAATTCAGCCCGATCCAGACCGCCGACAGAAGCACGATGAGCGCGATGACTGTGTACATCAGTCCAAACGCGACCTGGACGCCCAAGCGGCGTTGCTCGATGGCGGCATATTCGCTGACGCTCGCCCGTGTCGCCTGCAATTGCGGGACGACACGCGGATCAAGCAGTCTCGTTACATATAGATAGTAATCGTTGTATTGCTCCAACTTGATGATTGCCGCGACATAATTCGTATCGGGCAACAAAACGATTTGAGGGTCTTTGTCGCTGATCTGCGCCAGCGCTTCACGCGGCGGCAGCGCAAAGGTCTGATTGATGTTGACATCAGCTCGCGCGACGACCTTGAGATCTTTATCAAGAACAATCGCGGCAGCCAGACCGCGAACGGAGGCCTGGAAGGTCAGAAATTGGCGGAGCTTTTCGGGATCCTGTTCAAACGCGGCTTTGTTGCGCGCAATATCAAAGGCCATCACCATGATATCGGAGCGCGCAATCTGGGCATGATCGCGCAGATACGCTTCCGCCACGATCAGGGAGTTCTCGATCGCCGCGCGGGTACGCGTCGAAAATAATCGGTCGAGACCACGATCGAGCGTTACGCTGGCAACAATCGCCACCATGATCGCCGGCGCGGCAGCGATGATCGAGAACAGCCCGACGATACGGACATGCAATCGTGCAGCCGCGCGGCCACTGCGGCGGGCCTGCACCACTTGCCAGACCTCGCGGACGATAATGCCAAGCAGCAGGAGCACCGTCACTGCGTTTGCAAGCAGCAGGGTCACCACGACGTAGTGCGTCGGTGAAATAGGCGTCAGATCCGCGAGGACGACGAACGTGACGAATGCCGATAGCAGGGCCAGTCCAACCGCCAGCGGGCCGAGAATGCGCGTCTCCCCACGTCGCCCGGGTGAGCCTGCAAGCGCTGTTTCGGCGGTGGCGGCCTGTTCGACGCTCATAAACCCCTGGCGGCGGAAAATGGGGGCTGCGCTGCCCCGTTGGAAAGGCACGCCAAAAAGGGCTCAGCTGCCCTCCCCGGCACTGATGCTTTTATACAACAATGTTGCCGAATTGCGACAAATCCGCGGCGCAAAAACGCGGATTTGTTACCTGGGGTCAGCTGCCGCGGAAGACCTGGATGTCGAGGTCGCGGATCTTCTTGCGAAGGGTGTTGCGGTTGACGCCGAGCAAATCCGCGGCGCGGATTTGATTGCCGCGGGTCGCGGCCAAGGCCGCCGTCAGTAGCGGATGCTCAACCTCGCGCAAGATCCGGTGATACAGCCCGGCCGGCGGCAAGCCATCCTCGAAGCCGGAGAAATAATTGGCCAAATGTCGCTCGACAGCCGCACTGAGATTTTCATCCGACCGCGGTTCTTCGCCCCCCGCTGGAAGCGATGGCTGCGACAATTCCGCGTCCATCACCGCGGCGGAAATCGTTTCTTGCGGGTAAAGCGCGGCCAAGCGGCGGGCCAAATTTTCCAACTCGCGCACGTTGCCGGGCCAGCGATGCCGCTTGAGCCGGTCAACCGCCGTCTGATCAATCTGCTTCGGCGGCAAACCCTCCCGTTGGGCCTGCGTAAAGAAATGCCGGATGAGATCCGGAATGTCCTCGGTCCGCTCACGCAATGGCGGCAGACGCAATGGCACAACGTTCAGTCTGAAGAACAAGTCCTCGCGGAACAGGCCTTGCTGAATCAGCAGCCGGAGATCTTTGTTCGTGGCCGCGATGATGCGGACATCGCTCTTGATAGGCGTGCGCCCGCCAACGGTTGTGTATTCGCCCTGCTGGAGGACGCGCAACAACCGAGTCTGCGCTTCCATCGGCATGTCGCCGATTTCATCCAGGAATAGCGTGCCGCCCTCCGCCTGTTCAAAACGTCCGGCGCTGCGGGTGTTCGCGCCGGTAAAAGCCCCCTTCTCGTGGCCGAATAATTCCGACTCAATCAGGTCCCTTGGAATCGCGGCCATATTGATCGCAACGAAGGTACCGGCGCGCCGCTTGCCGTAATCGTGGAGCGCGCGCGCGACCAACTCCTTGCCTGTGCCGGATTCGCCCGAAATCATGACTGTCAGGTCGGTCTGCATCAGGCGCGCCAGCACCCGATAGATCTCCTGCATGGCCGGTGAACGACCGACCAGTGGAATGCCTTCGAATTCGTCTGCCTTGGCGGTCGTAGGGCGCGGCTCTTTTGGTTCCGACAGCGCACGCCCGACGATCGCAATCAGCTCCTTGAGGTCGAAAGGCTTCGGCAAATATTCATAGGCGCCGCGTTCGGACGCGCGAATTGCGGTCATGAAGGTGTTCTGCGCACTCATCACAACGATCGGCAGATCGGGGCGCGCCTTCCGGATGCGCGGAATCAGATCGAAGGCATTTTCGTCGGGCATGACGACATCGGTGATGACCAGATCGCCGTCGCCCTGCGTGACCCAGCGCCATAGCGTCGCGGCATTGCCGGTCGATCGCACTTCATAACCGGCACGCGACAGTGCCTGATTAAGGACGGTGCGGATCGCTGCATCGTCATCGGCAACCAATATGCTTCCCGTTGGCATGTTTTATCTCACGGGCTTTGGACGGACGGCGCATCGTCTGTGATTGCGCCGTCACCAATGTAAACCGGCATTAAAACGCGAAAGATCGTTCGCCGCGGCTGGGACTCACATTCGATGATGCCGCCATGATCGCCCACGATTTTTGCCACCAGCGCGAGACCAAGCCCGCTTCCGCTTTGCTTTGTGGTGACAAAAGGGTCGAACAGGTGTGGCATCAGGTCTTCTGGAACACCCGGTCCATTGTCCTTGACGCAGAACTCCAACGGCAATGAAACGCGGGCCTTGCTGCCCGGAACGGAAAGCCTTACGCCCGGACGAAATGCCGTAGTGAGCTGTATTTCGCCGTCGATTGCATTTTCACCGATCGCCTCGGCAGCGTTCTTCAGAAGATTGAGAAACACCTGAACGAGTTGGTCGCGGTTGGCCAGGACTGGCGGCAGTGAAGGGTCGTATTCTTCAGTGAATTTGATGTGACGCCCAAATCCGGACTGCGCCAGCCGTTTTACGTGGTCGAGCACAACGTGAATATTGACCGGCTCCCGGTCGATCGGACGTTCGTCTGCGAATACTTCCATACGATCGACGAGCTTCACAATACGGTCCGTCTCGTCGCATATCAGTTTCGTAAGTGACCGATCGTCGTCATCTGCGGATTGCTCGAGCAACTGTGCGGCGCCGCGTATACCCGACAATGGATTTTTAATTTCATGCGCAAGCATGGCCGCCAGCGCGATGACAGAGCGCGCTGCGCCACGATGGGTCAGCTGGCGATCCATCTTGTCGGCGATGGTTCGTTCCTGCAGCATCACCACGACGTGTTCGGGATATTCCGGCAGTGGCGCAACGTGCAGATCGACCAGGCGCTCGCCGGGATTGCGCGGGGTCGCAAGATCGACCTTATATTCGTTGACCGCGGCGCCACGATGGCGCACTTGCTCGATCAGTGTAAGGAGCGGCGAGCCAAACGGAACAAGTTCCCGCACCATGTGTCGACGCAGCATCGGAATCGATGCTTCGAAAAATTGTTCGGCCGCAACATTGGCGTCAGCGATCTTGCCGTCAGGCGATATCATGATCACCGGATGCGGCAATGCATGCAGCATTGCGTCAGCGGGCGAATTGACAATTGCCGAGACTGCCTGCGCGCGTGTCATGCCGCGGCCCTCCAGGCGAAATCATCATAAGCATCGGCAAGAAAACGACGCGCTTGCGACGGCTCGTTGGCCGTCAGTACACGCTTTCGGTGGTCTTTGAGCAGTTCGATCGGCGCTTTGACGGTTGCCGCGGCGGAATCGAGGGCCCATCCGAGATGTTTCCTGGCATGGCGCCGGCCGATGGCGAGGCCGTGATGGCCAAGCATCTCGTCGTACAGCGAGTCGATGATTTGGAACTGTTCGCTGAGCGGCGGCGTGCGCTCGCGTGCACCGGTCGCAAGAAATCTTGCCACCTGCCCCGGCAGCCACGGACGCCCTTGCGCGGCGCGGCCAATCATTACTGCGTCGGCGCCGGAAATGTCGAGTGCAGTCAGGGCATCCTCGGATGAGCGGATGTCGCCGTTGACGACGACCGGAATTGAAACGGCTTGTTTGACTGCGCGGACGCCGTCCCAATCAGCGCTGCCGTCGTAAAACTGGCAGCGCGTGCGACCGTGCACCGTGATGAGTTTGATACCGGCGGCTTGCGCACGGCGGGCAAGTTCCGGTGCATTGATCGTGGATGCATCCCAACCCAAGCGCATCTTCAAGGTCACCGGGACCTGGACGGCGCCTACGGTTGCTTCGATCAACGTCAGCGCATGATCAACATCGCGCATCAGCGCGGAACCGGCGGCCCCGTTGGTGACCTGCTTGGAAGGGCAACCCATGTTGATGTCGATGATGTCGGCGCCTTGCGCCTCAGCAATACGGGCGCCCTCGGCCATCCAACGCGCCTCGCAGCCGGCAAGCTGAACCACATGGATACCGACGCCGCTTCCCTCGCTGCGAACAGTCGCTTCGCGTTCTCCCCGAACCAGGCCGGCGCAGGCCGTCATCTCGGAAACGACCAAACCGGCCCCCAGCCGCTCCGTCAGGCGGCGAAACGGCGCATCCGTAATGCCGGACATCGGGGCCAAAATCACGCGATTGGGCAAGGCAATCGGGCCAATCGAGAGGGAAGTGCCCCACGACTCGTTCGTTTCGTCCGATCCCAGCTCTGTGCCTATCATTTAGGCTGCCCCTTTTCGATGCTCATAGTTTAGACATTTCGCGAAGCAGCGCAAGTGCTGCACTGCAAAAAACCTGTTTATTCTTAAAGGCAGTGCCGGCTTTTCCCGCGTTTGCGCCGCGCCAGGAACGCGGTAAAGGCTGATCGGGAACAGGAGCAGGAGCATGGCGCAAGTTGCAGCCGTCGTAGTCGCCGCCGGTCAAGGCGTGCGCGCGGGCGGCGATTTGCCCAAGCAGTTCCGACGCATCGCCGGTGAAACCCTGCTCCGGCGCGCATTATCGCGCTTCGCTGAGGCCCCCACGGTGAGCTTCGTGCAGCCTGTGATCCGGTCCGAGGATGCCGACCTCGTGCGCGTCGAGACGGCCGGCTTGAACGTACTGCCCCCGGTCTTTGGCGGTGCGACCCGCCAGGCCTCCGTACGCGCCGGTCTCGAGGCGCTGCTTCCGCACAAGCCGGACATCGTGCTCGTTCACGATGCGGCGCGCCCATTCGCCAGCGCAGATCTGATTGCGCGCGCGATTGTGGCGTCTGAAAAAACCGGCGCAGCAATTCCCGGGCTGCCGGTGACCGACACAATTAAGCGTGTCGACGATTCCGGTACCGTGGAAACAACCGTCGATCGCACTTTGCTTCGTCTGGTACAAACACCACAAGCCTTTGCCTTCCCCGCCCTGATCGCGGCGCACCGGCGAGCAGCCGAACAGGGCCGTGAGGACTTCACGGACGATGCCGCGCTCGCCGAATGGGCCGGTATGAAAGTCAGCGTATTTCCTGGCGAGTCCGGCAATATCAAGTTCACAACCCCGGAGGATTTTTTGCGCGCGGAAGCCATACAGTCGGCTGCGTTGGGCGATGTACGAATTGGATCGGGCATGGACGTACACGCATTCTGCGCCGGCGATCACGTCACGCTTGGCGGCATTCGCATTCCACACAGCCAGTCTCTCACCGGCCACTCCGACGCAGACGTGGCGCTTCACGCAATCACCGACGCGATTTTGGGCGCACTTGCGGATGGCGACATCGGAGCGCATTTTCCGCCGAGCGACCCGCAATGGCGTGGCGCATCGTCCGACCGGTTCCTCGTCTTCGCCGTCGATCGGGTACGCGCACGCCGTGGCCGCATTGCTCATCTGGACCTCACAATCGTGTGCGAAGCCCCTCGCATTGGCGAGCACCGCGACCGCATGCGCGCGAACATCGCAAAGCTCGCGGGCATCGATATTGACCGCGTGGCGGTCAAGGCAACCACCAGCGAGAAGCTCGGTTTTACCGGTCGCGGTGAAGGCATTGTCGCCTACGCGACTGCGACAGTTCGTCTTCCGTGGGAATGAGCGATGCCCGACCTAGCCGCAATCGGTGCCGCAAAAATCCTGCTTGATATCTGCACGAAGAAGAAATTGACGCTTGCGACTGCTGAATCATGCACCGGCGGCCTGGTCGCGGCGGTCATCAGCGAAATTCCCGGCTCATCGGCAGTGCTCGACCGCGGCTTCGTCACATATTCGAATGAGGCAAAACAACAAATGCTGGGCGTGACCCCCGCAACCATTGATGTTTATGGGGCGGTCAGCAGCGAATGCGCCGAGGAGATGGCCAAAGGCGCCCTCGCCCATGCATCGGTCGATCTCGCTGTCTCGATTACCGGCATTGCAGGACCAACCGGCGCTGTGCCGGGAAAGCCGATTGGCATTGTCTTTTTCTGTGCTGCGTCGCGCAGTGGCCGCGTCATCGCGCATGATCGCAAATATGGCGATATCGGCCGAGCCAACGTCCGTCACGAATCCGTATTGCAGGCTCTGGCCATGCTCAGGGAATTGGCAGAAAAAGAAGAACCGCGGCCGCCTGCCGGAAAAAGCTAGGCCCTCCCTGCGAAAAAGTTCGATCAGTTCTCCGCCACTCGGTACCCGATGCCCGGCTCAGTCAAAATGAAGCGCGGGTCATCGGGATGGTCTTCGACCTTCTGGCGAATCTGGCCAATGTAAACGCGCAAATATTGGGTGTCCTCGGTATGCGCCGGTCCCCAGACCGCCGTGAGAATCTGTTTGTGTGTCACGACACGCCCTGCGTGCTTTGCGAGGAATGACAGCAATTCGAATTCCTTCGGCGTGAGCTTTAGCTCCACGCCGGCTCGCGTTGCGCGATGGCGCACCGCATCAACCTCAAGATTGCCGACGCGCAAGACCGGGATTTCCGCCTTGCGTTGCATGCGGTGCCGTAACGCCGTGCGCATTCGCGCCAGGAGCTCGCCAATATTGAACGGCTTGTTGACGTAATCGTCTGCTCCGAAATCGAGCGCTTCGATCTTTTCGGTTTCTCGTTCGCGCGCGGAGAGCACAACGATTGGAATATCTGACCATTCGCGTGCACGTTTGATCACATCCTTGCCGTCACCATCCGGCAGACCGAGGTCAAGCAATACGATGTCCGGTGTTTCGGCAGCGATGCGCTTGATTCCTTCAGCAACCGTACCCGCGCTCGCCATCTCATAGTTATTTGCCTCAAGCGCCGGCTTGAGGAAGCGCAGGATTGCCGTTTCGTCGTCGATAACCAGCACGCGGATTTTTGCGCTCATGCGTGCTGGCCTCCGTGCGGGAAGGTCATGACGAAGCGCGCACCCCGGCCGTTTTCGATCGGACTCTCTCCTCTAATCGTTCCGCCATGGGCTTCCATGATGCCTTTTGCAATGGCGAGCCCTAGTCCAGTGCCCTGGCCGCCGTCCGCGCCGGAAAGCCTCGACTCAGGGCCTTTCACAAATTTTTCGAAAATATTCGGCAGCCGGTCCGCCGGGATACCAGGCCCATTATCGGTCACGCGCACAGTGATGCCGTCCGACATCACGACGGCATCCAGAACAATGTGCGTGTCAGGTGGCGTATGAACAACCGCATTTGCAACGACGTTGCCTATCGCCTGTTCAGCCAAGGTGGCATCCGCCTGCACCAGCGGAATCTCGGGTGGCAGGCTGATTTCAATGAGCTGCTTTGCGCCATGCCGCCGTGCCGCGCTGACCACGCGTTCGGCCACCTCCCGCAGGTCAAGCCAGTCGCGCCGCAGTTCCAGCGCCCCCGCATCAATGCGGGTAATCGCCAGAAGATTGCGGACCATTTCATCAAGATCCTCGGCTTCCTTTTTGATTTGGCCGAGCAGGTCTTTCTTCGCCGCCGGATCGAGCTTGTCGGCATAGTCGATGAGGCTGGTAGCCGAACCGAGGATGGACGACAGTGGCGTGCGGAAATCGTGCGAAACCGATGCCAGCAGCGTGTTGCGCACCCGCTCGGTTTCTGTCGCGGTCCTTGCACTCACCATTTCACGCGCGAGCGAGGCACGTTCCAGCGCCGAGGCAGTCTGCTCAACGAGTGTATCGAGCAGAGCCCGCGCCTCCGAGTCGAGCGGCGACGTATCCTTCTCTTTGGAAACACCGATCACTCCAAGCGCCTTTGCACCGACGCGCAACGGTACGAAGTACCACGGGATAATCGGCAATGTGCCGGTGTCGGCGCCCGCAGGCTCGTCGTGACTGTAAGCCCAGCGCGCCGCGGTCATCGCGGCAGCGTCCAGGCTATCCTCCGGCGGCCACGCCGCAGTAAGGGACAGGTCGTCGCCATGGGCCAGCAGCACGACGACCGGACATCCAAGGCTTGCATGGATTTCGCTGGCAGCGCCTTCCGCCACCGAATCAACCGTCGCCAGCCCAGACAATCGCCGCGTAAATTCATACAGCCTGCGCATGGCGCGCATGCGGCTCGCGGAAATTCGCGCTTGTTCGCGCACCCGGCCGGCCAGTGCGGAGCTGATCACCGCGACGACCAAAAAAATCACCAGCGCCAGCAATTCATATGGTTCGGCAACGGTGAACGTATAGATCGGCGGAATAAAAAAGAAATTATAGGCGAGGAACGACAAGACCGACGCATAGATCGCCGGCCAGATGCCGAAGCTCATGGCGGTTACGAGGACAGCCAGCAGGAATACGATCGATAGATTGGGGATCGGTGTGATTTCAGTCAGCACTTCACCAACGGCGAGCGCTGACCGCAACGGCAAGTGTCGCGTACAGGAAAGGCAGCGGTGCAAGCACCAGATGCCTCGGCCAACGCAACAAAGGTGCCCTCGCCGGCTGTTCCGCTTCTCTCGTGACAAGATGGATGGCGATATCTTGCGTCCGGCGCACCAATTCGTGCGGAAGAGATCGACGCAGCAATTCGCTGAAGAAGCCGCTGGGTGAACGTCCGATCACGATCTGGGTGACGTTTTCGAACTTTGCAAAGCGCAGCAACTCCGCCGGCAAATCGGTTCCCGTAAGCGTTTGTGTTTCGGCGCCCAGGCTCTGCGCCAGTTTCATCGCTTCATCGAGGCGTTGACGAGGTCCATCTTCAAGTGTCGACCCCGGGCGCTCGACCGTGACCGCAATCCATGGCGCATCCATCAGATCGGCGAGGCGCTTGGCGGCGCGCACAACGGTGGGTGATATCGGGTCGGGCCCGATGCAAGCCAGAATGCGTTCACCGGCCGCCCATGGCCCCTCGATCGCATGTGCCTGCATGCGCTCGATCAGGTCGGCATCGATCCGTTCAGCCGCACGGCGCAGGGCAAGCTCGCGCAATGCCGTGAGATTTTGTGGCTTGAAGAAGCTCTCCACGGCACGTGCTGCAGTGTCCTGCACGTAGACTTTTCCCTCCGCCAGGCGCCTGAGCAATTCGTCGGGAGGGAAATCGACCAGGATGATCTCGTCGGCCTTGTCGAACACCATATCGGGCACGGTTTCGCGGACCCGCACCTTGGTGATCTTCAACACAACGTCGTTGAGGCTTTCGAGATGCTGGATGTTCAGCGTAGTCCAGACGTCAATTCCGGCCGCCAGCAACTCATCGATGTCCTGCCAACGCTTGGGATGGCGGCTGCCCGGCACGTTGGTGTGGGCATATTCGTCGACCAGCAACAGTTTCGGCCGGCGCGCGATCGCGGCGTCAAGATCAAACTCGCGCATCACCTGGTTGCGATAGACAATCGGCTTGCGCGGGAGAACCTCAAACCCCTCGACCAGCTGTTCGGTCTCACGCCGGCCATGCGTCTCAATCAGGCCGGCTACAACGTCTCGTCTACTCGATTTCTCAGTGCGGGCGGAGGTGAGCATGGCGTAGGTCTTGCCGACGCCAGGCGCTGCGCCAAGAAATATCTTCAGGTGCCCCCGCCCTTCCTTTTTGGCGAGGGCGAGGAGTGCGTCAGGCGAGGCTCTCTGCGCTTTGTCTCCAGCCATACGGCTTCCTCTAGCGCATCATACGGCAAAATACCTGCCCCGGACTTCTGCCCGGGACAGTCAGGGACGGATCGCACACGCGCAATTACGTCTTGAGCGCGTCCAGCGCGAGGTTGAGATTGAGGACGTTCACCCGCGGCTCGCCGAGCAGGCCGAATGTGCGACCTTCGACCTGATTTTCAACCAGCGCGCGGACCCGCGCTTCAGGCAGATTGCGGGCCTTCGCAACCCGAGGGACCTGGAAGAGTGCCGCCGCCGGCGAGATGTCGGGGTCGAGGCCACTACCGGACGTGGTCACCAAGTCGACCGGGATTGCGGCTGATGAGTTCACTTTTTTGAGTGCGTCGACATCACCTTTCAGGCGATCGGCCATCGCCTTGCTGGTCGGACCGAGATTGGAGCCCATTGAGTTGATGGCGTTGTACGGCGCGTCGACAGTCTTGGTCGAATCCTTTGGGTCGGGGGTGTTGGTCGCCGAGGGCCGGCCGTGGAAATATTTGTCGTCGGCAAACACCTGCCCGATCAGCGCTGAGCCTATGACCTTGCCGTCTTTCTCGATCAGGCTGCCCTGCGCCTGGTACGGGAAGATCACGCCGGCGACCCCGGTCATGGCGAGCGGATACGCCAATCCAGTGATCAGCGTCAGCAAGACGATCAGGACAACGGCAGGACGGATTTCTTTCAACATGACTGACTCTCCTCAATTTTTCTTGCGCGTTATCTTTTCCGAAAACCGGTGCCCACTTTTCGGGATCACGCGCTAGACCAAATGCAAGGCATTGACTAGGAGGTCGATGGCCTTGATGCCAACGAACGGCAGAATGATGCCGCCGAGGCCATAGATCAGCAGATTGCGCCGCAGTAGCGCGGCGGCCCCGATCGGACGATAGGCGACGCCCTTCAGCGCCAGCGGAATCAAAGCGATGATGATCAATGCGTTGAAGATGATCGCTGACAGAATCGCGCTCTGTGGCGTGGCCAATTTCATGACATTGAGCACGGCCAACTGAGGATAGAATGCGAGGAAGATGGCCGGGATAATGGCAAAGTACTTCGCCACGTCGTTCGCGATCGAGAACGTGGTCAGCGCGCCGCGCGTCATCAGCAACTGTTTGCCGATCTCGACCACCTCGATCAGCTTGGTCGGGTCGGAATCGAGGTCGATCATGTTGCCGGCCTCACGTGCGGCCTGCGTGCCGGTCTGCATGCAGACACCAACATCCGCCTGGGCAAGCGCCGGCGCATCATTTGTGCCGTCGCCACACATCGCGATCAGTCGGCCTTGCGACTGCTCGCCGCGGATATAGCGCAACTTGTCCTCCGGGGTCGCTTGGGCGATGAAATCGTCAACGCCGGCTTCCGAGGCGATGGCCGCTGCCGTCACCGGATTATCGCCGGTGATCATCACGGTTTTGATGCCCATGCGGCGCAACGCGTTAAAGCGGTCGCGCACATCCGGTTTCACGACGTCCTTCAGGTGGATCACGCCGAGAATGCGATCCCCTTCGACGAGGCCGAGCGGCGTGCCGCCGGAGCGTGCGATCTTGTCAACAGCCGCGCGGAACGCCGGCGGCTCGGCAACGTTTTGGCCCGCTTGTTCGCGCGCGAACTTAAGCACCGAATCGACCGCGCCCTTCCGCAGCTTGCGCTTGCCAGTGTCGACGCCCGATAGCCGCGTGGTTGCCGAAAACTCGATGAATTTCGCGTCGGCGGGCGCCGCTTGTCGGCGCACGTGATATTTTTCCTGCACCAGTGTGATGATCGAACGGCCCTCGGCCGTCTCGTCGGCATCACTGGCCAAAAGCGCGGCTTCCGCCGCCTCTCGCTCGGTTACGCCGGGAACCACAATGATTTCGGTCGCAAGGCGATTGCCGAAGGTCACGGTGCCAGTCTTGTCGAGCAAGAGCGTGTCGACGTCGCCGGCGGCCTCCACCGCGCGGCCAGACATGGCCAGCACGTTGAAACGGACCAGCCGGTCCATGCCGGCGATACCGATGGCCGATAGTAATGCGCCAATCGTTGTCGGGATTAGCGTCACGAACAACGCCACCAAAATGACGACGGAGATCGCGCCGCCGGCGTAGGTCGCGTAGCTCGGGATTGTTGCCGTCGCGAAGACGAAGATGATGGTCAGGCCAATCAGCAGGATGTTCAGCGCGATCTCGTTCGGCGTCTTTTGCCGTTCGGCACCCTCGACCAGCGCAATCATACGGTCAAGGAACGACGAGCCGGGCGACGACGTAATGCGCACGACAATCCAGTCCGAAATCACGGTCGTCCCGCCGGTCACAGCTGAACGATCGCCACCGGATTCGCGAATTACGGGCGCGGATTCACCGGTAATCGCCGCCTCGTTGACCGACGCAATGCCTTCAACCACGTCGCCGTCGCCGGGCACCACGTCACCTGCCGCAACGACAACATAGTCGCCGGCGCGCAGATCAAGCGCCGGAACGTCCTTATAGCTGGTACGTTTTTTCGGGTCGGAAAGCTTTTTGGCTTTCGCCTCGACGCGGCTGCGTCGCAATGTGTCGGCCTGTGCCTTGCCACGTCCTTCCGCCACCGCTTCCGCGAAATTCGCGAACAAGACGGTGAACCACAGCCAGAGAACGATCTGGAAGGTGAAACCGGTACCCTCGTGGTGCTGCATCAGGTCGCGCACGAGTAACACGGTCGTCAGCACCGTGACGATCTCAAGCACGAAGATCACCGGGTTCGTAATCAGAGTGACCGGGTTGAGCTTGACGAAGGCCTGGCCGATCGCAGGCGCCACGATCTTCGGGTCGAGCAGCGTGGCCACAGGCATGCGCTTGCGCAGTTTAGAGGTGTCCATAGTCGTAACTCCGAATGTCAATCTGCTCAGAATACGGTGCCCGCCTGCATCGCGAGATGCTCGACGATCGGCCCGAGCGCTAGCGCGGGGAAGAATGTGAGGCCGCCGACGATGAGGATCACGCCGACGACGAGGCCGATGAAAAGGCCGCCCGTCGTCGGGAACGTCCCGGCGGAAGGCGGAACGGTTTTTTTGGCCGCGAGCGAACCGGCAATAGCCATGGCCGGGATGATCATCAGGAAGCGGCCAACGAACATTGCTACGCCGCCGGTGATGTTGAAGAACATCGTATTGGCCGTGATGCCGGCGAACGCCGATCCGTTATTGGCGGTGCTCGACGTATAAAGGTACAGCATCTCCGAGAAGCCATGCGGGCCCGCATTGCCAAGCTGCGTCAGCGCGTCCGGATTGACCGCGGCGACCGCAGTCCAGCCGAGATACATCAGCGGCAGCACCAGGATGGCGAGCATGGCCATCTTGACCTCTTTCGCCTCGATCTTCTTGCCCACGTATTCGGGCGTGCGGCCGACCATCAGGCCGGCAACGAAGATTGCCAGAATGACGAACAGCAACATGCCGTAGAGGCCGGCACCGACGCCGCCGACGATGATCTCGCCGAGCTGCATGTTGATCAGTGGGACCATGCCGCCGAGCGCGGTAAACAAGTCGTGCATGGCGTTGACGGCGCCGCAGGAAGCCGCGGTGGTGATCACCGCAAACAACGCCGAGGCGACGATGCCGAAGCGGACCTCCTTGCCTTCCATGTTGCCGCCGGTGAGGCCGAGCGCGTTGAGTGTGCTGGTGCCATTGGCTTCAGCCCAATAGGCGAGGATGACACCGGCAATGAACAAAACACCCATGACGGCGAGGATCGCCCAGCCCTGGCGCTGGTTACCGACCATGCGCCCGAACACGTTGGTGAGCGCTGCGCCGATCGCGAAGATCAGGATGATCTGCAGATAATTCGACAGCGCGGTCGGGTTCTCGAACGGATGCGCCGCGTTGGCGTTGAAGAAGCCGCCGCCATTGGTGCCGAGCATCTTGATCGCGACCTGCGACGCAACCGGGCCGACCGCAATGGTCTGCTTGGCGCCTTCCAGCGTCGTGGCGTCGACATAGGGGCCGAGCGTCTGCGGCATGCCCTGCCAGACCAGGAATAGTGCAGCGACAATGCAGATCGGCATCAGGACATAGAGCGTGCAGCGGGTGATATCGACCCAGAAATTACCAATCGTCTTTGCAGAAGCGCGGGCGAAACCACGGATCAGCCCGACCGCCAGCACAATGCCGGTCGCTGCCGACAGGAAGTTCTGGTGCGTGAGGCCAAGCATCTGGGTGAGGTATGACAGCGTGCCTTCGCCGCCGTAGTTCTGCCAGTTGGTGTTTGTGATGAAGCTCACGGCCGTGTTGAACGACAGGTCGGGAGCCACGGCTGACTGCTCGGCTGGATTGAATGGCAGTACCGCCTGGAAGCGCATCAGCCCATAGAGAATAAGAAAGCCGCCGACATGGAACAGCAGCATGCCGACCGTGTACATGAGCCAGTTTTGCTCACGCTTTTCGTCGACACCACCGACCCAATAAATTGCGGCCTCGACCGGCCGCAGCACTGGCGACAGGATCGTGCGCTCGCCGTTGAACACACGTGTCATATAGGCGCCGAGCACCGGCGTGATCGCGACGATGATCGCGCAGTAAAGCAGGATTTGGATCCAGCCAATCGTGGTCATGACACGCCTCTCAGAATTTTTCGGGCCGCAGCAACGCGTAGGTGAGGTAGAACAGCAGCCCCGCGGTCACGAGGCCGGCGAGTGAATAGTCAAAGATCATGGGAGCCTCCTCAGAGCCGGTCGCAGGCGTAGGCGTACCCAACCGACAGCACGAACAGGCCGACACCCAAAGCCAGAAACACGATGTCCAACATGGTCTGCTCCCTCCATTTTTCTGGAGCGAGCTTTCAAGTAAGAGTCGGGCGATAAAGATGCGATGCGAATTGCGCGCGCGGGGCATCAAGACGAAATAAAGATGCGTCCATACGGGCCGCGGGCCGGTACTACAGGGCCCCGATTTTGGGCTTTTTCTTTGCGTCCATTGGCGTAATATTGAACCGTCGGTCGCCGGGACGAGGCGAGCCTAGAACAAACATGCGTGCAATCTCCTTCGGTCGGCGGACCGGCGTCAACCAGGGGAAACACCATGAAACGTCGTCAATTCCTGCAAGCCGCCAGCGGCGGGCTCGCCGCCTCGGCCATTGCAGCGCCGGCCATTGCGCAATCGTCTCCGGAGGTGAAGTGGCGCCTCACCGCGAGCTGGCCGAAATCGCTCGATACGCTGTATGGCGGCTGCGAATATTTCGCGAAGCGCATCGCCGAAATCACCGACAACAAATTCCAGATCCAGGTTTTCGCCGCCGGCGAAATCGTGCCGGGTCTGCAGGTGTCTGGACGCCGTCGGTAACGGCACCGTCGAGATGGGTAATACAGCGCTGTATTATTATTTCGGCAAAAACGCTGCCTTCACGTTCGGGACGGCGCTGCCGTTCGGGCTTAATACGCGCCAGATGATTTCCTGGGTTCGTTTTGGTGGCGGCGAGGAATTACTCAACGGTGTGCTCAAGGACTTTAACTGCATTGGCTTCGCCGCCGCGAATACTGGCGCGCAGATGGGTGGTTGGTTCCGCAAGGAGATCAACACCATGGACGACATGAAAGGACTGAAATTCCGGGTCGGCGGATTTGCCGGAACGATCTTGCAGAAGGTCGGTGTCGTGCCGCAACAACTGGCCGCCGGCGACATTTACCCGGCGCTCGAAAAGGGCACCATCGACGCCGCGGAATGGGTCGGTCCTTACGACGATGAAAAGCTCGGCTTCGCGAAGATCGCCAAACACTATTACTACCCGGGCTGGTGGGAAGGTTGCGGACAGGCCCACAACATCATGAACATGGCGAAGTGGAACGAGCTGCCGAAGCAGTATCAGTCCGCCATCATCACGGCGTCCAATGACGCCTGGGTGTGGACGCTGGGCAAATACGACTACGTCAATCCGCCCGCGATGAAGCGTTTGGTGGCAAGCGGTGTGCTGTTGCGCGCGTTTCCGCAGCCTGTTCTGGAAGCCTGCTACAGTGCGGCAAATGAAATCTACGCCGACTTGTCCAAAACGAACCCGCACTTCAAGAAACTTTACGAAAGCCTCGTCCCCTATCGTAACGACGCTTACGCGTGGCTGCAGGTGGCAGAGCTCGGATTCGACAGCTTCCAGATTCGCGCCCGCACCAAAACCTGATCAAATTTGCACGTCGACGGCCCCGGTGCATTCAGCGCCGGGGCCGTTGCGTTATGTAGCGGCAGTCATTTCGGACAGTGCGGCCTGCACGTGCGGGATCACACTATCCCATCCGCGCGTTTCATCCTGGCGGAACAAGCGCGCCGTCGGATACCAAGGGCTGGTACCGCGGTCGAGCAGCCATCGCCAATCTGGCAGATAAGGCAGCAAAATCCAGACCGGTCGGCCGAGTGCGCCCGCAAGATGGACGGTGCTGGTATCGACTGAGATGATGAGATCGAGCTGCGCCATGACCGCTGCGGTGTCCGAAAAATCGGCAAGCTCGTCGGCAAGCTGGATGACGTCTTTGCGCCCCGCGAGCAGCGCGGCGTCGGCCGCCCGCACATCCTTCTGAAGGCTGAAAAAAGTGGCCGGCACATCAAGCAATGGCGTCAATGCGTTGAGTTCAATCGACCGGGCCTGATCGCGGTGATGCGCGGGATTGCCTGACCAGATCAGCCCGACGCGCAACCCGCGTTTGGGCCCAAGCCGGGTGTTCCATTTCGTCAGCCAGTCAGACGGCGCGCGCAAATATGGCGTGTGCGACGGAATGGTCTCAAGCAGGGTATGGAAGGCGCGCGGCAGGCTGAGTAAGGGACAATGCATGTCGAATTCCGGCAACGGATCCCCCGCAGACAGAACTTGCGCCACGCCATCGAGGCTCGACATCAACGTCTGGAGCCGTCTATCGACTTCGAGAATGACCCGCGCACCGCGCGCCGCGGCCAGCGGGGCATAGCGACAAAACTGAATTGCGTCTCCCATGCCCTGCTCGCCATGCAACAAAATGGTCTTGCCTTCAATCGGTTCACCGCCCCATTGCGGTTGCGCAAAATTGCGCTTTGCGAGCGCCATGGTTTTGTATTTCCAGCGCCACTCGTACTCCGCCCAGCCGCGCTCAAAATCCCCCGTCAGCAACCGCAAGGACGCAGCATTCCAATGCGCCTCGGGAAATTCGGGCTGGATGGCGATGGCACGGTCGTAACTGGCTAATGCCTCATCGTGTCGCTTGAGTTCCCACAATGTCGCGCCACGATTGGAATATGCTTCGGGATAGTCCGGCTGCAGTGCAATGGCCCGATCGTAACTCGCAAGGGCTTCGTCATATCGCTTCATTTCATGAAGGGTCGTCCCGCGATTGTAATGAGCGCCTGCGTATGTTGGTTGACAGGTAATTGCGCGGTCATAACTTGCCAATGCATCTTCATATCGCTTCAACCCGTTCAGCGCGTTGCCACGATTGCTGAGTGCTTCAACGAGGTCCGGGCGCAGGGTCAATGCGCGGTCGAAGCTCGCCAACGCATCGTCGTAGCGATGCAGTGCATTCAACGTATTGCCCCGATTGGCATGAGCCTCGACAAGTCCGGGATTTATCGCGAGCGCACGGTCGTAACTTGCTAATGCTTCCTCGAAGCGCCCCAATTTTTGCAGCGCCCCGCCGCGATTATAAAGCGCGACAACCTGGTCGGGCCGTATCGCAAGCGACCGATCGTATGTCGCCAACGCGTCCTCATATCGCGTCATCTCGAACAAGACCGCGCCGCGGTTGGAGAGTGCGGCTGGATAGTCCGGCTGAGCCGCAAGCGCCTTGTCAAAACTATCGAGCGCCTCATCGAAGCGCATCAATGCCTTTAACGTATTGCCGCGATTGGACAGCGCTTCTGCGTGCCGCGGCTGCAACGTCAGCGCGCGATCATAGTTTGCGAGCGCGTCAGTGTTTTTTCCGAGGGTGGCCTGGACGACGGCTAAAATATAAAGCGCATCAAAATAATCACGATCGAGCGAAATGATTTCCTGGCATATTTGTTCGGCCTGAACGAGCTGGCCCGCCCTGTAGGCCGCAAGGGCCCGATTGAGAGCTTGGGGCAAATCTAATGCGGGGCTCGCCATTGCAGCGAACAATCATCCTGCCGGTTATTGAGAATCGGAATCACCCGACCTCCTGTGCGGCGACGCTATAGCGCGACCACATGCTGTCAAGGCGCTACCGGTCGAAAAGGGCTGATGAACTAGGACGCTCGCGGGCGGCCATAGACCTCATCGGCGCGTTGCTCGAACGCTGAGGCAAACCGCCGGAACGCGGCATCGAACATCGCGCCCATCAGCATCGCAAGGGTGCGACTCCTGAATTCATAGTCGATAAAGAATTCGACATCGCAACTGTTCTCGCCAATCTGATGAAATGTCCAGCGGTTCTGCATCCGCTTGAACGGCCCGTTGAGATATTCGACCAGGATCTTCAGATTTTGACCGTCCAGCGTGGCACGGCTGGTGAATGTTTCGCGGATAATCTTGTAGGCAACCGTCATCTCCGCGACCATAACCGTGATGCCGTCGCCCTTTTCGGTGCGGCTTTTCACTTTCATGCCGGCGCACAACGGGACGAACCGCGGGTATTTGTCGACGTCAGCGACGAGGGCAAACATGTCGGCAGCTGCGTGGCGGACGCGGCGCTTCGTCGAGAATTGCGGCATGAATTCTTAGACGGCGGCAGCGCGCGCAGCCTTCAGGCGCGCGAAGTCCTCGCCGGCATGATGCGAAGACCGTGTGAGCGGTGAAGCCGCCACCATCAGGAAGCCCTTGCTGTAGGCAATCGTTTCAAGCGCCTTGAATTCATCTGGCGGCACGAAACGCTTGACCTCGTGATGTTTGCGCGTCGGCTGCAAGATATTGACCGACGGTGAGGAAATCGACGCCAGCCGAGCGCAGGTCATCCATAACCTGAAGGACCTCGTTTCGCTCCTCACCCAAGCCCACCATGATGCCCGACTTGGTGAACGCAGCCGGATCAAGCTCCTTCACCCGCTGCAACAGCCGGAGCGAATGGAAATAGCGGGCTCCCGGACGCACCGTTACGTAAAGCGACGGAACGGTTTCCAGATTATGGTTGAATACATCGGGCTTGGCTTCGACGACCAGTTCTAGCGCCCCATCTTTACGCAGAAAATCGGGCGTCAGCACCTCGATCGTCGTCTGCGGACACCGCGCGCGAATGGCGCGTATCGTGTCGGCAAAATGCCTTGCTCCGCCATCGGCGAGGTCATCGCGATCGACCGACGTTACGACAATGTGCGCAAGGCCCAATTTAGCAGTCGCATCGGCGACATGTTCTGGCTCGGATTGGTCGAGTGGACCGGGCAAACCGGTCTTCACATTGCAGAATGCGCAGGCCCGCGTGCACGTATCGCCCATGATCATGAAGGTCGCGTGCTTCTTCTCCCAGCACTCGCCAATGTTCGGACAGCCGGCCTCCTCGCAAACCGTGTGAAGGCCGTTGTCGCGCATAAGCTTTTGCGTGGCGAAATAGCCGGCCGACACAGGCGCCTTGACGCGAATCCAGTCGGGCTTTTTCTGTGGGGCGGAATCCGGGCGATGCGCCTTTTCCGGATGCCGGGGGCGCGGATTGTTTACGAGGTCGAGAACGACGGCCATGTCCTTACTTACGGCGGGGACACCATCCCCGCAAGACTGGGCCGGTCACGCCCCTCGGATTGCTCGCCAAATGAGAAGAAAAACAATGGCTCCGATGGTGGCCGTAATGAGGTTGCCCCAAAAATCAGGCATGACGTGCAGGTTGAGCTTTTCGAACAGAAAGCCGCCGACGATCGAGCCGATCAGTCCGACCGCAATATTACCGAACAAACCGCCCCGGCCGCCCAGAACAGCATGCGCCAGCCAGCCAGCAGCCAATCCAATAACGATCCACGCAATAACGCCCATGACCTCGCCCGATTACGCCGCCTTCGGTGGCATCCGCTGATTCGGCGTCGAGTTGGAAATTTTCAGCTCATCCTCGTTCATGTCGACGCCAACATCGGCGAAGAGCGGTGTCGACAGATAACGCTCGCCCGTATCAGGAAGCATGCAGAGGACGGTCGAACCGGGTGCCGCACTTTTGCAGACTTCAAGTGCGCCGGCGAACGTGGCGCCGGCCGTAATGCCAACGAAGATACCTTCCTTCTGGGCAAGCTCGCGACTGCATTTCATCGCATCAGGACCTGCAACTGTAATGATGCGGCTGATGACGCCCATGTCGACGGCATCACCTGTGATCTTCGGTATGAAGTCAGGGCTCCAGCCTTGCATGGGGTGCGGCTTGAACGCCGCGTTCGGCTTGGCGGGAGAGCCGTCCGGATTGCGTTCCTGCGGCGACTTGTTCGTCAGCATCGGTGCATCCGCAGGCTCGCACACGACGATTTTGGTGTCCGGCCGCTCTTTGGTCAGCACGCGCGCAACACCTTTTAGCGTCCCTCCCGTACCAAAACCGGTGACCCAGTAGTCAAGCTTCTCACCTTTAAAGTCGTCAACAATTTCGCGCGCGGTCGTACGCGAATGCATATCGGGATTGGCTTCGTTTTCGAACTGACGGGTCAGAAACCAGCCGTGAGCCTTGGCAAGCTCATTTGCCTTATTGACCATTCCCATCCCACGTTCCGCAGCGGGCGTAAGGACGACCTTGGCGCCCAGAAACCGCATCAGCTTGCGGCGCTCGACGCTGAACGTTTCGGCCATCGTGACCACCAGCGGATAGCCTTTGGCGGCACAAACCATCGCCAGGCCGATACCAGTGTTGCCGGAAGTTGCTTCGATCACCGTTTGACCAGGTTTGAGCTCTCCTGATTTTTCTGCCGCCTCGATAACGCCGAGTGCCAAACGGTCCTTGACCGAGCCGAGCGGATTGAACGCTTCAATCTTTACAAACAGATTGATGCCTTTCGGCCCGAGCTTGTTGATACGGACGACTGGCGTCCGGCCGACGGTTTCGAGAATATTCGCGTACTTGGCCATCAATTCGGTCCTTTCCTTTTTGTCATGGCCGGGCATAGCCGGTCGAAGAACGGCGTCGCTTCGCTCGCCTATGTCCCGGCCATCCCGATCCGGAAGGCACAGCGCCCACCTAAGCGAGGTCACCGGGACAAGCCCGGTGACGACAGCGAAAAACTACATATTCAGGACGCGTCCATAGGCATCAAGGACCGCTTCCTTCATCATTTCTGACAGAGTCGGATGCGGGAAGACGGTGTGCATCAATTCTTCTTCAGTGGTCTCAAGGTTCATTGCAACCACGTAACCTTGAATCAATTCGGTCACTTCGGCGCCAACCATATGCGCGCCGAGCAGTTGACCGGTCTTTTTGTCAAAGATCACCTTTACAAGACCCTGGTCTTCTCCCAGCGCAATGGCCTTTCCATTGCCGATGAATGGAAACCGGCCGACGCGAATATCGATCTTCTTTTCTTTTGCCGCTTGCTCAGTGAGCCCAACCGAAGCGATTTGCGGCGAACAATATGTGCAGCCGGGGATCATTGATTTATTCATCGGGTGCGGATTGAGGCCCTTGATCGCCTCTATACAGACGACACCCTCGTGCTCGGCTTTGTGCGCCAGCATTGGCGGCCCGGCGACATCGCCAATCGCGTAGATGCCGGGCACGCTCGTCTTGCTGAATCGATCGACCGAGATAATTCCGCGTTCGGTCTTCACGCCCAGTTTTTCAAGACCAAGATTTTCGATATTGCCGACGACACCCACTGCGGAAATGACGCGCTCGACGGTCATGGTTTGCGACTTGCCACCCTCCTCGATCGTGGCGGTCACACTGTCGCTTTTTTTGTCGAGCTTGGTCACTTTCACGTTCGTAAGAATCTTGATGCCCTGCTTCTCAAAGCTCTTGCGCGCGAATGTCTGGATCTCGTGATCTTCGACCGGCAGAGATCTGCGGCAGCACCTCGACTACGGTGACCTCGGAACCGAGCGTGCGATAAAACGATGCGAACTCGATGCCGATGGCACCCGAGCCGATCACCAAAAGTGATTTCGGTATGCGGTCAGGCGCCATGGCTTCGAAGTATGTCCAGATCAGTTTCTTGTCCGGCTCGAGGCCGGGCAGCACGCGCGGGCGGGCGCCGGTAGCGATGATGATGTGTTTCGCCTGATAGCTGCCGGGCCCAAGTGTGCCTTTCGGCGCCTCGCTCTTCGAGGCCTTTACCGTGACCTTGCCAGGCGCATCGATGGAGGCTTCGCCCCAGATCACCGAGACCTTATTCTTTTTCATCAGGAATCCGACGCCGTCATTGAGGCGTTTCGACACCGCGCGCGACCGCGCGACCACCGCCTTGGCGTCATAGCCGACATTATCGGCTTTCAATCCGTAGTCTTTGGCGTGTTGGAAGTAGTGAAAAATTTCGGCCGAACGCAGCAGCGCCTTGGTCGGGATGCAGCCCCAGTTCAGGCAGATCCCCCCGAGGTAATCGCGCTCGATAATTGCGGTTTTATAGCCGAGCTGCGCGGCGCGGATCGCGGTCACATAGCCGCCCGGCCCCGAGCCGATGATCAGAACGTCGAAGGAAGTATCCGCCACGCCTTGCTCCGCTACTGCCACCGATTTCGCGCCCTCGGTGTCCCATAAGGCCCCGCATCAATCAAGCCGCAGACCCCATTGAACCCGACGCCCATCGGTAATTTACTGGCAGCAACGATAAGCCTGAACCCCGGGGAAACGTCATGACGAAATCAATGAGCCGGCTCGCCATCGTCGCGACCTTTTTGCTCGCACCGATGACGGTTGCATCCACTGCCGAGATCAAGGTCTACAGCACCATCGGCGTCAAAGGCGTCATGGAAGAATTAATCCCCAAGTTCGAGAAATCGAGCGGTCATAAACTGAATGTGACATGGAGTACCGCGGCGCTCCTGACCAAACGGGTGCAGGCCGGTGAACAGGCCGATGCGCTGATTTTGATCAAAGGCGATGTCGCCAACCTGCTAAAGGAAGGCAAGATCGCGTCCGGCACCGACACGCTGTTCGCGCAGTCAATTTTCGCCATCGGCGTCAAAGCCGGTACGACAAAGCCGGACATTTCCTCGCCCGAGGCGTTGAAGAAGGCGCTGCTCGCTGCCAAAGGCGTGAGCTACTCAAATCCAGCGTCAGGAGGAGCAAGCGGCGTCTATATTGCCAAGCAGATCGAGAAGATGGGCATCACCGAACAATTGAAGGACAAGACGAAGTTTCCGCCGTCCGGTGGCTTTTCCGGCACGCTTCTGATCAGCGGCGAAGCCGACATCGCGGTGCAGTCGAAACCCGAGTTGCTGCATGTGCCCGGCGTCGAGGTGGTTGGTCCGCTGCCTGACGACATGGCCTTCACGGTGGTCTATGCCGCCGGTGTGCAAACTGGCGCAGCACAGGCCGAGGCGGCGAAAGCGCTGGTGAATTATTTGAAATCGCCCGAGGCGCAGGCCGTTTTCAAGGTGATGGGATACGATCCGGCCTAACACTCAAACCAACATCATCACCGGATTTTCGATCAGCGCCTTGAACGCCCCAACAAGCTCGGCACCAAGCGCGCCGTCGACCGTCCGGTGATCGCAGGACAGCGTCACGCTCATAATCATAGCCGCCACGATCTGACCGTTGCGTGCGACCGCGCGTTCTTCGCCGGCGCCAACGGCGAGGATTGTCGACTGCGGCGGGTTGATCACTGCGGTAAAATCCTTGATTCCGTACATCCCCAAATTCGACACCGATGAAGTGCCGCCTTGGTATTCGTGCGGCTTGAGCTTGCGGGCGCGGGCGCGCGCAGCGAGGTCGCGCATCTCATTGGAAATTGCCGATAGTGATTTACTTTCGGCATTACGAATGATCGGCGTGATCAGTCCGCCTGGCAGCGCTACTGCAACGGAAATATCAGAATGTTTGTGTTTGAGGACGCCTGACTCAGTCCAGCTGACATTGGCGTCCGGTATGCGTTGCAGCGCGAGCGCCAGGGCCTTGATGACGAAATCATTGACCGAGAGCTTGTAGGTGGGCTTGCCGTCCTTGTCCTTGGGCGCGGATGCGTTGATTTCCTCACGGGCCGCCACCAGGCGCCCGATATCGCAGTCCACCGTAACATAGAAATGAGGAATGGTTTGCGTCGATGCGGTGAGCCTTTGCGCAATCGTACGACGCATACCGTCGTGCGGCACAAAATCATAGCTGCCGTCTTCGTACAGTGATCGGATCTGCTGGTCCGACATCAAGGGAGCAATTGATGGTGCACCTGCCCCTGATGGAGGTGCTCCGGCCGGCCCACGCAAACCCTTTCCGGATTTTGCGTCTTCGATATCGCGGGCAATTACGCGGCCATGTGGCCCCGAACCTTGCACACCGTTGAGATCGAGGCCCGCTTCTTTCGCGAGCCGCCGCGCGAGCGGAGACGAGAAGATCCGATTGGCCCCGAGAACCCGCACACCCCGGTTGGGCAATGCGCGTCGACGCCGGGGACGGTGGCACTGGCGAGGCCGGCACTGTTGCATCTGCTTTTGGGGCGCTGGTTGGGCTGAGGAGGCTTCCGGCCGATTTTTGAGCCGCTCGCTGGTAGCGCATCTTTGGCGCACGCGCCGCCGCCTTCACGTCTTCGCCTTCGCTCGCAAGCACCGCGATCACCGAATTGACAGCAACATCTTGCGTGCCTTCCGGGACAACAATCTTCGCAAGTGTGCCGTCATCGACGGCCTCATATTCCATCGTGGCCTTGTCGGTCTCGATTTCGGCGATGACATCGCCTGATTTAATCTTGTCGCCCTCTTTCTTCAGCCAACGAGCAAGGTTGCCCTTCTCCATCGTGGGCGACAGCGCGGGCATGAGGATATTGGTGGGCATGGGCGCCTACCGGTAGCAAACAGACTTGGCAGCTTCGACAATCTCGGCGACCGAAGGCAGCGCCAGCTTTTCGAGATTGGCGGCGTAAGGCATCGGGACTTCTTTGCCGGACACGCGCACCACAGGCGCATCCAGATAATCGAAGGCCCGTTCCATGATACGCGCTGCAAGCTCGGCGCCCACGCCGTTTTGCTGCCAGCCTTCCTCGACAGTCACGGCGCGGCCTGTTTTCTGCACGGAAGCAATGACGGTGTCTGTATCCAAGGGCTTGAGCGTACGCAGGTCGATGACCTCGGCATCAATGCCGTCATTCGCCATTTCTTCGGCGGCTTTAAGGGCATAGGTCATCCCCATTGACCAGGCGATGATCGTGACATCATTGCCCGCACGCGCGATTTTGGCTTTGCCGATCGGTAAGACGAAGTCATCAAGCTTCGGCACCGGCGACGAGTGGCCGTAGAGGAGTTCATTTTCGAGGAAGATGACCGGATTGAGATCGCGAATGGCGGCCTTCAACAATCCCTTGGCATCGGCGGCGGTCGACGGCGCAATCACCTTCAGGCCGGGGATGTGCGAATACCACGCGGAGTAATCCTGGCTGTGTTGCGCGGCGACGCGCGACGCAACACCGTTGGGGCCCCGGAAAACGATCTGGCAGCCCATCTGCCCGCCCGACATATAAAGGGTCTTCGCCGCGGAGTTGATCAGCTGGTCAACCGCCTGCATGGCGAAATTGAAGGTCATGAATTCGACGATGGGCTTGAGGCCCGCAAGCGCAGCGCCGATGCCGAGGCCGGCAAACCCGTGTTCGGTAATCGGGGTATCGATCACGCGCTTCGCACCAAATTCCTGCAACAGGCCCTGCGTCACCTTGTAGGCGCCTTGATATTCGGCGACCTCTTCGCCCATCACGAAAACATCTTTGTCGCGGCGCATCTCTTCGGCCATGGCGTCGCGCAATGCTTCGCGCATGGTCATTGTGACCATCTCGGTGCCTTCGGGAATGTCAGGATCGTTTGCGGCTTGCGGCGCTGGCGCCTCGGGCGCTTTTGCGGGTTTTTGCGTTGGAGTGCCTTGGGTCTTTGCTTCTGATTTTTGGGCCTTTGCTGGAGGCGCGGATTCTGCGGCTTTGTTCTGCGGCGCTGGTTTTGCAGCTTTAATCGATGACTTGTCTTCTCCCTCGCCGAGGATCACTGCGATTGGCGTGTTCACCGCGACATCAGCCGTGCCTTCCGGAACGAGAATCTTCCCGAGCGTCCCCTCGTCGGCTGCCTCGACTTCCATCGTCGCCTTGTCGGTTTCGATTTCCGCGATCACATCGCCGGACTTGACCTTGTCGCCCTCTTTCTTGAGCCACTTGGAAAGATTGCCCTTCTCCATCGTGGGCGAGAGCGCAGGCATGAGAACTTCGGTCGGCATGGGCGCTATTGTTTTCCGGACAACAAGGATCAGCGGTAAATGTCGGTATAAAGTTCGGTCACGTCCGGCTCGGGATCGTGGGTGGCAAATTCAGCGGCTTGATTAATAAGGTCTCGCACTTCGCCGTCGATTTTTTTCAGTGCTTCTTCGCTGGCGATCTTCTTTTCTACAATACGATGTCGCGCCATATCGATCGGATCATGGTGTGTGCGCACCTCATCAACCTCTTCACGGGTGCGGTATTTCGCTGGGTCCGACATCGAATGCCCGCGGTAACGGTACGTGAGCATTTCAAGAATGTACGGGCCCTTGCCGTCACGGCACCATTGGGCTGCCTTCTCACCAGCTGCCTTCACCGCGCGAACGTCCATCCCATCGACCTGGTCACCAGGAATATTGAACGACAGGCCGCGGCGGGACAGATTGACCTCGGCTGAAGAGCGCGTAATTGCGGTCCCCATGGCATAGCGGTTGTTTTCGATCACGTAGATGACGGGGAGCTTCCAGAGCTCCGCCATGTTGAAGCTCTCGTAGACCTGACCTTGATTGGCCGCGCCATCGCCGAAATAGGTCACGCTGATGTTGCTGTTGCCACGGTAGTGATTGGCGAAGGCGAGACCGGTTCCGAGCGGAACCTGCGCACCAACAATGCCGTGCCCGCCGTAAAACCCTTTCTCCACGCTGAACATGTGCATGGAGCCGCCCTTGCCCTTCGAGTAGCCGTGGGCGCGGCCGGTGAGCTCGGCCATGACCCCTTTCGGGTCCATGCCAGTTGCGATCATATGGCCGTGGTCGCGATAGCCGGTGATGACCTGGTCGCCCGCTTTGAGCGCCATCTGCATACCGACGACGACAGCTTCCTGGCCGATGTAAAGGTGGCAAAAGCCACCAATCAGGCCCATCCCGTACATCTGCCCGGCCTTCTCCTCGAAGCGGCGGATGGTCAGCATGGTCCGATAGGCGGAAAGCTCCTGCTCCTTGCTGAAATCGGCGACGGATTTGGCGTCGGCGCTCAGGTCTTTTTGGGCGACCGCCATTGGCACTCCCTGCGAAAGCGTCCGGCCATTGTGTCGAGGTGCCGGTAAACTTCCGGAACCCCCAATAGCTTAATTCGCCCCACGGTGAAAGCGCGAGGCCACCGTACAGAATTGCGGAAAACGCCCGCAAATTGGCGGAAAATTTCACGGCCAGCGGTGGATAACGCCGCTAGCCGTTCCCGGTTGCTAGCGGGGATTGAGCAGCAGGGTCAGGTCGCGCGGGTCAAGATAGCCAACCAGGGCGCGGGCACGCTCATCGAGCATGTCTGGATCAATACGGTCAGCGCGGAGGAGCGAAACCCGGCGTTCCCAATGCGCTCGTTCCGCCTTGAGCCCGTTCAACTCGCCCTTCATGGCCACCAACTGTTGCTCCAGATCCTGTTGGGCGCGCAGGCCATGGTCGCCGCTGAAGGCGTTCATGCCGAAATAGCCGATGAACAGCGCCGCAAATACATAGAGACCAAGCGCGGTCAGGAAGGTGCGGCGGCGGCGATGGGAAACCATGGCCCAGGAAGATGCCCGACCCGCCTTAAGGCAGATTTAATGGCCTAGATCCGATGGCGGACTTCATTGAGAACGAAATTGCCGAGCCGTTTGCCGCGGTTGCGCAAGATCTTCAACAGGCCCTGGTCGACAAAATAGGTCAACAGGATCGAGTCGCGGGTCTTCACCCCGTTATGCACCGGGTCCGCCGAGTGCCAGGTATCGGTGCCGACCGCGAAGGCGTAGCCGGAATTAGGTGCAAAGCGCATTTGCGCTTTTTTTGGCAGCGAACCGTCCGGCAGCTTTTCGTGGAAAATGGTTCCGATATCCGTGTTGGCATCGTCCTTCGGCAGGTACAGCTGGACGGTAATCCCCTTCCACCGCGTATCGGTGTGCGGCGTAATCAGATAGCCAGGAATATCGCGGGTTAGGATCGGGATCGGATACATCCCAACTCTTGCGAACTTTTCGCCAAAGCGTTTTGACAGGCCGGGCGCAAGCCGGCGGATGAACGCTTGCTTGACCGGCTCGGAACAAAGCGCACGCCCAACGACATCCCACAGAGCGCGCTTCTCGGGCGGCAGGTTGCGAATGTATTCCGGGAACAGATCGATCTTGACCCGAGTATGGGTGCCGTCATCGAGATCGTGCCCCTTGCTGCGTCCGTGCATCGGTCGATAGTCCGAGGACTCGGGCATCAGCGTCAAAATTTGGGCATATATGTCGTTTGGAAAAACGCGGTCGAACTCGAGATGGAAAAACGGCTTCTCGACCGCGCGGGCGCCCTCGATCGATTGGACAATAAAATCGGCCAGTCGGCTCACCGAGCGTCGGCGATCATAGGCGGACAGTGTCGTTGTCTGGTCCATAACACTCACCCGGTGTCAGAATTGACAGCTAGTTTGCGGCCATTGAGGCGAAAAATGCAAGACGGCGTCAGGCCACACCGCCATCAGGACAATTTCAGGGCGCCACGGCCAGCATATTTCGCCTGGGCGCCCAGTTCCTCCTCAATGCGCAGAAGCTGATTGTACTTGGCCGTGCGGTCGGCGCGGGCGAGCGAGCCGGTTTTTATTTGTCCGCAGTTTGTCGCGACGGCCAGATCCGCAATTGTCGAGTCCTCAGTTTCACCGGAACGATGTGACATGACCGCTGTGTATCCAGCCTTGTGAGCCATCTCGACTGCTGCAAGCGTCTCCGTCAGCGTACCGATCTGATTAACCTTGACCAGGATCGAATTGGCAATTCCATCCTTGATGCCTTTGGCAAGTCGGGTGACGTTCGTCACGAACAAATCATCACCAACCAGCTGACACTTGCTGCCGATTTTTTGCGTCAGCAGTTTCCAGCCCTCCCAATCGTCCTCGGCCATGCCGTCCTCGATGGAGACGATGGGATATTTGCTGACAAGCTGCGCGAGATAATCGACCTGCTCCTGTTTGGATCGCTTTTTGCCTTCGCCTTCGTAAACGTAGGATCCATCCTTGTAGAATTCGGTCGCCGCGCAATCGAGTGCCAGCATGACATCGCCGCCCGGCTTGTAGCCGGCTTTGGTAACGGCCTGCATAACAAAATCGAGAGCGGCCTCTGCCGACTTCAAGTTGGGCGCAAACCCTCCCTCATCGCCGACATTAGTGTTGAGCTTCGCCGATTTGAGCTGGGCCTTCAGTATGTGAAATATCTCCGCACCGGCTCGCAGCGCCTCCGCAAACGTCGGCGCACCGACAGGCATGATCATGAATTCCTGGAAGTCGATCGGATTGTCGGCATGCACGCCGCCATTCACTATATTCATCATCGGCACAGGGAGAACGCGAGCGGCAGTCCCACCGACATAGCGGTAGAGCGGGACCTGTTTGGCGGCGGCCGCGGCCTTCGCAGTTGCCAGCGAGACACCCAGAATGGCGTTAGCGCCAAGCCGGCCCTTGTTCGGGGTGCCGTCGAGCGTAATCAGTGTTTCATCAATCTTGGTCTGCGCTTCGGCATCCATTCCACCAAGTGCGTCGAAAATTTCACCGTTGACGGCATCGATCGCTTTGCGCACGCCCTTGCCGCCATAACGTGCTTTGTCGCCATCACGTAATTCAACCGCTTCGTGAGCACCGGTGGAGGCACCGGAGGGAACCGCTGCACGGCCCCGCGAACCATCTTCAAGCAAAACATCGACCTCGACGGTCGGATTACCGCGGCTGTCGAGGATCTCGCGGCCGATAATGTCTGTAATGGCAGTCATGGTAGTTCTGAGCCCGTCCGGCGCTGTTTATGTTGGGGCTTCTACAGGATTGAGAACCCCCTTGTCATGCCCCGCCCTAAACAGGCATCCAATAAGCGCAAATCACGCGAAAGGTGCCAATGGCCAAGAGACGACTGCAACTCGGACGCCCGAGCCCGATTCCCGTGTCGCCCGACAAGGCTGTTCTGGACCGCGTGCCAAATCCGCACGCGGACACGAACTACGTTGCTCGCTTTACTGCGCCGGAATTTACCACGCTCTGTCCGATCACCGGTCAGCCTGACTTTGCGCACCTTGTGATCGACTACGTCCCGGCGCGTTTCCTCGTCGAATCGAAATCGCTCAAGCTCTATCTCAACAGTTTCCGCAACTACGGCGCGTTCCACGAGGATTGCACCGTCGCAATTGGTAAAAAGATTTCATCGTTGCTCAAACCAAAATGGTTGCGTATCGGCGGCTACTGGTATCCGCGTGGCGGAATGCCGATCGATGTGTTCTGGCAAACTGGAAAGCTGCCCAAGGATGTTTGGGTTCCGGACCAGGGTGTTGCGCCCTACCGCGGACGCGGTTAGCTCGCGGCCTCAGGCTTTCGCATCTGCAATGCGCAGATCCATCCCGTAGCGGCGAGCGCCGCCGCGCCGATCAGCAGCACAGCTGAAACACCGACGCTGGCCAGGCCAACGCCATAGACGACGGGTCCGGCAGCCTGGCCAAGGAAAAAGAAGAAAGAATGTGCCGCGGTGGCCGAACCGCGCGCCGCCGGCGCGAGTTCCGTGACATAGACTTGAATGCACCCGTGCAACAGGTAGAAGCCGAACCCGAGCGCCATGAAGTTCAAAAACTCGATTGGCCAAGACATGCGCAGCGCAATCACGATTAGGCAAAGTCCCATGATAGTGCCGCCAGCCGCCATCAGCCGACGCTCTCCGACGTGTGCGAGAAGCCAGGCAACCATGAAGGTGTAAATGACGCCGCCGATGCCAAAGCCGGAAATCACGACGCCAGCGATGGAAGAACGCACCACGCCTTCTGTGCGAAGCAGCACGGCCATGTAGGGAAATACGCCGAACAGGAACACGGCCTCGACGAAGACCGCACCGAAGCAATATTTCGCCATCGGATTGCTGAAGATGGCCCGATAGTTTGGGATCAACATCGACAGATCGAAGCGGCCGGGTTTTTCTTCCATACTGCGGAACCCGGGAATGGCGACCGCAAGTGCAATCAGATCAATTGCGCCGGTTGTGAAGAATACACCGCGCCAGCCGACCAGATCGCCAATAACGCCCGCACCGGACGCGCCCAGCAAATTTCCGCTCATCGCGGCAAACAGCAGTCGTCCGATCGCCACCTGCCGCTGCTGGACCGGCACGCGATCGCCGGCCACTGCCAACGCAATCGGGAAAACACCGCCGGCGGTGATGCCCGCGATAACGCGCAGCGCCATGAGCGTCTCGAAGTTCGTTACAAGGCCGCATGCAATGGTTGTAATTCCGACGATCAGCATGCAAAGCGCAATGAGCCGCGTCTTGCTGAACATGTCAGCAAGCGCGCCCAGCACCGGTTGGATCAGCGCATAGGGCAGAGTGAACCCGGTTGAGAGCAGCGCCGCGGTCGTCGGCGTTACGTTCAGCCCCTGCGCAATTTGCGGAATAACTGGATCAACCGAGCGCATGAACAGCGTCGTCGCGAAGATGACGAACGCCATGAGATTGAGGACACGACCCATGAAATTAGAACCGTATGCGGTTCAGCGCTTGGCCAGCCGGTCAAACTCGACCAGCGTGCGCAGCAACGATTCCATTTCCTTCAACGGCATCATGTTGGGACCGTCGGATGGTGCTTTGTCAGGATTTTGATGGGTCTCGATGAAGACGCCGGCAACCCCGACGGCGACGGCCGCCCGCGAAAGGACTGGAATGAACTCGCGCTCACCACCGGACGACGTGCCCTGGCCGCCCGGCTGTTGCACCGAGTGGGTGGCATCGAAAATCACCGGCGCGTGTGTCGTGTTCTTGAGTATCGGCAGCGCACGCATGTCGGACACGAGCGTATTATAGCCGAACGACACGCCGCGCTCGGTGACCAGCACATTACGATTGCCGGCCGCGGTTATTTTTTCAACGACATTCTGCATGTCCCATGGCGCGAGGAACTGGCCTTTCTTCACATTGACGACTTTTCCCGTCTTGGCCGCCGCAATAAGAAGGTCGGTTTGCCTGCAAAGGAACGCCGGAATTTGCAGAACATCGACCGCCGCCGCTATGCGCGCGCACTGTTCGGCTTCGTGTACGTCAGTGAGAACAGGCACTTTCAGCTTGTCGCGGATCTCGGAAAAAATCGGTAGTGCTTCTTCGAGGCCAAGACCGCGCGCCGATTTTGCCGATGTACGGTTGGCTTTATCGAATGATGTTTTATAAACGAGGCCGATACCGACCCGCGCGGCAATCTCCTTGAGCGCCGTTGCCATCTCGAGCGCGTGCGCCTTACTTTCGAGCGCACAAGGGCCGGCAATAAGAGCCAACGGCAGTCCATTGCCGAAGCGCACCGCGCCAATCGTGACGATGGAATTGGGTAGCAGGGCCTTATCCAAAATATCGCTCCTCGCGGCCGCGACCATGAAACGGTCGGCCGCTCCGGTCAACGGGACGGTTCAAACACCAGTATGGCGCCCATCGCATCTTCATGACCGATGACGGTGGTGTTTTCAGCGTAAAGTCCGGCAATCCCGGCCTCGCCGGGGATGCCCGCCAGCAGGCCCATATCCGCGACTGAAAAGCGTAGCGCCGCCAGCCTTGCGCCATATGAAACGTCCGGCGATGCCACACCGAAGCGCTGCAGGAAAGCGGCGGGCGTCACAACGTCGACGTCGCCGCGCGGCGTTTTGAACCTAAGGCCACCTGTCGTGACGCGACTTGCCTCGACGCCGGTAAAAGCGCCCAGAAAGCTCGCGTGACGGTCAGGATCTTGTGCAACGAGCACAACACCGGCGACACGTTTTGCCGTATTTGCATGGACCTGAAACTCCGGATTCCAGAAACTTTCCGGATGGCGCTGAAAGCTGGTGAAGAACCCGGCGCGCGGCATGCCCGGGTCGGACGCGAAGGCGAGCGCAAACGCAAGTGTGACGGATGTACCGTCGGGACGACTTCCCTCGCGTTCAAATTCGTAAAGCGCAAAGTCGCCTATCCCTTTAGTACGAAACTCGTCGGCGTCGGACGCCCCGCGCCCTTCGAGTACAAGGATTGAAAGCCCCTCACCGCGCTCCAGGTAATCGCGATTAAACGCGCCAAACGAAAACTGCCGG
This sequence comes from uncultured Alphaproteobacteria bacterium, assembly GCA_963810125.1. Classification (GTDB taxonomy): domain Bacteria; phylum Pseudomonadota; class Alphaproteobacteria; order Rhizobiales; family Xanthobacteraceae; genus Pseudolabrys. The sequence continues at coordinate 266,058 of CAWEMK010000008.1, forward strand.
GGTGCGTGCGACGCCATTCCGCTGGTGTCTGCAAGTGACAGCAGCTCAACATACGTTCCCGGAAATTGAATGATATGATTTTGAGTGCCCCACGCGCGGGGATGCCGGTTACGTGTGCCGACCTGAAAGCCCATGCGGCGATAAAGATCGACCGCGGCGTCAAGATCGTGCACGGCGTGGACGATGTGATCGAGGCCGCGCGCCATTGCCGCTAGGCTAAACCAGCCGGCTTTGCTCGACCGCCGCACCGATAAACGATGCAAACAACGGATGCGGTTCGAATGGCCGCGATTTCAGCTCCGGATGAAACTGGACGCCGATAAACCACGGATGATCTTCATACTCAATGATCTCCGGCAGAATGCCGTCCGGTGACATCCCGGAGAACCGCACACCGCGTTGCTCGAGACGGCCCTTGTAAGCCGTATTGACCTCGTAGCGATGACGATGCCGTTCGGAAATTTCCGTCGCGCCGTAAATACCGGCGACGCGGCTACCGCGAGTCAGCGTCGCGTCATAGGCGCCGAGCCGCATGGTGCCGCCGAGATCGCCGCTGGCGGTGCGACGCTGCAATTCATTGCCTTTGAGCCATTCCGTCATCAGGCCGACGACCGGCTCGGTTGTCTGACCGAATTCAGTCGAGTTGGCGTTTTCAATGCCGCACAGGTTACGGGCGGCCTCGATGCACGCCATCTGCATGCCGAAACAAATACCGAAATAAGGCACGTGGCGTTCACGAGCAAATTGGGCAGCCTTGATCTTGCCTTCGGCCCCCCGTTGACCGAATCCGCCGGGCACAAGAATTCCGTTGACGTGCTCCAGGAACGGTGCCGGATCCTCGTTCTCGAACACTTCCAACTCGATCCAGTCGAGATTGACTTTCACCTTGTTGGCAATGCCACCATGCGAGAGCGCCTCGATCAGTGATTTGTAGGCATCTTTCATGCCGGTGTATTTGCCAACAATCGCTATCGTGACGTCGCCTTCCGGATTTCGAACGCGCTCATTGATCAGCCGCCAGCGCTCAAGATCCGGAGACTGGCGCGGCTCGATCCCGAATGCAGCGAGCACTTCCGCATCGAGGCCCTCGGCTGAATAAGCTTCCGGTACGGCGTAAATGTTGTCGACATCGCGCGCTTCAATGACAGCGCTTTCGCGGACATTACAGAACAGCGCCAGCTTGCGCCGCTCGCCCTCGGGGATCGGGCGGTCGGTGCGGCAAAGCAAGATGTCGGGCTGAATGCCGATTGAGCGGAGCTCCTTGACCGAATGCTGCGTCGGCTTGGTTTTGAGTTCACCCGCGCTCGGAATAAACGGCATCAGCGTGAGATGGATATAGATCGCGTGCTGGCGCGGCAAATCGTTGCCTAATTGTCGGATTGCCTCGAAGAACGGCAGGCCCTCGATGTCTCCGACCGTGCCGCCGATTTCGCACAGCACGAAATCAAACCCGTCATTACCCTCGCGAACAAAATCCTTAATTGCATTGGTGACGTGCGGGATCACCTGGATAGTGGCGCCGAGATAATCGCCACGACGCTCGCGCGCGAGGATGTCCTGATAGATCCGGCCGGTCGTGATGTTGTCGTGCCGCGTTGCCGGCCGACCTGTGAATCGTTCGTAGTGCCCGAGATCGAGATCGGTTTCAGCTCCGTCGTCGGTGACGAAGACCTCGCCATGTTGATAAGGCGACATCGTCCCTGGATCGACGTTGAGGTAAGGATCGAGTTTGCGAAGGCGAACCTTGTAGCCGCGCGCCTGCAGCAGCGCACCAAGCGCCGCGGAAGCAAGACCCTTACCGAGTGAGGAGACCACGCCGCCGGTGATGAAAATATACCGCGCCATGGGGCCTAACCTTTAACCCCCGAAGGTTGATTCGACGAGCGCGAAAAGGACAGAGCCGCTCTGCGCCTGTGCGTAGCCCCATAAGCTCCGGATTTTACAAAGGGTTGCGCCACGATTTTCATGCCTTCTTCGACCCCGGTTCTGAATTCTTTCGCCAGTTTGCTCCACAACGTTGAAGGGCCGGATTTACCCGGCCCCTCGCTCGCGATTTCATCTCGACTGCGGCACCTGTGGCCCCGCCGGGGCGGCTGGAGCCGCCGGTGCGGCCGGCGGTGCGCCGCCTTGCAACTGGTTGAGTAGGCCACCTCCGCTGCCGCCGCCGAGCGGTGTCGGCGCACCAGGCGCAGTCGGCGCACTCTGGCCGCCCTCGAGGATGGACGTCGGCTTGCGGTTTATTCCGGCCAGGATTGAGAGCACAAGGCTGGTCACGAAAAACAGGCCGGCAAGGATCGCGGTCGCCCTCGTCAGGACGTTGGCCGTGCCACGACTGGTCATGAAGCCGCCGCCCGAACCAATGCCGAGGCCGCCACCCTCCGAGCGTTGCAACAACACAACCCCGATCAGGGAAAGGACCAGCATGAGGTGGATGACAATGATTACTTGCTGCATCAGGCCAATATCCGTTCAAACCGAGCCGGTCCGGGCACTCTGCCCCGGCGGCGCCATCTCGCTATATAGGAATTCGCCGCGGTCTCTACACGATCACCAATCGATTTTCCACCCTCGGGACCACTAGCGGTAAACCGCAGCAATACCCAGAAAATCCTCGGCTTTTAGGCTAGCCCCACCCACTAGGGCGCCATTCACGTCGGGGATCGTCAAAAGCTCTTTGGCGTTCGCGGACTTGACGGAACCGCCATAAAGAATTCGAACGCGTCCCCCTGCGGCACCAAAGCGCTCGACGAGCCGCCTGCGAACGAAGGCGTGGACCTCGGCAACATCACCAGGCGTCGGCGTGAGCCCGGTGCCGATGGCCCATACCGGCTCGTAGGCGATAACAAGATTGGCGTTGGTGGCGCCATCCGGCAACGAACCGAGGAGTTGGCCACCAACTACAGCCAGGGCCTTGCCGGCCTCACGTTCGGCGCGCTGCTCACCAACACAAACGATTGCTGTCAGTCCGGCCCGCCAGGCTGCCTGCGTTTTGGCGCGCACCTGCGCGTCCGTCTCGTGATGATCGGCACGCCGTTCAGAATGACCAACGATGACAGCACGAGCGCCTGCGTCTGCCAGCATCTCAGCCGAAATGTCGCCGGTATGCGCGCCTGCTGCGTCGGAATGACAATCCTGCCCGCCAATAGTCACCTGGGAGCCCCGCGCTGCGGTGGCGAAGCCCGCAACCAAGGTTGCCGGAGGGCACACCATTAACTCGGTTTTTCCGGCGAGCCCTTCAGAGCCGGCAATTATCTTGGCGAGCTCCGCGCGGGACCCGCTGAGCCCGTTCATTTTCCAATTGCCCGCTACCAGCGGAATTAGCTGAGCCGCCGCCATCGAAGAACCCCTCGCGCGTGCCGTTATCAGACCCGCACCAGCAATGCCAGCATGCCTCGTTCGGAGGCTGATCCTTCTTGAGTTGCAATGAGTTGGGACGGTCCCTATGGTGCCACCGCTCCGCTTGGGTTAGACAGGCGCGGTCATCCAATCAACCAGCCCTCACAAGCCTCGAAAAACGTACGCATGCTCCGCGGTATTCATAAAGCCTCCTCCACCTGGCTCGGCAAAGCCCTCATGGCCGCCGTCATGGGATTTCTCGTCGTCAGCTTCGCCATCTGGGGCATCGGAGACATGTTTCGCGGATTCACCCGCAACGACGTCGCAACGATCGGCGGCACGGAAATTTCCATCGAGCAGTTCCGTCAGTACTACAGCGAGCGTCTGCAACAACTGGGCCGTCAAATTGGTAGACCGATCACGCCCGATGACGCGCGCGCCCGTGGGCTCGACCGGCAACTGCTCGGCCAACTGATCGCCGAAACAACCGTCGACGAGCAGGCCAAGCGATTGCGGCTCGGCGCCTCGGATGCCGACATCGCTCAGCGCATCGCGGATGACCCTTCATTCCGCGGCCCGAGCGGCAAGTTCGACCGAACGCGCTTCGAACAGATCATACGTCAGGCCGGCTTCACCGGAGAGTCGCTTCGTCGACCAGCAAAGACGCGCGGTCCTGCGCAGACAAATTGCGCAAAGCATTACCGGCGATATGAAAGTGCCCGCGACCGTGATGGTCGCCATCAATCAATACCAGAATGAAAAACGCCGCATCGAATATGTGGCTCTCGGCGCAGCACAGGCGGGAGATGTCCCCACCCCGACACCGGAAGAACTGAGCAAATATTTTGAGGAACGGAAGACGCTGTTCCGCGCGCCGGAATATCGCAAGATTACCGTTTTGGCACTCGCCCCCGCGGATCTGGCAAAACCGAACGGGGTCAGCGACGAGGATGCGAAATCTTATTTCCAGCAACGCAAGGACAGCTACGGCAAACCGGAAAAACGCGAACTGCGGCAGATCGTTTTTCCCAACGCCGAGGACGCGGCGGCGGCACGCGAGCGCATCGCCAAGGGTGCAACCTTCGAAGAGATTGCGAAAGACCGTGGCGTGAGCGCATCGGATACCGATCTTGGCACCGTCGCGAAGTCCGAAATTATCGATCCGATCGTCGCGGACGCTGCTTTCGCGCTCAAGTCTGGCGAAGTGAGCGCCCCCGTTAAAGGTCGATTTGGCACCGTGTTGTTGCAGGTCGGCAAAGTAGAGGCCGGCGAAGAAAAGGGCTATGACCAAGTCGCAACGCAAATTAAAAACGAGATTGCCGAAAGTCGCGTCAAAAGCGAAATCGGAGGTTTGCGCGACAAAATAGAAGATGAGCGCGCTGCCGGCTCAACATTAGCCGAGGCCGCCAAGAAACTTGGTCTCAAAGCGGTCAACATCGACGCGGTCGACCGGTCGGGACGCGCGCCTGACGGCAAGCCTGTCGCAGGACTGCCGCAAACTCCGAATGTGATCAACGCCGCGTTCACCAGCGATGTCGGCGTCGACACCGAGGCATTGCAATTGCCGAGCGGCGGTTATCTCTATTTTGATGTCACTGGCATAACGCCGTCGCGTGAACGCACGCTCGATGAGGTCAAAGACCAGGTGGCCACGCGCTGGCGTGACGACGAAATCGCAAAACGATTGCAAACAAAATCGGACGACCTTCTCGCCAAACTCAAGGCAGGCACTGCTTTCGGCCAAGTGGCGAGCGACGCCGGCCTCAAGGTAGAGAATGCCGCCGATCTTCAACGCGGAAAGCCCGGCGGCTTCATTCCGGCAAAGCTCGTTGAAGCTGTTTTCCGTACACCGAAGGGAGTTCCCGGCGCGGCACAGGGCAATAATGAAACCGAGCGTTTCATATTTCAGGTCACCGATGTGACCGACCCTGCCTTCGATGCCAATTCGCAGCAAGGCAAGGCGATCACCGACGTCCTGCAAAATTCCTACACCGATGACGTTGTCGCCGAATATATCGCGCGGCTGGAAAACGAGTTTGGCGTCACCGTCAATCAACCGGCGCTAAACCAGGTCATCGGCGGCGCCACGCAACAATAGTCCGTCCCATGCAGATCGAGCCGTCGGAAACCGCCTTTGCCGAACGCTATAGGCGGAGCGAACAACAGGTGGTCTGGACCTCGCTCGTTGCCGACCTCGAGACGCCTGTTTCGGCATTCCTGAAGCTAGGCGGCGGTAAGGCGCCAAATTTTCTGCTCGAGTCAGTCGAAGGTGGCGCGGTCCGAGGTCGTTATTCAATAATCGGTCTTGAGCCGGATTTGATCTGGCGAACGACCGACGGGAAGGTCGAAGTTAACCGCAACGCTCGCAACAAACCGCATGCGTTCGAGTCGCATCCCGAACCGCCGCTGCAAGCATTGCGCGCCTTGATTGCGGAAAGCCGTATTGGCTTGCCCGATAGTTTACCGCCGATGGCAGCGGGTGTGTTCGGTTATCTCGGTTACGACATGGTGCGCCTCATGGAAGAGTTGGGGCCACCCAATCCGGATCCGATTGGCATTCCTGACGCAGTCCTGGTTCGGCCAACGCTTATTGTCGTTTTTGACGCGGTGAAGGATTCGATTACGGTCGTGACGCCCGTGCGTCCTGAAAAAGACGTCGACGCCAAAGCGGCGCTTGCACGCGCCATTGAGCGGCTTGCACGCGTTGTCGAAAGCCTCGACCGGCCATTGGACAAGTCCCTGTCCGAACAACAGTCCGGGCCCATCGACGTTCCGACCCAATCGAATACGACACCCGACGAATACAAGACTATGGTCCGCAAGGCGAAGGAGTACATCGTCGCCGGCGACGCATTCCAAATTGTTCTGGCGCAACGCTTCGAGGCGCCGTTTACGCTTCCGCCTTTCTCGCTCTACCGTGCATTAAGGCGAACAAACCCGTCGCCCTATCTTTATTTCCTCGATTTCGGTGAATTTTCCGTCGCGGGATCGAGTCCCGAAATTCTCGTAAAAGTTTCTGGCGATGTCGTCACGATCCGCCCGATCGCCGGTACACGCCAGCGCGGCGCAACGCCTCACGAGGACAAGGCGCTCGAAGACGAACTGATGGCAGATCCGAAGGAACGCGCCGAGCACCTCATGCTGCTCGATCTCGGACGCAATGATGTCGGCCGGGTCGCAGCGATTGGTACCGTCAAGGTCACGGACCAGTTTTTTATCGAACGTTACAGCCATGTGATGCACATCGTCTCAAACGTCGAAGGGAAGCTCGCCACAAATCGCGATGCGCTTGATGCGCTCGCAGCCGGATTCCCGGCGGGCACCGTATCTGGCGCGCCCAAAGTACGGGCCATGCAGATCATTGACGAATTAGAGAAAGAGAAGCGCGGGCTTTACGCGGGCTGTGTCGGCTATTTCTCCGCCGCGGGTGAAATGGATACGTGCATCGTATTGCGTACCGCGTTGGTGAAAGACGGCATGATGTACGTCCAGGCAGGCGCCGGCATCGTGGCCGATAGCGTACCCGACTTCGAACAGCAGGAATGCATTAACAAGGCGAAAGCCCTGTTTCGAGCCGCCGAAGAGGCCCGCCGTTTCGCCAGCGCAGCCAAACGCGGCCAGTAACCACCGCAAGTTCGGCCTGCTTGACCCTCCATTGGGGGCCCCTTACACCCTTGGCCAAGCGGTGAAACATGATCGTCCTGATCGATAACTACGACAGCTTCACCTTCAACCTGTTCCATTACCTGGGCGGGCTGGGGGCTGATGTCGCTGTGCATCGCAATGACAAAGTCTCGGTCGCCGACGTCTTGGCAATGGGGCCGGATGCGATCGTGCTTTCACCTGGCCCCTGCACGCCGACCGAAGCCGGCATTTGTCTCGACCTCATCAACAAGGCCGCACCGAGCATTCCGATCCTGGGCGTTTGCCTCGGTCACCAGGCGATCGGGCAAGCGTTCGGCGGCAAGGTGGTGCGCGCCACCCCGGTGCACGGCAAGGTGTCCGACATCAAGCACACCGGTACGGGCGTCTTTCGCGGCATCAACGGTCCCTTGAAGGCGACCCGCTACCATTCGCTCGTTGTCGAGCGCGCCAGCATGCCGCGCGAGCTGATCGTCAACGCCGAAACGGACGATCACCTGGTGATGGGGCTGATGCATACGAGCCTGCCAATCCATGGGGTGCAATTTCATCCCGAAAGCATTGCATCCGAGCACGGCCACCTGATGCTCAAGAATTTTCTGGACCTGGCCGCCGACTGGAACGCAAAGCGCGGAAAGCGCACGGCCCCGGCGCGCGCCACTGCCGCGTTGCACGCGGCGACGTGAGACATTTTACATGGCCGATGATTTTAAAGCGCTCATCGCCAAGGTAGCGACCGGTGCGAGCCTCACACGCGAAGAAGCCGCTAGCGCCTTCGACCGCATGATGTCGGGCGAAGCCACCCCATCTCAAATGGGAGGGTTGTTGATGGCACTGCGCGTCCGTGGGGAATCCGTCGATGAGATTACGGGTGCCGTCACAACCATGCGCGCCAAGATGTTGGGCGTGAAAGCGCCACCAGGCGCTGTTGACGTTGTCGGCACTGGCGGCGACGCCTCCGGCTCATTCAATATTTCGACCTGCGCGGCCTTCATCGTGGCAGGCGCCGGCGTGCCGGTCGCCAAGCACGGCAATCGCGCGCTATCGTCGAAGTCCGGTGCGGCCGACGTATTGCAGGCACTCGGCGTTAAAATTGAAATGGACCCAAACCAGGTTGGCGTGTGCATACGCGACGCCGGCATCGGTTTTATGTTTGCGCCGGCGCATCACCCTGCCATGAAGAACGTCGGCCCGACGCGGGTCGAACTCGGCACCCGCACGATATTCAATCTGCTGGGGCCACTGTCCAATCCCGCGAGCGTCAAGCGACAGATGATTGGCACATTCTCCAAGCACTGGGTTGAACCGATGGTGCAGGTGCTGAAGAATCTCGGTTCCGAAAGCATCTGGGTGGTGCACGGCTCGGATGGCCTCGATGAAATCACCACGTCCGGACCTACCAGCGTCGCCGCGCTCGAGAATGGCAAAATCCGGACATTCGAGGTGACGCCCGAAGATGCTGGATTGTCGCGCGCGAAGCCCGAGGCATTGCGCGGCGGCGACGCCGAGTTTAACGCAAAGGCATTGCTGGACGTTCTCAAGGGCAAGCCGGGCCCGTTTCGCGATGTCGCGATCCTGAATGCCGCAGCAGCGCTCATCGTCGCCGGCAAGGCGAAAGATCTCAAGCACGGCGCGATGTTGGCGGCAAAATCGATTGAAACGGGCGAGGCCGAAGGCCGCCTCGATCGGTTAATTGCGGTTTCAAACGCCGTGGAGGCGTGATCTTGTCTGATATTCTCACCAAGATCGAAGCCTATAAGCGCGAGGAAATCGCCGCCGCAAAGCGGGCGCGTCCGCTTGCAGAGCTTGAAAAACTGGCGAAGGCCGCGCCGCCGCCGCGTGGCTTTCTTGCGGCGATCGAGCGCCGCGTCGCCACGGGCGACTATGCGCTGATCGCAGAGATCAAGAAGGCCAGTCCGTCGAAAGGCCTGATCCGGGCCGACTTCGACCCGCCCTCGCTCGCACAGGCTTACGAGGCCGGTGGTGCCACCTGCCTTTCGGTACTGACCGACGCACCATCATTCCAGGGCAAGCCGGAGTTTCTTGCCGCAGCCCGCAGTGCCACGGCTCTGCCCGCGTTGCGCAAGGATTTCATCTACGAGCCGTACCAAGTGGTGGAATCACGAGCGCTTGGTGCCGATTGCATCCTCATCATTATGGCCGCGGTCGATGATACGGCGGCTCTTGCGATCGAGGATGCCGCCAATGCATATGGTATGGACGTTCTTGTTGAAGTTCATGATGAGGTTGAGCTCGGCCGCGCCCTCAAGCTGAAATCGCGTCTCATTGGCGTCAACAATCGGGATTTGCGTACCTTCAAGACCTCTCTCGACGTCAGCGAGCGCCTGGCACCAAAGATCCCGCGCGATCGTGTCGTCGTTGCCGAAAGCGGGCTCAATACCCCTGCCGACCTAGCGCGTCTCAAGCGTATCGGAATTTCGACTTTCCTGATTGGCGAAAGCTTAATGCGGCAAGACGATGTTGCCGCCGCCACACGGTCCCTCATTGCGCGTGAGCCGCGCCGAGCTGCAGCGGAGTAAAGCCATGGCGCGACGCAAGAAAACATCTGCGAGGCGCCCCAAAAGGAAAAACGCACCTCGTCGCCCGAAGAAGAGCGTGGCCCGCCGAGCGAAGCCGAAAGCCAAAACGAAGACAAAATCTCCAATTTCGCCGCCGCCAACGAGCCCATTGACCCATATCGACCAGCGCGGCGAAGCGCGAATGGTGGACGTGTCCGACAAGGGCGCCACCGAACGGATCGCAATCGCCGAAGGCCGCGTAATCATGCGCAAGGAGACGCTCGACCTGGTGGTCGAGGGCAATGCCATGAAGGGGGACGTGTTGGGTGCGGCACGGCTTGCTGGCATCATGGCTGCCAAGCGGACCCACGGCCTCATCCCGCTTTGTCATCCACTCCCCCTCACCAAGATCGAGATCGACATCAATCCGGAGCACGCTCTGCCCGGATTTCTTGTTCAGGCCACGGTCAAAGTGACCGCCAGGACTGGCGTCGAGATGGAGGCGCTGACGGCGGTCTCGATCGCGTGCCTGACGATCTATGACATGGTGAAGGCGGCCGAACGCGGGATGCGGATCGAAGGCATTCGACTTCTGCATAAGAGCGGCGGAAAATCCGGCGAGTGGCGCGCGGAGGCGTAACCTTGAGTTTGATGCCAGTTGCCGAGGCGTTACAGCGGGTGCTGGCCGATGCGAAGGCGCTACCCGCGGAAACGGTACTACTCGTCGACGCGCTTGGCCGCGTGCTGACCGAAGACATGGCTGCGTTACGCACGCAGCCGCCCGCGGCCGTTTCCGCTATGGACGGCTATGCCGTTCAGGGAAGTGACGTCGCGCATGCGCCTGTCACACTTAAACTGATAGGTGAAGTTGCCGCCGGACACCCTTTTGAAGGCTCGGTCGGCCCGGGCGAAGCCGCCAGAATTTTTACCGGCGGTGTATTGCCCGAGGGCAGCGATACCGTGGTCATTCAGGAGCTCGCCACGAGTGACGGCAATACCGTCACTATCCAGAAATCGGCGGCCAAGCGACGCAATGTGCGAGCACAAGGCATCGATTTTGCCAAAGGCCAGCTTCTGTTGCGCAAGGGCACCCAACTGAGTGACCGCGACCTGATGTTGGCCGCGGCCATGAATTATCCGCGCCTGAGTGTGCATCGGCAGCCCAAAGTCGCGGTGCTCGGAACGGGCGATGAACTGGTGCAACCGGGCAGCAAGCCCAATCCCGGCGAAATCGTCTATTCGAACGGCTTTGCCCTCACGGCGCTCGCGCGTAGCGAGGGCGGCACAGTTCTTGACCTTGGCATCGCACGTGACCGCATCGAAGACATCACCGCCGGGGTGGGCCGAGCGCGCGAATGGGGTGCCGACGTCCTTGTCACCACCGGTGGCGCCTCGGTTGGAGAGCATGATCTGGTGCGGCGCGCGCTGGCATCTGAAGGCCTGGATTTATCGTTTTGGCGGGTGGCCCTTCGGCCTGGCCGACCGATGATGCATGGCCGGCTGGGTGGCATGCAGGTTCTGGGGCTTCCCGGAAATCCGGTATCCTCTTACGTCTGTGCATACCTGTTTCTGGTGCCCCTTCTCCGGCGGCTCGCCGGCCGACACGACTTTGAGCATACTCCGGCACGGGCGCGGCTCGGACGCGATTTGCCTCCCAACGACGAGCGCGCCGACTACCTCCGGGCGACCCTCGAGGATGGACCAGACGGCCCGGTGGCCACGCCACTTCCCGATCAGGACAGTTCCCTGATGGCGCCGTTGGCCAAGGCAGGTTGCTTGCTGATTTGGGAACCACGCGCCCCGGCGGCTTCCGCCGGTTCAGACTGTGTCATCCTTAAGCTAGGCCTTTAGGCGTCTTTCGAGTTTTTCACCCCAAATTAAATAGTTGCGGAACACATATCGAACAGATAGTGTCCGTTCATGATTTGTTTCCGACCTGTCCCTCCGGGGGCGGTCCGACGGGGAGAAACCGATGCTGACCCGCAAGCAGTTCGAGCTTCTGCGTTTCATCCACGAGCGGCTGACGGAGGCCGGGGTGCCGCCCTCCTTTGACGAGATGAAGGACGCCCTCGACCTGCGCTCAAAGTCGGGTATCCACCGGCTTATCACGGCCCTGGAGGAGCGCGGTTTCATCAGGCGGCTGCCCAATCGCGCCCGCGCCATCGAGGTGATCAAACTGCCGGATTCGGTTGGTCATGGGCTGGGTTCTTCGCGGTCGCGCGGTTTTACGCCGAGCGTAATCGAGGGCGATCTTGGCCGTGTTCGTACCAATTCCGAGGATGATCCCGGCCGGCCGGTCGCCGTGCCGGTTATGGGCCGCATAGCGGCAGGCACGCCGATTGAGGCGATCCAGACCCGCAGCCATGTCATCAACATGCCCCCTGACCTGCTTTCAGCCGGCGATCATTTCGCCTTGGAAGTACGCGGTGACAGCATGATCGAGGCCGGCATCCTCGATGGTGACATCGCGCTGATCAGAAAATCCGAAGCCGCCGAAACGGGCGATATTGTTGTTGCTCTGATCGATGATGAGGAGGCAACCCTTAAGCGCTTCCGCCGCCGTGGCGCCTCGATCGCGCTCGAACCCGCCAACCCCGCGTACGAGGTACGCATCCTTCCGCCGAACCGGGTGCGGATCCAGGGCAAGCTCGCCGGGCTTTTCCGCCGATATTAGTCGTCCGCGGAAAGGTCATCTTCGCGCGGCATCGCGTCTATTGCGCCTCGTGGCACCGCCGCTTGCGCATTTTCCGATGCTTGCGTTGGATTTGTCGTCCACGGCCGCTCAGAACCGGGTGGCCGCGCGAGAGCAAGCTGGAAATGATCGCCGGCCTTGTGCAGAGCCACGGCACCAAGTTCGCCCGAAGTTTGACGATCAACGACAATAGCGGCGCAGGCCGATGCTGGTATTGCGCGCGCAGTAATGACTACAGCAGCGCGTGCGCAATCTTCCGCGAACGCCTCAATTCCAAGCACCATTGAGATCAGGCGCCCGTCGTTAAGCGTGCCAATACAGCCAATAGCGTCACACCTGACGCCATTGGCCAGACTTGAATCTTTCGGAGCACGCGCGTCGGCGTCGGCGGCAAGCCATTCCTTGACGGCGAAGGTGTCACGACCACTGCGCAGAATTGCAAGGCGTCCGTCGGTCCCGCGAAACGCGGCCGATTGGCGGTCACTGGCGATCAGGACATCCGGCTGTGGTGACACGATGGCCCAAAGGCTGCCACCAACGACCATGACCGCTCCGCTCCAGCGCAGTGGCGTACGTAGCAAGCAGACAAGCAAGATGCCGGCCGTCCCTACCAACAGTGGACCAGTTCCGAAGGCGTGTAGTCGTCCTACGGCGCCCGGTAGGCTGGTGACCCAAAGCGCAACACCATTCATCCAATCAATGCCGCCGCTCATCAGCCGCCAGAACGGTGCATCGAATCCGAATGGCATCGCTAACAGCCCAAGAATGCCCATTGGCATGACCAGCGCGGACACGACCGGCATAGCGAGGAGATTGGCCAACGCTCCGTATGGCGCGAGCCGATGAAAATGGTAGGCCGCATAGGGTGTCGTTGCAAAACCGGCAACTAGCGAGGCCAGAAGCAAACCGAAAACCTCTCGCGCACCCCAGAGCGCCACGCGCATGCCGAGTGAGCTATCTTTGTTGGCGCGCCATGGCAGTCCGTATTGATACGCCACGACAAGCGCCAGTGTGGCCGCAAATGACATCTGGAAGCTCGGGTGAATAACCGCCTGAGGCGCAAACACCAACACTCCGATCGCCGCGACCGCGAGTGTACGAAAAGTAAGCGTCGGGCGGTCGAGCATCACACCAATGAGCACGATTGCGATCATGATGAATGAACGTTGAGTGGCTACCTCAGCACCTGAAAGCAGGAGATAGAGCCCCGCCGCGATTAGCGCGCAAAGCGCTGCCCATTTCTTGATGGGATATCGGCTCGCTAATGAGGGAAACAGCGCCAGGCCGGCGCGTACAAAAAAGAACACGATCCCCGCCACCACTGCCATGTGATAGCCGGAAATCGACAGGACATGGGCGAGGCTCGAAACATACATGGCATCGTTGACTGGTGTCGAAATTGCGTCACGTTTTCCCGTGATCAACGCTGACGCGATAGAGCCATTGTCGCCCGGCATCACCGCGCGAATGCGCTTGTCGATCGCTTCCCGCACGTCATCGATGACCGTGGCATATTGTAACCAAAATCCGCGCGCAACCGGCGGCGCCTTGGCCTTGATCGCGCCAAGCGCATAACCGGACGCCCCTATGCGTTGAAAATACATGTCCCGGGCAAAATCGTAGCCACCAGGCCGCAGCGGTTGCATTGGTGGCGACAGGCGTGCCTTGAATTCGACAAAGCTTCCAACAGCGGGAGCGCTTCCTTTGCGTACTGCGATGCGAACACGTTCAGGTGCAGGTTTTGCGAGCGAGCCCTCAATCGCTTGAACGCGCACGACGATACGATCGCTGCGCTCGCGCTCCTCACGGACCTCAACGAAACCGGACACCAGCACGCTTGAGACCGGCGACTGCAAGATCGGATGTGCGATGCGCACCGTTTGCAGTGTCGCTGTGGCAAAACCCGCAGCGATTGCTGTCAGCCCAAGCACGAGCGGGAACCCAATCGGGCGATTGCGGGCCAGGAGCGTCATGATGAGGCCCGCCATCGCCAAGGCCACCGCCGCCCACCAGGCCGGTTCCCGATCCGCGCTGAAGTAGGCGACAATGCCGAAGCCAAAGGCCACCGGCAGCCACGGCATCAGCCGGCCTGGTGCAATCTCGGCCGCGATCCACTCTGCCAGCAGCCCGCGCAGCGACCCGGCGGCATCGACAATTCCGTCCGGCAGCAATAATCCAGCCGGGCGGCGGGCAGCATCAGAAGTTGGCGCCCAAGCTTTGGCGCGCGCCCGCAGTCGCTCGTTATGAGGACTTTGCCGAACCAAGGCGCGGGGCGCCTCCCCGACGCCGGACAGTTACAACCGCGCCTATCCTAACTCATCTCTAGGTTGTGGCTAGCCGCTTCAGTCTCAGCCTGTGACTTTTTCCTTGGCCCAGGTATCGCGCAGCCCGATCGTCCGGCCGAAAACAGGCTTCGCCGTCGTCGAGTCTATATCGAGACAGAAATAGCCCTGCCGTTCGAACTGGACCGGTTGCCCAACTTTGGCCTCGGCAAGGGCTGGCTCCAGGCGAGTTTCATTCAGCAATTCCACCGAATTGGGATTGAGATCGGCAGCAAATCCCTCGCCGCCACTGGGATCAGGCCTTGTAAACAGCGGATTATAAAGCCGCACCTCCGCTGGGATGGAATGCGTCGCCGAAACCCAGTGTATTGTCGCCTTAACCTTGCGTCCGTCCGGCGCGTTCCCGCCGCGGGTTGCCGGATCATAAGTGCAGCGCAACTCCGCAGCCTCGCCCTTGGCGTTCTTAATGACCTCGCGACAAGTCAAGAAGTAGGCATAGCGCAAGCGAACCTCAGATCCCGGAGAAAGCCGGAAGAATTTCTTCGGCGGGTTCTCCATAAAATCATCACGCTCGATGTAGATCTCGCGTCCGAATTTGATCTTTCGCGCACCGGCCGCGGGATTGTCGGGGTGATTGACCGCCTCCAATTCCTCAACCTGCCCTTCAGGATAATTTTCGATCACAACCTTGAGCGGGCGAAGCACCGCCATTCGCCGCAACGCGGTCTTGTTGAGAGCTTCGCGCACGGAAAAGTCGAACATCCCGACGTCGACAATACTGTTGGCCTTTGCGACGCCGATGCGTTTGACAAAATCCCGAATGGCCTCGGGCGGAACACCGCGCCGGCGCAATCCCGCCAATGTGGGCATGCGCGGGTCGTCCCATCCGCTGACATGTCCGCCGCGCACCAACTCGGTCAGCACGCGCTTGGACAGCACCGTGTAGGTCAAATTGAGGCGTGCGAACTCGTACTGGTGCGGTTTCGATGGCACATCCAAATTCGCGATGAACCAGTCGTAGAGCGGACGATGATCCTCGAATTCCAGCGTGCAAATCGAATGGGTGATCTGCTCTATCGCATCCGACTGACCATGAGCGTAGTCATAACTGGGATAGATCTTCCATTCCGTTCCAGTGCGTGGGTGATTGGCGTGAAGGATACGATACATCACAGGGTCGCGCAGATTGATATTGCCTGAGGCCATGTCGATTTTGGCCCTCAGGACACGCGCGCCATTCGGGAATTCACCCGTGCGCATACGCCGGAATAGATCGAGATTTTCTTCAACACTGCGGTCCCGGAATGGACTGTTCTTGCCGGGCTCAGTCAGCGTGCCACGATTGGTTCGCATATCGTGCGGATTCTGATCGTCCACATAGGCCTTGCCGGCACGAATCAAGTCCTCCGCCCATCCATAGAGCCGCTCGAAGTAGTCCGAGGCGTAGTAGAGGTGCTCGCCCCAATCAAACCCAAGCCAGCGCACATCACGCTCTATGGCGTCGATATATTCCTGCTCTTCTTTCGTCGGGTTGGTATCGTCAAAACGTAGATGGCAGCGTCCGCCGAATTCTTCGGCAATTCCGAAATTCAGACAGATCGATTTGGCGTGCCCGATATGGAGGTACCCATTCGGCTCGGGCGGAAAGCGCGTGACCACGCTTTTGGCGCGACCTGCGTTCAGGTCGGCTTTAACGATATCGCGGATGAAATCGCGCCCGGGCTCTCCCGCAGCCGTTTCTCCTCTTGCATTATCGTTCGTCGCCATGCTTCCTCAAAATCCGCAGTAATCCATCCGACGCCACGAGCGGCGGCCTATGCCATGACGGAACGTCCGGCTCAATGTCAATCGCGCTGACACCTTTTCCGGCAAGTGTGGTAGATCGCCGCCGATGAGCGAGCCCGTCGTCACCCGCTTTGCGCCCTCACCGACCGGCTTCCTCCATATCGGAGGAGGCCGTACTGCCCTGTTTAACTGGCTGTTCGCACGCCGGCATGGCGGAAAAATGCTGCTGCGAATCGAGGACACTGACCGCGAGCGCTCGACCGCCGCGGCCATCAACGCCATCATCGACGGACTGACCTGGCTGGGTATCACCTGGGACGGCGAGATCGTCTTCCAGTTTTCGCGTGCCTCCCGCCACCGCCAGATCGCCGAACAGCTTCTGACGTCAGGCCACGCCTACCGCTGTTACTGCAGCCCCGACCAATTGACCGCCATGCGGGAGAAGGCTCGTGCGGAAGGTCGCACGCGCCTCTATGACGGCCGATGCCGGGAACTCGACCCAAAGGATGCCCCGGCCGGCGTCAATCCGGTCATCCGCCTCAAGGCTCCGTTGACCGGTGAGACGGTCGTCGAGGACCAGGTCCAGGGACGCGTGGTTTGGCAGAACGAAAACCTCGACGACTTCGTGCTGCTGCGCTCGGACGGCACGCCAACTTACATGCTGGCCGTCGTGGTCGACGACCATGACATGGGCGTAACCCATATCATCCGCGGTGACGACCATCTCAACAATGGAGCACGCCAGACCCAGATCTATCAGGCGCTCGGCTGGAAGGTGCCGATCATGGCTCATATCCCGCTGATCCATGGCCCGGACGGTTCCAAACTTTCAAAGCGCCATGGCGCTCTCGGTGTCGATGCTTATCGGGCGATGGGATATCTGCCAGCGGCGATGCGAAATTACCTCGTGAGGCTTGGTTGGGCGCACGGCGATCAGGAGATTTTCACCACGGAGGAAATGATTGCGGCCTTCGACCTGCCGCAGATCGGGCGCTCGCCGGCGCGTTTCGACTTTACAAAGCTTGAGAGCCTCAACGGCCATTATATCCGGTCGACCGACGACGCCGACCTGATCGCTGCGCTCGAGCAGCTCTTGCCCCACATCGCGGGCGGCCAGGAACTTGCGAGCAAAATGACCCCGGCGTTACGCGCCAGGCTTCTAGCTGCCATGCCGGGGCTGAAGGAACGGGCCAAGACTTTGGTTGAACTGTTCGAGGCGTCCCGGTTCCTGTGGACAAGCCGCCCGCTCGACATCAACGATCAGGCCAAAACCCTGCTGACACCCGAAGCCAAAACCCTCATTGCGGCCCTGCTGCCGGAACTGGAGGCCGTCTCGGACTGGAACGCCGCCTCGGCCGAGGCGGTCGTACGCCCCTACGCTGAACGCGCTGGCCTAAAACTGGGTGCCGTGGCGCAACCGCTGAGGGCAGCTCTCACGGGTCGAACCACATCCCCTCCAATTTTTGACGTGCTCGCCGTGCTTGGCCGGGACGAAAGCCTTGCCCGGCTGCGGGACCAGACAGCGCCGTAAATTTTTCATAGCGGGCAATCGCGCTGCGAGTGCCTATATTGAGCGCCGTGGCGCTATCTTGCAGCGCACACTTGAATGGGATACGCACAAAGCGGCCGGAACCCTTAACGCCCGACGTGGCGTCACCTGCCCGGCCAAGACGTTTTCCACGCGCATCGCTCGCGGCCAATTCGAGGGCTCGACCATGGACGCCAAGACCAGCGCCAAGAACAAGACCGGCACCCTGACGGTCGGCAACAACAATTGGGACATGCCAATTTATCCCGGCACGATCGGTCCCGACGTCGTCGACATTTCGAAGCTCTACGGCCAGAGCGGGATGTTTACCTACGATCCGGGCTTTACGTCCACTGCGAGCTGCGAATCCAAGATCACCTATATCGACGGCGACGAGGGCATTTTGCTCTATCGCGGCTATCCAATCGAGCAGCTCGCCGAACACGGCGACTTCCTGGAGACATGCTACCTGCTGCTCTACGGCGAATTACCGACCACATCGCAGAAGGCCGACTTCGACTACCGCGTCAACCGGCACACGATGGTGCACGAGCAGATGATGCGGTTCTTTCAGGGCTTCCGCCGCGACGCGCATCCGATGGCTGTCATGACCGGCTGCGTCGGCGCGCTGTCGGCATTTTACCACGACTCCACCGATATTTCTGATCCGCATCAGCGAATGATCGCCTCGATCCGCATGATTGCCAAAGTGCCGACGCTTGCGGCTATGGCCTACAAATATTCGATCGGCCAGCCGTTCGTGTACCCGAAAAACGAACTCGACTACGCGTCAAACTTCTTGCGCATGTGCTTTGCGGTGCCGACCGAAGACTACAAGGCCAATCCGGTGCTTGCGCGCGCGATGGATCGCATCTTCATCCTGCACGCAGATCACGAGCAAAACGCATCGACGTCAACCGTCCGGCTTGCCGGCTCGTCTGGCGCCAACCCGTTTGCGTGCATCGCGGCGGGCTGCGCCTGCTTGTGGGGTCCGGCACATGGTGGCGCCAACGAAGCTGCGCTCAACATGCTGCGCGAGATCGGCTCGGTCGACCGCATTCCCGAATTCATCAAGCGCGCCAAAGACAAAAACGATTCATATCGGCTGATGGGTTTTGGTCACCGCGTGTACAAAAATTACGACCCGCGCGCCAAGATCATGCAGAAGACATGCCACGAGGTTCTGACAGAACTCGGAATCAAGGATGACCCGCTCCTCGACGTCGCCATGGAGCTCGAGAAGATCGCGCTGCATGACGATTATTTTATCGAGAAAAAGCTTTATCCGAATATCGATTTCTATTCTGGCATTACGCTCAAGGCGATGGGTTTCCCGACCACTATGTTCACCGTTCTGTTTGCGGTCGCCCGCACAGTCGGCTGGATCGCCCAGTGGAAGGAAATGATCGAGGATCCGCACCAGAAAATCGGTCGGCCGCGTCAGCTCTATACCGGCGCGACGCGCAGAGACTATGCGCCGATCTCACGGCGAAAATAGTCTAGCTAGCGACTCTTGCCGTTGGATTTGCCGTTGAGTTTCGGCGCAGTCGCGCCGTCATATGCCCATTGCACGTAAATTCCTGCCCAGGTGAACCCGCCGCCAAACGCGGCAAGTACCATACGGTCGCCGCGCTTTAATTTCGGCTCGTAGTCCCACAGGCAGAGCGGAATGGTGGCGTTGGTGGTGTTGCCGTACTTGTGGATGGTCACCATCACCTTGTCCATGGGCATGCCCATACGTTCGGCCGTGGACTCGATGATACGCTTGTTGGCCTGATGCGGCACAAGCCAGTCAATCATCTCGGCACGTAAATTGTTGCGCGACATGATCTGGCCGGCCACTTCCGCCATTTTGGCGATGGCAAATTTATAAACCGCGGCGCCTTCTTGGTGGACATAGTGTAGCCGCTTGGCCACGCTTTCGGCCGTTGCCGGCATCCGGCTGCCGCCTGCCTTCTGATGGAGATGGACCATGCCGGAGCCGTCCGAATGGATCAGCGCGTCCATGATACCGAAGCCGCTGTCGTTCGGCTCAAGGAGTACTGCCCCGGCACCGTCACCGAACAAGACGCAGGTGGCGCGGTCGGTATAGTCGATGATTGACGACATCTTGTCGGCACCGACAACAACGACTTTTCGGGCAGTGCCGTTCGCGATGAATTGCGCGGCAATGGTGAGCGAATAGAGAAAGCCCGAGCACGCAGCCTGCACGTCGAAGCTTCCAATATTGCGAACGCCGACCATGTCGCAGATCAAATTGGCGGTGGATGGAAACTGCAGATCCGGCGTCGTGGTGGCGCAGATAAGCAGATCCACCTCTTCAGGCTTCGTGCCGGTCTTCTGTAACAACCCGCGTACCGCTTCGGCAGCCATGTGTGAGGTGCCGAGACCTTCGCCCTTCAGGATATGGCGCTCCTTGATACCGGTGCGCTCGGTGATCCAGGCATCGCTGGTGTCGACCAGGCGGGCGAGCTCCGCATTGGTGAGCAGATCAGGCGGCAGGTAGCCGTGAACGGCAGTGATCGATGCGCGTGGCGAAAGGGTCAAGGCTGGAATCCGGTTTGCAACAAGGACATACGCCGATCCGGGAGGACCCAGCAAGCTAGGATTGTGGCAGGGCTGTTATTCCAGTTTCGCGCAATAATTGACCCTTTTTCATAGCACAATCGAACACCAGGGAAGCGGCGCGGCTGCTGGGATGGGCGGTCCCGATCTCCATAATCGCATCAAGACGGAAAAAAGCGTCGATTTGGCGTCTCCGTTCCGGCGTATCCGCTAACAGCGGCAAAAGTGCCGTCGCGAGCCGCTCGGCGGTGCAATCCCACTGGATGAATTCCGGCACGATATTCTCATCCAGTACCAAATTGGCGAGAATGACCGACGGAACGTTGATGAGTAGACGCGCTGCAGGTTCTTCGATCAGGCTGACCTTGTAGGCCGCTACCATCGGCACGCCGGCTAGTGCGAGTTCAAGTGTCGAGGTCCCCGATTTGGTCAACGCCGCCCGGGCCGTTCGAAAAGCTTCGTTCTTTTCGCTGACATCTATGACCACGCGTGTCGGAACGCGCCATGACGCAACCGCGGCTCGCACTGTATCCGCGAGCCTTGGTACAGCCGGAACCACTGCTTCGATATCTCCGAACTGCTCGGCCACGCGAGCGATCGCCGCACCAAAAACCGGCGCCATGCGCCGTATTTCGGCCGTCCGGCTTCCCGGCAACACCAGCAGCAACGGCGGCCCCGCCATCCGCAATCGTTTTTCGAGTTCGTTTGGCCGCAGTTCGTCGAGCCGCTCTATCAATGGATGACCGACATAAGTGCACGGCGGCCCACCAAGCTCAGCGAGGACTTTTGGTTCGAACGGCAGCAGCGCAAGCACATGATCAATATACGCGCGCATGACACGCGCGCGGCCCGGGCGCCATGCCCACACCGACGGGCAAACGTAATCGACGATCGGAATTTCGGGAGCACGGGCGCGGACAGCGCGCGCCACGCGATGGGTAAATTCTGGGCTGTCAATGATCACCAGCGCATCCGGCTTTGCGGATACGACAGCATCTACCGTCTCACGAATGCGCCGGAAGATCTTCGGCAAGCGGGTTAGAATCCCCCCAAAACCAACGATCGCGAGATCACCAAGTGGAAAAAGACTTGGTGCACCCTCCGCTCTCATGTGTGGTCCACCGACGCAGGAGAAATGCGCGCGGCCTTGAGTGCGCTGCTTGATCACTGCGATCAACGCAGCGCCCAGCCGGTCACCCGACTCCTCCCCGGCGACAAGAAAAATATGCGGGCTCATCGCTCTGTTCCGGCCGGAACGCCGAGAACAAATATTCCAGCGCGGTCAGCTTCGATGACCACGCGCTCGGGCTCCGCAACCACGGTCGCACCGCCAACAACCGCGATACCGGCGAGCTTAGCGCGGACTACCCCGGCCACGGTATTTGGACCTATCGACGGCAGGTCAAATCGGCGGTCCTGCTCCGGTTTTGGCGCCTTCACCAGTACGCCAATTCCTGGAGGCCCACCGATGCGCCCGGCAATTCGCAACTCAGCAACCCGCGCCAACATCTGGTCGGTACCTTCGGCAGCTTCGACCGCCAGAACGCGTTTGCCGGCGACCACCACAGCCTGTCCGATATCGAATGCACCGCTCGCGCGCAAATAGTCGAAACCAAAGGCAATGTCCTGCCGATCCTGCTCCGCGGCGGCGACGCGCCCGAGCACCCCTTCCGGCACTAATATATCCGGCGCAACTTCATGGGCGCCAAGGAGGTGAAAGCCGTTATCCTCCACGATCCGACTGACACCCGACAGGAGATGATTGTCCCCTCCGCGGTACGCAGCCATAATTCGTGGCAACAACATCAGCGCCTTGAAATCTGGCCGAAGAGCCCAGAGTGTCGGCCGCACCAATGAGCCGATGAAAACCACGTCGCGGCAGCCAGCGGCGTGAGCGTGTCGCGTGAAAGCGCCCAGTTGGCCAATACGAATCCAGTGGTGTGGATAGCCTTCGAGCATCGCCGGGTCGGCATGACCGCGAAGCGCGAACAGCACGACCGGCCGTCCACGCTTCGAAACGAAGTCGGCCACAGCCAGCGGCAATGTGCCACCCCCGCATATGAGTGCGAGCGGGCCGTCATGCCCCACAGCCGCCGGTGCGCTCATGCGTCCTCGTCCGCCTCGCCGCGCTTGATGGCCATGGTGAAGGGACGCTGTCCCGCGCGAATGAATGCGATGATCTTGCTTACCAGCTCATTATCACCGAACTCGGCAGCGACCTTGTCAATGCGGGCTCGGAACGCGCCCTCGTCGAAAAACAAAGCTTCATAGGCGGCACGAACGCGGTGAACGTCCGATTTCGAAAGTCCGCGCCGCCGCATGCCAACCACATTGAGTCCGACCAGATTGGCGAGCGGGCCTTGCGCCATTGCAAAGGGGATAACATCGGCGCGTACGCCGCTCAGGCCAACGATCATCGCACCTTCTCCGATGCGCACGAACTGGCGAACCGCGACACCACCGCCGAAGACAACATTGTCACCAACGGTGACATGACCACCGAGCGCCGTG
The DNA here is from genome assembly GCA_963810125.1 of uncultured Alphaproteobacteria bacterium. GTDB lineage: Bacteria > Pseudomonadota > Alphaproteobacteria > Rhizobiales > Xanthobacteraceae > Pseudolabrys. The sequence goes on from CAWEMK010000008.1 coordinate 288,918, forward strand.
TTATTGGCAAACACTACTTTATTGCCGACGTGACAATCATGCCCTACGTGGCTCCCCACCATAAAAAAGCAGCTGTCGCCGACTTGCGTCTTTCCGCCGCCATCTTCCGTGCCGGTACTCATGGTGACATTTTCGCGTATGTCACAATCAGCGCCGACCTCAAGCGTGGTCGGTCCTCCACGGTAGCTGTATGACTGTGGCGGCGAGCCGAGCGACGCAAACGGATGAATGACGGTGCGTGGTCCAATCGTCGTGTGGCCCGTGAGATTGACGTGCCCGATCAGACGGCAGCCGTCGCCAATGCGGACGTGGCTGCCAATCGTGCAATAGGGACCGATTGTGACGTCGTTTCCGATGGTGGCTCCGGCCTCGACCCGAGCCGAAGAATTGATCATGCGCGCGCTCATGCGTCTGAAAGCATAGCGCCGACTTCGGCTTCCGCGACGATCTGCCCGGCGACTTTTGCTTCACCACGGTACCACCACATGGATTTGCGATGCGCGATCCGTTTCATGTGGTATTCGACAGTATCGCCCGGTCGCACTGGCTTGCGGAATTTTGCCTTGTCGATGGTGAGAAAAAACACCGATTTCGGCTGCGCGCCCGTTGCAGCAATACACAGTACACCGGCTGTCTGAGCCATACCTTCAATCATCAACACGCCGGGAAAAATCGGGTTGCCGGGAAAATGGCCCTGGAATTGCGGCTCATTGATCGTCACGTTTTTTATGCCAATGCCGGATTCGTCGCCCTGAATGTTAATGACGCGGTCGACCATCAGGAACGGATAACGGTGCGGCAGCAACTTCAACACCATCTCGATGTCGGCTGCCTCGAGCCTCGTTACGGCTTTATCCATAGCACAATCTCATTCGTCCGCAGCCGTCTCACTGCCACTCTCCCTGCGCGCTAGCCGCGCAAGCATTTTCATTTCGCGAAACCACAATTTAATCGGCTTGGCCGGCGAGCCACCCCAACGCGCACCGGCAGGCACATCACCGTGGACATTGCTTATTGCCGCAACTTGCGCACCTTCGCCGATTGTTACGTCGTTGCCCACACCAACACGGGCCGCGAGCACAACGAAATCTTCCAACGTCGCGCTGCCGGAAATGCCCGTTAGCGCCACCAAAATACAGTGACGCCCAACACTGACATTGTGGCCCACCTGAACCAAGTTGTCGATCTTGGTGCCCTCGCCGATGACCGTATCGCGAATGGCACCGCGGTCGACAGTTGTCCCAGCCCCGATTTCCACGTCATCCTGAATGATCACGCGCCCAACCTGCGGGACCTTGAGATGGCCTTGGCCTCCCATCACATAGCCGAAGCCATCCTGACCGATGTTGCAGCCCGGATGAATGATGACCCGATCCCCGATCAATGCCTCGCTGACAGTCGCATTCGCACCGATCGAACAGTCGCGCCCAATTCGCACTCCTGCGCCGATCACTGCGTTCGCTCCGATAACACTGCCGCTGCCGATCTCGACGCCGGCGCCGATCACCGCTCCCGGATTGATTGATACGCCATCTTCTATGCGCGCGCGCTGGTCTACGTGCGCCCCGGAAAATTCACCTGGCTCGGATAGTGATGACGGACGCAGCGCTTGCGGAAATAATTTGCGGGCTACCGTAACAAACGCGCGGTAAGGGTCCCGTACGGTCAGGATAGCCACGTTGGCCGGCAGATCGCCCGCAAACGCTGCCTTCGTGAGACAGACGCCGGCGTGGGTGTTCGCCGCGGCTGCCGCAAACCTCCTGTTGTCAAAAAAAGCAAGATCGTGCGGCGACGCGCGATCGAGCGGCGCAATATTGACCACCCTCCGCGATTGAGGAGCCGGCGACGCGAGCGTCGCGCCCGTCAGGGTGACGATCTCTTCAAGCGTGAGACCGCGCGAATGTCGTAAGAAGGCCGGGTCGTTCATCCCTGCAGGATTCCGATCCGCCGTGCCGTCGGGCGCAGCCAAAATCAGAACCTGGTGCCGCCGCTGAAACGGAAGATCTGCGTGCGGTCGCAAACCTGTGTGACATTATCAGACGCGGTCGCACAATATTTTGTAATCGGGTAAGCAAGGTCGAAACGCAGCGGCCCCAAAGGAGAGTCCCAGAGCAGGCCGACACCGACCGAAGACCGCACCATAGACGCACTGTCGAGACCAACTTTAAGTGTTTCACCGGTCACGTTCCAACTGGTCGGACCCTGGTAGTCCCACACCGAGCCTGCGTCGGCAAATGCTGCAATCTTGATGCCGACATCTTTGGGCAGAAAATACAGCGGCGTTTGCGCCTCCAGGCTCACGCCCCAGTACATGCTGCCACCAAGCGCGTCGTTTGTCGTGCCGGCGGTGAGATCGCGTGGTCCTATACCGGCCGGCGAAAAACCGCGAACGAGATTTGGACCCATCTGGAAATGGTCCAACATGCGCAGGTCCTTGCCGCCCCAGGGCGTAACGTTTCCAACCTGGACCTTGAAGACGCTAACGACATCGGAGAACACTTCGTAGTAGTTGCGCGCCTCAGCCGACGTACGGATGAAATTCACGTCGCCACCGACACCCGCAAAGTCTTGCTTGAGTTCGGTATACAGACCGCTGGTCGGCAGCTTGTTGTTGTCGAGCGTGTTGTAGGAAACCGTATAGCCAACCAGCGACGTGTTGACCGGGCCCGCGGCCAGTTCCTTACGCACGGCGAGCGACGCCTCACCGTCCGCATAACACCGCCACCGGGCACGTCCCCAGCAATATGCTGCGTAATCCCAGCGCTGGTCGGTCGGGATGACACAGTCGGCGTAACCCGGAGTCTGGTAGAAAATTGACAGTTGTTGTATTGGTCGGGCAGCGTGATTTTCTGCTGATAGAACGAATAGCGCGGCTGGAACGCGATTTCTTCGGTCAGGGCAAAGCCAAGGCGCAAATTAACGCCCACCGTCTGTAAGTCGTAAGACACGTAGTTCGACGCCAGGTTTTGACGCGCGAACAGATCGATACCGCCGGCCATCCGATACCCGAACAGGTATGGCTCGACGAAGGAAAGATCGATACCGCGAACGCGCTGGCCATAGGTCAGCGATGCCTTGGCATAATCACCGCGGCCCATGAGATTGCGATCGGCGACGCTCACTTCACCGATGAGGCCATCGGCCGTGGAATAACCGCCGGACACCGAAAACTCACCCGTTGGCTGTTCTTCAACATCGACGTTAACGACGACGCGATCCGGGGCAGAACCTGGTTCGTTGGTAATTTTCACCGTCTTAAAGTAGTTGAGGTTCTTCAGGCGACGCTCGGCACGATCGATGAGTGCGCGATTGTAGGCATCACCTTCACTCAGATCGAATTCCCGGCGTATTACGTAGTCGCGAGTACGGGTATTGCCGCGGACGTTGATGCGCTCGATGTACGCGCGGGCTCCTTCTTCGACAACGAAGACGAGGTTGATGGTCTTGGCCTCGAAGTTACGGTCGCCGCGCGGACGTACGCTGGCGAAGGCGTAGCCGTTTTTAGCGGCTGCGATCGTCATCGAACTCCACGCTTCGCTCGACAAGATCCGCATTGTAGACGCTGCCAGGGCTGAGCTTGACCTGCGCGCGCAACGATCCGGGCTCAATGGCGTGAACATTCGACACGACATCCACCGTGCCCACACGATATTGGGCGCCTTCATCGATCGTGAAGGTGACGACAAAGCCCTTCTTGGCAGGGTCGTATTCGCCGACCGCGGCTACGACGCGCACATCGGCGTAGCCGTGCTTCAAATAAAACCGGCGCAGCAGATCGCGGTCCGCCTCAATGCGATCAGGGTCGTAGATGTCGGTGGTCTGCAGGAAGCTGAGAAAGTTGCTTTCAGAGGTCTTGATGACGTCTTTCAGACGACCAGACGAATATGCATGCGTGCCGACAAACTGGATATCCTTGACGCCGGTCTTATCGCCTTCCTTGATCTCGAACACCAGGTCGACGCGGTTGTTGGGCAATTCGATGATCTTCGGGTCGACGCTGACGTCGAAACGGCCACTGCGATGATAGATCTCGATGATGCGCTGCACATCGGCCTGGACGGTCGGCCGCGACAACGTCCCGCGCGGCTTTGACTGGACCTCGGCTGTGAGCTGCTCGTCCTTGGCCTTCTTGTTGCCTTCGAAAGCAACCCGATTGATCACCGGGTTTTCAACCACAGTCACCACGATGCGGCCGCCGGTATGATTGATGCGGACGTCGGCGAAGAGACCGGTGGTGAGGAGAGCCTTGAGGGCCTCGTCTTCCTGTTCAGGGCCCAGCCGGCCGCCCGGGCCGGGTTTGAAATAGGAACGAATGGTGTCGGCCTCGACCCGGCGGCTGCCCTCCACAACGATAGAGCTGGCCGACTGCGCAACCGCAACTCCAGAGGAGGCCACCGTCACGCAGCAAGCGCCGACAAGGATCCCGGCGAGGACAAGGCAGTTAAACGCCAGTCCCCGAACCACCCGCACACAAATTCCCATGCGCTACGCGCCCTTTTGATCCATGCGGCCGCCCCCACTGCGGATTCGTTAGACGGTCCGGGCTGGCATAGGCCTGCTTTGTACAGCGTTTTTTATGCACTGCAAACGAAAGTCCCGCCCAACTTTCCCTTTCCCCTCAAAAAGTTGCCCGTCAGCAACGGTCTCAGGACGACGCCGGAAAGAAGATGCCTTTTATGTCATTAAAGGTTGCAAAAATCATCAACATGACAACCAGCGCAAGGCCGATCCGGAACCCGACCTCCTGGGCGCGTTCTGATAAAGCCCGGCCTCGAATCGCTTCGATAACATAGAACAAAAGGTGACCGCCATCGAGCAAAGGGATGGGGAACAGGTTCAGGAGGCCAATCGAGACCGAGAGCACAGCGGTCAGGTGGATTAGTGCCGCAAAGCCGGCGGTAGCCACCTGCCCCGACACTTGGGCGATGCGAATGGGCCCACCGAGCTGGTCGGCAGCTTCCCGACCGGCAAAGACACCCGTGATGTAGGACAGTGTTCGGTCGACCACGAACCATGTCTCCTGCGCGCCCATCACGACCGCGCGGATCGGCCCTGCTTTCTCGGTTTTGATGTCGCCAGGCGCCATTGACCGGCTGATACCCAGCACCCCAAGGCGATGGACGTTGCCGAAATTGTCCTTGATCTCCTTCAGCTGGGGAACGGCCTTGAGTGCGACCTGCACCCCCCCGCGGTCCACCTCGATGGCGAGCGGCTCACCAGCACTGATGCTGACGACCCGCTGCATGTCCGAAAAGCTCTCGATCTTCTCGCCATTGATCGACAGCACCAGATCACCAGGCTTGAAGCCGGCCACCTCGGCCGAACTCCCCGCCAGCACGGTATCGACGCGTGGGCTGGTAGTCTGTTTGCCGACCGTCATGAAAATGCCGGCGAAAATAGCAATTGCCAGCACGAAATTCGCGATCGGTCCGGCCGCGACCACCGCCGCGCGGGAAGGGACCGGTTGGAATATGAAACTGTCCTTCTTGTCGGCTTCGCTCATGGCCGCAACGGCCGCGTGGTCAGGCGTGCTCGCGGCATTGTCGTCGCCGAAGAATTTCACGTAGCCGCCAAGCGGAATCGCGGAAATCTTCCAGCGAGTGCCGTAGCGGTCGTTGAAGCCGGCAATCTCCGGGCCAAACCCGATCGAGAAGACCAGAACCCTGATGCCGCACCAGCGGGCCATCATGAAATGGCCAAGCTCGTGAAAAAACACAACGATCGTCAGAACGAACAGGAAGGGCACCACGTAGCCAACGAGGCCACCACCAAATGCGCTTAAGCCCCCCATGATTTCCATACCCATTACGCTCCGCGCTCCTCGTTACGCCCTGTCAGGCCTGTTTATCGCCCTTAAAGTACCTAGGATGCCTTTACGGCAATTTCGGGCAAGAGGTCCCTGGCCAGACTTCTTGCAATATGGTCAACAGCCAAAGCAGCATCGATTCCGGTCGGTTCGGCCAATAAACCGCGCTTTGCGGCCATATCAAGGGTCGCTTCCACCAGTGCCACAATGGCTGGAAAAGAGATCCTTCCCGCAAGAAACTCACCGACGGCGACCTCATCGGCCGCATTAAGGACAGTGGGCGCCGCCCCGCCCGTTTCCATCGCGCGTCGCGCCAGGCCTAGCGCCGGAAATCGCTCCAGATCCGGCGCCTCGAAGGTGAGTTGCTTCACTGCAGCAAGATCGAGCCGAGCGGCCGGTCCGTCAATTCGGCGCGGCCAGGCCAGACAATGGGCGATCGGAATGCGCATGTCGGGCGAGCCGAGCTGTGCCACGACCGATCCGTCCCGGAACTCGACGAGACCGTGCACCACCGATTGCGGATGAACCAAAACGTCAATTTGTTCAGACGGCAGCGCGAACAGGTGGTGCGCCTCGATAATCTCAAGGCCTTTGTTCATCAGCGTTGCCGAGTCGATTGTGATCTTCGGACCCATCGACCAGTTCGGATGCTTGAGTGCCTGTTCAGGCGTCGCGGCGTTGATGGCATCCAGCGACCATGTTCGAAACGGTCCACCCGATGCCGTCAGGATCACGCGCCGGACGTCACCCCAATTGCCGGAGCCAAGCGCCTGAAAGACCGCATTGTGTTCGGAGTTGACCGGCAGGATCCTCGCGCCGAACTTTGCGGCGCTGCGCATGAACAGACCGCCTGCGCAAACAAGGCATTCCTTGTTGGCAAGGGCGACGGTCGCCCCGCGTTCGACCGCGGCTAGTGTTGGCTTCAATCCGACGGCGCCACTGATCGCTGCCATCACCCAATCCGCGGGACGCTGCGCCGCTTCAACCAGCGCGTCTTCGCCGGCAGCGGCTTCGATGCGGGAGCCGGATAACGCGTCTTTGAGTTCACGATAGGCGGCATGATCTGCAACAACCGCGTGGCGTGCCCCAACCTCACGCGCGATCTTGCCGAGCGCTGCGGCGTTACGGCGCGCACTGATTGACTCGACGCGATAACGTTCGGGCTCGCGCTTGATCAGATCGAGCGTGCTCGTTCCGATCGAACCGGTCGCGCCGAGAATGGAAATGCTGCGCACCCCGCCGGAAGGCGCTGCATTCGTACGCATCACGTCGACGACCGTCATGCTTTCACCATTGTAGCAACCCGCGCGCCGGCGCATCGAAGCCGCCGCGCACCAAACCAATAACGCAGGCGGCGAGCGCCGCGGCCCAGAAGCCGTCGAGCCGGTCCATTACGCCACCATGACCCGGAATGAGATGACTTAAATCCTTCGCCCCGAATTGCCGCTTGACCCATGACTCGAATAAATCGCCGCATTGCGACACCACGGACAAGACTAAGGCGATAACGATGATTGCCGTTCTGTTGAACGACCCGAACAAGCTTGCGACGAATAGCGCGACCAGAATGGCGCCGATCGCGCCAACAATTGCGCCGGACCAGGTTTTTTTCGGGCTCACAACAGGCAGCAGCTTTGGTCCGCCCAGGGCGCGGCCGGCAAAATAGGCAAATACATCGGTCGTCCACACAATGGCGAACAGTAGCACGATCACCGCAAATCCGAACATGTCATCGGCGCGCAGAAAAACCGGCGCCAATAGCAGCGCTCCCGCGTAGCCAATGCCGGCCGTCACCCAGACCCGCCGCTCATCGGGCGCGAATATGGCAGCGGCCAGCGCGCCCAGCCCCACCATCAATATCGCAACGATTGGACGGCCGAGCCACGCAACAAAGCCTGCAATCGCAACCGCGCCACCGCAGGAGGAAAACATTAGGCGGTGGGATGCACCCACGACCATGGTCGTCCACTCCCACAAGACGGCGACCGAAGCCAGGCCCCAGAAGAGAACGAATACCCAGCCACCGTAATAGGCGGCAAATATAGCGAGCGGCGCCAGAACTGCGGCCGAGAGAATGCGCAGCGCCAGATTGTTCATGGACATGGGCGCTCGAGACGCGGGGTCTGCACCGACCACGGATCAGGATCCGGTCTGCGCGACGAGGCCACCGAACCGCCGCTCGCGTTGCTGATATTCGCGAATGGCGGATTCGAGTGTGGCACGATCAAAATCCGGCCAATAGGTCGGCACAAAGACCAGCTCGCTGTAGGCCGATTGCCAAAGCAGGAAATTCGACAGGCGCTGCTCGCCGCTCGTCCGGATGATGAGATCGGGATCAGGAATGTCAGGCGCATCAAGGAAGCGCGTGATCGAATCCATGTCGATACCGGCGGCGGTCATCCGCCCGTTTGCTATTTCTTCGCTGACGCGCTGCACGGCGCGCACGATTTCCTGCCGCGCGCCATAGTTAAACGCCACCACCAATATGAGGCCGTCATTATTCTTTGTAAGCTCTTCGGCTTCGATCAACAGCCGTCCAATATCGGGGTCGAGGCCCATTCGCTCGCCAATAATACGAACCCTTACATTGCTTTTGTGAAGTTCGGCCAGATCATTGCGGACGAAACGGCGCAACAGCCCCATCAGTTCGACGATTTCAGTCGCCGGTCGCGACCAATTTTCCGCGCTGAAGGAAAAGATGGTGACAATCTTGATGCCGATTTCACCGGCGGCGCGAATGGTCCGCCGCAACGCCTCGACGCCACGCCGGTGCCCCTCCGCGCGCGGCAACCCGCGCGCTGCCGCCCAACGGCCATTGCCATCCATGATGATGGCAACGTGCCGCGGCACATCGAATGCCGGCGGAGCGGTCTGCTGGATTTCGGCCTCGGGCATAAAAAACGACCTCAGACCGTGAGGATCTCCTTTTCTTTCGACGACAACATGTGGTCGATCTCCGCGATGCCGGCATCGGTGGCTTTCTGGATATCGCCGGAAAAGCGATCGTGATCGTCCTTGCTGATCTTGTGATCCTTTTCGAGCTTCTTGATGACGTCCATAGCGTCGCGCCGGACATGTCGCACGGCGACGCGCGCCGTCTCGGCATATTTGTGCGCCACCTTGACCAGTTCCTTGCGCCGGTCCTCGTTGAGTTCGGGAATGCGCAAGCGGATGGTTTGACCTTCGGTTGCCGGCGACAGTCCGAGATTGGAGTTCACGATCGCCTTTTCCACCGGATGCACGAGCGAACGATCCCAGACATTCACAGAGATCATGCGCGGTTCGGGCACGCTCACCGTAGCAACCTGGTTGAGCGGCATCTGCGCGCCATAGGCCTCTACCATAATCGGATCGAGCAGATGGGCCGAAGCGCGCCCCGTCCGCAGGCCCGACAATTCCGTTTTCAAAACGCTGCTCGCGCCCTGCATGCGGCGCTTGATTTCGTTAATGTCGTGCGTTGTGCTTGTCATGGCAATTCCTCGAACCCGCGCCAGTAAACGAAGCCGCAATCGCTGCGCCGGCCTAACCGACGACGGTTGCGTGCCCCTTGCCGCGTAGTACGGCTTCGATGGCGCTCTTTTCCGCAATCGAAAACACGATGATAGGCATCCGATTTTCTCGGGCAAGCGCGAAGGCAGCGCCATCCATGACCTTGAGGTCTTTTTCAAGCGCTTCCTGGTGGCTCAGCTTGTCGTAACGCTTCGCCTTCGGGTCTTTTTTCGGGTCGGCGGTGTAAACGCCGTCCACGTTCGTCGCCTTAAGTACAGCCTGCGCTTCGAGTTCTGCCGCGCGCAGCACGGCAGTGGTGTCCGTCGTGAAAAAGGGATTCCCGGTGCCGGCAGCAAGCAACACGACGCGGCCTTTGCCGAGGTTTTTCATCGCGCGTTTGCGGTTATAGGTTTCGCACACTGCGGTCATCGCGAGCGCAGACAACGTACGCGCCTCGCATCCGGCCCGCTCGATTGCGGCTTCCAAAACAAGACAGTTCATCACAGTCGCCAGCATGCCCATGGTGTCGCCGACCGGTCGCGGCACGCCGCGTTCCGACACTTCGACGCCACGGAAGATATTGCCGCCGCCGACCACGACGCCGAGTTCGACGCCAAGCTTGGCGGCCGCCGCAAGATCGGTGGCGAGACGTTCGACAGTTGCCTGATCGATGCCGAAACCCTGCTTGCCGGTGAGCGCCTCACCGGACAGCTTGACGATCACGCGTCGGTAGAGCGGATCACTCATGCGATGCGATCCTCAATTCTGCTGCGCGCCGCTATCAGCTTTGGCCTGCGGCGGCCGCGACCTCGGCGGCGAAATCGGTTTCCTGCTTCTCGATGCCCTCACCGAGCGCGAACCGGACGAAGCCCGTCACCTTGATCGGCCCGCCCACTTTGCCCTCGGCTTCTTTCAGTGCCTGCGCGACGCTTTTCTTGTCGTCGAAAATGAAAGGCTGCTCGAGCAAGCACACTTCCTTGTAGAACGTCTTTAATCCCGACTCGACAATCTTCTCGATCACGTTAGCCGGTTTGCCCTGCTGCTTGAACTTGTCGGCGAGCACATTCTTCTCGCGCTCCACAACCGCAGGATCGAGCGCGGCCGCATCGAGCGCCAGGGGATTGGCCGAGGCGACGTGCATTGCCACCTGCCGCCCAATTGCGGTCAGCTCGTCGGCCTTGCCGGACGATTCAAGCCCGACGATCACGCCGATCTTGCCGAGGCCGTCGATGACCGCATTATGCACGTAGGAGCCGATTGCGCCCTTTCCGACCGAAAGACCGCCGGCGCGGCGCAGTGTCATATTCTCGCCGATCTTGGCGATCGTGTCCGAGATCGATTCGGCTACCGAAATGCTACCGGCTTTCGCCGCGTTGATCTTATCAACGTCGTTGCCAACCGACAGCGCGACGTCAGCGATCATCTTGACGAGACCTTGGAACAGATCGTTGCGCGCAACGAAGTCGGTTTCCGAATTGACCTCGACGACGACGCCCTTGGTGCCTTGCACCAGGACACCGATAAGTCCTTCGGCCGCGACGCGGCCGGCCTTCTTGGCGGCTTTGGACAGACCCTTCTTGCGCAGCCAGTCCTGCGCCGCCGTCATATCGCCATTGGTCTCGGTCAGCGCGGACTTGCAATCCATCATGCCCGCGCCGGTGGACTCGCGCAGCTCCTTGACCATCTGGGCGCTAATATTTGCCATCGAACCTGATCCTTTATCCGCCCCAGCCGCGCAATACGCGGCCGGCGGTCGTTATCAATGGAAACGAGGCGGCGTTATTCCGCCGTCAATTCCTTGGCCTTTGTGACCCAGCCGGGCACGCGGCCCGGCAGGCCTACTTCTTCGCCCACATTGTGCGCGGCCTTGTCGTTGAGCTCGGCGATCTGCGAGAAATGGAAGATGCCAAGATCGTTGAGCTGCTTCTCGATTGCCGGCGAAACACCCGGCAGTTTCTTGAGATCGTCGGCAGCGCCACGTGGACCCGGCAATTGCTCGAAGCCGAGATCGCCCGCAGCAGGCGCCGTCGGGATTGTCTCGGCAACGATGGGCTTTTCCGCCGCGCCGGCGTCCACGCCCATTTCGCCTTGCGCACGCGAGATGCCATCGATCGCAGCCTTTGCAATGAGGTCGCAGTAAAGCGAAACCGCGCGGCTGGCATCGTCATTGCCCGGCACGACATACGTGATGCCCGCCGGATCGCAATTCGTGTCGACAACGGCCGCAACCGGAATGTTGAGGCGCTGCGCTTCCTTGATTGCGATGTCTTCCTTGTTGGTGTCGATTACGAACAAAAGGTCTGGCACGCCGCCCATGTCCTTGATGCCACCGAGCGAGCGGTCGAGCTTGTCGCGCTCGCGTTGCATCGTGAGGCGCTCTTTCTTGGTATAGCCGCCAGTGTCACCTGAGCTGAGCATCTCGTCGAGCTTGCGCAGCCGCGCGATCGAAGCGGAGATGGTTTTCCAGTTGGTCAGCGTGCCGCCGAGCCAACGCGAGTTCACGTAATACTGAGCCGACCGCTTGGCCGCGTCGGCGATCGAAGTCCTGCGCCTGACGTTTGGTGCCGACGAACAAAATGCGTCCGCCTTTGGCGACAGTGTCGCTCACCGCCTGCAATGCGCGATGCAACATCGGCACGGTCTGGGCGAGATCGACGATATGGATGTTGTTGCGTGTGCCGAAGATGTACGAGCCCATCTTCGGATTCCAGCGGTGGGCCTGATGGCCGAAGTGCACGCCAGCTTCCAAAAGCTGACGCATTGAAAAGTCAGGAAGCGCCATAAATCTTCTCCGGTTGATCCGCCGCGGACGGTTGTGAGCCCGATTGGGCCACCGGACGGCCTTTTTGACCCATTGTCGGGGCCTAAAGCCATACGTCCGCGTGAGTGATGCCGGGCTTATATAGGTGCGATTTCCGGAATGCAAGGCACGTCAGACGCTTAGCTATGCCTGCCCGGCTCCGTCCTTCCAATGTCGTTGCCACGCTTGACCCCACAACTTCTACAAAATCGGCAGATGGTGGTCACACGTGGAAGATTTGCGAATAGCGGCGCTTGATCTCCTCGCCCTGCGTTTCCACCGCGGCGGGGTCATCCTTCCACACCTTGATTGCCGACAGCGGCGTGCGGCCCGGTTTGTCTTTCACCAGCGCGTGCAACGAGCGTAGGCCGCCCAGATCGACGAACAGTTGCTGCGCCTCAACGCTGAACAGGTAATTCTGGAAAAGCCGCGCCGCGTTCGGATGCGGTGCCGTCGCAAAGACGGCCGACGGCTGCACGATCGATGGCGTGCCTTCGGTCGCATAGATGATTTCGATCGGCTTGCCCGCTTCCTTGAGCAGCAACACGTTCAATTCATTGCCGTCCGCCATCACCGGCCGCTCGCCGAGCACGATCTTTTTCGGCGTGTCGGTGGCGGATTGGATCTGCAGAACCTGCTGCTGCGCGAGCTTCTCGAGATAGGGCCAACCCAGTTCGCGCACCATCTGGTACGTCGAAGTCATGATGGTGCCGCTGTAGCTCGGATGCGCTTTCACGATCTTGCCCTTCCATTTCGGATCGAGCAGGCCGGCGAAACTGTTCGGCGCTTCGTCGCGCGTCACCAGCTCCGTGTTGTAGGCCATCACACAAAGTGATGAGCGCACCGTCGCGTAAGTTCCGTCGGGATCGCGATGGTCCGGCCGGATATGTTTCGCGACATCCTCCGGCACATAAGGCGCAAGCCAACCTTGACGCTTCCATGCCAAAAATTGCGCGGCGTCGCCCGTGCTGACCGCATCGGCGATATGTAAACCAGAGGAATATTCCTGCGCTACGCGCGCAAAGATGCGCTCGCCGCCGGCGCGCTCGACGCGGGCGCGGATGCCGGGAAACTTCTGCTCGAATGCCTTGCCGACTTTTTCAGCGAGCTGAAGATCAGCCGATGTGTACCAAGTGACCTGACCTTCCTTCGTCGCGGCCGCAACCAGCGCCGCTGTGATTGCCTCCGGCGGCGGCGGCGCTGCGCACAACGGTGTCGCATAGACCAGCGGCAGCGCGGCGGCGCTCTTGAGAATATCTCGGCGGGAGAAGTGCTTTGGCATAACGGCACATTCTGCCTCGCCGCTTGTGCCCGCTCCAGCCCCTCCGCTGTCATTGCCGGGCTTGACCCGGCAATCCATGAGGCTACCCCTTAAGGACGGCCGTAAGAATGGTAGTCGGCTGCGCCTCATCATGGATGCGCGGGACAAGCCCGCGCATGACGCAATCTGTGTGGCACCCCGGTGCTTACAACGCCTCGACCTGCACCACGCCGGGGACCGCCTTGATCGCACCGGCGATCTGCGGGGAGACCTTGAAGCGACCGGGAAGCTTCACTTCGACTTCGGTGCCGCGCTGAAGCAGCAACACAACGCTCACCTCCCCGTCGCCGTTGGTCTGCGCGGCGCGCACCGCCGGTTCAAGACGCTTGGCCACGGCATCGAGCGGGGCGCCGTCGCGCAGGAATACGCGCAAGCCCTTTTGCAAATTGGCAGCGGCACTGTCGAGCGGCTCGGCCGACTGGATGCGCGCGCGCACCTCGTCGCCCTGCACTTCCGCTGACAGGAACAAAAGCACGGCCGTTCCCGGTTCGAGCAAATCGCGATGTTCGGCCAGACCCTCCGAGAAGATGATGGCCTCGAAATGCCCGGTCGGATCGGAGAGACCTATGATGCCCATCTTGCTGCCCATCCGCGTGCGCCGCTCGGTGCGCGACACAACGGTGGCGGCGACGCGGCCTGCGGTCGCGCCGCCTTTGACGGCGCGCGCGAATTCCGCCCACGGCTGCACCCGCAATTTCTTGAGCACCGCGGCGTAATCGTCGAGCGGATGGCCCGACAAGAAGAATCCGACCGCTTCGTATTCGCGCCGCAGCCGTTCGGCCGGCAGCCATGCCTCGATCTGTGGCAATGCGATGGCCTCGCGCGTCCCGCCGCCGCCGAATAATTCGCTTTGACCGATTGCGGCGGTGTCGTGCGCATGTTGCGCGCGACCGAGCACGGCGTCGACCGCGCCAAAGACGCGCGCGCGGTTTCGCTCGAATGCATCGAAGGCGCCGGCCGCCGCGAGACTTTCCAGCACGCGCTTGTTGACGGCGCGCGGATTAACCCGTGCCGCGAAGTCAGCAAGATCGGCAAACGCGCCGTTCTGCCGCGCGGCAATGATTGCTTCCACCGCCTGCTTGCCGACGCCTTTGAGCGCGGCGAGCGCATAGATAATGGTGTTGCCGTCGACTTCGAAATCAACTGCGGAACGGTTGATCGACGGCGGATCAACCTTGATACCGAGACGCTCGGCCTCGGCGCGGAATTCGGCGAGCTTGTCGGTATTGCCCATGTCTAGCGTCATGGTCGCCGCCAGGAACTCGACCGGGAAATTCGCCTTCATGTATGCCGTTTGATAGGCGACCAGCGCATAGGCCGCCGCGTGGCTCTTGTTGAAGCCGTATTCGGCGAAACGCTCGAGCAGATCGAAGATCGCGTCGGCCTGGTGACGCTCCACACCGTGCTCGATGCAGCCTGCGACGAAATGCTTGCGCTGATCCTGCATCTCTTTGCGGATCTTCTTGCCCATGGCGCGGCGCAGAAGATCCGCCTGGCCGAGCGTAAAGCCGGCTAGGATCTGCGCTGCCTGCATCACCTGCTCCTGGTAGATGATGACACCGAAGGTCTCCTTCAGGATCGGCTCGAGCTTGGGATGGATGTAGTCTGGCTTCTCCATGTCGTGCTTGCGCGCGCAATATGTCGGAATATTCGCCATCGGGCCTGGCCGGTAGAGTGCGACCAACGCGATGATGTCCTCGAAGCGGTCGGGCCGCATATCGAGCAGCGCGCGACGCATGCCCGCGCTTTCCAGCTGGAACACCCCGACCGCTTCGGCGCGCGCCAGCAGATCGTAGGTGTTCTTGTCGTCGAGCGGGATTGCAGCGAGATCGATATCGATCCCGCGCCGTTTCACCAGCGCGACTGCCGTTTGCAGGACCGTGAGGGTCTTGAGCCCGAGGAAGTCGAACTTCACCAGCCCTGCCTGCTCGACCCACTTCATGTTGAACTGGGTGACGGGCATATCGGACTTCGGATCGCGATAGAGCGGCACCAGTTCGGACAGCGGTCGGTCGCCGATCACGATACCGGCGGCGTGCGTTGACGCGTGGCGGTTGAGGCCTTCGAGCTTCTGAGCGATGTCGAAGGCGCGCTTGACCACGGCGTCGCCGTCGCGTTCGGCTTGCAGGCGCGGCTCACCCTCGATCGCTTGCTTGAGCGAGACCGGGGCGGCCGGATTTTGCGGCACGAGTTTGCAGAGTTTGTCGACCTGCCCGTACGGCATTTGCAGGACGCGGCCGACGTCACGAAGCACGCCGCGCGCTTGCAGTGTGCCGAAGGTGATGATCTGCGCCACCTGGTCGCGCCCGTAACGTTCCTGCACGTAGCGGATGACCTCATCGCGGCGCTCCTGACAGAAGTCGATATCGAAGTCCGGCATCGACACGCGTTCCGGATTGAGGAAGCGCTCGAACAGCAGGCCGAAACGGATCGGGTCGAGGTCGGTAATTGTCAACGCGTAGGAGACGAGCGAGCCTGCGCCTGAACCGCGGCCTGGACCAACAGGTATTCCTTGTTTCTTCGCCCATTGGATGAAGTCGGACACGATCAGAAAGTAGCCGGGATATTTCATCCCCGCGATCACGCCGATCTCGAAATCGAGCCGCTCGCGGTATTCGTCGACCGTATGACCAAGGGCGACGCCCGCAGTTTGCAGACGCTGCTCAAGCCCCTCCTCCGCGCGCTTGCGCAGCTCACTCGCCTCGTCGAGTGCCTTGTCGTTTTCGCCAACTGAGAAGCGCGGCAAGATCGGCTGGTGCGTCCGCGGGCGGAAAGCGCAGCGTTGTGCGATCTCGACCGTCGAAGCCACCGCCTCGGGCAGGTCGGCAAACAGTTCGACCATCTCCGCGCGGCTTTTGAAGCGGTGCTCGGCTGTCAGTTGGCGCCTATCGCTTTCCGAGAGCAGCCGCCCTTCGGCGATGCAGATCAGCGCGTCCTGAGCTTCGTAATCCTGCACGGTCGCAAAATACGGTTCATTGGTGGCCACCAGCGGCACGCGCCTGGCATAGGCGAGATCGATCAGCATCGATTCGCTGCGCCGTTCGGCGGCGGTGCCGTGGCGTTGCAGCTCAATATAAAGCCGGTCGCCAAACAGCCTGATCAGTGTGTCGAGACGGGCAGCCGCCAGATGGCTTTGTCCGGCGGCAATCGCATGATCGAGCGGGCCACCCGGGCCGCCGGTCAGCGCGATGATGCCGTCGGTTTCCCCTTCCAGCCATGAGAGCTCGAGCCGCGGCGGTTCATTCGATGGCGTATCCAGAAAGGCGCGCGAATTGAGCCGCATCAGGCTGCGGTAGCCTTGCTCGTTCGCCGCCAGCAGCACGATGCGCGTGCGTTCGGGCTGTACGTTGCCGTTGCGCGGACCATGATCCGTGTCGTCGAAATCGATCGCGAGTGCGCAGCCGACAATCGGTTGGATGCCATAACCCGCCAGCTTTTCGGAGAATTCCAGCGCCCCGAACATGTTGTCGGTGTCGGTGAGGGCCAGCGCCGGCTGTCGGTCGGCCTTCGCCAATTCGGCGAGGCGCGCGATGGGCAGCGCGCCTTCCAGCAGCGAATAGGACGAGTGCACGTGCAAGTGCACGAAATCGAGGCCGGGCATATGTGCTCGAAGGTTGGATGATTCCTTGTCACCGCCAGAGTGGGGACGCAGCCCTGTTCTGTCCACCGTGAACGACGCCGCGGAAGCCGCTATGCCCGCTTTTCGCAGGGCGATCTCGCGCGTCATGCCCGGCACTCGGGTCCGGCCTTCAGCCGGCCCGAGCACAAGCCTTGTGCCGGGCATCAGGGCGTTCACACCCGTCTTCAAGACGGGCTATGCCCGGCCATGACGACTGAAAGCCCGTAGTTCGGAGCCTCAGAGTTTTCCCAGCACCTGGGTCCAGATGGCGATCATTCCGACGAACAACGACAGTGAGGCCAGCGCGGCGGCCTCCTGGATCACGGCTTTGAGCATTGTTTTCATGGCTCTCTCCCACAGAACAGAGAGAGAACATAGTTCAGTGTTTGTTCTTGAGTCAAGACCCGGGCACTGAATTCAGTTATGCATTCATTGATCTATACTTAGTGAGTTATCCTCATGTAATTTATGAGGAACTGCGGGACGCTCCTGCTCTCGATCAGTCCAATTCCACGAGCTTCCCATCCCGCAGCGTAACCCGTCGATCCATGCGGGCCGCGAGGTCCATGTTGTGGGTGGCGATGACGGCGGCGAGGCCTGACGCCGTGACGAGCTGTGAAAGGGCGCCAAAGACGTGTTCGGCCGTATGCAGGTCGAGATTTCCGGTCGGTTCATCAGCCAGGAGGATGCGTGGGGCATTGGAAACCGCGCGCGCGATGGCAACTCGCTGCTGCTCGCCCCCCGACAGTTCCGCCGGCCGATGGTTGAGGCGGCCGCTGAGGCCCAGGTAAGTCAGCAATTCGACCGCCCGCGCTTTTGCTTCGTTGCGCGTCAGTCCGCGGATCATCTGCGGCAGCAGGACGTTTTCGAGCGCGGAAAACTCCGGCAGCAGATGATGCGACTGATAGACGAAACCGATCTCGTTGCGCCGAATGCGCGTGCGCTCGTGATCGGCCAAAATCGCGGTCGAGCGCCCGTCGATATAGACGTCGCCGTGGTCGGGATGTTCGAGCAGGCCGGCCACGTGGAGCAGCGTCGACTTGCCCGCGCCCGAGGGCGCCACGAGCGCCACCGACTGGCCGCTCCACAATGCGAGTTCGATACCGGTAAGCACATTGACCGTCTCGTCGCCTTGCCGGTAATGACGCTCGACGTCCTGCAGGAACAGGATCGGAATTTCCTCTTCCTTCGGCTGCGCCGATGGTTGTTGCTGGTCGACCATTTCCACTCTCACGGCAGTGTAGGCCTCACTCATAGCGCAGCGCCTCCACCGGATCGAGGCGTGCAGCGCGCCAGGATGGATAGAGGGTCGCCAGCAGCGACAGCATCAGCGCCATCACGACCACCGCCGTCGTCTCGCCTGAGTCCATATCGGCAGGTAAATGCGACAGGAAATAGAGTTCGGGCGAGAACAGTTCCGTATTCGTGAGCCATGACAAAAATTGCCGGATGCTCTCGATGTTCAGGCAAATCACGACCCCGAGCAGGAAACCGACAATAGTGCCAACCACACCGATCGAGGCGCCCGTGATCAGGAATACGCGCATGATCGCGCCTTGGGTAGCGCCCATCGTGCGCAAGATGGCGATGTCCTGTCCTTTGTCTTTCACGAGCATGATCAGTCCGGACACGATGTTGAGCGCCGCCACCAGCACGATCAGCGTCAGGATCAGGAACATCACATTGCGTTCGACCTGCAATGCGTTGAAAAAAGTCGCGTTGCGCTGTCGCCAGTCGATCATGAAGATCGGCCGTTGCGCGGCGTCCTGCACCGCTGTGCGGTAGCGGTCGACGCGGTCGGGATTGTCTGTATAGATTTCGATGGCCGTCACATCGCCTGAGCGATTGAAATAGGCCTGCGCCTCCTTCAGCGGCATGAACACCATCGCGCTGTCGTATTCCGACATACCGATCTCGAAGACCGCGGCGATCTTGTAGACCTTGATGCGCGGAGTCGTACCCATGGGCGTGACCGCGCCACGCGGCGCTACAAGCGTGATGTTGTCTCCCGAGCGCAGCGACAGCTGATCGGCCAGCCTTCGGCCGATCGCAACGCCCATGTCTTCATCGAACCCTTTGAGCGTGCCCTGCTTGATGTTGTTGGCGATCGAGGGAAGTTTTTCGAGATCCATGAGACGAATGCCGCGGATCAACACACCGCCGGCGTTAAACGGCGAGGACGCCAAGGCCTGGCCTTCAACAATCGGCGCGGCCAGACGGATGCCTTTGACGCCGGCTACACGCGCAGCCACCTCATCCCAGTCGGTGAGCGGCTTTTCCAGCGGCTGAATCAGGAGATGGCCATTGAGGCCAAGGATCTTGTCGAGCAGCTCTTTCCGAAAACCATTCATCACCGCCATGACGATGATGAGCGTGGCAACGCCAAGCATGATGCCAAGGAAGGAGAACCCGGCAATCACCGAGATGAATCCTTCCTTGCGTCGCGCGCGCAAGTAGCGGAGCGACAGCATCCATTCGAACGGGGAAAAGGGCCGCGTCCCGTTGGGCTCGGTCATTAATGGGTTCCCGCGCTCGACTGTTCAGATGATTTTGGCGGATTCGTGCCCATGGCGCGAGACTAAGGCCATTGGCCACACACAGGATTATTCGCGCGCTGCGTGCATATAACGCAGCAATTCCGCAGCCTAGCGCGTCAGGAGGTCCAGCACAGCGGCAGGGCTGAGGTTTTCCCGGCTACCATCGGCCCTTTTTTTGACCTCGAGTTTGCCCTCGGCGAGGCCCCTGGGCCCGACCAGCACCTGCCAGGGGACGCCAATAAGGTCGGCGGCGGCAAATTTGGCGCCCGGCCGCTCGTCGAGGTCATGGTAGAGCACCTCGATTCCCTTGGCATTGAGGTCGCGATAGAGCTGCTCGCAGGCCGCATCGGTCTCGGATGCTCCCTGCTTCAGGTTGAGGATCGCGACCTTGAACGGCGCCACCGGCTCCGGCCAGATGATCCCTGCCTCATCGTGCGACGCCTCGATGATGGCGGCGACCAGCCGGCTCGGGCCGATGCCGTAGGAACCGCCATGCACCGGCACTTCCTTGCCGTCCTGCGAGGTCACTGTCGCCCTCATCGGCTCGGAATATTTAGTGCCGAAATAGAATATATGGCCGACCTCGATACCGCGCGCCGACACCTGCTTGTCGGCCGACACTTTGGCGAAGACCGCTGCATCGTGCATGTCGGAGGTGGCCGCATATTGCGACGTCCATTTGTCGACGATGCCTTGCAGGCCCGCGACATCGTCGAAATTCACGTCCGCCGCCGGCACCGCCATGTCGAGATAGTCCTTGTGGCAAAAGACTTCCGAACTCTCCGGTCTGCGCGAGGATGATGAATTCGTGCGAGAGGTTTCCGCCGATCGGCCCCGATTCCGCGCGCATCGGAATTGATTTGAGACCGAGACGCGCAAAGGTGCGCAAGTACGCGACAAACATCTTGTTGTAGGAATGCGTCGCGCCTGCCTGGTCGAGATCGAACGAATAGGCATCCTTCATCAGGAATTCACGGCCACGCATCAGCCCGAAGCGCGGACGCACCTCGTCACGGAATTTCCACTGAATGTGATAGAGATTGAGCGGCAGGTCCTTGTACGACTTGACGTAGGCGCGGAAGATCTCGGTGATCATTTCTTCGTTGGTCGGCCCATACAGCATATCGCGCTCGTGGCGATCCTTGATGCGCAGCATCTCCTTGCCGTAGGCATCGTAGCGTCCGCTCTCGCGCCAGAGGTCGGCCGACTGGATCGTCGGCATCAGCACTTCGATGGCGCCGGCGCGGTTCTGCTCCTCGCGCACGATCTGGCAGATCTTTTGCAGCACACGAACGCCGAGCGGCAGAAAGGCATAGATGCCCGCGGCCTCCTGCCGCATCATCCCGGCGCGCAACATCAGCCGGTGCGAGACAATCTCGGCTTCTTTCGGCGTCTCGCGCAAAATCGGGAGGAAATAACGGGACAGGCGCATGGAATCCTTGAGAGATTCGAGGTGACGACGTCAGAGTGAAAGCGGATCGGCCACGAAAACACAAGGCCTGGGCCAATTTTTTGGGAATTTATCGACGCCAGCAGCATCTAATATTAGTGCTAGGTTGGCTGGGCGGACCTGAGGACAGTATGCGAGCGGGCATCAGACGGATTGCGGGGGTGGCGGCGACCATTGCGATCGCCCTGCACACAATTCTATGGGCCGCCGTCGTACCGTTCGCGGCACCAACCGTCGATCCTTTTACGGTCATTTGTCACAGCGAAGCATCGGCGCCGGCGGACCAGACGCCAGCCAACGGTATACTCCCGCCCGCGCATGCCTGTGATCACTGCAATCTTTGCAGCACAATTGCTCCGCCTGTACCGCTCAACGCGTTGTCCGCCATCCTTGCGCCCGCGCATGTCCTTCAGGTGCTGCGCCCGTTTGTCATTACACCTCACCGCGACGTCGCCGCCGATCCCAAGCTTGCTCGGGGCCCTCCAGCCTTCGCCTGACGTAGCCGGCCGTACTTCGTGCGGCTCAACAAACCGTCACAGCGACTCTGGAGCTTTCCATGTTCAGGAATTCATGGCCCAATTCGTGGGCCAATTCATGGCCCGATTTATGGGTCTTGGCCATGCTCATCGCCGGCCTCACGGCATCGGCAACAATTGCACAGGCGCACGAAATCGTTGGCAACCGCTTGTTCCCCGCGACGCTTGCCATCGACGATCCCGGAGTGAACGACGAACTCGCCTTCCCGACCATCGCTTGGTCGAAGACCGGCGACGATCCATCGTTCAAGCAACTCGATGTATCGGCCGAATTCTCAAAACGCATCACCGAGGATTTTGCCGTTTCTTTCGCCCCGACGTGGTCACGCCTCTATGCACCGGGCGGTCCCGCCATGAATGGCGCGCGCGGATTTCAGAATTTGGAGACGACGTTTAAGTACCGGCTGCTCAAAAACTCCGAACACGAATTTGTCGTGTCGGCGGGACTGGAAATCGAATGGGGTGGCAGCGGCGCGCAGGATGTCGGCGCCGAGCGCTTCACCGTCTACACGCCAACACTTTATTTCGGCAAAGGCTTCGGCGATCTGCCGGCCAGCCTGAATTGGGCGAGGCCCTTCGCGGTCACCGGCCAGTTCGGCTACGCGATCCCCGGCGTATCGCAAACCACAACGGCCAGCATTGACCCCGACACCGGTGAACAGGATATCGACACGGAGTTTCACCCGCGCGTATTCAATTGGGGCGGCACGATCCAATACAGCCTGCCTTATCTGAAATCCGCCGTGGTCGATCTCGGTCTGCCCGATTTCATCAACCGACTGATTCCGATTGTCGAGGCTTCGATGCAGACGCCGGTTTCCAACACAGCAACATCCGGCACCGTAACCACCGGAACCATCAACCCTGGCATCATCTATGCCGGCAATACGTTCCAGGTTGCGATCGAGGCCATGATTCCGGTGAACAGGCAAAGCGGCGGAAACATTGGTATCATTGGGCAGCTGCACTTCTATCTCGACGATATTTTCCCGACCTCGCTGGGGCGCCCCATTTTCGTAAACAGCATCAACACAGGGAGGCCGATGCTCGGCCGCTAGTTATGCGCACCAAATTGACCGCGATCGCTCTCCTCGTTGCCACGACCTGCGCCGCCTCAGCGCATGCCACTCTCGATCACGCCAGCCCCTCTGTTGGCAGCACCGTTGCGCAGCCACCAAAGGAAGTCGTTCTCTGGTTCACCGATAAACTGGAGCCGGCGTTCAGCAACATCACCGTGCAAGACGAAAAGGGCGAACCGATGCAAGCCGGTAAAGCCGAGGTCGACCGTGCCAAACGCACACAGCTGCGCGTACCACTAAAATCTTTGTCGCCGGGAACGTACAAAGTGTTGTGGCGCGTTCTCTCGGTCGATACTCATCGCTCCGAGGGGAGTTTCAGCTTCCGCGTCGCGCCCTAGGCGCCAGCGAGCCGAGGGCATCCATTGACCGTCGATCCGCTGACCCTGGTGCGGGGCGTCCATTTCGCCGCAACGCTGCTCGCGGCGGGCTCGACCGGTTTCATTTTCATGGTGGCTGAACCCGCCATAAGCAAGGCATGGTTTGCAACGTTGCACCGCCAGCTGACCCTATGGGTTTGGCTCGCGCTCGCGGCTGCTGTGGTCTCAGGCGCGGTTTGGCTTGTTTTGCTGGCATCCGACATTCTGGGAACATCGTTCTCCGACGTTTGCCTGCACGGCGGCGCTTGGCCGGTACTCACGGATACGCGCTTCGGGCTGGTGTGGTGCATCCGCCTCGCACTGGCGCTGCTGCTCGCGCTGCTATTGCCGTGGCCGGCGACGCGAAGGTTACAAGTTACCATCGCCGCCGCCTTTGTTGTTTTGCCTGCATTGGTTGGCCACGCCGGAGCAACGCCGGGCTTGGCGGGGGACCTTCATCTCGCCTCGGACATGCTTCATTTGCTCGCCGCGGGCGCCTGGCTCGGTGGCCTGCCGGCCTTCGCATTCCTCCTTTGGCGGGCGCGCCGCAGTGCTGGACGCCGCCGGGACGCAGCTGTGGTCCGGGTGGTCGATCGTTTCTCGCTGCTCGGTGTTTTCAGCGTCGGAATTTTGCTGGCGAGCGGCCTCCTCAACAGCTGGAACCTGCTGAATGGGCCACACGACCTGATAGCTTCGGACTATGGGCGCCTGGTGGCACTCAAGATCGTCCTTTTCGCAGCGATGATCGCGATCGCGGCCGTCAACAAATTCTACCTGATACCGCGTCTGCCCAAGCCAGCCGTTTTGCGCGCGCTCCTGCGCAACAGCCTGGCTGAAATCGGTCTCGGGCTCTGCGTGTTGTTGTTCGTTGGGCTGCTTGGAACGCTACCGCCCGCCCTGCACGTCCATGCCGCTTCGGCAGGCATCCCGCCCGATGCCGCTTTTGTGCACATCCATACGTCCGAGGTCATGGCTGAAGTAACCATCGAGCCCGGCCGCACCGGACGCACCGACGTTACGATACGCGTGTCGCGCGAAGATTCTTCTAGCTACCCGGCAAAGGATGTGCGCCTGGAGCTCGATCCACCAACCGCCGGCCTCCCAACAATCAGACGCACTGCAATCGAACAACCGGATGGCCGCTGGCTGATCAATGACTTAACGCTTGCGCCGTCCGGCATCTGGGCAACGCGGGTGATTGTTCGACCCCCGGCGGGTGACCCGATCGTGCTCGATGCGCCGGTCGTCATCGAACGCTGATGGCACAAATAGTCGTGACAGCGTTCTGATGATCGGTTAGCGTGCGCCTTGCCCGTAAGAACGGAACCCGGCGGCAAGACCGGCTCCAAACTGCGGTCCAAGTCTTGGGAGGGTAGCAAGTCCTAGGCGCGTTAGTCGCAGCCACCCGGAAAACAGATAATAACCGGGGCAAGGACTTAACAATGAGACGAGCGGGGCTTCGTGCCCTGCTCTTTTTTTTACGTCGCACGAACTCAACGGCGCGGTGGACCAGAAATCGCCATCAGCATGTCGTACGGGATCAGACCCTGCGTGTAGACCACGAAGAGAATTCCAAAAATGATCGTCGCGAATACGGTCGTCCAGCCGAGCTTGCGCCACATCCGGTGCATAACCGGCGCGCCGGGATCGGTGCCCGGCGTTACCTCACCGCTTTCTTCCTGATTGCGCACACCCCACGGCAATACTGCGAAACAGCGTTATCCACCAGATCAGAAAATAGATCGCGATAACGGTCGAGACGCTCATGACTGCTCGAGCTCGACGAGCGTGCCGCAAAAATCTTTCGGGTGCAGAAACAATACCGGCTTGCCGTGGGCGCCGATTTTCGGTTCGCCGTCGCCGAGCACGCGTGCGCCCTGCCGCTTGAGCGTGTCGCGCGCGGCGCGAATATCATCGACCTCGTAGCAGACGTGATGAATCCCGCCGTCGGGGTTCTTCTCGAGAAATTTTGCGATCGGCGAGCTCTCGCCCAAGGGCTCGAGCAATTCGATTTTCGTGTTGGGCAGCGTGATGAAAACGGTGGAAACGCCGTGATCGGGCTGCGGCACTTTCGCCGAGACTTCCGCGCCCAATGTATCGCGGTAGACCGCGGAGGCTTTGGCGATATCGCGCACAGCGATAGCAACATGATTGAGACGACCGATCATGATTGTCCTCGTTTCCGGCGCGCTATCATACGTCCAAGACATGCACGTAGCACATCGGCTTTTTGCCCCAGCGCTGGGCGACAGCGGCGCGCACGGCGCGTTTGACGGCTTCGCCAACCGCATCGGGATCGCGTTTGCGCGCACGCGGCAAGGAATTAATCGTTTCGACAATAGCGTCGTAGGCGGCCTCATGGATCGAGCCGCCGTCGCGATCACGCTCTGGAATGCCGATCATATCGAGCGAAGGATCATCGACCAGTTCGCCTTTGTCGGTGATCGCCAGCGCAACCGACACCGTGCCGGCAAAACTCAACCGCTTGCGGTCGGCCACCGTGCGCGCATCCGCTTCGACCAGCAGCATGCCATCCTTGTAAAGCCGGCCGACCGGTACTTCGTCGATCAAGCCCGCCTTCGGCGCGAGCCGCATCAGGTCGCCATTGCGGCATTGCAGCACCTCGGGCACGCCGCAGCGGCGCGCGAGCGCGGCGTGTTCGTGCAGATGCAACGCTTCGCCGTGCACCGGGATGAGAATCTTCGGCTTGACCCAGCCGATCAGCTCTTCAAGTTCGGCGCGACGCGGATGGCCCGACACGTGCACCAGATGCGTGCGGTCGGTGATGACCTCGATGCCTTGTTCGATCAGCAGATTGATCACCCGGCCGACTGCCTTTTCATTACCCGGGATCGTTCGCGCGGAATAGATCACGGTGTCGCCTTGCGAGAACGTCACCTCCGGGTGCTGATCCTCGGCGATGCGCGAGAGTGCCGCGCGCGGCTCGCCCTGGCTGCCGGTGCAGAGCGCCACGACCTTGCTGGGCGGTAGATAGCCATAGGCATCCATCGGGCGAAAATCCTGCACGCCGTCGAAATAACCCGTCTCGCGCGCGATCTGGACGACGCGCTCCATGGCGCGGCCGATCACGACCACCTCGCGGTCCGCGGCTTTCGCCGCATCGGCGACCGAACGCAGGCGCCCGACATTGGAGGCGAATGTGGTGACCGCCACGCGGCCGCGCGCGTTCTTGATGATCTCGGCGATGGTTTTCCCGACATCGGCTTCCGACGGCGACCGCCCCTCACGCACGGCATTGGTGGAATCGCCGATGAGCGCCAGGCACCCTTCCTCGCCCAGCGCGCGCAGCTTTTTCTCGTCCGTTCGATCGCCAAGGATCGGCGTGGGATCGATTTTCCAGTCGCCGGTGTGCAGAACGGTGCCGCCGGGTGTGCGGATGATGAGCGCGTTCGATTCCGGGATCGAATGCGCCATAGTCACCAATTCGACGTCGAACGGGCCGACGCTGAAACGGCCACCAACCGGAATGATTTTCACCGGAATTTCCGGCGCACCCGGCTCGCCCGCGCACTTTGCTTCGAGCAATGCGGCCGTGAACGGGGTGGCATAGATCGGAACTTTCAACTTCGGCCAAAGCTCGATCAGCGCGCCGTAGTGGTCTTCATGTGCGTGAGTGAGCACAAGTCCAACGAGGTTCTTGCGCTCCTCAACGAGATAACGAATGTCAGGCAGGATCAGATCGATCCCAGGCAAGTGCTCTTCGGAGGCGAACGAAACACCGAGATCGATCGCCAGCCATGTCCGTCGGCGCTCATCGCCGATGCCATAGATCGACAAATTCATGCCGATCTCGCCGACACCGCCAAGCGGCGCAAACACCAGGTCTTGGGGCCCAGCCATGTCAGGGTGCTCCGATACCGAAAACTTCGCCGGCCGTGATTGTGGTCACGCCATTGTCCTGCTCGAGCAGCAATCGCCCGGCCTCATCGAGGCCCTGAAACCGGCCCGTCAATTCACGCGCCGACAGCCGCACACGCAAAATCTCGCCGAGGCCAGCCGCGCGCTTGAGCCAATCGGCTCGGACCGCAGTAAATCCCGCCCCGCCTTTCCATTGCGCGAGGCGGTGCTGCACGGCCGTCGCCAGGTGAACCAGCAAGGCGTCCGGCGCGACAAGGGCGCCGCAAGCCGCGAGATCGGTCGCGGGATAGGCGACATCGGATGGATGCGCTGCGCAGTTCACGCCAATGCCGATCGCGACGGCGAAAATGGGGTCACTCTCCCCCTCGATCAGGATGCCCGCGAGCTTGGCCGGCCCGACGAGCAGATCATTCGGCCACTTCACCTTCAACACGGGGCCAAGCTGCGGCGCGCTAGCCGCAACCGCGTCATGCAAGGCCAGTGCGGTGACAAACGATAGCTGCGGCGCTTGTTCAGGCGCGGATGGCTCGGTGAGCAGGAGCGTTGCGTAGAGATTGCCCGGCGGGGATATCCAGTGGCTGCCACGGCGGCCGCGACCCGCGCTCTGGCTCTGTGCGGTAATCCACAACGGACCACGCTCGCCGGAACGCGCAAGCGCCAGCGCCTCGGCATTGGTCGAGCCGAGCGTCTCGTAAACGATGTGTCGGACCCCCGCCAGGCCCGTGGCTTCGCGGTACATCTCGCTTGCGCGCGCTCTTGAGCGCGTCAGAACAAAGACTTCGCCGCAACCGTCGCTGCGCTTACCAGCGGCGCCGGATAGGCAAAGAACAGGATATTGGCGAGCCCCGACAGGCCGAGCACCAAGCGCAACAGCCCGGGCATCGGTTGGAAGCTGCGCGCCGGCTCATCGAAATACATGACCTTGACGATCGTCAGATAGTAAAAAGCGCCCACCACGCTGGTGAGGACGCCGATCACGGCGAGCGTAAAGAGCCCCGCCTTGATGGCGGCCAGGAACACAAAATACTTCGCGAAGAAACCGGCGAGTGGCGGAATGCCGGCGAGCGAGAACAGCAGCACAGCGAGGAAAAACGCCGTCGTCGGATGCGTGCGCGAGAGGCCGGAGAGATCGCTGATATTTTCCACCAGCTTTCCATCGCGCCGCATCGCGAGGATCACGGCGAATGTGCCGAGCGTCATCGCAACGTAGATGCTCATGTAGATCAGAACGCCTTGCACGCCTTCGGCCGTGCCGGCGGCAAGGCCAACGAGCGCAAAGCCCATGTGTCCGATCGAGGAGTAGGCCATCAGCCGCTTGATGTTGCGCTGGCCGATTGCGGCGAAAGCGCCGAGCGCCATCGAGGCGATCGACACAAACACCACGATCTGCTGCCATTCATGCGTGATGCCGGGAAAGGCCACCACGGTCGCGCGCGCGAATATCGCGATGCCCGCGACCTTGGGTGCCGCGGCAAAGAAGGCAGTGACCGGGGTCGGCGCGCCCTCGTAGACGTCGGGGGTCCACATGTGGAACGGCACAGCGGAAATCTTGAAGCAGAAGCCGACGAACAGGAACACCAGCCCGAAGATCAGCCCGACGCTGGCGCCGTTTTGCGTCACCTTGGCAATGCCGGCGAAATTCACGGTGCCGGTGAATCCGTAGATCAGCGACGCACCGTAGAGCAACATCCCCGACGACAGCGCGCCGAGCACAAAATATTTCAGGCCAGCCTCGGTGGATCGCACATTGTCGCGGTTGGAGGCCGCCACCACGTAGAGCGGCAGGCTCATCAGCTCGAGACCGAGATAAAGCGCGATCAGGTCCGACGCCGAGATCAGCATCAGCATGCCGAGCGTCGCGAGCAAGAACAGCGGGCCATATTCGAATTTCTGTTCCTTTTCGAGCGTCAGATAATCGAGTGAGAGCACCAGAGCGCCCGCCGACCCGATGAGCGTGAGCAATTTCAGAAAGCGCGCATAATCATCGACCACGAAACTGCCGCCGAACAACGACTCCCGCCCCGGCGGCATCATCGCCACGGCAAAGCCCGCCAGCACCAGGATGGCAATGCAGAAGGCGTTGACGATGGCGGCGCCACGCGGTCCCTGGCCGACGGACACGCCGAACATCAGCATCACCATGGCGCCGATCGCGAGCACGAGTTCGGGCAGCAGCGGCATCAATCCGGAATTTTGCAGCACCTGCATCACGGGGCTCATTGGGCGATCATCGCCGCGGTTTTGGCGGCGGCGATCGCATGGTTGTAATTGTCGAGAAGTTGGGCGACGGCCGCCGACGACATATCGAGCACCGGCTTGGGCGCCACGCCAAACAAAATCGTGAGGATGACCAGCGGCGCGAATATCACGCTTTCCCGCCAGCCGATGTCCCGGATGCCCTCCAGCGCCGGCTTCAGGTTGCCGAAGATCATCTTCCGGTAAAGCCATAGCGCGTAGGCCGCCGACAGGATCACGCCAAAGGTGGCGATGGTCGCGACCGGGATGTTGGTCTTGAAGGTCCCGATCAGCGACAGGAATTCGCCGACGAACCCGGATGTTCCCGGCAGACCGACATTGGCCAGCGTGAACACCATGAATACGAAGGCATAGAGCGGCATGCGGTTGACTAGCCCGCCATAGGCCGCGATCTCGCGCGTATGCATGCGGTCATAGACCACGCCGACACATAGGAAGAGCGCGCCTGAAACAATGCCGTGGGAAATCATCTGGAAGATGCCACCGGCAACGCCCTGCGTCGTGGCGGCGAAAATTCCCATGGTGACGAATCCCATGTGCGCGACAGAGGAGTAAGCGATCAGCTTCTTCACGTCCTCCTGCATCAGCGCCACCAGCGAGGTGTAGATGATGGCAACAACGGACAGCGTGAAGATCAGCGGCGCGAATTCGTGGCTGGCGGATGGAAACATCGGCAGCGAGAACCGCAGGAAGCCGTAGCCGCCCATTTTCAGAAGAATGGCGGCCAGGATGACCGAGCCAGCGGTCGGCGCCTCGACATGCGCGTCCGGCAACCACGTATGCACCGGCCACATCGGCATCTTCACGGCGAACGAGGCGAAGAACGCAAACCACGCCCATTTCTGCAGGCCGAGCGGGAAACCGTGGCGCAGCAGCGTCACGATGTCGGTGGTGCCGGCGTCCCAGTACATCGCCATGATAGCGAGCAGCATCAAGACCGAGCCAAGCAGCGTGTAGAGGAAGAACTTGAAGCTGGCATAGACCCGGCGCGGACCGCCCCAGACACCGATGATCAGGAACATCGGGATCAGGCCGCCCTCGAAGAACAGATAGAACAGCACGAGGTCGAGCGCCGAGAAAGTGCCGACCATCAGGGTCTCCAGCACCAGGAACGCGATCATGTATTCCTTCACGCGCGTCTGGATCGCGGTCCAGCTCGCCAGAATGCAGATCGGCATCAGCGCAGTGGTGAGGATCACGAACGGCAATGAAATGCCGTCAACACCCATGTGATAGGAGGCAATACCGAGCCAGTTGTATTTCTCGACAAACTGGAATTCCGGCGAGCTCGCGTCGAAGCGCCAGACCATCACCAGTGAAAACGCCAAGGTCACCAGCGTCGTCCACAGCGATATCCAGCGCGCGGTGCCGCGGGCAAACCGCTCGTTACCGCGCACCATCACCATGATGAGCACCGCGCCGAAGACCGGCAGGAAGGTGACGACGGAGAGAATGGGCCAATTCAAATTCATCGTGGTGCCCCTTTGTGCCTGGGGCGTCCGTGATTGGCGTTACCCTCTCCCCGTTCGTTCCCGCGCATAGCCCGTCCGAAGGACGGCGTACTTCGCACGCCAATGCGGGAATCCAGAGCAACTGCTGACGCGCTCGCAATATGCCGCCCTGGGTCCCCGCTTTCGCGGGGACGAACGGCTTCTGAGATGATTTGGGAAAGTTTTGCCATGGGCTAGCGCACCGCAAACATAAACCAGGTGATGAAGGCGGCTGCGCCAATCAGCATGGCGAAGGCGTAGTGATAGAGGTAACCGGTCTGCAATCGCACGACATTGCGCGTCACGTCGAGCACGCGGGCGGACACACCATCCGGGCCAAAGCCGTCGATCAGCCAGCCGTCGCCCTTCTTCCAAAGCTCGCGGCCAATCCATTTCGTCGGCCGCACGAAGATCAGGTCATACAACTCGTCGAAGTACCACTTGTTGAGAAGGAAGCGATAGAGCCAGTCGTGCTGGCGCGCGAGCTCTACCGGAATGTCGGGGCGGCGGATATAAAACTGCCACGCGATGACAAATCCGAGCGCCATCATCACAGTCGGTAGAATGCCGATCTGCAATGGCACGTGGTGCATATCCTCGAGCACGCTGTTGCCTTTGGCGAACGTGAGCGACTCGCGGAAGAATCCTTCGACGCCATGACCAGCGAAGATTTCCTTGAACGGCAGTCCGGCGAGCACCGAGCCTACGGCCAGAAACCCGAGCGGGATCAGCATCACCATCGGGCTCTCGTGCGCGTCTTTCCAGTGCTGGCGGTCGTGCGGTTCGCCGTGGAACGTCTTGAAGATCAACCGCCATGAATAGAACGAGGTAAGCAGCGCAGCCGCTACCGTGCAGATGAATGCATAGAGCGCCACCGGGTTTTTGCCGACATAGGCGGCTTCGATGATCGCGTCTTTCGAGAAATAGCCGGCCGTGAGCGGGAAACCGGTGAGCGCCAGCGTGCCGACGATCATCACGATGTAAGTGTAGGGAATGCGATCCTTCAGCCCACCCATATGGCGGATGTCCTGCTCATGATGCATCGCGTGGATCACCGAGCCGGAACCAAGGAACAGCAATGCCTTGAAGAAGGCATGCGTAAATAGATGAAACATGCCCACCGAGTAGGCGCCCACCCCCATCGCGACGAACATGTAACCGAGTTGCGAACAGGTCGAATAGGCAACGATTCGTTTGATGTCGTTCTGGACGAGCCCGATGGTGGCGGCAAATATCGCAGTGGTCGCGCCGATCAAGGTCACAAAGGCTTGCGCATTCGGCGCGAGCTCGAACAGCGGCGACAGGCGCGCTACCATGAACACGCCCGCGGTCACCATGGTGGCGGCGTGGATCAATGCCGAGACCGGCGTCGGGCCTTCCATGGCGTCCGGCAACCATGTGTGCAGCAGGAACTGCGCCGACTTGCCCATCGCACCCATGAACAGGAACAGACACGTCAGTGTCAGCGCGTCGGCCTGCCAGCCGAAGAAATTGATCATCTTGCCGGTGAGCGCCGGCGCCTGCGCGAATATGGTTTCAAAGTCGATCGCGCCGGTGAGCATGAACACCGCAAATATGCCGAGCGCGAAACCGAAATCGCCGACGCGGTTGACGATGAAGGCCTTGATGGCGGCCGCGTTCGCCTCCGGCTTGTGATACCAGAAGCCGATCAGCAGGTAGCTCGCCAGACCGACGCCTTCCCAGCCGAAGAACAGCTGGACCAGATTGTCCGCCGTCACCAGCATCAGCATGGCGAAAGTGAAAAACGACAGATAGCTGAAGAAGCGCGGCCGGTACGGATCCTCGTGCATGTATCCAATCGAATATAGATGCACGAAGGCCGATACGGTGTTCACCACCACCAGCATCACGGCGGTGAGCGTGTCGATGCGGAGTGACCACTCGACCTTCAGGTCGCCGGCGGCCATCCAGGTAAACACCGGCACGCGCATGTCGTGATGCCCGAAGCCGACATCGACGAAGGCGATCCACGACAGGATCATGCAAATCAGCAAAAACGTCGTCGTAATCAACTCGGCCGTGCGTGATCCCGCGGCCGCGGGCTCGTGCTCTTCCGCCTCATGATGCGAGGAATGAATGACGGCGCCGCCATGCACGCCAGGCCCACTATGATGCCCGCCGTGGTCGCTCGCATGGTCTTCGCCGCCCGCCGCCGGGCCTTTTCCCGGGAATCGCGCGCGTGCGCCGGCCAGCGCGATGAGGCCAGCCAGAATGGCGCCGAGAAGCGGGAGAAAGACGATCGCTTGATACACGCCCCTCAGCCTTTCATCATATTGATGTCTTCAACCGCGATCGAACCGCGATTGCGGTAGTACACGACCAGGATGGCAAGCCCGATCGCCGCCTCTGCTGCCGCCACGGTGAGGACCAGCAGCGCATAGATTTGTCCGGTGATGTCACCGAGATGCGTGGAGAACGCCACCAGATTAATGTTGACCGCGAGCAGGATCAGCTCGATCGACATCAATATGATGATGACGTTCTTGCGGTTGAGGAAAATGCCGAAAATCCCCAGCGTGAACAGGATGGCGGCAACCGAAAGATAATGCCCAAGGCCAATGGTCATACGTTGCTCCCCAGACCCTGGCCCGAGCGCACTTTCACCACTTCGATCGATGCCGAAGGCTTGCGTGCAACCTGCTCGCCGATGTCCTGGCGGCGCACGCGCGGACGATGCTGCAGCGTCAGCACGATCGCGCCGACCATCGCAACCAGCAGGATCATGCCCGCGGCTTCAAAGAAATAGACATAGCGCGTGTAGAGCACGAGACCGATCGCCTCGGTGTTCGTGATATTGGTCGGGATCGGCGCGGTGATCG
Organism: uncultured Alphaproteobacteria bacterium; assembly: GCA_963810125.1. Taxonomy (GTDB): domain Bacteria; phylum Pseudomonadota; class Alphaproteobacteria; order Rhizobiales; family Xanthobacteraceae; genus Pseudolabrys. The sequence goes on from CAWEMK010000008.1 coordinate 322,376, forward strand.
CTTGCGGGATGCCCGGCCCGATCGCCCAGGCACCGACGACGAACAACAACTCGGCCAGAAAGATACCGCCGATCAGCATTCCGATCGGAAGATATTGCAGCACGCCCTGCTTGAGCTCGGCAAAATCAACGTCGAGCATCATAACGACAAACAAGAACAGCACGGCGACCGCGCCGACATAAACCACGATCAGAATCATGGCGAGGAATTCGGCCCCCATCATCACGAACAACCCGGCGGCATTGACGAAGGCAAGGATGAGGTAGAGCACCGAATGCACGGGATTGCGCGCAGCAACCACCATGACGGCGCTCGCCACGCAGATGCCGGCAAAGAGATAAAAGAACAGCGCGGCGACAATCATGAACTGCGCTCCACGCTCTCATCCGTCATGCCCGGCCTTGTGCCGGGCATCCACGTCTTAGGGACGCATTGCGCGAATGGTCGGGATGGCCGGGACAAGCCCGGCCATGACGGCGATGGAAGTGAAGAGTCCTTTTCATCGCCGTCACCTGTAAGGCGCGTCGAGCGCGAGATTCTTGGCGATCTCACGCTCCCAGCGATCCCCGTTCGCCAGCAAGCGCTCCTTGTCGTAATAGAGCTCCTCGCGGGTCTCCGTAGCGAATTCGAAATTTGGCCCTTCGACGATTGCATCCACCGGGCAGGCTTCCTGGCACAGGCCGCAATAAATGCACTTCACCATGTCGATGTCGTAGCGCGTCGTGCGGCGCGTGCCGTCATTGCGACGCGGACCCGCTTCGATGGTGATCGCCTGCGCCGGGCAAATCGCTTCGCACAGCTTGCAGGCAATGCAGCGTTCTTCGCCGTTGGGATAACGGCGCAGGGCGTGCTCGCCACGGAAGCGCGGCGAAATCGGTCCCTTCTCGAACGGATAATTGAGCGTGGCCTTCGGCTTGAAGAAATAGCGCATGGCCAGCACGAAGCCGGTCACGAACTCCATCAGGAACAGGGCTTTGGCCGCGCGATCGAATCTCATCGCATCCTCACTTCATCGCCGCTTTTGCCAGGTCGCCGTACTGGATGACGGCGGCGACAATCGCCACCATCGCCAGCGACAGCGGCAGGAACACCTTCCAGCCGAGCCGCATGAGCTGATCGTAGCGATAACGTGGAACCATGGCCTTGGCCATGGCGATCAGAAAGAAGAACCCCGACGCCTTGATGGTGAACCAAACGACGCCCGGAACCCATGTGAAGGGCGGATAGGGAATCGGCGACAGCCAGCCACCCAGGAAGAAAATGGTGGCCATGGCGCACATGGTGCAGATCGCCACGTACTCGCCAAGCATGAACATCATGTAGAGCGTCGAGCCGTATTCAACCATGAAGCCGGCGACCAGCTCGGATTCCGCCTCCACCAGATCGAACGGCGGCCGGTTCGTTTCCGCCAGTGCCGATACAAAGAATACGACGTACATCGGAAACAGCGGCAGCCAGTACCAACCCAGGAATCCGTAGGGTCCGTCCTGCGCCTGCACGATGGCCGAGAGATTGAGCGAACCGGCAAGCAGCAGAACCGTGATGATCACGAAGCCGATGGAGACTTCATACGACACCATCTGCGCCGCCGAACGCACCGCCGCCAGAAACGCGTATTTCGAATTCGACGCCCAGCCCGCCATGATGATGCCGTAGACCATCAGCGACGAGATCGCGAAAATGTAGAGCACGCCGACATTGATGTCCGCGATCACCCATTTCGCATTGACCGGGATCACCGCCCAGGCCGCCAGCGCCAGCACGCACGAGATCAGCGGCGCCAGCAGGAATACGCCTTTATTCGCGCCGGACGGTATCACCGGCTCCTTGACCACGAATTTCAGCAAATCTGCAAAGGATTGAAACAGGCCCCAGGGCCCGACGACATTGGGACCGCGCCGAATCTGCACGGCGGCCCAGATCTTGCGGTCGGCGAGCAGGACGTAAGCCACGGCGACTAGCAGGACGACCAGCAAAACCAGCGACTCCACCACGATGATGATGAGCGGCCAGAGATAGGTCCAGAAGAAGTCCATCATATGCCCTACTCCGCCGCGGTCTTGGCTGCCGCATGCGCCAGGGCCGAACATTCGGCCATGATGGCGGAGGCGCGCGCAATTGCGTTGGTGAAGTAGAAGTCCGTTACCGATGAGCGCAGCGACGCCTTATCGGCTGCGCCGCCAAGCTTGGCGAGAAGTCTTGATATCGGCGGCGTCGCCTGCCGCAATCTCGTTGATGCGCATTAAATGCGGATGCGCGGCATACATCGCCTGCCGCAATGCGTTCAGCGAGTCATAGGGAAGTTTCTGACCAAGCACGTCGGACAAGGCGCGCAGGATCGCCCAATCCTCGCGCGCTTCGCCGGGCGGAAACGCTGCGCGGCTCGTCATCTGCACGCGGCCTTCAGTATTGATGTAGGTGGCGGATTTTTCCGGATAGGCAGCGGCCGGCAGGATAACGTCAGCGCGATGGGCGCCGCGGTCACCATGTGTACCGATGTAGACGACGCAGGGGCCGGGCTGAACGTCGATCTCGTCGGCCCCCAACAGGAACAACACGTCGACCGCGCCCGCCGCCATCTGCGCGACATCGGCGCCGCCCGCTCCCGGCACCAGGCCAAGATCGAGCGCGCCCACACGCGAGGCAGCGCTTTGCAACACTGAGAAGCCGTTCCAGCCATCCTTGATCGCGCCGAACTCGGCGGCCGCCTTGGCGGCCAAGGATGCGATCGCAGCGCCGTCCTTGCGCGCCAGCGCGCCTGCACCCAGAAGTATGAGCGGACGCTCGGCCGCCTTCAGCGCGTCTGCGAACTTGCTCTCACCAAGATTGGCGAGCGTGTCAGCTCCGGCGCCGAGATAGTCATATTTATACGTGAGATCAGCCTTTTCACCGATCAGCCCGATCGGGAAATTGCCGGCCCGCCAGCGCTTGCGGATGCGCGAATTGAGCACGGCGGCCTCGCGGCGCGGATTCGAACCAATGATCAGCAACGCATCGGCCTGCTCGATTCCGGCAATCGTCGCATTGAACAAATAGGACCCGCGGCCCCACTTCGGATCGACTACCGAGCCGTCCTGCCGGGCATCGATGTTAGCGCTACCGAGCCGGGTCATCAGCTCCTTGAGCGCAAACATTTCTTCCGCGCCAGCGAGATCGCCAACGATCGCGCCAATGCGTTTGCCGCCACTCGCCTTCACCCGGCCGGCGATCACCGAGAAGGCTTCTTTCCAAGAGGCGGGCTGCAACCGCCCGCTGCCGCGCACGTAGGGCTGGTCGAGCCGCTGCGTGCGCAGACCGTCCACCACGTGACGCGTCTTGTCGGAAATCCACTCTTCGTTCACGTCCTCGTTGGCGCGCGGCAGAATGCGCATAACCTCGCGCCCGCGCGTGTCGATCCTGATCGCAGAGCCGACGGCATCCATCACGTCGATCGATTGCGTCTTGCCGAGCTCCCAGGGCCGCGCCGCAAATGCATAGGGCTTGGACGTAAGCGCGCCGACCGGGCAGAGATCGACCACGTTGCTTTGTAGCTCCGAAGTCATCGCATGCTCGAGATAAGTGGTGATCTCCATGTCCTCGCCGCGGCCGATGGCGCCGAGCTCGGGGACGCCCGCGACTTCGGTCGCAAAGCGAATGCAGCGCGTGCAGTGGATGCAGCGCGTCATGATCGTCTTGACGAGCGGGCCGATATATTTGTCCTCGACCGCGCGCTTGTTTTCGCTGTAGCGGCTCGCATCCACGCCATAGGCCATGGCCTGGTCCTGCAGATCGCATTCGCCGCCCTGGTCACAGATCGGGCAATCGAGCGGATGGTTTATCAGCAGGAATTCCATCACGCCTTCGCGCGCCTTCTTCACCATCGGCGTCTTGGTATTGAGGACTTTCGGCGAGCCGTCTTTGTTCGGCGGCAGATCCTTCACGCCCATTGCGCAGGAGGCCTGCGGTTTCGGTATGCCAGCGACCTCGATCAGGCACATGCGGCAATTGCCGGCGATCGAGAGGCGCTCATGGAAGCAGAAGCGCGGAATTTCCGCGCCCGCGGCTTCGCAGGCCTGGAGCAGCGTGTACTCCGGCGGAACGTCTATTTCTTTGCCGTCGACAATGACTTTGGTCATTTTCCTGAGTTCGTCCACGCATCAATGCAAAATGTGCTCGTGCTCACCGCACCAGTCTTCGCGCTTCGTCGTCGCCCATGACGGATAATGCCGCTCATGGTCGGGCTTATCGGTGATGTCCGCTGGCGGCGCACGACGCCGGCACTGACCAAGGAGCGAGCGATCGCGGCTGGGGTCATTTCCGGTCCCTTCCGCGGTCGGCCACCAAAACCTGCAATCCTTGCAGCGCAAGTTCCTGTTTTCGAAGGTCATGGTCGTGCTCCACGGGTTGACGTCCCCGACCCAATTTTCCGAACCCCATCATGCCGCGTGCTCGCTTGGATTGTCGCAGCGAGCCGCCTTCCAGAGCCGTGCAGCCGGAATGCTTTCCCAGCCAAACGCGTATTCACTCGCGCCATGCGCCTTGAGGTGATCGAGGCGCGCTACGCCTTCCGCCAGATCGGGCCGATGTCCGGCCGGAATCCACCACAGCACCAACGGCGTCTCGATCGGTTCGAACCATTCTCGGCGGCGACCATAGAAACGCCGATGCAGCGTCTGCCAGACGAAACGCTCCAGCGCTTCGACATTTTCCCAAACGGTCAGGTTCGGCAGAATGCGCGGATCGTCATAGACCGTCAGGTTCATGGCGTGCCCGCTCGCGTCCTGCAGCCGCCAGACGAAGCCGTCGATCTGTTCGGCCAGTTTGTTCACGCGATCGACATTCTCGACAAATTCAGCCATGCGCGGATCGTCAAGCGGATAACGGATCCGCGCGATGTTGAACTGGGCGAGATGGCGGGCGCTATTCGTCATGCTGCCGACTCGCCGGGCGCGCAGCGCGCCGTTTTCCAAAGTTGAGCCGAAGCGCTCGCCCAATTGAACGCATGGTCGCTCGGCCCGTGTTGCTTGAGGTGTTCAAGCCGGGCTACCGCCTCCTCGACGCTTGGCCGGTGGCCGGCAGGCACCCACCACATCACGAAATACTGATCTTCAAAATGCTCGAACCACTCCGCGCGCCGGCTGTAGAAGCGCTTGTGAATCGTCTGATAAACGAAGCGCTCAAGTGCCTCGACGCTCTCCCACACCGACAGATTGACCGCGATGCGCGGGTCGGCGTAGGGCCGTGTGCTGGTCGAGTTGCCGCTTTCGTCGATGTAGCGCCAGACGAAGCCAGGCGTCCGCTCGGCGAGCCCGTTCACCAGCGCCAGGTTGTTCGTGAAATCCGCCATGCGCGGGTCATCGATCTCATGGCGGATGCGCCCGATGTTGAGTTGAGCAAGGTGGGTATTGGGCGGCTGTTGCATGGCGCTACTCCGCTGCCTCGCGCACCGCACCATGGGCGTCGGCATTGCGCGTGTATTCGTCGATGCGCCGCTCGATCTCCGGACGGAAGTGCCGCAGCAAACCTTGCACCGGCCAGGCCGCGCCATCGCCAAAGGCGCAGATGGTATGGCCTTCGATCTGCTGCGTGACCTGCATCAGCATGTCGATCTCGCGCTTCTGCGCGCGGCCTTCCGCCATGCGGGTCAACACGCGCCACATCCAGCCCATGCCCTCGCGGCACGGCGTACACTGGCCGCAGCTCTCGTGCTTGTAGAAGTATGAGATTCGCGCCATGGCGCGGACAATGTCGGTCGACTTGTCCATCACGATAACAGCGGCTGTTCCGAGCGCCGACTTCTTGTCGCGGCAGCCATCGAAATCCATCAGCAGGCTGTCGGCCTGGTCCTTGCCGGCAGGAACCAGCGGCATCGACGAGCCGCCCGGAATGACCGCGAGCAGATTGTCCCAGCCACCGCGCACACCGCCAGCGTGGGTTTCCACGAGCTCGCGCAGGGGAATGCCCATGGCTTCTTCCACATTGCACGGCCGCTCGACGTGGCCGGAAATGCAGAACAGCTTGGTGCCGGTGTTGTTCGGACGGCCGATGCCGGCAAACCACGATGCACCGCGCCGCATGATGTCCGGCACGACTGCGATTAATTCAACATTCTGCACCGTGGTCGGGCAACCGTAGAGGCCCACATTGGCCGGGAAAGGCGGCTTCAGGCGAGGCTGACCCTTCTTGCCTTCCAGGCTTTCCAGCAGGGCGGTCTCTTCGCCGCAGATATAAGCGCCGGCGCCGTGGTGGACGTAGAGATCAAAGTCCCAGCCGTTGACGTTGTTCTTGCCGATCAGCTTGGCATCATAGGCTTCATCAATCGCGGCCTGCACGCGCTCGCGTTCGCGGATGAACTCGCCGCGGACATAGATGTAGCCGACATTCGCCCCCATCGCACAACCGGCAATCAGGCAACCTTCGACCAGCAGATGCGGGTCATGCCGCATGATCTCGCGGTCCTTGCAGGTGCCAGGCTCGAACTCGTCGGCATTGACGACGAGATATTGCGGACGGCCGTCCGATTTCTTCGGCATGAACGACCATTTGAGCCCGGTCGGGAAACCGGCGCCGCCGCGCCCGCGCAAGCCGGAGGTCTTCACCTCCTCGATGATGGCATCGCGCCCTTTTCCAGAATGGCCTTGGTGCCGTCCCAGGCGCCGCGCGCACGCGCGCCCTTGAGACCCCAGTCGTGCTGGCCGTACAGATTTCGAAAGATGCGATCTTTGTCAGCCAGCATCACGCCTTTTCCTTGAGCGTCGTCGCGCCGCCAACCGGCGCCGAGAGTTGCCGGTCGACCTGCGGTCCCGGCTTCACTTTTTTGCCGGCGCCGAGATCATCAAGAATTTTCCCGAGGCTTTCGGCGCTCAGATCCTCGTAATAGTCGTAATTGATCTGCGCCATCGGCGCATTGACGCAAGCGCCGAGGCACTCGACCTCAACCCAGGAGAACTTGCCGTCCTTGGTGATGTCACCCTGCTCGCCGATACGCTTGCGGCAGACTTTCTCCAGATCGTCGGCGCCGCGCAGCCGGCAGGGAGTCGTGCCGCAAAGTTGTACGTGGAATTTACCCACCGGTTGCAGATTGAACATCGTGTAGAAGGTCGCCACTTCAAGTGCGCGGATGTGCGCCATGCCGAGGAAGTCCGAAACATGGCGGATCGCCGCCTCCGGCAACCAGCCGCCCGCCTGCTCCTGCGCACGCCACAGCAGCGGAATGATCGCCGATTGCTGACGGCCTTCCGGATATTTCTTCACTTGTTCTTTCGCCCAGGCGAGATTGTCCTTGCTGAAGGAAAACTCCTTTGGCTGCAGTTCGGGCGGAGCAAGACGACGAACGCTCATCGATCCACCTCCCCGAACACAATGTCGATCGAACCGAGAATGGCGGACACGTCCGCCAACATGTGGCCACGGCAAAGGAAGTCCATCGCACTCAGGTGCGCGAAACCCGGCGCGCGGATCTTGCATTTATATGGCTTGTTGGTGCCATCGGCGACGAGATAGACGCCGAACTCGCCTTTCGGTGCTTCGACCGCGGCATAAACCTCGCCGGCCGGCACGTGGTAGCCCTCGGTGTATAATTTGAAGTGATGGATCAGAGCCTCCATCGAGCGCTTCATCTCGCCGCGTTTCGGCGGAACGATCTTCTGATCATCGACAGTGACCGGGCCCTGCCCGGCCGGCGAGCGCAGTTTCTCCACGCACTGCTTCATTATCTTGACCGACTGCCGCATCTCTTCCATGCGGATCAGGTAGCGGTCGAAACAGTCGCCGTTCTTGCCGATCGGGAATATCGAATTCGAGCTCAGAATAGCATTCGTAGGGCTGTGCCTTGCGCAGATCCCAGGCAGCGCCCGAGCCGCGCACCATCACGCCCGAGAAACCCCAATTCCATGCATCTGCAAGCGACACCACACCGATATCGACATTGCGTTGCTTGAAGATGCGGTTGCCGGTGAGCAGAGCATCAAGATCGCCGACCACTTTGAGGAACGGATCGCAAAACCCATAGATATCGTCGATCAACTTCGAGGGCAGGTCCTGGTGCACACCGCCCGGCCGGAAATAGGCCGCGTGCATGCGCGAGCCGGATGCGCGTTCGTAGAACACCATCAGCTTCTCGCGCTCCTCGAAACCCCAGAGCGGCGGCGTCAGCGCGCCGACGTCCATCGCCTGCGTAGTCACGTTGAGCAGATGCGACAGCAGCCGGCCGATCTCGGAATAGAGCACGCGGATCAATTGCGCACGCTTTGGCACCTGAATGCCGAGAAGCTTTTCCACGGCCAGGCAAAAAGCATGCTCCTGATTCATCGGCGCGACATAGTCGAGCCGATCGAAATAGGGCACGGCCTGCAAATAGGTCTTGGCCTCGATCAGCTTTTCAGTTCCGCGATGGAGCAGGCCGATATGCGGATCCACGCGTTCCACCACCTCGCCATCGAGCTCCAGCACCAGCCGCAGCACGCCGTGCGCGGCCGGATGCTGCGGTCCGAAGTTGATCGTGAAATTGCGTACCGCGGTTTCGGCCATCAGCTCACCAGCTCCGCCGCCGACTTTGCCTTTTCCGCGACCTTGGCGTTGAAGCGATCCCACACCACGGCGACGCGCTCGTGGCGCCCTTCGCCGATCAGGTCCATGCCGTCGTGGGCGCGCACCTTGAACATGATCTTGCGGCCCCTCACCTCAATGACCTCCGCATCGACCTTGACGGTCATGCCGGGCGGAGTTGCTGCCAGATGCGACACGTCGACGTGAGTGCCGAGACTGCCTTCGCCGGCGTCGAGGTACTGATCGAGTAATTGCGCGCAGGTCCATTCCATCAGGACGATCATGAAACCGGTCGCGAAAACCTTCGGCATGGCCGCAATGATCGGCGATTCCGGATAGGTGTAGGGCACCGTCTTGTTTTCGGGCACCACGTAGGAGAATGAGTGCTTGAGACCGGCCTGCAGGGTCGCTTTCATGCTTACGACCCCTTGCCTTCGGTCTTGGCCTTCTCATCGCCGGGCAGCACGTAATCGGTGCCTTCCCAGGGCGACAGAAAATCGAAGCTGCGGAACTCCTGCGCCAGCGAGACCTTGTCGTAGACGACGCGTTTCTGTTCGTCGTCGTAACGCACCTCGACAAACCCGGTGAGCGGAAAATCCTTGCGCAGCGGATGCCCCTCGAAACCGTAATCCGTAAGGATGCGCCGCATGTCGGGATGGCCGGTAAACAGTACGCCATAGAGATCGTAGGTTTCGCGCTCAAACCAGTCGGCGCCGCGGAACAGGTTGATCAGCGACGGCACCGGTGTCGTTTCATCCGTTGTGATCTTGAGGCGCACGCGCTGGTTCAGCCGCGGAGACAGGAAGTGATAGACGACATCGAAGCGCTGCTCGCGCGTCGGCCAATCGACCGCGGTAACGTCGATGATGTTGATAAACTGGCAGGCCGGATCATCGCGAAGAAAAGCCACCACCTTGATGAGGTCGGCGGCCTTGGCCCTGACGGTCAATTCGCCGCGCACGACTTCGTAACCGGTGATCGATGCCGGCAACGCCGCCTTGATCGTTTGGCCAAGCCTGTCGAGACCTTCGTCCATGTCAGTCCACAATGAATAGTCGCGCGCCGCGCGCGGTCTGCGACCGATGGGCATCGATGCCGTCGGCCACCTGATAGCTCATGCCGGGAGCGAGCGTGAACGTGCGGCCGTCCTTCAACTTGGTGGTGAGTTCGCCGTCCACGCAGAAGATGATGTGGCCCTTTTCGCACCAATGATCGGCGACGTAGCCGGGTGAATAGTCGACCATCCGTACACGGATGTCGCCGAACTGGCGCGTACGCCATGTGGCGACGCCAGCATCGCCGCTGTGCGTGGTCGGCTCGATGCTCGTCCAGTCGGTCGTTCCAAACGGGATGTCGGTCATGCGCATGACTGCTACCGCTCGATCGTGCCGGTGCGGCGAATTTTTTTCTGCAGCAGCATCACGCCGTAAAGCAGCGCCTCGGCCGTCGGTGGACAACCGGGCACATAGATGTCGACCGGCACGATGCGGTCGCAACCGCGCACCACAGAGTACGAATAGTGATAATAGCCGCCGCCGTTCGCGCATGATCCCATCGAGATCACGTAACGCGGCTCGGGCATCTGGTCGTAGACCTTGCGCAGCGCCGGCGCCATCTTGTTGGTCAGTGTCCCGGCGACGATCATCACGTCCGACTGGCGTGGTGAGGCGCGCGGAGCAAATCCGAATCGCTCGGCGTCGTAGCGCGGCATCGACATCTGCATCATCTCGACGGCGCAGCATGCCAGACCGAACGTCATCCACATCAGCGAACCGGTGCGCGCCCAGGTGACCAGGTCGTCGGCGGCCGTGACAATGAAGCCCTTGTCGGAGAGTTCGGCGTTCACGCCAGCAAAGAATGCATCGTCCGAACCGACCGGCTTGCCGGTGTTCGGATCGAGAATGCCTTTTGGCGCGGGTGCGACCAGGGTCATGGGCAGATCAATCCCATTCGAGCGCCCCCTTCTTCCATTCATATATGAAGCCGATGGTGAGAACGCCAAGGAACACCATCATAGACCAGAAGCCGAAAAGCCCGATTTTCCGGAACACAATCGCCCAGGGGAACAGGAAGCTCACCTCGAGGTCGAAAATGATGAAAAGGATCGCCACCAGATAGAAGCGCACGTCGAATTTCATGCGCGCATCGTCGAAGGCGTTGAATCCGCACTCGTAGGCGGACAGCTTCTCGGGATCCGGCTGCTTGTAGGCGACGATAAAGGGGGCGATCAGCAGCGCGAGCCCGATGACGAGCGCGACCGCGATGAAGACAACCAGTGGCAGGTAATCCAGCAGCAATGCGCTCATCGCGACCTCAAGCGTACAGCCCCGGCCTACCCCGATATACGCCCGCCTTGGACTGATCGGCAGCCCGAAAGGCGCCGGTGACCCCGCACAATCAGGCCTTCACTTGTGTGGAAAAGCCTCCAGGACGGGAGCGACCGAGGCTTAGCGCAGCGGTGTTGGAGTGGCAAGCCAACCTTGGACGGCATCCACGAGCGATCGCGGGCCGAAATCTCTGGGAATATTCCCATGATTGACAGCGGCGCGAACCGCCCTCGATAGTCGCCGCCGGCGGCGGCAACCGCATGAACTCGGGAAAGAACATGAAGCTTCTGCGACACTATTCAGCGCTACTTGCGCTCGCAGGCACCGTCATCGTCTCGACGGTACCCGCCAAGGCGGATGAATACCCCTCACGGCCGGTGAAGGTCATCGTACCGTTCGGCGCCGGTGGCCCCACCGACGTGTATGCCCGCGCCATCGCGGAGGAATTGCGGAAGTCCCTGCACCAGACCTTCATCATGGAGAATCGCCCCGGCGCCGGTACCACCATTGGAACGGAGGTGGTCTCCAAGTCGGCGCCGGATGGCTACACGCTGCTGATGGTGTCGGGCACACAAACCGTCAACGAAACTCTCTACGGCCACAAACAGTATCAGCTCATGCGCGATCTGGTGCCGGTTGCGGCGTTGATCGACACGGATCTCGTCCTCGTCGTGCATCCATCGGTGCCGGCCAAGAATCTCAGCGAATTGCTGGCGCTCGCCCGCGCCAAGCCGGGCACCATCAATTACGGCTCATCAGGCCCTGGCTCGAACTACCACATGGCCGGCGAACTTCTGAAGAACCTCACCGGCATCGATATTGTGCATGTGCCTTACAAAGGCTCGACGGGCGCCCGCAACGACATCCTCAGCGGCCAGATCCAGATCCTGTTCGATTCGGTGCCGACCATGGCGCCGATGATCAAGGCGGGCATGGTGCGCGCGCTTGGCACCAGCGGCACGACGCGTTCGGCGATTCTGCCCGAGGTTCCGACCATCGCGGAAGCCGGCGTCCCCGGTTTTCAGGCAACCTTGTGGGTCGGATTCATGGCGCCGGCCGGAACGCCGCAGCCGATCGTCGACAAGCTCAGCACCGAGATCACCAAGATCCTGGCGCGACCCGACATCAAGGAAGCCTGGGAAAAAACCGGCGCCACTCCGATCGTGATGACGCAGCCGGAATTCAAGACTTTCATGGACGCCCAGGTTGCGAAATGGGCGAACGTCATCAAGGCCAATCACATTCCACCGATCAACTAATTCAGTAGCCAATATGGGTGACCGATGAACGAAATGAGCAAGCCGGCCGCGGCAATCAAGGGCGAAGAGCATTGGACGACAAAGGACGGCGGTGTGAAGCTGTTCATGTTCGAAAAATGCGCGGGCGACCCGGCCAAGACAGTGGGCACAATCCTGTTCGTGCACGGCTCGTCGATGGCTTCGCAGCCAACTTTCGATCTGCAAGTGCAGGGGCGGCCCGATTCATCCGCGATGGATCACTTCGCCCGCCTCGGCTTCGACTGCTGGTGCCTCGACATGGAGGGCTATGGCCGCTCCACCAAGGATCGCGATAACAACGCGCCAATTTCGCAGGGTGCCGACGACTGCTATGCCGCCGCGCTCTATATCCAGAAGCTACGCGGCAAACGGCCCTTCCTCGTATACGGCATTTCCTCGGGCGCGCTGCGCGCCGCGATGTTCGCGGAACGGCATCCCGAGATGGTGGCGCGTCTGGCGCTCGACGCCATGGTGTGGACCGGCGAAGGGTCGCCGACGCTCGAACAGCGCCGCAAGAAGCTTCCTGAATTCAAGGCGAAGAACCGCCGGCCCATCGACAAGGCTTTCATCCATTCCATCTTCGATCGTGACCATCCCGACACGGCCGAGCGTAAGGTAATCGAGGCTTTCGCCGACGCGGTGACCGCGCTCGACGATTCCGTGCCGACCGGCACTTATGTCGACATGTGCTCGCGACTGCCGGTGGTTGATCCGGAAAAGATCAAAGCGCCGACCTTGATCATGCGCGGCCAGCATGACGGCATCGCCTCGCTGCAGGACCTGATGAATTTTTTCGAGAAGCTGCCGAATCCTGACAAGCAGTTCACGGTGATGTCCGGCGTCTCACACGCGAGCTTCCAGCAGAAGAACTACATGATGGTCTATCACATCCTGGCGAGCTTCTTTTCGCAGCCGGAGCCGGTTTACAAAGGCTAGACGCCGAGCTTCGTCGCCAGATCGATTAAGTCGACACCGGCAACATCGACCGGCACGCTCGGTGCGGTTTCGCCCGTGCCCGGCCCGTGCTCGTTGGGCCGCGCAATGTGTCCGGTCCGCAAGCCGCATGCCGCCGCGGCCGCGAGATCGCTGCTGTGGGCCGCCACCATCATGCATTGCGCCGGCTTGAGATCGAAGGCCTCGCAGGCAGCGAGATAAACGCGCGGCTTGGGTTTGTAGTCGCCGGCAACTTCTGCGCCCAGGATGGCGTCCCAGGGAAAATCATTGCGGCGCGCGAGATCGACCATCAGCGAAATATTTCCGTTCGAGACCGGCGCGAGCAGAAAGTTTTTCTTGAGCCGCCGAAGTGCGGCCGTCACGTCGGGCCAAGCGTCGAGCCGGTGCCAGGCGAGCGTGAGTTCGTGCAGGACATCGTCCGGAAGATCGCGCAAACCGAAGTGCGGAATGAATCGTTCGAGATTGTGCCGGTGCAGGACATCAAGCTTGCAGAACGGGATGCGGCCGGCCCGCACCTCCTCCATCCCGGGCTGGTATTCGCCTCGCCAGGCGTCCGCGAAGGCCTCCCAATCCAGTTTATGCCCGAGCGGTTCGAGGACCCCTTGGGCCTCGCGAGCGACCGAAGTCCGCCAGTCGACCAGCGTCCCGAACACGTCAAAAAACATCGCCCGAACGGAGGTCATCGGCCTTCCTCGGGCGCCATTTTCCGGCACCAAAAGGCGCCGGTTTTATTGCCGGAAACCATGGCTAAGTTATTGATTAAATGGCGGGAGCGACGGGACTCGAACCCGCGGCCTCTGCCGTGACAGGGCAGCGCTCTAACCAACTGAGCTACGCCCCCGCGGGCGTTGGTTCGAGTTATAGACGGGTCCATACCAAGTCAAGGTAAAGGCATCCCCACCCCCGGAAATTGCGAAAAAGCCTTATTTACCGAGAAGAATCGATGGTCAGACCGCCCCCGAATCGTCTATTCGGGCGTTGTGTTTGGCGCTTCGCCAAGCTCGCGGATTTAAGAGGAGGGTCCCACTGATGGCAATGGTTCCTGGAAAAGCTCCGACACCACCGACCGTCACTCTCAAGCATCTGGCCGCGGCACTCGCGGAAACTCACGAGATGTCGAAGAAGCAGGCGGAGACCGTGCTCGGCGATTTCATTGGAAATATCGTCAATGCTTTGAAGAAGGGCGAGCGCATCCGCATTGGCGGGCTCGGCATCCTTCAGGTGCGCAAACGCGCCGCGCGCATTGGCCGCAATCCTGCGACCGGCGAGCAGATCCAGATCAAAGCGAGCAAAAAGGTCGCCTTCCGCGCGTCCAAAGAATTGAAAGAGTTGATCTGACGACCTTCTGCCTGACCCTCCGGGGAATTACGGCAGGCGCGGAGCAATCGCTCTTCGCCTGCCGTTTCTTTTGGAACGCCACCTGCCGGCTTGCATCGGAGCGCGGTCACGCGATATTGGCAGGACCCTGGATTGGATCCTGATTGGATCTTGGGCGGTTAGCTCAGTTGGTAGAGCGCCTGCTTTACACGCAGGATGTCGGCGGTTCGAGTCCGTCACCGCCCACCAAGCGGCTAGGCCCGCTGCCAGGGGTAAAATAGACATCGCGCGAAACGTCACGCAACAGGCGTGACGTTTCGATTGGCAGCCGTTGCGGCGCCGTGGTTAGGCCACCGCGTCCTTGGCAGCCTTCACCGGCCGGGCCCTCACGATCTTCCGAGCCGGCTTTGCCTTGAATACTGTTGGCTCTTTCGTGAATGGATTGATGCCGGCCCGCTCTTTCGTTGCCGGCTTCTTGATAACAACAAATTTGGCGAACCCGGGAACAAGGAAAGTCCCTGATTTCTTGAGCTCCTTGTATCCAATCGTCGCGAGCGACTCGATGACGCCTTTGACGTCCTTTCGCGACAGATTGTTCGGGTGCTTATCGGCGATTTCTTGAATGAGCTGGGACTTCGACATCATTGTGGTCAATGCCTCCTTGATACGTCCGAATCGGATGACGCTGAGTTTGCCCGAGCTTTGCGGCGTAGGGAACTAGGAAACCCCTAAATTTAAGACATTTCGGGATAAGTCCCGCTTATCTGTGCTCGTTTACGGCTGGCCCACAGCTACGCCGCCGGACCCGAGTCGGGGGCGGAGCGGAACGACACGTTTGCCCTTGCGGGGCTGAGGCGTTGACGCGCACCAAGGCCTCCGCAAGATCGCGCTGGAGGTAAGGCTTCGCAAGCTTCGGCAAGCCGAGTATCTTCACCCGGAACACGGTCTGCATAGCCGGTGGCCAGCAGGACCGGGATGTCCGGCCACTCGACCCTGATGGTCTTGGCGAGTTGCGTCCCGCTCATTTGCGGCATGGCCTGATCGGTAATTACCAGGTCGACGAAATCCTCGCGCCGGAGAATTTCGAGCGCTTCCTTTCCCGAATATGCTTCGAAATGCGGTGTGACCAAGATCTTCGAGCATGGCCGACAGTGTTCATGAGCACGAGGGCATCGTCGTCTACCGCCAGGACGGTCAGGAGGCGGCTGCAATGGGGTCGGAGCCGTCTTCGATTGCGCATGGCCAACCGTCTTGGCGGACGTCTTGGCAACCGGCAGCCAAATCTCGGCGGTCGTGCCCTCACCTTTGCGGCTGTGGAGAATGAAGCATCCGCCGGACTGCTCGGCGAAGCCATGCACCATCGAAAGGCCGAGGCCAGTCCCTTTGTCGAGACCCTTTGTCGTAAAGAATGGTTCGACGGCTCTTCGCAATGTGTTCTCGTCCATGCCTTCACCGGAATCGGAGACGCTGACGCAGACATAAGCCCCTGGCTTCAATCTGCCGCCGCGTCCGGCGTCGACAATTTCCTGCCGGGCAGCCACGATGATCTCACCGCCGTCAGCCATGGCATCGCGGGCGTTCACCGTGAGATTGAGCAGCGCCATTTCAAGCTGGTTGGCGTCCGCCATGACCGGCGCTGAGAACGAGCGGGAAATGAGTCTCGATCCTGATCGTTGCGCCCACGGAGCGTTGCAGAAGTTCGGTCATCCCGCGCACGAGTTCGGGAATGTCGATAATTTCCTGCTCGAGTTCCTGGTTTCGCGCGAAAGCAAGCATGCGCTTGGTCAGCGTCGTGCCCCGCTGCGCGCCCTGTGCCGCGTTTTCCAGCAGCGCGATGCTTTTCGGATCATCCGGCAACCGCTTGCGCAAAAGCTCGAGGCTGCCAAGCACGGCGGTCAGCAGATTGTTGAAATCATGGGCGATGCCGCCGGTGAGCTGGCCGATTGCTTCCATCTTCTGCGATTGAACGCGACATCTCGCGCGCTTTTTCGAGTTTCTCCTGGGTCTGCTTGCGCTCGGTAATGTCACGCGTGATCTTGGCGTAGCCGAGAATGTCTCCTTTGTCGTCGCGGATCGCGTCGATGACGACATGCGCCCAAAAGCGCGTGCCGTCCTTGCGAACGCGCCAGCCTTCCTTTTCAAATCGTCCCTCCCGCTGCGGCGGTCTCCAGCGCCTTCTGCGGCTCGTTCGCTTACCGCTCCTCATCGGTGTAGAACCGGGAGAAATGCTGTCCGATAATTTCGTGCGGCAGATAGCCCTTGATCCTCTGCGCACCGAGATTCCAGTTTGTCACGCGGCCTTCGTCGTCCAGCATGTAAATTGCGTAGTCGGTGACGCCCTGCACCAGCAGCCTGAACTGCTCTTCGCTTTGACGTAGTTTCTCTTCGGCCGCTTTGCGTTCGGTCAGGTCGCGCGTGATCTTGGCAAAGCCGATAATCTCGCCGGACGGCGCAGCGGATCGGATCGATGACGACAAAGGCCCAAAAGCGCGTGCCATCTTTTCGGATGCGCCAGCCTTCCGCTCTCGAATTTTCCGTCCCGCGCCGCCGTCGCCAGCGCGCGCGCCGGCAGGCCGGATTTCCGGTCCTCTTCGCTGTAGAACCGCGAGAAGTGCTGGCCGATGATCTCGTCGGCCGCATAGCCCTTGAAACGCTGCGCGCCCGGGTTCCAACTGGTCACAATGCCCGGTGGGATCCAGCATGTAGATGGCGTAATCGGATATCGCCTCAACGAGGAGACGGAAGCGTCCGTCGTCCGCGTTCCCGGCCTTTGGCAGTTCGGATGGTCCCATCAATGTCCCACTGACGCGCGCTCCCGCCGATGATGCGGGCCATAGCGCAACAAGGTGAACACTCACTTCGGATCGAATAGTTCCGGTGCACTACCATACGCTTGATCGCTGCACGTCATCGGTCGAGAAAGAAAACGGCGCCCGAAGGCGCCGTTTCCGGTTCGTCTTGTCAGACCGTTCAGTGCGCGGTGAGACCGGAGCCGTCCTCGTCCACCGCAGGCTCGGCTGCGGCGGCTTCGGCGGCGAGCTTGGCGCTCGCTTCGTCCCATTCGATCGGCACCGGCGGACGCACCAGCGCGCGGACTAGAACTTCGTCCATGCGCGTGACCGGAATGATCTCCAGACCCTTTTTGATCGTGTCGGAGATTTCCACCAGATCCTTGGCGTTCTCCTCCGGGATCAGCACAGTCTTCATGCCGCCGCGCGCGGCGGCCAGCAGCTTCTCTTTCAGCCCACCGATCGGCAGCACACGGCCGCGCAGGGTGATCTCGCCGGTCATGGCGAGGTCACGGCGCACCGGAATGCCCGTCATCACCGAAACAATGGCGGTGACCATGGCAACGCCGGCTGACGGCCCATCCTTCGGCGTCGCGCCTTCCGGCACGTGCACGTGGATGTCGCGCTTGTCGAACAGCGGCGGCTCAATGCCGAAGGCAACCGCGCGCGAGCGGACGTAAGACGCCGCCGCCGAGATCGACTCCTTCATGACGTCGCGCAGATTGCCGGTGACGGTCATTCTGCCTTTGCCCGGCATCATCGCGCCTTCGATGGTGAGCAGTTCCCCGCCCACATCGGTCCAGGCAAGACCGGTAACAACGCCGATCAGATCTTCGGCCTCGATCTCGCCGTAGCGGAATTTCGGCACACCAATGTAGTCGCCGAGATTTGCCGCCGTGACGGCGATAGTCTTTTTCTTTGAGGTCATCAGCTCCTTCACCGCCTTGCGGATCAGGGTCGAGAGTTCGCGCTCGAGATTGCGAACCCCCGCCTCCCGCGTATAGCGGCGGATCATCAGCATCAGCGCCTCATCGTCGATCGTCCATTCCTTGGCATCGAGGCCGTGCTTGGCCACCGCGTGAGGGATCAAGTGCTTCCGGGCGATCTCGACCTTCTCATCCTCCGTGTAGCCGGCGATGCGGATGATCTCCATGCGGTCCATCAACGGCGGCGGAATATTGAGCGTGTTCGCCGTGGTGATGAACATCACGTTGGAGAGATCGTAGTCGACCTCAAGGTAGTGATCGTTGAACGTGTGGTTCTGTTCGGGGTCGAGCACCTCGAGCAGTGCCGATGACGGATCGCCGCGGAAATCGGCGCCCATCTTGTCGACCTCGTCGAGCAAGAACAGCGGGTTCGATGTTTTGGCCTTGCGCATCGACTGGATGATCTTGCCGGGCATCGAGCCGATATAGGTCCGGCGATGGCCGCGGATCTCGGCCTCGTCACGTACTCCACCCAACGACACGCGCACGAACTCGCGGCCGGTCGCTTTCGCGATCGACTTGCCAAGCGAGGTCTTGCCGACGCCGGGAGGGCCGACCAGGCACAAAATCGGTCCGGTCAGCTTGTTGGCGCGCTGCTGCACAGCGAGATATTCGACGATCCGCTCCTTGACCTTCTCCAGGCCATAGTGATCGGCGTCGAGAATCTCCTCGGCCAACTTGAGATCTTTCTTGACCTTGCTTTTCTTGCTCCACGGAATTGAAAGCAGCCAGTCGAGATAGTTCCGCACGACCGTCGCTTCCGCCGACATCGGAGACATCTGGCGGAGCTTCTTGAGTTCGTGCGTCGCTTTCTCGCGCGCTTCTTTCGAGAGCTTGGTCTTCTTGATCTTGTCTTCCAGTTCCTGGAGTTCGTCGCGACCTTCTTCGTCGCCGAGCTCCTTCTGGATCGCCTTCATCTGTTCGTTGAGGTAGTACTCGCGCTGCGTCTTCTCCATCTGCCGCTTCACGCGGGTCCGGATGCGCTTTTCAACCTGAAGAACGGAAATTTCGCTCTCCATCAAGCCGAGCACTTTTTCCAGGCGCTGGGTGACGGATGGCGTCTCCAGGATGTCCTGCTTGTCCGGAATCTTGACGGCGAGGTGTGAAGCCACCGTGTCGGCGAGCTTGGCGTAATCCTCGATCTGCTGGATCACGCCGACCACTTCGGGCGACACTTTCTTGTTCAGCTTCACATAATTTTCGAATTCATTGACCACCGAACGCGCCATGGCTTCCGCTTCGACGCGGTCGCCCACGTCGTCGGCAAGCGCGGTCGCGTCGGCTTCGTAGTAGTCGACCCGATCCGTGTATTTGAGAACCTTTGCTCGCGTCGCGCCTTCGACCAGCACCTTCACGGTGCCGTCGGGCAGCTTCAGCAATTGCAACACGCTGGCCAGCGTCCCGACTTCGAAAATCGCGTCAGTCGGCGGATCGTCATCGGAAGCATTTTTCTGCGTGGCAAGCAGGATAAAGGTGTCGGAGCGCATCACTTCTTCCAGCGCCTTGATCGACTTTTCACGGCCGACAAAGAGCGGGACGATCATGTGCGGAAACACCACGATGTCGCGCAACGGCAGAACCGGATAGGCCCGGGTTTCGCCGGGTTGCAGCTGGGGTCGTGGTTTGTTGGTCATTGGCCCTGATCCTTTTGTTGTGCCCCTGTCGATTGACCCGCGGCTGCGGCATCGCACAACAGTGCCGGTATGTGTGGGCAAGGAGACGCTGGACAGATTAGTCCAGCATGCTTTGAGGGAGGTTACGAAACCCTCGCCCAGTCGGTAGCCAGGTACGATTGCTCGTAGGCTGGGTTATTTGACACGCAATACGTATGACGAGGCGCATGGGTCCGCAAGAAGCGCCGCTTTCCGGCAGTAGAAGCGAGTCCCGCGCTGGTAACAACCCGGAAATCGTCCGAATCAGCAGGCTTTTACGAAGTTCCGACCCCGCGAGCCGGTGGGCCGCTCAGGCGCTGGCACTGCCGGTCTCGGCCGTCCGGTCACTGCGGTCGGCGTAGATGTAGAGCGGCCGGGCCGTTCCCTCGACGACCTCTTTCGAGATCACCACCTCTTCGACCCCTTCCAGGCTGGGCAGATCGAACATGGTGTCGAGCAGGATGCCCTCCATGATGGAGCGCAGGCCGCGCGCGCCGGTCTTCCGGTCGATCGCCTTGCGGGCGATGGCGCCAAGCGCCTCTTCGGCCAGCGTCAGATCGATCGACTCCATTTCGAACAGCCGCTGATACTGCTTGACCAGCGCGTTCTTGGGCTCGACCAGGATCTTCTTGAGCGAGGCCTCGTCGAGATCTTCCAGCGTCGCGACCACCGGCAAGCGGCCGACAAATTCGGGGATCAGGCCATACTTGAGCAGATCCTCCGGCTCAACTTCGCGGAAGATTTCGCCCTGCTTGCGATCCTCGGGCGCCACTACCTTGGCGCTGAAGCCAATCGACGTCGACCGGCCGCGCGACGAAATGATTTTTTCGAGGCCGGCGAATGCGCCACCGCAGACGAACAAGATGTTGGTTGTATCGACCTGCAGGAATTCCTGCTGCGGATGCTTGCGGCCACCCTGTGGTGGCACCGACGCGATGGTGCCTTCCATGATCTTCAGAAGCGCCTGTTGCACGCCCTCGCCCGACACGTCGCGTGTAATGGACGGATTGTCGGACTTGCGTGAAATCTTGTCGATTTCGTCTATGTAGACGATGCCGCGCTGCGCGCGCTCGACGTTATAGTCGGCGGATTGCAGCAGCTTCAGGATGATGTTCTCGACGTCTTCGCCGACGTAGCCAGCTTCAGTCAGCGTGGTTGCGTCCGCCATTGTGAACGGTACGTCGAGAATGCGCGCGAGCGTTTGCGCCAGCAGCGTCTTGCCCGAACCGGTGGGCCCGATCAGCAAGATGTTCGACTTCGCAAGTTCGACGTCGTTGTGCTTGGCCTGGTGATTGAGCCGCTTGTAGTGATTGTGGACGGCAACCGAAAGCACCTTCTTGGCGTGATCCTGCCCGATCACGTAGTCGTCGAGCACCTTGCGGATTTCCTTCGGTGTCGGAATGCCGTCGCGCGACTTCACGAGCGAGGATTTGTTTTCCTCGCGGATGATGTCCATGCAGAGTTCGACGCACTCGTCGCAGATGAACACCGTCGGGCCGGCGATGAGCTTGCGCACTTCGTGCTGGCTCTTGCCGCAGAACGAGCAGTAGAGGGTATTCTTGGAATCGCTGCCGCCGACTTTGCTCATTCCATTCTCCGTCACACGCGTCCGTAACTTGCGCGGCCAGCGCCGCTTGGATTAGCCACCGTCACGCAACGAAGCAAGTTTCGCGCCTGAACTCCAGCACGGCGGCCCTTGTTCTGGGAAGGCCCGCACACCCGTCACTCTCCCACACCATAAGCGAAGCATGCTAACGACGTGATAATCAACATTCCATTAACGATAACACCGCAACCACGGCTGTTAATGCGACCATTCTCACACAGTGAAAACCGGATGGAACCTTGGCATCAGGCGGGCTTGGCGCCCGTCTCCTCGGGTCGCTTATCTATAACCTTGTCGACCAGCCCAAAGTCCTTGGCCGCCTCGGCGGTGAGAAAATAGTCACGCTCAAGCGCATCTTCGATCTTCTTCAAAGACTGGCCGGTATGCGTCACGTAAATCTCGTTAAGCCGCTTCTTCAGGTTCAGGATCTCCTGGGCATGCAGCATGATGTCGGTCGCCTGCCCCTGGAACCCGCCTGACGGCTGGTGCACCATGATCCGGGCGTTCGGTAGCGCAAAGCGCTGGCCCTTGGCGCCGGCGGCAAGCAACAGTGATCCCATCGAGGCCGCCTGCCCCACGCAAAGCGTCGACACCGGCGGCCTGACGAATTGCATCGTGTCATAAATCGCCATGCCCGAGGTCACCACGCCGCCGGGCGAATTGATGTACATCGACACTTCTTTTTTCGGGTTTTCCGCCTCGAGGAACAGCAACTGCGCCACCACCAAGGTGGCCACCCCATCCTCGATCGGCCCGGTAATGAAAATAATCCTCTCCTTGAGGAGCCGGGAGTAGATGTCATAGGCCCGCTCGCCACGGTTGGTCTGCTCGACCACCATGGGCACCAGATAGTTCATGTAGGTATCGAGGGGGTCTCTCATTTCATCTCCTTAACGCGAATCATTCCGGCTAGATTAGCTGCACCGGAACACACGACGATCTATTTTCCCACAAGGGCGAGCGCAAGGCGTCTCCGCGTCAGGCGGCCAATTCGTCTTCCTTAAAGAGCTCCTCGCGCGACACCTTCTTTTCGTTCACGCTGGCGAGCTCGAGCAGGAAGTCGACCACCTTTTCCTCGAATATCGGCGCTCGCAAGGCAGCCACCGCCTGCGGATTCTGGCGGTAATAGTCCCAAACCCGCTGTTCCTGGCCGGCGAATTGGCGCGCGCGCTCCATGACGGCCCGGCTCAATTCCTCTTCCGTAACCGTAATATTGTTCTTCTCGCCGATTTCCGCGATCACCAGGCCGAGCCGCACCCTGCGCTCGGAAATGGCGCGGTATTCCGCCTTGGCTTTGTCCTCGGTGGTGTTTTCGTCGGCAAAGGTTTTGCCTTCGGTCTCGAGCTCCGAAAGCACCGACTTCCACACCCGCTCGAACTCCTCCTCGACCAGGGTCGGTGGAGGATCGAATTTGTGCAGCTTGTCGAGGTCGTCAAGCAATGCCCGCTTGAGCTTCTGCCGCGACATCGCCGTGTGCTCGCTCGTGATGCGGTCCTTCACCGCTTCGCGCAGCTTGGCAATCGATTCCAGTCCGAGTGCCTTGGCAAACTCGTCGTCGATCGTGACCTTGCCCGGCGCCTCGATCGATTTCGCATTGACGACGAACTCGGCATTTTTGCCGGCCAGATCCTGCTTCATGTAGTGCGCGGGGAACGCCACTTTCAGTGTGCGGGTCTCACCTTGCGCGATCCCGATGAGTTGATCTTCGAAACCCGGAATGAAGGTGTTCGAACCGATCAGCACGACCGCATCGTCGCCGGATCCGCCTTCGAAAGGCTCGCCGTTGATGGTGCCGGCAAACGAGATCGTCACCCGGTCGTCCTTGGCCGCTTTTTCGCCTTCGCCGCGCGCTGTGTAAGGCTTGTTTTGGTCGGCAATACGGGAGACGCCTTCCTCAACCTCGGCATCGCCGACGTCGGCGACGAGCTTCGTGAGCTTGATGCTCTTGAAGTCGCCGAGCGTGATCGGCGGCACGATTTCAAGCGCCATCGTGTAATTGAGATCGCTCTTGCCAGTGATCAACTGCTCAATCGCGCCTTCGTCGGTCGGCAGCGTGACTTTCGGATCGGCGGCGAGCTTGAAGCCGCGCTCGCTGACAATCTGATTGTTGGCGTCGCGCACGGTTGCTTCGATCACCTCGGCCATGGCCGAGCGCCCATACACGCGCTTGAGGTGAGCCACGGGGACTTTGCCGGGGCGGAAGCCGTTGATGCGAACGCGGCCCTTCAGATCGTCCAGACGCTCATTGACCTTCGCGTCGAGTTCGGCGGCCGGCACGACCACTTTGAATTCGCGTTTAAGACCGTCCGACAGTGTTTCGGTAACCTGCATGGATCACTACTCGTTGCTTTCACTCACGCGACGCCTGCCAGACTTTAAGTCAGCGTGCCGGAGCGGTTTCGGAAAACGGGCTGGCCACCCGCACTTTTATATAACCCTCGTCATGGTGCGGGCGGAGGGACTCGAACCCCCACGACTTTCGCCACTGGAACCTAAATCCAGCGCGTCTACCAATTCCGCCACGCCCGCAAGGGGCGGTTTCAGGAAGATCCTGGCGCCGCAATCCGGCAGGGCTTAACGCGGCGATACCCGCCAAGGCAAGCCATAACCGTGCCGCCGTGGAAGCACGGTTATCGCTTTTGGCGGCCACAAAGCACCATAAAAACACACCTTTCCGGCGCGCCGGCAAGCGACAGGATCGCGCGAACGTCAGCCTACGAGGTCCGCCGACAGGCGCCGGTAAACGCGCGGCAACATCTCCGGAAGGTCCTCAGCGATCAGGCCTGGTCCGAATTCGTTTGCCGCCTCGCCGTGCAGCCAGACCCCGGCGGCGGCTGCCTCAAAGGCCTGCATCCCCTGCGCCATGAGGCCGGCAATGAGCCCTGCCAGCACGTCGCCCGAACCGGCCGTCGCAAGCGTCGGCGGGGCATTATTTGCGATCGCGGCACGCCGGTTCGGACCGGCGATCACCGTGTCCGAGCCTTTCAAGACAACAACAGCACCAATAATTCCGGCCGCTAGCCGGACTTTCTCGAGTTTTGAGTTAGATTTAGAAACCTGATTTATCTTACTGAATAAGCGTGAAAACTCCCCGTCATGCGGTGTCAAAACCACGCCGCGGCCCGCCCTTTTGCCAATGGCGGAGACTAGGGCCGTGGGCTCATCGGCAAAGCTCGTGAGGGCATCGGCATCCAGAAGCACGGCGGCCTCGCTGGCGAGCGCCGCCTGGACCTGCCCGCGCATCGCCTCCCCAACCCCTCCGCCCGGCCCAAGCACCACCGAATTGCGCCGCTTGTCGGCAAGGAATTCGGCAAGCTCTGACGGACCGTCGACGGGGCGCACCATCACGGCCAGGCTGGCTGCGGCATTGACGGCCAGCGCCTCGCGTGGCGTCGCGATTGTTACCAACCCGGCACCGGCCCGCAGCGCCGCGCGCGCCGCAAGACGCGCAGCGCCTGTAGTTGGCAGGCCGCCTGACACCACAACCGCGTGGCCGCGCGAATATTTGTGGGCGCTCGGATCCAGCCGCGGAAACGTATCCCGCCAAAGCGCCGGCGCATCGGCGAAAGTTGCCGGCTTGATTTGGCCGAGCACGCTTGCCGGAATACCGATATCCGCGACCTCAATCGCTCCGCAATGGAGCCGCCCGGGCAACAGGTAGTGTCCGGTCTTGTGGCGAAAGAACGTCACGGTGCGTATCGCATCTACGGCAATTCCCATCACGCTGCCCGTGGTGCCGTTCACGCCGCTCGGGAGATCGACCGCCACGATCGGAACGCCGCTGGCGTTCATCGCAGCAATCATCGCGCGCGGCAGTCCATCGACATCGCGGTCGAGGCCCGCGCCAAACAACGCATCGATGATCAGGTCGCAATCTCTGAGCGAAGCAGGAGACGCTTCCTCCAGTCGGCCCGGTCCAGCGTTGGGCGGCGAGTGCCGCGTCGCCCTTGAGGCGCTTCCTGTCGCCGACGAAACTCACGCGCACGGCCGCGCCGCGTTCGGCCAGATAGCGTGCCGCGACAAAACCATCGCCACCGTTATTGCCAGGACCGGCCACCACCACGATGCGCCGGCTCTGCATCCGGGCCGCCGCATCGGCGACCGCTCGGCCGGCGTTTTCCATCAGCGCAAGACCGGCGACGCCACCCGCAATCGCGAGCCTGTCGGCTTCCGCCATTTCGGCCGTGGTGAGCAACTCGATCATGGGTCAAAGACTACTGAAGAATCGCGGGCAATGGATTGACGCACCACAAGTCTTTGGCCGCTGGCTAAAATCTAGACAGTTTGCTTAACTTCTGGGCGCCGAACATTAGGCAACTCCGGCGCCGACCCGCCGATTTTCAGATAAGCCGCTGTTGTGAAAAGGTTTTTTTGGTCTCGCTGGCTTGGCACGGGACCTGCTAACCGGTAGGCGGCTCTCCGGATTTGTGTCGGCGAGCTGGGTGGAAGGACAAGGCAATGAAAAAAATCGAAGCCATCATCAAACCCTTCAAACTCGACGAGGTGAAGGAAGCACTCCAGGAGGTCGGCCTACAGGGGATAACCGTGACCGAAGCCAAGGGCTTCGGACGACAGAAGGGACATACCGAGCTATACCGCGGCGCCGAATACGTGGTCGATTTTCTCCCGAAGGTGAAAATCGAAATCGTCCTCGGCGACGACATGGTGGAAAAAGCGATCGATGCAATCCGGCGCGCTGCTCAAACTGGCCGGATTGGCGACGGAAAGATTTTCGTTTCCAACATCGAAGAAGCCATTCGGATCAGGACCGGGGAATCCGGAATTGATGCAATCTAATCCGCAGGCAACCGTCCTCGCGGCAATTTCATTAAATAAGGGGGAATGCAGTCCATGACGACAGCCAAAGAAGTCATGAAGATGATCAAGGATAACGACGTGAAATACGTCGATTTCCGATTTACCGACCCGCGCGGCAAGTGGCAGCACGTCACCTTCGACGTCACGATGATCGAAGAGGATACTTTTGCCGAAGGCATCATGTTCGACGGATCGTCGATCGCCGGATGGAAGGCGATCAACGAGTCGGACATGAATTTGATGCCGGACCCTGCGACGGCCTGTATTGATCCATTCTTCGCCGAGACCACGCTCGTACTGGTTTGCGACGTTCTGGAGCCGACCACCGGCGAGCCCTATAACCGCGATCCGCGCGGCATGGCCAAGAAGGCTGAAGCGCTGGTCAAGTCGTCGGGCGTTGGCGACACGATCTACTTCGGTCCCGAGGCCGAGTTCTTCGTGTTCGACGACGTCAAGTACGCAACGGATCCGTACAACACCGGTTACAAGGTCGACTCGATCGAGCTGCCATCCAACACCGCCACCGAATATGAAGGCGGCAATCTCGGCCACCGCATCGGCACCAAGAAGGGTTACTTCCCGGTGCCGCCGCAAGACTCGGCCCAGGACATGCGCAGCGAGATGCTTGCTGCCATGGCCAAGATGGGAGCCAAGATCGAGAAGCACCACCACGAGGTGGCATCGGCCCAGCACGAACTTGGTTTGAAGTTCTCGCCGCTGACGCAGATGGCCGACATGATGCAGGTCTACAAATATTGCATCCAGCAGGTGGCGCAGATCTACGGCAAGACAGCGACATTCATGCCCAAGCCGGTCTACGGCGACAACGGTTCGGGCATGCACTGCCACCAGTCGATCTGGAAAGCCGGCAAGCCGGTGTTCGCGGGCAACAAATACGCCGATCTGTCGGAGACTTGCTTGTCCTACATCGCCGGCATCATCAAGCACGCCAAGGCGATCAACGCCTTCACCAACCCGACGACAAACTCCTACAAGCGTCTGGTGCCGGGCTTCGAAGCGCCCGTGTTGCTCGCCTACTCTGCGCGCAATAGATCGGCGTCGTGCCGCATTCCCTACACGACAAATCCGAAGGCCAAGCGCGTCGAGGTTCGTTTCCCTGACCCGCTCGCCAATCCGTATCTGGCCTTCGCCGCGATGCTGCTCGCCGGTCTCGATGGCATCAAGCACAAGCTCGATCCGGGTTCAGCGATGGACAAGGATCTCTATGATCTGCCGCCGGCCGAGCTCAAACAGATCCCGACAGTTTGCGGCAGCTTGCGCGAGGCGTTGCAAAACCTCGACAAGGACCGCGAATTCCTCAAGTCGGGCGGCGTGTTCGATGACGACTTCATCAACTCGTACATCGATCTCAAGATGCAGGAAGTGATCCGCTTCGAGCATACCCCGCATCCGGTCGAATACGACATGTACTACTCGGCGTAAGCGTTCCTCCCAACCATCGCATACGCGATGCAACTCATCGGGCGCTCCGCAAGGAGCGCCCTTTTTCTTTTACGGGCGGAGGAAGGCCGCTACGCGATCAGGAAAACAACCACCGCAAGCCCCGCGGCAATGCCGGCGGCGGTTGCCAGCATCTGCTTGCGGTGACGACGCGGGCCATACACGCCGGCGGCACGGCGCTCGGCGATCAGGGCCGCGTCAAACTCGGCCGAGTTCGAATAGGCACAGGCCAAAGCAGCGCCCGCACGCTCGGCATAGGCCTCAAGCGTGTCGGCACCGTTGCGGGCAAGACTCGGCGAACGCCACATGCCCGTATGGTACAGCGAATAGGGTAAATGAGAGGTTGCGATCGGACGCGCCTGATGGCCCGTCGATCAGGCGGCCGTGCTGCGCCGCGAAATTCTTGCAAAAGCCGGCATGCGCTGGGCATGGGGACGGCGTGCAGCGGCGATCAGGCGCGCCCGCTCGGCTGCCATTTCCTCTTCGGCGATATGCAGACGATTCCGGCCCTCGTGCTTGGCGCGGTAAAGCGCGGCATCGGCCCGCGCGATCAGCGCATCGATCGACTTGACCGGGTCGTAGGAAATGGCGGCACCGATACTCACCGTCGCACCGATGGCGTGGTTCGCTACCGTCACGCCAGCGGATTCGAAACTGGCGCGGACGCGCTCGGCGATCTTGTTGGCGCTCTCCAGACCGCCCGGAACAATCGCGATAAATTCTTCGCCGCCGAACCGGCCGATGATGTCGTCCATACGCGTGCTGGCGCGCACCACACGACCGAAGACGCGCAACACTTCGTCGCCCGCGGCATGACCAAAGCGGTCATTGATCGATTTGAAATAATCAAGGTCGAACATCAGCATCGCCACAGGTTCGCTGCGCTTGCCCTGCTTTGCGCATAAAGCGAGCGCGTTATCCAGGAAGGTCCGGCGGTTGAGCAGACCGGTCAGGTGATCGGTGCACGCCGCGGTGCGATAGACGTGGACGTGATGATCCTTGACCATCAGCATCACGATGAACGCAGTGCCGACGGCGTAGAGAATTGTTTCAAGCGTAAACACAGTCAGCCAAGCGGCGTTATAGCCATCCGGCAGGAACGCACGCATCGCCAGCGGTACCAGAAAGATGCCGGCATGCAGACAAGGCACGACGATGGCCGCAGCACGTGAATAGCGCGTTCTGCGCCGTTCTCGCCAAAGCTCTATGGCGATGAAGAACGTATAGACCGGAACGATCATCGCGCCGAGGATCGGCCCGTTACCATTTTCCATCAGGCCCGGAATGCGGGCGAGACCCAGCCAGACGGCTGCGCCAATGAACGTCGCGAGCGGCAGTACGCGCCTGCCCTGGAACAGACGGACGCCGTTCCACACCATGCCGCAAGCGAGGAAGGTCAATGCGCCGGGGGCGGACATCGGTATCTTGATGAGCGACGGTGGCATGTTGCCGAGCGCCATGGCCGAGGCGCCGATCAGATAGGCCGAGCCCCACCAGGCCAGCGCGCGCACGTTGCGCTGCTGCATCCAGTCGATAATGAGGAATAGCCCCAGCAGGCCGGCGATACATACCGCCACCAACGACAAGGTCGGCATATCCAACGACGTGGATTGCAGGCCGCCTGCGAGCAACATACGAACTCCCACCTCGGTCCAGCCGGTAGCACCGGACCGTGTCGGTAAAATAGCGCTGTGCCGTAGGTAAACCGTTGCGCTTTTCAGGGGGCTTCGATGAAAGACTGCGGCGAATTGTAATGAATTTTGGGCGTCGGCTGCGGATTACGGGAACGAAACACGGTCGGCAGCGCGTGAACGAATTCGCTAAAATTTTAAATAGTCGAAAACGCAAGCAAAAAGCCCGCTTTTGGCGGGCTTCTGCAACCTTGCGAATAATCCGGCCGTTAGCGTTTCGAGAACTGGAACGAACGGCGTGCCTTTGCCCGGCCGTACTTCTTGCGCTCAACCACGCGAGAGTCGCGGGTGAGGAAGCCGCCGCGCTTTAATGCGGAGCGCAGTTCGGGCTCGAAGTAAGTCAGCGCCTTCGACAATCCATGGCGCACGGCGCCGGCCTGGCCGGACAGACCGCCGCCCGAGACCGTGCACGTGACGTCGTATTGTCCGGCGCGGTTGGCGGCAACCAGCGGCTGCTGGATCATCATGCGCAGCACAGGCCGCGCGAAAAAAGCCTCGACCGCTTTTGTATTGACCAGGATCTTGCCGGAGCCCGGCTTGATCCACACGCGGGCGACAGCATTTTTGCGCTTGCCGGTCGCATAGGCGCGGCCTTGCGCGTCGATTTTCTTTTCGTATTTCGGCGCTTCGGGCGCGGCCGGCTTGAGAGTTGCCAGACCTTCGAGCGATTGCACGGTTTCGGCCACGGTTAGGCACTCCTCACGTTCTTGCGATTCATCGCGCCGACATCGAGCGTTTCGGGCTTCTGCGCTTCATGCGGA
Organism: uncultured Alphaproteobacteria bacterium; assembly: GCA_963810125.1. Taxonomy (GTDB): domain Bacteria; phylum Pseudomonadota; class Alphaproteobacteria; order Rhizobiales; family Xanthobacteraceae; genus Pseudolabrys. Next base: position 352,541 of record CAWEMK010000008.1, read on the forward strand.
TGCTCGGGACCGGGATAGACCCGCAAGTTTCCGAGTTGCACGCGGCCGAGCGGACCGCGCGGCAGCATGCGCTCAACCGCCTTCTCGACGATGCGCTCCGGAAAACGGCCTTCCAGGATCGACTTGGCCGTCCGTTCCTTGATGCCGCCGATGAAACCGGTGTGGTGGTGATAAACTTTCTTCTCGCGCTTGCGGCCCGTGAGCACGGCCTTGGCAGCGTTGACGATGATGACGTTGTCGCCGTCATCCATGTGCGGCGTATATGAGGGTTTGTGCTTGCCACGCAGCCGCAGCGCAACGATCGAGGCAAGGCGGCCAACGACAAGCCCGGTGGCGTCGATGGTCACCCATTTCTTTTCGATGTCGGCCGGCTTTGCCGAATAGGTCTTCATGATCATTTCCTGAGAGATCGAGGCGCGCCCAGCAGCGCCGAAGGTGGAGGTTTCTAACTGACGCGCAGGTACCCGGTCAACGCCCGTCTTATGTAATTGTTGTAATAATTACAGAGACTTAAAAGAATGGTATTTTTGTACCAACAGCTAATTACCGTCATTTGGAATGGAATAGGTGGACGTGACGTGGGCTACCGGATCGCTGGAGCCGTCCGAAAAAATCGTGACCTCGCCTACCGCGAGCCGCTTGCCGACCTTCATCAGGCGCGCCTCCGCAATCAGGTCGGCCCGGGTGGGTTTGCGGAGGAAATTGATGTTGAGATTGGTCGTCACCGCCAGCGGCTGCGGGCCCACCGCGGAGAATACGGCGACGTACATCGCAAAGTCGGCGAGCTCCATCATGGTCGGCCCGGAAACCGTGCCCCCCGGCCTCAGGTGGTCTTCATGAAAGTGCCGACGGACCCGGATGTCCCCATAGTCCACGCGCTCGATCGTCAATCCACACCCAGGGTAAAACGCCTGCGGGAACACCTCATGCAGGAGCGTCCCGATCGCATCAGCAGTCATGACCGCAGCCGGCATTGGCGTCTCCCCGCCGGCCGATCCGGCGCCTAGGTCTTAGAGGCCGCTACGATCAGGTCAATCGTGGAATTTGCGCCTTGCGGTGAAGCGCCAGGAAGGCCCTTGCCGCCGCGTCGCAGCGGGTTAAGTTCGGGCCAACTTCGAGCCTGGAAAAACCGCGGATGAACGCTCCTGCCGTTGCGCGCGCTGTTGAAATGCCGGTCCTGCTGCGCGAACGCGACAAGGGCATTGCCATCCTGTTGCTCAACCGTCCGCAGGCGCGCAACAGCCTGTCCGAGGCGCTGCTAAGGGCATTGTCCGACGCCCTCAGCGAAATTGCAGACGACAAAAGCGTCCGTGGTGTGGTCCTCGCCGCGAATGGACCGGCTTTTTGTGCCGGTCACGACCTGAAGGAGCTCACCAGTCGCCGCAGCGATGCCGATGGGGGGCGCAAATATTTTCGTCACGTCATGACAATCTGTAGCGCGATGATGCAGCAGATCGTCACCCTTCCGCAGCCGCTGATCGCCGCCGTTCAAGGCCCCGCCAGCGCAGCCGGCTGTCAATTGGTCGCCAGTTGCGATCTCGCGATTGCCTCAACGTCCGCCAAATTCGCCACACCCGGGGTCGACATCGGCCTCTTTTGTTCGACGCCCATGGTTGCGCTGTCCCGCAATGTGCCGCGCAAGATTGCGATGGAAATGCTGCTGACGGGCGATATGGTCTCCGCAGAACGGGCAGCCCAAATCGGGTTGGTCAATCACGTCGTGGCGCCCGGCGAAGAACGCGCAGCGGCGCTTTCTCTTGCGTTACAAATTGCTGCCAAATCGTCTTACGTATTGAAGATCGGCAAGCAAGCCTTCTACCGCCAGGCCGACATGAGCCTGGCCGACGCATACAACTACGCTTCGGAAGTGATGACCGAGAATATGATGGCGCGCGATGCGGAAGAGGGAATCTGCGCCTTCATCGACAAGCGCGACCCGCAATGGGAGGATCGTTGATGTCGTTGATAGGTAAAATTCTGTTCGCCGGATTCTTGACGTTCGTCGCGTCCGCCCCTGCCCTCGCACAGGATTTCACGCCCGAGCAACGCGCAGCCTGCAAGGGTGACTACGAAAAATTCTGCAGAGGCACGAGGCCCGGCGGCGGCCGCGTGCTCGCTTGTCTCAGCAAACAATATGGCGGGCTGAGCGAGACCTGTAAAAAGGTCGTCGACGCGCAAAAAAGGTAACATAGGCACGACGGACATTGCTGGAGAGCCACCGGAAAGCCGGTGGCTCTCTGGTTTTGGCAATCCTCAACCGGGGCACCGTCAGGCGATCAGATTTGCGGCCTGCTCGGGTTCGGTTACGCCCTGTTTTTCCGGTGCCTGGCCTGTGCTCGGCAATTGCAGCACAGTCGCGTGCTGGCCTTCGCACAGATCGGTCACGAGCACGATCTTCCCATCTGGAAATTCCAGGGCATCATGGTGGGCCGCCGGCCGATTGAGGTTGACTTGCCGGAAGCGCGCCACCTTGTACGGCGACTTCCGCGTCGGCAAAAACCGGAACGACGCGTCGCATTCGACCTCGTTTTCAAAAGCAAGTTCGGTCCCGGGTAACAAACAGACAGCAACGCGCGGCTGGGTCGGATCCGAGAAGCCGCGTGTGATCGCATTGGGGAATTGGGTCGATACCAGTTTGTCGCCAACCTCCGCGGGTCGGGACGCAATGTCGTGTAGACTGTAGTCACACATCGAACGCCTCCTGTTTGTGCACACCTCGGCGGCGCCCCTCAGCCTTCGGATCGCAGCAAATCAGAGTGACCAACTTATGTCGCTTGCCACCGCAATCCTGCCCAATTCAAGCGCGGCCTATCGTGAGCAACAGCAAGCCACTATCTTTGTTCCCCCCGACACGGGCAGCGAGGAAATTTACGCATGAATAATTCCGAACGGGTCTTTACGCCTGCCGCGCGGCAGGCGCAGGCCGAGCGCGGCTCGGCAAAGGCCTACGAACGGCGCATTGCCGAAGGCTTTCCCGATCGCGTGACGCCGGAGCTTGCGGCGTTCATCGCAGAACAGGATACCGCTTTCCTTGCGACCGCGACGGCGGACGGCGCGCCCTACATCCAGCATCGCGGCGGACCGAAGGGCTTTATTAAAATTATCGACGACCGCACGCTTGGTTTTGCCGATTATCGCGGCAACCGCCAATACATAACGCTCGCCAATCTCTCCGAGAACGATCGCGCTTATTTGTTCCTGCTCGATCCCGCGCGCCGGCAACGCATCAAGCTTTGGGGGCGCGCGCGTGTCGTCGAAAACGATCCCGCTCTCATCGAGCGGCTCTTCGACAAAGGTTACAAGGCACGTCCCGAGCGCGCCATCCTGTTCACGATCGAGGCATGGGATGTGAATTGCTCGTCGCACATCGTTACGCGTTTCACCGAAGCCGAAGTCGAGCAGGCGTTTGCCGCCGTGCAAGCCAAGGTCGCCGAACTAGAGACCGAGAACGCGCGTCTGCGCGCTGCGCTTGCGCTCCGGGACGACAAAAAACAGGCACTGGAAGACGACCGCTAAACGCTGACGTAAGGCCCCGGTCGCGCACGGTGGCCGGCAACCACCGAGGCGTAGATATAGCGCGGCGGCTCATAGTGCTCTTCGGCTGTCGCCGGATCGAGAAAGTGGCTGCCAGCGAGATCATCCCGCACGAAGAAAGCATTTGCGCCGGCATAATTGCAGCCGACGACGCGGTAGCCCTTTTCGCGGCCAAGGCGGACGAGGGCTTCCAGGCTGGCGCCGAAATAATTGGACCCGTCCCACGATCGCGTCGGATCATAGGGGACGACGAGCGACATCGGCGGGCGGAGCGTCGCATTGTATTCAATGACGACGACGCGCGGTTTGACCGTCGTTAGCGCCTTCCAGACCCAGTAGTCATTGTAGTCGATATCAATACTGAGGAGATCGATGTCTCCCGACATGCCGCCCTGTTCGAATACCGTGTTGATGTTTTCGGCGGTAATCAGGTTTTGACTGAGCCGAAGCTTGCTCTGGGCGAGAAACGGCCCGAAATGCTTCTCGATTTCGACGGCATATTTTGCTGCCGCTTCGATCCAGAGCCCGCTCCAGCCCTCCACCAGCAACTTGACCGTGTTGCATTCGACGCCGGTCTCGACGCCGAACTCGATGAATGTACGGTTGGTCGTGCCGATGCGTTTGAAGATCTCCTGGATGATGCCGTCCTCGTCGGACTGCGAATAGACCTTGAACCCGTGACGCAGGAGGCGCTTGGGATCGGTATAGCGCGGCGTCGCAAGTTCCTGCATGCGAAAGCGCTCAACATCCAGCCGTCGCCAGTTCAGCGACATGTCGTAGTGCATATGTGTGAGCTGATTGAGGAGCTGCTGGGCGTTCGGATCGACCATGGCGGGCTATGCGGGCTTGGCGCCGAATCGCGCGAGATCAAGAAACTATGCCATTCCTGTCCGCCACAGGAAACCGGCACCCTTCCACTCCTTCATTGGCGCTCTTATGGTCTAGCGCATGAACCACGATGCCTATAGCGACGCCTATATCCGCGGCATTCTCAATGCTGCGAAGACGATCGCCATGGTCGGCATCTCTCCGAAGGAGAACCGGCCAAGTTACTTCGCCTTCAAATATTTGCTCGAGCGCGGCTACCGCATGATCCCGGTCAACCCGGGCCAGGCTGGCAAAACAATTCTCGGTCAGAAAGTCTACGCCAAACTCTCCGAGATCCCCGAGCCGGTCAACATGGTCGATATCTTTCGCACTTCCGAACACGCGCTCCCGGTTGTCCAGGAGGCGCTGACACTCAATCCAAAACCAACCGTGATCTGGATGCAGCTCAGCGTGCGTAATGATGAGGCGGCCAAACTCGCGGAAGCTGCCGGTCTGAAGGTTGTGATGAACCGCTGCCCGAAGATCGAATACGGCCGCCTGTCCTCGGAAATTTCGTGGATGGGCGTCAACTCCCGGACCCTGTCCTCGAAACGCCCGCGCGCACTTGGGACCGGTGTGCAACGCATGCGTCTTGGCCCTGCGTCCGAAAACGACAATGACGGCTAGGATATTGCCTTGACGCGACGGCCCTCAGGCCCTTCTATGCGCCGCACATATTCCAATTGAACATAGAATTCCTGCACATCAGTTCAGCGAGGACTCCATGGCTGAAGCGGAACGCATTCCGGGTTTTGCAACGCTCGCAATTCATGCCGGCGCCAAGCCCGATCCAACGACGGGAGCGCGGGCAACCCCAATTTACCAGACAACATCGTTCGTATTCGATGATGTTGATCATGCCGCGGCTCTGTTCGGCCTGCAGGCCTTCGGCAACATCTATACGCGCATCGGCAATCCGACTTGCGCCGTCCTGGAAGAGCGTATTGCTGCGCTCGAGGGCGGCACCGCAGGCCTTGCAGTCGCTTCCGGCCACGCTGCGCAAGTGATTGTTATGCATGCGCTGATGACGCCGGGCGACGAATTTGTCGCATCGAAGAAGCTCTATGGCGGATCGATCAATCAGTTCAATCATTCCTATAAGAATTTCGGATGGAACGTCGTGTGGGCCGATCCCGACGACCTCGCCTCATTCGAACGGGGGATAACCGCAAAAACAAAATGCATCTTTATTAAATCGATCGCCAATCCGGGTGGCGTCATCACCGACATCGAAGCAATTTCAAAAATTGCGCGAAAGGCTGGCGTGCCGCTCATCGTCGACAATACGCTCGCCACGCCCTACCTCTGCAAACCGATCGATTTCGGCGCCGACATCGTCGTACATTCTCTGACCAAATTTATCGGTGGCCATGGCAATTCCATTGGCGGATTGATCGTCGACGGTGGCACCTTTGATTGGGGGAAAAGCAAAGGCCGCTATCCGATGCTCTCGGAGCCGCGTCCGGAGTATCAGGGCATTGTCCTGCACGAGACCTTCGGCAACTTCGCATTTGCGATTGCCTGCCGCGTACTTGGGCTGCGCGATCTCGGCCCGGCGTTGTCGCCGTTCAACGCCTTCCTGATCATTACAGGAACCGAGACCCTTCCCCTGCGGATGCAACGCCATTGCGACAACACGCTCGCGGTCGCCGAGTGGTTGTCGAAAAGACCAGAAATCGCCTGGGTGAGCTACCCTGGCCTGCCCGGTGACAAATATCATGCGCTTGCCAAGAAATATGTCCCGAAAGGCTGCGGCGCGGTGTTCACGTTCGGGCTGAAAGGCGGCTATGACGCCGGCGTGAAGCTCGTTTCAAACGTGAAATTATTATCGCACCTCGCCAATATCGGCGATACGCGCTCGCTGATCATTCATCCGGCATCGACCACGCATCGACAGTTGTCGGATGCACAAAAAGTGCAAGCGGGTGCCGGCCCGGACGTGGTGCGCCTCTCGGTTGGCCTGGAAGACAAAGAGGACATCATCGCGGATCTCGAACAAGGCCTGAAGGCCAAGTAGGTCACTAGGACTTCTTCAAAGTCCGCGCCACATACTCGCGGATATAGGTCAGCGTCGCCGGGGCCGTCCAAATCTCCGTGACCGCTTTGTCCGTTGCCTCGCCACTGCGTCGGAGCCGCTCGGCGACCGGCTCGCGGATTTGCGACTTGGTCTGCGCGAAGGCCGCCGGCGACAACATTGCGAGCTCGTGGGCGAGCGCAATTGCATCCTCAAGCACTTCATTCGGCTCCGCCACTTCGTCGACCCATCCCCGCTGCAAGGCGGCATCGGTCGCATAGGTCGCGCCGGTCAGCGCAAATTCCGGAAAATAGCGCGGCGGCACAGCAAAACGGACAATCTCAAAGGCCAGCGCAGGAAACGGCACGCCGACCAGAATTTCGGTGACGCCAATGCGCCCGGATTCTCGCGCCATCACGCGCCTGTCGGCGCAGCACGCAAGCACCGCACCGCCCGCGATCGCGTGACCATTGATGGCCGCAATGACCGGTTTCGGATGGAAGAACACTGCGTCGTAGAGCCGGTGCAGCGCCGGCAAGAATTGACGAATATAGTCGGCGCCGCCATCGCTCAGCCGTTTCAGATTGACGCCGGCCGAAAAGATTTTCCCCTGCCCGGTCAGTACCACCGCTTTGGCGTCCGACTTACGCAGGTCTGAAAAGCGCGCAACCAGCGCATCGCAGAATTCGATATCGAGCGCATTGGCCTTGCCATAACTCATGGTGAGTATCGCAATTCCATCGTTGATCTTGATATCGATCATGGTTGTGCGCCCACCGCCGATGGTTTCACCCAGACACGGCTATTGATACGATGGCGCAAGCGTTCCGCATGGACAATCGCGGCGGTCAAAACAACAACCGCCATGGCCTGATGCGCGATCGCCAGCCCAAGCGGAACGACCAGCAACAGCGTCGCAATGCCCAACGCCGCCTGCGCAGTTACCAGTAGAGCAAGCACGACCGCCTCCTGTCGCGCGCGCAAATCCGCCTCGCCGCGCAGTGCACCGATCGCATGGCCAACAACTAGCAGCCAGATCGCATATGCCAGCATGCGGTGATCAAACTGGACGGTCAGGGTGTTTTCAAAGAAATTTCGCCACAGCGGCGTCTCGAACCACAATCGTTCGGAGGCTGGCACGAGCGCACCATCGATGAGCGGCCATGTATTGAAGCTCATACCCGCATCGAGCCCGGCCACCAGTGCGCCGAGATAAATCTGCAGCAGAACGAGTACCGCCACGAGAAGCGCGCCATTGCGGACGCGCGGCGATGCAATGACGGCCGGTCGCGGCAAGACTTGCTGTGACGTCCACACCACCGCCGCATAGATCGTGCACGCCAAGGTAAGATGGAATGCCAGCCGATATTGCGAAACGCTGGTCAATGTGCCCGAGAGGCCTGACGACACCATCCACCACCCCACAGCGCCCAGCGCGGCGCCGCCAGCGAAAATCGCCCACAGGCGATTGCGCAGTTTGGGCGGAACCCAGCCACGCCACAAGAAAAGCAGAAAAGGCAGCAGAAACACCGCGCCGGTCGCGCGCGCCAGCAGACGGTGCGACCATTCCCACCAATAGATGGTCTTGAACGCGTCCAGGCTCATGCCGCGATTGAGCTCGCGGTACTGAGGGATGGCCTGGTATTTTGTGAACTCGGCTTGCCAGTCGCTTTCCGAAAGCGGCGGCAAAATACCGGTGACCGGTTTCCATTCCACAATCGAGAGGCCGGATTCGGTCAATCGTGTGGCGCCGCCAACCACGAGCGTCAGAAAAATCATCGCCGCCGCCGTGACCAGCCAAAGGCGAACCGCTCGCGCGTGAGTGTCGGATGATTGGACCAGATCAGCCATTGAAAGCTTGCTTGTACGAGACGGCGCGGACCATATAGTCATGTGTCAGCAACCGCAATTGAAGCGCACGAAGAGCCGCCATGTCCGTTCGCAGCCGAAAATTGGTCGGTACCGTTGCACTGCTTGTGTTGGTCTGCGTGTGGGGTCTGCTGGCCATGGCGCTGGCGCAATCGGTTCTGACGGACATCAACGGCTTTGTCGCCGCGATCTATTATGTCGTCGCCGGCCTCGGCTGGGTTCTGCCGGCAATGCCGCTGATCAGCTGGATGGCCAAACCGGATCCTACGCCGCGCTGACGCGGCGGAAACGATTCCAGAAAGCCGTGCCGGCGCCCGACATCAGCACTTTCAGATAGCGCTGCTGTTGAAATTCGCCATTGACGGAAATTCGTGGCAGCGCGGTCAGATAGTCGCGATGGGCCTTGAACAATACGCCAGGACGTGTCGTCACCGCGGTCTTGAAACCAAGTTCAGCTGCAATCCGGAATTCGCGCGGCCCGGCCGAGGTTGGGTCACCAACGGGATAGGCCAGATGCTCCGGCCGTTTGCCGAGCGCAGCTTCCAGCACGGCCCGGCTCATTTCCATTTCCGCCCGCACGGTCGCATCGCTTGGCACCTTCCGGAGCATCATATGATTGACCGTGTGCGCGCCAATCGTGCAAAGCGGATCAGCCGCGAGGTCGACGATTTCGGCCCAGTCCATGCACAACTCGCGGCAAAACGCGGCAATGTCGACGCGATAGCACGCGCACAGGTCGCGCACGACGCGACGCACTTCTTCTTCCGTCTTCATACTGCGCAGGTATCGATAGATCTCATCATAGAGTTCGCGCTTCTGGCTTACGGTCGCGCATTCGAAATACCGGTCGTCGCCGTTGACCACCATGCCGATGCGGCTGTTCTGCGCGATCACCGCTTCGAGTGCGACCCACCACAATTCTCCGAGGCGATCGGGGAAACTGGTCGCGATGTACATTGCGAAAGGTAGTTTGTATTTGCGCAGCACCGGATAGGCCCAGCGCAGGAAATCCTTGTAGCCGTCGTCAAATGTCAAACACACAAATCGACGCTTGAATTCGCCTTCGATAAAACGTCGATGCATTTCATCGAGCGAGACAACATCGATACGCGCACGCGCAAGCCGCCGTACCAGTCCTTCCAGAAAGTCTGGTGTGACTTCGAGCAACCGATTGGGCTGAAAGCCCTCCGACCGGCCCGGCCGCACGTGGTGCAGCGTCAGAATCGAGCCGACGCCACCCAGGAGCGGGCGCAGCCAATGGTGCATCCCGCTGAAGTAGAGCGATTCCAGACCTGCCCGGATGACCGTTTTCTTCAAATTCGTCAGGCTCCTGCAAGGCCGCGGTAAATCAAGCCTACTATTCCAACCCTTTGTTGAGAAATCTTTGCGAAGGTGCGGCGCACCGACGATCATTCTCGACACAGTCTTCAAGATTTTTCGCGGTGCGACGCTAATCTATGCGGCAGGTCTTGATCCGATGGTTCCGCGCCAGACCCGCGCCTTTGCCGATCACGATGCGCCGACTCTCAAAAGGGCGACGTTGATCGCAACCGTTCTTTGCGCTGTACCGACCATCGCGCTATGTGCGCTGCTGTTGTTTGCCGGCGACCGGCTCTTCGCGCTGTTGCTCGGACAGGCTGCGACCGTTCCGCCGGCCGCAACCCTCATCCTGGTCGTCTTGCTGCTCGCGAACCTCGCGCAGAACGTTGCGAGTTGCTTGTTGCTCCACACCGGTTTTTTTCGCGAGATCGCCCGCGTGGCGAGCTTCCTTGTTGTCGCCATGGCTGGGATGACCGCGCTGGTGCTTCTGAGCGGCCTCGATATCGTCGGATTTATCGGCGGCTATGCAGCCGTCTATGTCATGGGCGCGGTGCTATACGTCGTCTATGTGCTGCGCGGACCAATCAGGATTGCGTCTACGCCAAAGGTTGCACCGCGGTAGACACATCCCTATAGTCCGCGCCGTTCCGGTCGGGGCGTAGCGCAGCCCGGTTAGCGCACTTGTCTGGGAGACAAGGGGTCGTGGGTTCAAATCCCGCCGCCCCGACCAACAAACCCACGCCAACCTGATCCAGCCAATAACGGTCGCCCTATTTCCTGACAGCGCTATTTGAGAAAGCGGTACATACCCGCTCGGCGATTTCGACGGTCATTTCAAACTTGCCAGTTTTTCGCACAGACCCAACAGCGCGTCGGCGTGCGGTTGCTCCAGCACGCGGCGGAACAACGGCACGGCGGCATCGAGCGAAAAGTGTTTGCGCATGATCGCGTAAAGACGCTCGACGGCCGAATATTTGGCTTGCATGGCGTAGTTCATCGCAAGGCTGATGAATTGCGGGTGCCGCACGATGTAGATGTCGGCGCGTTCGAGGAGAGCGATCAATTGATCATCGTCGAAATAGCGCCACATATTCTCCAGGCCATGAAAACCGAATGTCGGCAAACGCGGGGATAGCAACTCATAGGAAAATTGATCGGCGATATTCTCCGGCGCAAAGCGGATGCCGAACTCGCGTTCAAGGATCGGACGATAGGTCCTGCAGATCAGCACATCGACATTCTCATGGGACCGAACAAAACGCGGATCGTTGAGAGCGGTGAGCAGTTTCTTCGACTGTAGGCAGAACCCGCTGTTACCGACGGTAAAGCGCGGGGTATCCTGCACGAGCGATCCCGGCCAGCGCGCGCCGATGTAATCGTATTCGCGAAAGCGCGCGTCCCACATGCGCGGGTCGATCACGAATCCGTCCCATTCGATCCATAATGCGAAGGGTGTCTCAATAGGCGGCGGCTTGAGCCGGAAGGCTTGATATCCGGCGCGGTCGAATGCCGGCACCTCCACGGTGCGGAAATTGCCCGCGACCGGCACCGGCGAATAGACGATAGCCTCTGCAAAGCGACACCGTTCCATCGAAAGGTGCATTGCGTGCGCTGTGAGAGCACCATTGAGACTATCGGCCGCACAAAGGGTCACGTCCGACAGGTCGAGCATTTGCGTATTCCTAATTTTCAATTGCAACGCGTCCGGCATTGCGATTGCTGCCCCGCGCGTTCAAGCCCGAAGACGTGATGGTCAAGCGTGTCATAAAATGCCGTTAGATCAAACAACGCAACAACACGAAACCAACGCGTTGCGGCCGCCGTGATTGCTATCCGCGAATGCCCTGCAGCGGACCATTCACGTATCCCGGCCGTCCTGTTGGTCAAGTCGAAAACCGATTTGAATCCCAAACACTTTTCCGTCGTTGCTGTTAGCGATGTTCTGAATGACCAGGAACGTCACCACGAGCAGGTTTATTCCAACAGCGATATAAAACGCCGTGCGGGCGCGCCTGAGATATCGTCCGTGGCCGGCCGCCGCGCCGGCAAGCAGAACTATTCCAAGAGGCAAGCAGACGATCGTCGTGTAGAAGAGAGGGGCATAGGAAAATCCATCTTCGTTCGGGTTGCCCCAGTTCTGGATGGGCGGGACAAAGCTCCAGCCCCAGAGAGCGAGCATGATAAAGCCGGCAACGGCAAACATGGAACGCAGCCTGGACAACGCTGTCATTTCCTTTGTGCTGTCCACGTCCCGCCCCCAACGATCTGCGCGCTATTGAAAATTCTGCAGCATCGCTTCCCGCAAGAATTTCGGCATCTCGCCGAGATCGCCCTGGCCGTAGCCGTTGGCAACAGCCGCCGACAATGACGTTAGCGTGCCTGCCGACAGCGGCATCGGAACGCCGCTCAATGCGCCGGTTGCGACTGCCGACATGATGTCCTTCCGCAACGTGCGGATGTCGAGCGTCATCTCAGGCTTTTCACCTTTCATCACGCCGATCTTGCTTTTCATCCAGCCGCTCGCGTACGGCGCTTCCTGCAGCACATCCAGCATCTGGTCCAGAGTGAGTCCCTGCTTGACGCCAAGCGCAAGCGACTCCGAGAGCGCCTGGATGTAGGCCCCGAGTCCGAGATTGACCGCAAGTTTCATCGCGTACCCGCTACCATTTGGACCCATATGGGCGATACGGCGTGTCATCTTTTCCAGCAAAGGTCTTGCCCGCTCGAGATCCTCCACTCGCCCGCCGACAAGTGCGAATAGTTTTCCGTCTCTGACTTGCGGAATAGTGCCGAGCACCGGCGACTCAATCAGGCGCGCGCCAGCTGCCTCGACCAACGGCGCAAGTTCGCGCCCGGTCATCGGCTGCAATGTACTCATTTCGATGAACAACTTGCCTTTGACATCGCCGCTCAGGAAGCCATCCGCATCCTTGAAAATGTGGCGAACGCCATGATCCTCGGTAATAATCGAGATGATCAATTCGGCCTCGGCGGCCACGGCACGGGGATCGGCCACGATCCGCAGGCCGCTATCGCCCACGGCTTTATTTCTGTCGGCATTCATGTCCCATCCCACGAGATCGAAGCCATGCTCGCGCAGACGTTGGGACATCGCCGCGCCCATCCGGCCGAGTCCGACCAAACCGATTTTCATAATGTGATCCCCTTGCTGCAACGCACGGTCGTACCGCGTGCGATACACCGCGTGATTGAGCGGCTCGATAATTGACAGTGTTCTTTGCTGGGATAGTCTGTATCGTGTCAATGCTACCAGCAAATCGCGCGGCAACCAGAGAATAAATAACAGCCGCAGTCCTTGGGGAGGACGTCATGAGAGTCCGAGTTCGTCTTGCGGCAGCAGCAATTGTGCTGGGGGCCGCTTCCGTTGCATTCATCGCGCCGGCACTCGCAGCCGAGTACACGCTAAAATGGGCCGTCGTCACGCGTGGCGACATGCAGGAAAAATTTGGCCACAAACTTGCGGAAATTCTTCCGAAAGCCACCAACGGCCGCGTCGAGGTCAAGGTGTTTCCCGGCGGCCAGCTCGGCAGCCCCGCCGCCATGATCGAGGGGCTGCAACTCGGCACCGTCGAGGGCTACGAAAATCCCGCCGACTTCTTCGTCGGTGTCGACCCGCGCTTCGGCGAGTTCAGCATTCCGTTCCTCTTCAAGAGCACGGACCAGGCCAACAAGGTGCTGGGCGATCCGGAGTTCAACGCCTACGTGCTCAAAATGGCCGAGGCCAAGGGCATCGTCGGTGTCAATCTGGCGGTCGCCGCCGAGTTGCTTTACTTCGGCGCCAAGAAGCCATTGAAGAGCATCGAAGACTTTAAGGGCATGAAGCTGCGCGTCAATGCGACGCCGGCCGAGCGTGCGCGAATGGGCGCTCTCGGCGCAACGGCTGTCCCCATGGGCTTGCCGGAAATGATCACCTCGCTGCAAAACGGCGTGATCGACGGCACGATGAGCGGCATGTCGATCTACACCAACTTCAATTTGCAAAACGTCGGCAAGACGCTGCTTGAAACGCACGACACGCTGCTGGTCTCCTTTGGCGGGCTGAGCAAAGCCTGGCTCGACAAGCTGCCACCGGATCTCAGCAAGATCATCGTTGAGGAAGCGCGCAAGCTGCAGCCATGGGCACGGCAAACCGCGGTCGATGAAGTCGCGGCACTGCGCAAGGTTTGGACCGAGCAGCGCGGCGGCGAAATTGTAACGCTGCCAGCGGCCGAACAGGCCGAACTCGAGAAACGCCTGCGGCCGATCGGCGTCGATGTCACCAAGGACAATCCGGTGCTGAAGGAGTTCTACGACAAGATCCAGGCGACGGCGGCTAAATACAATTGATGCGAGACCCGGCGCCTCCATTCAATCGGGTGCGCCGGGTGACCACCAAGGGCCGCCGAGTTCGGGCGAGACGGTTTTAGGCCCCGTGCGCACAATAATGCGGCGTCCCGGCGCTTGAGGCTGGCATGACAGACGACCCCAAACCGTCCAGGTCTCGACAGATCGAGGAGTTTATTTTTATCAGGATGCCGCACCTGGCGGGTGGCATCCTGTTCCTGATCGCGGCGGCGCTCAATATCGTCAACGTGATCGCGCGTTACGTATTCTCGAACCCGATCTTCTGGGCTGAAGAAATCCTCATCTTCATCATCATCTGGGGCGTTTTCCTGGTCGCCGGCTCGATCACCTATCGCGGCGGCCACCTCAATATGGATTTGATCTACTCAAAAATGAGTCCGCGATGGAAGCGCGCCGTCAACATCGCGATTGCGGTGACGCTGATCGTGTGCACGGTGTACACCGCCATGCAGTCGTGGAAAGTGGTGATGCTGCATTACCGCAATCAAGGCGTCACCGCCGGCACTGACATTCCACTTGTATTTCCTCACATGGCCTTGCTGTTCGGCTTCAGCTTCATGGCGCTGGCGGCGATGGTGCGCATTCGCTCCTACATTTCCGGCAGGTTCGAGTAAGGGGCACCGATGTATTGGGTTATGGCGATCCTGCCCTTCGTGCTGCTGCTGCTGGGCTTTCCTATATTCCTTCTTCTGCTCGCCACCTCGCTGGTGATCCTCCTCTTTTTTTTCGACCTGCCGATGGCGGTGGTGCACCAGGATATCTTCAACAGCCTCAACAAATACGCACTGCTGGCGGTGCCTTTCTTCGTGTTCGCCGGAGATCTCATGTCGCGCGGCGGCATCTCGAACCGGCTGCTGCGCTGGGTCGCCTCGATGATTGGCGGCTTTCGCGCGCATATCCCGATGACCTCACTTGGTTTCGCGGCATTGTTCGGCGCCATCTCGGGTGTCACGACGGCTGCGACCGCCGCCATCGGCACCCTGACCTACCCGCGTATGCGCGAAGCCGGCTATAGCGAACGTTTCGCCTCCGCGCTGATTACGGCCGAAGGGGCGCTCGACAATCTCATTCCGCCGTCGATCGCCATGATTATCTATGGCATTGCGTCGGACACGTCAGTGATCCAGCTGTTTGCCGCCGGCATTGGCCCCGGCCTGCTGCTTGCCGGCATGTTCGGCGTCTACATCTATTATCATTCGTGGCGCGCCGGCATCATGGAATCCGGCAAATTCTCGCTTCGGGAATTCCTGCTGGCCACGCGCGACGGTGTCTGGGCGATCGGCGCCATCGCCATTATTTTTGGAGGCATCTATTCGGGCGTTTTCTCGCCAACGGAAGCTGCCGGCGTGGCCTGCATCTATGCGATCATCGTCAGCTACTTCGTCTACCGCGAAACGACATTGCACGAGATTTTCGAGACCGCGGCGCGCTCGATGTACCTCACGGGCCTCATCTTCATCATCGTCTCGGTCGCGGGCCTTTATGCCTGGCTGCTGACCATAAGCGGTATTGCCGAATCCACGGTCACCCTGATTACAAGCCTGCACTCCGAGCGTTGGGTAGTGCTGCTGGTGATCAACCTGTTCCTGCTGTTCGTCGGCTGCTTCCTCGACCCGGCCTCCGCGCTGATCATGCTGACGCCGCTCCTTGCGCCGGTCGCTGCTTCGCTCGGTATCGACCCGATCCACTTCGGCGTCATCGTGGTCATGAACCTCACCATCGGCACGTTCCATCCGCCGTTTGGGTTGAACATCTTCGTGTGCCAGGCGCTGTTTAAAACACCGTCTCAGACGCTCTACGTTGGGCTTATTCCTTTCGTGGCGATCGCCGTGCTCGCGCTAATGCTCGTCACATATATCCCCGCGATATCGCTCTGGATCATGCATCTGCTCGCCTAGATGGCGAGCCGCAAGGGTTACGGCAGCGAAATAACGATCTTGCCGAAATGCTTGCCGGTTTGCTGGTAGGCGTAGGCCGCTTTTGCCTCTGCAAAACTGAAGACTTTATCGATCGCCGGCTTGAGCCGGTGCAGCGCCACCGCTTTGTTCATCGCGGCAAACATGTCGCGGCTACCGACATGGATCCCCTGCAGTCGGATGGCCTTGCGGTTGATCATGCGCGGATTGATCGTGCCCGCGCCGGCAAGAGCGCCAATGATGCAGATCGTGCCGCCATTACGGACAGCGGCCATCGAGCGCTCGAGCGTGCCGGCGCCACCAACCTCGATGACGAGATCCACGCCAGCGCCGCCGGTCTGCTTGAGGATATCCTGCTCCCAATCGGGCGTAGCGCTGTAGTTGATCAGGGCATCGGCACCTAGTGCTTTCGCCCGGGCGAGCTTCTCATCACTGCTCGACGTCAAAAAAACAAACGCGCCGTGCATCTTGGCAAAAGCCAGCGCAAAGCACGACACGCCGCCCGTGCCCAAGATGGCGACCGTCTCGCCGGCCTTGAGTTGCGCGGTCTCGACAACCGCATTCCAGGCGGTGAGCGCCGCGCAGGGTAATGTTGCCGCCTCTTCAAAACTGAGATGCTCGGGGAATTTGATAGCGCCGGTCTCGTTGAGCAGCGCGTATTCCGACAACACGCCATCAATCATGCCGCCAAGCGAATTACGCGAGGCATCCGCCGGCATGCGTCCGCCGGTCCAGTTCACGAAAAAATTGCTGGCGACGCGATCACCGGCCTTGAATTGCGTCACGCCTGCGCCGACCGCCACGACTTCCCCGGCCCCGTCAGACAACGGGATCACCGGAAACTTCGTGTAGCCATAGGCACCTTTGATGACGCCCTGATCGCGATAATTCAGGGCGGCGGCGCGCATGCGAACGAGAACCTGTCCATGCAGCGGCTGAGGTTCTGGACGCGAGTTATTCAGCGCCAGCCCGTCGAGGCCGGTGGGCTCGCGCACCTCATAGGCTTTCATGCCGTCTCCGTGTGGCTCTCGAGCATGCCAGCGACGTTGTTGAGAGCACTGCGCAGATTGCCGAACATCGCAATGCCCTCGGCCGCGGCCTTACGCTTGACGGCATGACCGCGCGCACCTGGCAAACGGGGAGGCGCCTCGCCTTCCATGGCTTTCGCCTTCCCGATGACCTCGGCGATATGCGTCATGCGCGCGCCATAGCGTTCGCCGCCGACAAAGCCCTCCGGGTTGAGAACCAGAAAAAACTGGCAAATGTTGCTCGGCCGCTTGACCATATTTTCGTAGGTGACCTGAAAGCCGGGTTCACCGTCGGACAGTGCGCTACATAGGATCTCGACCATCAGAGACAGTGCGTAGCCTTTCGGGCCGCCAATTGGCAGCAACGAACCTTTCACCGCCACAGCCGGGTCGGTCGTCGGCCGACCGCTCGGATCGAGCGCCCATCCCTCCGGAATACTCTTCTGCCCGGCAGCCAGCGCGTGACGAATACGCGAGCGCGCCACCACCGCAGTCGCCATGTCGGCGATGACCGGGTCTGCGCCGGGTATCGGGAAGGCAGCACCGATGGGATTAGTCCCAAGCAATCCTTCGCTGCCTCCGGTCGGCGCGATCGCCGGCATGGCATTCGTGAAAGCGAGACCGATCAGGCCCTGCCCGGCAGCACGATCGGCATAGTAACCGGCCGCGCCGAAATGGCTGCTGTTGCGCACCGCAACCGCACCGAGTCCAAGTTGCTTGGCAATATCGATCGCCAGGTCTATCGCACGGCGGCTTGCCACCAGCCCCAGTCCGTGATCGGCATCCAGCACAGCGCAAGCCGGCATTGGCCGCGTCATCGCGAAGGCCGGCTGCGCCTTGATCGTGCGATCGAGCAGCCCACGCACATAGAGCGGTAAATGGACAATGCCGTGTGAATCCGAGCCATGCAGCTGTGCCCATAGCGCGACCTCAGCGCCAATTTCCGCGTCCGGGCGTGGAACCCCGCAATGCTCAAACACATCGGATGCCAGGGCGGAAAGATCCGCGGGCTTCACCAACTCGCTCGATGCGGTCTTGCGAAGATCTTCAGCGAGCGTTGCAATTTCTGCCATGGTTTTTACTTTGGCGCGGTGTTGGGGAAGAACGCCTCGGCGTTCCGGTAAAACACTTTCTCGTAGACGTCTTCGTCATAGCCAAGCGAGCGCCAATCATCGACCAGCCGTTCTAGCGTCAGCGTCGGCCAATCCCAGCCGAACATGACGCGGTCCTGCAGGCGCCAGCCGATCTCCTTCTTCAAGGCAGGGGTGAAATATTTCGGCGACCAACCGTGGACTTCGTAATGGACATTAGCCTTATGCAGGAGCACGGCGATCATATCGTCTTGCCACGGCCACGCGGGCCGGCCAGCGAGAATCTTCAGCTCCGGGAAGCGCGCGGCCACTCGATCGACGTGGCGCGGATGGCCGTCCTCGAGGATAATCCCTTTGCCGCCGGGCATGCCCTGGCCGATACCGGTTAACCCGGTCATCAAAAGCACCGGCGCACCAACGTCGATCGACAGCTTGTAGAACGGATCCCAGATCGGATCGCTCGCCGGATACCCGAGGCTGTTCTGGCTTTGGCAAAATCCGAGAAACCCGCAGTTTTTCGCGGCCAGCCGCGCGTATTCTTTCAACCAAAAGTCCTTCATGGCCGGATTGGCAGCAAGCCAATTGCCATAGACGATGTCGGGATTCTTCAGCGCGAAGTCAGTCGCATAGTCGTTCGAGGCGCGGATTTCATCCTCATCGGTCATCCGCCAGGTCCGGTAGATGTCGAGAATGGTGCGCACCTTGCGCGTTCGAAAGCCGTCGGCCATCTGCTCTTCGGTCTCGAATGTGCGCTTGCGCTTGAAGACGCGCTGCGCCTGTTCGTAATCCTCCTGCGTGGCGTGGTGCAGGCCTGCCTTCGTCGAAAAATGCGAATGGCAATCGAAATAACGCATGGATGTGGTCATTTTTTCTCGTATCGATTGTCAAGTATTCGCTTGGGCTTTCCTTCGCGGCCGCGGTTTGACCATTCCATCAGCGCATCTTCCGGCACCAGCTCAATATTGAGTCTTAGCCCGAGATCGGAATGCAGCCGCTTCTCGATATGCTCTTTCAACCCATCCCAGCCCGGCGCATCGTCTCGCACCTCAACCTTCACTGTCATCTCGTCCCGCACGACACCGTCGTTCACGCTGCGCTCGGCGATACATAGCCATTCGCCGGTGGTGCGATTGTCACTTTTGATGGCCGGCAGGCAGGCTTGCGGCCATATGCTCACGCCACGGATACGCACCATCGTGTCGCTGCGGCCGAGCATTTTCTGCATGCGGCGGAAACAGCTGCCGCATTCACAGCGATCTGTCGAAACAATGCGGGTCAGATCGCGCAGATTGAATCGGATCATCGGCTGCTGACGCCGGTGGAGGATCGTGCAGACCATGTTGCCGATTTCGCCGTTCGCCACTGTCTTGTTGTCTTCTACGCCGACAACCTCGAAGAACGTGCTGTCCTCGTGGAAATGCATGCCGGATTTGTGCTGGCACTCGAAGGCCCCCATGCCCATCTCATGCGTGCCGTACATGTCGTAGACGTCGCAGCCCCATAGGCTCTCGAGCTGCTTGCGGAAGGCATTGTCGGTGTCGGGTCCAAGCCCACAACCAAGAAATTTCGTCCTCAGATCCCGCACGTCGAAATTCAGTTCGTCGCGCGCGACCTTGGCAAGCTGGGTGGCGTATTCGGGTCGCACGTACCAGACATTAGTCCCCCATTCCTGCGCGATCTCGATCTGGCGTCGCGATGAAGTGACCGCGCCGGTGCCCGTAGTGATCGGCAACGCACCGAGATAATCGTGGCACGCCTTGTAACAACACCAGCCGGCATTCCCGAGTGAGCAGGTATGCGGTATCTGCACGCGGTCGCCTGGACGCACGCCGCAAATATAAAGAACGCGCGCGTGGGTGAGCCCGTTGAGCTCCCATTCCTGCGGGGCATAAAGCGTCGGCCGCGGTTTTCCGGTCGTCCCACCACTCGTCTGCAGCTTCATTGGCGTCGTCTGCATGCGTTTGACGACATCGCCGTTGATCAGCCCGAAGGGCGGGTTCTCTTCCTGATCCTTCTTGATGTCGGCTGAATCGAACATCGGCAGTTTGACGATGTCGTCGATACTCTTGATGTCGCCCGGCTCGAGGCCCTCGGCTTTCCAGCGTCGCTTGTAGAATTCGTTCTGCCAGCCGGTTTTCATCAGGTCGAGAAATTGCTCGTTCTGAAACACGCGAATTTCATCGGCCGACCATTTCCAGCGTGTGTTGGCGAAGACGTCCGGCACCGGGTAGCGCTTAAAGAGCGCGTCCCAGTCGATCGAACGGTGGTAGATCGGTAGCGAGCTCTCCGTGAGCGGGCGCTCCATAACCGACATTTGCGTCTCCGTAGCAGCTCGGCGCGAAGATTGTTGCGGCAAATCCCCGGCTTTTGCCATGCGCGAGAAAGAAGATCAGGTCTTGTAGTCGGGAGCGTCGCGATCAAGCTTTCGCAGGAGCGCCCGCCACGTCATCTGATTGAACGGTGCACCACCGTCCGTGATGATGCGGGCCTGGCCGATGGTCGCGTCGAGGACCTGCTGCGGCGGAACATACGCTTTAAGGCCGCCGGCCATTGATCGCACCTGCGTCTCACACGCGCGAATGACCAAAAATGCCAGCATATAGGCCTCGTGAATGGTGTGGCCCCACAACACGAAACCATGCCCGCGTTGCAGCACGATCTGCTTGTTGCCGAAATTTTTCGCAAGGCGATGGCCTTCCTCGTCCGTCGAGAGCAACCCTTCATAGTCGTGGTACCCGATGGGTCCGAGCCACATGGCATATTGATTGCCGGGGACGAGCCCCTGGTCCTGCATCGCCACTGCGGTCGCGTATTTGGTGTGCAGGTGCATGACGCACTGCGCCTGCGGAAACGCGTCGTAGATGCCCTTATGGAATGGAAAGGCGAACTTGTGCGGCAATTCATCGCTCGGCTCGACGTGATTACAGTGCTCATCGAGTTTGTGCAGGTTCGACGCCCGCACCTCCTCAAACAATATGGCGGCCGGATGCATCAGAAACTGGTTCGGATGGCCCGGAACGCGCGCGGAAAGGTGGGCGAACAGCAATTCGTCCCAATCCTGAAGCGCGGCAAGCCGGAACGCCGCAGCGAGATCGACGCGAGCCTTCCATTCCTCCGGATCCATTGACAGCTTGCGCGCGCTCGCAGCACTCGTGGAGGCCTGCATGGCGTCTCTCCCTCATTTCTTCTTGCTTGCGCAAATTATGTCTTGAGGGAACCATGTTGTCCATCGGCGCCGGCCATATCTAAACCACGCAGGGTGGTGCGCATTGCAGGGTCTGCAACCAGTGCGTTGTAACGGTGGGCAGGATTGGCAGGCCCGGCGCGGCGAGGCGATTGCGCCGGCCCGGGCTTCGGGCAATGCTTGTAATTGTAACCCAGATCACGTGAATGACCGACGTCACCAATACTCTTCCACGCCGGGCACCGCCGCGCATTGATGAAACGAAAGTTTCCCAGGCGTTGCAGGATTTGTTTGCAGGCTGGCGACAGTCTCTGCATGAACCTTTCAACGGCGTAACGGCCGCCGGTGAAATCGAGCGCGGATTGTTCCCCCTGCACAATGCCGGTCCAACGCCGCAGCTATTGATCGATGCGGTCAACCTTTTCCTGTCGTCGCTCGATCCAGCACAGCGGGCGGCTGTCCAATTCGACGTCGACAGCGAGGTGTGGCGGACCTGGAGCAACATCCACCGCAATCTGATGCGTCATGGCCTTTGTCTGGCCGAGCTGAGCGAGCGGCAGCGCGAACTCGCCTATCGCATCTTAAACGTTGGACTTGGTGCACGCGCCTATGAAACGGCACGCAACAGCATGAAGCTCAACGAGCATCTTGCAGAGCTGACCAACCTGCCCGACGAATTCGGTGAACACTATTACTGGATCAGCATATTCGGTGAACCCTCCGCGAACCGGCCGTGGGGTTGGCAGTTCGACGGGCACCACTGCAACATCAATTGCTTTGTGCTGGGTGGCCAGATGGTTTTGTCGCCGATGCTGCTCGGCTCCGAACCCGTCCTCGCGGAATCCGGCATCTACAAGGGGACCACCGTCTTGCGCGAGGAAGAAGCCACTGGCTGGGCATTCATGAATGCGCTGACGCCTCAACAGCGCGCCAAGGCGCTCATTGGGATGGACCTGCCATTCGACGGCTACGCTTCGGGCTTTAAGGACAATATTGTCGTCCCTTATCTCGGGCTGCCGGTCGCCGCGATGACCCCGGCGCAACGCGATCAACTGATCGATCTGGTCGCGCTCTATACCGACCGCCTGCCGGGTGAACATGCGGGGCTTCGGCTAGCCGAAGTCAGACAGCATCTTGATCAAACGGTGTTTGCATGGATCGGCGAATTCGATCCAGTTAGTCCGTTCTACTACCGCATCTACAGCCCGGTGATCTTCATCGAGTTCTACCACCAGCCGGGCGTCGCCTTGCCAGACACCGGCTATAACCGCCGGCATGCCCATGCCCTGGTGCGCACACCCAATGGCAACGATTACGGACGGGAATTGCTCCGTCAGTACAACGCCAGACGGGCCGGCTAGACGCAATCATTTCAATTTCGCGAAGCGCGGCAACAAAGCTTGCGCATTGCCCGCCATTATTTTGTGGCGCAGCGTTTCATCAAAACCGTCAAACGTGCGCACGGCGGCGACAGTGTCGCGCATCACCTTCTCGGCCGGCCGCGCGGACGGGTAATCGGTACCAAACAGGATGCGCGAAGGATCGGCGATCTCGAGAAGTGCATTGAGTGCCAACGGCGACGGCGACTGCGCGACGTCGTACCAGAGCCGGTTGAGATACGTTGCAACGCCCTCCGGAACCTTGTCGCGCGCCTTCGGATCGTCTTCGATCCCGCTCAATCGGAAGAGCAGGAACGGCGCGACACCGCCCATGTGCGGCATGATCCAGCGGATGTTGGGAAATTTGGCCAGCATGCCGGTGTAGAGCATGTTGGTGATGGCCCGCGTCGTGTCGAAGGTGAGTTCGGTGTAACCGGCCGGAAACGCATAACGCGGCATGCCGGTGGCGTGCGGACGCTGCGGGTGTACGAAGATGACGGCGCGGCGGCGGTCGAGCTCGGCATAGAGTTCGTTTTCTTCCGGGTCCCCGAGATAGCGCTCGCCAGCGTGGCTTTGCAGATTAATTCCATCCATCTTCAGCACGTCGAGCGCGTATTCGACGTCACGGCAGGCAGCAGCGACGTCTGGCAACGACACGAAACCCATGGCGCCGAATTTTCCCGGATGATCATTGACCATCTGCATCATGGTCTCGTTGCACGCCTTGACCAACCGCTTCGTGAACGCGACATCGCCGAAATAGGCGCCGGGCGACGCGATCGACAGAAGCACGGCATCAATCTTGTGCTCGTCCATCAATTCGAGCTGTCGCATCATGCTCCAGGCCGGCCAGGGGTTCTCTCCACTGCCCATCACGCCGACACTTGCGAGCTCGCTTTTGTAGATGTCGGGAATGACGTGCTGGTGGACGTCAATGAGAGGCATGTCTTTCGACTCCGGCGCGCCAGGTGGTCGTTATGGATTTAAGATCGCAACGTCAGACGCTCACGCGTCGATCTTGCGCCAGCTGTCCGGCTCGGCGTGCACGATTTCCTTGGAATGACCCGGACGGCGGTCAACATAGACCTCGCCCTCCTTCATCACCAGCTGGATCCGCTTCCGCTCCTGCAAAATCCGGATATCGGCGAGCGGATCGCCATCGACGGCGACAATGTCGGCCAGCTTGCCGGCCTCCAGCGTGCCGAGTTCCTTGTCCAGCTTGAGCGCTTTCGCGGCATTGCGCGTGGTAGTGAGGATCGCGTCCATCGGCTTCATGCCGAGCCCACAATAGGTCTCCAGCTCGAAGGCATTGCTGCCCATGCCGGGCTCAAAGCCCATGTCGGTGCCCATCGCGATATTGACGCCCGCCTTGTAGAATTTCTCGAAGGTCTTGAAGCAGGATGGTTGAATCGATTTCATTTTATTGAGCGTAAACTCCGGAGTACCGATCTCCTTGCGGATCGCGATCGCATGATCGGTGCGGTGCGACAGGGTCGGCGTCATCCACACTTTTGCGTCGATGATTTTTTCCAGCGAATCTTCGTCATGGAACACCATGTGCTCGATGGTGTCGCAGCCGGCCTTGAGCGCCATGCGGTGGGCGCCCGGCGTGAAGCAATGCACCGCAGCCTGCTTGTGCAGCGCGTGTGCTTCGTCGACGATGGCGTCAAGTTCCTCCTGCGTGAGGTTGCGCACGTCGGGCTCTTCCTTGTCGGTCCCGCCGCCGCCAGATGCACAGGTCTTGATCACGTCCGCGCCGTGGCGAAGGTTTAGTCGCGTGAGCTTGCGCAATTCCCAGGGACCGTCCGCACTCTGAAAACCGTGGCGTTCGGCGGCGCGTGGAAAAATGAGCTCAAGGTGCGAACCCGTCATGTAGGTGAACCCCGCCACGAGCAGGCGCGGGCCGGCCAGCACGCCTGCGTTGATGGCGTCGCGCACGGCGCACATGGATTCAGTCATCAGGCCACGCGTGCTCTGCTGGCCAAGGTCACGCAGCGTCGTGAAACCCATTTCGAAACAAAGTTGCGCGTGAAAGAAGGCGTACATCTGCTGCAGATGCGGCGTCACTTCCCACTGGGCCACTCGATAATTCTTGAAGGTCCGGTTGTTGAACATGCAGAGATGGATATGCAGGTCCATCATCCCCGGCATCAGCGTGCAGTGGCTGGCATCAACGACTTCGATGCCGGCCGGAATGGCGATCTTGTCCTTGCCGCCAATCGATTTGATGCGGCCGCCCTCAAGAATGATGACAGGATCCTTCACCACCGGGCCGCCATTGCCATCAATGAGGGCTTTACCCTTGATCGCGAGCTGCTTCACTTTCGCCATGTGAACTGACTTCCTGAGATCGAGACCAGAATGCAACGCCCTGCCCGGCCGCGGCCGCGCGGGCGATTGTCAGAACGGTAGTCAGTCGAACAAGAACGGGTCAATAGCGCGAGTGCATATTGTGACTCGCCTGACGCGCACCGCGGACAAGCGGACACGCCGTGCGCGTACCTAGTCTCGCTGTACAGGAATCCGATACGCCAAACTCATTGACCGGCCCGCGAGGCCATCGCATCCTTTGGTCGACGGCCGACGATAATATCAGCGTCCAGCGGTTCCCCGTTTCCCGTTCGGGCACGCGGCTCACAGGAAGCCGGCGGCACTGCAGCTGTGGAGGAGTTGGCTTATGACAATGCGCGCCTGCAATGTATTCACGGCTTCACTCGCGGCCGTCCTTGTTGCGTCGACGCTTGGGGTGGCACACGCCGAATCCAACAAAGTCCGGCTCGGCTATCAATACAGCCTGTGGGGCTCCCCGGCAGTCATCGCGCTTGAGCTCGACCTGTTCAAAAAGCACGGCGTCGAGGTTGATGCGAAGCGCTTTCCGGCCGGCAAGGATGCCCGCGACGCACTCGTCGCGAACACGCTGGACGTCGCAACCGTCGGCGGTACGCCGTTCGTGGTCGGCGCCGCGGTCGGCGAGCTCAATGCGATTGCAACAGTGGCCTATACCGGGCGCACGGGCTGCATCGAGGTCAAGAAGGACAGCGGCATCAAGACACTCGATCAACTCAAGGGCAAGAAGATCGGCAGCCGCCCGGGTTCAACGATCGACAGCGTGTTGCGGTCGAAGATCCTTCCGGCGTTCCACCTCAAAGACAGCGACTTTCAGATGGTGAACGTGGACTTCAAGGATCAGGCGGCGGCACTCGCGGGGGGCTCCATCGACGCGTTCGCTGGCGTCGAGCCGTTCTGCGCGCTTGCGGAATCGCTTGGCTATTCGGAACTGCTGCTCAATTACGAAAAATACGACCCGATGCCGAACATGCTGGCCTCGACCTCGGCTTTCGTAAAAAACAACCCGCAGGCCGCCAAGGCGGTCGTCGCCGCAATGGCAGAGGCGGCGCAGATGTTTCAAAAGGAACCGGCCAAAGTGAAGGATATCCTGCAAAAACTTTACACGCAGGCCGGTTACAAGATGGACGACGCCACGCTGGGCAAGCTGCTCGCACGGATGGACGTCAATCCCAAATATATCCCGGGGTTGGATAAATACTTTCAAGCCGAAGCCGACGATCTGGCCAAAGCCGGTCGCTTACGCGGCGGCAAGGATGTCGATTGGTCGAAGGTCCTGATCGCCGATTTCCTGCCGAAGTGATCTGTAATTTCTCGGGTCCGCAATCCGAGATCTAGTCCGGGGCGAGCAGTGACACGTTCAGCCGGGCGCGGCGGCGGAGCCAGGGTGTGGCGCGGTATTTCGGGTCAAGCGTGATCGCGTGCATGCCGTCGAGCACGGCCAGCACGCGCGCCGGGCCAAGCGCATCACCAAGCGCGAGCGGGCCTTTCGGGTAGTTGAGACCAAGCTCCACCGCAATATCGATATCGCCGGGCGAAGCGATACGCAGTTCGGCGATGCGCGTCCCCACATTGACAATCATGGCGAGCAGCCGCTGGACCACGAAGCCCGGACTGTCGTTGATAACCGTGACAGGTACGTTGCCCGCCGACAACGCCGCGGCGGCCGCTCCGAGTATTTCGGGCTTCGTAATCGGCGTCTTCATCAGCGTGCGCCGGCCCGAAAACCGGCCAAACATGTCGACGGCAACTGTTCGTGACGGATCAAGACCGAGCCGGACGGCAGCATTGGATGCGTCCTCACCAAGCGGCGTGACAATGCAGACCGCGCTGGGCGCGGGCTTTCCGCCAAACTGTATTTTGACGCCGGCAGCTTTCAACCACTCGCCAAGGTCCTTGGCCCCGTCTTCCTCCGCAATCCATGCCGACGCCGGCGGCGGTTGCTTCGGCACTGAAACGGTCGCCGCGATTTCTGTCGGCGCACCATCGTAATTGTAAAAGCCTTGTTTCGTTTTGCGGCCGAGCAGACCGCCGGCAACGCGCACCGCCATCTGAGCGGACGGCTGGTACATCGGCTCATCAAAATACTGTTCGAAAATACTCACCATTACTGCATGAGCGACATCGGCGCCGATCAGGTCCAGCAGTTCGAATGGCCCCATCCGAAAGCCGGCGGCTTCTTTCATCAGCGTGTCGACTTCCTGCGGGCTCGCTATCCCATTTGCCACAATGCGCAGCGCCTCAGGGCCGTAGGCGCGGCCGGCATGATTGACCACAAAACCCGGGCTATCGGTTGCAACGATCGGGTGCTTGCCGATCCGGCGTGCAAAGCCGACAAGCGCGTCAACCACCGAATGGTCTGTACGCAAACCACCGATAACCTCAACCAGTTTCATCAGCGGCGGTGGATTGAAAAAATGAAGGCCGGCAACACGCGCTGGCCTGGCGCAGCCGGCGGCCACTTCGGTCACCGACAGCGATGAAGTGTTGGTCACAATGACTGCGTCAGGCGCGACGCGCGCCTCCAGTTCGGCAAACAGCGCACGCTTGGCGGCGATGTCTTCCACAATCGCTTCGATGATAATGCCGGCAGGCTTTGCTTCGTCGAAGGAGCCCATCGGTTTGATGCGGCTGAGCACCGCGGCCCTGGCGTCTGCCGTCATTCGGCCTTTCAATACCTGGCCTTCGAGGCCTTTATCGATTGCCGCGATCGCCTCTTTCACTGCTCCGGAACGCGAATCGAACAGCAAAGTGTTGAGGCCGGCCTGCGCGCAAAGTTGCGCGATCCCCCGCCCCATAGTGCCGGCGCCGAATACAGCCGCAACGAGATCAGGCCGCGATAAATCAACCGTCACGCGTCACTTTCCTTCGAACTTTGGTTTTCTTTTTTCCAGGAACGCTTGCATGCCTTCCTTTTGGTCGCGCGTCGCAAATTGCAACTGGAATGCCTTGCGCTCCAGCATCAACGCTGTCTCGAGCGGCGCATTCAGTCCCGCATTCACAATTTCCTTGATCTGCATGATCGAAATTGGCGGCATGGCGGCAATTTCGCGCGCGATTTCGAGCGCGCGAGCAAGCGCCCGACCGGCGGGTGCAACGTCGCTGACAACACCCATACTCAAGGCTTCCGCGGCGCCGAACATCCGTCCCGTCATGATCAACAGCATGGCGCGTTGACGCCCGATGAGACGGGCAAGCTTCTGCGTGCCACCTCCGCCCGGCAATATGCCGACCTTCACTTCCGGCAAGCCGAGCTTGGCCCCCTCACCCGCAATGATGATATCCGCGCACAGAGCAAGCTCGAGGCCGCCACCGAGCGCGAAACCTTCCACGGCAGCGAGCAGGGGCTTGGGGCATTCCGTCAGCACACGCCAATATTTCTGCACGTTCCGCGACATGACTTCGACCGGGCCGGCGTCCGCCATCTCACCGATATCGGCTCCCGCGGCGAACACCGTGTCCGAACCCGTGATGACGATGCATCGCACGGTCTCGTCGACACTGCATCGCGCGACTTCATCGGCGAGCCGCGTGCGCACGTCGAGATTGAGCGCGTTGCGGACCTGCGGCCTGTTGATTTTCAAAACGACGATATCGCTCGAAGGCCGTTCGACAATCACCTGTTCTTGCGTGTTCATAACAATCAGTCCGTGAAATCAATCGCTGGCAGCCGCGCGCAGGCTAGCATGCGGTGCCGCACCGTTGGAGCAAGGTCTAGATCATCGGCGAACCGATGCTCAATCCGCCACAAACAAACAAGTGCTGGCCGGTTGTAAAGCTCGCCTCATCCGACATGAAGTAAGCCACGGCGGCAGCGATATCGTCCGGCTTTCCCATGCGTTTCATCGGGATACGGGCAATATGGGCGCGCGTCGCAGGACTATCGGGCGGATTATTCCTGTTCCACATCTCAGTCTCGGTCGGCCCGGGCCCTACCGCGTTGACCGTGATGCCCTTGTCCGCCAGTTCGAGCGCCCAGCTCCGTGTCATCGCCGCCAGCCCCGCTTTGGCCGCCGTGTAGGATGAGGTCGTCGCCCGGCCCAACAACGCTCGACTGGTAATGTTGACGATGCGTCCAAACCGCGCGCGCTCCATCGCGGGAAGCACCGCTTGCGCGCATTGGATCGCCACGCGGAGATTGACGGCAATGATCTCGTCGAATTTAGCGAGGTCGATATCGCCCAGCTTTTGAATGTGATTGAGGCCGGCATTGTTCACGAGCCCGGTCACCTGATGGCTGGCGACAATATCGGCAAGTGCGCGTTTGGTGGATTGCTCATCACTCAGATCGGCGGCAAAAAGCTCCCCTGGAAACGTGCTGTCGCCGGATGAGCGCGCGATCCCGACAACCAGATGATTTTGTGCCGCCAACTTGTCGCTAATGGCACGGCCAATGCCCCGGCTCGCCCCCGTCACGAGCGTCACGCGCCTTGCGCTTGTATTTGATGCGGCCATGGTCAGCGAAACTTGCTGGCGGCGGCGACGAACCGGCGAAATTCGTCGGGATTGATCGACGTGGCCTCGACGCGTGGCGCGATATCGAGCGACAGCGCATCGAGCGTGCGTTCTATCTGCTCGCGTGAGACGTTCCGGGTGATGAAAACGAGCCGCGAGCGGCGATCCTCGTCCGGCCATTCCGGCAGCTCATGCAGCGGATGAAACATGTGCTGGACGGCCTGGACAACGATGGGCCGACCTTCGACATTCACGATCCCCTTGATGCGCAGCAGGTCGGGGCCACGCACTTCCCCCAGCAGTCCCATCCACACTTCCAGCCCCGCAAATGTCACCTTTTCATCGCGGATAACAGAGAATGAGCGGATGTCGCCATGCGCGCCGGCGCCATGATGATCGCCGTCCGCGTGGTCGTGGTGGTGCCCTGCGTGCGCATCCACCGGCCCGACCAGGTCGCTGAAATCGCGCGCGCGGGGCGCGCCCGGCGCCGCGATATTGAACAGCCAATCCGGATCAATTTCGCCGCGCACGATATCTTGCGTATGCGCGATCGGGTTCAACCGTTTGAGGCGCGCACGTAATGCGGAGACTTCGTCGGCAGCGGCGATATCCGTCTTGGTCAGCAGTAAAATGTCGGCGACGCACGCTTGTTTCACCGATTCCGGCTGGCTGTCGAGCTGGCTGATGCCATGCGCGGCATCGACGGTGGTTATGACCCGCTCGACATGAAACACCTCCGACAACCGCTCGTCGGCGCTCACGGTAAGAAGTACCGGCGCGGGGTCAGCCAAACCGGTGGTTTCCACCAGCACGCGATCGAAATCTGGAATTTCGCCGCGTGCGCGTTCGTTGAACAACTGCGTCAGCGTATTAATGAGATCGCCGCGCAGCGAACAACACAGGCAGCCGGACGACAACAGCGTCACGTCCTCGCGCGGTGTCGTCACCAGCAGGTGATCGAGGCCAACCTCGCCGAACTCGTTGATGATGACGGCAGCCTTGCTCATGCGCGGATCAGCGAGCAGGCGCGACAGCAGCGTGGTCTTGCCACTGCCGAGAAAGCCGGTGATCACGCTCACCGGCGTCGAGGTCGGCACTTCCCCCGCAATTTCAGACATCACGCGACGCTTTCGATGACGCGGCGGCTGTCGCTATAACACACTGCATTGATGCGGCAAGAACCACGTCAGCTATCGCGGCGTCTATTTGATCACCGCGAACGCGTCGATGACGCCAGCACCGACCTCATTGCGCTTGCCGGGAATCCGATGTGCCGTCCGCATCAGGTCGCTGCGCACCTGGGCAGGGGTCAGTTTCGGCTTGGCCGCCAGCAGCAAGGCAGCCACGCCCGTTGCATGCGCGGCCGCCACCGAGGTGCCGGACGTGACCTGGTAGGCGCCATCGGGCGCCGCCGCGAGAATTTCGACACCCGGCGCCGCCAGCGCGACCTGTGGCCCGCGATTGGCCTGCGGCATCAATTTGTCGTCGGCATCCGTGGCCGTTACCCCGATAACGTGCGCATCTGCGGCCGGATACAGCGGCGGAGAGTTCGGGCCGGCATTGCCAACGGCGGCGATCAGGATCATCCCGCGCGCGTTCGCTTTCGCCAGCATCTCTTCAAGCAAGGAATCGGAAGGGCCGGCAAAACTCATGTTCACGATGCGCGCATTTTTGCTCGCCGCCCAGTCGAGACCCTTGAGAATATTGAAGGTGGTGCTTTGCGCCGTTTCGCCACTGCCGGAAAACGTACGCACAGCGAGCAGTTTTACTTTCGGTGCAACGCCAACCAGCTTGCTGTGCGCGGCAATTGCACCGGCCATGGCCGTGCCGTGCGCGTGCGCCGCACCTGCAGTGCCTACAGCGTCATACTCACCGGCGAAGACGCCGGCGAGATCGGGATGGGCGGTGTCGATTTTGGAGTCGATGATCGCCACCAGGACATCGTCGCCGCTATTGATGCGGTGAGCCTCCAGGAGATGCAATTTCTGCACGACATATTGCGCGGAACCACTGTCCGGCGCGGTGGCCGGTTTTGCCGGCGCCGGCGTCTGCGCGGGCCGATAGATCATGTTGGCCTGCCCGAACGAGACGCCGGGGAAGTTGCGCGCCACAAGCTGCAACGTGTTGCGCGCTGAGCGCGTGCCATCAATACGCCAGCGTTCGATCGTGCGGCCCGTTAATGCGAAGGTCTGAGTCTCCAGCTGCGTGAGCTGCAGTGTTCGCGCGAGCGCATCGCGCGTCTGCGCCGTGGTGCCGGGGGCAAATTCCAGCAGGACCTCATTCAAGACAAGAGTTGTTGCACCCGCGGGCGGAATGTTGATGTGGCGCCCCTGCGTGACACGGCGCGGCGAACGCGGCTGCTTCGGTGGTGTCGGCGGAGTTCGAACCGATTGCGGTTGAGGGAAACAACGCATCCGCCAGAAGCCAGCCCGGCGGGCCCAAAAGGCAACCCAATGTCGTGTGGTAAGCTTCACCGATCGTCAGTTCGCGGCCGAGGATCACGGTGCCGATCATCGGCGACACCGCGGCGCACGCAATTGAACCCATGGCAAACCAGGCAAGTGGCGTGATCGTAGCGCCGTGGGTGACGATGGTGACCGGCGGATTGTTGGGCGGAGGCGCGACGGATTGGCCATACGCAGGCGCGAGCGCGCCAGCGCTCACGGCGATCGCAAGCAATGCGGACTGTGCGACTTTCCGCATAGCCCCTTCAGCCTCCCCCACAATAGGTACAGACATTGTACACGGCTATTGGTCGGTCACCATGCCCGTCTGGTTCATCAATTTCGCAGGATGAGACGGAAAAACCTAGTGCGGCCGCGTAACCGCCGCATCGATCAACTTGCGGCACTCGGCAAGCTCGTGCAGGGCCGCGTGCAGCCGGCGCATGTCATCGCGTCCGAGACCTCCATGGCGCGATGACCCCGGCGCGGATTTCGGACGGTTGCTGCGAGGGTTCCGCGGCCGTGACATCGTGGATTGCGCGATCAGTGGGATCGATGCGGGGAACCGGCGCGCCGGTGAGCGGCGGTTCGACACGATCGGCCGCATCGTCCTGGCGGTCGCTGAGATCGCGCCCGATCAGCGAGGAAAGCCGGCCGCGCAGGCCGCGGCCCTCGTCGGGCGGGCTGTTCTCCGCTTCCGCGACATCGTCGACATATTCCTCATCTTCAACGACGCCATGCGGCGGCTGCGGCGCGCCCTCTTGCCACACGACCTGCACGAATTTCGCGCCCTGTTCGCGCAATATGCGCTGCACACCGCGAATGGTGTAGCCTTCGCCGTATAGGAGATGACGAATTCCGCGCAGAAGATCGATGTCATCGGGGCGATAGTAACGCCTGCCGCCACCGCGCTTCATCGGTTTGATTTCGTGGAAGCGGCTTTCCCAAAAGCGCAGCACGTGCTGCGGCAGATCGAGTTCGTCTGCCACTTCACTGATGGTACGAAATGCGTCTGGCGCCTTGTTATCCAAAGCGACCTCGCTCCGTTGTGAATTTTTACGCTTTTACTGAAACAAACGCGCGAGTCTCAAGCTTCGTCGGCGACCGCGTGGCCGTTGATACGCTGCTTGAGGATCGCCGACGGCTTGAACACCATCACACGCCGCGGCGAGATCGGTACTTCCTTGCCAGTCTTGGGGTTTCGCCCAATGCGCTGGCCTTTTTTACGCACGACGAACGAGCCGAACGAGGACAGCTTTACGGTCTCCCCGCGTTCGAGACAGTCGGTGATCTCCTTGAGCACCAACTCCACCAACGCCGCGGATTCCGTGCGTGAAAGACCGACCTTTTGATAGACCGCCTCGCACAAGTCGGCCCGCGTCACAGTTTTTCCGGTCATCGCCTGCCCTGCCCCCGGCGAAGGTATCCCGCTGAATTATCGACGATATTAGCAAGATCGGAACCGGTCAACGGGGCGAGCCGATAATATGATGGGATACCCCCGGTTGCCCGACGGTTCCATTTTACGGATCCGGGCCCTTTCACCAACGCAGCAAAGCCGAGCCCCAAGTGAACCCGCCCCCCATTGCTTCCAAAAGGATCAAATTTCCGCGTTTAATGCGCCGATCGGCCACTGCATCGGCCAAAGCGAGCGGGATTGATGCAGCCGACGTGTTGCCGTGACGATCCACCGTAATCACGACCTTCTCCGGCGCGATGCCAAGTTTATGGGCGGATCCATCGATAATACGTTTGTTGGCCTGATGGGGCACAAACCAGTCGATGTCCCCAGCCGCATAGCCGGTGGCCTTGAAGGCGTCCTCGATCACGTCCGTGATCATGGCGACCGCGTGCTTGAACACCTCGCGGCCCTCCATGCGTAGATGGCCTACCGTCTGTGTCGAAGACGGCCCACCGTCCACGTAGAGCTTGGCCTTGTGCCGGCCGTCCGAGCGCAGATGGGTGGTCAGAATACCGCGATCCTCGCGCGCGCCCGCCGATGGCTGCGCCTCCAGGACGAGCGCACCGGCGCCGTCACCAAACAGGACGCAGGTCGTGCGGTCATTCCAGTCGAGAATCCGCGAAAACGTTTCCGCTCCAATCACCAAAGCGCGCTTGTAGACGCCAATCCGCAGCAGCGAATCCGTAACCTGCAGTGCATAGACAAAGCCGGAGCAGACCGCCTGCAGGTCGAAAGCCGCGCCATGCGTGATGCCAAGTCCCGCCTGCACCGAAACGGCGGTCGCGGGAAAGGTTTGGTCGGGTGTCGACGTTGCCAAAACAATCAGATCAATTGAACTTGCCTCGACATGCGCATTGGCGAGCGCTGCGCGCGCGGCATGAAGCGCAAGATCCGACGTAAGCTCACCCGGCGCCGCAATATGACGCTCGCGAATGCCGGTTCGCTGCACGATCCACTCGTCGGTGGTTTCGACCGAACGCGCGAGCTCGTCGTTACTGACAATGCGCGTGGGAAGATAGCTTCCACAACCAAGAACGACCGAACGCAACACCGTCACGAGCTTGCTCCGCTCGCCAATCGTGCCGAGGTCCCAGCCTGCAGATCGCGCGCCATTGACTGGCCAATCTTGGCGAGCAATTCGTAGCGCACCATATCGTAGCCCATGTCGATCGCTGCGGCTGTACCTTCAATGTCGGCGCCGCCGTGGCTTTTGATCACGATTCCATTTAGTCCAAGGAATACGCCGCCATTGGATTTGCGGGGATCCATCTTCTCGCGCAGTGCGTGAAATGCCTGCCGCGCCAGCACATAACCGAGGCGCGCCGCCCATGTCCGGTTCATCGCTGCACGCAGATAGGACGCGAGTTGGTGAGCCGTGCCTTCGGCGGTCTTCAGCGCAATATTTCCCGCGAACCCTTCCGTCACCACCACATCGACAACGCCTTTGCCAATATCGTCGCCTTCGACAAAACCGTGATAATCGAAATGAGGGAAGCGGCCCTCGCGCAGAAGGCGGCCTGCTTCACGGACCTGCTCAAGACCTTTGACTTCTTCAACCCCGATATTCAGCAGACCCACAGTCGGGCGCTCGATATCGAACAGCACCCGGGCCATGGCGCTGCCCATTGCGGCAAGATTTACGAGATGCATCTCGTCGGCGCCGATCGAGGCGCCAACATCCAGCACCACGGACTCGCCCTTGAGTGTCGGCCACAATGCCGCAATCGCGGGGCGCTCAATGCCTTCGATCATCTTGAGATTGAACCGTGCCATCGCCATCAGCGCGCCAGTGTTGCCGGCGGAAACCGCGACATCGGCGTCGCCCTTTTTGACGGCATCAATCGCAAGCCACATCGACGATTTCCAGCGGCCGTATCGCAGCGCCTGGCTTGGTTTATCGTCCATACGGATCGCTATTTCCGTGTGGATGAATTTTGACTTGGCCTTTAGGCGCGGCAGTCTCTCGAGAACCGGTTCGACAGCGGCACGGTCACCGAACAGGAGATATTCGATGTCGGGATGGCGGGTGAGAGAAACCTCGGCGCCCGGCAAAAGCACCGACGCACCGTGGTCTCCGCCCATGGCGTCTAACGCGATGCGAACTTTATCGGGCATGGATCGCCCTTGGCGACGTTGCCTGGAACACCGGCAATGCGATCATCGGAATTTGACCCACGCGCGCGACCATAGCCGCTCGCCTGCTGCAAACAAGCCGGTTCTCGATGGTGCGCATCCCCGGACCCCGCGTATTCAGGCTAGCTGCTGCCGAGACGCTTTTTAAGCGCGTCGAGGGCCGCAAACGGGTGCGCACCGGCGTCGTCTACTTTGATCGGAGCGAATTCAGCGCCCGTCTTTCGTGGATAGGGATCGATTCCGAGCAGCAGAAACTCGGTCGCGATTGCACCCAGATCGATCTTGCCATCAACCAGCAATTCCGGCGGCTCCTCGTCCAATTTGAGGTCCTTAGGCTGCGTCTGCGCGGCCGGCGCAAAGACCAGGTCAATCGATTCTGTGAGGTCACTTTCGATCGGCTCGAGCGTGACGACACAGGTCTGGCCGAGGTGAGCGCTCACCTGACCGGCCACGTGCACGCCGGCACCGCGCGGAGTGAGATCGAATACGGCTGACAATCGGGGCAATTCCCGCAGCCCAGCCAGTTTGGCGAGGTCGGCGCGTACGGGTTCCGCAGGCTCGAGCTCGGTGTGCAGGCCCGTCTCCGGAATTTCGTCGAGCGTCACGATAACGCTCCATGGATTTTTGTCTTTTTCCATAGATTTCAGTCTTCTAGAGCGTCGCCCTAATCTTCAACAAAAGGAATAGCGGTCGGATCCGGTAGATGGAGCTCGCCGGCCCGCAGGGTGGCCGGCATTTGATCATTCAGATCACGTACCGCTTCCCGCATATACGCCGCAAGACGGTGTGCCGCAGCCCGCGAAGTTGGGGCGCTGTCGTAAATGTTGCGCGCCACCACCCTCGCCAAACCCTCCCGGTCGTCCGCAGCAAGGGCCGCCCGGTAGGCCTGTGTCCGGCCGTAGAAAGCCTCGCCCAAGCGCTGCATTTCCCGCGGTACCGACATGTCGCCGACCCCCATTTCCCGCAAGTTATGGTCCATATCCTGACAAAACCGGTCAAAAAGTGCTTGGCCAAGCTCCCTTAAGCCGCACTCCTCCAGTCGGTCGAGGACCAACCCTAGATGCAGCACCAGGAGATCGAAACGGCCATTAACGGTGTCCGCAACCGCATAATCGCGATAAAAGCAGGGCAATCGCGCCTGCGCCACGATCGTGCCATACAGGGCCGAAATGGTGTCCGACCGCGCGCTGCGGCGAAACAAGGGAAGTATCATCGGGTCAATTCGAGGGCTGATGCGGTTCGCCGCGGTTACGTCACAGCCCTCCCTGATGCAAGACCGAAATGAAGCTGTCGCGTTTGGGACCTACGACCGTGCGTCATCGCAACCATGTATTCCGCCTCGCCCTGGCGCTTGCCGGCGCGCTCGCGCTTGCGGCCTGCGGCGGCATGACCGAGACGCTTCAGCGCGGCTATGTGCTGCCTGAGGGCGCCCTGGAACAGGTTCCGATGGGTGCCACGCAGGAACAGGTGCTGATCGTGCTTGGCACCCCTTCCACAGTCGCTACCGTCAATGGCGATGCGTTCTATTACATCTCGCAGAAAGCCCAGCGCTCTGCCGCCTTCATGCCACATCAGGTGGTCGATCAACGCGTCGTTGCCGTCTATTTCGATAAGGAGCGCCGCGTCTCCCGGCTCGCCAACTACGGCATCAAGGATGGCAAGATCTTCGACTTCGTGTCGCAGACCACGCCAACGGGGGGCCAGGAATTGAGCTACATCCGCAACATCTTCAAGAACGTGGGCTTGCATCTGTAGCCGACCTGCCGAAATGAAAAAGGGCCCGCGTAAAACGCGGGCCCTTCGTGTTTCTCGGTGCGCTCAGTGTGCAAGAACTGCGAGCAACAGCAGCGCGACGATGTTGGTGATCTTGATCATCGGATTGACGGCGGGGCCGGCAGTGTCCTTGTAGGGATCGCCGACCGTATCGCCGGTCACCGCGGCCTTATGGGCGTCAGAGCCCTTGCCGCCGTAGTGGCCGTCTTCGATGTACTTCTTGGCGTTGTCCCATGCGCCACCACCCGACGTCATCGAAATGGCGACGAACAGGCCGGTGACGATCACACCAAGCAACATGGCGCCGAGAGCCGAGAACCCCGCCGATTTACCGGCTGGTCCGCCGCCCGCGATGATGTAGATCGCAAAGTAGCAAAAGATCGGCGACAGCACCGGTAGCAGCGACGGCACGATCATTTCCTTGATCGCAGCCTTCGTAAGCATATCGACGGCGCGACCGTAGTCGGGCTTGTCCTTGCCCTTCATGATTCCGGGCTTGGCGCGGAATTGACGGCGCACTTCTTCGACGATCGCACCGGCGGCACGGCCTACGGCGGTCATGCCCATCGACGCAAACAGATAAGGAAGCAGACCACCGAACAACAAGCCGACCACCACGTAGGGATTGGTAAGCGCGAAGTCGAGCTGAACGCCCTGGAAGTATGGATGCGCGGCCGATGTCTTGGTGAAGAACAGTAGATCCTGATTGTAGGCCGCAAACAGCACCAGCGCGCCAAGACCGGCCGAGCCGATTGCATAGCCCTTGGTGATTGCCTTGGTGGTGTTGCCGACCGCGTCGAGTGCGTCGGTGAACTTGCGGACGTTCTTCGGCAAGCCCGCCATTTCGGCAATGCCGCCGGCATTGTCGGTAACCGGACCGAATGCATCGAGCGCAACCACCATACCGGCAAGTGCCAGCATCGCCGTCACCGCGATCGCAATGCCGAACAATCCTGCTTGCGCAAATGCAACCAGAATGCCGGCAATGATCACGATGGCCGGCAGCGCGGTCGATTCAAGCGAGATGGCCAAGCCTTGGATAACGTTGGTGCCATGGCCGGTGACCGAGGCCGCAGCAATCGACTTCACCGGTCGGAAATTGGTGCCGGTGTAGTACTCGGTGATCCAGATGATCAGCCCCGTCACCACCAGGCCGACGACCGCACAGACATAAAGGGCCTGTCCAGTGAAAGCGACGCCGGGAAGCGGGCCCATACCGATCAAAGAGTCGGTGACAAACCAGATCGCGATGAGCGAGAGCACCGCCGAGGCAATAAAGCCCTTGTAGAGCGCCCCCATAATCGACTTTTTCTTGCCGAGCCGTACGAAGAAAGTGCCAATGATCGACGTGATGATGCAGGCACCACCGATGGCGAGCGGATAAGTCATCATGCTGAGCAGCATCGGTGTACTGGCGAAGAAGATCGAGGCCAGCACCATCGTGGCCACGATGGTCACGGCATAGGTCTCGAACAGGTCAGCGGCCATGCCGGCGCAGTCGCCGACGTTGTCGCCGACGTTGTCCGCGATGGTGGCCGGATTGCGCGGATCGTCTTCCGGAATGCCGGCCTCAACCTTGCCGACCAGATCGCCACCGACGTCGGCGCCCTTGGTGAAGATACCGCCGCCAAGACGGGCAAAAATCGAGATCAGCGAGGCGCCAAAACCGAGCGCGACGATGGCGTCAATCACTGTGCGGTCATTGGCGGCCTTGTGCAGCGAGCCCGTGAGGAAGCCGAAATAGAGCGTGACGCCGAGCAGCGCGAGGCCAGCAACCAGCATGCCGGTGATGGCGCCGGCCTTGAAGGCAAGCTCCAGCCCGCCGGCCAGCGACTTGGTCGCCGCCTGGGCGACCCGCACGTTGGCGCGGACCGAAACGTTCATCCCAATGAAGCCGGTCGCTCCCGACAGGATGGCACCGACCGCAAAGCCGACGGCCACCAGCCAGCCCAGCGTAAAGCCGATGATCACAAAGATCACGACGCCGACGATACCGATGGTGGCGTATTGGCGCTTGAGGTAGGCCTGCGCGCCCTCGCGCACGGCCTCCGAAATTTCCTGCATCTTCTTGCTGCCCGCATCGGCGCTCATCACCGATTGGGTCGCCCAGATGCCATATGCGATCGCGAGCACCCCGCAGCCGACGATCAACCACAAAGTCGTCATGGTGGCCATTATCCCCGATTTTGAATGGTACTGGCGGGACGAACGCTCCCGCCGGCACCAGGAGCGTCGAGGATGGCCGCTTTAAGGGCGCTTCACCCCGACCGGAAGCGCGCGGATATAGCCAAAAAGATGGCGACTGTGCAACGCGGAAATTGCGACCCGCTGCAGTATTTGGATGCTGTGTGTTCCGGGCCACCGTTCATGGGCGCCTGGCGCAGCCACAGCCGGAATGCGCCGGAACAAGTTCTGGTAGGAATACCATCATAATGCCCGGCGGCCCATCAGGCGCGCTCGGCCGCTTTTGAGGCGGCCGCAGACCAATTGATAGTTTTATAGTCGAATCCCATCTCGATGGTCGGTTTGATTACCGCGAAATAAGGAGAAATGTCGAAGTCGCGTGGGCAATAAAGCGAACTGTCGCGGATATGATAAATCTCCTGCCGCGCCTGCGCGCTTTCGACTCGCTCGATCGCCGGCAAGATTGGGTATCCGACAGCGCCGTAAGCCTGCGCGATGAGCGCCGAGCAGATGAGCTTGGTCGGATCGCCGGAGCCAAGCGCGATCATGCGGCGGCGCCAGCGCTGGGGCACCGGCAACGGCACGAGATAACGGCCCAGGTCGATGATGTTCTTGAGATCGTATTGCAACCCGATTCGCTCGACGGCGTAGTCGCAGACCGCCTTGCGGTCCTCCGGAGACAGGCCGACCGGCCGGCAGATGCGCGTGTGGTAGGCAAAGTAAGTGGAAAGCGGGACAGAAATGATGCCCGCCTCCAGATTGGACTCTACCAGGTCACAGGGCTCTCCGCCCGTCGATGTTTGTCCGTCGATCGGTCCGACATAAAGGGCGGCATGAGACCACGTCGACTGCGTCAGATATTTGATCACGCCGGCGATATGCGTGCGTCCCTCGATCAGCAGAATGTCGCCTGGCTTGATTGCCGCCCGTAGAGCGTCAGGATCAGGCGGCGTAAACGGCTCATACCCAGATGCCGGCTTTTGCAGATAGCTGGCGATATGCCGCCCGACGCGATCGAGCATCCATGTCATCGGTGAAGTCCCGCCCGTCATCCCCGCGCAAGTCGAACAGCATTACTCAAGCACAGGCAACACCGCCATGATGTTTAGCCGGCAACAGTTGTCGCGAGAGCAGATATTCCAAACGATTAGATGAATTTATGCCTGCGAGGTTCCTGCCAAAGACAGCGGTCTAGAAACGCGCTCACTGTGAAATTCACACTGTCGACGCGCGTGGGCGTAGCGAGAGCCAAATCAGTAGCGCGCCCGTGATGAAAATCGTCGGGAAGATAACTTCGTTGATGGTGGCCCAACCGAACTTATCGAGCAGCTGGCCGGATGAAAACGACGTCAGCGCCATGCTGCCGAAGATCAGGAAGTCATTGAACGATTGCACCTTGTTGCGTTCCTGCGGTCGATGGCACTGCGTCACCATGGTTGTGGCGCCGATGAAAGCAAGATTCCAGCCGAGCCCCAGCAGGACCAGATTGGTCCAGAAATGCGCGACCGTGATGCCGGAAATTCCGACTACGGCCGTTGCCGCGATCAGCGCGAGCCCAACACCAGTGATGCGCTCGACCCCGAACCGCGCAATCAATGAGCCGGTGACGAAACTCGGCGCGTACATCGCCAGCACGTGCCATTGAATACCGAGCGTCGCATCGGTGACCGAATGACCGCAGCCGACCATGGCGAGCGGCGCCGAGGTCATCAGCATGTTCATCATGCCGTAGCTCGCCATGCCGCACGCAACCGCAACGATAAACCGCGGCGCACGGATGATTTCGCCAAGCGGCCGGGCGTTATCATGGCGTGCGACAGCGACCGGCGGCACCTTAATGAACTGCAGCACGGCTGCGGCCGCGATTGCGCAAGCTGATTGTCCAAGATAACTAGCGGCGAACAGATGCGGCGACAGCAGATCCTTGGTGAAGATGACGAGCTGCGGTCCGATCACGGCAGCGAAAACACCGCCGGCCAGCACCCAGGAGACAACTTTCGGCCGGTAAGCCTCGCTGGCGGTATCGGCGGCGGCAAAACGATAGGACTGATGCGCGGCAGCATAGAGGCCACCGCAAAAGGTGCCGACCAGCAACAGCCAGAACTGGCCATTCATGACCGCCGAATAAGAGATCAGGCCGGACAAGACGCCGAAGGCCGAGCCGGTCTGCAAGGCAAATCGGCGGCCGAAACGCCGCGCCAGCGCACCAACCGGCAAGGTGCCGAGCCACATGCCCAAGACCATTGCGGTGATCGGCAGTGTCGCGAGCCCTTTGTCCGGCGCCAGCACAGCGCCGACGATACTGGCCGTGCTGACGATGACCGTGTTGTTGCCGCCGGCCAGCGCCTGCGCGACCGCAAGCACCATGGCGTTGCGGCGCGCCAGATTGTCATCTGGCACAGCATGCTGGAACGGTTCGGCGATCGCCGACATCAGGGGCTCCCGGGCAAAAGCCGCCCCTTGTATCGGCCGCGAGAGTGAATCGCTACTGCGTGAGGCGCAGATCAGGGATGATTTTAATTGAACGGGAGATTGTCGCGAGTGATCGATGCCCCTATTCGCGGTCGAGCATTGGTAAATTACCGTTTGCGCGGCGCTTTGGACGCGCGTGGCTTGGACGCAAACGCGAAGGCCCCTGGATGACGGATGCTGGCCGCTCGCGCCTCAGCCGGCGACTTTGCACCGATCTGCCCAAGTGACGCGCGCAATTCGTCGATATAGAGATCGATC
Source organism: uncultured Alphaproteobacteria bacterium (assembly GCA_963810125.1). Lineage (GTDB taxonomy): Bacteria > Pseudomonadota > Alphaproteobacteria > Rhizobiales > Xanthobacteraceae > Pseudolabrys. Next base: position 394,635 of record CAWEMK010000008.1, read on the forward strand.
AGGTAGTCCGGCCCCTCGTCGCCGAGCGCTGCGACCGCCCAGAGAAACGACTTTCCGGCAAAGGCCGCATCCGCGCCGAGCGCCAGCGCTCGCATTACGTCCTGACCGCTACGCACGCCGCTATCGAGGATCACCGTCGCCTTCTTGCCGACGGCCGCGGCGATCGCAGGCAGCACGTCGATCGACGGGGTGAGCGCCTCAATCTGCCGGCCGCCGTGGTTCGACACCCAAATGCCGTCGACGCCCAGCGCGACAGCTTTCTCCGCGTCCGCCGGATGCAGAATGCCTTTTAACGCCATCGGCCCCTTCCATGCGTCGCGATAGCGCTTCACTTCCTCCCAGGAAAATGCGCCGCCCATGCGTGCGCGTGCGTACGCGATGACTTCGTTGGTGTTGGCACCCGGGGGCGCATAGTCGCTGATGGTAGCGAAGCGTGGATACCCGTTGCGCAATAACGCGAGCAGCCATTTCGGGCGCACCATCATTTCGTAGATCATGCGCGCGTTGGGACGGAATTCATGTGCAAGGCCGGCATAGGTTTCGCGCGAGCGCGTCGTGCGCACCGGCACATCGAGCGTCAGCGTGAGCACCTTGGCATCAACTGCCTGCGCGCGCCGTACGAGATCGAAGCCAATCTTGTGATCATCGTGCCAGAACCGGTAGAGCTGGAGCCAGAACACATCGGGCGCGGCCTCCGCCGCCTGCTCGATGGTGGCACCGCCCGCTACACTCAACGTGTAGGGGATGCGTGCGCGCTGCGCCGCTTTCGCCATCAACAGATCGGCACCCGGCCAGACCAACGACGGACCGCCCATCGGCGCAACGCCGATCGGCGCGGAATAGCTGCGCCCGAACAGTTTGACGTCGACCGGCGGCAGCGACGGCATAACGCCGTAATGCGGCGCAATTTTAATGTTGTCGAAAGCGGCCCAGTTGTGCGCGATGCCGACATCGTTGCCCGCACCAGTGTCGCCATATTCGAAGGCAAAAAGCGGCACATTGCTCGGCGCGTGCCGGCGCAGCCAGGCCGTCGTGGGAAAGTGCTTATGGTGCTTTTGAAAGTTCGGATGCTGGCCGACCGGCGTCACCGCCGCTTTTTTTGCCGTCATGTCATGCATAGCAAAGTCCCATGTTCCATCGCTGCATTATACCCACGCTTCGCGAGTTCGTCCCATCGATTTCAGAAGTGACTGAACGAAGGTCGTTTGAAAGAAAGCGCGTGGCCATCGGCCCCGAGGAAGCGCGCGCCCGTGCCGGCCTTGATCTCACCAATCTCACTGACCGCGACTTGCGCAGCCTTGGCTGCGGCTCGGAAACTGTCGACTTTTGCCGCCGGTACGGTGCAAACGACCTCGTAGTCGTCGCCGCCGGTGACCGCGGTTTCCAGCATGCTGAAATCGGCATCGATGACGGCTTTGGCGGCGTCCGATAGCGGGACACGCGCCACGTCAATATCGGCGCCAACGCCCGAAACCCGGCACAGTTTGCCAAAATCCCCAGCGAGGCCATCGGATACATCCATCGCGGCTGTCGCGTGCGTGCGCACGGCTTCAGCGAGCGCATTGCGGGGCTGCGGCAGGAGATAGCGCGACAGCAAGTGTTTCCGGTGTGGCTCGCTTAGGTTCCTAATTTTGCCGCCGCGCACCATGACACCCAGTGCGGCGTCCCCGATGGTCCCGCTGACAAACACGTGGTCGCCGGGCAACGCGCCGGCGCGGCGCACCATCGTCCCTTCCGGGACGCTGCCGAACATCGCGATCGAAACCGTAATTGGCCCCGGTGTCCGATCGGTATCGCCGCCAAACAGCGGGCAGCCAAACAGGACCGCATCGCCGCGCAACCCTTCAGAAAATCCAGCAAGCCAGTCCTCGCCAACGTCCTTCGGGATCGCGAGCGACAAAAGAAAGCCGAGTGGACGCGCGCCTTTGGCCGCCAAATCTGACAGATTCACGCGCAACGCCTTGCTGGCCACCGTATGCGCCGCATCATCCGGGAAAAAGTGTACGCCACCAACGATTGCGTCTGCCTTGAGCACCACATCGCATCCCGGCGGCGGCGTCAGAAAAGCAGCATCGTCTGACAAACCCAAAGCACCGGGATGGCTCGCCAGCGGCTTGAAAAAACGCGCGATCAGATGATCTTCGGCTGACATGTCGTCACGCGCCATGATCTCACCCCGCCGCGCGACCAAACTCGTCAGCGCGCAAGCGCCGCGCCAGCTGATCGAGAACGGCATTGACCATGCCGGTTTCGTCGCGTTCGACAAATGCCGCGGCGACGTCAGCGTACTCAGCGACCACCACGCGGGCCGGCACGTCGTTACGGTGGATGAGTTCGTAGGCGCCGGCGCGCAGCGCCGCGCGCAGCACCGTCTCAATGCGCTTGAGCGGCCAGCCTTTTGACAGCGCCTCATCGATCAACGGATCAAGCTCGCGTTGATCACGTACCACGCCCGAAACAATGTCGCGGAAGAACGCTGCCTCAGCTGGCAAATATTGTGCGCCTTCCACCTCGCGGCCAATCCAGTGACTCTCGAACTGGGCAAGAATCTCGTTGAGACCGGTACCTGCGAGATCCATCTGGTAGAGTGCTTGAACCGCCGCCAACCGGGCCGCGCCACGCTTGTTCGCCTTGCGTGCCTCGTTGTCGTCGCGTGTGGCACCGGCGCCCATCAGCGCCAGACCAGCGTATGCTTGAGTGCGACCATCGTGAGCGCCGCGCGTGCGGCGTCGCCGCCCTTGTCGCCCTCCTCAGGGCGAGCGCGGGCAAGGGCCTGCGCCTCGCTGTCCACTGTGAGGATTCCATTGCCGATCGGCAGTCGCTCATTTACGGCGAGGTCCATCAGCCCACGCGCGGATTCGTTCGACACGATCTCGAAATGGTAGGTCTCGCCGAGGATCACACACCCTAGCGCAACGACACCGTCATACGGCGCACGGCGGCGGCGCGCTGCATCCATCGCGATCGCAATTGCGGCGGGTATTTCGAGCGCGCCGGGGACGGTGACGCGGTCGTGGCGTGCCCCTGCTTGCTCAAGCACGCGAGTCGCGCCGCGTAACAATTCGTCAGAAATATTGTCATAAAAGCGCGCTTCCACGATCAGCATGTGCAGGCTGTCGCGTTTCTTTGCGGTGCTTCGTTTTTTCGCCATAGCCCGGACAACTTTCTTTGACGGCGTGGTAGCAAGCGGCTCCCGCCCGAACAAGTTCTACTTCATCTCTATGAGCCGCGCAGCGTATCGGGCCATGGTATCGACTTCGAGATTGACATCATCGCCCTTGCGCAAGACACCAAATGTCGTCTCCCGCAATGTATGAGGTATGACAAGAACAGAGAATGTGTCGCCTTCCACGGTGTTGATGGTCAGCGAGACGCCATCAAGTGTGATTGAGCCCTTGGGCGCGATGAAACGGGCAAGGCTGGCCGGTACGCGCAGCACGAAGCGCGCCATTTCGGGCATGTCCTCGCGGGCATAGACCGTCCCGATCCCGTCCACGTGACCGGCCACGAGATGCCCGCCGAGCTCGTCGCCCAACTTCAATGAACGCTCCAGATTGACCTTTGACCCCTGACGCCATCGTCCAACGGTCGTGACACGTAGCGTCTCGTCGGCGGCATCAACCGCAAACCAGGCGCGCCCGCTATCTTCGCCGGCACCAACCACCGTCAGACAAACACCCGAACAGGCGATTGACGCGCCCTGCACGATCTCCGCGCGGGGGTAGCGACTGAAAATCGTGATACGTTGCAAATTGCCGGCGCGCGGCTCAACCGACCGCACTTCACCCAGATCGGTGACGATACCGGTGAACATGGTCTATGTCCGCGCGAAGCTCTCGATCATATCCGCACCAAGTTTTTCGGTGCCATGACTTGTCATATTGCCAGTCAGCGCTCCGAGCGGCATGCCATCCAGCGGATCGATACCATCCACACCAATGCTCTTCTTACCACGCAGCAGCACCGCTTCGTCGATCAGGCCGGCGGAAACGAAACTGGCCGCGACCTTCGGGCCGCCCTCGACCATCAGGCGCGTGATCCCCTCCTCTGCCAGTCTTTTTAGAACCTGCTGGAGATCCAGTTCGCCGTTGCTATCCTCAACGCGAAAGACTTTGCAGCCTTTTTGCTGCAAAATTTCTTCTGCAATCGGCGACGCCTTGGTCGAACCGAATACCCAGGTTGGGGTCTCACGCACAGTTGCGGCAACCGACGTCGCCAGCGGTAGATGCAACCGCGCGTCGAGCACGACGCGCACCGGTGAGCGGTCGAACATTCCCGGCAGGCGGCAAGTTAATTGTGGATCGTCGGACAAGACCGTACCGATACCAACCAGAATGGCGTCGCTGGCCGCGCGCATCTGAAATACACGTTCGCGCGCCTCTTCACCGGTGATGGACGCCTGCTTGCGTCCGGCCAAACCGGCCTTGTCGTCCGCCGACACCGCGAGCTTGAGCATCACGTAAGGCCGCTCTCGCGTGATGCGGCTGATATGCCCGCCGTGTGCGCGCCGCGCGTCCTCCGCGCAGAGGCCGACGTCGACGGTGATCCCTTTTTCACGCAACCGTTCGTGACCTTTTCCCGCAACGTCCGGGTTGGGATCTTCCATCGCCGAAACCACGCGCGCGATCCCCGCGCGTATAATTGCATCGGCGCAAGGCGGAGTCTTGCCTTCATGCGAGCATGGCTCGAGCGTCACATACATGGTCGCGCCCTGCGCGGACTTCTTTGCGCGACGCAGCGCTTCCACTTCTGCATGTGGACGGCCACCTTGCTGCGTCCATCCACGCGCCAGGATAACGCCATCTTTCACGATAACGGCACCGACTGCCGGATTTGGCCACGTATGGCCGAGGTTGCGTCGGCCGAGCGTCAGTGCGAGCCGCATGTAACGCTCGTCATCCGATGCTGCAGGCTGGGAAACGGGTGCGGCTTGTTCGTTCATTTGCGCGCGCTGGCGGCCGGCTTGCCGTCGTCGTCCCCCGACAATTCGTCGAGCGCGGCGCGGAAATCCTTGGCCTCCCGGAAGTTGCGATAAACCGAAGCGAAACGCACATAGGCGACGTCATCGAGCTCGCGCAGATGCTCCATGACGATCTCGCCGATAGCCTCGGAGGATATCTCGGCTTCGCCCTGACTTTCCAGTTCGCGCACAATCTTGGAGACCATCTGCTCAATGCGTTCGGGTTCGACCGGGCGCTTGCGCAACGAGATCTGGACCGAACGCATGAGTTTGTCGCGGTCGAACGGGACGCGGCGGCCATTGCGCTTGATCACCGTCAACTCGCGCAACTGCACACGCTCGAATGTGGTGAAGCGAAAATTGCAGGTCAGGCATACGCGCCGCCGGCGAATGACCGCCGAATCCTCTGTCGGCCGCGAGTTCCTTCACCTGCGTATCGAGACTACCACAACTTGGACAACGCATCGGCTCAGCTCTGATAAATCGGGAAACGTGAAATCAATGTCTTCACCTTGTCGCGCACCGCATTCTCGACCAGCGAGTCTTCATCTACGGCCTTTTGCGACAGGACGTCGAGCACTTCGACAATCATCTCGCCGACCTGGCGGAATTCCGCGATGCCGAAACCGCGCGTGGTGCAGGCCGGCGTACCGAGGCGGATGCCCGATGTCACGGTCGGCTTTTCGGGGTCAAACGGAATGCCGTTCTTGTTGCAGGTGATGTGGGCGCGGCCGAGCGCTGCTTCCCCCACTTTGCCGGTGAGACGTTTCGGCCGCAGGTCTACCAACATCAAATGGGTATCGGTGCCGCCCGAAACAATATCGAGGCCGTGCGACTTCAACGTCTCGGCGAGCGCCTTGGCATTTTCAACGACGCTTTTTGCGTAACTACGGAAACTCGGACGCAGCGCTTCACCGAAGGCCACGGCTTTTGCCGCGATCACATGCATCAACGGGCCGCCCTGCATGCCGGGAAATACCGCCGAGTTCAGTTTTTTGGCGATCTCTTCGTTATCCGACAAGATCACACCGCCGCGCGGGCCGCGCAGTGTTTTGTGCGTTGTGGTGGTCACCACATGTGCATGCGGAAATGGTGAGGGATGAACGCCAGCGGCAACAAGACCGGCAAAATGTGCCATGTCGACCATCAGCAGTGCATCGACTTCGTCGCAGATCGCGCGAAACGCGCGGAAGTCGATGATACGCGGATAGGCCGAACCGCCCGCGATGATCAGTTTTGGTTTGTGTTCGCGGGCGAGACGCGCCACTTCGTCTATGTCGATGCGATGATCGTCACGGCGCACCCCATAGGGAACGGGCTTAAACCACTTGCCGGACATGTTGACCGGCGATCCATGTGTGAGGTGCCCGCCCGCAGCCAAATTCAGTCCCATGAACGTATCGCCGGGCTGCAACAGCGCGAAAAAAACTTCCGCGTTCGCAGATGCGCCGGAATGTGGCTGGACGTTCGCAAACTTACAGCCGAACAATTTCGTGACGCGCTCGATTGCGAGCCGTTCGGCGATGTCCACGAACTGACAGCCGCCGTAGTAGCGTTTGCCTGGGAGACCCTCGGCATATTTATTGGTGAGCACCGAACCTTGCGCTTCGAGCACTGCGCGCGAAACGATGTTTTCCGAAGCGATCAGTTCGATCTCGTCGCGCTGGCGCCCGAGCTCTTGCTTGATCACGTCGGCGATTTCCGGGTCGACCTCACGCAGGCTGGCCGAAAAAAGGGATTCAACCTCGCTGGAGGGCTGGGAGCTCGTCTTAGCCGACATCATGATCTCCTGGCGCCGGGAGTGGCCGGCGCCGAATAAAAGGCAGGGTCCAGGATTGACCCGCAAATACCATATCGGCCTCTAACCGCCAAGCATTGGGCTGTGGAGACGTTCAGGCGCAATATCTAGGGGCCGCAGCCGCCCGGGAACACGCAAAAAAGCCCCGGCCAAAAAGTGGCCGGGGCTAAATCAAATCCACCCTTAGTCGGAATTAGAGCCGGTAAAGGATCTGGTCGGTCCAGAACCGCTCGAGCCTGTGCAGCGACTTGTTGAGCGTGGAGAATTCTTCGGCATTGATGCCGCCGACCTGCTCAACGGTCCGCACGTGTTTTTGATAAAGCGACTCGATGATGTCACGCACTTCGCGGCCCTTGTCGGTCAGCTTGATGCGAACCGAGCGCCGGTCAACGCGCGAACGCTGGTGATCGAGGAAGGCCATTTCCACCAGCTTCTTGAGGTTGTACGAAACGTTGGAGCCGAGATAGTAGCCGCGCGTGCGCAGCTCACCGGCCGTCAGTTCCTTGTCCCCAATATTGTAGAGCAGCAAAGCCTGCACCGAATTGATATCGGAGCGGCCGCGCCGATCGAACTCGTCCTTGATGACGTCGAGCAGCCGGCGATGCAGCCGTTCGACTAACGTCAAGGCCTCCAAGTACTGTGGCCGAATGTGATCGAGCGGCGCCTCTCGTCCGGCGGGCTCGACCGTCTTCGCGACGGCTTTCATGTCTAACGCCCCTTGCGTTTTATTTGTACGTCCCCGGTTGCAAGGCCCTGTTTCCCCGCTCCGGATGTGACGCACCCTAAGAGGGGCAGTCTAAAATCGGCTTAAATAACACCATAAAGATTAGGTTTATTTGCAGCGGTGAACGATCTATTGAATTTGCAATTGTCAGAAATTGCGAAACGGTTCGTTCACTCTAGAAAGCCGCATCAGCTGCGAACAAAACGAATGATGCCGGAGAAATCCCGACCCGCCTCACCGCTTTCTACATATTGTGTGTAGATCTTCGTCGCGTCGGCACCAAGTTGCGTTTTGGTTCCTGTTGCCTTCGCTGCATCCTGCGACAGTTTCAAATCCTTAAGCATCATTGCGGCGGTAAAACCTGCCTGGTAGTCGCGATTAGCAGGAGATGTCGGAACCGGTCCCGGCACGGGGCAGTAACTTGTGAGTGACCAGCACTGCCCCGACGACTTTGACGAAATATCGAATAATTTTTGATGATCGAGACCGAGTTTCTCGGCGAGCACGAATGCCTCGGACACTGCGATCATAGACACGCCAAGGATCATGTTGTTGCAGATCTTTGCCGCCTGCCCGTTTCCCGCGCCGCCGGCGTGGACGATTGTCTTACCCATCTTTTCCAAAATCGTCTGCGCACGCGTGTAGGCCTGCGCGCTTCCGCCGACCATAAATGTGAGTGTCGCCGCGGTTGCCCCGCCGACGCCACCGGACACCGGCGCGTCGAGCATCAGTAGCCCCTTCTTCTCCGCAGCCCCTGCAACCGCACGCGCAGTTTCAACGTCGATGGTCGAACAGTCGATCAGGAGTGTCCCCGCATTCGCGTTGTCGATGATGCCGGATGATCCCAGATAGACCTCGCGCACTTCCTTGCCGGAGGGCAGCATGGTGATCACAACGTCGGCACGCGCGGCAACGCTCTTTGCGGTTTCAACGCTTGTTCCACCCGCCGCTGTTAGTTTGGCAACCGATTCCGGATTAACGTCGACGCCTTCCACCTCGTGTCCGGCCTTGAGCAGATTTTGCGCCATCGGCAATCCCATATTGCCGAGGCCAATGAATCCGATACGCGACATCACGCCCTCCCGCTGATCTTGTCTGGTTCGTTATTGCGGATGCTCTTGCGCCGATTTCAAGGCGAGCCAAAGGTAGAGTCCCAGCAGCCCGCCTTCCAGGACGCCTGTCAGCCAGCCCCCGCCAAAGACTTGCGGAAAAAATATTTCCACCGCCAGCATCGATGCTACCGCCGTCAGCCAGATGACCGCGCCCCAGGCGGCCGCAAGCCACAAACCGACAGCGGCAACCAGATCGATCACCGCGAAGAAGACCGTTGCTGTCTGCCACGCGATTGAATGATTTTCGAAAGGCAATGTCTCTCCGATGCCAATGCCGCACACCTGCGCCCAGTGATAGAGGCCCTTGAGCATCGATATGGCCGCCATGGCGCGCAGGAACAGCACCAAGCGTCGCGTCCACAGACCGACCGAACGTTCAGCGGTGCCCTCGTGCACAGGCTCGAGGGTCCGCACGTCGTTCGATGCCACGGGATTGTTCAAGGGATCACCAGTTCAGCGGGCCCTAGCGGCGCAAAATGGCACTCAACTTCCGCCTCACCGACATCGGCAAGCGTAGCAGGCTGCCAGCGTGGCTGGTTGTCTTTGTCAACGATCACGGCGCGGACGCCCTCGTAAAAATCATGCCCCTGAATGATGCGCGACACTATGCGAAACTCCATGCGCATGCACGTGTCGAAATCCCAAACTTTCCCGCGCCGGACCTGCGCCAGCGCAAGCTTGAGGCTGAGCGGGGATTTTGTGCGTATCGTGGCAGCCGTTTTCTGAGCCCATTCGGCATGACCGCTACCGGACGCCGCTTCGCGGTCAAGCGCGGCAAGAATGTTCTCGACCATGTCGCCGGCAAACAACCGATCGACGGCCTCCTTGCGTTGCATGATGGGGCTCGCGCCCGCCGGTTCAGAGAATGCCGCAAGCACCGCGTCCACCGATGACCGTCCCGGTCAGACCCTCGAACAAGGCCGCGAAGCGCGTCGACGGCACCCGATGGGTCGCAATTCCACTTTGGATCGCATCAGCAATACCGAAACGTTCCCCGGTCAGCGCACAATAGGCGCCAAGCTCGCCCGGCATGCGCGACAAAAACCAGGTTGCCCCGACGTCAGGGAAAAAACCGATGCCGACCTCGGGCATGGCAAATGAAAAGCGGTCGCCTGCGACACGATGCGAGCCGTGCACGGACACGCCCACGCCACCGCCCATCGCAATGCCATCGATCAGCGCAACATAAGGCTTACGATAATTCTTGATCGCCGCATTGAGGGGGTATTCGTCGCGCCAGAATTGTAGCGCGTCGTCGTACTTTCCTGCCTTGCCCAGATCGTAAAGCGCGCGAATGTCGCCACCGGCTGAAAATGCGCGCTCGCCCGCCGCCGCTATCACGACCCTCGTCACCGCGTCATCGTCGGCCCAGAGATCGAGTTGCCTGCGCAACGCGAGCGCCATGGCGTGCGTCACCGCATTGAGCGCTTTCGGCCGGTTCAACGTAACGATGCCAGCCGCGCCGCGACGTTCGAAAAGGATGTCGTCCATCGCAGCCGGTTCGATCTCTTTATTGTGGCGCCCACACGCCGGCGTCGACCAAGCGCTTCATCGCCTGATCGGTGAATTCAGCCTGTGGCGCGTCACCGCCGATCACGAACATCAGAATCGACTCCGCGTTCGGATCGCCCTTGGTCACGTTTTCGAAGCGGCGGATCATGCCCGGAGGAAACGACACAACATCGAGAGGCCCGAGATCAACATATTCAACCTCGCCCTTCTCGTTTTCCCAGCTGGCCCGCCAGGTGCCGGTCATCGGGATGAAAGTTTCATTGGTGTCGTGGTTATGCATTTCGGGTCCGTGACCAGGCTTGGCCTTGCAGTAGCCGAGATTGAATCCCTCGCGGATCTTGATCGCCGCCATCCGTGCCGCGTGATCGCCAACCGGTGAGGTCGCGTTCTCGCCAATCCCCTGCGGCGGCTGAAAGCCAATGACGTTGAACAGCGTACGCTCACAGCCCGGCATCTTGCTGTCGGGCAGCCCGCCGTCGGAGCCTTTGAGATCCTTGAAGCGCGCGATGCGCTTCATCATCTCCTCGCGCGAGAGGTAAAGTCTCGGAAGCTGTTCCATGATGTTTTCTCCCTAGTCTACTCACTAGTTACCCAGCATAGCGCGGCTGATGATGAGCCGCATGATCTCGTTGGTGCCTTCCAGTATTTGATGAACACGCACATCGCGCAAGACGCGTTCGATGGGGTGATCGCGCAAATAGCCGTAACCGCCATGCAACTGCAGGCAACCATTCACCACCTCGAAACCCGCATCGGTAGCAAGCCGCTTGGCCTGGGCAGCAAGCCGCGTCGCGGCCGGCTCGCGCTCTCCAACCGCAACCGCTGCGCGATACAACAGCAGGCGCGCGGCCTCAATTTCCGTCGCATAGTCGGCAATCCGGAACTGCAGTGCCTGAAAATCGGCAAGGCGCGAGCCGAATTGCTTCCGCTCTTTCATGTATTCAACCGTCCGGTCGAGGCAGAATTGCGCGCCACCGATGGAACATGCGCCGATATTCAGCCGGCCACCGTCGAGCCCGGCCATCGCGATGCGAAAGCCCTGGCCTTCCGTGCCAATGCGGTTCGTCACCGGCACGCGGCAGTTCTCGAACATCACCATCGCGGTCGGCTGCGTCTTCCAACCGAGTTTCTTTTCTCGTGCACCGAATGACAGTCCGGGAGTGCCCTTCTCCACGACGATGCAGGAAATGCCACGTGGGCCCGCATCGCCGGTGCGCGCCATTACCACGTAGATATCCGAGACACCGCCGCCGGAAATGAAGGCCTTAGTCCCGTCGAGCACGTAATGCTCGCCGTCGCGGCGCGCGCGCGTGCTCAGACTCGCCGCGTCTGAGCCAGCGCCCGGCTCGGTGAGGCAGTAGCTTGCAAAATGCTGCATGGTGCAGAGCTTCGGCAGAAATTTCTGGCGAACCTCAGCGCTCCCGAAAGCATCGATCATCCACGCCGCCATGTTATGGATCGAGATATAGGCGGCGGTCGACGTGCAGCCCTGAGCGAGTTCCTCGAAGATCAACGCCGCATCCAAACGGCTAAGCGCCGAGCCACCAACGTCCTCTTTCACGTAAATACCGCCAAAGCCGAGCGCGGCCGCCTTGCGCAGCGCTTCCACGGGGAAAATCTCTCCTTCGTCCCAGTCGCGCGCATGCGGCATCATTTCGTCGCGGGCAAACTGCCGCGCCGTCGATTGGAAGGCGCCCTGCTCTTCGGTGAGGTCGAAATCCATGTTTTGACCGATAAGTGGGGCCCAAACGCCCGTCAACACTGCCGTCCCTGCCCGGTAGCCTCGCCCGATGGGACAAGCTAAAAAGAGCCCACTGGAGACCCTGATGGCAATCAAATTCGGCCGCCCGATCGAAGCCCGCACCCGTTTCGCGCCCGCGGAGACGCCGGACCGGCTCGACCTAGCCGTGCGCATGCGCCGCAACCGGCGCGCGGAATGGGCGCGCCGCATGGTGCGTGAGCACACCCTCACGACCAACGATCTTATCTGGCCGCTGTTCGTGATGGACGGCAACAATGCCCGCACGCCGGTGCCGTCCATGCCTGGCGTCGAGCGCCTCTCCGTCGATCAGGCGGTACGCGAGGCCGAACGCGCGGCCAAACTCACCATTCCCTGCATCGCTCTTTTCCCATACACCGATCCGGCACTGCGTGACGAGACCGGCAGCGAAGCACTCAATCCGGACAATCTCGTCTGCAGCGCCATCCGCGCGATCAAGAAGGAAGTGCCGGAAGTCGGCATCCTGTGCGATGTCGCGCTCGATCCCTTCACCAGCCATGGTCATGACGGTCTGCTGCGCGACGGTGTCGTACTCAATGACGAGACGGTCGCAGTGCTCGCCAAGCAGGCATTGGTGCAAGCGGAAGCCGGTTGCGACATCATCGCGCCTTCCGACATGATGGATGGGCGCGTCGCCGCAATCCGCAAAACGCTTGATGGCGCGGATTACACAGATGTCTCGATCATGTCCTACGCGGCAAAATACGCTTCAGCCTTCTACGGTCCATTCCGGGATGCGGTCGGTTCTGCCAAGACGCTCACCGGTGACAAACGCACTTACCAGATGGACCCGGGCAATTCCGACGAAGCATTACGCGAGGTCGCCCTCGACATAGAGGAAGGCGCCGACATGATCATGGTCAAGCCGGGGCTGCCTTATCTCGATATCGTTGCGCGGGTAAAAGATGCTTTCGGTATGCCGACCTTCGCGTATCAGGTGTCTGGCGAGTACGCGATGATCATGGCGGCCGCGCAAAATGGCTGGCTCGACGGTGAGCGCGCCATGATCGAAAGTCTCACCGCGTTCAAGCGCGCCGGCTGCGACGGCGTGCTCACTTATTTCGCCCCGCGCGTGGCGGAAAAACTCAAATCAGGTTGAAATCAATCAAGGGCGCGCTTCCCTCCTCGTCACCCGCCCCGTGACACATGAATTTTACAGGTTGAAATCTCATGGGTGAATTCGCCATCGGTCAAGGCGTGCCGCGATTCGAAGACCCGCGGCTGGTGCGCGGCGGCGGCCGCTATATCGACGATGTCGTTTATCCAGGCATGGCATTCGGCGTCGTGCTTCGCTCGCCGCATGGCCACGCGAAGATTTTGTCGATCAAGACCGGCGGCGCGGAGGCCGCTCCCGGCGTGCTCGCCGTCATCACCGCCGCCGATTGGAAGAAAGCGGGGCTCGGCGAATTGCCTTCACATACCGGGCTCAAGCGCCGCGACGGCTCGCCGATGTTCAAGGCGGCCTACCCGGCGCTGGCCGAAGACCGCGTGCGCTGGGTCGGCGACCCGGTCGCGTTTGTGGTCGCGGAAACCGCGGCACAAGCGGCTGATGCCGCCGAAATGATCGAAGTCGACTACGAGCCGCTTCCCGCGGTCGTCTCCACCGCCAAGGCGACCGAGCCGGGCGCCGCGAAAGTCTGGGACGGCTGTCCCGACAATATCAGTTTCGTGGAACTGCTCGGCGACAAGGCCGCGACCGACGCCGCCTTTGCCAAAGCCGCGCACGTCGTGAAGCACCGTTTCGTCATCAATCGCGTTACGGCCGCCGCGATGGAGCCGCGCGGCGCCGTTGGCGTCTATTTGCCGGCGGAGGATCGGTACATCATCCACTCGCCGGTACAGCGGGCGCATCCCTATCGCAACGAAATCGCGAAGGTGATGAAAGTCCCGGAAAGCAAAGTGCGCGTAATCTGCATCGACGTCGGCGGCAGCTTCGGCATGAAGACGCCGGTGTTCAACGAAGCGCCGCTGACAATGTTTGCATCCAAGCTCACCGGGCGCGCGGTGAAATGGATGAGCACGCGCACCGAAGCATTCCTGAGCGACGCGCAGGCCCGCGACAACGTCACCGAAGCCGAGCTCGCGCTCGACAAGGACGGCACGTTTCTCGGATTCCGCGTGAAGACAATCGCGGCCATCGGCGCCTATCTGCAGAATAATATGCCGGCCTTCATTCTCAATGCCGGCACACTGGCGGGCGTCTACCGGACGCCTGCAATGCATGTCGACATCACCGGCGTGTTCACCAACACCAACCCGGTCCGCCCCTATCGCGGCAATGGCCGTCCGGAAGCCGGCTATGTCATCGAGCGCATGGTCGATGTTGCGGCGGATGAACTCGGGTTAGATCCCGCTGAGCTACGCCGGCGCAATTACATTTCGCCACAGCAGATGCCGTTCAAGACCGGCCTGACGTTCACCTACGACTGCGGAGAATTCGAAAAGAATATGGACCTGGCACTGGAGCTTGCCGATTTCAAAGGCTTCAAGCGGCGGCGCGAGGAGTCGCGCAAGCGCGGCAAGCTCCGCGGTTTCGGAATCTCCAACACTATCGAGCGCGCCGCTGCCGGCGGAACAGAAGGCGCAGAAGTGCGCTTTGACCGCGGTGGTACTGTGACATTATTTTCCGGATCGATAACCGCCGGCCAGGGCCACGAAACCGTATTCAAACAACTGGTGTGCGACCGGCTCGGATTGCACCCCGACGAGGTTCGCTACGTACAGGGCGACACCGACGAAGTGTTCTACGGCGAAGGGACCGGAGGCTCCCGCACGTCCACGATGTCCAGCGCGGCGTTTACGATGGCGACCGACAGGGTGATCGAAAAAGCCAAGGTGATCGCCGCACATGCCCTCAAGGTCGACGCGGCAGACGTGAACTTTGCCGATGGCGTGTTCTCCTCACCGAAGACCAACCAGACCATGACTATCAAGGAAGTCGCCATTGACGCGTGTAATCCGGCCAAGCTGCCGGCGTCGATGGATCCCGGCCTGTTCGCCACGGCCACCTACAAGGCCGGGAAGCAAAACTTTCCCAATGGCTGCCACATCTGCGAGCTGGAAATCGACAAGGAAACCGGCGTGGTCGAGATCGTGCGCTACAGCGTGGTGGACGATGTCGGAACGGTACTCAATCCGATGCTACTGCACGGCCAGATCCACGGCGGCGTTGCGCAAGGCGCAGGCCAGGTCCTGATGGAAGACATCCATTTCGACTCCAGCGGCCAATTGGTGACCGCATCGTTCATGGACTACGCCATGCCGCACGCCCACAACCTCTCCAACATTGAGGTCGAGTCCAACCCGGTTCCAACCAAAACCAACCCGCTCGGCACCAAGGGCGCCGGCGAAGCCGGCAATGTCGGCGCGCTACCGGCGGTCGCCAATGCGGTGGTCGATGCGCTCGCGGAGTTCGGCATCAAGCACATCGAAATGCCTGCAACACCGGAGCGAATCTGGCGGGCAATGCAGAAATAGCTGCGCCCATTCCCGACCGCTCCACAAGGTGACGGGGTCGGTTTAGCCCATTAAGCTGGCGGGCGATTCGCGCCCCGGCTCTTTGTTTGTCGCGTTCCGGACTAGCTTTTTCGCGCGGCTTTCAGGGGGATTCACATGCGCAACGTCGGACGCAAGCTCGCGTTCGTGCTCGCCTCCACCAATCACGGGGCGATGATCGTCAACCGTTTCGACTACCGCATGGTCGGTCCCGATAGCGGCTTTGGCGTCGGCTTCCAGATTCTCGAGCAAGCCGCCTTCGATCCGGTCGAGGTCGAGCTTGCTGTGCAATTGCTGGAAACGCGCAGGCGCTATTTCGGAGACGGCGCGGTCGCGATCGATTGCGGCGCCAATATCGGGGCCCACACTATCGAATGGGCGATCGCGATGACCGGTTGGGGGTCGGTAATCTCAATCGAGGCGCAGGAGCGCATCTACTACGCGCTCGCCGGCAACATCACGCTCAACAATTGCTTCAATGCCATCGCGATGCACGCCGCGGTGTCGTCGGAACCCGGCGTCATGAAGGTGCCCGCTCCCAACTATCTTACTGCATCCAGCTTTGGCAGCCTCGAACTGCGCCCGAGCGCGACCACCGAATTCATCGGCCAGGCCATCGACTATTCCGATGAAAAGATGGTGCCGGTTCAGAGGATCACTTTGGACTCATTGCAGCTATCCCGCGTGGACCTGATCAAGATCGACATTGAGGGCATGGAGATGGAGGCGCTGGAAGGCGCACGCCAGCTGATTGAGAAGTGCCACCCGATCCTGCTGATCGAACAGATCAAGACGGTTCGCGAGCGCCTGCGCGCCTGGATACAAGAGCGCGGCTATGAAGTTATCGACGCCGGCATCAATTTGCTGGCGGTGCATCGAAGCGATCCGACGCTCAAAGAACTCCAGGCCAAAATTGCGGAAGCGCAAACGCAGACATCGGCGGCCTGACCCCGCGCTCAATCCATTGCCGCTCCCGCCTCGAGCCGCACCGGCCCATAGCCGTCGGCCGCAAGCGCCGCCATGATTTCCTCGGCGTGAGCCATGTCGCGCGTCTCGATAGTGACGTCGAGTTTTGCACCCTTGGCCGGAACGTCCAGGAACAGCCGGCGATGGTCGACCTCGAGAATATTGGCGCCAAGCGCGCCAATTCGCGTTGCAATAATACCGAGCACGCCGGGACGATCAGGGATGGTCAAGCGGAACGCGACGATGCGGCTGTCGCGCTCCAGTTCACGCACCATGATTGAAGCGAGCACGCGCGG
The DNA here is from genome assembly GCA_963810125.1 of uncultured Alphaproteobacteria bacterium. Classification (GTDB taxonomy): domain Bacteria; phylum Pseudomonadota; class Alphaproteobacteria; order Rhizobiales; family Xanthobacteraceae; genus Pseudolabrys. Next base: position 411,278 of record CAWEMK010000008.1, read on the forward strand.
ATCGATATTGCCGCCGCACAGGACGAGCCCGACCTTTTTGTTTTTGAACCGCTCCGGCTTCGCCAGCATGGCCGCAAGCCCTGCCGCACCCGCGCCTTCCGCCATGGTTTTTTGCAGTGTCAGATAGGCATTGACCGCGCGTTCGAGGTGCGCCTCATCGAGCAGAATGATGTCTGCGACCAACTCGCGGATGATCGGCAGCGTGAGCTTGCCGACATTCTTGACCGCAATACCCTCGGCGAGTGTCGGCCCGCCGATCGGTCGGTTTTCGCCCTGAAGCGCGTTCCACACCGAGGGATAGAGTGCTGCCTCCGCGCCCACGATCTCGATGGCCGGATTTTTCGCACGCGCCGCGATGGCGTTGCCGGCAATGAGGCCGCCGCCACCAATCGGAATGACCAATGCGTCAAGGTCGGGCACGTCTTCGAGCATTTCGAGCGCGATCGTCCCCTGGCCCGCTATGATTTCTGGATCATCGTAAGGGTGAACCATGACCAGGCCGCGCTGGGAGCGAATTTGTTCGCAGCGCGCCTCCGCCTCCGCCACAGTATCGCCGTGCAAAACAACCTCAGCGCCATACGATCGGGTCGCGGCCACTTTCACGAAAGGCGTCGTCACCGGCATGACGATGGTCGCCGGAATTCCCAACCGCTCGGCATGATAGGCGACCGCCTGGGCATGATTACCGGCCGACATGGTGATGACGCCGCGCTTGCGCTCGGCTTCGCTCAATGACGCAAGCTTCACCAGCGCGCCGCGATCCTTGAACGAGTTCGTGACCTGCAGATTTTCGTATTTGACATAGACTTCCGCACCGGTAAGCGCAGACAACTTCGGTGCCGGCAGCATCGGAGTGCGCAAAACCACATCCGCGATGATACGGCGGGCCGATTCGATGTCAGCGAGCGTTATTTTCAATTGCCAGGCTCCCGTACAGGCTGCGCCCAGCATGCCGCAAGCCCGCAAAAGCTTCCAGTCGGCCCTTGATCATAGCCTCTTGCGCAGCGCCGGTTTATTCTCCATCTCGATAGGATCGGCCAGAAGGTTCGGAGCCCATAGCGACCATGTCGATCGACGTTAAGCCGCACGCCTACGACCCGGCGACCCAGCCGGAATTGTTCGACGGCGTTTTGTCGCGCCGGGTGGCCGCCTTCATCATCGATTTCATCATTCTCGCGATCCCGGTCGTCCTGGTCGCGATGTTCATTTTCGTGTTTGGGATTGTGACTATCGGACTCGGCTTCGCGCTCTACTGGCTGCTGCCGCCGGGAACAGTGATCTGGGCGCTCCTCTATTTCGGCGCCACCCTTGGCGGTCCGAATTCGGCCACCATCGGCATGCGCGTGATGGATCTCGAAATGCGAACCTGGTACGGCGCGCCGGCCTATTTCGTACTCGGTGCAGTGCACGCCATCGCCTTTTGGTTCACGGTCTCGTTCTTTACTCCGTTCGTTCTTTTGGTTGCCTTCTTCAATGAGCGCCGACGGCTGCTTCACGATATCCTGCTTGGTACGGTCGTCATTAATAACGCGGCGCGGGCATCGACGTTACGTCCGACCACCCCTGTAACGAATGCCGGACAGGGGCTTTGACGGGAACCCTCAGGCGCGCGATGCTATTGCTGGAGTCGGGTATCTTCGACATGACGGCCTGATTAGTGACCCAACATTCGCGCGATACACCGCAATTCTATCTGACCGCCCCTTCGCCCTGTCCTTATCTCGAGGGCCAGGAGGAGCGGAAGGTCTTCACTCATCTGGTTGGTGAGCGGGCGGGGGAACTCAACGACCTTCTCACGCATGGCGGCTTCCGTCGCAGCCAATCGATTGCCTATCGGCCGGCCTGCGAGAGCTGCCGCGCCTGCGTCTCGGTGCGGGTCTCAACCGCGGATTTCGCGCCATCTCGCAACATGCGGCGCATCGCCGAACGCAACGCCGATATCGTCGGCGACATGCGTTCGCCGGCGCCGACCTCCGAGCAGTATTCGGTCTTCCGCGCCTATCTCGATGCGCGTCACCGCGACGGCGGCATGGCCGACATGACCGTGCTCGACTACGCGATGATGATCGAAGACAGCCACGTCGACACGCGGCTGATCGAATATCGCCGCCGCGGGCCGGATACAGGCATCAACGGGCGCGGCGTCGGACAAATGCTGGCGGTCGCGCTGACGGACGTACTCAGCGACGGGCTATCAATGGTCTATTCGTTCTTCGAGCCAGATGAAGGTGACCGCTCGCTCGGGACTTTCATGATCCTTGACCACATTGACCGCGCCCATCGCATGGGTCTGCCTTATGTCTATCTCGGCTACTGGGTGCCCGGTTCGCGCAAGATGGACTACAAGGGACGCTTCCTGCCGCAGGAACGCCTGATGCCGTCGGGCTGGAGCCGGGTGGAAAAGTAGCCTGGCTCAGCCGTGCAATTGGTCGGTCAAAAGCTTGAAATTCAGCACAATCAACACCAGGGCCGTTAGGGCCGCCAGTACGGTGACCCATACCGGCGCCGCCAACGCTCCCATCTTGCGTCGGTCGGCGGTGAACATGACCAAAGGCACGATCGAGAATGGTAACGCGACGCCGAGCACGACCTGACTCAGGATCAGAAGTTTCGCCGTGCCGGCCTCGCCGTACCAAATGGTCACGATTGCCGCAGGCACGATAGCAATTGACCGCGTTACCAACCGCCTGGCCCAACCCGGCAGCCGAATGTCGATAAAGCCCTCCATCACGATCTGACCGGAGAGCGTCGCGGTCACCGTCGAGTTCAGCCCGCAGCATAATAGCGCGATGCCGAACAAGGTTGGCGCGAACGTCGACCCCAAAAGCGGCGCAAGGAAAGCGTGCGCCTGATCAAGTTCGGCGACATCGACTTTCCCTGCCTTGTTGAAGGTCGCGGCGGCAAGAATGAGGATCGATGCATTGATCGTCAGCGCAAACATCAAGGCGATGGTGGAGTCGATGGTGGCGAGCTTGATGGCTTCGCGCCGATCCGCGACGCTCGTGCCGAACCGCCGCGTCTGCACCACGCCGGAATGCAGATAGAGGTTATGCGGCATCACCGTCGCGCCGATGATTCCGATAGCAAGATAGAGCATGTCCGGATTGCGTATGATCTCGGTCGTAGGCGCGAAACCTTTGATGACGGCTGCCCAATCCGGATTTGCCATCGCAATCTGGACGACGAAACAGAGCGCAATCACACCCATCAACGTGACAATGAATGCCTCGATCCAGCGGAAGCCAAGGTTTTGCATCCACAAGACGAGGAATACGTCGAGGGCGGTAATCAGCACACCTATTTCGAGCGGGATGTGGAACAGCAGATTGAGCCCGATCGCGGTCCCGATGACTTCGGCCAGATCGGTGGCGCAAATAGCGATCTCGGTCAGCACCCAGAGCGGCCACGACAGCGCGCGCGGAAATGCGTCGCGGCAGGCTTGCGCCAGATCACGTCCCGCCCCGATCCCGAGGCGGGCGCACAATGCCTGCAACAGGATCGCCATCAGGTTCGATAACAGCGCAACGGTCAGCAGCGCGTACCCGAACTTGGAGCCGCCGGCGAGCGACGTTGCCCAGTTGCCCGGGTCCATGTAGCCGACCGCAACGAGATAACCTGGACCGAGAAAAGTAATCAGCTTTCGCCAGAACGATCCGGTCGGACGCGTCGCAATAGAGCCAAATACCTCCGCCAAAGCGGGACGGCCGCGCGCTCGCCGCCAGCCAGTCGTCTTGGTTGTTGCAGGTGGTCGCTGGCTCACAGGCATCCTGGAACATTGAAAAAGTTTAGAATCTCCAAGGCACAATACCTTGTTGCGAATAATTTGCAATTGCATTTAGAGCGGGAACTTTACTTCCAGGGTTGGGTTGCCGGTGGCCTAATAGGCCAAGCTAGGGGGCGGCCCGGACATGCTTGATCTCCAGAGATGGCGCTGGCGCCTTTTGGCCGCGCTGGTGGCTTTGGCGCTGGCAGCGACGCCCGCGCTTGCGGCCGAAGGGGTTAGGGCGTCGTCCGAATTCCTGTTCGTCGCACAATTAGCATTGCTGATCTTGGTCGGGCGATTGCTCGGCGAAGTCATGATCCGCCTCCAGCAGCCAGCCGTCATGGGCCAACTGGTGGCGGGCCTGGCGCTCGGGCCTTCCCTCCTCGGCGCGCTCTTCCCCGAACTGCAGCACGCCATTTTTCCGGCCGCAAAAGAGCAAAAGGCGATGCTCGAGGCGATCTCGCAGTTTGGCGTGCTGACGCTGTTGCTGCTCACCGGCATGGAGACCGATCTGCGGCTCGTGCGGCGGACCGGCGGCGTTTCCGTGATCGTCTCGCTAACAGGCATCGTTGTGCCGTTCGTTTGTGGCGTCGCACTCGGTGAAGCATTGCCTGATTCCATGCTGCCGGATCCCGGCAAGCGGCTGATTGCCTCACTCTTCCTTGGCACAGCGCTTTCGATCGCGTCGGTCAAAATCGTCGCAACCGTAATCCGCGAGATGAACTTCATGCGCCGCACGGTCGGCCAGATCATCCTCGCATCCGCGATCATTGATGACACCGTTGGATGGATGATGACGGCCGTTATCTTCAGCCTCGCGCTGCAAGGTCATGTCGACATGTTGAGCCTCGCCCAGAGCGTTCTCGGAACGCTCGCTTTCATGGGCCTCAGTCTGACCATCGGCCGCCGTGTCGTTTTCATCATCATCCGCTGGGTCAACGATTACTTCGCCAGCGATTTTGCGGTGATCACCGCCATCCTGCTGATCATGTGCGCGATGGCACTCATCACCGATTTGATCGGCGTGCACACCGTGCTTGGCGCGTTTGTCGCGGGCATTCTTATCGGCGAGTTGCCGATACTCACCCGCCACATCGACGAGCAACTCCGCGGTCTCGTGATCGCATTTTTCATGCCGGTGTTCTTTGGGACCGCCGGCCTTTCCGCCAATCTCACCATCCTCAAGGACCCATCCATTCTGTTCCTGACGCTCGGGCTCATCGCCATCGCCAGCTTTGGCAAATTCGGCGGCGCCTTCATGGGCGGCAAGCTTTCCGGCCTCAACTTTCGCGAATCCCTCGCGCTTGGTACCGGGATGAATGCGCGTGGCTCGACCGAGGTCATCATCGCCACCATCGGCCTCTCAATGGGCGCGCTGAGCCAGAACCTTTTCACGATGATAGTCACCATGGCAATTGTTACGACCATGGTGATGCCACCAACCTTGCGGTGGGCGCTGTCGCGGCTGCCAATGCGGAAGGAGGAAAAACAGCGCCTCGAGCGCGAAGAGATGGAGGAAAAAGGTTTTGTTTCAAAGATGGAGCGGCTGTTGCTGGCTGTCGACGAAAGCGACAATGCGAAGTTCGCAACACGTATCGTTGGCATCATCGCTGGCGCCGGCGCTATGCCGACCACGGTCATGCACATCGAAAAGACGACCGGCAAGGCCGCGGTCGAGGCCGCCAAGCAAAAAGCCGAGGAGGTCGGCAAGACGGTCCAGAAATTCGCGGAGCGCGTGGAGCGCGTGCAAAAACCCGAAGAGAAATCCGACACAACGCTCGATGTAACAACGATGGTCGAGAAGGTGGCCAAGCGCGAAGCCGTCGCCGAAGAGGCCGAAAAGGGTTACAGCCTCATGGTCATCGGCCTCGAAAAGACCGTGGCTCGCCGCAACGAATTTCATGAGGACATCACAAAGCTTGCGGCTGGTTTCGAAGGCCCTCTCGTCGTCGTCGACGCGCGCGACAAGCTGCTCGAGCATCCGCTTGGCGCCGGGCTCAATATGCTGGTGCCGGTCAACGGCACGGAATATTCACGACGCGCGGCCGAAGTCGCCATCGCAATCGCGCGCGCGAGTCACGCACCGTTGACGGCACTCTACGTTTCGCCGCGCGGCCGAAAACGGTCGCGGCGCTACGAGGAAGCGATCTTGAAGGATATTTCAAAGCTTGCCGAGACTTATGACACCGACGTGCGCACGGCCGTGCGTGACAACATCGCCGCCGAGGACGCCATCCTCAAGGAGCTTTCACGCAAGCCATACAATCTTGTCGTGATTGGCACCGGCCGCAGGCCAGGCGAGAAGCTTTTCTTCGGCGACACGGCGGCCGCGCTGCTGGAAAAATCGGAACGTTCGCTGCTGTTCGTGGCGAGTTGACGCCATTTGGCGTCATTGCTCTTCGTCGCCGCCCTTGCCCGCGCTCGGTGTGCCACGGAATTTGTTGTTTTTCGGCAGCCCCTGCGCGATGCGGCCCGCGTCGGCGCGCTTGCCGCGCCAGTCCTTCAGGTCTTTCATCGTCAGCGTCTGCGTGCGACCGGCGCTATCGGTCCAGGTCAGACCGTCATCCGCCTTGAAGGTGGTGACGTCGGAGAGGCCCTTCTCCTTGTATTTCTGCAGGCGCACGCCGCGCCCGCGCGTCATCTCGGGAATCTCGTCGATCTTGAAAATCACCATTTTGCGGTTGGCGCCGATGCTCGCCACCATTTCTCCGTCGACGATGCTCAGCGCCGCCGCCTTGTCGGGCGCCTTCAGGTTGAGCACTTGCTTGCCCTTACGGGTGGTACCGAGCACCTCATCCTCCGGCACGACGAAGCCGTTGCCGCCGTAGCTCGCCACCAGGAATTTGCGACCGCCCTGGAAGGCCAGGGACGCCACAACGTCCGCATCCTGCTCAATATCGAAATACAGGCGCACCGGCTCGCCATGGCCGCGCCCGCCGGGCAGTTTCGAAGCGTCGATCGTGTAGAACTTGCCGTTGCTGGCAAAGATCAGGATCTTGGCGGTGGTCTCGGTCGGGAACGCGAATTTCAGCGCGTCATCGGACTTGAAAGTGACACCGGAGAGATCGGTGACGTGGCCGCGCAGGGCTCGGATCCAACCCTTATCCGACACGACGACGGTGATCGGCTCGCGCACCACCATCGCCTCTTCGATAGCAGCTTCGTCGTGCGCCGGCGCAATGCCGAAGGTGGTGCGGCGTTTGCCGATATCGGTTTTCGGCCCGAACTTTTCCCGGATCTCCTTGATCTGGCCCGCAATGGTCTTCCATTGCTGCGGAGTTGAGCCGATCAGCGCCTTGAGTTTGGTGCGCTCCTCGCGCAGCGCCTTGTCCTCTGCGCGGATTTCCATCTCTTCGAGCTTGCGCAAGTTGCGCAGTCGCATGTTGAGAATGGCTTCGGCCTGCACTTCGCTCAGCTTGAAAGTCTTCATCAGGACGGGCTTGGGCTCGTCCTCCTTACGGATGATCTTGATCACCTTATCGAGGTTGAGATAGGCGATCAGGTAGCCACCCAGCACCTCCAGGCGATGCTCGATTTCCGCAAGCCGGTGCTTTGAGCGCCGTAGCAGGACCTCGCGCCGATGGTCGAGCCATTCGCGCAATGCTTCTGCGAGGCCCAGCACCTGCGGGATGCGGCCTTTCACCAGCACGTTCATGTTGAGCGGAATCCGATTTTCGAGCTCGGTAAGCTTGAAAAGCAACTCCATCAGCAGTTCTGCATCGACCGAACGGGAACGCGGCTCGATCACCAGCCGGATGTCTTCCGCCGATTCATCGCGCACATCGGCGACCAGTGGCAGTTTCTTCTCGTTGATCAGTTCAGCGAGCCTTTCTACCAGACGCGATTTCTGCACCAGCCACGGAATTTCGCTGATCACGATCACGTACGTGCCGCGCCCTGTGTCTTCCTGTTTCCAGCGCGCGCGCACGCGGAATGAGCCGCGCCCGGTGTTGTAGGCCTCCGCGATCGTCTCCGGCGGATCGACAATAATGCCGCCGGTCGGGAAGTCCGGACCCTTGACGTATTTGAGGAGCGTCTTGCTGCGCGCTTTCGGATTGTCGATCAGGAATAGCGCGGCGTCGCACAACTCTGCTGCGTTGTGCGGCGGGATCGAGGTCGCCATGCCGACTGCGATGCCCTGCGACCCATTGGCCAGCAGGTTCGGAAACGCGGCCGGCAGCACAACCGGCTCTTCGCTTGTGCCGTCATAGGTTGGGCGGAAATCGACGGTGTCCTCGTTGATGCCGTCGATCAGCAGCCGTGCGACTTCGGTCAGCCGCGCCTCGGTGTAACGCATGGCGGCGGCGTTATCGCCGTCGACGTTGCCGAAATTGCCCTGCCCGTCCACCAGCGGATAGCGCTGGGCAAAGTCCTGAGCGAGCCGCACCAGCGCGTCATAGATTGCCTGGTCGCCGTGCGGGTGGAAATTGCCCATCACGTCGCCCACGACCTTGGCTGATTTCTTGAAGGCGGCCCCGGGGTCAAGCCGCAACAGCCGCATGCCGTAAAGGATGCGGCGGTGCACCGGCTTGAGGCCGTCACGCGCATCCGGCAGCGCGCGGTTCATGATTGTGGACAGTGCGTATGCGAGATAGCGCTCTTCCAGCGCTTCCCGCAGCCCAACCTCTTCAACCGCACCTTTTTCCGGGGGAATCAGTCGCTTTCCCATGATCGATAGCTAATCGGTTGTCCGCCGGCGAACAAGCGAGGAACGGCATCGCCATCTAATCTTTCAGGTTTTTGCCACTAGTGGCGAACCCGGACGCTTCGACTGTGTTATCTTCCACGCAACTAGGCTGGGAATCGGATTTCTACTTGATTGGAGAAAGCAATGCGCCGGATTGTTCTTGCAACTGCCGCGACGCTGGCCCTTCTCGTGGCGGGTTCATTCGCACCGAATCGCGCCGAGGCCATCACGGTCACGACGCCGACCGGACTTGCTGCCGCCTTGGAAGGCAGCAATCTGGCCCATGACGTCGCCTATGTCTGCCGTCGGGTCCACCGTTGCGGACCGTATGGCTGTGGCTGGCGCCGCGTCTGCTGGTGGACAGGTGGAGGTGCCTACTATTACGGCGGCGGCCCGTACTACGGACGTCGGTACTATCACCGGCGTTACTGGTGGTAACCTAAGCAACGCTCGGCAGCGCCCGGTTCAGCGCGGCGATGAAATGCGCGCGCTCGTCCGCGAGCGCGAGCCCGCGCGGCTCGAGCGCGTGCCGGGTCAGGAAATAGCCGGTCAACGCAAAGCCGTCGGCAAGATCGCGACCGCCAGGAAGGGCCTGCTCTTCGCGCAGGAAGGCCGGGAGGCGCAGCATCTTGTCGGCCCACGGCTCCGCGGCGGTGCGCGACACCGCGCGGCCCGACTTTGGTGACACATATCCGAGATCAAGGGAGCCACCCGTCGCCGCACAGCGTTCGAGATCGAGCCCGAAGCCGAGCTCGGCGAGAAGACGCAATTCGAAGCGCACGACCATTGGCGCCGCGACAATGGCATCGTTGAGATGCGCAAAGATTTCGTCGAGCGCCTCGTAGAGGCCCACATGCGGGTCGCGCTCCGGCAACAGCCGCATCAACGCAGCCATGTGACTGACGCCATAAATCGCATGCGGCGCCGCAAAAAAGCTGGCGGCCCGCAGATCTGTTCCTTCCACAGTGTAGTTGCCGAGATGCTCGTCGAGCCGCGCACGCCATACCGCATTGACCGTATTGCCCGGCTGCAACACTGGCTTGAGCCGCGATCCAAATCCGCCACGAACGAGCCCCAGATGGCGCCCGTGCTCGCGTGTCATCAGCTCGAGGACGGCGCTGGCCTCCCCGTGCCGCTTGACGCCAATCACGATGCCTTCATCGGTCCATTGCATTTGGGACTCACGGCGCTAGTTCTACGTCACTCCTTCGGAAACTCCAGACCCATGGCGCGGTAGCGTTCAGGGTCTTCGCCCCAGCCTTCGCGCACCTTTACAAACAGGAACAGATGCACTTTGACGTCGACGATGCCGGCGATTTCCTTGCGCGCGGCCTCTCCGATGGCCTTGATGGTCTGCCCGCCTTTACCGAGCACAATCTTGCGCTGGCTTTCCCGCTCCACGTAGATGGTCTGCTCGATGCGAATGTCGCCGCCACGCAATTCCTTCCAGGATTCGGTTTCGACCGTCGAGTGATACGGCAATTCCTGGTGGAGCCGCTCGAATAACTTTTCGCGTGTGATCTCCGCGGCAAGCTGGCGAACAGGAGCATCCGACATCTGATCGGCAGGATAGAGCCACGGGCCCGGCGCAACGTGCTGCGCCAGCCAGCGCTTAAGATCCGCCACCCCGTCTCCGGTCAGTGCCGACACCATGAAGGTTGCCTCGAATTTCGTCTTCTCGTTGGCGGCCTTTGCCAGATTAAGCAGCGCTTCCTTCGCGACCACATCGACTTTGTTGAGGATCAGCAGTTTCGGCGGCTTCACCTCGGCGAGCCGGCCAAGGATATCGTCGGCCTCCTCGTCCAGGCCTTTTCGCGCATCGATCAGAACGCCAACCAGATCGGCCTCGTGCGCTCCGCTCCAGGCGGTCGTTACCATGGCGCGATCGAGCCGTCGTCTTGGTGAAAAAATTCCAGGCGTATCGACGAAAATTAATTGCGATTGCCCCTCGACTGCGATGCCGCGGATCAAAGCGCGCGTCGTTTGCACCTTGTGCGAAACGATCGTGACCTTGGAACCAACCAGCGCATTAAGCAGCGTTGATTTGCCAGCGTTGGGGGCGCCGATCAGAGCGATAAAGCCGCAACTCGTGCCACTGTCTGGCGAAGGCGTGTCAGCCATCAAGTTTATCCGCCGCCACGCCGACACGCGTTAGCATGGCAGCAGCGGCGGCCTGTTCGGCAGCCCGTTTTGAGCTACCAAGTCCTTCGGCGGGCGGGCGGTCCGGCAGCACGACCGCGACGCGGAATTCCGGATCGTGGTGCGGACCGGTGCGTGCCAGTTCGCGATAGGCCGGCGTCGGAAGGCCACGGGCCTGCGCCCATTCCTGCAACATCGTTTTCGGGTCGCGCAGCGGACCCAGCGGCTTGAGCATACGCTCCTTCCAGAACAGGGCGATCACATCATCCGCCGCCTTGTAGCCGCCATCGATGAACACGGCCCCGACCAGCGCCTCGCACACATCGGCGAGAATTGTTGTGCGCCGCCGGCCACCGGCATGCGATTCCGAATTGCCGAGCTTGAGAGCAGGACCAAGATCCATCGCGCGCGCCACATCCGCGCAGGTATCCTTGCGCACGAGATCGGCGAGCCTGCGCGACAACTCGCCCTCATTCGCTTTCGGGAATGCACGGTAGAGCATATCCGAAATCACGAGGCCCAATACGTGATCGCCAAGAAACTCCAGGCGCTGGTAGCTAGCCGCGCGATTGCCGCCCGATAGTGCTGAAATGTGCGTCAAGGCGCGTTCGAGCAAGTCCTTGTCGGCAAATTTATAGCCGATCCTGTCTTCGAGCGCCGACCGGTCCTTGGCCTTACGGCTCATCTGACGATCGTAAAGAGTCTGTTCCAGCGCACCGACACCGGCCAGCGCCAGAATTGCCAGGCGCGTTCGCCCTCAAATACGGAGAAGAAGATGATCTGCGCCTTGCCGACGATATTCTCGAACGGCACCATCCCTACCTGGCTGAAGCGGCTGTCGGTCGAATTGTCCCGATTGTCGCCCATCATGAAATAGTGGTCCGGCGGCACGGTATAGACCTGCGTGTTGTCGGCAAAGCCGTTGTCGACCAGATCAAGCGTATAGAAGCTCACGCCGTTCGGAAGCGTATCCTTCCAGCGCTTGACTGGCGCATCGTGCTGGCCCTCTTCGGTTTCGACGAAGTCGTCGGCGCGCTCGTGCTTGACCGGCGTACCGTTGATGCTGACGACGCCATCGATCACCTGGATCTTGTCGCCCGGCAAACCGATCACACGTTTGATGTAGTCAGTGGTTGGATCTTTGGGCAGCCGGAACACCACGACGTCGCCGCGTTGCGGCAGCCAGTCAGAAGGAAGGCGCCCGGAAAAAACCGGGGGCGAAAGCGGCAGCGAATATTTGCTGTAGCCGTAGGTATATTTCGACACAAACAGGTAGTCGCCGACCAGCAGCGTCGCCTTCATGGAGCCGGACGGAATATTGAAGGGTTGAAAAAGAAAGGTACGGATCACCAGCGCGATAATCAGCGCATGAATGATCACGCGCACTGTCTCGGCGACACCGCCCTCTTTTCGTTTCGTTCCGGATGTCACGCTCATAGGCCTTTCGTCCCGCCAATCGGCATGCGCTCCCCGGCGACCTTGTAGCGGCTGGCCCCATGACAAGCAATCAACAAGGCCGGATTTACAATGCAATCAATCAGTCGGGCTGATGTTCTCGTGTTCAACGTGAACCTCCCGTCATAGAAGCGGGCACCGCTGAAATAATGACAATCGCCTGCGCGGTGGGGCCCTCGTCGGTCAACGAGACATCGATCCTGGCCTCGCATCCGGGCGGCGTAAGCGCCTGCAGCCGTGACAGCGCGCCGCCCGTCAATTTCATGGTCGGGCGCCCACCGGCCACATTGACAACACCCATGTCACGCCAGAAAACGCCGCGCCGTAACCCCGTGCCAAGCGCCTTGGCGCAGGCTTCCTTCGCTGCAAACCGTTTGGCGTAGGTTTCAACGGAATTGGCGCGCTGGTCGGCCTTGGCGCGCTCAGTCGCCGTAAAGATGCGGCCGAGAAAACGCTCACCATGACGTTCGATCACGTCGGCGATCCGGCGTACGTCGACGATATCCGAGCCGAGCCCGATAATCATGAATGGGACGCCTTCCTGCGGCCGCGGTCCATGGCCGCACGCATGAACTTTACGGTCTCGGCCAGTCCCTCGAACACGCTTTCCCCGATCAAAAAATGTCCGATATTCAGCTCAACGATCTGGGGCAGCGCGGCGATGGTCTCCGCACTGGCATAATCGAGGCCGTGTCCGGCATGTACTTCGAGACCCAGTTCATGGGCGAGCCTGGCGCCCGCGCGGATGCGCTGCCATTCGGCGTCCGCCACTTCGCGCTTGCCCTCGCCGAGCGCATCACACCAGGCGCCGACGTGAATCTCGACCACTGGCGAACGCAGCTTCGCTGCCGCTTCGATCTGGCGCGCGTCGCCGGCGACAAATAACGACACTCGCACGCCGGCATCGTTGAGCCTGGCAATGAAAGGCGCCAGATGGTTGTGCTGTCCGGCTGCGTCGAGGCCGCCCTCGGTGGTGCGCTCGGTGCGTTTTTCCGGCACCAGACAGACAGCATGCGGCATCGTTTTGAGTGCGATACCGAGCATCTCGTCGGTGGCCGCCATCTCGAAATTCAGCGGCTTGCCGATCTCCGCTTTCAAGCGCGCAATATCATCGTCACGAATGTGGCGACGATCTTCCCGCAAGTGCGCGGTAATGCCGTCGCAACCTGCCGCAATTGCAAGCTTGGCCGCGCGTACCGGATCGGGGTGACGCCCGCCACGCGCATTGCGGATGGTGGCCACATGGTCGACGTTGACGCCCAGACGGAGATGATTCATGCGATTATCCTGCGCATGATCTTATCCGACAACCGGTACCCACTTTTCGGGATCATGCGCCAGTTAACCGTTCACGCGTTCCGCTTTCGCCACCACGGGTTTCGCGCGCAGCTGCGCAAGGATGGCGGTCAAATGCTTGAGATCGTAAACCTCGAGATCAATGGTCACGTCGGTGAAATCGGGAGCGCGGCGTGTCATGCGGATATTGTCGATATTGCCGTCATGTTCCGCGATGACCTGCGCGATTTGCGCAAGGGAGCCGGGTTCGTTCACTGACTGCACCGCGATGCGCGCCGGGAAGCGGCGGGGCGCCCGCTCCTCTTCGTCCCAGCGCACATCCAGCCACCGTTCCGGCTTGTCTTCGAATTCGCTCAGGGCCGGCGATTGTATTGGGTAGATCGTAATCCCCTCGCCCGGCGAGAGGATCCCGACAATCCTGTCGCCCGGCACAGCGCCGCCGTTTGGCGCGAAACTGACCGGCAGATCACCGTTAATGCCGCGGATCGGAATTGCCGGACCAAGCGCACTGTCCGGAACTTTGAATTTCACAGACGTCAGTTTCTTCAGGCCGAACCAGCCACTGTCCGGTTTCGGATTGGCGGCCATCGCGGCGGCGCGTTCTTCCTTGTAGTCCGGATACATAGCACGCGCGACGTCAGACGCCTTCAGTTCGCTGCGCCCGACCGCCGCCATAACGTCTTCAATCGACGCGCGCGCCAGCCGCGGCAACGCGCCAGTGAGGTTCTCGTCCGAATACGCGATCTTTGCGCGCTGGAACAAGCGTTCGACTATCCGGCGGCCAAGACCGGCATATTGTGTGCGCACAGCAACGCGCGTCGCCCGCCGGATCGCCGCACGCGCCTTGCCGGTGACGACGATGGATTCCCAGGCTGCCGGCGGCGCCTTTTGCGCTTTCGAGGTCAGGATTTCGACTTCGTCCCCATTCACCAGCTCGGACGTCAATGGTGCGATCTGGCCGTTGATTTTGCACCCGACGGCGGTGTTTCCGACATCCGTATGCACCGCATAGGCAAAATCAATCGGCGTTGCCTTGCGTGGCAGTGCGATCAGTTTGCCTTTCGGTGAAAAGCAGAAGACCTGGTCATGAAACAGCTCGAGCTTTGTGTGCTCTAGAAACTCTTCCGGGTTTGAACCTTCCGCCAGAAGTTCGATGGTCCGGCGAAGCCATGCATAGGCCGTCGATTCCCGTGACAGCAATTCTGTCGGCGAACCCGCTTGGTCCTTGTAGAGCGCGTGTGCGGCGATGCCGTATTCGGCGATCTCGTGCATTTCCACGGTGCGGATTTGCAGCTCGACGCGCTGCTTGCTCGGGCCGATCACCGTGGTGTGGATCGACCGGTAGTCATTGCCCTTCGGAGTCGAGATGTAATCCTTGAAGCGGCCCGGCACCATCGGCCATGTGCTGTGCACGATACCGAGCGACTGGTAACAGTCGGCCAGCGACTTCACGACAACGCGGAATCCAAAGATGTCCGAAAGTTGCTCGAAGCCGACCGACTTGCGTTCCATCTTGCGCCAGATCGAGTAGGCGCGTTTGCGCCGCCCCACCACCTTTGCATCGATGCCGCGATCGGCGAGCTTTTTAGTCAGTTGCTTTTCAATTTCTGAGATCAGCAACTTGCTGCGTTCGGTGAGTGAATTCAGCCGCGCGCTCACCACCTCATACGCTTCCGGATAAAGTTCGCGGAAGGCCAGATCGTCCAGCTCCTCGCGCATCTCATGCATGCCCATGCGGCCTGCAAGCGGCGCGTAGATTTCCAGTGTCTCTTCCGCCGCACGTCGGCGCGCCTCGGGCGGCATATATCCGAGCGTGCGCATGTTATGCAGCCGGTCGGCGAGCTTGATCAAAAGCACTCGTACGTCGTCGGCGATCGCCAGGAGCAGCTTGCGGAGATTTTCCGCCTGCTTGGCTTCCTTGGTTACCAGGTCGAGCTTTTTCAACTTGGTGAGGCCTTCGACCAATGTGCCGATATCGCGCCCGAACAGGCCGTCGATCTCCGCGCGCGTGGCCGCCGTGTCCTCAATGGTATCGTGCAGCAGTGCGGCGGCGATGGTTGCATCGTCGAGCTTCAGGTCGGTCAGAATGGCCGCCACTTCGATCGGATGGGAAAAATACGGGTCACCTGACGCGCGACGCTGCTCGCCATGGGCTTTCATGGCGTAGACGTAGGCGCGATTGAGCAGCGCTTCGTTGGTATCCGGATTGTAGCGGCGCACCCGCTCGATCAGATCGTATTGCCGCATCATCGGCGGCTTGCGCGTTTGGGCAGGCTTTTCAACCGCTTGAGTTGCAGCGGCAACGGCCGGCGGGCGCGGCGCCCGGATCGGGGCCTGCTTTTGCATGCGCGGAAGGTCGGAGCGCGTGCGCGCCATATTTGCTGCCTCGCAGCCTCTCCTGACGAAACTACCTCAAGATATCACGTCGTTTCGCCGTAGCCGCAAGGCTTTGGGATACTGGTTGATAAATAGCCGACGGCCCGGCTTTTTGGGCCGGGCCGTGGGATCACAATGAATATCTAAGTCGAAATGCCCTATTCGGCGTCCTCTTCGGGGACCTCCTCCGGAGGGGCCAGGCCTTCGAGCCCCTTCAGAAGCTCTTCCTCGGTCATGCGGTCGGCAGTTACCTCGGTGTCGTCCGAATCGACACTGGCCCCCGCGCCGGCACCGATCAGCGGCACTTCGGGCTCGGGTTCGTCGACCTCGACATATTTCTGCAAGCTGTGAATGAGGTCTTCCTTGAGGTCGCCGGGCGAGACGGTGGTATCGGCGATCTCGCGCAATGCCACGACCGGGTTCTTGTCGTTGTCTCTCTCGACGGTAATCTGCGAGCCGGATGAAATCATGCGCGCACGATGGCTCGCCAGCAGGACGAGATCGAAGCGGTTTTCAACCTTATCAATACAATCTTCTACGGTGACACGGGCCATCGGCTCGGCACTCCATCTGGTGGAACTTATCCTGAATTGGACTGCTAGGTATCCCTTGGAGCATGGAATTTCAAGCATTTTTGTCTTGGTTTAGCCGCAACCCTCTGTTACTCGACAAATGCGAGCCCGCAGCAAGCCGATGGTACCGGATTTTATCGGCGCGGCGTGATTGCGCAGGCGGCAGCTCAATTGGTCCGAGATGCCGCGATGCCCTGTTAACCGCGATCTAGGAGGACGTGCGCGCATGCCGCATTGCGCGTATCCGCGATCTGAAAGTAACTCGAAGTGAATTGTGAGAGAATCCCATGACCGTACCTGGTGAGAAAATTGCTTTATTCATTGATGGAGCCAATCTTTACGCCACCGCCAAATCTCTCGGTTTCGATATCGACTACAAGCGGCTGCTGCGTGAATTCCAATCGCGCGGCTATCTGTTGCGCGCGTTTTATTACACGGCAGTGATCGAAGATCAGGAATATTCCTCGATCCGGCCCCTCATCGACTGGCTGGACTACAACGGCTACGCCGTCGTCACCAAGGCAACCAAGGAATTCGTTGACCAGACCGGCCGCCGCAAGGTCAAAGGCAATATGGACATCGAGCTTGCGGTCGACGCGATGGAAATTGCCGGCACAATCGATCACATGGTGCTGTTTTCCGGGGACGGTGACTTCCGCTCGCTGGTGGAAGCAGTGCAACGCAAGGGCGTACGCGTCACCGTAATCTCAACAATTTCCACCCAGCCGCCGATGATCGCCGATGAACTGCGCCGCCAGGCCGATGTCTTCACCGACATTGTCACGCTGCAATCCAAGATCGGCCGCGACCCGGCCGAACGCGCCGCGCGCGACGCTGCACGCGGCCCGCGCGAGGACCACGGTTCGCCGCAACATACGCCGCAGTTCCTGCAAAGGCCGCCAACGGCGCCGCAACGCGCCAGCGTTCCGGTCGGCGCTGATGACGACGACAATTCTTTCGAATAACAAGGCGTTATGAGCGACGTTGACGGCAAACCGGGACGCGACTGCCCGCGCTGCCCACGGCTGGTTGCATTCCGCAAGAACTGGCGCACCAAGGAGCCAACCTGGTTCAATGCGCCAGTCCCCTCGTTCGGCGCCATGGGTGCGCGGGTGTTGATCGTCGGATTGGCACCCGGCGCGCAAGGCGCCAACCGAACCGGTCGGCCATTCACCGGCGACTACGCCGGCGTGCTGCTCTACGAAACGCTTGGCAAGTTCGGCTTTGCGCGCGGCGAGTACGGCGCCCATCCCGACGACGGACTGGAATTGATCGACTGCCGTATCACCAACGCCGTGCGTTGTGTTCCGCCAGAGAACAAACCCACGCCCGATGAAATAAGGACATGCCGCGATTTTCTTGCAGCAACGATTGCCGAAATGAAAAAGTTGCGCGTCATTGTTGCGCTCGGCCGCATTGCGCATGACAGCGCCGTGACCGCGCTGGGCGCCAAAAAATCAACGATGCCGTTTAAACATGGCGGCAAGCATGAACTTTCCCAGCTGACATTGTTTTCCAGCTATCACTGCTCACGTTACAACACCAATACCGGTGTGCTCACACCTGAAATGTTCCGCAGGGTTTTTGCAGGCGTTCGAAATTATCTGGACGCTTGAATCCAGGAGATCACCTCCGCCGCATTCTTGTCCGGCGGAAATACCGGATAAAACGTCTTGGTGATTTTGCCTTCGTCGATCACCAGCGCCATGCGCTTGAGCAGCGTCATTCCAGCCGCAGTAAATGTCGGAAGATTGAGAACTTTCGTCAGCGCCAACTTCTCGTCTGACAAGATCGGAAACGGCAGATGAAGGCGCGTCGCCGCTTCGCGCTGATAATCCGTATCCTGTGTGGAAAGGCCGTAGAGCTGCGCCACACCAAGCCGCTTGAGCTCGCCGAAATGATCGCGAAATGAGCAGGACTGCGGCGTGCAACCACGCGCACCGGGGATTTGGTCCCAGCCATCTGGTGGATCGACCCCCGGCACACCTGTGCGCGGATAAATGTAAACGACGGTACGGCCCCTAAGCTTCGACAGATTGACGGGTACGCCTTCGGTTGCCGGCAAAGCCAGATCAGGAACCTCCATGCCGGCGAGATGGCGTGTAGCGCCGTCATCCTGCGGCACCGGAATATTCGGCGGCAGAACTTGAGGATTGTGGGTCCCTGGCGCTTCGGTCATTTCCGATCTCCATAACTCATAAATTCCATGAGGGAGCCGTCCGGGTCACGGAAATAGACGGACGTCCCTGGCCCCTTGGCGCCGAACCGCTGCATCGGTCCGCGCTCAACGGCGATTCCATGTGCATTCAGATGCGCGATTGCCCCATCGATTGGGCCGATCCATTCGAAACAGAGGTCGCTGTTGCCCGGCTGCACCGGCAAGCGGGCGACTTCCGCCGGCTTCACCCCTGGTCCATGCACGTTGAGTTGCTTGTCGCCAAAGCGATAGGCCCAACCGGCGGGCCGTTGCACAAGCTCGGCGCCCATTACTGCACTGTAGAATTTGTTTGATCGTTCCCACTCGGACACGTGGATCACGCAATGATCAAGCTTGGTCGGAGGCGGCATGACGTTGCTCACATTTTCAGTTTGCTAACCGAATATCTCACGGGCGCGACACGCCTTTGCAGCCAGCGCGGTAGCCGAGTTTAATTTCATGTCCATTAACTTGCCCGAGCGAGGTGACAACAAACGCACGGTTGATGGCGTAATCTTTCACGAAGCGGTCAACCGCGTCTTCAGCCCCATCCCGACTGTCGAGAAAATAACCCCATACGACAATGTCAGGGCTCCACTTATTCATGTGCGCTTCGAGATCGTATGCTTCACCCTTTCGCGCCAGCACGTCCCCGCGCAAGAGGAGCATAAGAAACGGCGCCGCCACCAATTCCGGCGGATATTTGATCTCATTTTCAAGAAGGAAAAGCGGGGTCGTTGTGTAGACCCTACGGTCGCACCTGTAGTCATTGACGGCCACTTGCCGGGCCTTCTTTTGCACCGCGAGAACCTGCGTCACCACGTTGTCTTGACGGAAGACCTCCGGCCCCAACTGCTTCGCAAGAATAACGCTCTGCATGCAGAACAGGGCTCCGGCGCAGATCAAATACAACTGTCGTGTTCGGCCCGTGCTCAAACTCCATGGCGCCGAGAATAGAAACAGAAGTAAGACAAGCGGAGCAAAATACTGCTCGTACACAAATATGGGCGAAATCGCCATGGCGGCGGCAGCTGCGAGCAATAAAAGCTCTGAAATTTTCTCGCGCAATTCGGTGCCGCCGCGTGTCCAGGCTTGCCATGCCGCGGCAATGAAGAATCCAATGGGGATAGCCATCAGCACGACGAAAATCATCACCGCACTTGCAATCCTGAAGACAGCGTCGGTTGGCTTGAGCCTGAGGGGTAAAATCAGCTGGAAGAAATGGATGGTCCAGCGCCAAAAGCCTTGGTAGTCGCGCGCAAGAAAATACAAAACCGGAAGAACCCCCAGTACAAATCCGAGCCCGCACGCTGCAATGACAACAGGGTCGCGCGCGGACCGGTCGTTGAGGACAAAATACAGAAAAAGGGCCGGACAAAGAATGATGAAATAAAGTTTCGCCGAGATCGCCAGCCCGACGAACGCACATGCAGTGAATCCGCGAAAGCTAGCCTTGCCCGGCGCGTTGATTGCGGTAACCGCGGCGGACACACACAGGAGAGAGAGCGAATAGTTTCCGATTTCTCCGCTGTTTGAGATGATGTACAAGCTCGTGAGACATAACGCGACGTACAGTACCCAGATCTCAATGTTCTCCATCTTGGCCCGGTTGAGCACCGGCAAGAGCACAGCGACCACAGCGAGGATCATCGAGACAACGCGGCCAGGCAAAAAAATATTCACATTTCCGGTCACTGTTGCCAGCATCGAATTCAACAGGATCGATAGCGGCGCCTGCGGAAACGGCACGTCGCTATAGAGAGCTCCATTCTGCGCCCAGACTGCCGGCGCGGCCGCATACATAAAGTCGTTGGGGTTGAGCGTTGCGAGACTGCTCAGCATGAAAAGGACGAGCGAAATAGCCGCGACGACCGCCAAAACAACAACCCGGCGCGGTGAAACAGCGCCTTGAATGGCCTTTGCAATCATTGAAGAGACGCGTCCGGGAGCCGCCGAAAGATACCAATATTAATTCGGCGTTGGGTCATGCACTACCCCTTTAACCGCATCAACCGCCCGCGCTCGCGTTCCCATGAGCGCTTTTTCAGGGTCTCGCGCTTGTCATGCAATTTTTTGCCGCGCGCGAGCGCGACCTCAATCTTCGCGCGGCCCTTCTCGTTAAAGTAAAGCTTTAACGGCACAATGGTCATGCCTTCCCGCTCGACCGCCCCGGCCAACCGATTGATCTCGCGCTTTTGCAGCAGCAATTTGCGCGGCCGTTTCGGCAGGTGGTTGAAGCGGCTGGCCTGCAGATATTCCGGAATGTTCGAGTTGATCAGCCAGAGTTCGCCGTCACGGGTATCGGCATAGGATTCGGCGATCGTGGCCTTGCCGGCGCGGAGCGATTTTACCTCGCTGCCAGTAAGGACAATGCCCGCCTCGAAGGTCTCGCCGATTTCGTAATTGAAGCGCGCCTTGCGATTGTCGGCGACCACCTTGAAGCGGCGCTCGGGTTTTGCGGCCATGGGAATACTTTGGGCGTGCTTCAGCGCGACTTAAGCTGATCGCGGATGTCGGTGAGAAGTTGCTCGGTCTTCGACAATGCCGGCGCTTTCTCCTCTTCCTTGCGAACGACCTTGTTGAGCGCGCGGATGGCCAGGAAGAGCACAAAAGCAACGATGATAAAGTTAAGCGTGACAGTGAGAAAACTTCCCCAAGCCAGTACAGCGCCTTGCTTTTTTGCCTCGGCCAGGGTCGTCGCAGTGATTTTCGCCGAAAGCGGCGCGAAATAGTTCGAAAAATCGAGGCCGCCTGTGATCGCGCCGATGATCGGCATAATGACGTCGCCAACCAGCGAATTTATGATGCCTGAAAAGGCAGCGCCAATGATCACGCCAATGGCGAGATCGACGACATTTCCCCGCAGCGCAAACTTTTTAAATTCAGCCAGCATCTAGTTGATGAGGCCAGCGTGCACCATTGCCTCGCGCACAGCGGCCTGCGCCTTCTCGCTCGCCGGCACCATCGGCAACCGCACCGTATTGGCGCACTTGCCGATCAACGACATTGCATACTTGATGGGTGCCGGACTTGTTTCGACGAACAGATTGATATGAAGCGGCGTGAGCTTGTCTTGCAGCTTGAGCGCCTTTGCGAAATCGCCCTTCAGGCAGGCAGCCTGAAATTCGGCGCACAGCCGCGGCGCAACGTTCGACGTAACCGAAATGCAGCCATGGCCGCCATGCGACATGAATCCGAGCGCGGTGATGTCCTCGCCGGACAGCTGATTGAAGTCCGGCCCCATCGCAGCACGCTGCTGCGAGACGCGCGCCATATTGGCGGTCGCGTCTTTCACGCCGGTAATGTTCTTGAGTTCAAACAGGCGCGCCATCGTGTCGACCGACATGTCAACGATGGACCGGCCGGGGATGTTGTAAATGATGATCGGGATGCCGACGGCATCATTGATCGCCTTGTAGTGCTGATAGAGCCCTTCCTGGGTCGGCTTGTTGTAGTAGGGCGTGACAATCAACACGGCATCGGCCCCGGCCTTCTCGGCATGCTGCGACAGCTCTACGGCTTCCGCCGTCGAGTTCGATCCCGAGCCAGCAATAACGGGAACTCGGCCATCGACCTGATCGATGCACCATTCCACGACCTTCTTGTGCTCGTCGTGCGACAGCGTCGGGCTCTCGCCGGTTGTGCCGACTGGAACCAGGCCGTTCGTGCCCTCGGCGATCTGCCAGTCCACGATGTCGCGGAATGCCTTTTCGTCGAGCGAGCCGTTTTTGAACGGCGTGACCAGCGCAGTAAATGAGCCTCGAAAGCTCGTCTTGGCGGTCATGGCACGACTTCTCCACAGGGGTCTGGACTGAGGACCATAGATATCGGGTCAGGCGGGCCGATGAAAGCCCCGCCCGTAAATGGGCTCATGAATTGGCGTGATAGAGCCGGGGCCTTGCCCTGTTTTTGCCCCTCTCGTTGCCTAGGATCCCAATACCCCAATATTTTGGATATCCTTCATCAACGTTATTGGCCTAATGGGGGCCAAACGGGTTCGCGGCCCTTGCCATGAGTTGGGGTCGCCGGGACTTAAGGGCAAGGGATCGAATGCACGGGACTACTCGCAGCCCCATAGGTGCTTGTTTCCGCGCGTGTTTGGCATTGGCGGCCGCTTCCGCGCTTTGCGCGGAGACCGTCTTGGCCCTGCCGCAGCAAGTTCCATTGCCGCGCCCACGACCTGCTATTCCGGGAGGAAAGCAGGCCGCCGCACCCGCTGCGCGAATCGCCCCGCTCCCGCAAAAGCGGCCGGCCGCTGAACCCAAAGCCCTCTCCTCTTTTGCGCAGGCCAATATCGGTCTGCACGGCACAATTTTCGAAAGCCGCGCCACGTTCAAACCGCTGGCGCGCCCGGCCTCCGGCCCCTTCGCACTCGCCCCGACAGCCGCGACCTCTGCCGCGGATGTCGCGGCAGTCAAACGAGTCATCGAGGCCGCGCGCAAGGGCAAGGAAGCCGATGCCAATGCAGCTGAAGCAAGCATCACGGACCCGGTAGCCAAAAAACTCGCCGAATGGGTCATCCTGCGCTCGGACAACACCAACCCGACCTTCCAGCGCTATGCGGCCTTCGTCGAAGCCAATCCGAGCTGGCCGCACTCCCCGTTATTCCGCCGGCGCGCCGAAAATGCACTCTGGAATGATGGCGTCGACGACCGCACCGTTCGCGCCTTCTTCGCCAAGCATCAGCCGTCGACCGCCAAAGGCCGTTTCATGTTGGCGCGCACTTTGCTCACGCAAGGCGACCGCGACGCCGCGGCGGCCTTGGTTCGCCAAGCCTGGCGCAATGATGAATGCAGCGCCGAGGTCGAAAAGCGCGTGCTCGAGATGTTCGGCAACATGCTCACCACCGCCGACCACAAGGCGCGCATGGAGCAACGCTTCTATGCCGACGATGTCGCTGGCGGCATGCGCGCAGCGGAACGTCTCGGCGGCAACGAGGTCGCAATCGCCAAGGCGCGCGCAGCGGTCCTGCGCAAGGCCGGCAATGCGAAAGCCGCGCTCGATGCAGTGCCTGCATCCGCGCAAAGCGATCCCGGCTACATTTTTGCCCGCGTGCAATGGCTGCGCCAGAGTAACAACGCGGAAGAAGCCGGCAAACTGATCCTCACGGCGCCGAAAAATCCGGAGCTTCTCTACAACCTCGATCAGTGGTGGCAGGAACGGCGCTTGCTGGTGCGCAAGCTGCTCGACGAGCGCGACGCCCAGACTGCGTATCGAGTTGCGCGTGAAGCCGCGCCGCCGATGCGCGGCTTCTACCGGGTGGATGCGCATTTCACCGCCGGATGGGTGGCGCTGCGCTATCTCAATGATCCCAAGACCGCCGCTGAACACTTCGCCCGCATCATGGAAGGCACCATTAACCCGCATGCGCTTGCACGCGGCGGCTACTGGCAGGGCCGCGCGGCAGACGCTATGGGCCAACGCGCCCAGGCCAAGGCTTTCTACGAAACTGCCGCGCAGTACACGGCCACCTATTACGGGCAGCTTGCGCGCGCACGTCTCGGCCTGACCGATCTGGGCCTGCGCGGCCCCCCGACCTTCACGCCGCAAGAGCAAAACGTGCTCGGAAACCTCGAGGTCGTGCGCGCCGCGCAAATTCTCTATGCGCTCGACGAGCGCGACATGCTCGCATCGGTCTTTGCCGAGCTGGGTGAAAGCGGCACCGACATCGCTGGCATGGCCATGCTCGGGGAGCTTGCCGCCAAACACGGTGACGGCCGCGCGATGTTGTTGCTTGGCGAGTCCGCGTACGGACGCGGCTTGCCGCTCGATTATTACGCCTATCCAGTGGTCGGCCTGCCCGACTACCAGCCGATCGCTCCTCCGATCGAGCCCGCCGTCGCCTATTCGATCGCCCGCCAGGAGAGCCACTTCAATCAGAAAGTCGTCTCGAGTGCCCACGCCATGGGGCTGATGCAGGTTACCCCAGCGGCCGGCATCGATACCGCCGCCAAGTTCAAGGTCGCCTATAGCCGCGACCGCCTGCTCAAGGATCCCGTCTACAATATGCAGATGGGTGCCGCGGAGCTATCGAACCTGTTCACCGGCTATAACGGGTCCTACATCCTCACGTTCGCCGGCTACAATGCCGGGCGCGGCCGCGTGCGACA
Source organism: uncultured Alphaproteobacteria bacterium (assembly GCA_963810125.1). Taxonomy (GTDB): domain Bacteria; phylum Pseudomonadota; class Alphaproteobacteria; order Rhizobiales; family Xanthobacteraceae; genus Pseudolabrys. The sequence goes on from CAWEMK010000008.1 coordinate 435,873, forward strand.
GTGGATCGCAGCCTACGGCGACCCGCGCGACCCCAATGTCGATCCGGTCGACTGGGTGGAGCGCATCCCCCTCTCCGAGACCCGCAATTATGTCGAGCGGATCATGGAGAACCTTCAGGTCTACCGTGCACGTTTCGGCGGCGGCACCAAGCTGCTGATAGAAGCCGACATCAAGCGCGGCGGGTTGAATTGATCGTCCGCCGTTAGAACAACAATCGCATCGATGCTACAAACGGCGCCATGCAAAATGGCGCTGTGAGCACCTTCATCACTGCTCCCGATGGATTGCGGCTGCACGCACTCTGCTATGGCCAGCGCAGTTCGCCGAAAACGCCGGTGGTTTGCCTGCCCGGTCTCGCGCGCACCGCGGCCGATTTTGAAGCGCTAGCGACTACGCTGGCGCATGACGGTGCTCACCCGCGGCGCGTGATCGCGCTCGACTATCGCGGACGCGGCCGCTCCGACTATGACCGCAATCCGGATAACTATTCGCTTCCCGTCGAGCTCGCTGACGTCCTCGCAGTCGTTACTGCACTCGACGCAATGCCGGCGATTTTCATTGGCACCTCACGCGGTGGAATCCTGGCAATGCTGCTGGCTGCGGTGCGGCCCACCGCAATTGCAGGGGTCGTGCTCAACGACATTGGCCCCGTGATCGAGCCGCAAGGACTTATGCGCATCAAAGGCTACGTCGGCAAGCTGCCACAGCCGCGCAATTTCGAGGACGGGGCGGAGATCCTGCGCCGGCTATTCCACAATCAATTCCCAAAGCTCGGGCACGACGACTGGCTGGCCAGCGCGCACCGCGCGTTCAAGGAAGATAACGGCCGGATGGTGCCGACCTATGACGTCAGGATTGCAAGGACTTTGGAGGCGATAAACCCGGACAGCCCAATACCACCTTTGTGGAATCAGTTTGGCGCGCTTAGTGGTGTGCCGGTGTTGGCGATCCGCGGCGCCAATTCGGACATTCTGTCGCCGGCAACGGTGGATGCGATGCGCGCGCGGCATGCGAGTCTTGAAACACTCGACGTGGCGGATCAGGGCCACGCACCGCTTTTGGCGGAATCGGACACGATCGCGCGGATTGCGGAGTTTGTTGGCCGCTGCGACCATCCGCGACTCGTGCGGCCGAATTGAAAAACTCCGGCGGTTCAATCGCGACGCGCCTCGACCCGACCGATGAATATAAGTGGTGCTAAATCAAGATGTTAAGTGGTCGGGGCAGCAGGATTCGAACCTGCGACCTTCTGGTCCCAAACCAGACGCGCTACCAGACTGCGCTATGCCCCGATGGCAATCGGCGTTCGATACACGCTTCGATTCAGCCCGGCAAGCAAGCCCTCAATGGCCGTTGAATATGGGCGAAGCGACGCGGTCGCCGGGCGCAATGCCGAGTTTGCGGGCCGAGCCACCGATGATCTCCAGAACCGCCCGCACCGGCCCGCCGGACGGGACCAGCCGTGTCGACAACGGTTCCGTATTTTCGGCAATCCGCAAGATGCGGCCGTCGGCGCGAATGAAGATCATATCGAGCGAGATATATGTGTTTTGCATCCAGAAACTCACATCCTGCTCGCGATGGAAATCAAACAGCATGCCCTGCCCCTCGGGCAGTTCCTTGCGGTACATGAGGCCCTTGGCGCGCTCGGCATCGTTGTCGGCCAGTTCGACCGAGAACACGTGCACGCCGGATTGGCTGGCGATCTCCAGCGTCTGCTTGCCGGCCGGCCACGCCGGGCCGGCAGCCACAAGGAGCCCGAAGAGACCAAGGACGAGCCAATGGATCGCACGCATGCGCCCGCCTTTACGCGGCCCAAGCCCAAGCGGCAACTGGAAAATCCGGGATCTAGTGGGAGGCGAGCCCGAGCGGGCCGCCGTCCGGCCGCACCTCGGCCGCCATCAGGCCCTTGGGTCCGGGTCCGAAGCGGACCAGCACGGTCTGCCCTGGGCGCAGCTCGGCAATGCCATAGCGGCGCAAGGTTTCCATGTGGACGAAAATATCGGGGGTGCCCTCGCCCCGGCTCAGAAAGCCGAAGCCACGCAGACGGTTGAACCATTTGACCTGCGCGCGCTCGAGCCCGCTGGTCGGCGTCACCGTGACATGGGTACGCGGCGGCGGCATCTGCGCCGGGTGCACGGCGGTGCTGTCGTCCATCGATACGATGCGGAAGGCCTGCAACCCCTTCGGGCGTTCCAGCACCTCGCAGATGACCCGCGCGCCCTCATAGGCGGTCTGGAAACCGTCCCGGCGCAGGCAGGTCACGTGGAGAAGAATGTCGGGCATTCCATTGTCGGGAACGATGAACCCAAATCCCTTTGAGACATCGAACCACTTGATGACGCCGGTCAATTCTATGAGATTGGTCGCCGTTTCATCGACGAGTTCTCTGACCGCCCCTGGCCGGAGATTGGTACCAGACATTTTTGATTCGACCCCGTCCGACGCCATGACGCCGCGCGCCGCTGCTTTGCTGGCGCCTCTTGATGGGCGCTTCGACGAATCTTGCGTAGATTTGAAGATAACACCGGCCTTCAAACGGCAAAGGCCAAAATGGGCTTGCACACAGCTCTATACACAGCGCAACGCAAGCGAATCAGTGGGCGATGAAGGGAGCCAAAGCGTCGCCGATGTCATTGCGCACAACCAGATCGGCGATGTCATCGAATTCCGTCGGCTCGCGATTGATGATGACGAGTGCTGCGCCATTGCGTTTGGCCATCAGCGGAAAACCGGCGGCCGGCCACACCACCAGCGAGGAGCCGACGGCGAGAAACAGGTCGCAACTTTTGGTCAAGGCCTCGGCGCGCTGCATTGCCTCGGCCGGCATGGCTTGCCCGAACGAAATGGTCGCGGTTTTGATCGGTCCGCCGCAGCTGCAATCGGGCGCGCGCTCGCCCGAGCCCTCGAATTTTTCCCGCACCCAGGACAAGTGATAGCGCTCGGCGCAATCCAGGCAGACGGCGTAGGTGGTGTTCCCGTGCAACTCGACCACGTCGCGCTCCGCAATGCCCGAAGACTGATGCAGGTTGTCGATATTCTGGGTGATCAAGGCCGGGACCTTGCCGGAGCGATAGAGACTGGCGAGCGCGCGATGGCCGCGGCCGGGTTTCGCGCGCGCAAAGCTTTCCTCCATCGCGAAGCGCCGCCGCCAGGACTCGTCGCGCATGTCGCGGCTCGCCACGAAGGCGTCGTAGGGGATCGGCTGGTTCTTGGTCCACAGCCCGCCGGGCGACCGGAAATCGGGAATACCGCATTCGGTCGATATCCCCGCCCCCGTGAACGGAACGATCACGCGGGCGCATTCAATCAGTTGGCCGAGGCTCGGCGACAGCCGCTTCAAGGTCCGAGGCAATCATTGCTATAGTCCCGCCCGCTTAAGGCGCGCCCGCCACAGTGAGGTTCAAACCATGCGATTTCTGCACACGATGCTACGCGTACGCAATCTCGATGCCGCGATGGAATTCTACGGCAAGCTCCTGGGGCTCCAGGAAGTCCGCCGGCGGGTCGACGACAAGAACCGTTATACGCTGGTGTTCCTGGCGGCATCGGACGATGCCGCCGCCGCGAGCGAAGCGCTCAAGGCCGGGCGGCGCGACGCGCCGGTGGTCGAACTCACCTACAACTGGGATTCGGAAGATTACGGCGAGGCCCGTTTTTTTGGCCACCTCGCCTATGAGGTCGACGATATTTATGAAACCTGCGACCGGCTGATGAAGGCCGGCGTCACCATCAACCGGCCGCCGCGCGATGGCGTCATGGCCTTCGTGCGCTCACCCGACAAGCATTCCATCGAGCTCCTGCAAAAAGGCGCCGCCAAGCCCCCGCAGGAACCGTGGAAATCGATGCCCAATACCGGTAAGTGGTAGCCGGCATTCGCTTGCCGCTGGAGGTGAAGCTCTTTATACCCCCGGCCACGCGCGCCCTTCGTCTAGAGGCCTAGGACACCGCCCTTTCACGGCGGTAACAGGGGTTCGAATCCCCTAGGGCGCGCCAATGTCCAGCCAATGCTCAGCCATGGTTAGGCGACGGGCGATGCAGCCTTCCGCTTCCGTCGCCAGGCGAGCAGAACCAATCCGCCGACACCGGTCGCAAAGAGCGGAAGAGCAGCCGGAAGTGGTGTCACATTTGTTGCGACATTTGTGACGACAAAGGTTTCGTCGAGATAGTCAAAATTGGCGCCCTGTAAGATACTCAAATCTTCGAATCCAACGTACACGCCAGCAGGCACCTGTCCGATTTGGAGAATCGGATCGCTCTTGCCATCGTAAAGCGTGGAATAGGCGTGTTGTTCGTTGACTCTATTCAATGCTGGGTCGGAGTACCAAATGTCGCCCGTATTTTGCGTAGATATTTGATCGAAAAACACGATCGTATCACCGGCGTGAACATTGCCGAGAACAAGAGCGTCCCCGATATGGGAGAGTTGATCATTCAGCCCGGTAATCCCAGTCGCGATACCGTTCACCGTCATGCCGACCACTTCCGAGAAGCTTGCACCCGACCCGGCAAAATACGCGGTGACCGAGCCATCAGCGATTGCAGTGAAAGTGTAGGTCGCGGAATTTTCAGTGCCGTGGTTGGGATAAGGGATAAGAGTGCTGGCTTTTGCGTTTGAAACGAGCGGGCCAGCAGCACAGACACCGACGGCAACCAGCACAGCAGCTATTGTTGTTTTTCTCATCGCACTTTCCTCGCCATTTCAATTTCCCGATGGGAACGGAAATAATCTGGCGGAAACGACACTCGAAAGCTTGGACGGGCGCGACAACGCTTTGGACCGGTGCAAAATCTGGCGCACTTATCTGGTCCGGCTGCCGCAATACCTCACGAGCCGGGGCAAGCGTCGGCGCAGAGGTTCCGGTATCCAGGGGTGTTGGGCGGGGTTCGGCAGACATTCAGGGCGGCAAGGGCTTCAAATCTCCCCGTCGGCCCCGTTACTCATGTCGGTTTCATAGCTGGTATGCGTGTATGCGGTGCTATTCACGCGATTTTTAACATACAAATTACGGGCCGGATGGTCCTTTAGCGATTATGGTTCGCTGCCCTGTAGCGAACTCAATCGGGAACGTCAGGCGATGATCAACAGCAAGAACGTAGTGGCAGCCCTCAGGCGCGATGTCGCCTTTGTCTGGCACGCTGTGATCGCGGTGGTGTTCATCGGATTCGCCAGTCTTGCGGTGGCGGCAGCCCTGCTCGACGTATTGGCGATCCGGCACTAGACCGCTTTCGGCGGATATTGGTGTTGCTGCCCGTTAAAATCCTTCACGACAGTCTGCGCGCTCCCGTTTGATCCGACCCGCTCGATGTACGTGGGCCCGATCGGAGATTTGCCGTGGCCGCCCGGAATGTCGAGCACATACGTCGGCTGGCAGAGGCCGGAGATTCGTCCGCGCAGGCTACGCATCAGCTCCTGCCCCGTTGCAATGTCGGTGCGCAAATGCGCGGTGCCGGGCGCAAGATCCCCGTGATGCAGGTAGTAAGGCTTGATCCGGCATTCGACGAGCGCCCGCATCAACTCCGCCATCACATCGGATGTGTCGTTGACACCGGCCAGCAGCACTGTTTGCGAGAGCAACGGGATGCCGGCATCGGCCATGCGCGCGCAAGCCGATCGCGCCTGCGGCGTCATTTCACACGGGTGGTTGACGTGGACCGCCACGTAGGTCGCCTTTCCTTTGACCTTTATCGCGCGCACCAACTCGGGCGAGATGCGCTCGGGGTCGGCAACCGGCATGCGGGTGTGGATGCGGATGACCTTGACGTGATCGATTGCCGCAAGCGCCTTCATCACGGCGCGCAGACGACGGGCTGAAAGCACCAGCGGATCGCCTCCCGTCAGGATCACTTCCCAGATTTCCGGATGCGTCCGGATATAGTGAAGCGCACGGGCCACCCCTTGCGGCGATAGCGCGTTTGGCTTGTCAGGCCCGATCATCTCGCGGCGGAAACAGAACCGGCAATAGACCGCGCAGACATGGGTCAGCTTGAGCAGGACGCGATCGGGATAGCGGTGAACAATGCCCTCAACAGGGCTGTGGGCTTCGTCGCCGATCGGATCAGCGAGTCTCTTCCGGGCGATGATCGAGTTCTGCGGCGTCCGGCACGAATTGGCGGGCGATCGGATCAGCCGGATCGCTGCGATCGATCAGCTGGGCGATAGCTGGCGGCAGCGCGACCGCATAACGCGCGGCAACGGCCTCAAGCGCGACCCGCTGATCGGACGATATCAGCCCCCGATCAAACAATTGCGTGGGCGTGCGGAGCGACGTCATGGCTTGTCCCTTTGTCATTATTACTCAGTCACTGGAGTCCAGATCACCTGCTCAATATGCTGCGCACCAGTCGCCAACATCACCAGGCGGTCGAAGCCGAGCGCTATTCCGCTGGCGGGCGGCATGCGCGCCAGGGCTTCGAGGAAATCCTCGTCGATCGGGTAACGCTCCCCATGGATGCGTTCCTTCTCGTTCATGGCGGCCTCGAAGCGCGCCCGCTGCTCGGCAACGTCGGTCAATTCGCCGAAGGCATTGGCGAGTTCTACCCCGCAGGCGTAGAGCTCGAAACGCTCGGCAACGGTATTGCTTCCAGGCTTGGCCCGCGCCAGCGCGGCCTGCGGCAGAGGATACTCATATAATATGGTCGCTCGGCCTACCCCGAGGTACGCTTCCACGCGCTCCGCCAGGATCCGGCTGAATATATCGCCCCAGCTGTCGTCGGTGGCTGTCGCAACACCGGCTTTGGCCGCTTGCGCAGCCAGGGCCTTGCTGTCACCTCGACCGCCCCGAATTGTACTCAACAAATCGATTCCGGCATGACGCGTGAATGCGTCTGCCACAGTGAGACGTTCGGGCGCCACCAGGGAATCAATGGTCTTGCCGCGGAACCGGAATTCCTTCGCGCCGGCCGCGCGTGCCGTCTCGGCCAGCAGGGCTGCGCAATCATCCATCAACACTTCATAAGGTTCGTTCGCCCTGTACCATTCCAGCATCGTGAATTCCGGATGATGCAACGGTCCGCGCTCGCGATTCCGGAATGCCTTGGCGAATTCGACAATGCGCGTCTCGCCGGCCGCCAACAGTTTCTTGCAGGCGAATTCCGGCGAGGTCCGCAAGCAAAGCGGCCGGTGTTCTCCGCTGGTCCCGATCAGTTCGGTGGCGAAGGCATGCAAGTGGGTCTCGTTACCCGGCGAAATCTGGAGTGCCGCGGTTTCAACCTCGATAAAACCCTGTTCGGAAAACCAGCGCCGCAAGGCGGCCGCGATCTGCTGACGCGCCAGCAGATACGGCCTGCGGGCGGCGTGGACCCCGGCACTCCAGAATGGCGGGCTTTTCGGCACATTTACCTCGATCAAACGGCGCTCGAGAAAGGCTGGCATCGCGCGAGAAGATCGCTATGGTGCGGCCCGAAACCGCGGCCCCCAGCCGCCCAGACGTCAAGGATCAATATCGTGAAGGTCATCGCCAGTTCGCTCCGCAAAGGCAATATCGTCGATCTCGACAGCAAGCTCTATGTTGTCCTCAATGCGGAAAATTTTCATCCCGGCAAGGGCACCCCCACCACCCAGGTCGATATGCGCCGGATTTCCGACGGGGTGAAGACCCAGATGCGCTACAAGACCACCGACCAGGTGGAGCGCGCCCACGTCGAGGACGTGGAATATTCATACCTCTACCAGGACGGCGACGGCTTTCACTTTATGAATGATGAAACGTTCGACCAGGTTACCCTGCAGGCCGACATTATCGGTGACCAAGCCCCCTACCTGCAGGAAGGCATGAAAGTAAACCTTGCCATCCATGAAGGCGTCGCCGTTTCCATCGAGATCCCCCAGAAGGTGACACTGGAGATCAAGGAAACCGAACCTGCCATGAAGGGGCAGACTGCGTCGGGCTCATTCAAGCCGGCGATTCTGTCGAACGGCGTCCGCACCATGGTCCCGACCCATATCGTTGCCGGGACCCGCGTGGTGGTGATGACCGCCGATGGCTCCTATGTCGAGCGGGCGAAAGACTAGACGCGCACGCTCGCCCGCACCTCTTTCGGAAATAAATCATCAGGCGTCAGCTGTTTAGCCGTGACACCCTGCTCGTGCGCGAAACGGCAGAACGCGGCCAGTGTTTTGCGGTTCTCTTCAAGGCCGTAGGGAAATGGATCCGCTCCAAAACCCTTGCTCCACTCGTCCGCAATGGCTGCGGACCACGGCACAGGGATGCGCGAGGCGGTCAAATCGCGGATGCGCTCGAGGCTTCGCCGCTTGGCTTCATCGAAGGCCTTGAACAGGTTCATCGCCACCCACGGATAACGCTCGAAGACTGCTCGCCGCATGGCGATCACGTGCATGATCGGGTAAATCCCGGTTGCGGCATGATAACGCGCCTCCTCTGCCCGGTATTCCGGGAACAGCCGCGCGATTTTTCCGCCGCCCTTTTCAAAAGCGTCCGGCACGCGCGCTGAAATGGCTGCATCAATCTCGCCGGACAGCAGCATCGCCGAAATGCTCGTATCGCGCCGCTGCTCATATTGAATCCCAGCCGGCAGTTTAAATTCGACCTTCTCCTCGCGCCCGGCCTCGTTCATGCCAGCCTGCACCCAGTGAATCTTGCGCAAATCCACCCCGGCCGTCTCCGACAGATAGCCGCGCGCATAGATGCCTGCGGTTTGCGCCCACTCGGGAATACCGACCCGTTTCCCTTCGAGGTCCTTCGGGTTCGTAATCCCGCGATCCGTGCGCACGTAAAATGCGGAATGCCGGAACACGCGAGATGGAAAGACGGGGATTCCAATGAATGGCGAATTGCCCTGCGAGGCAAAACCGATGAACTTGCCGAAGGACATTTCCGAAACGTCCCATTCCCGGTTTTTAATAAACCTGTAGAAAACCTCTTCGACCGGCAGCACGAAGGCCGTAAGGACGGCACCTTCAGGCCGCACGACGCCGTACATCAGGTCGCGCACATGATCGTAGTCGGTCGTCGCAAGCGTGAGATGCAATCGCGCGGTGCCACCACTCTCGATGATCTCAGGCTCCCGGTCGGCCGCCGAAGCTGCCGTCAAGTTTGCTTCACGCAACGTCATTTTTATGCGTCTCCAGCACTGCCGCGGCGCCCGTCCCGCGCCGCGGCGCACCCTACACTATACCGGTGGACCCTTGTATGCCGCTCTCCGATGCCATTAACTCGGCGGCGATGAACTTCTCCGGCCCTTGGCTGGCGGGCAAAACGAGGGATCCGGTGTGAATCGCGCTGTCCTGGTAAGCCTTGCGTTGCTTATTGCCGGGCCTGCAGCCGCGGGCGAACTGGAAGGCCCGGTTGTCAAGCTCAGCGACATCAATTGGGAAGCCGCCGCGGCGAGCCTACCCGATCGCGGCAGCCAATCGCCGGCCGAAGCTTTCGGCCGCCTCAACGCCATCGCTGAAAAACGCTTTACCGATATCGGCAAAAGCTCGGTCCCCGTGCTGCTGCCGTTTGACATCGAGGTGTATCGCAAGGACATGGCTGACGGCAAACCCGAAGCAGCAACGTCGGAAAAATACTTCGGAGGTTTTCATCCGACCAAATTCTTCCTGCCGGGCCCTGCCGGATATGACGCGACCTTTACGCTTAGCAACAAGGAAGACGGGCTCAAGATTCGATTCGAAAAGCCAATTTTGTTTGAAATATCGGGCGCCGCCTTTATCTACGAACTTGACCCGCCAGATCACGTGGAAAAAGAAGAGCCGCCGCCAAAGGAACTGGCCGAGCAATTTCCCGGCATCCGTCGCGTCTTGAGCGAAGCGCATGTGCGCTACGTATTCGAGCGATTTGGCGTACCCTACGTCCTGTCAATCCAGTGCTATGACATGCGGCCGTCGTCCAAGCATCTTTCGTGCCGCGAAGCTGACCCGCTCGCGCTGCGATTTCTGAAATTGTTGCACACGGCCGGCGGCAGTCCGGCCAAAATCCAGAAACCGAAATTCGACCTCAGCCGGCCGGATAGGAAATCGGACTTCACATATTACGGCCCGGGCGACCTGATCGAGAATTCCGGCTGGAAAAAAATGCCGGGGCGCGCCGACTATCACGTGTATTCACGCATGCGCTTTCCGATTGCGGACGCGCCGGGATACGTGAAGTCGCAGTCCTTTATGCCTTGGGGCGACTGCTACCACACCGGAACCGTGGGACGGACCGGACGCAAGGGCGCGCAATATCACTGCAGGCTCAACAGTAAACCGCTCGTGTTCGACGAGTCGGCGGCGGAAAACTTCACCTATCCGTGGCGCGATAACTTTTGCGAACTGCGTGATTTTCTTGTCGGCCAGTGCCCCGGTGGCTATGGCCACCAGGGCGAGGACATCAGGCCGGGCAACTGCGTCCTGAACAATGCGGAAGCCGACCGGTGCATGCCCTATCAGCATTCGGTTGCCGCCGTGCATGACGGCACCATCCGTCGCCTGCCCGGAAATATTGGCGTCTATATTGTCGCCAACACAGAAAACGAACGCGTGCGCTTTCGCTATCTGCACATGAATCCGAATTACATGGATGCCGAAGGTCTCCTGAACGGCAAACGCGTTTCCGAGGGCGAGATCATCGGCAAGGTCGCGACCTGGGGCGACTACGAAAAAGGCACGTCGTACCACATCCACTTCAACATCCAGGTCTTCACCAAAATCGGCTGGGTCTGGGTCAATCCCTATATGACGCTGGTCACCGCCTATGAACGCCTGATCGGCGGCCGTGGTAGCGAAATCTTGCCGGGGCAGCCCGCGCCACCGATTCCCGATAAGCCTCCGGTGATCTTGCATCCGGAGCCGGCGCCGGAAGCATCCTTGGCCTCGCCCTTGGCGACACCGCAGCCGCCGGCAAAACCGGAAATTTCCGCCCCCGAGCACGCCAAACCGCAAAGGCATCATCAGGCGCGCAAGAAGCGGCGGCACCGGCATAACGACGGCTAAGTCGTCGCATCCATCGGCCGCGGGAAAAAGCCTCGCGGCAATCGTTTGTTCGTGCGCGGCTGACGGATACAATGACGCCATGCAGCGACTCCTTTTGCGTGGAACCAGCCGGACCGGCATGCGACTGAACCGCCGTGCCCTGATGTCGGTCGCGCTGGGCGCAACCGTATCGCTCGCGTTTGGCGAACGCGGGTTCGCCGCCCAAACGCCTGCCTTCACCCGCTGGGTCGCCAACTTTCGCCCGCGCGCCCTCGCGCGCGGCATTTCCGAACAAACCTATGATCGTGTGATGGGCGAGTTGACGCCCGACACGAGTGTCTTGGCGCAACTAGACGCGCAGCCTGAGTTCACCGAATTGATGTGGCAATACATCAACCGCCGCTGTTCCGATTGGCGCGTCACTACCGGCAAAGTGCGCGCCAAGGAATACGCCAGTCTTCTGTCGCGCATCGAAAAAGATTACGGAGTTGATCGCTACATTATTCTCGGCTTGTGGGGCATGGAGTCGTCGTTCGGCGACGTGATCGCCAATCGCAAATACATGCGCCCGATTATCCCGGCGCTCGCGGCGCTGGCGTGGGAAGCGCCACGCCGCCGCCCTTACTGGGAAGCCGAACTGATCAACGCGCTCATCATCGTCGACCGCGGCGGGACGCAGCCGTCGGACATGATCGGCTCATGGGCGGGCGCAATGGGGCACACGCAGTGGATGCCGGAAGTCTGGTTACATATGGGTGTCGACTACGATCAAGATGGCCGCATCTCCCCATTTGGAAGGCCGGATGATTCTTTCGCAGGCAGCGCGCGGTTTTTGGTGGAGCGCGGGAACTATCGCCGCGGCGAGGCCTGGGGTTGCGAGGTCGCGCTTACCGCAAATCATGCCAAGCTTGCGAACAACCGGACCATGCGCCCGTACGCCAAGTGGGCAGAGCTCGGCGTGCGCCGTGCGGACGGGGCCGCATTCGCACGGCCGGCGGATGAGGCAAAACTCTGGCTTCCGGTCGCCGGTGGCCCAGCCTTCCTGATTGGCCAGAACTTTCGTGCCGTCCATGCCTACAACCCGTCGACCAGCTACACGCTGGCTCTCTGCCATCTCGGCGACCTGATCCGCGGCGACCCGCCTTTCCGCCAGCAGTTCCCCGGCGGCGAACGCGCGCCCACCCTGGACGAGGTCAAGGAAATCCAGCGCCGGCTCAATGAGCAAGGGTTCAAGACCGATGGCATCGACGGCCGCACCGGCAGCGACACCATCAAGGCGATCCTTGCGTTCCAGAAGAAGGTCGGCATGGAGCCTGCCGACGGCTATGCCGGGCTGAAATTGCTCGCCCGATTGCGTCAGGGCTCGTAATCCGGTTGGATGCCGCCCACCGCCCGCCGGGCGGCCGACGGCGGAGCCTGTGAAAGTGTCGAGCGACAGAAGAGAGAGTAAAAAGGGTCCCGCCGATAGCGGACTTTTATCCGCGCTCGATCGCCCGGTACCCGCCGGTGTCAACGCGGCCGGCTTCGGCAGCGATGTCGTCGCTGACGCGCTTCGCGCGACCGATATCCCCTATATCGCGCTTAACCCCGGCGCCAGTTACCGCGGATTTCACGACAGTCTCGTGAACTATCTGGGCAATGAACGCCCGCAAATGCTGCTCTGCCTTCACGAGGAAAGCGCGATCGCCATCGCGCATGGCTATGCAAAAGTCACCGGCAAAGCGATGGCTGCGGCCGTCCATTCAAATGTCGGCCTGATGCACGGCACCATGGCTATATTCAACGCATGGTGCGACCGCATGCCGATGGTCATCCTCGGCGCGACGGGGCCGGTCGATTCCGTCAAGCGGCGCCCGTGGATCGACTGGATTCATACCGCCCGCGATCAGGGCGCGTTGGTGCGCGGGTACACCAAATGGGACGACCAGCCGGCATCTCCGCTGGCTGCGCGTGAAGCCGTTTTGCGCGCGAACTGGATCGCCAATACGGCGCCGCGCGGGCCGACGTACGTCAACCTCGATGCGGAGATGCAGGAGAGCAAGCTCAGTGAGCCGGTGGCCGCGATCGACGCCAAGCGGTTCATGCCGGCCATCGACGGCGCCGCGCCCGCCGATCGCATCAAGAGTGCAGCTGAATTATTACAAGGCGCCAAACATCCGGTCATTCTTGCCGGGCGCACATCGCGCGATGTCGACGCCTGGACCGCGCGGGTTGGACTCGCCGAGCGGCTTAACGCGCTCGTCGTGACCGATTTGAAGATCGCGGCCTCCTTCCCCACCGGCCATCATCTTCATGCCGGTGCTCCGGGCGGCACAGTGCTGGCGCCGGAGGCAGCCGAAGCCATTCGCAGCGCCGACGTCATCCTCAGCCTCGATTGGCTGGATCCTGCCGGCACCTTCAAGGCGATCGGCAATGTCACCGCCAAGGTCATCCAGGTTTCCGTCGATCACCGGCTGCACAATGGCTGGAGCATGGATTACCAAGGCTTGCCGCCGGTCGATGTGTTCATCGACTGCGAGCCGGACATCGCCGTGCCAGCCCTGCTCGCAGCGCTTGGTCCCGGTCCCGCTCGCGGTGCTCCCGCGCGTGCGAAGGAATTCCCGACACCGACCGGCGACAAGCTCACGGTCGATCACCTTGCGGTGGCGCTGCGCAAGGCAGTCGGCGAGAGGCCGACCAGCCTCACCCACGTCTCGCTCTCATGGAACGGTGCGAATTGGGCGTTTGATCATCCCCTCGATTATCTCGGCTCCGACGGCGGCGGAGGCGTCGGTGGCGGCCCTGGCATTTCGGTCGGCGCCGCACTGGCGCTCAAAGACAGCGGCCGGCTGGCGGTCGCGGTTTGCGGCGACGGTGATTTCTTGATGGGCGTCACCGCTCTCTGGACTGCGGCGCACTACCACATTCCGTTGCTGGTCGTGGTCGCGAATAATCGATCGTTCTTCAACGACGAATTGCATCAGGAGCGCGTGGCGCGCATGCGCAATCGCCCAGTCGAGAACAGGTGGGTCGGTCAGCGCATTTCCGAGCCTGACATCGATCTCGCCGGCATGGCGCGTGCCCAGGGCGCGCAGGGCTTCGGACCCGTGGTCTCGATTGCGGACCTGGCGCCCACGTTCGCCAAGGCAATCGCGGCCGTCGAAGGCGGCGCAGTCGCGGTCGTCGACGTGCGGGTCGAGCCCGGCTACACGGCCGCCACGACAGCGGCCATGACGCGGAAAAGCGAGTAAGCGCACGATGTCTGCCGCCGCTAACGATGCCATTCTTGTTGCGGATGACATTGTTGTCCGCTTCCAGACCCCGGAAGGTCCGGTCACGGCCGTCGACAACGTCTCATTGAAGGTCAGGCCCGGCGAATTCCTGTCGGTTATTGGTCCGTCGGGTTGCGGCAAATCCACCCTCTTTAATGTAATCGGCGGCCTATTAAGCAATCACCAGGGCGTGGTTAGCGTTGCCGGCGAAACCATTACGGGACCACACAAGTCGATCGGGATGGTTTTCCAGGAAGAGTTGACATTTCCCTGGCGCACTGTCGCCGACAACGTTTCGTTCCCACTCGAACTTATCGGCATGCCGAAGGCCAAGCGTGCCGAACGTGCGCGTCACTTCATCAGGCTTGTCGGCCTCGACGGTTTCGCCAACCGTTACCCCGGTGAGTTGTCGGGCGGCATGCGACAGCGCGTCTCGCTCGCGCGCACACTCGCCTCCGAACCGAAAATCCTGCTGATGGACGAGCCTTTTGCCGCGCTCGATGAGCAAACGCGGCTCCTGCTCGGAGACAAAGTGCTGCAAATCCAGCAACAGCTGAAACAGACGACGCTGCTGATTACCCACAACATCACCGAAGCCGTCCAGATGTCCGATCGCATTCTGGTGATGACCTACCGGCCCGGCAAGGTGAAGCGCATCGTCGATATTGACCTGCCGCGCCCACGCACATCCGAAATTGTCGGCAGCGAGGCCTTTGGCCGTTACGTGGCGCAGATCTGGAGTGATCTGCGCGAGGAAGCCAGCCGCGGCATGAAGGATGAGGAAGAGCATGTTCTGCATCCCGGGCCGCCGGCGTCATGACGGACATTGCGGCACGAAATTCCGCCCGCGGTGTGCCGCCTGCAGCTGTCGGCCTTGCAACGCTTGTCCTGTCGTTGCTTGTCGTTGAATTGCTGATCCGTACCGACCTGATCAGCCGCTATATCGTGCCGCCGCCGTCGGAAATCGCCGCAAGCTTCTGGCGCGTCATCGTTGAAGAACATGTTTTCAGGCGCTTCCTGCTTACAGCCACCGAGTGCCTGACCGCGGGCGTGATGATTACCGTCATCGGCGTCGCCAGCGGCGTCTTGATGCACCGCTACAAATTGCTGCAGGACGCCTGTGAGACCTGGGTCGCCGGTCTCGCCGCTGCCCCCGTCGTGCTGGCCTATCCCTTGTTCATGGTCATCTTCGGTCGCAACGCCTGGACCATCATCATGATCGGTTTTGTTGCCGCGTTGCCACCGGTCATCCTGAAGACCATTGAGGGAATGGCGAGCACGCGCAAAGTGCTGGTCAACGTTGGCAGGAGTTTCAATCTCACCGGCCCGCAGCAGTTCTGGAAAATTCTGCTGCCAGCGGCCTTGCCAACGATTTTTGTCGGCATACGGCTTGGGCTTGTTTTTGCGCTAATCAATGTTGTCGGCGTGGAATTCCTGATCAACTACGGCGGGCTCGGCCAGCTGATCAATGATCTCTCCGAACGCTACGATCTTGCCGGCACTTATGCGGCGATTTGCTTTGTCATCCTGGTGAGCGTGTTGTTCTTTATGGCACTGGAAAAGGTTGAACGATGGCTGAGACCGGTCGACTGAGACAGGCGGCGGTCGCCGCTCCGATGATCAATCCGGTCACGCTGCTGCGTGTGGCAATCATATTGAGCTTGCTCGCGATATGGGAGTTTCTCGCCCATTCCGGCTGGCTCTACCGCGACGTGGTCCCTTCGCTCATCTCAATCGGTGAAGCGCTTGGCCAATTGCTGGCGCGTCCAAACTATTATTACAACCTCGGCGTTACCGCGGCTGAGATTGGCGCGGCCGTCGCGATCGGTGGAATATCGGGCATGGCTGTCGGCCTTTTGCTCGGCGCGAACCGGTACCTGTCCAAGGCATTTGAGAACTATCTTTACTATCTCGGTCCCACGCCGAAAATTATCTTTTTTCCAGTCATGATCATGTGGTTCGGGGTCGGTCCGGAATCCAAGGTCGCGCTTGGGACACTCTCTTGCTTCTTTCCCATTGCGCTCTCGGTTGCAGCGGGAATGCGGCAGATCGACAAGGTCTTGATCCGTGTCGGGAGGAGCTTTCAGGCCTCGACCGCACAGATGGTATTCAAGATCTATATTCCGGCCATGCGCCACCCGATCATCAATGGCATACGTCTTGGTCTTGGCGTGGCCCTCATCGGAACGCTGCTGGCGGAAACGAAATTATCGAACAAAGGCATCGGATTTCTGATTATCCAGGCCTACAGCACATTCGACATGCCGCGCATGTATGCGATGCTGATCGTCCTGTTTGTGCTGGCGATCGGCGCCAATGCCTTGATCGGTCGCCTGGGCGGCCTCGACAGTATCAAGCGCTCGTAACTTTCAAGAGGAAGGGGCGACGGGACATGAAACAGTTCAGGAAGCTTGCGGGCGCTGTGGCCCTCGGTGCCATTGTCCTGGCGGCACCGGCCGCCGCGGACGACCTCGTGAAAATGACCATCGGTCAGCGCGGCAATTGGGACACCGCGATCACCCACCTCGGGGAAAAAGCCGGCATCTTCAAGAAGCACGGCATTCAAATGGAAATGATTTATACCTCCGGGAGCGGCGAAACGTTGCAGCCAGTCATCTCCGGCGGGGTCGATCTAGGCCTTGCGGTTGGCACGCTCGGCGCGATGGCGGCCTACTCCAAGGGCGCGCCGGTACGAATTGTCGGCGCACAAGCGACCGGTGCGGCCGATTATTGGTACGCCAAGAATCCCGCGATCAAGACGCTGAAGGACACTAACGGTCACACCATTGCCTACTCCAGCAACGGCTCCTCAACCCACAGCGTGGTGCGTGCCTTTATCGACGAATATAAACTCACCGGCGCAAAAACTCAGACGACCGGCAACCCCAGTTCCACGCTCACCGCGGTGATGACCGACCAGGTTGACGTCGGTTGGGCTTCGCCGCCCTTTGGTCTGAAGGAAATTCAGGACGGAAAAATCCATATTGTGGCCAAGGCAACCGATGCCACTCTCGTGCGCGGGCAAACCATCCGTGTGCTGGTCGCAAATACCGATACGCTGACCAAGCGCAAGGCGGTGCTCGATCGCTTCATGCAAGCCTATCGGGAAGCAATCGACTACATGTATTCGGATAATCCGCAAGTCATCAAGGACTACGCCGAATTTGCCGGTGTGCCGGAGGTGATGGCCAAACGCGTGCGCGACGAGTTCTTCCCGAAATCCTTGGTCAATCCCGACCAGATTCATGGCCTTGAGACGTTGGTTCCGGAAGCAGTCAACCTGAAATTCATTCCGGCACCGCTCAGCAAGGAGCAAATCGCAGAATTGATCCAGATTCCGCCACGGAAGTAGACATACGGAGTAACGTGACATGACGACTGCCGTTTCACCGCAAGCCGCGTCCGCTCAAGCTGTCGTGCTGCCGAAGAACCGTGGCGCATATTATGGCGGGGCATGGCATGAGCCAAAGGCCGGACGCTTTGTCGACACCATAAGTCCCGGCACCGGCCAGTCACTCGGCAAGGTCGCCGATTCAGGGGCCGACGATATCGACGCGGCCGTGGCCGCGGCCAAAACCGCATTCAACGAATGGCGGCGCGTTCTGCCTCTGGAACGCGCCAAGATCCTGCGGCGGATCGCGGAAATCCTGCGCCAGAACGCAAATGAACTCGCCATGATCGACGCCGCGGACTGCGGCAATCCGGTCAAGGAAATGGTCAGCGACGCCATGATCGCGGCGGCGCAAGTTGAGTTCTTCGCGGGCTTCGTGACGGAGATGAAGGGTGCCTCGATCCCGATGGGACCGGACGTCGTGAATTTTTCCGTCCGCGAGCCGTTGGGCGTCGTCGGGCGTATCATTCCGTTCAACCACCCCTTCATGTTCTGCGCCGGAAAATCCGCGGCTCCCCTCGCCGCCGGCAATACCGTCGTCGTCAAGCCGCCCGAACAATCACCGCTCTCATCGCTGCGGCTGGCGGAATTGATCGGCGGGCTGCTGCCGCCGGGCGTCTTCAACGTCGTACCGGGCGGCCGTGAGGCCGGCCAAAGGCTCGCCAGCCATCCGGACGTCGCCATGATCGCTCTGATCGGCAGCGTGCCGACCGGCCGCGCCGTGATGAAGGCCGCGTCCGACACGGTCAAGCGCACGATGCTCGAACTGGGCGGCAAAAACGCATTGATCGCCTACGGCGACGCCGATCCGGATGACGTCGCCGGCGCGGTGATCGGCGGCATGAACTTCACCTGGTGCGGCCAATCCTGCGGGTCAACGAGCCGCGCTTTCATCCACGAGAAGATCTATGACGCCGTGATCGCGCGCGTGAAAGAGAAGATCAAATACTACAAGCCAGGAATCCCGACCGATCCCGCCACCACGATGGGCGCCATTGTTTCCAAACAGCAATTCGATCGCGTGATGAGCTTCATCGAATTCGGCCAGGACCGAAGGTGCTGAACTCATCAGCGGTGGCGGACCGCCCGCCGACCCGGCGCTCAAGAACGGATTCTTTGTCGAGCCGACGGTCTTCGCAGTCACCGAAAAGAACCGCATTGCGCGGGAGGAAATCTTCGGACCCGTGCTGGGCGTGTTCAAATGGAGTGACGAGGCCAAGATGCTGGAGACCGTCAATGCGGTCGAATACGGCCTCACCGCCTCGATCTGGACGAATGACCTCAACACGGCGCACCGCACCGCCATGACCGTGCAGGCGGGCTTCGTCTGGATCAACGAAGTGAGCAAGCATTTCCTCGGCGCGCCATTCGGCGGCTTCAAGCAGTCGGGTCTCGGGCGCGAGGAATGCTTCGAGGAGATGCTCGCCTTCACGCAGGAAAAGAACATCCACCTGAAGCTCAAGCCCGCCAAAACCTAGGGCGGCGGATCGAATCCCGCGTGAGCCCAGGCCGCGCGGTGGGCCGACTCTGTCATGAAAGCAATGAAGTCACGGCCCGCATCCGCATGCGTGCTACTGGCGGTGACCGCCGCCCCGTAAATCGTCGTGAGCTGGATCGCGGCCGGTAATGGCCCAACCACGGTCAAACCCTCGGTATTGATAACCTCGCTCTTCGGATAAAAGCCAATCTCGGCCTCCCCGCTCGCGACCAGTTGCACGCCACCTTCGAGCGCCGGACGGTGAATGATCTTGCCTTTCATTGCATCGGCAATGCCGAGTTGCTCGATCAGTTTTCCCATATGCGTGCCACTCGGCGTCGCACCCGGCGTAGCATGGACGATCGTCCGACTGTTCAGGATTGATTGCTTGACCTTGTCCGGCGTCGACAGATCCGGCTTCGGCGCCCCGGTGCGCACCACCGCATTGACGCTGACGAGCCCGAGGATGGCGCGGCCTTGCGCCTGCACCACGCCGTTCTTCTGGTAATCGTCCAGAATATTCGTCGGCATGACCAGCACATCCGCATTGTCACCTGCCGCAACTTTGTCGCGCAAGGCCGACATCACCGCGAAGACGTACTCGACCTTGTGGCCGAATTTCTGCTCAAACTGCGGCGTGAGCTGCAGGAAAATCTCTTTCGGCGCGCCGCCGCTGAAAATACGAAGGGTGGCCATGGATCAACCTAGAGCTTGAAGGTCTCGAGCGTGCCGGGATGAAACATTTCCTCCGGCGTCACCAAGCGTGACGACAGGCCCTGCGAATGATGATGACGCAGGAAAGTCTCCAAAGTTTTGCGATTGGCCGAAACGCCGTAGGACCAGAAATCCTCCCCCATCAGCGCGCGCGCTTCCATCAAACGCTCTTCCACGAACGGCAATGTCACCTTGGTCGACGAGGTGTCGGCAAGCTTTTCCAAGGCAATCTTTTTTGACTGTTCAAAAGCTTTGAATACGGCCCCCGGCAGCCAAGGGTGCTGCTCGGCAAGCTCTCGCCGAATGCCGACGAGATGCATGATCGGGAAAATGCCGGTGCGTTTGAAATAGTCTTTCGCGGCAGCGACCGGATCGGGAAACAGCCAGCCGATATTGGGGTCGCCGCGCTCGAAGCCGGGCGGCACGCGCGGCCCGATAAAGCCGTCGATTTCACCGGCATCGAGCATGCTCGAGAGCGTCCGACCTTCCGGAATGTCGTCGAGCCTCACGCCTTTCGGCAGCGTAATGGAAATTTTTTCACGCCGTCCGACATCCGTGAGCCCGCCCCTCACCCAATGAATGTCCGATGGTTTGATGCCGTGGTCATCCTCAAGGATGGCGCGCGCCCACACGTTGGCGGTCAATTGATATTCCGGTACGCCGATTTTCTTGCCCTTGAGATCGGCCGGCTTCTTGATGCGGTCGGTGCGCACATAGATCGACGTGTGGCGGAAGGCGCGCGACACAAAAGCCGGCACGCCGACATAAGGACAATTTCCCTGTGCCGTTTTCACCGTAAAGCTCGACATCGACAATTCGCAGATATCGAATTCGGCGCGGCGGAATGCGCGGAAGAAAATTTCCTCCGGATCAAGGGCCATATAGACCGGATCGACGCCGTCGATCTGGACGAGCCCGTCGCTCAACGGTCGTGTGCGGTCATAGTCGCGGACGGCAATGGAGAGATTGAGTTTTGCCATGAGAATCCCGGCTGGACGTCAAAACTGCCGGAATGTCATATGCGAATTGTCGCCGGGGCGCTACTCCACCCCGCGCTTTTGCGTCTTCTCATCGGGGGTCACGTCGACCGCCTGCGCATGCCCGGTGATCTCCACTGGCGGACCACAGTCCTTCACGCACGGATTTGGATTCCAGAACGCCTTCTCGGTCCTCTCGCGGTCATCGTCGTAGAAGCCGCCCTGATTTGGCATTTTCACTCGTCCCCAGGTTTCCTTCGACAACACGAACTTGTCGTCGACGATGTCGTTTAAATTGAGCACATAGGCCACGACCGCGTACAACTCATCGTTGCTGAGTGATTGCGCGTCGCCGAACGGCATGGCGCGGCGGATATAGTCGAATACGCTTGAGAGATACGGAAAATACGAGCCGACTGTCTTGACCGGATCGTGTGAGGCAAGCGTGCCTTTGCCCTGTGCAAGCTGCGGCCAACGCCCGGCGCTTTCTCCGAATTCGCCGTGACAGGCGGCACATTTGTCGATGTAAACCTTTTCGCCGTCCTTCACCGAACCGTGGCCGTGAGGAGCGCCCAGCCCATCGGGACGTATGTCTATGTCCCAACCGGCAATCTGCTCCGGCGTGGCGATATGCCCGACATTATAGTTCCGCGGCGCTTCTTTCCGCGATTGCGCAACGCCAGGCAGCGATAGTCCCAACAGCACTGCAGTCGAGACGATGAGATTAACCGACCTCGACATTCTCAACCTCCCCATTCGCCTTGAGCGCCCAGGTCTGGATGCCGTTGTTGTGGTAGATCGAATTGACCCCCCGGATTTTTCGCAATGCGTCCTTGCTCGGCTGCACATAGCCGGTGCTGTCCATCGCGCGAGATTGCAACAGCAGTTGTTCGCCGTTCCAGTCGAATTCGTGATAGAAGCGTACGCAGGCCTTGTCGAAAACCGGACCATCGATCCGCGCCGTCCGCCAGTTTCGGCCACCGTCGAGTGAAACATCGACCCGCGCGACCTTTCCCCGCCCCGACCAGGCCAGGCCCGAAATAATATTGAAGCCCTTTTGTTTCACAGGCGCCTGCGGTGATGGCGACGTAATCACCGATTTGGCGTCCATCACCCACGTGAACTGGCGCGCTTTGCCGTTTTCGAGCAGGTCGGTGTATTTCGCGGTTTCCTCGCGTGTAAACCATGGCTGGTCGCCGATTTTGATGCGGCGCAGCCACTTCACCCAGACGTTACCTTCCCAACCCGGCACCACGAGACGCACCGGGTAGCCTTGCTCCGGACGGAGCATTTCACCGTTCATCCGATAGGCGACGATGCAATCCTCAAGCGCCTTGCTCATGGGAATAGATCGGTTCATCGCCGCGGCGTCGCCGCCTTCCGCCATGATCCATTTCGCATTCGGCTTGAGGCCGGCTTGTTCAAGCAAGACCTTCAACGGCACGCCGGTGTACTGCACGCAATGCACCATGCCATGAGTATATTGACAGCCGTTGAGCTGGGCCCCGCGCCATTCCATTCCGGAATTGGCAGCGCATTCAAGAAAATAAATTTTGTTGACGCGCGGCAGCCGCATGAGCTCTTCGAGCGTGAAGATCAACGGCTTTTCGACAAGGCCATGCAACATCAGCCGGTAGTCGGCTGGATTGACTTCCGCAATCCCGCCGTGATGCCGCTCAAAGCACAATCCATTAGGCGTGATGATGCCGTCGAGCTGGTGGAGCGGCGTGAAACTCACGGACGACTCGGGCGTCGCGGTAAGCCAGGATACCGTACGGCGCAGGACGTCCTTTTCGTACTTGGATGGATTGCCGTAGCCGCGTACGCCAACGCCCTCACCGAGCTGACGCGTCCAGTCGGCAACGTTCGGCGGAAGGTTTTTGGCGTTATCTGCGCGCGCTGCGGTCGCACCCGTTGCAGCGAGGCCGGCAGCACCGGCAAGAAAGCGGCGGCGCGTCGCGCGGCCTGTGTCGATCGGGTCAGTCATCGGCACCTCCCGGTGGATGGCCTTACGGACCGCCTCATATCACATTCATTTTTCAGAATGTAATACAAATCGTCGCTATACCCCCGAGATTTTCACGCTGGTATTGGGTGCAACGCGTACGGTTTTTTCTGCTGCGATGTAGCGCTCGACAAGATCCCAAACCGGAGGCCCTTCGGTGCCCTCATTCACGCTCGCCCAGCCGGCAACGATATAGTCCGTTTTCGGCGCGATCGCTTTGCCAGATTTCAAATGAGTCATTGCGGAAATTCGCTGGCCAACGGGCTTTGATACGTCGATCGCATAGCCTAGCCCGCCACACCGCACCATGTCGCCGCCCTGCTGATAGTATGGATCTGGATTGAACAAGTTGTCGGCGACGTCCTCGAGTATTTCCTTCAGCCGCTCGCCGGTCATCGACATGCGATAGACCTGCGGATAGGTGATGGCGGTCGCATTGTGAATGTCTTCGATTGTAATCGGCTGACCCGGCAGCACGCTGGTTCCCCACCTGAATCCGGGCGAAAGCGCGATCTCCGCGTCACGCTCTTTCAGGAGCGAATCGCATATTAAATCGTCGAAAGTGCCGTTGAAGTTGCCGCGCCGGTATAAAAGCGACTCCGAATGGCCGACCACGCGCGCGAGATCATCGGCGAACGGCGCGCGCGCCTTGGCGACCGCCGTGGTCATCTCTGTGTCGGGTTTGATGACATCCGCAAACAGCGGAATCAGCTTGTAACGAAAATTCTTGATTGCGCCACCGCTAACGTCGAGGTCCAGCCGCGAGATGAATTTGCCGTGGCTGCCGGAGGCGACAAGTAGGGTATTACCGACCTTGATAACCTCAGGCAAAGCATCATGCGTATGGCTGGTGAGGATGACGTCAATGCCCGACACGCGGGTTGCGAGCTTGCGGTCAACATCAAAGCCATTGTGCGAGAGCAGCACCACAAGCTGGGCACCGGCCTTACGCGCCTTCTCCACATTGGCGCGCACGTCCTCCTCGCGAATTCCGAATGACCATTTCGGCATCATCCAGCGCGGATTGGCCACCGGGGTATAGGGAAAGGCCTGGCCAAGCACGGCAATCTTGACGCCGCCTTTTTCGAACATCTTCATTGGCTCGAAAGCCGGTTCATTCCATTCGGTATCGCGGATATTGAGCGCGAGGAACGGAAAACCGAGTCCTTCGACAAGCTCCTTCACGCGCGCTTCGCCGTACGTAAATTCCCAATGGCCCGTCATTGCGTCGGGCTTCAGCAGCGCCATGCAGTCGACCATGTCCTGGCCTTTGCTGCGGTTTGCGCCGAGCGAGCCCTGCCAGGTATCACCACCGTCGAGGAAGAGGACTTTATCGTTGCCGCGCTCGGCGCGGACGTGCTTGACCGCTGCAGCGAGACGATCGAGGCCGCCGATACGGCCATAGGATTTGACCAGTGCCTCGAAGTCCTGATCGGTCAGAGCGTAAGCCGCCGCCGATTTCTCCGGAATACCGAAACGCTGGAGAAAGTCCCGACCGGTAAGATGCGGCGGCTGCCCTTTCGCTTCTCCGACGCCGAGATTGACCGAAGGCTCCCGGAAATAGACCGGAACGAGCTGCCCGTGAATGTCGGCGACATGGAGCAGCGTGACGCTGCCAACCGCGTCGAATTTCAGCAATTCGGCTTCGCTCAGGCGCTGTTGCGCCAGCGCGCGTGTGATGCCGCCGCCACCCGCGGTCAACGCCGCCGTGGCGACGCCGACCTGGAGGATTTCGCGGCGGGTGATCATCGATCTAGATCAATGTCGAATGCCGGGGACGCTCAGTTTTAACCCATCGTTCTGCGAGGCAAGATAAAGCTCGAGATCGCCATATTCCTTGGCATCAGGCGGCAGTTCGTCGGCGCGAATGTTGACCTGACACCACTGGAACCGCTGGCGAATGTCCCAGATCGCCAGAAGGCTGGTGCGCCAGGTCGGGAAATGATCGTACTGGCCCTTGGGTTCACCCAACCACTGGCCGCGAATCCAGTGGTTCGCAGATTTGCCGTGGCAATCGGTGCAGGCAAAATTCAGTTCGCCAAGCTTGCGGCTTGCGAGCGCCTTGCCGCGCTCGATCGCCGCTTTTGAGTTTGCGCTGGTGGTATCCACCTGAATTGGCGTGCCGTTAGCGAGGAAGTGCAAATAAACCGACATCGCACGGTTCTCGTCCGTTTCCATCAACCAGTCCGCACCGGTGGTTGCCTTGGCGTGGCGGGTGACGAACTCTTCCACTCCTAACACCTTGTTGAGCCGCGACTCCCATTTCGGCATCGACGCCGCCCAGGTTTTGAATGATGCTGCGGGATCGCTGTGACATGTGGCACAGGCTGACCCGGCCGCGCCTTTCTGCTTCCAAAGCTCCTGCGCCTTGTCCACGGCCCACATGCCGGGATTTTCAATCGGGTCGAGGTTTTCTCGCTTCTCGACCGGCGCGGGGCGTTTGTTCGGTTCATCGAGCTCGGTCTTGAATACCGCCGGCTTCTTCAGCGTCTTCAAGAAGGCGACCATGTCGCCGATTTCCGCGTCGTTGAACACACCGTGACCGCCCCAAGGCGGCATCACCGTCTCCGGATTGTAAACGCGCGCGTCATAGATGTAGTTGAACAGATACTCATCTTCACGCCCGGCGTTGCCAATTTCCGACAGATCGGGTGCTGCGTTGCCTGGCAAGTCGGCGTTGCCGGCTTGCCCCATCACGTGACAGGCAAGACACGAACCACCGCGGTTGCGATCGGCCACAAGCTTGGCGCCATTGGCGGCATCGCCGGCGACCGGGTCGGTGAGCTTACGCGGGGCCGTCGGCGCAGCCGGCGACGAAATATGATCAAGCGTATTCCACTTTGACTCGTCGCGCGCCGGCCATCCTGCGTAACGCTTCCACGGCCGCGCGGAAGCATCGCCCTTAGTCTCAAGCGGAGCTTCTTTCTTGGCCTGTGCGTTTGCGCCAGGCTGACCACCAACAATCAATGCGCCCGCAACGAATAGAGCGACCGCTGTGCCGCTCGCCAGAACCCCTCCACGAGTTATCGGCTCCTCCCAATCAGATTATTATCATTGTCCGTCCCGCACCGTGCTGCGCGGAACGGGTGTCAGGTGACTGTAATTGTCTCTTCCGCCGTGGTGACGGCGCCGTCATCATCGGTCCACGTAAACTTGAACGTGCCGCTTTCTTCCACCTTCGCATGGAATTGCATGTAGGGGTTTGCAGCGATCGCCGGTTCGAGATTGGCTGTGAAAACGGGCTTGCCGTTGAACTCGCATGCGAACTTGTTGATGATTTTTCGTGGAATGGCCTTGCCGTCTTTGTCCTTCCGCTGTCCCGACTCCATGATGTGCGGCAACAGCGTCTTGATTTCGATGACTTCGCCTTTCTTCGCTTCCTTCGGAAGTTTTAGCCGTGGCTTTTCTGCCATTGTATTCTCCTGAATTGAATTTGTTGCCGGATCAGCCGCCGCAGCCGCCGATGGTGACCTTCACCAGCTTCTGATTGGTGAAGAACTCACCTTTGCTGGTCTTGGCGGTCACAATGATATTCTGGGTTGTTGCGAGGCGAATGCGCGTGGAGGCTTCCGCCTTGCCGGCGAGCGGCGAGAATTGAAATGTCGCAACGCCCGGATTTGGATTGCCTTCGGCCACCACGAGAATTTCGCTGACGTAGTTATCAGTGGTCATTGGCGCGTCAACCGTGATCGATAAGGGCACCGTATTGCCGTTCTCGGCAATCTCGGGCAGCTCGATTGAAACCTTGCCCTTCTCCGCTGTTTTGCCGCCGGTAAATTTCGCAATTTGATCCGCCGCTTCCTTGGCGGCAGCAGAGGCGCTCTCGCCCCAGCCTATCAACGTAAGCGCCACGCCTGAGGCAGCGAGCGCCAGTGAGTCGCGGCGGGATAAGGGTCGCATCCGTGAGTCCTCCAAGATGAGCATTTTGGGGCAGCCGCTAATCCGCCCGTCCGGACCATAGCGACGGGACAGGACTAGTTCAAATCATATTCATAAAGAAATATACGTCTCGCACCGGCTCAGCTCGGCAATGCCCTGAGATAGTCGAGGAAGCTTTTGCTCTCGTAGGCCTTTTCACGCACATATCGGAACAAGGCGAGAAAATCGTCGGGCCGCATATAGCCCGGAGCCCGCGCCACCTCGCGCTTGGCCGGCGGCAGGCTCTTGAGCGACGCGGCGCCCTCCCCGAAGAATTGAAACGTCGGCGTGAACCGCACGCCATACTTCGCCGCCAATTCCTTTTCCGACATTTCCTCGCCGTCGAAATCGGTAACCTTGCGCGACCCGATGATGTTGAGCTGGAGCACTTCGAAATTCGTCTTCACGTAGTCCGCGATACGCGGCTGCGCGAAGTTCACGAAATGCGTCTCCTTGCAATACGGGCAGCCTTTGAGCTCCCACATGACCACAAAGCGCTTGCCCTCCTTGCGGGCGCCTTCGAGATCATCGGCAAGATCGAGAAAGCTTTCCAGGAACCAGGGCTCTTTGTAGAGTCCATCGTCCGTCAAAATTGGCCCTTCGGCATGCACACGTTGCGTGGAAGCGGCCGCAAAAAATGCAGCACCAACCAGCATAATTCGGCGTGTAATCATGTGCGCAATCCGTAAACCACGCAGGCAAGCTTGCCTCGCTGCCAGCTGCGATGAGACATATAATTACGATTATACAGACGTCGCGTCAAAATCCGGTGAAATTCATGCTGTTCTGGTTTGCTCGCATTGCATGTCTCGCCTCGGCCCTCCTGGGCAGCGCATTTGCCGCTCAGGCTGATGAACTTGCGGATTTCAATGCCGCCATTGAATCTGCGAGTGCCCACAATCGGGTCGCGATCGGCTATCTGCGCACGGGCAATGAGGACCTCGCCTCGCTCGAAATCGACCGGTTGCGTGACGCATGGATCAGGCTAACCGAACAATTTTCCGGCCATCGACCCGACGTTTTTGCCAATAGTCCCCTATACGGCCGGTTGTTCACCGGCGTCAGCGCGCGCCTGGTGGGCGCCGATCTGATGCTCAAGACAGGCCGTCTCGATGCAGCGCGAAACGCGCTCGATGCAATTCGCGGCGACCTTTACGAGCTGCGCAAAGCGAGCGGCGTTGTGGTGCTGGCCGACTGCGTACGCGATGCCAACACCGCCATGGACGCGCTGATGGTCCACAATGATCGCGCGCTCGACTGGAGTAAGCCGGATACGGGCACCTCTGTGGCGAATACCGCAATGGTGTACGGATCTATCCTTGATCGCTGCGATGGCATTGCGAGCGAGACAATTCGCAAGTCCCCGGAATTTCGTCGACTTGTAGACGGCGCCAAGACAAGTCTTTCGCTGATCCCGAAAGCCATCGCGACCCAGGATACTGACCTGCTGCACCGCGTCCTGATCGAGCTGCGCTCGTTCGACAACTTGTTGGCATTCCGTTTCGGCTGATCAGACAGCCGCCGCGCCTCTCTCACGCTTCTTGCATCGACATATTCGATGTTTTTGATATATTGCCTGCGATTCAGCGCGCAATCTTTGCCCATCGCACGACAGAGAATGAAGTTAGTGAGTTATTCTCGGATACGACAATTTTTTTCTCGCGTTGCGTTGTTTGGCGCGATGATTTTTGTATCGACAGGCGTGAGAGCGCACGCGGCCGAACTTGTCATGTTTGAGCAAGCCGGCTGCACCTGGTGCGAGCTTTTCGACCGCGAAATCGCGCCAATCTATCCAAAAACAACAGAAGGTCAGCGCGCGCCTCTCCGGCGCGTGAATATTGATCGTGCTGTGCCGCCAGATCTGGCCTTTATCGAAGTCGAACGGCTCGCGCCGCTTTTTGTGCTCATCCAAAATGGCCACGAAATAGGCCGCATTCGCGGTTATCCCGGCGAAGATAACTTCTGGGGGCTGCTCGGCGTATTGATCAAAAAACTGGACACGACTGGAACGAGTGGGGAACGGATCCCGCTCAACGAAAAGTCGTTGCACGCAGCGAGTTGATCGTCTGTATTCATCCGACGGCGAAACGCATTTGTTGGTGTACGAATGGAATTGCATCACTTTGAAGGTCGCGCTCGCTCAAATGAACTCGACCGCATGGTCGAGAATGCGAAACGCGCAAGCGACTTCCTCAAGGCGCTGGCGCACGAGAGCCGGCTGATGATTCTCTGTATCCTCGCCGAGGGCGAGAAGTCAGTCAGCGAGTTGGAAGATCTTCTGAGCTTGCGTCAACCGACCGTATCGCAGCAGCTCGCCCGCTTGCGGTCGGATGGACTGGTGACGACGCGCCGTGATGGGAAGGCTATTTACTACCGACTCGCAAGCGACGAGGCACGCGTCGTTATCGGTGCGATCTACGACGTCTTTTGCCGCAAGGCCCGTAAGCGATAGAGAACGGCTCTCCGCTAGTTACACCTATTGCGACGGAAACAGCTCTGCGGTCTTGCCAGTCAGCCAATACGCGAACAGAGCAATCCATTCGGACGTTGCCGCATCCACGCGCGCCAACCTATTAGCAATGGTTCGATTCGACATCAGCGTTCGTTCGGTGCGCCAGCTGACCGGATAGGCCTCGATTGGAAAGGCAATTTTTCGGAAACTACCTATTGCGCGTGGCATGTGCTGCGCTGAGGTAACCAGAAGCCAGCGCTCGCCTGCTTTCGGCTTGATCAAATCTTTCGTGTAGGCGGCGTTTTCAGCAGTATTGCGGGATCGCGATTCCAGCACTACGCGCGCGCGCGGAATTCCGAAATAGTCCAGCAAAGGCCCCACATAATTAGTCTCGGGCGGCTCATTGCCGAATAAACTCGCGTCGCCGCCCGAATACACGATGCGCGCGTTAGGATAAGCGTTCGCTAGTCGCGCCATTGCAACAATGCGCGCCCCACTGTCACCAATAACCGGTTCGCCGTGCTCCAGCGAAAGGCCGCTCGCAATTGCTCCCCCCAACACCACGATGCCATCCGGCGCACCGCGGCTCGCGTCCCACGCGGGAAAACGGTTCTCAAGCGGGCGACTCAACAAGTCCCCAACCGGTGGCAAACTTGCCGCAGCCAGAAGCACCAGGCTTGCTGCCGCCATGAACGCGCCGCTGCGTTTGCAGCGCGTCATCATCAGCCCTACGCCGGCAAGGCCGAGCCCAAGCAAAAAATTAGATGGCAGAAGCAGAAGGGCGACCGTCTTCGAAAGGACGAAGAACATCAGCGCGTTTTCTTCCAGTCCTCATATCGTTTCTTGTTTTCTTCATTGGGCGGATAGAGGCCTGGCAATTTTGCGCCCTTCTCGACCTCCTGCACCAGCCAGCTTTCCAGCAACTCGTGCTCCGCGCCCTCATGCGCAACGAAATCGACCAAGTCCTTCGGAACGACCACTGCGCCGTCGTCGTCAGCGACAATGACGTCGTCCGGGAAAATCGCGCAACCGCCGCAACCGATCGGTTCGTTCCAGCCGACGAACGTCAGCTGATTGACTGACGCCGGGGCGGCAACGCCTGCGCACCATACCGGCAACCCCGTCGCCAGCACGCCATGTTTGTCCCGCATAACGCCATCGGTGATCAGTGCGGTAACGCCACGTTTGACCATGCGCATGCACAGGATGTCGCCGAATATACCGGCACCGGTCACGCCCATCGCATCTGCAACGACGACACAATTCTCCGGCATTGCCTCGATCGCTCCGCGCGTTGAAATCGGCTTCGACCAACTCTCTGGAGTTGCGAGATCCTCGCGCACCGGAACGAAACGTAGCGTGAAAGCCGGACCCACAACGCGTTTTCCGGAAACTCCAAACGGCATCGCACCGGCCATCCACGAATGGCGAATGCCCTTCTTCAGCAACATCGTCGTGATGGTGCCGGTGGTGACGTTACGCAAGATATCGAGAGCTGATGACATGATCGGCCTCACGCAGTCTTCAGGCCCAGCCGCTCGTCGCGGCGGCGCAGGAACGCGACAAACGGCACCGCGAGCAGCACCATCCAGAGCTTACCCACGATTTGACCGAGCAAGAAATCCATTGAACCGAACGCGAGCCAGAGAAACACGATCGAGTCGACCACCAGTCCGACAACACTGGAGGCGACCACCGCAGCCACCAGCCGCCGCCGCGCAAGCGGGGTATAGACCGCGAAGTCAGCAAATTCGGAAAGCAAAAATGCGGCCGCTGAGGCGATAACAAGAGACGGCGGCGCAAGACCCGCCGAAACCATCGCGCCGACGACGATCGCGCCAATCCCGAATTCAACGCCGAGTCGCCGCTGCACCAGATCGCGCAGCACCAACGCTGCCCCAACCATCAGTACGCCCGAAGGCGCCATGATACCGGGCGCGACCGGCACAAGACACGGACCGCTGGGCACGCACACGGTGCCGATATGTCCGATCATCCAGTTTGCAGCAGGAATGGTCAGACAAAACAGCACCAGAAAAATGCCGCCTTCGATGCGTCTGCGTTTTTCGTTGTCGATCATGACTTCTTTCGACCCATAAATTTGGCAAACCCTTGCGCCCGCAACTGGCAGGCCGGACACTCGCCACAGCCGAAGCCCCATTCGTGGCGCTTGCTGCGGTCTCCCAAATAACAGCTATGGCTGTCCTCGATAACGATTTCAAGGAATGCTTTGCCGCCTATTTGCTCAGCCATGGCGAAAGTATCGGCCTTGTCGATCCACATCAGTGGCGTATGGATGGTGACGCGCTTATCGAGCCCCAATGTGAGCGCAACCTGGACGGCTTTTATGGTGTCGTCTCGACAATCGGGATAGCCCGAGTAATCGGTCTCGCACATGCCGGCCACCAGATGGCGCGCGCCCCGTCGGTAGGCCACTGCGCCGGCAAAGCAGAAAAAGATCAGGTTGCGGCCAGGAACGAAAGTGGTGGGCAATCCGCTATCCGCCATCTTAATGGCCGTGTCGCGCGTGAGTGCCGTATCGGAAATGGCAGCGAGCGTATCAAGCTTGACGAGGTGGTCGTCGCCGAGCCCTGCCTTCCAGTCGGCCCGCAAGGCCGCCATGCGCTCCCGAAGCCGCGCGCGAACGCTTAGCTCGACGGCGTGCCGCTGGCCATAGTCGAAGCCGATCGTTTCGACGCGTGAAAATTGCTGCAATGCCCAGGCAAGGCAGACGGTCGAATCCTGCCCGCCGGAAAATAAAACCAGGGCCGTGTCGGGGCTCATGTCCCTTCCCTACAACATTTCTCGCGCGTCATGCTAATCAATGGGCCGGAAAGTGGAAGGAGCAGCGGACCCATGGCCGGACACGGAAATGCGCACGGTATGATCGGCGTCGACAAAATGGGCGCGAAAATCCTGTTCATCGATCCGGTCAGCTACGAGACGCAAAAAGTACTCGATGGGTTTCAACGGACGGTCCACGAACTGCTGATCGTGCCGGAGACCGGGCTTGCCTACGTGCCGATCTATGGCGACGGCATCCATGGGCGCAACCCGAATCCCGGCCACACACTGTGCATCATTGACCTCGCCAGCCGCGAATATGTCGGCGATATCGACCTGCGACCGTACATCGCGCCGCACACTCTCAAGCTAGGACCGGATGGGCTTATCTACGTCACTTGCGAAAACAGCGCAGTGGTGGCGGTGGTCGACCCTAAAGCACGCAAGGTGGTCGAAGCGATCGAACTCGGGCTCGACCAATGCGCACAGGCTTATCATCTCGCCGGACGCAAAAAGGCTGTACACCGAAAACGAAGAGGATGGCGAAGTCTCGTTGATCGATCTCCCGAAACGCAAACTACTCGGCAAGATCAAGACACCTCATCCCCTCGCCGGTATCACCATTTCGGGCGACGGAAGAACTGTTGTCGTCGTCTCGGATCAGGAACCGGTGCTGTTTCTGATCGATACCGGGACCGAGACCGTACGCGAGACCATTCCGCTAAAAGACGTCCCCAAGCCGGCGCAGATCGCCCGCTATAGCTCCGACTGGAGCCTGCTCGGCGTTACCAGTTTGAACAGCGACACTGTCAGCTTGATTGCGCCGACGTTTGACGAGCAGACCGCGATCAAGGTTGGCAGCCAGCCCATGGACATGACTTATCGCGGCGATGAATTATTCGTCGCCTGTCAGGGCGATGGCTCGGTGCATGTGATCGACATTCCAGCCAGACGCTGGAAGCAGAGCTTCAAGGCCGGCACCGGCTGCGAGTCGCTTGGATTCTTTTAGATTTCAATCCCAGTTCGGCGACCAGGTCCAATCGACGATGCGGCCGCCGCGGCGCCCGAGCCCGGCAATTTCCCGCATTTCGGCATCGCTCAATTCGAAATCGAACAACGCAAAGTTTTCCTCGAGCCGTTCAATCTTGCTGGTCCGCGGGATCACCACGATTCGCTGTTGCACCAACCAGCGTAGGCACACTTGCGCAGCGGTCTTGTTGTGAACGAGGCCGATCTTTTCCAGAACCTTGTCGCCCTTCGCATTGCCGCGCGCGATCGGGCTATAGGCGACCACCGCCATCCCGTTTTTTCGGCATGCCGCAATCACCTTGTCCTGGTTCAAAAATGGATGGCACTCGACCTGGTTGCAGACGAGCGGTTCGCTCGAAATCTTGTTGGCTTCATCGAGCAATGCCACCGTAAAGTTTGAAACGCCGATCTGGCGCGTGAAGCCCTCGCGCTTCATCTTGGCCATGGCCCCGAGCGTTTCGGCGAGCGGCACGCGCGGATTTGGCCAATGAATCAGCAGCAGGTCGATAACATCCAGCCGCAGCTGCGCCAGGCTTTCTTTCACCGACCGCTCAAGATCGTGGGGCGCAAGCAGCGTCGGCTGCACTTTGGTCGTGACCATCACCTCGGCGCGCAGGCCTGAGGCACGGATGCCCTCGCCCACCTCGCGCTCGTTGTCATACATCTGCGCCGTGTCGATATGTCGATAGCCAAGGCGAATCGCCTGCTCGGTCAGCCGCGCGCAGTCGCGGCCGCGTAACGCCCAGGTACCAAGACCGACAATAGGGATTTTGAAGCCCTTGGCTTCGACCGTCTGCATCTTAAGCTTTCATTTTCTCTCGGCCACATCGTCGGCGAAGCCGCGCAGGTAGAGAGCCTGCATGCCGGTTGCACGGCTGGTGCACGCCGCGATCATCGGGTTAGCCATTGTTCCCTGGAAATAGTCGTAGAGAAAACCGCAGGTTTTGTCGCGTGATGTGATCCATGCGCGCTGCATGTCGCGCAACTTGGCGACCTGGTCCTCCTCGAGCCGTTCGCGCAAGAGCTGATAAGACTTGTTGAGGATGTTGTCCCAAACCGCCTGCTCTCTGGAATAGCAGGCCATGACTTGCGAGGGCGGCATCGACAGCTCATCTTTCGAACACGGCTCGGAAATCAGTCCAATGCATTTTTCCCAAGCCCAGTTATGACCTGTCTTTTCTTTCATACACTTTTCGATTGCCGCGGAATCCCTGGCGCTCGGCTTGTCCTGTGCCAGCGCCGGAATTGCGTTCAGTGCAATGAAGACCGCTACGATGAGACGTATCACGGCGTGTCCCAGACCGGCGCATGCGGCGGATTGACGACGCGCATGTTGGTTGCGTTGAGCTTCTTGAGTTCGGCCATTTCGGCGTCCGACAATTTGAAATCGAATACGTCGATGTTGGCCTTCAGATGATCCGGCGTCGCAGTGCGCGGGATAGCGCAGACGCCCATCTGCACCAGATAGCGCAGCGATACTTGCGCCGCGCTCTTGCCGTGCGCCTTGCCGATGCGCTCGAGCGCGTCGGCGCCGGGTACCTTGCCGCGCGCGATCGGGCAATAGGCCACCACGGCCATGCCATGCTGTTTGCTCTTCGCAACAACCTTGTCCTGATTGATGAAAGGATGCATCTCGATCTGATTGCAGACCAGCGGTTCGGTCGTCACCGCCCAGGCGTCGTCCAGCATCTGCGTGGTGAAATTGGCGACGCCGACATGCCTGGCCTTGCCCTCTTTCTTGGCCTGGCACAGGGCGGCAATTGAGACCTTGAAGGGGATGTCCTTGTTGTTCCAATGAATCAACAACAAGTCGACGTAGGGCAGTTGCAGATTGGCGAGGCTCTGGTCGCGCGACTTGATGAAGTTTTCCGGCAGCAGATTGTTTTCGCGCACTTTGGTGCAGATGAAGACGTCATCGCGTTTCACGCCCGACGCCCGCAAGCCCTCGCCGACTTCCTTTTCGTTGCCGTAAAACATAGCGGTATCGAGATGGCTATAGCCAACCTGCAACGCGGTTTTGACCGCCTGAACACAGACGTCCTCTTTCAGGGTCATGGTGCCGAGGCCGATTTGGGGAATGCGGGCGCCATGGGCTTCAACAAATTGCATTACGATCTCCTTGAATTTGCATTTGGAACGGGTCGGCGGCGGGTCCGGAAGAATGCCCCGTCACTGCAGCGCTGCCAACCCGGGTTCCATGAGCCGGGTATGGCCCCCAAACCGTTGCGGCGAAAAATCGCGCAAATTTTTGCGCTGGCGCAAAACGGGACATTGCTTTGACAGGCAAGGTGTTCGTGGCGGTTCTTACATTGGAATAATTCAAGAGAAGAAAAAAGCAGTTGCATCAACGGGCTTTAATGCTTTTGTGAGGCCCAATAGCTACCGTGAGGACCGAATGCGAGGCCTTTTTGTTGTTTTGAGTACCGTGGCCATGATGACCGCTGGAGCGGCCACCGCCCGCGCCGACGACTATGTGGTGACCATCAAGGATCACCAGTTTACGCCGGCCGAAATCAAGGTGCCCGCCAATCAGCGTGTGACCATTACGGTCATCAATGAGGATGCAACGGCGGAGGAATTCGAAAGCAACCCAATGAAGGTCGAGAAAGTAATTGCCGGAAAATCGAAAGGGACGGTGCGCATCGGCCCCCTCAAGCCCGGCCGCTATCCCTTCATCGGTGAATATAACGAAGCCACCGCCAAGGGCACTGTGATCGCGGAATAAATCATGCTGGGTGCACTGATCATCGTATTTCGTGAAGTCATCGAAGCCGGCCTCATCGTCGGCATCGTGATGGCGGCAACGCGCGGCGTCGCCGGCCGCGGCCGCTGGATCACGATCGGTATCGGCGGTGGCGTGCTGGGCGCAGCCATTGTTGCAATGTTTGCCGGCGTCATCTCGGATGCGTTCCAGGGGGCCGGCCAGGAGCTCTTCAACGCCGGCGTCCTCGGCGTCGCGGTGGTCATGTTGATGTGGCACAACGCCTGGATGGCGCGACATGGGCGAGAAATCGCGGACGAAATGCGCCGGATTGGCAGTGCCGTGAGCGAAGGCGCAAAGCCGCTCACCGCACTGGCAATTGTTGTGGGACTTGCAGTCCTGCGCGAAGGGTCTGAAGTGGTGCTGTTCCTTTACGGCATCATGGCGTCAGGTACATCGGGTTCGGCGTTGCTGGTCGGCGGCCTGCTCGGAATAGCAGGCGGCGCAGCATTCACCGCGTTGACGTACCTGGGTCTGCTGGCAATCCCCAGCCGCTATATCTTCTCGGTGACGAGCTGGTTGATCGCCTTGCTTGCCGCAGGCATGGCGGCACAGGCCGCGCAGTTTCTCAATAACGCGGGTGTTGTGGTCGCACTCGACCGTACCCTCTGGGATACGTCCTGGCTGTTATCGGAAAAGAGTATCTTCGGCCGGCTGCTTCATACGCTGATCGGATATATCGACCAGCCAACCGAAATGCAGCTGCTGGTCTACATCGCAACACTGTTCGCGATGTTCCTGTTGATGCGCATCGCGCGGTATTCGCCACGTCCGCGCATGCCCGCGGCGGCCGAATAGCACTCAGCGCCGTCCCCGGCCAAGCGTTGCGAAGGCGACGTCGGGCGCCTGATCGATCAACTTGAGCAAAGCCCGCGCCGGCCCACGCGGATGGCGTTTGCCCTGTTCCCAATTGCGCACGGTCTCGATCGGCACTTCGATTTTTTCGGCGAACGCCGCTTGCGTCAATCCGCAGCGCGCCCTGACCTGCCGAACGAATTGTGCCGGATCGCTGTGGTCAAGGGTCTTCTCAGCGCCGTCAGGAAGGATTTCGACGATCCGCCCGTCGGCTTTCAATCGCACCCGCATCATGGCCGCGATCCCCAATACTAGTGATGTCGGCCAATGCACTAGCTGATTCGCCAGCTCGAAGAGTTAACGCAGGCGCTTTTGCCTCGCTACCGCGTCTTCTCGAAGATCTCCCGCCCGATCAGCATGCGGCGGATTTCGGAGGTCCCAGCCCCGATCTCATAGAGCTTGGCGTCGCGCAGCAGGCGGCCCGTCGGGAAGTCATTGATATAGCCATTGCCGCCGAGGCATTGGATCGCCTCCAGTGCCATCCAGGTCGCGCGTTCGGCGGCGTAGAGGATTGCGCCCGCAGCGTCCTCGCGCGTGGTGCGCCCTTCGTCGCAAGCCCTGGCCACCGTATACACGTACGATCTGGCCGCATTCATGGTCACGTACATGTCGGCGAGCTTGGCCTGGACGAGCTGGAATCGGCCGATCGCCTGGCCGAACTGCTGGCGTTCATGCACATACGGGATCACCACATCCATGCAGGCCTGCATGATGCCGAGCGGCCCCGCCGCTAGCACGACGCGCTCGTAGTCAAGCCCCGACATCAGCACATTGACGCCATTGCCGACGGCACCCAGTACGTTTTCCTCCGGGACTTCGCAGTCGGTGAACACCAATTCACTGGTATCCGAGCCGCGCATGCCCAGCTTGTCGAGCTTCTGTGCGGGCGCAAATCCCTTAAAGCCCTTTTCGACAATGAACGCCGTTATGCCGCGCGCGCCGGCGGTGCGATCGGTCTTGGCGTAAATCACCATCGTATCTGCGACGGGGCCATTGGTGATCCACATCTTCGAGCCGTTGAGGACGTAACGGTCGCCCTGCTTTTCGGCCCGGGTGCGCATCGAAACCACATCAGATCCGGCCCCCGGCTCCGACATCGCGAGCGCGCCGACATGGTCTCCGGAAATCAGTTTTGGCAGGTATTTTTGCTTCTGCTCTTCGCTGCCATTGCGGCGTAGCTGATTGACGCAGAGGTTGGAATGCGCGCCATAGGACAGCCCCACGGCCGCGCTGGCCCGCGATATCTCCTCCATCGCCACGCAATGTTCGAGATAGCCAAGACCGGAGCCGCCGTATTTCTCTTCCACGGTAATGCCGTGCAAACCAAGCGCGCCCATCTCGGGCCACAGGTCGCGCGGAAATTCATTATCGCGGTCAATTGCGGCGGCGCGCGGAGCGATGCGGTCTTGTGCGAAGCCGCTCACTGATTTGCGCAGCATGTCGACGTCCGGCCCAAGGCCGAAATCGAAGCCCGACCATGCATTGGGAATCATCCGCCGCCCTCCGCTCGCCCGTCTCAAAAGGGCGTCAATTGGCGACCAACTCTATCGGTTGAAGGTCACGCTGTCAGCGCCTCGCCCGATGCCGGCAGTGCCTTGCCGTGCTTTGCCGCCTGCGCCAATAGTCTGTCGATCCCCTTGGCAGGCGCAGGCTTTGCGAACAGGAAGCCTTGCATCTCGTCGCAACCAGCCAGCCGCAGCAGGACGCGCTGGTGCTCTGTTTCCACGCCCTCAACCAGCACCGACAGACCGAGCGCGCGTCCAAGCGCCACGATGGCCTGGATGATCACTCCGCCATTTGAGGAGCGGCCCAGCGCGGCTACGAAGCTCTTGTCGATCTTTAATTTGTCGAGCGGAAAACGCTGCAGATAACCCAGATTTGAGTAACCCGAACCAAAATCGTCGAGCGCAATTCGCACCCCCAGCGCGTGGAGATCCTTGATGCGCTTGACCATCTCATCCGGATTGTCGATGAGGACGCCTTCGGTAATTTCAAGGACCAGCCGGGACGGCGTGACCGAGCTTTCGGTCAATGCGGTGCGAACGATGTCGACGATTGTTTCGTCGCGCACCTGCAACGGAGAGAGGTTCACTGCGACATAGAGATCCTCTGGCCATCGCTTGGCTTCGTGAAGAGCGCGACGCAATACAAACGTACCGATTGTCTCCATCAAACCCATCTGCTCGGCAATCGGAACAAAGGTCGTCGGCGGGATAATGCCGCGGCTGGGGTGTGTCCACCGCAACAGAGCCTCAACACCCACCATTTTTCCACCTTGCGAGGAGACAATTGGTTGATAGTTCAGTTCCAGTTCATGCGCACTGATCGCACGGGGCAGTTCACGATGGATGAACTTCAGGTCAGTCGAAACTGTATCGATCGAATGCTCAAAGGCCACAATGGCGCCCGGCCCCTTTTTGGCCGCCGTACGCAAGGCCAGCTCCGCGCGGCGCGTGAGTTCGCCGCGGGTCGTGGCATCACTCGGCGCCTGTGCAAATCCGGCGTGCGCGCTGACACGAACGACGTTGTCGATCCAGTGCGGACGCGAGATCGTTTCGAGCGCCGTGCGGATAATTGTTTCGGCATCAACGCTTTGGTTCGCTGTGAGCGTGATTGCAAATTCGTCGCTTGCGATGCGACCGCACATTGCCTGCGGTGTCAGCGCTTCCTTAAGTCTCCGGGAAATCGCCACAATAAGTTCATCGCCTCCCAGCACGCCGTGATGAGCCGTCACGTCGTCCATGCCCTCGATTTCGACCAGCGCAAAGGTCGTCAGTTCGTCGTCGGCCCGCTCCGCCAGCGCGAGGTCAAGCAGTTCGAGGATCTTGGCATGGTTCGGAAGGCCGGTGAGCTTGTCTTCGTCGGCCGCCCGCGCCGCTTGTATTTCCCTCACCGCAAGTGCGTGGCGGGCGCGCCGGAGCTGCCACATCGCCAGACCGGCGAAACCCGCCAAAACAATAGCGACAAGGGAAACAATCGGTGCCAGGCGCTTGAATGCTTGCGTCGCTGGCGCAGCCTTGTCCCATGCGAAGAACCCGACAATGCGGCCGTCCGCGGCCATCACAGGCTGCATCTCGCGGCCACTGGCATCCGCGCTGCGATCAAATTTAAGGTTAGTCACGCCGGCGATCTGTCTGGCCAAACGCATCAGGCGTGGATCGATTTCGCCCTTGCGGCCGACTGGCGTGGAAAATTCAGCTATCGTATCGCGCAGTGTCGCGTGCTGCTGTGTCAACAGCTGCTCGTCACTTCGTTGCGCCGAGCGATAGCCGGTGGTTAGCCCAATGACCGCAGCCGCCACGACGATGACCGCGACGATCGCGGTCAGCCTCAAGACGGACCGCATATGCCGGAACGATTCAGGCTGTGGGGAAATCAGGTCCTGTGAAAGCGAGGCACGGGTCCGCCCAGCCCAGACCCGCAGCCAGCGGGCGGGACGAAAGCCCGCTGCTCCCGTATTGACCTCGTGCACCGGGCACTCCCAGCCTACGTGCGGCGTCGGCCTATAGGGTTACGGATCGGGCTTTAAACGTTGGTCAGCAAATAGGGTGAACAACTGGTAACCAGGCCGCAATGATGCGATCAGTTCACGCTTCGGAACGATTTATGACCCGCAA
The DNA here is from genome assembly GCA_963810125.1 of uncultured Alphaproteobacteria bacterium. Classification (GTDB taxonomy): domain Bacteria; phylum Pseudomonadota; class Alphaproteobacteria; order Rhizobiales; family Xanthobacteraceae; genus Pseudolabrys. Next base: position 476,020 of record CAWEMK010000008.1, read on the forward strand.
TCTCGCCCTCGCCCTCATCGTTGCCCTCGCGCCCGCGGCCGCAGTCGCTGACTCTTGTCCGGGCAATCCACAAGCTCTGGGCACCGGGCGGGTTCTCGAAATCAACGCCAAGGCCGAGCCCCGCGTCGGCCGCAAGCAATTTCCTTCAACGTTGCCGCTGCACGACAAGGAGTTGGTCCTCACGTTCGACGACGGCCCGTGGCCGGGAACGACCTCGCGTGTACTGGACGCACTCAAGCATGAATGCGTCCAGGTAACTTTCTTTCTGTTGGGCAGAAACACGGCGGCGCATCCAGAACTCTCGCGACGGGCCCTCGCCGAAGGCCACAGCATCGGTCACCACAGCTATTCACACCCGCTGCTCAATCATATGTCGCTCGCGCGCGCCGAAAGCGACATTGATCGCGGTATCGCGGCGGATGAGTTTGCGCTTTTCGGCGTTCGGCGGACCCAGCCGACAACGCCATTTTTCCGCTTTCCGGGTTTCGCCTCGAACCCGGCCTTGCTCGATCGCATGAACGAGCGTGGGCTTGTGGTGTTCGGTGCCGATGTGTGGGCCAGCGACTGGGTGCCCATGACTCCCGACCGCGAACTTCACTTGATCCTGTCCCGAATTGAGCAGGTGCGGCGCGGCATCGTTCTCTTTCACGATACCAAATCCCAGACGGCCCAGATGCTCCCCGCCTTCCTGCATGAGCTTAAAAAGCGGGGTTATCGAATTGTGCATGTCATCCCGTCCGGAAGCCCCGTCACGCGCTAAAAGCGTCGCTTTTTTGCCGCAGTACCTTAAAAACAGTTGGAAAATGGCCTGTGGTGCATTCACAGCGCGTAATCATCCTTTAATGTCGCGCACCATATTGTCGGGGGCCTCCTGCCGGGGGCGGACGGCGCGGGTGGCTGGGGGCCTGATGCGTAGCGTTGTGTTTATTGTCGTTTGGCTTGCCGCCGGCATCGTTTCCGCCGCAGCGGAGCCCTGCCCTGGCAATCCGGACGCGCTCGGCACCAGCCGCGTTCTTACGCTCACACCAGGTGAACTCAGCCGGATCGGCAGCATTCAATATTCGCAATCGCTGCCGCTGAACGACCACGAGGTCGTCATTACCTTCGACGACGGTCCGATACCGCCCTACACCAATTCCGTGCTCGATACACTGGCATCACAGTGCGTGAAGGCGACCTATTTCCTCGTCGGCGAAATGGCGCAGGCCTATCCATCGATCGTCCGGCGCATTTACAATGCCGGCCACACCATCGGCACGCACAGTCAAAATCATCCGCGCGCCTTCCAGCACCTCTCGTTGCAGAATGCGGAACACCAGGTCGAGAACGGCATCGCATCGGTCGACACCGCGCTCGGCGACCCGAAAGCGCTGTCGCCGTTCTTCCGCATCCCGGGTCTGGGCAGAACCGGCGCGATCGAAGATTATCTTGCGTCGAAATCATTGGTGACCTGGAGCGCCGATGTCGTTGCCGACGACTGGAAGCATATTGGCGCCAATGAAATCGTACGCCGCGCGATGCGGCGACTGGAAGCCAAGGGCCGTGGCATTCTGTTGCTCCACGACATCCATCCTGCAACAGCGCTGGCACTTCCAACTTTGCTGAAAGAACTCAAGGAGCACGGCTACCACATTGTGCAAGTCGTCTCGGCTGGAGAGCGACCGGAGTCATTGCCCGAATTGGTCGCATCGCCCGACGCCAAAAAAGAGTCGTGGCCGCGGGTCGTGCCAAAAGCAACGACGCATGAAACCACGGCCAAGACGGCATTGCGGCATCGGGCGAAGAAAATCATTTCGGGAAAACACCGGCGGCCGTCTGTTGCGGGTCTGCATGACGCCGACAAGACTGCCAACGTCCAGGACTGGCGCCAAAGTCAGTTCTAGCCTTGCTCCAAAGGCCAAAATCGTGGGTTCCATTGGTGAACTTGGTCAATTGACCAGGATCAATACTTCTTATTGAGCAGCCAATACGCTAGTTTGCTTCAGAGTCCGACAATATCGGCTCGTAACCGAAGGTGCGATCATGTCGAAACCCATTGCAGCGCTTTTGACGGCGGCGGTAGTCACGATCGGCTTGATGTCACATCCTGGGTCTGCCGTGGCCGCGCCCGTGGCCAATGCCTATGCAACCGGAAATCTCGCGGTCAGCGATCTCGAGCTTGTGCGCTGGGGCGGTGGTTGGCGTGGTGGTGGCTGGCGCGGTGGTTGGCGTGGCGGCGGTTGGGGTTACTACGGTGGCGGATTTGCAGCTGGTGCCATTCTCGGCGGAATGCTGGCCGCGCCCTATTATTATCCGTCGCCGTATTATTATCCGGCACCCGGCTATTACGACGATGCCGCGCCAGATGGCGCCGTTGACTATTGCATGCGACGGTTCAGATCGTACGATCCCCGGAGCGGCACCTATCTTGGCAACGACGGCTACCGACATCCTTGTCCATGATGATCTTAGCTGGCGACGCCCAGATTGACATGGGCTGCGTCAGCAATTCCTGGATCGGAATGGCCCGCTGCAAGTCGTCCCGCCACCCCCGAATGTAATGGCACCAAAGGTGGCGGGCTGGTCATCCCTGCTCGACAGGACGCTTCCGAGCCCTCCGGTCGCGGAACCGCTACCGAGGCGCCAATCGGTGTTTCCTTGCGGGCCGTAGGATGGCGACACCCGACTGTTTTGCTGAGCGTTTTGCGGTTTGGCGCCGCAATTGGCGCCACCCAGTAAGCTATCGCAGGTTTGTGAACCCGCTGAGCCTGCGATCAATGCTAGGCTGGCGACAATGGTGAGACAGTTCGCAGCAGAACGAATTCGCATCATGGCCATCCAATGTAGCCATTTACCGGCCGGGCCCAGAGTTGCTTGCATAGTTCACTCGTGCCGATAGATGGTTTTTGACCTAAGTCAAAGCTTTGCTGTCTACTTGCCAATTGTATGTCGAATTCGCTGGAGTTCTGTCTAGGGTCGGGGCGAATTTATGCGATATTTTGCTACGAAAGTTCTTGTCGCTTCTTTCATAATTTCTGGTGTGCTCGATATGCCCCCGGTTCAGGCGCAAGACACAAATGAAAGAACGGTCGAACAATACGCGTGCAAGGACATATTGCGCGAAAGCGGCTCCAATCGCGACGTCGCAATAGCATTTTTGCATGGCTTTCTGCTCGGCAAGAGCGGCGGCTCAAAATTCAATCTTGAAACTTTGAAGAAGCAGACTGACGCATTCTTAGAGCGTTGCCTGGAAAATCCCCACGACAAAGCCATCGACACGATGATGAAAGTCAAAAGCTGAGATCATTGAGGTTGCCATGAGCTGTTCTGTACTCAAAGTATCGCTGTTCGGACTTTTCATGCTGATGCCGATCGCCGCGTTGGCGCAGGGTCAAACTCCACCCGCTGCCGCCGACCAGCAACTGCTCAAAGGCGAAGAACTGGATGCGCTCGTCGCGCCCATCGCTCTGTATCCGGACACATTGCTGGCCGAAGTGCTGATGGCGTCGACCTATCCCCTCGAGGTCGTGCAGGCCGACCGCTGGGCCACCGAGAACAAGGCGCTCAAAGGCGATCAGCTGAAAGCCGCCGTCGACAAGCTCGCGTGGGACGATAGCGTCAAGTCACTGATCGCGACCCCGTCCGTCCTCACGATGATGAGCAGCAAGCTCGATTGGACGCAAAAGCTCGGCGATGCTGTTCTTGCTCAACAGCCGGACGTGATGGATGCGGTCCAGCGGCTGCGGACAAAGGCACAGGCGAACAACAAGTTGCAGTCGACCAAAGAACAAAAGGTTTCGGTCAAACAAGAGCAAAGCAAGCAGGTCATCGTCATTGAACCTGCAGTCCCTGATACGATGTACGTGCCCTATTATGATCCCGGCGTGGTTTACGGCGGCTGGCCATATCCGAGCTATCCGCCGTACTACTTCCCGCCGCCATACGGATATGTCCCCGGCGCGATCCTGGCGACAGGAATAGCGTTCGGCGCTGGCGTCGCCGTCGGCCGCTGGGCATCCGGTGGCTATTGGGGCGGCGGTGTGAATTGGGGCGGTAATAATATCAACGTCAATCGCAACACCAACATCAACAACATCAATGCCGGCGGTAACTGGCAGCACAACCCGCAACATCGGCAGGGCGTGAAATACAACAACACGGGCGTCCAGCAGAAATTCGGCAATAACAACGTCCGTGGCGGCAGCCAGGACCGCAACGACTTCCGCGGCCGCAGTGGCGATCAGGTGCTCAAGCCAGGCGGTGGACAAGCCAATCTTGGCGACCGTGGCGGCGCCGGCAATCGTCCGGGTGGCGGTGGCAGTGGTGCTGCTAATCGTCCGGCCGCGGGCGGCGGAGCTGCCAATCGCCCAGGCGGCGGCAGCGGTGCTGCTAATCGCCCAGGCGGTGGCGGTGGTGCTGCCAATCGGCCGAGCGCGGGGCAGCGCCCCGCCGGTGGCGGCGGTCGAGGCGGCGGTAACGCCCTCGGGAATGTCCAGTCCGGCAGAGCGGCCACTGCGCAATCTGCGCGCGGCCACGCCAGCATGGGCGGCGGCGGCGCGCGCGCAGGAGGCGGCGGTGGCGGCGCACGGGCCGGAGGCGGCGGCGGTGGCGCGCGCGGCGGAGGTGGCGGCGGCGGTGGTGGTCGCGGCGGCGGGAGGCGGTGGTGGCGGACGGCGATCCGATATCACGCTCAAGCACGACATCGTCCTGCTCGGTCACCTCGACAACGGCCTCGGCTTCTACCGGTTTGCCTATGACGGCAGCAGCAAGCCCTATGTCGGCGTCATGGCGCAGGAAGTGCAAGCCGTCAGGCCGGATGCAGTCGTGCGCGGTCCGGACGGCTACCTGCGTGTCTTCTATGACAGGCTCGGCGTCCGGTTCCAGAGCTACCAGCACTGGATTGCTTCGGGCGCTCGGGTACCGGCCACATCAGTTTCACATTGATATGACTTCACGAAAGCGCTTGTGATCGAGGATGCCATGAACAGAACTCTTGTCTCATTGACGATTGCCGCGCTCCTGTGCGCAACGGCAAACGCCCAGCAAGCATTCAAGACACCCGACGAGGCCGCCAGCGCTCTCGCCGGCGCAGCCAAGGCGGGTGACCCCAAAGCCATCGTGACGGTCCTCGGCCCTGACGGCGTCGATATCGTATCCTCGGGCGACCCGGTCGCCGATGCCACGACACGTGAGAAATTTGTCGCCGCTTACGACGCGAAGCACCAGATCACGATGGAAGGCGACAACAAGGCGATCGTTGTCATCGGCCAGGAGGACTTTCCCCTCCCGATACCGCTGGTCCGCAAGGATGGAGCCTGGCGCTTCGACACCGCAGCGGGCCGGGAAGAAATCCTTTTCCGCCGCATCGGCAAAAATGAACTCGATGCTATCCAGTCATCCCTCGCCTACGTCGATGCGCAGAACGACTACGCCGACAAGGACCGCACCGGCGCCGGCAAAGGCCTTTATGCGCAGCGCATCGTCAGCAGCGCCGGCAAGAAGGATGGGCTGTACTGGCCAGACGCTCAGAACAATGACGCAAGTCCTCTGGGCGAGCTCATCGCCAAGGCAACCACTCAAGGTTATCGTACGGGTGGCGGGCGCACGCCCTATCACGGCTACTATTTCAAAATTCTTACTGAACAAGGGGCCGCAGCTCCCGGCGGCGAACTGGACTACGTTGTGAAAGGCAAAATGATCGGCGGCTTCGCGCTGGTCGCCTACCCGGCCGAGTACAGAAATTCCGGCGTGATGACATTCATCGTCAATCACACCGGCACGGTTTATGAGAAAGACCTCGGTCCGAACACCGCCAAACTTGCCGAGCGAATGACGGCTTACAATCCTGACAGCACCTGGCATAAGGTAGAGTCGCCGACCGCTTCAAAATAGTCGGTTCGCCAAATAAAGGCGGCACGCGATGGTAGCGTCTGCGTCCGCTCAGTGCGCGCGCCGAAACATTGCGCACGATCAGTCGAATGTTGCCGTCAACGGATGTAATTCAAAAAATGAGACAGCTATGTCCATTGCTGCTCCTCCTCGCCCTTGCCGGGTGTGCGTCATCAGGTGACTGGTTTCACCAGGACGAACCCAGGCCCGAGCCTCCGACAAGCCAGATCATTCCCCAGGACGCTCCATCGCAGGCCGCTCCCGCAGGCCGCCCCGAACAGGGGCAATTTGTCTCCAGCAGCCACCGCCGCAGCGCCTCCGGCCGACGCGAACGAGAGCGCGGGCGAGCTCATGGAGTGCGTGACGGAATCCTGCAAAATCAATTGCTCGCCAAAAGTCGCCGCACGATTTAGGCCAAAATGGTGCGCGCGGTTTAAAGAGCCGATCTGACGCCTAACGGCGTCAGCCAACATACGTCACGCCCACAATGATCGGTCCCAGCACCGTCAGAACAATGTTGGCAATGGCATAAGGAACGGCGACGCCTAGAACCGGCGTCTGACTTTCCGCAACTTCGCAGCAGCCCGTCACCGCAGCGTCGACTGTCATGGCGCCGGCGAGCGCGCCGCAGATAATGACCGGGTTCATGTGCAAGACCCGATGCGCGAACAATGTTCCGACCACCAGCGGCGTCAGCGTGACCGCGACGCCCACCATCAGCAGCGTCAGGCCGTGAGCCTGTATCGCCGTCCAGGCCGCGGCGCCGCTCACCAAACCGATGGATGCGACGAAACCGCCTAGCCCGATGTCGATGAGAGTTTGCTGCGCCGCCGGCGGTATCGCTCCGACCGTCGGCCGACGAGAATGATACCAGCCACACACAAGCCCGGCCACCAGTGCGCCGCCCCCGCCGCCAAGCGTGAGCGGGACCGAACCGACGGTGATACTCAGCAAGCCAACGAGCAGGCCAATCGCAAGGCCAAAGCCGGCGAAAGCGACATCGATGCGGTCGCCGGCTCGCAGCACTTGCCCAACGCGTGCCGTCACTCGGCTCAGATCGCGCGACAAACCGACAAGCGTCATGACATCGCCGATGTAGATGCGTGTCCCGGGGCTTAGCGGCACCTCCTGCCCGTGCCGTACCAAGGAACGCAAGAATACTCCGCGAGCATCATCCCCGATTCGCTCGACGATTTCAGCCAAACTCCGCCCATGCAGCTCACGGGACGACACAAGGAGCTCGAGCACCTCGCCGGGCACAGAATTCATGACGCGCTCGCCCGCAATTTCAGGGCCTATGATCGGATGAGCGTCGATAACGGCAACTGTCGGTCCGGCAAGCAGAATTTCGTCGCCTGCCTGAAGACGCGTATCAGGACGCACCTCAACGTCTGCCTCGCCGCGCAGTATCCGCTCGACGACAACGCGCCGTCCGATTTCTTCTTCGATCTCACTTGCGGTCCGGCCTGCCGCTACTGACACCTGGTAGGCACGGGCCTGAAATTTTCTATACAACAGATTTTTGGCCCTCGGTTCGGCGCCGCCCGACATTTCTGTTTCGAGTTTCCGCGCTTCCTCCTTCAGGTTGACCCCCATCAGCAGCGGCGCACCCAGCGGCACATACAGCAAGACCAGGATGTAACCCAAGATGTAGGTGACGGCATAACCGGCGGCGATGTTGGCCTGTTGCTGATGCAACACGTCCTCTGGAAGACCGAGCTGCGACAAAGCACCGGACGCCGTGCCCATCATCGATGATTGCGTCAGGCTGCCCGCAGCGACACCGGCGGCGGTGCCGGAATCAAACTTCAGTGTGAAAGCGAACGCGAGCACGACGGCAAGACCCGTCACGCCGATCACAAGCGCCAAGACGACTTGCGCAAGCGTCCGCACGCTCAGCGAGGCAAAGAACTCAGGACCCGACCGATAGCCGATGGTGAAGACAAAAAGGCTGAAGAGGATCGACTTGAGCAGCGAGGGAATAGCGAAGGTGCCAAGCTGGCCCAGAATAACCGCGACGATCAAGGTACACGCCGTGGCACCGACCGAAAATCCGCCGATGCGCAATCGCCCGAGCAATGTCCCGATCGCAATCGCCAAAAACAGAAAAACCTCGGGCCCGGTCTTGACGACGTGTTGAACGAAGGACATCACAACCCCCATTCTGGCCCATGCGGCAAATGCCTATGGACAAGCACTAAAACGAGGCCGGGGCGTCACCCCCGGCCACTCACCAGCTCACTTTTTTGACGCGCCTTTCGACGCTTCGTATCTTTCGCGATAGCCGCGCGCGATGGACCGGACGCCGCGCCCGATCTCGTCGTACGCCTCGTCGGGCAGGTTGGCCAACGACACGCGAAGCGACCAATTGGGAGCATCAAATCCGCCGCCGTTCAGCAACACGATTCCGTGTGCCTCGGCCAATTGGAAGGCCAGATCGAGCGGGTGGATATTTTTCTTCAGATATTCAACCGCTTCATCGCCGATGTTCTTGCGGGCCCAGAATTCGAAATCGATCAGCGCGTAATAGGCATCGAAGTTCGGGTTCGGCGGGACCTCGAGGCCCATGCCCTCAAGCAGCGCTATCATGCGCTTATGGACGATCTCCATGCACGCCTTTTGGTACTCTTTCTTGGAATCCATCAGTTCGTAGAGCGAGAAAATACTCATCATCACCTGCTGCGGCAACGAAAGTCCCGCAGTGTGATTGAGAGCAATGTCGCGGCTGTCGGCAACGATACGATCGATGAACTTCAACTTGCGTGGTTCCAGGGTTAACCCACCGTAACGCTTGTCCAGCGCTTTCACATGTTCGGCCGGTAGTTTGGCGATCATGTCGTCAAAGATGTTTTTCTCGTGGACCGCGATGGTGCCCAGCCGCCAGCCAGTGCAGCCGAAATACTTGGAATAAGAATAGACACCGATGGTGTTATACGGGAGCTCACCGAGCAGCGAGCGGAAATCGTTGACGAACGTTCCATACACGTCATCCGTCAGCAGCATCAGGTCGGGGCGTTTTGTCTTCACAATATTCACGAGCTTGGCAATCGTTTCCCGGCTCATGCCCATTCCGCTCGGATTGCCGGGATTGACGACGAAGAACGCCTTGATCTTCGGGTCTTCGAGCTTCTTGAGTTCGGCGTCGGAGTACTGGAATCGATTCTCCTGCGGCGCCGCGATATTCACGACCTTGAGGGCGTAGTCTTCCAGGTGCGTCATCTCGATGTAGGGCGTGAAAATCGGCGTGCCGAGCGCGATCGTGTCGCCGGGAAACAGCAACCGATTGGCCTTCAACGATTTGAAGATGTAGCACATCGCTGCCGTGCCGCCTTCGACCGCATAAATGTCGAACTTGCCGGCTGGGTGCGGTTTGCCGCACATCGCCCACATCAGGTATTCGTGTACGATCTTTTCGTTGTGGACCAGCATGCGATCAGGCACCGGATAATTATCGCCGATGATCGAATTGACCAACTCGTGGATAAATGCATCCGGCTCAAACTTGAAGGTCTTGACCGCAAAACTCACCATTTCCGAAAGAAAATCGGCGCCCGGCATGTCCGCGTGCTTGGCAAGCCATGCGGTGAGGCGCGACGCGATGCCATTCGCTTGCGGCATCCCACCAATTCCGGGCGAGAGTTCCATCACCCGCTTGCTCTCAGTGATGGCGAACTGGCCGAGCAGGAAAAAACCTTCGCGCGGGGTTGTCGCAACCCAGTTGGGATTGCCACGGCCGGCATTCAGGAATGCGGACTGTGTCGTCTTGGACGTTTCCTTGGCGAGATCTATCAGCTCGTTCTTGATCTCAAACGGGCCCAAAGCTTCGAATTTTTTCAGCGTGAGGATGTCAGCCATGCGGCACTCCCGATTTTTCTGTGTTCAAACTAATATTAAATTCGCGGCTTTCGCGCCTAGCTCAGCAGCATGACAAGGACCATTCCCCAAATTGTCAGCAACGTGTTCCCGACCGCGTAGGTCACCGTATACCCAAGCGCCGGGATCTGGCTTTTGGCGGCGTCGCAAACCATGCCAAGCGAGGCTGTCGTGGTGCGGGCACCGGAGACAATGCCGAGCAACAGGGCGTCGTGGAATTTGAAGACGTACTTGCCGACGAACATGCCCAGGATCAGCGGGACCGTCGTCGCCACCATGCCCCATGTGAACAGGCTGAATCCGAGTTTCTGCAGGCCCGCCACGAAGGCCGGCCCCGACGAGATGCCGACGATAGCGATGAAGATATTGAGCCCGACCGAGTTCATGAACCACACAGTGGGGGACGGTATGCGGCCGAAGGTCGGCTTTACCGAGCGCAGCCAGCCAAAGAACAGGCCGGAGAACAGTGCGCCGCCGGCGGTGGACAGCGTCAGCGGAATTCCGCCCACCTTGTAGACGAAGGCACCGAGCAACGCTCCGATCGTGACGGCTCCGCCGATGAAGGCGACGTCCGCTATATCGGTTGCCCGATCGACGACGCCGATCGCCTGGGTCGCCCTCGCGATGTCCTGCGTGCTTCCAACCAACGTGACAACGTCGCCGCGGTTCAGCTTGGTGTCCGGCAAGATCGGAATTTCGGTCGCAATCGCGCCACGCGCAATCTTGCGCAGGAAAATGCCGCGCGCCATCGGCCTGGTAGCGATTTCTGCCAGCGTCTTGCCATCGACGTCCTTGCTGGTGACGTAGACGTCAACACCTTCGGCAGGCACCGAGAGCAACTCGCGGTCTTCGACCTCTTCCGCCGCCGCACCGAGTACGTTGACCAGCACTTCGCGGCGCCCCGCCACAGCGAGGATGTCGCCAGCCTGAATGACTGTGTCGGATCCAGCTTCGATGATCTGGCCGTTGCGGCGGATGCGCTGGACAAAGACACGCTCGTTCGGCAGCAACGCTTCCGCCTGTGCCGCGGTCTTGCCGACCGCAGCCCCGTCCTGCTTCACGCGATAGGCGCGCAGATCAAATTGATGCCAGGCCGTGCCGGCTCCCGTTGCGGCCTTCTTGCCGCCGCGTTCCTCTTCGTAGCGCTTGCAGGCCTCGACGAGATTGATACCGAGCAAGGACGGACCGACCAGCGCAATGATGATGGCCGAGCCGACAGTGCCGAAGATGTATGTGACCGCGTAGGCGACCGGCATCATGTCCAGCATCGGCTTGACCTGATCAGCGGTAAGGCCGGCGCGATTGATGGCGTCAGTGGCAAGACCCATCGAGGCAGAGATCGTCTGTGAGCCGGCATAAAGGCCCGCAGCGGCGCCTAAATCGTAGCCGAGGAACTTGGCGATGGCGAACGGCACGAGCAGGCAGAACACGCACTGCACCACCGAGAAAACTGCTTGCGGAACGCCGTCCTGCGCGATGCCACGCACGAACTGCGGCCCTACCCCGTATCCGATGGCGAACAGGAACATCAGGAACGCGAATGGCTTCAGCGGCCCTGTAACCGTAATGCCGATCTGCCCGATGATGACCGCCGCGACCAGCGTCGCGGTCACCGCGCCGAGGCCAAGACCTTTGTAGGTAAAGGAGCCGAAGTAATAACCAAGGCCTAATGACAGAAAGATCGCGATTTCCGGATAGCTTTTTAGCGTCTGGAAGAACCAATTGATCATGATGTCACCCGATTATCCTTTACGAGGTGGGGCTCAGCCGAGGTTCAGCGTCGTTTCGACGATAGTCACGCCGCGCGTTTTGGCGACACTCCGGCGATCTTTGCCAAAGCCTCGGCGCGCACCAGTTTCAATCCTTCTGTAGCATCGTAACCGTGGATCTCCTTCACATCCAATTTGCGCATGAAGTCGATTGTTTCTTTCGTGATCACCTGCCCCGGCACCATGATCGGGAAACCCGGCGGGTAAGGAATGACGAAGTTTGCGGAGACCAAATCGGGGCCGCTCTTCAGCCGGCGGTCAATTTCGGGGTCAGCGAGACGAATGTATTCGCAGCCGGCGGCATCGTAAGCCGAGTAAAATCCGCTGCGAATGTCACCCTCGTTGGTCCGCTTGCCCGCATCTTTCCGGAAGCTTTCATGGAAGTGCGAGAAGTTCGGCAAGTCCGGCACGTCCGTCATCAGGCTCTTGACCTGCGCCTCAAACGTCTTGCGCACATTCGGACCGCCCTGAGTGAGGCGTTGGTCGATATCGTGGCTGATTTCCACGAGGACTCGGATCAGGTGCGCCACGTCACTGCGCGTATTGTTGATATTGGACTGCAGCAGGACTGAATTACGCGAGGTCTTGTTGAGCTGGATGTTGTAGCGGCTGGCCAGCAAGCCCTTGAATTGCGTGCCGTCGAACCCGGCGGTCCCGCAGACCAACGTCATCCGGGTCGGATCGAGGCAGAATTCGTCGTCCTGCATGCTCTTGAGTGCGATGGCCCAGTTGGCATCCCCGGCGCCAGGAAATCAGTGAAACCGCTCTGCCGATACTGCGCCGGCACCATGCCGTCGGCACCGAGGATGTGGAAATATTTCGAAATCAGCGGATGCGACGCAACGGCCTGGCGTATGGCAAACGCCACCTCAATGGCGTTTCCGACCAGCCCGTACCCTTCCAGCTCCATCTGCCGGCGCGCGACGTCAAGGCTCGCGATCAGTTGCTGGTTGGGACTGGTCGACGCGTGCGTGAACACCGCTTCATGGAACTGGGCCTCAACGGTGTGAAAATCAATGTCTTTCACCAGCAGCATCGAACCTTGCCGCAACGCGGACATTGATTTGTGCGTCGAATGGGTTTGATAGACCCGCAAATGCACCTGGCGCGGATCCGGAATAAGCCGCGTACTCAACAGTTTTTCAGCCGACGGGTTCTTGCCGAGCTCGGCCTGTTGTTTTTCATAGGCCGTCACGGATGCCGGGTCGCTCAACCATGCCTCGATATCGTTGGCTGCGCCCATCGCGGTGCGCGGGCGCAGGAACGGCGAAAATCGGGCAAACCCGAACCACGCCTCGTCCCACAGGAAGATCAGGTCCGGCTTGATCGCCAGGCACTCTTCCATCACGCGGCGCGTGTTGTAGATGTGGCCGTCGAAGGTGCAATTCGTCAGGTCGAGCATCTTGACCCGGTTCAATCTGTTTTCGGCCTTCAGATTGAGGAGCGCTTCCTTGATGGTGCGCAGCGGCACCGCGCCATACATCGAATATTCCGTCATCGGGAATGCCTCGACATAAAGCGGCTGCGCACCGGCCAGCACCATTCCGTAGTGATGTGACTTGTGACAATTGCGATCGACAATGGCGATATCGCCCGGCCCGAGCAGGGCCTGCACGGCCATTTTGTTGGAGGTGGAGGTGCCATTGGTGACGAAGAATACGTGGTCCGCGCCAAAGGCACGCGCGGCTTTCTCCTGCGCTATTTTAATGTTGCCGGTAGGCTCCAAAAGGCTATCGAGTCCGCCAGTCGTCGCACTGCTTTCGGCCAGAAAAAGCGTGGGACCGTAAAATTCGCCCATGTCGCGGATCCAGTCGGACTTGAACACCGACTTTCCGCGCGCGATCGGCAGCGCATGGAAGGTGCCGACCGGCCGTTGTGCATATTTCTTGAGGTTGTCAAAAAATGGCGTGTCATAGCGATCTTGCACGCCTTCAAGAATTGCCAGATGCAACTCAAGCAGTTCTTCCACCGAGTAAAAGATTCGCCGGGCCACGGCCGCTTGCGGATTGCCCGCTAATTCCTCAACCCGCCGGTTCGACACAATGTAGAGATCGAGCTCGGGACGCACCCTCTTCAACATTTGAGCCAATTGCAGCGCCGATATTTCTGTCTTGTATTGCTGCTCCATCGATGCCGAAAGTGTGCGCAAGACTGGCGCGTCATGGCGCGTCCGGAATACGAAGCCCTCATTGATGACGACAGCGGCGATGTCAGGATTGAGCATTGTCGCGCAAAACGCATCTTCAACGCTGCCAACGATCACTGGCTCGTAGACGAATTGGTCAAGCGGCCGACGCAGCCTGCGCCACTCGGCACAAAAACTCGGCCAGCGCTCGGCCGGAAGGCCGGTGACGATCAATGTTTCGAAATATGGCCGGTGGAGTTCACCGCGGCCGAGAGTCGGTGGCAGGATATCCGGTATTGCGCCATCGCCTTCGCCATTCACTTCCCAATCGCCGGCGTGCTGGCGGAACGACCGGGTGAGCAGCGCGGTGCTGATCTTCCTCACAAGGGCGACGGTGGAGCGTGCATCGTCTGCGGCAGCATTGTCGCGCAATGCTGTCAAAAGGTGGGGACCTGGATAAGCGTGATATTCTTCAGTCGCCGCCAGCTCGACGAGCATCGCCTCAAATTTTGTCCGGTTTTCCGTGCCGGCGGCCCAGGCCTGCGCCGCGTCCTGCAAATCCCGCCACCGATCGGCGCGCGCGCCTGGCCCCGAAAAGAACTGGTCGATCCGGCCTTCGTGGGCCTTGGGATCCTTTGCCATCGCCACAATCTCCCGTGTTAGGTGTAATTGTGGGGGTCTTCAACGAGCGCACCTTTGACTTAGATCAATTCTGCAATTCTGCGCGTCAATAGATTGCTAGGCCCTCTCAAGATCATCTGGGCAGCCCCTGTTTACCGATGTAGAAGCCGGGTAGTCTCAAAGCTGATGCTAAAAAACGAGGGGTCGAAATTGATACGCCTTGACCGCTTTAAGGCCTGCTATGGCTGAGCAGATTCACCCCGCTGCGGCCCACAATCTTCCGGCATTCATCACCGCGCCTGGTGAAACCGACGTGCTCATGGTTGTCATGGCCGTTATCCTCGGTCTCTCCGTCGTTGGTTTCGGCGTCCTGTACTTCCGCCTGCATTCGTTGCCCGAGCAAATTGCACACAAAGGGCAAAAGGTGCAGTTCGAGATTGTCGCCATTCTCGGCCTGATCTCTCTTTTCACGCACATGCACATTTTCTGGATTGCCGGTCTATTGCTGGCGTTCATTGACCTTCCGGACTTCGGCGCTTTCCTGGGCCGCATCGCCGGCTCGGTCGAAAGGATGGCCGGTGTAAAGCCGGGTGCGGGCGCTGAGGGTGTGCCGGGCCGCACGCCGCCGCACATAGCGCACGACGACCATGCCGATGACGAAGCAGCTGCGCCGCGGAAACCTGCGCGGGTTGTCACGGGCAAGAAGGAGCTCGATCATGCTTGAGATGCTTCTGTGCTCGCTGGTCACGCTGCTCCCGGACTATCTCTATCGCCGCTATGCCCAAGGAAAGCGGTTCGGCAAGGAAATAACGTTCTACTCGGTGTGGTTCGAGCTCCGATGGGGAATCACCGGCTGTCTCGTACTGACCGTGCTCCTGATCACAACCGTGTTTTACAACCACCCGTCGACGACCAACGTGACGCTCTTCTTCCGCACCGTTCCGATCCTGCCAGAGATCATGAACGGAAGGGTCGCCGAGGTCTTCATCAGCAACAGCGCTTCCGTGGCCGCTGGCGCCCCAATTTTGCGGTTGGATGAACTCGAGACAGAAGGCCGCGGTGGAATTGGCGCGGCGCAAGGTTGCAGAGATCGACGCGCAAACTCGCGTGGCCCGCGCGGACGTGATTAAAGCCGACGGCCAGCTGCAGCAAGCCAAGAGCGAGCACCAGCAGACGATAGACGAACTCGAGACGAAACAGGAGTTAAACCGCCGCACCCCGGGCAA